>NZ_OPYN01000164.1 GCF_900277125.1 Pseudomonas inefficax
CTGATCAATGGCCTGTCCAGCCTGCTGGCCGCCGGTGCGACGTTCTACGACGGTGGCAACATCATCCTCGGTGGCAGCGGCAGTGACCTGATCGAAGGCCGTGGCGGCGACGATATCCTCGATGGTGACAAGTGGCTGAACGTGCGCATCAGCGTGCGCGCCAACAGCGACGGCACCGGCCCGGAAATCGCCAGCTACGACAGCATGGAGCCGATGGTGCCGCTGATGCTCAATGGCACCTACAACCCGGGCCAGCTGGTGATCGTCCGTGAAATCCTCAACGGCACCGACAGCTACGACACGGCGGTGTTCTCGGGGGTGGCCACCGACTATAGCGTGGTGGTCGATGGCAATTCGGTGATTGTCACCGACCTGGTGGACGGGCGTGATGGTGTCGACCGCCTGACCGGTATCGAGCGCCTGCAGTTCTCCGACAGCGCTCAGGCTTCCGGTGTGGGCACTGCCGTCAACGCCGGCCCGACGGGCCACCTGGCGATCCTCGACGCTGTCACCGGCCTGCGTAACGACGCATCGGTCAGCGGCCAGTTGCTGCGGGTCAGCAACGTGGCGGTGCACGATGCCGACAACGTCAGCGCCACCAACGCGAGCGGCGCCATCAACGGCCCTGTAGCGTACTACTGGCAAGTCGAGACCCTGCCAGGTTCGGGGGTCTATGAAGACATTACCTTCGTCGCTGCTGGCGAAGTTTCCCGGGCCACCGGCGCCACCTACCGGGTCACGGACGATGTGGCGGGGCTGAACATCCGTGTACGGGCGGTGTATCAGGACACCAAGGGCACGCTGGAAATTGTCGATTCGTCGCCGAACAGCGCACCGACTGCCGGGCCGACCGTGACCGGGCTGCTGGTGCAGAACCAGACCCTCACCGCCAACACGGCGACCATCGTCGATGCCGACGGCCTGAGCAACCCGCAGTTCACCTTCCAGTGGCAGTCCAACCGGGGGCTCGGCTGGGTCAATATTGCCGGCGCCATCAGCAGCACCTTTGTCCTTACCCAGGACCAGGTGGGGCAGAACATGCGGGTGGTGGTCAGCTACGTGGATGACATCGGCGTGCATGAAAGCATCGCTTCCGACATCCTCGACCCGGTGGCCAACGTCAACGATGCGCCTACCGGTGCCGTGCTGATCAGCGACACCACGCCAGCCTTGGGGCAGACGTTGACGGCGCTTACCGGCACTATTGCCGACCTGGACGGGCTGGGTGCGTTCAGCTTCCAGTGGCAGCAAGGTACTGGTGGCATCTTCACCAACATCATTGGTGCCACTGCGGCCACCTTTACCCCGGGGCTCGACCAGGGAGGCCAGCAACTGCAGGTGATCGTGCGCTATACCGACGCCTTCGGCGCGCAGGAGTCACTCACCTCGGCTGCGACTGCTGCAGTGCCTGCGTTGACACTGGTCGGCACCAATGGCGCCGATATCCTGATCGGTAGTGCGGGCAATGACGTGATCTCTGGCCTGGACGGTGCCGATCAGCTGTTTGGCGGGCTTGGCAACGACATTCTCAACGGTGGGCTTGGCGCGGATGCCATGAACGGTGGTGGTGGCAACGACACCTTCGTGGTCGACAACGTCGGCGATACGGTGATCGAGGCGCTTAACGGCGGTGTCGATCTGGTGCAGACCAGCCTGGCCAGCTACACACTGGGTGCCAATGTCGAAAACCTGACCTATACCGGGGTGGGCAACTTCATCGGTGGAGGTAACGCACTGGATAACATCATCACCGGTGGCGCTGGCAATGACCTGCTCAATGGCGGTGCGGGTGCCGACCGTCTGGTGGGCGGTCTGGGGAACGACATCTATGTGGTGGATAACGTCGCGGATGTGGTGATCGAGGCCATGGGGGCCGGTACTGATACCGTGCGTACCTCGCTCGCCAGCTACGGTATGGCCAACAACATCGAAAACCTGATCTATACCGGGGTGGGCAATTTCTTCGGTGGTGGTAACACGCTGGATAACATCATCAGCGGAGGCGCAGGCAACGACTTGCTCAATGGCGGTATAGGTGCCGACCGTCTGGTGGGTGGTCTCGGTAACGACACCTATATGGTGGATAACGCCGGGGATGTGGTGATCGAGGCTGCGGGGGCCGGTACTGATACCGTGCGTACCTCGCTCGCTAGCTACGGTATGGCCAACAACATCGAGAATCTGATCTATACCGGGGTGGGCAATTTCTTCGGTGGTGGTAACACGCTGGACAACGTCATCACCGGTGGCGCTGGCAACGATCTGCTCAATGGCGGTGCGGGTGCCGACCGTCTGGTGGGTGGTCTGGGGAACGACATCTATGTAGTGGATAACGCCGCTGATGTGGTGATCGAGACCACGGGGGCCGGTACTGATACCGTGCGTACGACGCTAGCCAGCTACGGTATGGCCAACAACATCGAGAACCTGATCTATACCGGGGTGGGCAATTTCTTCGGTGGTGGTAACACGCTGGACAACATCATCAGCGGAGGCGCAGGCGACGACTTGCTCAATGGCGGTATAGGTGCCGACCGTCTGGTGGGTGGTCTCGGCAACGACACCTATATGGTGGATAACGCCGGGGATGTGCTGATCGAGGCTGCGGGGGGCGGTACGGATACAGTGCGTACCACGCTAGCCAGCTACGGCATGGCCGACAACATCGAGAACCTGATTTATACCGGGGTGGGCAACTTCTTCGGTGGCGGTAATACGCAGGACAACATAATCAGCGGAGGTGCTGGCAACGACGTGCTCAATGGCGGTGTGGGTAACGACCTGCTTAACGGTGGTGCGGGCAATGACCTGCTCAACGGTGGGGCAGGTAACGACCAACTGCTGGGTGGCATTGGCAACGATACCTTGGACGGTGGCGACGGCAACGACAGCCTGGATGGTGGTCTCGGCGTCGATATCCTGAACGGTGGGGCAGGCAACGACACGCTGTTTGGCGATGCCGGCAACGACATCCTGTCGGGTGGCAGCGGCAGTGACTTCCTCAATGGCGCAGCAGGCGATGATACGGTCAACGGCGGTGCCGGCAATGACACCATGATGGCTACGGATGGCAATGATGTGTTCCAGTTCGCCGCAGGCTTCGGCAATGACCTGATCATCAACTTCGACAGCAACGCGACGGGTGGGCAGGACCTGCTGGATATCACTGCCTTCAACATCACCGCGGCCACCTTTGCCGCCAACGTAACCATCGTCGATGACGGCGCGGATACGCTGGTCAGCATCGGTGCTACCGACTCCATCCGCCTGGTCGGAGTGGCGGATGCAACCACGGTGACTGCAGCGGACTTCAACCTGGCAGGTTGAGGGACTTAGAGGATGTGGCAAGGGCCGCTCTGCGGCCCATTCGCGGGCAAGCCCGCTCCCACGGGAATATCACTGGCCTCTGGCTTGGTAACACCCCTGTGGGAGCGGGCTTGCCGGCGATTGGGCCGCAAAGCGGCCCCATGTCGCAAGCAGTTACTTGATGAACCGCACCTGGCTGTTGATCTTCTCGATCACCGCCCCCTTGCGCTCGTTGAACCGGGCCTTGTTCTGCTCGAACAGGTTGTTGCCCTTGGTATCAATGGAGATAATCAACGGGCCGAACTCGCGCACGCGGTTCACCCACAGCGTCTCCGGCATGCCCAGGTCCTGCCATTCCGCACGCTCGATCTCTTCCACCTGGGTCGCCGCCAGCACCGCGCAACCGCCCGGGAACACGGCATGCACTGCCTTGTTCTCCAGGCAACCGGTCGTGGTCTCCGGGCCCATGCCGCCCTTGCCGACAATCAGCTTCACGCCGGTCTGTTCGATGAACTGCTTCTCGAACTTTTCCATGCGCATGCTGGTGGTCGGGCCGATGGAGACCATCTCGAAGCTGCCATCGTCCTTCTTCCTGACGATGGGGCCTGCGTGGAAAATCGCGCCGCCACGCAAGTCGACCGGCAGCTCGCGGCCCAGTTCGATGAGGCGACGGTGGGCAACGTCACGGCAGGTCACCAGCTGGCCGGTGAGGTAGACCACATCGCCCACGTTGAGGTTGGCCAGGTCTTCGTCGCTGATGGGTGTGCTCAGGATCTTTTTCACAGTACTACCCCTTCGTGCGAGAGGATGTCGTAGGACAGGTCGGCGTTGATGCGGATCTTGCCGCGACGGTGCGCCCAGCAGCCGGTGGATACCGCTACACCGATGGTGGATGGATGGCGGGCCGAAGACTCGATGTTCACGCCCATCACGCTGCTGTTGCCGGTCAGACCTTGCGGGCCGATGCCGATTTCGTTGAGGCCATCCTCCAGCAACTTTTCCATCATCGCCGCGCTTTCGTTGGGGTGGCTGGAGTCCACGTCGCGCAGGATGGCCTTCTTCGACAGGCGTGCCGCTGTCTCTACCGAGGTCGATACCCCTACACCCACCAGCAGTGGCGGGCAGGCGTTGACACCGCGCGAGGTGATGACATCGAAGACGAACTCGGTCACCCCTTCATAGCCTTGCCCCGGCATCAGTACCTTGGCCGAGCCCGGCAGGGTGCAGCCGCCGCCGGCCATGTACACGTCGACGATGGCGTAGTCGGCATCGGGGATGATTTCCCAATCCAGCCACGGGATCTTCGAGCCGGTGTTGGTGCCGGTGTTCTTCTCGATGAAGGTTTCCACCGCATTGTGGCGCAGCGGCCCCTGGATGGTGGCCTCCCTGGTGGCGTTCTCGAGGATCCCTTCCATCTCGCCCAGCAGCGGGAAGCGCGCGCCGGCCGAGACGAAATACTGGATGACGCCGGTGTCCTGGCAGCTTGGCCGGTTGAGCTTGTCGGCGTATTCCTGGTTGTCGGCCATCGAGTCGTACACGGCGATGGCCAGCGGGTTGGTTTCGGCGGCGCGCAACTTGGCGGTCTTTTCCTTGACGTCGCGGGGCAGGCGCTTGCCGATATAGGCGGTGAACTTGGCCATCACGTCGGTAAGCGATGACACGGCTGTTTCTTTGTCCATGATTATTTCCTCACTGCATCACAAGGCGGGTTCTTTTTGCTGTTTTTCGAAAGGTCAGGGTGCGGGTGTGCCGGCCTCCATGCGTGCAAGGGCAGGGTGCGGCGCAGCGGCCTCGGGTTCGGGGGCGGGTTCGACCGGCAGTTGGCCGTCCAGGGCCTGGGCCATGCGCTGCTTGTCCAGCGCACCCACCCAGTTGGCGATGGCCACGGTGCCGACCGCGTTGCCGATGGTGTTGGTGATGGCCCGGGCTTCGGACATGAAGCGGTCCACCCCCAGCAGCAGGACCATGCCGGCCACCGGGATGTTGTCCATGGTCGCCAGGGTCGCGGCCAGGGTGATGAAGCCCGAGCCGGTTACGCCTGCAGAGCCTTTGGAGGTGAGCAGCAGCACACCCAGCACGATCAGTTGGTCCATCAGGGTCAACGGTGTGTTGGTGGCCTGGGCGATGAAGATGGCGGCCATGGTGTAGTAGATGCACTGGCCGTCCGGGTTGAAGGTAAGGCCCGAGGGAATCACCAGGCCGACCACAGGCTTGGAAACGCCAACCTTTTCCAGCTTGTTCATCAGTTGCGGCACTACCGACTCGGATGAGCTGGTACCCAGTACCGTGAACAGCTCTTCCTTCAGGTACTTGAGGAACTTCCACAGGTTGAAGCCGCACAGCCGGGCAATGGCGCCCAGCACCACCACCACGAACAGGAAGCAGGTCAGGTACATGGTCGCCATGAGCTTGCCCAGCGAAACGATCGAGCCCAGCCCGTACTTGCCCACGGTGAAAGCCATGGCCCCGCAAGCGGCCAGCGGTGCCACGCGCATGATCA
Source organism: Pseudomonas inefficax (assembly GCF_900277125.1). GTDB lineage: Bacteria > Pseudomonadota > Gammaproteobacteria > Pseudomonadales > Pseudomonadaceae > Aquipseudomonas > Aquipseudomonas inefficax. The sequence goes on from NZ_OPYN01000164.1 coordinate 5,807, forward strand.
TGCCGACGATGAAGAACATGCCGTGGGAGAACGCTTCCAGCACATCCACCATCGGCTTGCCGCGCGGGCCCAGGTGCGAGAGGGCGATACCGAACAGGGTGCTGAACAGCAGGATTGGCAGGATCTCGTTCTTGGCGAAGGCATCGGTCACGCTGCCGGGTATCACATGCAGCAGGAAGTCGATGAAGCCGCCGTTGTTGCCGGCTGCCGCGGCGGTGTAGGTGGAAATGCTCTTGGCATCGAGGGTGGCGGGGTCGACGTTCATGCCCTGGCCGGGCTGCACGATGTTGACCACCACCAGCCCCAGCACCAGGGCAAAGGTGGACAGCACTTCGAAGTAGATAAGCGCGCGCACGCCGACGCGGCCGAGTTCCTTCATGTTTTCCATCTTGGCGATGCCAAGCACCACCGTGGCGAAGATGATCGGGGCGAAGACCATCTTGATGAGTTTGATGAAGGCATCACCGACGGGCTTCAGGTCAGCGCCAACCTGTGGCCAGAACACCCCGATCAGCACCCCGAGGGTTACGCCGATCAATACCTGTACGTAGAGCTTGCCGAACAATCGCTTGGCCATTGCCGTCTCCGAATTATTGTTGTGAGTCGGATTTATCTGGCGGCCGGGCTGCTCGTGAGGGTGCAGGTCACACCTGGCCTTGGCGGCCGAAGAGCCCAGCTTTGTTGTGGTTAATCACGCAGGGCAAAAGGTAATGGTTTTTCAAAAATGCTGTAATACAATGAAATTCAACTCATTGTTTCCCTCAGGTTAATTATGAATCCGGTATCGGAACTGGCTTTCTTCACCCAGTTGATCAGGGTGGGCAGCCTGGCGGGCACCGCGCGCGAACTGAACCTGACCCCGCCAGCGGTCTCCAAGCGCCTGGCGCAGCTGGAACAGCGCCTGGGCGTACGCCTGCTCAACCGCACCACACGCAGCATCAGCCTGACGGCCGAGGGCGAGACCTATTTGGTGAATGCCCGGCGGATATTGGGCGAAATCGAAGAAATGGAGCGCCAGGTGTCCAGCAGCCGTGCCGAGCCGAAGGGGTTGTTGCGGGTCAATGCACCGCTGGGTTTTGGCCGTACCCATGTGGGGCCGGCGGTGTCCTCGTTTGCCCGGCGCTACCCCGAGGTGGAAGTGCAGTTGCACCTGACCGACCGGCCGATTGCCCTGCCGAACGATGCCATCGACGTGGCTATTCGCTTTGGCGAGTTGCCGGATTCGCGGCTGATTGCCCGCAAGATTGCGGCCAACCGCCGGCGTTTATGTGCCGCGCCCAGCTACCTGGAGGCGCACGGCACCCCCGAAGCACCGAAAGACCTGGCCAGCCACAACTGCATCGTGCTGCGCCAGAACGACGCAGCGTTCGGCATCTGGCGGCTCAGCCGTGGCAAGCAGAGTGAGTCGGTAAAGGTGCATGGCAGCCTCAGTACCAACGATGGCGAGGTGGCCCTGAACTGGGCGCTGGACGGGCAGGGGATTTTGCTGCGCGCCGAGTGGAACCTGGCCGACCATTTGCGCAGCGGGCGCCTGGTGGAGGTGTTGGGCGACTACCAGACGCCGCCGGCGGATATCTATGCGGTGTACCTGGAACGCCTGAACCTGTCGGCCAAGGTGTCGTGCTTCGTCGAGCACCTGAGGGCTTTCTTCCGCCAAGGGGACAGCCTGGCAGCGTGGCATTGAGGCCTTTCGCACAGGCGATCGCGTTATACTCCGCGCCTTTGCCCATGCCCGGAATCCGCCCATGCGCCAGGTTTTGCTCATCGTCGATGTCCAGTCCACCTTCAGCCCGCCCGAGTGGCTGGTCGATGGCTTGCGCCGGTTGTCGGCGAACATCCCCACCATCGCGTCGGTCGAATTGCACGATGAGCAGGCCACGCCGTTCGAGCGGCAGCTTGGCTGGCACCCGGCGGCCGAGGACGAAAGCCTCATCGAGGCCGACCAGGTGTTCGTCAAGCATGGCTACGGGCAAAGCACCGAGGCTGTCGACTACATCAAGAAATTGGGTGTGGAGCGCGTGCTGGTATGTGGGTTGCAGACCGAAACCTGTGTGCTGGCTGCCGGTTTCGCCTTGTTCGATGCAGGGTTGATGCCCACCCTGGTCACCGACATGACGGTAGGTTCTTCGCTCGACAGGTCGGGCAAGCTGGGCATCGAACTGTGGAAGCATCACTTCCGCCAGGTCACCACCTCGGCCGAAGTGCTCGCCGAAGTGGCTGTACCAAGCTAGCGCTTGCAGGCCCATTCTCATGGAACTGCACATAACTCATTGAATTAGCAGGGACCCTGTGGGAGCGGCTTTAGCCGCGAACACCGGCGCAGCCGGTGCCATGCACCGCGTTGGGTTCTTCGCGGCTAAAGCCGCTCCCACAGGGTACGAGGATCGCTTGCGAATTCAGTTATCTGTGCGACAGCGCAGCCCAAAGGGCTGGGCAATCCACAGGGAAACACCTGCATGCGAACTTGCAAGGACAGGCCTCAGGCCACATCCACCAGCACGATCTCGCTGTCCTCGATGGCGGTCACCCGCAGCACCTCCTCCTGCTCGATCGCCACGCCATCACGCGCCTTGGCACGCAGCCCGTTGACTTCCACCAGCCCCTTGGCCGGCACCAGGTAGCCCCGGCGTGCAGCATCGAAACGGTATTCGGCGGTTTCACCTGCACGCAGGGTGGCTGCCACCAATCGCGCATCGGTGCGGATCTGCAGGCTGTCCTCATCGCCCGCACGGCCACTGGCCAGGGTCACAAAGCCTTCCCCACGCTCACCTTTGGGAAACGGCCGGCTACCCCATTGCGGTGCTTCGCCGGTACGTTCCGGCACGATCCAGATCTGGAAAATACGTGTGTCGACGTCTTCCAGGTTGTACTCGCTGTGCACAATGCCGGTACCGGCGCTCATCACCTGCACGTCACCGGCTTCGGTACGGCCCTTGTTGCCCAGGCTGTCCTGATGGGTAATCGCGCCCTCACGCACATAGGTGATGATTTCCATATCGCGGTGCGGGTGCGGTGGAAAGCCGCTGCCGGCAGCGATCAGGTCGTCGTTCCACACCCGCAGGTTGCCCCAGTGCATGCGTGCCGGGTCGTAGTACTCGGCAAACGAGAAATGGTGGTGGGCGTCGAGCCAGCCGTGGTTGGCGTGGCCGAGGCTTTCGAACGGTCGCAGTTGCAGCATGGTCGTGCTCCTTGAATCAGTGGAATGACGCCATGATGCGCCAACAAAGCATCGAAAATAAGCGTAAATATCGGCTTAAAATAATCAGTAAAATAGATTTGTACAGGTGGGGTGTTTTATCCGTTTCATCGCCTAATCCACTGATCTGCAAGCATTCGCTGGCGATTTTTTGTCGATGCGGCGAACATGCCCGCTGATTTTGTTCATCACCGGAGTGACCGTGGCCCAAGAGCAACCCAAGGCCCCCGCCGACCTTACCCCTCCTGCCCAACTGCCCTGGTTTCGCCGCCTGGCGGCCCGTCTGCTGGGGCGTGGCCTGACCCGCCTGCAGGCCCAGCATCGCGACTCCTGGTTCCTCGGCCACGCCAGCGGCCAGCGCAGTGGCCATGCCGATGGCGTGCGTGAAGGGTTCGAACGCGGGCGGGTGGAAGGTTACGAGGCCGGGCGCCAGGTGCTGGTGATCCGCGATACCCGGCCCGACACCGCCGCGGTGCCGGGCCGGGATGACAACCTGTTCGATGACTGGCGGCTGCCCCTGACTGCCGAGCTGAAAAAGCGCTTCAAGGCCGATGTCGCCCAGCGCTTGCCCGCCGAGGCGCAGCCCAGCGCCGCGCAATGGAAACTGATTTTCAGCGATACACCATCCACCTGCGTGGTGGCTGGGGCAGGGGCGGGCAAGTCCACCTCGCTGGTGCTGCGCATCCTGCTGTTGCGCCAATACCTGGGCTATGAGCTGGATGCGATGACCGTGGTCACCTTCACCCGCGAGTCGCGCAAGGACTTCATCAAACGCCTGCTGCAGGTGTTCGCCCTGTGGCAGATCAACCTGCAGCCGCTGCAGGCCCGCGAGCTGGTGCGCACGTTCCATTCGCGCATCCTGCCGCTGGTGCGCAGCCTGCCGGGCTTTGGCCAGGTGCGCGCGTTCGAAACGCTGGGCAACGAGATGCCGGCCGGGCGTGAGGCCGAGGCCGAGAGCAACCCGTTCGACCTGCGCCTGAACGATGCCCAGCGCCAGCAGCTGAACCAGTGTTACAGCACCCTGCTGGGCGAGAGCCCGCGTTTTGCCGAGCTGATCGGCCTGTTGCGCAGCGAAGCCCTGCAGCTCAAGCCGTTGGACCCGAACAACCCCGATGTGCAGAAGCGCGCCCAGGTGACCCAGCTGGCGGCCCAGCGCGACGAAGAACTGTGCGACGTGATCGAGGACCTGTGGTTCGCCGCCGGTGCCTGGCCGATCAAGGGCATCGAGCCCTGCCGCGAGACCATCGAGATCCGTGGCAGCCGCTTCCATGTGCATGGCCGCCTGGCCGGTCAGGGGCCTTTGCTCGTGCTGGGCTTCGACCCGGCGGAGAGCGCGCAGTACCAGCGCCCCGGCGCCAAGCTGGCAGTGCGTGCCGAGTGGGCGGTCAAGCGCACCCTGTTGCAGGCCTTCTGCGACCAGCCGCTGATCTGGCTCGACAACTATGCCATGGCCCGGCGCCTGGCAGCCTCGCTGGCCGGTGATGCCGTGGCCGGCCCCGGCTTCGAATACAAGGTCAAGGGCGAACTGGCCCCGGCGCCACTGCTCGATGCCTTTGTCGGTGCGGCGAATTTCATCGAGAACCTCGGCCTGGAGGTGAACACTGCCGTGGCGGCGATGAGCTTCCCCTCCGGCGACAGCGATGCGCTGTTCTTCGAGGCCTTGGCCCTGTACTGGAAGGCCCTGGAGGCGCACCTGCTGGACCAGTCGCCGCCGGTGATGAGCTACAACCGCATGTTCGCCTTGTTCGGCGAGAACAACCCGGAAAACCTGCAACTGCTGCCCGACCCGTTGCTACGGCCGCTGGCGCACCTGATGATCGACGAGTTCCAGGACGTGTCGCCGCAGATCGTCAGCTGGCTGCGTGCCAGCCTCGCCGAGATCCGTCGTCGTGGCCCGGCGATGCACACCGGGCGCCATGCCCAGCATTCGTCGCTGCTGTGCGTGGGCGACGACTGGCAGTCGATCTACGGCTGGCGTGGCAGTTCGCCCAAGTACTTCATGGAGTTCACCAAGGCCTTCCCGTCACCGGCCAACACCCGGGTGATGCTGGTCGACAATTACCGTTGCCAGCAACAGGTGATCGATGCGGCCGAGCATCTGGTCAAGGGCACCCCGGCGATTGCCGGCAAGAAAGCCCGGGCCAGCGGCCCGGCTGCCGAGTTGCCGGGCACGCCGGTCAAGGTGTTCGACCGTGACGAGGCCGCGCTGGGGGAAACGCTGATCGAGCACTACCAGCGTGGCGAGACGGTGATGATGCTGTACCGCAAGGGCAGCGACAGGGCGCTGATGAACGAGCACCTGCAAGGCGTACTGCACGCCGAGGCGGCGTTGCCGGCCGAGCAGCGTCGGCTGCGCCAGTTGACCTACCACAGTGCCAAGGGCCTGCAGGCCGATGCAGTATTCATGCTGGGCGACTGCCAGTACCTGACCAGTTCGCCCTACAAGAACCAGGTGTATCGCCAGGCCGGGCTGGGCAAGGCCGGTGATGCCCAACCGTTCGATACCGCGCAGAAAGAAGAGGTTCAGCGCCTGGCCTATGTAGCGGTAACCCGCGCGGTGCAGCACTGCTACTGGCACGTGGAAGCCGCCAACGGTGAAGTGGCAGCGGCGCCGCGCGCGTCCAGCCAGGTGGATGGCAGGCAGGCGTTCTTCGAGGACTTGCGCGGGCAGTGAGGGTCGGTGACGGTTAAGTCACGGTCGGTGACGGGCCAGTGGTGTGCCTGAGGTTGCGCCAAGGTAACGTGTCGGAGCCCTGAATGGCCCGGCGCAAGGGTTGCCGCTGGCGACAGGAGGCGAAGGGGCCGGCGGCGTATTCGGCCTGGTATGGTCATGCCAGGCTTCAGTCAGGAAGCGTACCCATGCGTTCTTCATCGACACCCAAGGATCACCTGCTGGACCTCGACGGTATTGAAATTGCGGTACGGACCTGGGGGAGGGAAGACGGCATCCCCGTGCTGGCCTTGCATGGCTGGTTGGACAACGCCGCCTCGTTCGAGCGCCTGGCACCGATGCTCGACGGCTGCTTCGTGGTCGCCCCCGACCTGGTCGGCCACGGCCGCTCGGACCATCGCCGCCACGACAGTGGCTACTACCTGTGGGAGCATGCCCAGGACATGCTGGCGGTGACCGACAGCCTGGGCCTGGCGCAATTCCATGTGCTGGCCCATGGCATGGGCACCGGGGTGGCGTCGCTGCTGGCGGCCATGACCAGCGGTATTGCCAGCATGACCTTTCTCGACGGCATGGGCGCACCGTTCACGGTGGCCGAGGATGACCGCGTGCAGCACCTGGCCCGGGCCTACCGGCTCAAGCGCATGGTGCAGCGCAGCCAGCTGCAGGGTTTTGCCGAGCCGGACGTCGGCCGTTTCGAGGACCTGGACACGGCGCTGGCGCAACGCCGCGAGCGCTTGGACACCGAGCTGTCGGAAGAGGCGGCACGGCTGCTGGCGCTGCGCGACCTGCTGCAACTTGGCGAGGGCTATTGCTGGCGTCACGACCCACGTCTGGTGCTGCCCGAACCCATGCCGCTGACCGAGCGCGAAGCCTGCGACCTGCTCAGCCAGATTCGTTGCCCGTTGTACCTGCTGTTCGGTCGCCAGGGGGCATTCACCGGTGACGCCTTTACCCGGCGCCAGGCGGCCTTGCCCAGCCAGGCGAAGATCTCCTGGCATCCGGGCGGGCACCACTTCCACCTGGATGCACCGGACCGCGCGCTGGTCGATCAGTTGCTGCGTATCCTGGCCCGCCATGAAGGGGGCGTGCTGCAACGCTTGGTAAACGAGTAGGTGAGCATGGTCATGCCGTGCGGACCTGGGCTATGGTGGCTGTGGGAGCTTAGCTGCGAACACCGGCGCAGCCGGTGCCTTGCACCGCGTGGGGTTCTTCGCGGCTGAAGCCGCTCCCACAGGGTAACTGGATCGCTTGCGAATCAAGTTCCCTGCGTGACAGCGCAGCCCAAAGGGCTGGGCGAGCCTCTACAGGAATCCAGCGGCCACAAGGAGCCTTGGCATGCGACCGTTCACCATCAAGCACATCGACCACCTCGTTCTGCGCGTCAGCGACCTGGAGCGCAGCGTCGCCTTCTACACCCAACTGCTCGGCTGCACGATCAGCCGTGTGCGCGAAGACCTGGGCATGGTCCACCTGGCCACGGGCACGGCAATGATCGATCTGGTGACCCTGGACGGTCCCCTGGGCCAGCCTGGCGGCGCGGCGCCGGGGGCCGAAGGGCGCAACCTGCACCATTTCTGCCTGCGCATCGAGCCGTTCGATGAGGCTGCACTTACGGCCTACCTGCAAGCTGCGGGGGTTGAAGTCGAACCTGCCGAGAAACGCTATGGCGCCGAAGGCGAAGGGTTGTCGCTGTACTGCTACGATCCCGATGGCAACCAGGTCGAGTTGAAAGGGCCGGTACCGGCACCGGACGCTCCATGAGTAACCTGCACACTCGCGAGCACTGGATCGACACCGCACAAGGCAAGCTGTTCGCCCAGGAATGGGCGCCGCTGCAGGCACAGGGCGCGCCTATCATCCTGCTGCACGATTCGCTGGGTTGCGTTGCCTTGTGGCGCGAGTTCCCGGCGCAGCTTGCGCAAGCCACCGGGCATCGGGTAATCGCCTACGATCGCCTTGGCTTTGGCCGCTCCGACGCCCATCCCGGCAGGTTGCGCCGGGGCTTTGTCGAAGACGAGGCGCAGCAGGGGTTCACGGCGCTGCGCGAGCATTTTAGCATTGGCGATTTTATTGTCTTCGGCCACAGCGTTGGCGGCGGCATGGCCGTGGCCTGTGCGGCAGCCTTCGCCAGCCAGTGTGTGGGGCTGATTACCGAATCGGCGCAGGCGTTTGTCGAGGCCCGCACCCTTGAAGGCATTCGCGTGGCCGACCGGCAGTTTGCCGAACCGGGGCAGTTGCAACGGCTGGAGCGCTACCACGGCGGCAAGGCCGAGTGGGTATTGTGTGCCTGGGTGGACAACTGGCTGTCCGAGCACTTTGCCGATTGGAGCCTGGATCGGCTGCTGCCGCAGATACGCTGCCCGCTGTTGAGCCTGCATGGCGACAACGATGAGTTCGGCTCGCCGGCACACCCCGAGCGGTTGGTGGCGCTGGCTGGCGGGCCGGGGCTGATGCGGCTGCTGCAAGGTTGTGGCCATGTGCCGCATCGAGAGCAGGCCGAGCGAGTACTGGCGGAAGTCACGCAGTTCTTGCGCTGACTTCCTCCCCAGGCTGACGCGGTCCCTGTGGGAGCGGCCTTGTGTCGCGAAAGGGCTGCAAAGCAGCCCCGACGATCTCTGCAGGCAAGCTGAAACCCTGGGGCTGCTTCGCACCCCATTCGCGACACAAGGCCGCTCCTATAGATCGCAAGGTTCAAGTGGATATCCCGGCAAAGCCTATTATGCTTCAGTTACCTTGCTGCGATCCGAGGCGGCCCGCCTCGTCGTGCTTCGCATATCCAAAGCAAGCCCCCCAGGGCCTGGGTGCGATGGTGAAAAAGATATGAGGTGCTCCCGGCCTGCATGACGACAAGACGGAGGCACCCCATGGCGGTTCTCGACAGCACATCCACGGGCAGCGCGCCCCAACGCGGTATCACCCGGGAGGAGCGCAAGGTCATCTTCGCCTCGTCCCTGGGCACGGTGTTCGAATGGTACGACTTCTACCTGTACGGCTCCCTGGCGGCGATCATCGCCAAGCACTTCTTTGCCGGGGTCAATGAAACCACCTCGTTCATCTTCGCCTTGCTGGCCTTTGCCGCCGGCTTTGCCGTGCGGCCATTCGGCGCCATCGTGTTCGGCCGCCTGGGCGACATGATCGGGCGCAAGTACACCTTCCTCATCACCATCGTCATCATGGGCCTGTCCACCGCCGTGGTGGGCCTGCTACCCAGCTATGCCACGATCGGTGTGGCCGCGCCGGTCATCCTCATCAGCCTGCGCCTGCTGCAGGGCCTGGCATTGGGTGGTGAGTACGGCGGCGCGGCCACCTATGTGGCCGAACATGCACCCAAGGGCCGGCGCGGCTTCTTCACCGCCTGGATCCAGACCACCGCCACACTGGGGCTGTTCCTCTCGCTGCTGGTGATCATGACCTGCCGCACGGTCATGGGTAACGAGGTGTTCGAGGCCTGGGGCTGGCGGGTGCCGTTCCTGCTGTCGATACTGCTGCTGGCAATCTCGGTGTACATCCGCATGCAACTCAACGAGTCGCCGGTGTTCATGAAAATGAAGGCCGAGGGCAAGTCGTCCAAGGCGCCACTGACGGAATCGTTCGCCCGCTGGGACAACCTCAAGGTGGTGATCATGGCACTGCTCGGCGGCACCGCCGGCCAGGCCGTGGTGTGGTACACCGGGCAGTTCTATGCGCTGTTCTTCCTATTGCAGATGCTCAAGATAGAGCCGCAGACCGCCAACCTGCTGATTGCCGGTTCGCTATTGATCGGCACACCGTTCTTCATCTTCTTCGGCAGCCTGTCCGACCGCATCGGCCGCAAGAAAATCATCATGGCCGGTTGCATCATCGCCGCGCTGACCTACTTCCCGATCTTCAAGGCACTGACCCAGTACGGCAACCCGGATGTGTTCGTCGCCCAGGAGCAGAACCCGGTGGTGGTGATGGCAGACCCTGCCCAGTGCGCGTTCCAGTTCGACCCGGTGGGCAAGGCCAAATTCATCAGCTCGTGCGATATCGCCAAGAGCTTGCTGGCCAAGCGGGCCATCCCCTATACCAACGAAGCGGCCGAACCCGGCAGCGTGGCGCAAATCCGCATCGGTGAACGGGTGCTGCCAAGCTTTGATGGCAGCGGCCTGGCGGCAGCGGACTTCAAGGCACGCAGCGACGCCTTTACCGCAACCTTGACTGGGGCGTTGAAGGAAGCCGGCTACCCGGAAAAGGCCGACCCGGCGAAGATCCACTACCCGATGGTGCTGTTGCTGCTGACCATTCTGGTGATCTACGTGACCATGGTCTACGGACCGATCGCGGCCTGGCTGGTGGAGCTGTTCCCGGCGCGTATCCGCTACACCTCGATGTCGCTGCCTTACCACATCGGCAACGGCTGGTTCGGCGGCTTCCTGCCGACCGTGGCGTTTGCCATGGTGGCGGCGACCGGGGATATCTATTACGGCTTGTGGTACCCGATCGTGATTGCGGTGATGACGGCGGTGCTGGGGATATTCTTCCTGCCGGAAACCAAGGACCGGGATATTAACCACACGTGAGATTGATATTGGCAGGACTGGCCTCTTCGCGGGTAAACCCGCTCCCACAGGGATATCACTGCACCTGAGGGCAGCGGGGTACCTGTGGGAGCGGGTTTACCCGCGAAAGGGCCGGCACAGGCGCCCAATCAGTCAAAGTACCCACGCAGGCCAAACGCATACCCGGTATCCACCCCAGCAGCCTCGCCCCGGCTCCAGCGCTTCTTCAACACGAACTCGAACGCCGGCTCGTACAGCCCGTCACGCACCAGCGCACCCGCCAGTACTTCAACGTCATACCAGCCATTGTCCAGCTCGATAATCGGCCGCCCCGGTACCTGGTAGCGTGCCATCAGGTCACCCAGGGTCTTGGGCGTGAAGTGCTGCAGGATGCGCCAGGTGTACAGCATCAGCACACCGTGCTCGACTTGCAGCACATAGCCATTACGGCGGTGCTTGAGGCGGCTGCCGGGTTCGCGCAGGGCCGGCGTATGGTTGTCCAGGGTGAACAGGATGCGGTAGGGCAGGTTATCGACCCCGGCCAGTGGCAGCACGACCCCTTCGCGCACGGCCTGGTCACCGCTGTCGCCGTGGGTGAAGGCATGGGCCAGGTCGTCGGGCAGTTCATGTTGGTGCTTGAAGCGCTCGAGCAGCTGAATATCGCCGAGCAGAAAGTAGTCGACCAGGTCGTTGAGCACTTCGCTGAATTCGTGGCGCATCTGTTTTCCTTGTTGGTGCGCATGAGGGCTATCGCAAATGTAGCAGTTCAGATTGGCTTCAGATTGCCCCCGGATACTGCCCCAAGAGCTGACTTGGAAGGGGAACAGCCATGACCCAGGCAGACAGCGCCAGCCTGGTTCAATGGCTATTGGCAGCCACGGGCCGTGAACAACGCTAGTGCTTTTGGGCGATCTGGATCAGGTTGCCGCAGGTGTCATCGAATACCGCTACGGTGACGGGGCCCAGGAGGGTAGGCGGCTGGGTGAACTGCACGCCCGCCGTGCACAGCCGGGTGTATTCAGCCTGGATGTCACGCACGCCAAACGAAGTGACGGGAATGCCGTCCTGCTTGAGTGCGGCCTTGTATGCCTTGGCGGCCGGGTGCGCGTCGGGTTCGAGCAGCAACTCGACGCCATGGGGGTCGTTGGGTGAGGTAAGGGTCAGCCAGCGGTGTCGGCCCATGGGGATATCGTGCTTGGGCTCGAAACCGAGTACGTAGTGGTAAAAAGCCAGGGCTTTGGCCTGGTCGTCGACGAGGATGCTGGTGAGTACGATCTTCATGAACCCACGCCCTATGCCTGGAAGCGTTGAGTATCAGTAAAGACAATCGGGGGCTTTTGGCCAAGTCCCTTTGGGTTTTCACCTGCGAATATTTCGACACGGTCCGTCAGCATTTCCTTTCACGGTCAACGTTCCATATGGGTTGGTGGCACCTGGGGGCGATAGCGTGGATCGGGCAATACCACCCAACCCAAGGAGTGAACCCCATGCAAGAAGAACCCATGAACAAGCCAGACGACACTCTCGAGAACGAACAGCTGGAAAACGCAGAACCGCAGGTAACGTTGTCCAGACGCAAGCGCGGAGTAGGGCCAGTAGTCGGCATGCCCTGTGCACAAGGATACAAACTGATAGGTGATAATTGCGTAATCACTAATATCGATTTCGAGTGAGCAAGGGGGGCGCATGGCGCCCCCTCGTAAAAAACTGCTCAAGCCATAGGTAAATCCTTCATCGCCGAGCCCCCTCCCACCCGCTGCCAAGGGTAAAGTGACAGGCACGATTCCAGCGCGCCCAGACCGGCGTCAGAGAGGTGCCCGTGGCGGCCTATACATTGCGACAACTCAAGTACTTCGTCACCACCGTCGAGGCCGGCAGCGTGGCTGAGGCTTCACGCCAGCTGTACATCGCCCAGCCGTCCATTTCCACGGCCATCAAGAGCCTGGAGGAAAGCTTTGGCGTGCAGCTGTTCATCCGTCACCATGCCCAGGGTGTGTCACTGACGCCCAGCGGCAAGCGCTTCTATGCCAAGACCAAGTCGCTGCTGCAGATGGCCCACGAATTCGAGCAGAATGCCCTGGCCGACAACGATACCGTGGCCGGGCAGATCGACATCGGCTGCTTCGAAACCGTGGCACCGCTGTACCTGCCGCGCCTGATCGCCGGCTTTCGCCAGCGTTACCCGGGGGTGGATATCCGCCTGCGCGACGGCGAGCAGCAGGACCTGATCCAGGGCCTGACGGCAGGTACCTTCGACCTGGCGTTCCTCTACGACCATGACCTGGACGGCACCATCGAGGCCGAGCCGCTGATGCCGCCGCAGAAACCCTATGTGTTGCTGCCCGAGAACCACCGCTTCGCCGGCCAGGCCCAGGTGTCGCTGCGGGACCTGTGCCCCGAGCCGATGATTCTGCTGGACGTTGCCCCTAGCCGTACCTACTTCGTCAGCCTGTTCAACGAAATGGGCCTGACGCCCAACATTGTCTTCAGCTCGCCGTCGATCGAGATGGTGCGCGGCATGGTCGGGCAGGGCTTCGGCTTTTCGCTGCTGGTGACGCGGCCGCATTCGGAGTACACCTACGACGGGCAACGCCTGGCCATGCTGGATATCGCCGAGCCAGTGGCGCTGTCAGGGCTGGCGGCAGCATGGTTGAAGCGGGTGCAGCTGACCAAGCCGGCACAGCTGTTCGTGGAGTTCTGCCGGGAACAATTGGCGAAGTTCTGAAACGAGCACGCCATGCAGAAGCATGGCGTGCTCGCTGATCAGGGGTTGACCTGATAGCCGCGCCCTTGCAGGCACCCGGCGTAAGCGCTGGCATGCGCCTGGGCTTTCGCTTCGTCCTGGCCGCGCCGGTCCTGGCGGCGGTCCTGACGCTGGCGCATGCCACCGACCGCAGCACCGGCGGCTGCCACTTCACCGGCGCGGTTCTGCCGATATTGCTGCTTGGCGTCATCACCGACCCGGTCATACAGCTCGTCGTGCTGGTTGCCGCGCACCTGTGCGCCTGCCGCACCGGCAACCGCGCCGGCGGCAGCACCGCGTACCCGGCCACCGACATGGGGGTCGCTGGAGGTCGCCGCACTGTTCGCGGCATTGGTCGCGACGGTATTGCAGTCATTGATATCCAGTTGCGTCTGCTGGCTGCTCTGGCCCTTGAGCGGCACCACCGACTGCGCCTGGGCTGCCGATGCCGCGCACAGCAGCACCAGCAGGCAACTCCACGTGAACGTACGCATGGCAAACCTCCAGCGGGTGGGGATCCCGTTTCACAGGATAGTTCGCCTTTGCTGTCAATGATGGCAGTTTTGCCGGGATGGTCTAAACCGGATATCAAACGTGGATCGCCCGCGTATCACGGCGTGAATCCGGGCCACCTGTGGAAACCCCATGAGCCAGACCCAGCACCTGATCATCTGTGAGTACTGTGACACGGTGTACCACCGTGCGCCGCTGCTCAAGCACCAGCGCGCCGTTTGCCAGCGCTGTGGTGGCGTGCTGTACCGCCACACTTCGCTGACCGTGGAGCAACGGCTGGCCCTGAGTGTGACGGGGGGCATCCTGCTGGTGTTGGCCAATTTCTACCCGGTGATGACCATCGGCATGCAGGGGCTCACCCATTCCGCGACATTATGGGACTCGGTGCAGATCCTCAGCCACGGCAGTATCACCTTCATCGCCCTGGTCATGGCGTTGTCCATCATCTTTGCGCCGGTGCTGCAGATCGGCCTGCTGTGCTGGCTGCTAGGCTTCGCCCTGGCTGGCCAGCGCGCCCCCGGCTTTGCCCTGTGCATGCGCAGCCTGGAAGGCCTGAGGCCGTGGAGCATGCTGGAAGTGTGCCTGCTGGGGGCGATGGTGGCGGTGATCAAGCTGGCGGGGCTGCTCGACGTCATACCCGGCATCGGCCTGTTGGCCCTGGCCGCGCTGAGCATGCTGATCATCCATGTCGCCGGCAAGGACATTCGCGACCTTTGGGAGCAGGTATGAATACCCCGGCCAACGCTGACGACCTGGGCCTGTGCCTGTGCCATGGCTGCGGTCAGGCCTGCGAGCTGGGCAGCGGCAAGCACACCTGCGACCGCTGTGGTGCCGCCATCCACCGACGCAAGGCCAATGCCATCAGCCGCGGCTGGGCGTTTCTGCTGGCGGCGCTGGTTTTCTACATCCCCGCCAACCTGCTGCCGGTGATGCACACCGAAATGCTCGGCAGCGGTAGTGCAAGCACCATTGGCGGTGGCGTGCTGGAGTTCTGGGAGGCCGGTGCCTGGGACATCGCGCTGATCATCTTCATTGCCAGCGTGGGCGTGCCAGCCATCAAGTTCTTCTCGCTCGGGCTGTTGCTGTTCACCGCCCAGCGCGGTTCTACCTGGGCCTGTCGGCAGCGCTCGCAGCTGTACCGTTTCGTCGAGCTGATCGGCTACTGGTCGATGCTCGATGTGATGGTGGTGGCGCTGGTGGCGGCGCTGGTGCAACTGCGCGGGCTGGGCACCATCGAGCCGCGGGTGGGCATCCTGTTTTTCGGCATGGTGGTGGTACTGACCATGTTTTCTGCGATGAGCTTCGATCCACGCCTGATCTGGGATAGCCGTGCCAACGAGGGAGGCCGCATTGATGGTGCAACAGACTGACAAGCGCGAGGGGGCGGGGCAGGTTGAAGTGCACACGCGGCGCTGGAGTGTGTCGCTGGTATGGATCGTGCCGATACTGGCGATTCTGATCGGCGCTTCGCTGGTGGTGCGCAACTGGATGCAGCAGGGGCCGGTCATCGCCATTTCCTTCCACACGGGGGAAGGGCTGGTGGCGCACAAGACTCAGGTCAAGTACCGCAGCGTGGTAATAGGCGAAGTTACCACGGTGGACCTGGCCGACGACAAGAAGAGCGTGGTCGCCAAGGTCCAGCTGTCCAATGACGCCCGCGCGTTCGCCACCCAGGGCGCGCGCTTCTGGGTGGTGCGGCCACGCATTGGCGTGGGCGGCGTATCCGGTGTGGATACGCTGCTGTCGGGCAGTTTCATCGGGGCGGATTCCGGCGAATCGAAAGTGCCCGAGAAGTCCTTTGTCGGCCTGGAGCTGCCACCGCCGATCACCTACGACGAAATGGGCAAGCGCTTTGTCCTGACCGCCAGCGACCTGGGGTCGCTGGATATTGGCTCGTCGATCTATTACCGCAAGATCCCGGTGGGCGAGGTGGTGTCCTTTGCCCTGCAGGGCGATGGCAAGGGCGTGGAGATTGGCGTGTTCGTGCAGGCTCCCTACGACAGCTTCGTCACCGCTGATACCCGCTTCTGGAACGCCAGTGGTGTCGACATGCAGATCGGTGCCAACGGCCTGAAGATCGATACCGAATCACTGTCGTCCATCCTGGTGGGCGGGCTGGCCTTTGGCTCGCCCGACTTTGCCCCGCAAGCCGAGCCTGCCGTCGACCAGGCGCGCTTCCAGCTGTTTGCCGACCGCGACACCGCCCTGGCACCGCCCAGTGGCCAGGCGCAGTACCTGCAGTTGCGCTTCGACCAGGCCATGCGCGGCCTGTCGGTGGGAGCCCCGGTGGAGTTCAAGGGTGTCGAGTTCGGCAAGGTCACTTCGGTCAAGCTCGACTACGATGCTACCCGGCAGACTTTCCCGGTGGTGGTCGATGCGGTGATCTACCCGCAGCGGCTGGGGCCGGTGCACCGCAAGATGCTGTCCGTGTTCAAGCATGCCGAAGGCGACATGGACGGCGCGCGGCGGCTGATCGGCACCTTCGTCGAGCACGGGCTGCGGGCCCAGGCGCGCAGCGGCAACCTGATCACCGGGCAGATGTTCATTTCCCTGGACTTCTACCCGGATGCCCCCAAAGTGGCCTTCGACAAGACTGCCGACCCCATCACCATCCCCACATTGCCCGGCAGCCTGGAGCAGTTGCAGGAGCAGCTGCAGCGGGTGGTCGAGCGCATCAGCAAGCTGCCGCTGGAGAGCATCGCCAACAACCTGGATGGCAGCCTGCGAGAGTTGCGCGCCAGCCTCAAGCAGTTCAATGGCCAGACGCTGCCGGACGTGAAGGTAGCGCTGGACGAAGTGCACAAGACCCTGCGCACGGCCAATTCGGCTATTTCCGAGGACTCGCCGCAGCGCGAGCGGATGGGCGAAACCCTGGACGAGCTGGAGCGCATGTCGCGTTCGCTGCGTGACCTTGCCGATTACCTGGGCCGGCACCCTGAGTCGCTGATACGTGGCCGGCCGAAAGCGGCCACTGCCGCCGACCTTGAACCCTGAGGAGACAGCCGATGCATCGACTGCGCAATGTGTGTGGCGCCGGCCTGCTGGCCGTGCTGTTGGGCTGCAGCAGTACCCCGAACAACTATCACACGCTGGTACCGAGCGAGCCGATGCGCGACGGCGGCCAGCGCATCCAGGTGGAGAGGGTGACCGTGCCGCCGCAGGTGGACCGCCCGCAGCTGGTGGTGCGGCAAGGGCAGAGTGGCCTGGCCATCCTCGAGACGGAGTGGTGGGGGGCCAACCTGGTGGATGAGTTCCGCAGCGCCTTGCAGGACCAGTTGGGCGGGCCGGTGGGGGGCGGCAAGGCGTTGTTGCGGGTGGATGTGCAGCGCTTCGATAGCGTGCCGGGGCGCTACGCCTCGCTGGAAGCGGTATGGCGCCTGACGCGCTCGGGTGAGGCCGAACTGACCTGCCGTATCTCGCTGCAGGCGCCAGCGGACAACAGCATCGCCAGTCTGGTCAATGCCCATCAGGCCAACCTGCGCAAACTGGCCGAGGCGGTGCGGGAGAGTGCAAGGCAGGGCAGCTGTGCCCGACCTGCCTGACGGGCACTTGTGGGAGCGGCCTTGTGTCGCGAAAGGGGCGCATAGCGCCCCCGGCAATTTCAACGACAAAATAATCAGTTCAGGCGCCCAGCGTTCTGTGTCTTGCCACTACTGACCGTCTCCTGCTCCCGCCCGGCCTTGTCCAGCGGCAAGTCGTCGAACTCGCGCAGGCCATCCTTGCGGTACGGGTCGCCAATCCAGCGCGGTGCCACCACGAACTGCGGGCTCACCAGGCTCTTGGCCGGTTCGTAACGGTCATAGCTCAGCCCGGCCAGGTCGGACAGGGTATGGATCAGGTGCGAGCTGCTGTAGGGGCGGTCGGCCATCGCCTGCAAGTCGCGCGGGTGCTCGGCCTGCCAGCTGGGCGAAGTCCACAGCAGGAAGGGGATGGTGTACATCGGCCGGGTCGGCGCGCCTTCGTTGCGCCCCAGGCGGTCGTGGTTGCCAGAGCTGTATACATCTTCACCATGGTCGGACAGGTACAGCAGGAAACCATTGGCGGTACTGGCCGAATAACGCTTGATCAGGCTCGACACCACGTAGTCGTTGTAGCGCACCGCGTTGTCGTAGAAGTTGTAGGTTTGTACCTGATCGTCCGTCAACTTGCCGGGCGCCCCCTGGCGGTCGTTGAAGTGCGCGTAGTCGTTCGGGTAGCGGTAGCGATAGTCCATGTGCGTACCCAACAGGTGCACGATGATGAACTTGTTCGGCGCCGGGTCCTGCAGGGCCTTCTCGAACGGTGTCAGCACCACATCGTCGTACTGGCTGGCATTCTGGTTGCGCTGGTTGTTCAGGTACACCGGCGCGTCCGTCTGCTGCGAAAAGGTGGTCAGCATGGTGTTGCGCTTGGTCATGGTCTGCTGGTTGGTGATCCAGAAGGTCTTGTAGCCGGCCTGTTTCATCAAGTTGATCAGCGACGGGTCGGTGAGGAAGCGGTCCGGGTTCTGCTCGTTGCCGAAGGTGAGGATCTGCTGCATCACTTCGATGGTGTACGGGCGTGGCGACACCACGTTGCTGAACACCGTCAGGCTCTTGTCGCTGGCGGCCAGCGCGTCGAGGTTGGGTGTGGTGTCGCGGTTGTAGCCGTACAGGTGCATGTGCTCGCGGGTGGTGGATTCGCCCAGCACCAGCACCAGCGTGCGTGGCGCTGCACCGCTGTTGTCACGCAGGTTCTGCAGGGGCGGCAGCGCGGCGTTCTGGGCCAGCAGTTCCTGCATGTTGTCCAGCTGCTGGCGGTACTGGCGGTAGCCGACCAGTAATTGCCAGGGCACGGCGGGTTCCATGCGCTGTTGCACTTTTTCCGCCGCATCGGCGAAGCTGCGTTCCTGGGTGACCATCTGCTTGTAGAACGGGTACACCAGGTTGGCCAGCAGCAACAGGGCGACCACCGGCAGGCGGCTGCGCAGCGGCAGGCTGACCGGGCGTACGCGCTTCCACAACAGCACCGCCACCAGTGTGTACAACAGCAGTGCCAGGCCAAGCCAGGCGCTGAAGTACTGGCTGAAGTACTCACCGGCCTCGGCGGTGTTGGACTCGAACATCACGAAGATGACGCTTTGCGAGAACTCCTGGCGGTAGATACCGAAGTAGCTCAGCCCCACCAGTGAAGCGGCCCACAGCACCAGGCCGATGACCGCTGCCGTGGCGCGGGTGAAGCGCGGCAGCAGCAGTACCGGTGCCAGCCACAGGCTGCTGAGGAAGAATGCATCGCGAAAACCGGCGAACCCGGTGGTGCCACTGAACAGCAGCAGCGCCTGGGTCACGCCCGAGAAGTACCAGAAGAACAGCAAAAGCCAGCCCAGGCCGGCCCAGTCCACGCGCTTGGGCGAGGAGGGGGATGGAGTGTGTGACACGTATGCCTCGTCGTACTTGGCGGCCAACGGATTTGCCCGTGACCGGAAAGGGCGTGACGCTAATCTGCCGGGTGTGAAAATAACGTCAACGAGACGCTGGCCCAGGCAAGGTATGATGTGCCCAGCTAAACCAGACTGACAGGTCGAGTGAGAATGAACCGTCGCAAGAAGATCAAGCAGCTATTGCAGGCGCATGCCAAGAAGGCCAGCGCCAAGCTGGCGCCGCGCAAGCCCAAGTACATTTGCAAGGCCGACCGGTTGAAGATGGAGGCCGAGGCGGCGGGGGATACCCCAGGCCTTACGGAGAACTGATGCCTGTCACGCGCCCCTGTGGGAGCGGCCTTGTGTCGCGATAGGGCCGCAGAGCGGCCCCAGGTTTCAGCATTACGGCAACCAACGCTGGGGCTGCTGCGCAGCCCTTTCGCGACACAAGGCCGCTCCCACATCGAGCGCGCCAACTGCGGATCAACGATCAACGGCGGTAGTAACGGTGGTCATCATTGTAGCGGTGGTGCATGGCCCGCTCATGGCGGTGCTCCCAGTCGCGGCGCCGTTCCCAGTCGCGTCGGCGTTCCCAGTCTCGCCGGCGCTCCCAATCACGGCGGGCCTGCTCGCGGCGCCACTGTTCGCGGCGCCAGTCGCTGCGGTGGTCGTGCCAGCGGTCGTCATCGTGAGCCAGCAGCGTGGCTGGCTGTGCATCGGCCAAACTGGCTACCCTGGACCAGGGGTTGCCGGCAGGCTGCAACGGTGATTGAACCGCCGGGGCAGCCACTACGGGCGCCTTCATTTGTGTTGCCGATGCCGTGCCCATCGCCGCGAACGAGAACAGGCCGAGCAGCATCAACCTTGCGACATGCATTTTCATGAGCGAAGCCAACCTCTGATAACAATTGAGCCATCTGGCCAGCAGGTGGTCGGCAAACCTTGTCTCGCGTTCCGCTACCTTTCTGTGCCTCCCACATAGACCGGTAAACGGGAAAAAGTTCGCAGCGGCAACAAGTTGTACAACATTTACGCTTCAAAAAAGGTGGTCAATTGCGGCACCGCGCAGGTTTCGGGCACGAGCTGTACCTGTGGCAGCGGTGCTCATTTACCATGGCGGCTGTTTTCAGCCATTGCCAAGGATACCCACCATGAGCGCCCCTCAGTTCCGCACCCCCACGGCCGCCGACGCCGAACGCTGCTACGCCATAGAAATCGGTGCCTATGAAGGCGATGAGGCGGCCACGCTGGAGAAGATCCGCACCCGCATCGCGCAATACCCGCAGGGCTTTCTGGTATTGGAAAACGCGGGCGAGATCGTCGGTTTCATCAACAGCGGCTGTGCCCACGAAGTGGTGATGTCCGACGAGGCATTCAAGGAGCTGGTCGGGCATGACCCGGCGGCGCCAAACGTGGTGATCATGTCGGTGGTGATAGACCCGGCGCACCAGGGCAAAGGCTACGCCAAGCGGTTGATGGATGAATTCATCGTGCGCATGAAAGCTGCGGGCAAGCTGACCATTCACCTGATGTGCAAGGAGCAGCATGTGGCGTTGTACCAGAAGCTGGGGTATCAGTACGTCAAACCCTCGCCGTCGGACCATGGCGGCATGGCCTGGCATGAAATGGTCATGGTCCTCTGAGTTCGCAAAACACCGAAGCTTTGCCAGCGATGGGCCGCAAAAGCGGCCCCTGATGGCCGCTTATTCGCCGCTGACCAGCTGGCGTGCCAGTTGGTTGTGGCGCTCCAGCACTCGTGGCAG
Organism: Pseudomonas inefficax; assembly: GCF_900277125.1. Lineage (GTDB taxonomy): Bacteria > Pseudomonadota > Gammaproteobacteria > Pseudomonadales > Pseudomonadaceae > Aquipseudomonas > Aquipseudomonas inefficax. Next base: position 26,593 of record NZ_OPYN01000164.1, read on the forward strand.
GTCAACCGTGGCCAGCTGGCCGTCCTTCACCACCACACGGCCATTGATGACACTGGTATGCACCTGGGTCGGGGTGCAGAACACCAGCGCCGCCAGCGGGTCATGGTGGCCACCGGCATAGGCCACATGGCCGAGGTCGAAGGCGACGAAGTCGGCCACCATGCCTGGGGCCAGGGCGCCGATGTCATTGCGGTTGAGCACCTTGGCACCGCCGAGCGTTGCAATTTCCAGCGCCTCGCGTGCAGTCATCGCGTCGGGGCCGAAGCCCACCCGTTGCAGCAGCAAGGCCTGGCGCACTTCACCGATCATGCTGGCGCCGTCGTTGGATGCCGAACCGTCAACCCCCAGGCCCACCGGCACCCCGTGGTCGCGCATCTTGCGCACCGGGGCGATGCCCGAGGCCAGGCGCATGTTCGAGCATGGGCAGTGGGCGACACCCGTGCCGGTGCGGGCGAACAGCTCGATGCCATGCTGGTCGAGTTGCACACAGTGGGCGTGCCATACGTCGTGGCCGACCCAGCCGAGGTCCTCGGCATATTCGGCCGGGGTCATGCCGAACTTCTCGCGGCTGTAGGCGATGTCGTTGACGTTCTCGGCCAGGTGGGTGTGCAACGACACCCCGTACTGGCGCGCCAGCACGGCAGCTTCGCGCATCAGGTCGCGGCTGACCGAGAACGGCGAGCAGGGCGCCACCACGATGCGGCGCATCGAGCCGTGGCTGGCGTCGTGATAGTTCTCGATAAGGCGCTGGGATTCCTTGAGGATGTCGGCTTCCTTTTCCACCACCGAATCAGGCGGCAGGCCGCCCTGGCTGCGGCCCACGCTCATGCTGCCGCGCGCGGCGTGGAAGCGCATGCCGATCTCGTCGGCGGCGTGGATGCTGTCGTCGAGCTTGCAGCCGTTGGGGTAGATGTACAGGTGGTCGCTGGAGGTGGTGCAGCCGGACAGGATCAGTTCGGCCATGGCGGTCTGGGTCGACACCGCGATCATCTCGGGGGTCAGGCGCGCCCAGATCGGGTACAGGTTGGTCAACCAGTTGAACAGCTCGCCGTCCTGGGCCGCCGGCACCACGCGGGTGAGGCTCTGGTACATGTGGTGGTGGGTGTTGACCAGGCCAGGGATGACCACCTTGCCGGCCATGTCCAGCACCACGTCTGCGTGCTGTGGCAGGGTATCGCTGGGGCCGACCTGGCGGATCAGGTTGCCTTCGATGAACATTCCGCCGTTCTTGATCTCGCGGCGCTCGCCGTCCATGGTGACCAGAAGTTCGGCGTTTTTGATCAGTAACGTTTTTGCAGCATTTGTAGATGACATGGCTTGAGCCTGTCGCAATATGCATCGGCGATTACCGATGTCATAGGCGCATGGCATTGTAAGCAAGGTTTTTGCGGATTGTATACAGGGCTGGTAATCCTGTGCTGGCCTCTTCGCGGGTAAACCCGCTCCCACAGGGACTACACAGAATTCAAGCACTGTGCAGTACCTGTGGGAGCGGGTTTACCCGCGAAGAGGCCAGTACAGGCTACCTCAATGTCAGATCACGCCGCCCCGCGGCTGCTCACCCCATCCACCAACCGCGCAATCCCGAGCGGGTTGGCACTTTTCAGCGCATCCGGCAGCAGCGCATCCGGGTAGTTCTGGAAGCACACCGGGCGCAGGAAGCGGTCGATGGCCAAGGTACCGACCGAAGTGCCACGGGCATCGGAGGTGGCCGGGTATGGCCCGCCATGCACCATCGCGTCCGATACCTCGACGCCGGTCGGGTAGCCGTTCAGCAGCAGGCGTCCGGCCTTGCGTTCCAGCAGCGGCACCAGCGTGGCAAACGCAGGCAGGTCGTCCGGCTCGGCAATCAGTGTGGCTGTCAGCTGCCCTTGCAGGTGGCGCAGTGCTTCGGCCAGTTGCTGGGCATCGGCCACTTCCACCACCACGGTGGTTGGGCCGAACACTTCTTCCTGCAGCAGCGGGTCGCTGTTCAGCAGCAGGCTCACATCCGCCTTGAACAGCTGCGGCTGGGCCTGCTTGCCGGCTTGTGGCTCCCCGGCCAGGTGCTGGATGCCAGGGTGCGCCAGCAGGTGCTGTACACCGTTCTGGTAACTGCGCAGGGTGCCTGCGTTGAGCATGGTCTGTGGCGCCTGGTCGGCCATGCGCGCCGCCAGCGTATGCACGAAGCGCTCGAACTGCGGCGACTTGATGCCCACCACCAGCCCTGGGTTGGTGCAGAACTGCCCGCAACCCAGCACCACCGAGGCGGCCAGTTCTCCGGCTACCTGTTCGCCACGGGTTTGCAGGGCCTGGGGCAGGACGATTACTGGGTTGATGCTGCTCATTTCGGCGAATACCGGAATCGGCTGCGGGCGCGCAGCAGCCATGTCGCACAGGGCGCGACCACCACGCAGCGAACCGGTGAAGCCTACCGCCTGGATGGCCGGGTGCTTGACCAGAGCCTCGCCCACGCCGGCGCCATAGATCATGTTGAACACGCCTGCTGGCATGCCACTGCCGGCTACCGCGCGGTCGATCGCCGCGGCCACGTGGGCGGCGGTCAGCATGTGCCCGCTGTGGGCCTTGAACACCACCGGGCAGCCGGCCGCCAACGCCGAGGCGGTGTCACCGCCGGCGGTGGAAAAGGCCAGCGGAAAGTTGCTGGCACCGAATACGGCCACCGGGCCGACGCCGATACGGTACTGGCGCAGGTCCGGGCGTGGCAGTGGGGTGCGCTCGGGCAGTGCGCGGTCGATGCGCGCACCGAGGAAGTCGCCACGGCGCACCACATCGGCGAACAGCCGTAGCTGGTTGCTGGTGCGGGCGCGCTCGCCGCGGATGCGTGCCTCGGGCAGCGCGGTTTCGCGCATCACGTGCTGGACGAAGTCATCACCCAGTGCGTCCAGTTCGTTGGCGATGGCGTCGAGGAAGGCGGCGCGTTGTGCCGGGCTGGTGTTGCGGTAGGCTGGGTAGGCGGCCTCGGCGGCCAGCACGGCAGCATCGACTTCGTCGCCGGTCGCCTGGTGGAAGGCGTATGGCAGCGGCTCGCAGGTGTGGGCGTCGACGCTGTTCAGCAGCACGTCACCGTTGCTGCTGAGCTGGCCGGCGATATGGTTCAGGCGGTGTTCGATGGACATTTCGTTTCCCGTTGGCAATGACAGTCGATGGGTTGGGACTGTAGGGGGCGAAATGCGTGCTGAATAATGATTAATGCGGATCAGGTGATAACAGATCGTTATCACAACGACCTTCCCCAAATCTTCGCTCATGCGCGGCCCGCCCTGTGGGAGCGGGTTTACCCGCGAAGCAGGCGACTCGGTGTATGGCACCGGCCTCGCCGGTGTTCGCGGGTAAACCCGCTCCCACAGGGACCGCGCAAATGCTCGACAGCGCGTCTGTCACTCGGCCATCTGCAACTCCGGCAGCTTCACCCGGAACGCCCGGGTAAGCCCCAGCAGCACCACAAGGCCCATGCCCATCCAGCACAAACCGATGGTGAACGACAGGCTGGTCAGGCTGCTCCACAGCCACAGCGTGCTGAGAAAGCCCAGGCCGGGAATGGCGCCATACAGCAGGTAGTTGCGACCACCGCGCAGCTTGTGGTCGACAAGGTAGTGCTTGACCACGGCCAGGTTCACCGCCGAGAAGGCGAACAGCGCGCCAAAGCTGATCATGTTGGCCACCGTGTCGAGGGTGATCACCAAGGCAATCAGCGACAGCAGGCTGACCAGCAGGATGGCCGTGGCCGGTACGCGCTTTTTCGTCACCAGCTGGCCGAACGCACGGGGCAATGCACCGTCGCGGCCCATGGCGAACAGCACCCGCGACACACTGGCCTGGGACACCATGGCCGAGGCGAAGCAGCCGGCCACGTAGGTGGCGGTGAAGGCGGTCACCAGCAGTTCGCCGCCGACCCGGCGCATCACGTCCACCGATGCCGAGTCCGGGTCGGCGAAGCTGCCCCAGTCAGGGAACACCATCTGCGCGCAATACGACACCACCAGGAACAACATGCCGCCGATCAGCGACACGGCGAGAATCGCCACGGGAATGCGGTAGGTGGGGTTGCTGGTTTCCTCGGCCATGGTCGAGACCGCGTCGAAGCCCAGGAACGACAGGCACAGCACGGCGGCGCCGGTCATGATCAACGGCACGCTGAAGCCTTCGTGGTGGAAGGGCGCCAGCAGCGACACCGGCTGCGCCTGCCCGCTGAGGTTGTGGATGGACAGGGCGACGAACACGATGATGAACACCAGTTGCATCACCACCAGGATCCAGTTGACCCGGGTGATCGACTCGATGCCGATCAGGTTGAGGAAGGTGACCAGGGCAATGGAGCCCGCCACCCAAACCCAGGCGTGGATGGCCGGGAAGTACTCCGACATGTAGATGCCGATCAGCAGGTAGCTGAGCAGCGGCAGGAAGATGTAGTCGAGCAGCAGGGTCCAACCGGCGATGAAGCCGATGTGGCTGCCGAAGGCCTTGCGGGTGTAGGTGTAGACCGAGCCGGAGTAAGGGTGGGCCTGGACCATGCGGCCGTAACTGTAGGCGGTCAGCAGCATGGCAGCGAGGGTCAGCAGGTAGGCGGTGGGCAGGTGCCCCTTGGTCATCTGGGTGACCAGCCCGTAGGTGGTGAATACTGCGAGGGGGACCATGTAGGCCAGGCCGAACAGCACCAGGGCGGGCAGCCCCATGGACTTGCGGAAACGGCCGTTGCTGGCGGTGGGTTGCGACGAGCTATGTGCAGGGCTATGGGCTGTACTTGTTGTTGTATGCATTGCTAACTCCTGGAAAGGGATGCAGGACGCCGCGGTATGCGAGCGGGCTCGATACCGGTGGGTGTTGTGCAAGGAGGTCGAGCGAGTGGCTCGCAGCGCTGGGGCGGGTTGATGCTCCCACACCCCGCCGGTACCCGGAATCACCCTTTGGGGTGAGCCGGGAAGCGGCTTTGCCTGCTCACCCCAAAGGGTGATTTCGGTGTTTGCAATGCCATGGGAGTATCTGGCCAACGACGCACCGCACTGGCGGCGGTGCCTTTACTTGAGACGGCAGGCCCACAGTGACTGATCAATTGCTTTCGCAACAGTGGTTCGAGCACCTGGCCAAGGTCACCGAGGCGATCGGCCGACCGGGCTTTGCCGCCACCCTGTTTGCTGCACTTGGCGTGATCCGGCCGATCCAGGCGACCACGGTATACCTGTACCCGCACGACGGCATGCCCTGCGCGCTGTTCGAGCAGGACGACAAGGCGCCCTGGCAGCCCGAGGGCAATGTCAGCCGCTACCTGTCCGGCTTCTATCTGCTCGACCCGTTCTACGGGGCCTGTGTGGAGCAGGTCGAATCCGGTTGCTACGGCCTGTTCGAAGTGGCGCCCGACCAATTCGAGGTCAGCGAGTACTACCAGTCGTTCTACCGGCACTCGCACCTGGAGGATGAGCTCAACTACATCCTGCAGGTCGCGCCCAGGCAGAGCCTGGCGGTATCGCTGGCGTTCACCGACAAGCTCGATGGGCAAACCCGTGCGTTGTTCGCGCGCATCACGCCCTGGGTGCTGGCGGTGCTCGGCAAGCACTTCGCCGGGCTGGACAGCCGCGCCGGGCGCTTCGAGAACATCCTCGAGCAGCGCATCCACGCGGCGCTGAACAACTTCGGCAGCTCGCTGCTGACCGAGCGTGAATGCCGTATCGCCCAGCTGATCCTGCGTGGCCACTCGACCAAGTCGCTGGCCGAGCGCCTGGGGGTGTCGGAGGACACCATCAAGTCACACCGCAAGAACGTCTACGCCAAGCTCGACATCGGCACCCAGTCCGAGCTGTTCTCCCTGTTCATCGACGCGCTGGCCAATGCCCAGGGCGTGCTGGGCAAGGACCCGCTGGAAAGCTACATGGGCAAGCTGCGCTGAGCGCAAGCCACCCTGCAACCCCACCGCAAAGGAAAACCAACAATGAATGCGCCTTTCGCCCCGCAACGCCAGACCCGCGACTACCAGGCAGCCGATGCCGCGCACCACATCCATGCCTTCCTCGACCAGAAGGCGCTGAACGCCGAAGGGCCGCGGGTGATCGTCGGTGGCGAACGCCTGCATCTGTGGGACAGCGAGGGCAAGCGCTACCTGGACGGCATGTCCGGCCTGTGGTGCACCCAGCTCGGCTACGGCCGTCGCGACCTGACCGCCGCCGCTGCAACGCAGATGGACCAGCTGGCCTACTACAACATGTTCTTCCACACCACCCACCCGGCGGTGATCGAACTGTCCGAGCTGCTGTTCAGCCTGTTGCCGGGGCACTATAGCCACGCGATCTACACCAACTCCGGCTCCGAGGCCAACGAGGTGTTGATCCGTACCGTGCGCCGCTACTGGCAGGTAGTCGGCCAGCCGAACAAGAAGATCATGATCGGTCGCTGGAACGGTTACCACGGGTCGACCCTGGCTGCCACGGCGCTGGGTGGCATGAAGTTCATGCACGAAATGGGCGGGTTGATCCCGGATGTGGCGCACATCGACGAACCCTACTGGTACGCCGAGGGCGGCGACCTGACCCCGGCCGAGTTCGGCCGCCGCTGCGCCCTGCAGCTGGAGGAAAAGATCCTCGAACTGGGTGCCGAGAACGTTGCCGGCTTCATCGCCGAGCCGTTCCAGGGCGCCGGCGGCATGATCTTCCCGCCGGAAAGCTACTGGCCCGAGATCCAGCGCATCTGCCGCCAGTACGACGTGTTGCTGTGCGCCGATGAAGTGATCGGCGGCTTTGGCCGCACTGGCGAATGGTTCGCCCACGAATACTTCGGCTTCGAGCCCGACACCCTGTCGATCGCCAAGGGCCTGACCAGCGGCTACGTGCCCATGGGCGGCCTGGTGCTGAGCAAGCGCATTGCCGAGGCGCTGGTGGAGCGGGGCGGGGTGTTCGCCCACGGCCTTACCTATTCCGGCCACCCGGTGGCGGCGGCGGTGGCCATTGCCAACCTGAAGGCGCTGCGTGACGAAGGCATCGTGCGCCAGGTGAAGGACGACACCGGGCCGTACCTGCAGCGCATCCTGCGCGAGGTGTTTGCCGACCACCCATTGATCGGCCAGGTGCAGGGCGCCGGTTTGGTGGCGGCGCTGCAGTTCGCCGAGCACAAGCCGACGCGCAAGCGCTTTGCCAACGAGAACGACCTGGCATGGCAGTGCCGCACCTTCGGTTTCGAGGAAGGGGTGATCATTCGCTCGACCCTGGGCCGGATGATCATGGCGCCGGCGCTGATCGCCAACCACAGCGAGCTGGATGAACTGGTGGAGAAGACCCGGATTGCCGTGGACCGCACGGCGCGCCTGGTCGGCAAGCTCTAAAAACCTGCGAGCGCTCCGCAGCCCCTGTGGGAGCGGGTTCACCCGCGAACACCGGCGAAGCCGGTGCCATGCACCGAGTTGCATTCTTCGCGGGTGAACCCGCTCCCACAGGAATCATGTAGGCCGCTAGATAAAGATCTGCTCCAATGTTCATCAGGAGTACCAATGTACACCCTCGAATTCTGGCAAAAACGTGCCTCGGACCTCTACCTCCCGGCCAATGCACTGATCGACGGCAAGCCCGTCAACGCACAGGACGGCGCCACATTCGCCGCCATCAACCCCGCCACCAACAACGTCCTGGCCCAGGTCAGCGCCTGCGGCCAGGCCGAGGTCGACCTGGCTGTTGCCAGCGCCCGCCGGGCTTTCGAACAAGGCCCGTGGGCGCGCATGGCCCCAACTGAACGCAAGAAAGTGCTGCTGCGCCTGGCCGAGCTGATCATGGCCCATCGCGAAGAACTGGCCCTGCTCGACTCGCTGAACATGGGCAAGCCGGTCATGGACGCCTACAACATCGATGTGCCGGGCTCGGCGCAGGTGTTCGCCTGGTACGGCGAGGCGCTGGACAAGCTGTACGACCAGGTGGCACCCACCGCGCCCCACGCGCTGGCCACCATCACCCGCGAAGCCCTTGGCGTGGTCGCCGCCGTGGTGCCGTGGAACTTCCCGCTCGACATGGCCGCCTGGAAGCTCGCCCCGGCACTGGCTGCCGGCAACAGCGTGGTGCTCAAGCCTGCCGAACAATCACCGTTCTCGGCCCTGCGCCTGGCCCAACTGGCGCTGCAGGCCGGTGTGCCGGAAGGCGTGCTGAACGTGGTGCCGGGCCTGGGCGAGCAGGCCGGGCAGGCGCTGGGCCTGCACCCGGACGTGGATTGCCTGGTATTCACTGGCTCCACCCAGGTGGGCAAGTACTTCATGCAGTACTCGGCACAGTCCAACCTCAAGCAGGTGTGGCTGGAGTGCGGCGGCAAGAGCCCCAACCTGGTGTTCGAAAACTGCCAGGACCTGGACCTGGCTGCGGAAAAGGCGGCATTCGGTATCTTCTTCAACCAGGGCGAGGTGTGCTCGGCCAATTCGCGGCTGTACGTGCAGCGCTCCATCCATGACGAGTTCATCGAGCGCCTGCAGGCCAAGGCCCGCCAGTGGCTGCCAGGCAACCCGCTGGACCCGGCGAGCCGGGCCGGTGCGATTGTCGATGCCGGGCAGACGGGCCGCATCGAAGCTGCCATCGCCCGCGCCGGGCAGGAGGGGGCGCGATTGATATGCGGTGGTCGGCGCCTGACTATCGACGGTTCGGACAATTACATCGAGCCGACCATTTTTGCCGGGGTCGATGGCCGTATGAGCCTGGCGCGGGAGGAGGTATTCGGGCCGGTGCTGGCGGTCAGTGCCTTTGATAGTGAAGAGCAGGCCGTGCGCCTGGCCAACGACAGCATCTACGGCTTGGCGGCGTCGGTGTGGAGCGATGACTTCAACCAGGTGCATCGAGTGGCACGGGCGTTGAAGGCCGGCACCGTGTCGGTGAATACGGTCGATGCGCTGGACGTCACGGTGCCGTTCGGCGGCGGCAGGCAGTCCGGGTTTGGCCGCGACCTGTCGCTGCATTCGTTCGACAAGTATTCGCAGCTCAAGACCACCTGGTATCAGTTGCGCGCCTGATTCATCCGATCTTGTACCGCGTTGCCTGTTTCGCGGGCTCGCCCGCTCCCACAGGTACTGCACTGGCTTCGGTGCTGTGCGGTCCCTGTGGGAGCGGGCGTGCCCGCGAAACAGGCGACACGGTACCCGGATCATTCATGATGCCCGGTTAAATTTCTTGCCAACCCGGCAGAAAGCTCGCGTCCGCTCTACACTGCTGCCAGATGGGGCGGGGCTGTGTGCCACCATGCCCCCGTCTCACTGCCTGCGAATGGCTTCGGCCTGCATGATCGTCCTGGCTGCCTCGTCAAACCGCCATACATGGAGTACCTGTGATGGGCTGCGTGTCGAATGGTCGTGCTGCTGGCAACGCCGAACGTGGCATTTCACTGCAGTGGCTGGTGGCACTCGCCATCGTGCTGGGCATGTTGTTGCTCGGCGCCGCCCTGGCCTGGCAGGGCTATCACGGCATTCGCCAGACCTTGGTGGCCGCAGCGGGTGATTCTGCCCAGCAAATTGGCAAGACCATCGACGAACGCGCTCGGCGCCTGATCGACCCGGTGCACAGCAGCATCCGCCTGCTCGCCCACAACCCGTCTGCGCAAAACTCGGCGCAGCGCCTGGAACGCTTGCCGCAACTGGTCGAGACGCTGGAAGCCAACCGCATGCTCAGTGCTGCCTACATGGGTTACCCCAGTGGTGATTTCCTGCTGGTGCGGCGCCTTCGCGATCCGCAGTTGCTGCAGCGTTTCGCTGCGCCGCCGGGCTCGGCATTTCTGGTGCAGAGCGTCACCCGTGAGGGTGGGGCGGTGCAGGGTGAATGGCGCTTCTACGACCGCGCGCTGAACCTTTTGCAGGCCCAGGCCAAGCCCCAATACCGCTACGACCCGCGCACGCGCCCATGGTTTGTCGAAGCCAGCGCCCAGCCCACCACCGTGCTGACCCACCCCTATGTGTTCTTCACCACCCGCGAGATCGGCCTGACCATGGCCCAGCGCAGCGTCGACGGTGGGGCGGTGATCGGTATGGACGTTTCGGTCGACGACCTGGCCAGCGAGACCCGGGGCCTGCGCATGACACCCGGCACCGAGATCGTCGTGGTCGACGATCAGGGCAGCGTGGTGGCCTACCCGGAACTGCATCGGGTAATCGTGCACGAAGGGCAGGCCGCCCGCTTGTCGCGTATCGGTGAACTGGGCATCCCCAGCCTGGAGCATCTTTATACCGACCCGCCGCAAGGTACCCGGCCTCAGCCTTACCAGGTGGATGGCCAGACCTGGTATGGCATGCGTGTGCAACTGACCAACCTGGCCGGGCAGGACCTGCAGGTGCTGATTGCCGTGCCAGGCCATGAATTGCTGGCCGGTGCGCGCAAGGTACTGCTCGAGCAGTTGCTCTGGACCGCTGCCCTGATCAGCGTGCTGCTGGTGCTCGGTGGTGTGCTCGGCCGGCGTATCGGCCGCCCGTTGCGGCTGCTGGCTGAGCAGGTACAAGGCCTGGCAGGCTTTGATTTCAGCCGCGAAGTCGGGGTGCGCTCGCGGGTGTCCGAGGTGCGTGAGCTGAGCCACGTGCTTGGCCGCATGTCTGGCACCATCCGCAGCTTCCAGGCGATTACCCTCACACTCAGCAGCGAGCGCGACCTGGAGCGCATGCTCGACGGTGTGTTGACCCATCTGGTGGAAGCCGCCGGGGTCGATGCTGGCGTGGTGTACCTGTTCGATGCCGAACACGCCTTGCTGCGCCTGGCCGCCGCCTGCCGTGGCGAGCAGTACCCTGGCGAGCTGGCCGTGGACGAGACGGCCCAGCAGCACCTGGCCGCAGCGGTGACCCAAGCCCTCGGCCTGCATGAGGGCAGCATGGCCCTGGTGTTGAATGACCGTAGCCAGGCGCTGTTGGGCATCCTGGTCCTGCAACTGGGCGATGGGCATATACACGAACAGGCAGGCCAGCCGTTCCGCAGCTTTGTTGCGGAACTGTCCGGGGTGGCGGCGGTGGCCATCGAGACGCGCCAGCTGGCCGAAGCCCAGCAACGCCTGCTGGATGCCATGATCAAGCTGCTGGCCGATGCCATCGATGCCAAGAGCCCCTATACCGGCGGCCATTGCGAGCGGGTGCCACAACTGGCGCAGATGCTGCTGGACCAGGCGGTGGCGGCCGAAACCGGCCCGTATGCCAGCTTCAGCATGACCACGGCTGAACGCTACGAATTCCACGTGGCGGCCTGGCTGCACGACTGCGGCAAGGTCACCAGCCCCGAGTATGTGGTGGACAAGGCGACCAAGCTGGAAACCTTGTACAACCGTATCCACGAGGTACGCATGCGTTTCGAGGTGCTCTGGCGGGATGCCGGGCTGGCCTATTGGCAAGGCCTGGCCAGCGGTGGCGACCGGCAGGCGCTGCAAGCCACTCTGGTGCGCAGCCAGGCCCAGTTGCAGGACGACTTCGCCTTCGTCGCCCAGGCCAACATTGGCGGCGAGTTCATGCAGGACGCCGACATCGAACGCCTGCAGCAGATTGGCCAGCGCTGCTGGCAGCGCCATTTCGACAACCGCCTGGGCATCTCCCGTGATGAAGCGGAACGCTTTGCCGGCGTGCCTGCGCCTGCGCTACCGGTTGACGAGCCACTGCTGGCCGACCGCCCTGAGCATTGCGTGCCCTGGGGCCCCCGCAAGCCGCCGGTGGCCAAGGACGACCCGCGCAACCGCTGGGGCTTCGACATGCGCCTGCCGGCCTGCGCCAGCAATCATGGCGAGCTGTACAACCTGGCGGTCCGCCGCGGCACGCTGAATGATGAGGAACGCTTCAAGATCAACGAGCACATCGTGCAGACCATCATCATGCTCAGTTCCTTGCCGTTCCCCCGCCAGCTCAAGCGTGTTCCGGACATTGCAGGCAACCACCACGAGAAAATGGACGGCAGCGGCTACCCGCGCCGGCTGGGCGAGCAGGACTTGGGCATTGCCGAGCGGGTGATGGCGATTGCCGACATCTTCGAGGCGCTGACCGCGGCCGACCGGCCCTACAAGGCGCCGAAGAGCTTGTCCGAGTCGGTGAAGATCCTGGTGGGCATGGCCCGCGACGGGCACATCGACGGGCAGTTGCTGGAGCTGTTTCTCAGCAGTGGGGTGTACCGCCAGTATGCCGAGCGCTTCCTGCGTGTCGCGCAGATCGACGAGGTGGACGTGGCGTACTGGTTGGAGCAGATGCGTTGCCCGGCTTGAGCAAAAGTCCCCGATCCACCCACAACACCCATTTCTTCGAAGACACCTTGATCCAGGTGCAGATGCCCGATGGGCGCAGCACTTTGCATTAAGGCTTTATTGATGTGTCGCCAGGGCTGGCCTCTTCGCGGGTGAATCCGCCCCCACAGGATCACCACAGACTTCAAGACTTGCACAGTACCTGTGGGAGCGGGCTTGCCCGCGAAAGGGCCAGAGCAAGCAGTCGAGAAATTTCAGGGGATTCACCAATGACAACAGAAGACACCCAACCCTGAGTGCGATGGCCAAGGCGCTGATGGATGATGCCGAACTAGGCACATCGAAGGCAGGCGCGGTTTCCTGTAGGAGCGGCCTTGTGTCGCGAAAGGGGTGCAAAGCGCCCCCAACGATCTGTGCATCACCGCAAAAACGCCGGGGCCGCTTTGCGGCCCTTTCGCGACACAAGGCCGCTCCTACAGGAATTGCGCCGTCCATGAGGAACAGGGCATGGCCATCAGTGATCGCTCACCTCATTCATACCCCTGCGCCCCGGCAATATGCCGCCCGGCCACATAGCCAAAGGTCAGGGCCGGGCCCAGGTTGATGCCACCCGACGGATACCAGCCGCCAAACACGCTGGCCATGTCGGTACCCGCTGCATACAAGCCTGCAATCGGCTGCCCAGCTGCATCCAGCACCCGGGCATTGCCGTCGGTGCGCAGCCCGGCAAAGGTGCCAAAGCAACCGGGCTGTACCTTTACCGCATAGAACGGCCCATGCTCGATGGGCGCCACGCAAGGGTTTGGCCCTTTGTGCTGCGGGTCGCCCTGCTTGCGGTTGAACGGCGTGGAACCACGGCCGAACGCCGGGTCCTGGCCGTTGCGGGCATGGTCGTTGAAGTCGCTGACCGTGGCGCGCAACCCTCCCGGGTCGATGCCGCAGGCCTGGGCCAACTGTTCAAGGGTGGCCCCTTGCTTGAGATAGCCGCTGCGCACGTGCGGCCACACCGGCAGCGGCGCCGGGCGGGCGTGGCCCAGGCCGTAGCGACGCAGGAAAAGGTGGTCGCAGACCAGCCACGAACACACCTCTTCGCCCTGCGGCACCGCAGCGACCATCGCTGATACATAGTCGTAATAGCCATGCGCTTCGTTGACGAAACGTTTGCCGTCGGCCAGCACGCCGATGATGCCCGGCTTGCCGCGTTCGATGATGTGCGGGAAGTGGCCAACGCTGCCGTCGCGGTGCGGCACTCGCGAAACCGGCGCCCAGGCCACCGGCGACTTCAGGTCGGTGGCGACCACACCGCCGGCCGACTCGCCCAGGCGCAGGCCGTCGCCCGAACAACCCTTGGGGGGCAGGGCCAGGTTGTCGTGGCCGCTGGCATCGCGCGGGAACAGTTGCCGGCGCCGGGCGTTGTCGTTGGGGAAACCACCCGCCGCGAGCACCACGGCCTTGGCACGGATCAGTTGCTCGCCCTGTGGTGTAGCCACCAGTGCCCCGCGCACCTGGCCATCCTCGACCAACAGGCGTTTGGCCGGTGCCGACTCCTGCAGCTGCACGCCCAGGTCCTGCGCCGACCTGGCCAGGCGGGCCACCAGCGCTACGCCGTTGACCAGGTGCATCGCCCGGCCATACCGGGCCAGGTGGTACAGGTGGCGACCAAAGCGTTTGCACACGTGCAGCAAGGCCTTGGGCGAGCGGGTCATGTTGAGGAACGCGGCAAGGTCGGCACCCGCCATTATCGGCATGCCCATGAACGAAGTTTCGCGCATGGTCTTGCGCAGGCGTGGTAGCAGTGCACCCACCTCGCGGGCGTCATAGGGCTCGGCAATCACCTGGTGTCCGCCCTGGGCCGCGCCCGGTGTGTCGCCATGCATGTCGGGGATGCCGTTGCCGTCGGCAAACTGCAGCGCCGTGTGCTTTTCGAAAAACGCCACCATGTGCGGGCAGGCTTCGAGGAAGGCGTCGACGCGTTCGGCGTTGTAATACGCTCCCAGTTCATTGCGCAGGTAGGTACGCGGCTGCTCGATGTCTTCCTCGATGCCGGCCCGGCGTGCCAGCGGGTTGCGCGGCACCCAGGCCCAGCCGCCGGACCAGGCGGTGGCGCCGCCAAACACTGGTTCCTTCTCCACTACGATCACCTTCTGCCCATGCCACGCAGCCGTCACGGCCGCAGCCAGCCCGGCGGCACCAGAACCTATGACCAGTACATCGCATTCGGTTTCGTAAGGAGCGGAAGGCATTGCGGGATTCCTGTATTGTTATTGGAACAAGGTTCCACATTCTTGGCGGCAGTGAATCGGCACGCAAGGGTATGGCGGCCTTCCCGGGCAAGAAATGGGCGATAACCGGACAATTCCTGCCGCCCTGGGCGCGGTGGCTATCAGCGATATGGAATCATCTTCTAGAATTCGCAAAAATTTTCAGGGACCTGAGTCATGGCTGGTAGTCAGATCGAACGCGCCTTCAGTCTTGTAGAAAGCCTTACCGGTGAGCCGCAGGGGCTGCCGTTGCAAACCCTGGCCGAGCGCCTGGATATCCCCAAGAGCGCCACCCATCGCATGCTTACCGAGCTGGTGCGGCTGGGCTACGTGCGGCAGAACCGTGACAATAGCCGCTACCAGCTATCGGCCAAGCTGGTAGCGCTGGGCTTCCGATACCTCGCCAGCAGTGGTGCCGACATCATTCAGCCGATTCTCGACCGCCTGGCCCAGGACAGCGGCGAACTGGTGCGCCTTGGCGTGATCGACGGCACGCGCCAGACCTGGATCGCCAAGTCCCAGGGCGCCCGTTCCGGGTTGCGCTACGACCCGGACATGGGCCGCGACGCACCGCTGTTCTATACCGCGTCCGGGCATGCCTGGCTGGCCAGCCTGGATGATGAGCAGGCGCTGCAGATGGTGTTGCGCCAGGGCATTGCCGACCCGGCCCAGTTCGGCCCGAATGCGCCGCGCTCCACCGACGAGTTGCTCGCCTACCTGCGCCGCGCCCGCGAGCGCGGTTTTGCCTGGGTCGAGGAAACCTCGGCCATCGGCACCTCGGCCCTGGCTGCGGTGGTACGCCGCCCGCAAGGTGACGAGGTGATCGGTGTGCTGAGCATCGCCGGGCCCAGTGCGCGCCTGGCGCAAAGCCGCCTGGCAGAACTGGCGCCGCTGTTGCTGGCGGCGGCGGAGGAACTGTCGGCGGCCAGCCGGGCCAGTGAGTTGTTCGCCTGAAGGTGCATTTCCGGTCGATTACCGCACACTCTATTCCACGGCTTCTTCTGAAAAGTTGAACCTGGTTCTAAATTGTTCAATGTGGATTGTGGAATACGGTTCCGGAATCTTCATGACAACAATGACAAGAGGACAGGCTGTTGAACGCACCCCTTCGTATTGCCTTGATCGGCGCCGGCATCATGGGTCGCCAGCATTACCAGCATTTGCTCGATGTGCCGCAGGCCCAACTGTGCGCTGTGGCCGACCCGGGCCAGCAGGCCGAGGCGTTTGCCGCTGAATGTGGCGTGCCCTGTTATGCCGATCATCGCCAGATGCTGGAGCACGCACGCCCTGAGGCAGTGATCGTCGCCAACCCGAACAACCTGCATGTCGCCACCGCCCTGGATTGCGTCGAAGCTGGTGTACCGGTGCTGGTCGAAAAACCGGTGGGCGTGCATCTGGATGAAGTCCGCGCGCTGGTGGAAGCCTCGCGCCGCCACAATGTACCGGTGCTGGTCGGCCATCACCGCCGGCATAACCCGCTGATCGCCAAGGCTCACCAGGTGATTGCCGACGGCAAGCTGGGCCGGTTGATCAACGTCACCGCACTGTGGCAGTTGCAAAAGCCCGACAGCTATTTCGAAACCCCGTGGCGCCGCGAGCCGGGCGCCGGCTTCTTGCTGACCAACCTGATCCATGACCTCGACCTGCTGCGCCACCTGTGCGGCGAAGTGGTGCAGGTGCAGGCATTCACCCGCAACGATGTGCGCGGTTTTGCCAACGAAGACAGCGCCGCGGTGCTACTGCAGTTCGCCAATGGCGCATTGGGCAGCCTGACCGGCTCCGACGCGGTGGCCGCGCCGTGGAGCTGGGAGCTGGATTCCGGCGAAAGCCCGGTCTACCCACGCCAGGATGGCCAGCCGTGCTACCTGCTGGCTGGCACCCAAGGGGCCCTGAGCATTCCGCAACTCAAGCGCTGGCACTACGCCGAGGTCGGCTCGGGTTGGCACACGCCGCTGTTGCAGAGCGAGGAAAGCATCCCCGCCGGCGAGGCATTGACCTTGCAGCTGCAACACTTCGTGCGGGTTGCCCGGGGTGAACAGGCGCCGCTGATCGATGCCGCCGACGGTGGTCGCACCCTGGCGCTGATCGAGGCGATCCGCCTGGCAGCGGAAACTGGCCGGGCCTGTGCGCCCGAGCACATTGCTTGACTGGTCTGGTGACGATAATGACTGATCGAATTTTCTCCCTGGCGGCCCTGACGGTACTCGAACTGCCCCCGCCGGACATGGTCGAGGCAGCAGCCCGCGCCGGTTACAGCCATGTAGGCCTGCGCCTGGTGCCCGCCACCGAGCAGGAGCAGCATTTTCCGCTGGTGGCCGACGCCGACCTGCGCCGGCAGACCCAGGCGCGCCTGCGCGACACAGGTATCAAGGTGCTGGATCTCGAGATCCTGAGGCTGAAGCCGGAAACCTGCGTAGCCGATTTCGAGCCGATCCTGGCGGTGGGCGCCGAGCTGGGCGGCACGGAGTTGCTGGTGGCAGGCAACGACCCTGATGAAGCGCGGCTGACCGAGCGCTTTGCTGCGTTGTGTGACCTGGCGGCGGGGTATGGCATTCATCCGCATCTGGAGTTCATGCCCTGGACGGATGTGCGTGACCTGCGCCAGGCCATGCGGGTGGTGGCCAACGCCGACCGCGCCAATGGCTGTGTGCTGGTGGATGCGTTCCACTTCAACCGCTCTGGCTCTTCACTGGACGATCTGGCGCAACTGGCGCCGCAGCGCATGCGCTATGCCCAGCTGTGCGACGTTGCCGGCCCAGTGCCGGCTGACATGGACGAGATCCTGCGCCAGGCACGCAACGAGCGGCGCTTCCCGGGCGAGGGCGATGCCGATCTGGTCAGCTTGCTGCGCGGCTTGCCGCCAAGTGTGCCGTTGAGCCTGGAGATCCCCACACGGCAGTTGCTGGAACAGGGCATGAGCGGCGAACAGCGCGCGCGCATGGCGCTGGAGAAGGCGGTGGCAGTGTTGGCCAGAGTCTGATTGATAGAACGCGGCGCTTGGCACGGGCTACCGCCCGTGTTCGCGGGCACGCCCGCTCCCACAGGGATCGCGCCAGCTTTTAGAAATTGAGCAAGACAGTTGCTCCCACAGGTACAGCGCATGTCTTGAGCCCTGTGGAGCCCTTGTGGGAGCGGCTTTAGCCGCGAACACCGGCGCAGCCGGTGCCAGGCACCGCGTTGGATTCTTCGCGGCTGAAGCCGCTCCCACAGGTACAGCGTATGTCTTGACTCAGGCGCTGCCCCGTAGAGGAAAGTGACCAGCGCGCTCAGGCGCTCTCGACCTTGCGCGGTGCCATGAAGTACATCCACACCAGCGCCAGGAAGTACATCGCCGGGATCATGGTGAACAACACCGCATAGTTGTTATTGGTCGCGGTCAGCACGCTGCCGACGATCTGCGTCATGAACATCCCGCCAATCGCAGCGCACATGCTGCCGAAACCGAACACTGTGCTCACCAGGTGCTTGGGCGTGTAGTCCATCACCAGGCTCCAGATATTCGCCGTCCATGCCTGGTGCGCGCCCACCGCCAACGAAATGGCCGCCACCGCGACCCACAAGCCACTGGCGTTGGCTGCAAAGATGACGCTGACCATGGTGCAGGCGAAGATCAGCATAGACACCAGCCGCGCCGTGGTAGCGCGCACGCCACGGCCGATCAGCCAGGAAGACAGGATGCCGCCGCCGATGCTGCCGAAGTCTGCCGTCAGCCAGATGATGATCAGCGGGATGCCCATCTGGGTCACGTTGATACCCAGGCTGTATTGCTGATTGAGAAACGGTGGCAGCCAGTACAGGTAGAACCAGAACACCGGTGCGGTAATCGCGTAGGCCACCGCGAAGGCCCAGGTGCCACGCAGGCGCAAGATGCGGCTGAACGGCACGCGGGTCGGCTCGGGCTCGTCATCCTGCTGGATGTACTCCACCTCGCTCTGGCGCACGCGCGGGTGATCTTCAGGGTTGTAGTACTTCAGCACCCACAGCACCACCCACACCAGGCCCAGGCTGCCCATGGCGATGAACGCGGCCTGCCAGCCCCACACGGCCAGAATCAGCGGCAGCAGGGCCGGCGTGACCATGGCGCCGACGTTGGTGCCAGCATTGAACAGGCCGGTGGCGATGGCCCGCTCGCCAGCCGGGAACCACAGGCGCACGGTCTTCACGCAGGCCGGGTAGTTGGCGGCCTCGGTCAGGCCGAGGATGAAGCGGCAGACCATGAAGCCAGCGGCCGAGGTGGCCAGGCCGTGAGCGCCGGTGGCCAGGCTCCACAGCAGCACGGCGAAGAAGAACGCGCGTTTTACTCCTACCTTGTCGATCAGCCGGCCTTGCAGCAGGAAGCCGACTGCATAGCCGACCTGGAACCAGAAGTTGATGTTGGCGTAGTCCATCGCCGTCCAGCTCATTTCCTTGGCCAGGACCGGCTGCATGATGCCCAGCGCGGCACGGTCGATGTAGTTCAGGGTGGTGGCGAAGAACACCAGGGCAAGCATGCCCCAACGGGTCTTGCCGACGCCGAAGGCGCCGCGAAGCTTGTCGCCGATCGAACCCTGGGGCATCCGGGGGGCGGCGGGGGTGATCCTGGAGTGGTTCATAAACTGCTCATTTCTTGAAATTGTATTGACTGCGGTGCTACGGGTACGTGACCAAGCCCCAGGCAGGGGGCACGCAAGGCCGGTGCATGGTGAGCAGTGGAGGCGGCAGCGTCAATTCAAGGTAGGGGCTAATGTTCGGTTACCGAACGGTTGCGTTGGGCCTGCAGGCGAAGCAAGGCAGACTCAGGCGGTCAAGGTACTCAACGCTCTTGCGGCCAGATAACCGAATGTCATCCCCGGCCCCAAGGTAATACCGCCACTTGGGTAATGCCCGCCCATCACACTGTCCATGTCGTTGCCCACCGCATACAACCCGGGGATCGGCCGTTCCTCGCGGTCCAGTACCCGGGCCGAGGCATCCGTGCCCAGGCCGGCAAAGGTGCCCAGGCTGCCCGGCAACAGTTTCACAGCGTGGAACGGCCCGTGCAGCAGTGGCCGCAGCGACGGATTGGGGGCTTGCAACGGCTCGCCCTGCGCCCGGTTGTAGGCCGATACACCGCGCCGGAAAAGCGGATCTTCACCTTTGGCCGCGTGGCGGTTGAAACCGTCGACCGTGCGTTGCAACTGCTCGGCATCGATCCCGCAGCGCTGTGCCAACTGCGCCAGCGTGCGGCCGCTGTGCAAATAACCGCAGCGTTGATAGTGGCGGGTGGGGAAAGGGAAGGGCTTGGCCCAGCCGATACCATAGCGACGTTGCGCGGCATGGTCGCAGATCAGCCAGGCTTGCGGCGCTTCACCCTGCGGCGTGGCGGCGAACAGCGCGTTCATGAAGTCGTGGTAGCAATCGGCTTCGTTGACGAAGCGCCGGCCATCGCGGCGCACGGCGATGAAACCGGGCTTGGCACGATCGATCAAGTGCGGGAAATGGCCGAAACTGCCATCGCTGCGCGGTACCCGCGACACAGGTGCCCAGGCACCCGCATGGGCCAGGGTCGCCTGGACCAGGCCACCGGCCTGTTCGCCCAGGCGCAGGCCGTCACCGCTGTTTTCCCATGGTGCGGCAGAGTAGTGCTGGTCACCATCCGGTGCATGCGGCATCAGTTGCGCGATGCGCTGGCGATCATGGGCAAAGCCACCGCAGGCCAAAACCACACCGCGGCGGGCGTGAATCAGTTGGCCGTCGGCAAACTGCGCGCCGCTGACCCGGCCTTCGCCCAGCAGGCCGCTGGCCGGCTTGTCGGTCAGCAGCGTCACGCCAAGGTCCAGGGCGCTGCGCAGCAGCCGTGCCACCAGTGCGTTGCCATTGACCAGTTGCAAGCCGCGCCGGTGCAGCAGCAGATCGCGGCCATGGCGCAGCAGGCGCTTGCCCACATGCAGCGCGGCCGTGGGCGAGCGCGTAGCGTTGAAGAAAGCGGCCATGTCGGCGCCGCCAGCAATGCCCATGCCGGCCAGGCTGACGATGTCCAGCGGTGGGCGCAGCTTGCGCAGCCAGGGCCCGAGCAGGCGCCCGTCGTATGGCAGCGCGCACAGCGAACGGCCACCGCGCGTGCTGCCGTCGCCATCGCGCATGTCGGGCATGCGGCTGCCGCACTGGAACTGCACGGCGGTGTGTTGCTGGAAGAACGCGACCATTTCCGGGCCGTGATGCAGGAAGGCGCGCTGGCGCGGGGCCAGTTCGTTGACGTGGGTTTGCGCGCGCAAGTAGCGCTCCGGGGCATCGTCGGTCTCGACAATGCCTTCGGCAATGGCCAGCGGGTTGCGCGGTATCCATAACCAGCCCCCCGACCAGGCGCTGGTGCCGCCCAGTTGGCTGGCTTTTTCCGCGACGATCACCTGCAGGCCGTGATGGGCGGCAGTAACGGCAGCAGCCAGGCCAGAGGCACCGGAGCCGATGACGAGTACGTCACATTCGAGGGATTGCATGGTGGGTTTCGCTCAGGCTTTGGAAGAGTGTTTACTGCAGCGGCGAAAAGCCGGTAGGCCGCAGCATTCGCGACTGCAAGCGCAGCACCGCGCCCAGTTCGCGGTTGCGCCGTGAGAACTCGGCCCAACGCGGGTCCGCTGCCATGGCTGCGCGGCGTGCCATGCGCTCGTCGAGACTGGCATAACCCCAGATATGCACCACCTGGTTGACCTCGCCGAACTCGCTGGTGAAAAAGCCGACCAGGTTACCGAGATGCTCGCTTTGCACCTCCAGCGCGTGGCTTTGGTACAGGCTCAGCCAGTCGGCCATTTTCAGTGGATCGAGGGTGTAGGTTCTCAGTTCGTAGTACATGCTTGAGTCTCCATGTGAGTGGTTGGCGCCTGCAGGCGCGCGACGATGTGGTTGGCAGCGAGCCAGCCGAAGGTAAGGGCGGGGCCCAGGGTGATACCGGGGCCGGGGTAGGTGCCTTTCATCAGTGAGTTCATGTCGTTGCCGACTGCATACAACCCGGCAATCGGCTGGCCATCGCGGTTCAGCACGTTGGCCTGGGCGTTGGTCACCAGGCCGCGGGCCGAGCCGAGGTCGCCGGTGTGGATGCGGATGGCGTAGAACGGGCCGCTGACCAGCGGCGCCAGGCATGGGTTGGGCGTGTGTTGCGGGTCGCCCATGTAGCGGTTGTAGCTGTTGCCGCCTTTGCCGAACGCGCGGTCGATGCCGTTGCGGGCGTCGGCGTTGAACTGCTCCAGGGTCTGCATGAACACCTGTGGGTCGACGCCAATGGCCTCGGCCAGGGCCTGCGCTGTGGGGGCGCGGTGCAGGTAGCCGGCATCGATCAATGCCTGGTTGTCCACCGGCTTTGGCCTTGCCAGGCCCAGGCCGTAGCGGTTCATCGCCTCGGCATCGCAGACCAGCCAGCAACTGGCAATGCCTTTGGCGAACATGGTCTGCACGAAGTGGTGGTAGGAATCGGACTCGTTGACGAAACGTCGCCCGTCCGGGCTTACCGCGATCACGCCCGGTTTGGCGCGGTCGGTGACCAGGTGCGGAAAGCGTTCATGCTCGCCACTGGCATGGCGCAGTTCGGAAACAGGCGCCCAGAAGAAGTTGGCCACCAGGCCTTCGCCCTGGGCTGCGGCTACGGCTTGGCCAAGGCGCAGGGCCGCGCCGTCATTGGTGGGCGGTGACATGGTCAGGTGCTGCGCTTGCCGGGCCGGCCGATAGCTGTCGGCGAGCGCGCCGGCAGCGAACCCGCCCATGGCGCACACCACACCGCCCCGGGCCAGTACTCGTTCACGGCGCCCTTCGTGTTGCACCACCACGCCGGTGACCACGCCGCGTTCGACGATCAGCTCCAGGGCTTCGCTGCGCAGCCACAGCTGCGTTCCATGGGCGAAGGCGCTGCTGGCCAGGCGGGCGATCAAGGCGTTGCCGGTGGTAAGCCGCGTGCCGCGCGGATGGCGCAGGCGGTCCCGCGCGTAACGTGCCATCAGCTTCAGGCAATGCCACAGCGACCGGGGTGAGCGGCGAATACTGAGAAAATGCTGGATATCCACGCGGTTGACCATCATGCCGCCGAACAGCAACATGCCGGGCGGCGGCATCTGCAGGTTCTTGAAGTGCGGGCCGAGCTGCTTGCCGTCGTACTCGACCATCTCCAGTGCCCGGCCAAACTGGGTGGCACCCGGGGCGTCCGGGTAGTAGTCCGGCGAATGCGGGCGCAGGGCGTAGCGCAGTTCGGTGTTCTGCTCCAGCCAGCGCAGCGCCTGATGGCCTTGCTCGATGAAGGTGTCGACCAAGGCGGCGTCGTAGCCGTCGCCAATGACCTGCCGGAGGTAGGTGCGGATGGCCTCGGGGGAGTCCACCGCACCGGCGGCGCGGGCTTGATCGGTACCGTAGAGCCACACCGCCCCGCCGGAAATCGCCGAGGTGCCGCCAAAGTTTTCGGCCTTTTCCACCACCAGCACTTTCAGCCCATGGCGTGCGGCCGTGGCGGCAGCGGTAAAGCCACCGGCACCGCTGCCCAGCACGACCAGGTCAAAGTTGTGTTGCGCATGTTCATGCGTCGGCATGGCTTCAGATCTCCAGCGGCGTGACGCCCATGAAGGCGCCCAGGTGGCCGAGTTGGGCGAAGGCCATTTCCGGGCCGGTCTGGACCGCGCAGCCGACCTGGCGTGCCCGCTTCAGCAGCGGGGTGATCTCGGGCGAGGTGACCACGTCGGCGACCAGGGTTTCGGCTTGCAAGGTGGCGAGCAGGGCGGCAGGCAGCGGCAGCTCCGCGCTGCCGCCCATGCCGACAGGGGAGGCGTTGACCAGCAGATCGAAACCCTCCAGTTCGTCGACCCGGGTAGCGATTTCGATCATGGGGAAGGCATTGCCGAGCAGCTCGCACACAGCGGCCATGCGCGCTGTGCTGGGGTCGCTGAGGGTGACGCTGGCGATGCCGGCTTCGCCCAGTGCATAGGCGATGGCACTGCCGACCCCGCCACAACCGATCACCAACGCACGCTTGCCTGCTGGCTCGAAGCCATGTTTGCGCGCAGCACCGAGGAAGCCGGCGCCGTCCACGTTGTCGCCCAGCAGTCGCCCGTCATGCTCACGGCGAATCACATTGACCGAGCCCAGCGCGGCTGCACGCTCGCTCAAGCCGTCAAGGCGGCTGGCCAGGGCCTGCTTGTATGGCACGGTGACCACGCAACCGCGCAAGTTCTGCCAGCCGCGCAGGGTGCCGGCAAAGGTATCCAGTGCAGCCTCATGCAAGTCGATGGGCAGCATGGCGAGGTTGCAGTTGTTGTTGGCGAACCAGGTGTTGAAGTTTTCGGGGGACTTCACCTGGGCAATGGGCGAACCGACGATGGCGACCAGTTCAGTGGAACCACGAATCATGCTGACCTCCTTATTGGCGTTGTTATGCAGGCCAAGGGTGAGGCAAGGGGGTGTGGGCAACAATGCGCTGATCGGGCGTTTGATGCGATAATCGCAGCCTTGGTCCGGTTATCGCGGTAATCGGCTGTTTTTGTCTGCTTGCGAGTCGACTAGATGAACACCCCCGCTATCCATCCCCGTGATTTGATCGCCGGCTTGCAGAAGGGCCTGGCGCTGATGCAGCTGTTCAGCGCCGAGCAGCCGCGCCTGAGCGTGCCGCAGGCGGCCAGGTTGTCCGGCCTTACCCCCAGTGCCGCGCGGCGGTTTCTGTTGACCTTGGTGCACGAAGGGTTTGCCGAAACCGACAGCCGTGAGTACTGGCTCACGCCCAAGGCGTTGCGCCTCGGCCAGGCATATGTGGACTCGGCAAAACTGCCGCGCATGCTGCGGCCGATCGTCGAGCAGGTGGCGCGGCAGACACAGGAGCATGTGTCGGTGGGTACCCGTGATGGTGACGAGATCATTCACCTGGTACGCAGCCGCTACAGCCATGTGGCCTCGTTGTCGATCCGGCCGGGTTCGCGGGTGCCGATGTATTGCACCGCCGGCGGGCGCATCTGGTTGGCCTGGCTGGATGAGGGGGAACGGGATGCGTACTTTGCGCGTAACCCGCTGCGGGGGTTGACGCCTTATACGCTGACGGACCGGTTGCAGCTGGAGGCGCAGTTGCTACGGGTGAGGGCGCAGGGGTTCTGTATCGTGGACCAGGAGTATGAAATCGGCATGCGCGTGTTGGGTGTGCCACTGCTGGACCGCGCTGGCAGGCTGAAAGCGACATTGACTATCACCACCCATGCTTCGCGGTTGAGTGTGGATGAAATACGCTTGCGGTATTTGCCGACCCTGTACGAAGCCCAGGCATTGTTGCGGCCGGTGCTGGATTGAGGCGTCAGGGTTTGGGGGCGTGTTCGCGGGTAAACCCGCTCTCATGGAACTGCACCTGACTCATTGAATCAGCAGGGCCCCTGTGGGAGCGGCTTCAGCCGCGAACACCGGCGTAGCCGGTGCCATGCACCGCGCTGGATTCTTCGCGGCTAAAGCCGCTCCCACAGGGTACGCGGACCGCTTGTGTACTCCGCTCTGTGCGTGACCGCGCAGCCCAAAGGACTGGGCGCACGGATCACGTATTGGTCCCGATACCTGTGGGAGCGACCAGGCCCTTGGCTTATCTCTCGATCTGGCGATTCCAGCGCGCGTTCCATTCGGGGCGCTGGGTGTTGACCTGGTCCCAGTCGATGGTCACGGCAGTCTGCAGGTAGGTCTGCATGGCTTCGACCTGGCCGCGGGTCTTGTCGCTGGTGGGCGTGTTGGGGTTGGACGGGATCTGGTCACCCAGTTCCAGGGCCGGCGACTGCGCCTCGGGGCTGAGCAGGAATTCGGCGAGCTTTTGTGCAAGCTCCGGCTGGTCGTTGTTGGCGGTGACGCATTCGGCCTGGTTGAGCACCACGGCACCTTCCTTGGGCGCAGCGTACTCCACCGGGATGCCTTTGAGCTTCAGCGCCGTCACTTGGGTGGGGGTGAGCGGGAATAGCGCGGCTTCGTCGGTTTGCACCATTTCCGAAAGCTTGGCCGAATTGGGAATGTACTCCAGCACGTTCGGGCCCACGTTCTTCTGCCAGGCCGTGAAGCCCGGGTTGACGTCGGTATCGCTGCCGCCGTGCAGGCGGTTGTACATCAGGAAACCATGCAGGCCGAAGGTGGACGATGCCATCGACTGGAACACCACCTTGTCCTTGAAGCGCGGGTCGGCCAGGTCGTTCCACGAGGTGGGCGCTGCCCAGCCGTTGGCCTTGAACAGGCGGCTGTTGTAGGCAAGCCCGGTCACGCCCAGGCTGACTGCAGCGGCCTTGTCCTTGATCAGGGCCTTTTCCGGCAACTGGGCCAAGGTCGGGTTGGGCTTGAGCGTGCTGCACAGGCCCATGCCGATGGCGCGGTACATGATGCCGTCATCCAGCACCATCACATGGATCGACGGCTTGTTCGGCGTGGCCTGGACCTTGGCCAGGATGTCCGCCGAGGTGCCGGGGACGATCACCACCTTCACCCCGTTGGCCTGCTCGAACCTGGGCAGGATGTTGTCGCTGAACAACCGCTCCATGGTGCCGCCGTTCATGCCCAGGTACAACGTGGGTTGGGCCATGGCGGGCAGGCAGGCGAACAGGCCGGGCACGGTGCAGAACAGGGCGAGCAAACGTTGCTTGTGCGTCATGACAGGTTTTCCTTGTGGTGGTTGGGCTGAAAACGGTTGATGGAAAAGGCCGCCAGGCTGATTGCCGGTGCGCCGTGCACCACGCATTGCGCCAATGCTTCACCGGCAGCCGGGCCTATCTGGAAGCCGGCACCGGCAAAGCCGAAGCCATGCAGCAGGCCAGGCTGGTGCAGGCTGGGGCCGAGCACCGGTTCGTCATCGGGCAGGTAGCCCTCGGTGCCGCTCCAGGTACGAATGGCCTGGGCGCCGGCCAGTGCCGGGTACAGTTCGGTGGCGTTGCGCAGGATGTCGAGTACTGCGGCCTGGCCTGGGCGTGCAGTGGTCGGGGTCAGGGCAAAACCGCGCCCGCCGCCCAGCACGCAGTTGCCACGCGCCACCTGGCGGGCATAGATGCCGCCGCCTTCGACCCCGGTACTGGCGGTCATGAACAGCGGCAGCGGCTCGGTGACCAGCATGGCTGGGTGGGCCGCGGTCAGCGGCACCGGCTCGCCGAACCGCTCGGCCAGTTGCGCCGACCAGGCGCCGGCGCAATTCAACAGCCAGGGCGCCTTGAAGCCTTGGCCGCTGCTGGTGTGTACGCTGAAGCGGTGGCCGTCGTGTCCCACCTCCAGCACCTTGCACTGCTCATGCACCTGGGCGCCGCTGCGCCTGGCCGCCTGGGCGAAGGCCGGTGACACCAGCCGTGGGTTGGCATGGCCGTCCTCGGGGCAGTACGAGGCGCCGACGGCGATATCGCCCACCCAGGGGAAGCGCTGGCGCAGTTCGCGTCGTTCAAGCAATTGCAGGCGCAGGTCAAAAGCCTGGGTGCGCCGGGCATAGGCCTTCAAGGCATCGAAGTCGGTTTCGCTGCGTGCCAGCTTCAGGTGGCCGCTGCGGGCGTATTCGCCATCGATGCCGATCCATTCGCGCAGATTGCCCCAGATGGCATGGGCGCGCATCGACAGCGGCAACTGGGCCAACGAGCGGCCCTGGCGGCGCACACCGCCGTAGTTCACCCCGCTGGAATGCGAACCGCAGAAGTCGCGTTCCAGCAATGCCACTTGCCGACCAGCGCGGGCCAGGGCCAAGGCAGCGCTGCTGCCGACGATGCCGCCGCCGACGATGATGGCGTCCACTTCGATCAGCTTCATGGTTTTATCTCCAGGCCGAAAGGCAGGGGCTTCACCGGTGCCTGGCCGCGCAGGCGCCCGACCTGGTCAATGGCCCGACCGCTTTCGCAGGCGATCAACTCGGCGGCAGCGGCACCACACACGCGGCCCTGGCAGCGGCCCATGCCGACTCGGCACATGGCCTTGACCCGGTTTATTTCCCAGTGGCCGGCACGCACGGTGGCGCGGATTTCCCCGGCGCTTACCTGCTCGCAGCGGCACACGGTGAGCTGGTCCGGGGCCTGCCGGGCCCACTGCTCGGGGAAAGGAAAGGCCTGCTCCAGCCCCTGGCGGAAGCGCAGCAGGGTGGCCAGGCGCTTTTGCAGTTGCTGCTGGCGCTGCGGGTTGCCGGGCTTGCCGAGGTCGGCCAGCAGTGTCAGGGCGGCCAGTTCTCCGCTCATCTCGGCACCGTCGGCACCGAGGATGCCAGCACCGTCGCCTGCCAGGTACACGCCGGGGCTGCTGGCCCGGCCCTGGGCATCACGTACTGGCAGCCAGGCGCGGTTGAGCACGTTCCAGGCGAACTGGCAACCCAGCAGGTCGGCCAGTTGGGTTTCACTGCGCAGCGCGTGGGCGAATGCCACGGCGTCGCACGGCAGGTCGTGTTGCTGGCCATCGTGCGACCAGCGCACACCGCTGGCGCGTTGATCGCCGTCGATACCCAGCAGGGTCACGCCCTGGTGCACCGGCACACCCTTGCGGGCCAGCCAGGCGCGGTAGTACAGGCCCTTGGCAAAGGTGCCCGGTTGCAGAAGCAGGCGTGGCAGGGCACGCACCTGGGCGCTGAAGGGTGAACTGTCGAGCACCGCGCTGACCGTGGCACCAGCCTTGGCGTACTGGTAGGCCACCAGGTACAGCAGCGGACCGCTGCCGGCCAGCACCACCCGTTCACCGATCGCGCAGCCCTGGAACTTCAGCGCTATTTGCGCAGCGCCCAGGGTATAGACCCCAGGCAGAGTCCAGCCGGGTATCGGCAATACCCGGTCGGTGGCACCGGTGGCGACGATCACCCGGTCGAACGCCAGGCGGTCGGCCAGTCGACCCTGGTGCAGGGTGTCCAGCACCTGCTCCTCGGCGTTCCACACCAGGGTTTCGGGGCGATAGTCGATCTGCTCGCGCAACTGTTCAAGGGTGCTGTGCAGCGCCTGGGCCTTGCCGGCCTCGAAGCCATACAGAGATTTGGCCTGGCGGCGAAAGTTGGTTGGTTGCTGGCGGTAGATCTGCCCGCCGCCGCGACTGGCTTCGTCCAGCAGTACCGGGCGTACGCCGTGGGCGACCAGGGTTTGCGCGGCGCGGATGCCGGCCGGGCCGGCGCCGATGATCACGATCGCACTCATGGCTGGCGCCCCGGGTCGCGGGTCACGCAATGGCCTGGTTCCAGAAAGGTCGAGCAGGCGCGTACCCGGCGGCCATCCTGCAGGCGTACCCAGCAGTCCTGGCAGGCGCCCATCAGGCAAAAGCCGGCGCGTGGTTCGGCGCTGAAGTCGCTACCGCGCAGGTGCCCGGCATTGGTCAGGATCGCGGTCAGCAAAGTATCGCCGCTCATGCCTTTGGCCGGTTGGCCGTCGAGCAGGAAGGGCACAGGCTCGCGGTCGTGTTCGGCCACGCGCTTGAACAGGGGCATAGGGGCATTCCTTGTCATTGCTTGCCCACCAGCACGCGGTCCAGGCCATACACACGGTCCAGGGCGACCATGGTCAGGGCCGTGACGGCGATCACCAGCGCCGAGACGGCGGCCATCATCGGGTCGATGGACTCGGTGGCGTATACGTACATGCGCACTGGCAGGGTCTGGGTGGCAGGCGAGGTGACGAAGATCGACAGGGTCACTTCATCGAAGCTGTTGATGAACGCCAGCAGCCAGCCGCCGGCCACGCCGGGCAGGATCATCGGCAGGGTGACCTTGCAGAACAGCGTGACCCGGCCAGCACCCAGGCTTTGCGCGGCCTGTTCGGCGCTGCGGTCGATGCCGATGGCTGCGGCCAGTACCAGGCGCAGCACATAGGGGGTGATCACCACGACATGGGCGAACACCAGCCAGGCGAAGCTGCCATTGACCCCCAGCAGGGCGAACAGCCGCAGCAAGGCCACACCCAGCACCAGGTGCGGGATGATGATCGGTGACAGCAGCAGGCCGTTGAGGAAGCCTTGGCCGGGGAAGCTGTAGCGGGTGATCGCCAGGCCCGCCGGCACGGCGATCAAGGTGGCCAGCGAGGCAGCCAGGGCCGCGAGTTTCAGGCTGTTGTAGAACGCATCGAGGAAATCGGCACGCTCGAACACAGCGCTGAACCAGCGCAGCGAGAAGCCGGCGGTGGGCAGGCTCAGGGTGTTTTCCGGGGTGAATGCCACCAGGCACACCACCACCAGCGGGGCGAGCATGAACAGCATCACCAGGGCGTGAAAGGACAGGGCCAGCGGGCCGTTACGGGTCATCTGTTCAGACTCCAAGTGCGCGTTTGTAGCGGCGTTCGACCAGCCGGTTCCAGCTGAGCATCACCAGCAGGTTGATCAGCAGCAGGGCCACGGCGATGGTGGCGCCCATCGGCCAGTTCAGTTCGGCCAGGTACTGGTCGTAGATCATGGTGGCGACCATCTTCAGCCGGCGCCCGCCCAGCAGGCCGGGGATGGCGAACGAGCTGGCGGCCAGGCCGAAGACGATCAACGTGCCCGACAGTACGCCGGGCATGATCTGTGGCAGCACGATGCGGCGGAACACCGTCCACTGGCTGGCGCCCAGCGATAGCGCAGCCTGCTCGGCGGCAGGGTCGAGCTTCTGCAGCGAGGTCCACACCGGGATGATCATGAACGGCAGCATCACGTGGACCAGGCCGATGATCACTGCAAAGGGCGTATACAGCAGCTTCACCGGCTGCCCGCCGAGGGCAGTGATGCCCTGGTTGACCAGGCCGTCGGCGCCCAGCAGCAGGCTCCAGCCGAAGGCTCGCACCACCACCGAAATCAGCAATGGGGTCAGCACCAGAATCAGGAAGATCGAGCGCCACGGCGCGCCCATGCGGCTGAGCACCAAGGCCTCGGGAATGCCGATCAGCACGCACAGCAGGGTGACCAGGGCACTGATCCAGAAGGTGCGGAAAAAGATCTCGTAGTAGTAGGTGTCGGTCACCAGGCTCAGGTAATGGCCCAGGGTGTACTGGCCGGCCTGGATACCACTGCTGTAGTCGAATGCGTTGAACGACAGCAGCACTGTCAGCCCCAGTGGCACTACCAGCAAGGCCAGGAACAACAGCAGCGCCGGGCTGCTGAGGCCATAGCCCCAGGCGCTGCTGCGCAGCTTTGCCGCGCTCATGCCGCCACCTCGCCAGCATTCAGTACCCGCAGCAGGGCATCGTTCCAGTCCAGGCCGACCTGTGTGCCTTCATCCAGCGGTCTGTTGCCGTCGTTGGCACGCACTACGGCCAGGTTGCCCAGGGCGGTGTCGACCCGATATAGCCATTGGCTGCCGAGGAAGTAGCGGCAGCTGATGCGGCCTGCGAGCTTGCCGCTACCGGCCGGGCCGAGGCTGATCTTTTCCGGGCGCAGGCTGAGGGTCAGCGGGCCCTGGGCATTGGCCTGCGGTTGCCCGCCGGGGCCGATTGCGCCGCGCAGGCGGTTGGCCTTGCCGACAAAGTCGGAAATGAAGGGTGTGCCCGGGTGTTCGTAGAGGCGGTAGGGGTCATCGACCTGGGTGATGCGCCCGGCTTCCATCACCACTACCCGGTCGCTGATCGACAAGGCCTCGGCCTGGTCGTGGGTGACCATCAAGGTGGTGATGCCGACCTCGTTCTGGATGCGACATATCTCGAACTGCATTTCTTCACGCAGGTGGGCGTCCAGGTTGGACAGCGGTTCGTCCAGCAGCAACACCGGAGGTTCGATCACCAGTGCGCGGGCCAGGGCCACACGCTGGCGCTGGCCGCCGGAGAGCTCGCGTGGGTAGCGCTCGGCATGCTTGTCCAGGCGCACCAGCGCCAGGGCCTGGTCGACCCGGCGGGCGATCTCGGCGCTGGCCACCTTGCGCATGCGCAGGCCGAAGGCGACGTTGTCGCGTACGGTCATGTGCGGGAACAGTGCGTAGCTCTGGAACACCACGCCCAGGCCTCGGCTGGCCGGCTTGGCGTGGGTGATGTCGCGGCCGTCGAGGACGATGCGACCGCTGGTGACCTCGACGAAGCCGGCAATCATTTGCAGGGTGGTGGTCTTGCCGCAGCCCGAAGGGCCAAGCAGGGAGACGAACTCGCCTTTCTCGATGGCCAGTGACGAGCTGGCCACTGCCTCCGTGGCGCCATAGCGCTTGCAAAGATTTTCGATCAACAGAAAGGTCATGGCTGTGCTCCATCGCAAACGGAACCGGGGTCAACCGGCAGTTTCAGGGTGGGCAGAGCGCCAGCGGCAAAAGCAAAGCTTTTACGGACGTTGGCGCTCGCTTCTGTGGCGGCGGCCGATGTTGTGATATCGCCCTATGGACCGGAGAGTAGGGCAATGATTAGGATGGCGACAAAGGGTAATTTCACTGAGTGACAGCTATTTTGAAATTATTCCGCTCAATGGAATTTCTAAGGGTTGGACGAAAGATGGATTCCAATAAACGAAATGCGCAGGCCAAGGAAGTAGGTGTCAGTGCGGTGTCGCGATTGTTCGCCGTGTTGCGTGCGCTGGGAGAATGCGGCGGCGACGGCGAGAAGGTCAGCCAGCTGGCGCAGCGGGTTGGCCTGGCGCAGCCCACCACTCACCGCCTGCTGCGCAGCCTGATTGAAGAAGGCATGGTCGACCAGTGCGTGACCAGCAAGCGTTACCGGTTGAGCCTGGATTTCTTTGCCTTGGCGGCCAAGGCCGGGCAAGCCGGCAACCTGCGCGATGTGGTGCGCCCCAGCCTGCTGCGGCTGTCGGCGTCGCTGGGCGATTCGCTGTTCCTGCTGGCGCGCTCGGGGTTCGATGCGGTGTGCCTGGACCGCAGCGAAGGGCCATACCCGATCCGTACCTTCACTGGCGATATTGGCGGCCGTGTAGCTTTGGGAGTGGGGCAGGGCAGCCTGGCGATCCTGGCCTTCCTGCCGGAGGAGGAGCGCGACGAGGTGATCCGCTACAACCTGCCGCGGCTGAAGGATTTCCACCATTACGACGAAGTCATGCTGCGCGCCGAAATCGACAATGTGCGCAGCCTCGGCTATGCCGGGCGCAACACCGGAGTGCTCGATGGCATGGCCGGCCTGGCGGTGCCGATTCTCGATCGTAACGGCCATGCGGTGGCGGCCCTGAGCGTGGCGACCATCAGCGACCGCCTGGGCCCCAACCGCATGCCGACCGTGGTGGCACTGCTCAAGCGCGAGGCGGCGGCGATTGGCGAGCGGGTCAACCCGTTCGACCCAGTGCTGCGCCGGCCTTCGCATGTGTTTGGTTAAGCCATTCCCATGGGTCCGCGGGCTATTATGGACGCAACTGTCTTGCCCCCTCAGGTTGCCTCATTGCCTGTAGGAGCAGCCTTGTGCTGCGAAGAGGCCATTACCGGCAAAGAGGATTTTTTGCCGTTCCGGCCTCTTCGCAGCACAAGGCTGCTCCTACTGATCCTGTGCATGCCCGGAAGTCGGTGTTCCCACAAGGGGCCGCGCACGCCAGAGGCGTGATGCGGTACAGCTATTCCATCGCCTCGACCACGCCCTGGTCCTCACCCAGGAACCCGCCACTCTGGTGCTGCCACAAGCGTGCATAGGTACCTTTCTTCGCCAGCAGTTCCGCATGGGTGCCTTGCTCGATGATGCGCCCTTCATCCATCACGATCAGCCGGTCCATGGCGGCAATCGTCGACAACCGGTGGGCGATGGCGATGACGGTCTTGCCTTGCATCATTTCATCCAGGCTTTCCTGAATGGCCACTTCCACTTCCGAGTCCAGCGCACTGGTGGCTTCGTCCAGCAGCAGGATCGGCGCGTTCTTCAGCATCACCCGGGCAATGGCGATGCGCTGGCGCTGGCCACCAGACAGCTTGATGCCGCGCTCTCCCACCAAGGTGTCGTAACCGCTGTTGCCCTGGCGGTCGCTGAGCTGGCTGATGAAACCATCGGCCTGGGCATTGGCCGCAGCGGCGCGGATCTGCGCCTCGGTCGCATCGGGGCGGCCATAGGCGATGTTGTCGCGAATCGAGCGGTGCAGCAGCGAGGTGTCCTGGGTGACCATGCCGATGGCGCTGCGCAGGCTGTCCTGGGTGACCATGGCCACGTTCTGCCCGTCGATGCGGATTTCCCCTCGGTCCACGTCGTAGAAGCGCAGCAGCAGGTTGATCAAGGTGGACTTGCCGGCGCCGGAGCGGCCGACCAGGCCGACCTTTTCGCCCGCGCGGATGTGCAGGCTCAGGTCGTCGAGCACCTGGCGCTCGCCGTTGTAGTTGAAGCCGACCTTGTCGAAGCTCACCGCGCCCCCCTTGGTCACCAGCTCGGTGGCGCCCGGTGCATCCTTTACCTTGGGGCCGCGGGTGAGGGTAGCCATGCCGTCCTGCACGGTGCCGATGTTTTCGAACAGCGAGGTTATCTCCCACATGATCCAGTGGGACATGCCGTTGATACGCAAGGCCATGGCGGTGATCGCCGCCACCGCCCCGGTGCCGACCTGGCCCTGGTGCCACAGCCACAGCGCATAGCCACCGGCGGCAATGATCAGGCCCACCACCAGCGCCTGGTTGACGATTTCGAACTGGCTGACCAGACGCATCTGGCGAAAACCGGTCTGTTTGAAGTCCTCCATGGCTGCGCGCGCGAAGTGCGCTTCGCGATTGGAGTGCGAGAACAGTTTCACCGTGGTGATGTTGGTGTAGGCGTCGGAAACCCGCCCGGTCATCGATGACCGGGCGTTGGCCTGTTCCTGGCCTACCTTGCTCAGGCGGGGCACGAAATACAGCATGGCCAGGCCGAACAGCACCACCCAGGCAATGAATGGCAGCATCAGCTTCAGGGCAAAGCCCCCGGCCAGGGCAATGATCGCGATGAAGTACACGCCGATCCCGGGCAGGATCTCGATGATGGTGAACAACACATCGCGTACTGCCAACGCCGTCTGCATCACCTTGGTGGTGACCCGGCCGGAAAACTCGTCAGAAAAGAACGACAGGCTCTGGCGCAGCATCAGCCGGTGAAAGTCCCAGCGCAGGCGCAGCGGCAAGTTGATCGCCAGTACCTGGTGCTGAAGCATGGTGCGCAGCGCCACCAACCCGATGCTGGCCAGCAGGACGATGCCGATGCCCCACAGCACCCGGGTTTCTTCGGCGCCGACGGCACCGCCGGCCTGCCACGCCGAAAGCAGGTCCACAACCTGGCCGAGGAAGGCGAACAGCCAGGCTTCGTAGATCGATACCCCGGCACTGAGCAGTGCAAGCGCCAGGATGTAGCCGCGCGCGCCCCGGGTGCAGGCCCACATGAAGCGCAACAGGCCAAGCGGTGGCGGTGGTATCTCGTCAGGGGGGAAGGGGTCGAGCCAGCGCTCAAAGATACGAAACATGCTTGTCTCCGGAAAATCAATTCTTGCCAGCCGATGGCCATGACCACAGCGATGCACGCGCTGTCGTTAAGCCCGGGCTTGGGCTGCAAGGCAGCCCGGTCAAGCCGGCAAACCTTAACTGACTGACACTGCCCCTACGGTTGTTGTTAACAAAACTTTGCAAATTATTACATTTCCGCTTGATTTCATTTTGCCTTGATGCTGTAGAATTGACGGGTTTTTATGTTGCTTGCTTGATTCGTCGTTTTTTTGACGAGCGTCATGAAGGCTCAGCGGCAGATGAGTCAAAGTTACCCTTCAACCCGCTTCAATTTACTTTTGCAGGGCCAGTGTTTTGACGAATGGAATGCCGTGGTTGGCTATTTCCGGCTTGGGCGCCGAAAGCAGCCAGCTTCATGTACAAGGATTGTATTGGTTGGCCTGTGACAGTGCAGAAGACGCCACCCTGCTATGCCGCCAAGTGGTCGGGGGGCTGCCCGAGCATGTTCGGGCAGCCCTGGTCGCCGATGCACAAGCCATCGGCGAGGTGCTGGGTGCGCTCGATGCCGCGCAGGGTCCCGGCGAACTGGCGCTGTACGAAGCCAGCATGCAAGCCGCCCGGCACCTGGTCGATGACTTGCCGCGTATCGACGCCGCCGGGCGTGTGCTGGTGCTACTGGCGCCCGCCGACGTCTGGGGTACCGGCAACGTCGAAAGCTGGTGCAACGCGCTGCGCCCGGTCTTGTTGGCCGAGGCCGCGCTATTGCTGGTCATCAGCAGCGGCCAGAATGCCGGGCTGGTGGAGCGCCTGCGTGCGTTCAACCAAGGCGTCGATGGCCTGGCCCAGGTTTACCGCGGCAAAGGCGGGGTGCGCTACCTGCAGCATTTCTGGAGCAACCCGCTCGGCAAAACCGGTACGCGCGACGTTGAACTGACGCGGCTTGAAGCGGGTTTCGCCGCCGCCGGGGCACCGCAGGCCCCCAGCGATACCGGTGGCGACGAGCTGTTGTACCTGGCCCAGCGCCCGGTACTGGAAGGTGCCCCAGCCTTCTCCGAACACTGGCAGGTCTGCGAGAGCCTCGAGGAGCTGAGTGCCAAAGCTGGCATGGCGGTTTCCGCCACGGTCATCTTTGCCATGGACGGCGGGCAGCGCCTGGATAGCCTGGCGCGCCAGTTGCACCGCTTGCGCCAGTTGCGTGGCAGTGCCCTGAAGCTGGTGGTGCGCGAGATGGCGCCGACCCTGCGCTACCAGGATGAACAGCTGCTGCTGGCTTGCGGGGCCAGCCAGATCGTGCCGTTCGGCGCCAGCCTTTCGCGCTTCCTGACCATGGTCGAGAGCATCCAGGGTTACCTGTGGCGCCGGCGCCTGCCGAGCGATTTCGATGCCTTGCTCGCACGCCTGCGGCCGCTGGCCATCTGCGGGCTGGTGGCGCCGCGCGCGTTCGCCGAAGCCGTGCAGACCATGTGGCACGGGGTGCGCAATGGCGAAATCGCCCACCAGTTGCTGGTGTTGCGCCCGGCCCCTGGGCTGACCCCGCTGCAAGCCTGCTCGCGCACGGTGTTCCGCCGCGACGGCGACATCGCCTGCGTGGTCGGCGAGGTGCTGTTCCTGTTCCTGTTCGCCTGCCGCTCCGAAGGCGTCGAGCAAGCGCTTGACCACATCTTCCAGTTGTCGTGGAAAGAGCTGTTCATCAGCCAGGAGGTGCTTGCCGGTGTCGACAGCCTGGCCACCCCGGCCTTCCTCGACGACAACGTGCCACAGCCACCCCGGCTCGACGCGGCGGCGCAGCTGCCCGCCCAGGCGAGGCCGGCCCTGGCGCCGCGCCGGGTCGCCCTGGGCAAGCGGGGTACAGCATGAACTTCGTGCAGCTGCTGCAAATAGTCGGCATCACGGCGCTGGTGACCTTGGCGCTGGCCCTGCTGCTGTTGCGCCTGCGCGCCACGCTGCGCGGCTGGTTGCGCCGCCGCCTTCCACCCCGTTACCTGAAACCGCTGGGCGTACGCCACCGCGCTGCACGCCAGGAACCCCGTAATGACTAATGCATCCGCCACCCTCCCGGTACCGGCCCGCTGGCCTGGACTGGGAGGGTGGAACCTCTATTTCCTGGCCAAGTTCATGCTGGTCGCCCTTGGCATGCTCGACTTCCAGGCGCTGCCGAACCTGTTGTTCGCCGCGTTTCTGCTGGTGCCGTTGCCAGGCAGGTGGCTGCGCGTTGCGCGGCAACTGGTGGCCGTACCGGTCGGTATCGCATTGTTCTACCAGGACACCTGGCTGCCTCCCTTCAGCCGCCTGCTGGCGCAGCCGGGGGTGTTCGATTTCTCGTGGGACTACCTGCTCGAACTGCTCGGCCGCTTCATCAACTGGAACCTGTTGGGCGCGCTGGCGCTGTTGCTGGTGGGTTACCTGTACCTGCGCCATTGGCTGCGGCTGAGTACTCTGAGCCTGCTGGGGCTGGCGTGGCTGGCGGTCGGCGGCCTGCCAGCGCTGGGGCGCGATGCGGGCCAGGCGCCTGGCGCCGCGGCTGTCACCACCGAACAGGCGCAGGCCACCGCGGTGGCCGACAATGCCACGCTCGACAGCTGGCTCGAGCGGTTCTTCGCCAGTGAGCGTGAACGGGTGACAGCATTCCCGGCCATGAAGGCCGATGAGCAGCCGTTCGACCTGCTGGTGATCAACATCTGCTCGCTGGCCTGGGATGACCTGTCCGCCGTCGGGCTGCGTGACAACCCGTTGTTCTCGCGCCTGGACGTGATCTTCGACCAGTTCAACTCGGCCACCTCCTACAGCGGGCCGGCCGCCATCCGTGTGCTGCGTGCCAGCTGCGGGCAGTCGTCCCACGCTGGCCTGTACCAGCCCGCCCCGGAGCAGTGCCTGTTGTTCCAGAACCTGGCCAGGCTGGGCTTTCAGAGCAACACCTTGCTCAACCACAGCGGCCGCTTCGACAACTTCATCGGCGACATCACCCAGCAGCACATGCCTCAACCCGGCCTGCGCAACACCGACTTCCCGCGGGCACTGGTCGGCTTCGACGGCTCGCCGATCGCCAGCGACCTGGAGGTGCTGCGCCGCTGGTGGGGGCAGCGCAAAGGCGCGCCGGCCGAGCATGTGTCGCTGTTCTACAACAGCATCAGCCTGCATGACGGCAACCGTATCGTCACGGCCGACGGCGGTACCCGCGTGGCCGACTACGCCACCCGCACCACCCGGCTGTTCGGCGAGCTGGGCAGCTTCCTCGATGAACTGGAGCGCAGCGGCCGTCGCGTGGTCGTGGCCATTGTCCCGGAACATGGCGCTGCGCTGCATGGTGACCGCATGCAGTTGTCGGGCATGCGTGAAATCCCCACCCCATCGATCACCCATGTGCCGGTGGGCCTGAAGTTCATCGGCATGGGCCAGCCTGCCCGCAGCGAGCCGCTGCGCGTCTCGGCACCCACCAGCTACCTGGCGCTGTCCGAGCTGATCTCGCGCGTGTATGCGGGCCTGGGCCAGCAGCAGGTGCTGGATGTGCCCAGCCTGCTGATTGATCTGCCGACCACCGAACAGGTCGCGGAAACCGCAGGTGCGCAAGTACTGAACTACCAGGGGCGCGCCTACATGCGCCTGCAAGGCCAGCCCGACTGGCAGCCTGTCCCGAAGGAGCACCCATGATCACTGGCAAGGCAGACCCAGCCGACCGCAGCGACGATATCGCCCAGTTGCGCCAGCACCTGGACATGCCGGACCTGAACTACCAGGACATCTCGTTGCTGGTGGGTGTCCAGCAGGCCTTGCAGCGTTGGCCGCTGCTGGGTGAAAGCTGCCGAAGCAGCGCCCAGGGTACCTTGTACATGTCGGCGCCGCGGCGCGAGGTGCTGTCGCCATGACCAGCCTGTCGTTGCACGGGGTTCGTGGAGGCCTGGGGCGCAGTGCCTTGCTGGCCGCGCTGGGGCATGCGTTGCAGGGCGTAGGTGAGCGGGTGCTGCTGGTCGACCTGTGCCCAAGCAACCTGCTCGGCCTGCATTTCAACCTGCCCCTCGACACGCGCGAGGGCTGGGCGCTTGCCGAGCGGGAAGGGCGCCCCTTCAGCGATGCCATGTATGAAGTGCTCGATGGCCTGTGCCTGATACCGTTCGGCAATCTGCCTGCCTGCACGCGGCCGCCGTTGCCCGACGCTGAAGCCTGGCGTGCTCGCCAGGCCGAGCTGGCGGAACACTTCGACTGGTTGTTGTTCGACCTGCCGCAGCTGCCGGCCGATGCCGCTGGCCAAAGCGTCGAGACCGATGTGCGGGTGTTGGTGGCCGAGGCCGAAATGGCCAGCCATCTGCTGCTGGGGCGCCGGCAGGTCGAGCGCTACGACCTGCTGCTGGTCAACCGCTACGACCCCGCCAGCCGCTTGCAGAGCGACCTGCTGATGGTGTGGCGCGACCTGTTCCGTGATCGCCTGCCGATCCAGGTGGTGCACCGCGACGAGGCCTTCCTCGAGGCCCTGGCGTGCAAGGCGCCGCTTGGCCACTACGCGCCGCACAGCCTGGCTTGCCGGGACGTGCAGAGCCTGGCGGTGCGCTGCCTGACGAGGCGCCAGTCGTGACCCTGACCCCTTTGTCGGCCTACGCCTGGTTCCGCACACGCGGCGCGCGGCAGCCGGTCGCCTGGCTGTTTACCCTTGGCGTGTGGCTGGCCTTCCTGTTCCTGCGCCTGGAGTCGCCCGCCTGGCAAGCCCTGCTGGCCGAGCGGCAGCGGTTGTACCCGCAACTGGCGGGCAAGCGCCCAAGCCTGGGCGACCCACTGCGCTTGCTGATCCAGAGCCTGTGGCTGCTGGTACGGCGCCAACCGCAGCCTCGCGAACCGGGGTTTGCCCGCCGTGGCTGGGGTGCAGTGCGTGTGCAGCTGCGCGGTATGCGTCAGGTCATGCGCCGCTACCATAGCGTGCTGATCGACCGCCTGCAGCAGTTACCTGCGCGCTATCGCGCCAGCGCGTTCAAGCAGGAAGCTTCGGCACGCCTGCGCGGCTTGAGCGTGTTCGCCCGGTGGGTTTTCTACAGCGTGCTGACCCTGGGCGCCATCAGCCTGGCCGTGTTGTGCGTGACCGAACCGTTCGGCTACCTGGCGCAGCTGGTGTTCATCTGCCTGCTGCTGGGCATCGCCCTGCTGGTGCGGCACATGCCGGGACGCTTCCCGACCCTGATGCTGATTGTGCTGTCGACCCTCATCTCCTGCCGCTACCTGTGGTGGCGCTACACCTCGACCCTGAACTGGAATGACACCACCGGCCTGGTGTGCGGGTTGGTCCTGCTGGCGGCAGAAACCTATTCGTGGTTCGTGCTGATCCTAGGCTACATCCAGACCTGCTGGCCGTTGCAGCGCAAGCCGGCGAACCTGCCGGCAAATCCGGCGCACTGGCCGACCGTCGACCTGATGATCCCCACCTACAACGAAGACTTGTCGGTGGTGCGCACCACGGTGCTGGCTGCCCTGGGCCTGGACTGGCCGCGCGAGTGCCTGCGCATCTACATCCTCGACGACGGCCGGCGCGAGGCATTCCGTGCGTTCGCCGACGAAGTGGGGGTGGGCTACATCGTGCGGCCAGACAACAAGCACGCCAAGGCCGGCAACCTCAACCATGCGCTGGGCGTGACTGACAGCGAGCTGATCGCCATCTTCGACTGTGACCACGTGCCGGTGCGCTCCTTCCTGCAAATGACAGTGGGCTGGTTCCTCAAGGACCCGAAGCTGGCGCTGGTGCAGACACCGCACCATTTCTTCTCGCCCGACCCGTTCGAGCGCAACCTGGGCTCGTTCCGCCGTCGCCCCAATGAAGGCGAGCTGTTCTACGGCCTGATCCAGGATGGCAATGACATGTGGAACGCGGCATTCTTCTGCGGCTCGTGTGCCGTGCTGCGCCGTACCGCGCTGGAGAGCATCGGTGGCTTCGCTGTCGAAACCGTGACCGAAGATGCCCATACCGCCTTGCGCATGCACCGTCAGGGTTGGTCATCGGCCTACCTGAGCATTCCGCAGGCGGCCGGCCTGGCCACCGAGAGCCTGTCGGCGCACATCGGCCAGCGCATTCGCTGGGCCCGGGGCATGGTGCAGATCTTCCGTACCGACAACCCGTTGTTCGGCCGGGGGCTGAGCCTGTTCCAGCGGGTGTGCTATGCCAACGCCATGCTGCACTTCCTGGCCGGCCTGCCACGGCTGGTGTTCCTGACCGCGCCGCTGGCGTTCCTGTTGCTGCATGCCTACATCATCTATGCCCCGGCGCTGATGATCCTGCTGTACGTGCTGCCGCACATGATCCACGCCAGCCTGACCAACTCGCGCATGCAGGGCAAGTACCGGCAGACCTTCTGGGGCGAGGTCTACGAGACCGTGCTGGCCTGGTACATCGCCCGCCCGACCACGGTCGCGCTGTTCGCGCCGAAGAAGGGCAAGTTCAACGTCACCGCCAAGGGTGGCCTGATGGCGCAGGAGCAGTTCGACTGGCGCATCGCCCAACCCTACCTGTGGCTGGCGGCGCTCAACGTGGCCGGCCTGGGCTTCGCCGTGTGGCGCCTGTTCACCGGCCCGGCGGCGGAAATCGGCACGGTGATCGTCAGCTCGCTGTGGGTGATCTACAACCTGCTGATCATCGGCGCCGCCGTCGCCGTGGCTGCCGAAGTGCGCCAGGTGCGCCGGGCCCACCGGGTGCAGATGCGCTTGCCGGCGGGGCTGGTGCTGGCCAGCGGTCATGCCTTCCCCTGTACCTTGGTTGACTACTCCGACGGCGGTGTCGGTTTGCAATTGCACCGCGGCCTCGAGTTGCAAGCGGGGGAGCGGGTGCGCCTGCTGCTCGACCGCGGCCAGCGCGAGTTCGCCTTCCAGGCCTGCGTCACCCGCACTGTAGGCCAACACGTTGGCCTGGTGTTCCACGAGCTCAGCCAGCAACAGCGTATCGACCTGGTCCACTGCACCTTTGCCCGCGCCGATGCCTGGCTTGGCTGGAACGAGCAGCACGAGGTCGATCGCCCGCTGCGCAGCCTGGTCGACGTGCTGAAGCTGGGCGGTGTCGGTTACCTGCGGCTGGTCGAGCACTTGCCGCCATGGGTGGGTGCGTGGCTGCGCCCACTGCACGCGCTGGCGAACTGGCTGGCCAGCTACAGGCCCCGCACACCGCGGCCTGTCCCTTCCTTGAACCTTGTTGATCGAGACGCATGATGACTGGTTATCCCGCGCGTACCTGGGGCCTGGCGATGGCGCTGCTTGCTGCCTTTTCGCAGAGCGCCGCTGCCGCCTCTGTAGCCCCGCTTGCCGAGCCAGCCGTACCCACGGTACCGAACTGGCCGGTAGCGAAAACCTTCGAGCAGCTCGGGCATGCGTCCGACAGCCTGCTGCTGGGCGTGCGCAACAGCGAACATATCGAATTCGGCCTGCGGCGCGACCGCCTGGCCACCGAAGCCAGCCTGCAGCTGGACTACACGCCATCGCCCGCGCTGTTGCCGAACCTGTCGCACCTGCGCGTGTACCTCAATGACGAACTGATGGGCGTGGTGCCGGTGGAAAAGGACCAGCTTGGCCAGCGCGTGCGCCGCCAGCTGCCGCTGGACCCGAAGCTGCTCAGCGATTTCAACCGGGTACGCCTGGAGTTCGTCGGGCATTACACCGACATCTGCGAAGACCCTGCGCACAGCGGCCTGTGGTTGAACCTGAACCGCAAGAGCCAGGTGCAGCTGCACGAACAGGCCCTGGCCCTGGACAACGACCTGGCGTACTTCCCGCTGCCGTTCTTTGATGTGCGCGACACCGGCAAGGTAACGCTGCCGGTAGTGTTCAGCGGCGTGCCGAGCCTGGGCGAGCAGCGTGCGGCGGCGATCCTGGCGTCCTACTTCGGCAGCCAGGCCGGTTGGCGCAAGGCGACGTTCCCGGTGCTGTACGGCAGCCTGCCGGCGCGTGGCGACCAACCTACGCCGAGCATCGTGTTTGCCAGCAACGACCGTCGCCCGGCCTTCCTTGCCGACCTGCAGCAATTTCCGCCGGTAGACGGCCCGGTACTGCAGATGATCGACCACCCGGACGACCGCTTCAGCAAGGTGCTGCTGGTGCTGGGCCGCAACGACGATGACCTGGTCAAGGCCGCCTCGGCGCTGGCGGTTGGCAACAACCTGTTCCGCGGTGCCCGGGTGAAGGTCGAGCAGATGACGGCACTGCAACCGCGCCAGCCCTACGATGCACCGAACTGGACGCGCACCGACCGGCCGGTACGTTTCGCCGAGCTGCTCGATTACCCCGAGCAGCTGCAGGTCAGTGGCCTGCAACCGCGGCCGGTGACGCTGGAGCTGAACCTGCCGCCTGACCTGTTCGTCTGGCGCAACCAGGGCATTCCGCTGCGTACGCTGTACCGCTACACGGCCCCGGCAGTGACCGACGAATCGCGCCTGAGCATCAGCGTCAACGATCAGTACATCACCAGCATGCCGCTGGTGGGCAATGACCGGCGCGGTGGTACGCTCGAGGAAATGCGCCTGGCGGTGCTGTCCGGTGACAACAGCGCGTTGACCGAGAAGTCGCTGGTACCGGCGTTGAAGATCGGTGACCGCAACCGCTTGCGCTTCGATTTCAGCTTTGCCAGCACCCTGGGCAGCGGCCAGCGCGACCGTTGCCAGACCTCGTTGCCGGTGGATGTGCGCGCGGCGATCGACGACAACTCGACCATCGACCTGTCCGGTTACCACCACTACATCGCCATG
Source organism: Pseudomonas inefficax (assembly GCF_900277125.1). Taxonomy (GTDB): domain Bacteria; phylum Pseudomonadota; class Gammaproteobacteria; order Pseudomonadales; family Pseudomonadaceae; genus Aquipseudomonas; species Aquipseudomonas inefficax. Next base: position 69,903 of record NZ_OPYN01000164.1, read on the forward strand.
CCCGACCTGCGCGCATTCGCCCGCAGCGGCTTCCCGTTCAGCCGCATGGCCGACCTTTCCGAAACGCTGGTGGTCATGCCGGCCAAGCCCACGGCGATGCAGGTGGGCACCTTGCTCGATGCGGTAGGTGGGCTGGCCGGGCAGATCGGCTACCCAGCGCTTGGCCTGCGGCTGATCGATGACTGGAAGCAGGCCGCAGCGGCCGATGCCGACTTGCTGCTGCTCGGCAACCTGCCCGAGGCCCTGGGGGATGCCCCCGACCTTGGCCTGCTGCTCAGTGCCCAGCGGGACTGGCTGCTGCAGGGCCGTAGTACCGGGCTGCCGGGCAGCCAGCGTTTCGATACCGAGCCGGTGGCCGCCAGCAACCGTGTGGCAGTCAGCGCGCAGGCACCGATTGCCGCCATCACCGGGCTGAAGTCGCCATTCCACGAGCAGCGCAGTGTCGTCGCCCTGGTGGCCAACAGCGACAATGACTACGCGTTGCTGCGTGATGTGCTCGGCGATGTGGGCAAGCTCGATGCGGTGGCCGGTTCGGTGACGCTGGTGCGCAGCAGCGGTGTCACCAGCCAGTTCGTGGGCGAGCACTATTTTGTTGGCGCGCTGCCGTGGTGGCTGCTGCTGTGGTTCCACCTGTCCGAGCACCCGGTGCTGCTGGCGGCGATCGCGGCCATTTGCGTGGTGCTGTTCGCCTTCCTGTTGTGGCGGGCATTGCGCTGGGCAGGCAAGCGCCGTCTAGGTGAGGCGGGGTGATGATGCGTCAGTTGCTGGCAGGGCTGGTCGCCTTGGGCCTGCCCGTTATCACGAGTGCCGCACCGGCTTGCAAATGGCCGGCCTGGGACAGCTTCAAGGCCGAACTGGTGAGTGTCGACGGTCGGGTCATCGACCCGAGCGACGAGCGCCTGATCACCACCTCGGAAGGGCAGAGTTATGCGCTGTTCTTCGCCCTGGTGGGCAATGACCGGCAAGCCTTTGCGCAGTTGCTGCGCTGGACCGGCAACAACCTGGCACAGGGCGACCTGGCCCGGCATCTGCCCGCCTGGCTGTGGGGCCGTAACAGCCAGCAGCAGTGGCAGGTGCTGGATGCCAACAACGCCAGCGATGCCGACCTGTGGATCGCCTACAGCCTGCTCGAAGCCGGGCGGCTGTGGAACGAGCCGGCCTACACGCAGCTGGGCCAGCGCCTGCTGTGGCGTATCGCCGCGCAGACCGTGCGCAAGCTGCCGGGCCTGGGGGTGATGCTGCTGCCTGGGGACTACGGCTTCGAGGATGCCCGCGGCGCCCGCTTGAACCCCAGCTATCTGCCGCTGCAGTTGTTCGATCGCTTCAGCCTGGTCGACCCGCTCTGGGGCGAACTGGCGGCCAACACGCGGCGTTTGTGGCTGGCTTCGTCGCCAAAGGGCTTTGCCCCGGACTGGCTGCTGTGGACGCCAGCCGGTGAGCTGGCAGCGGATCCGCAACATGGCAGTGAAGGTGACTACGACGCCATCCGTGTCTACCTGTGGGTCGGCATGCTGGCCAAGGACGCGGCGGGGCGTGCCGAGCTGGTGGCCCACTATGCCCCGATGGCGACATTGACCGCTCGCCAGGGGCTGCCGCCAGAACAGGTGGATGCCCACAGTGGTGTCGCCAGCGGCCATGGCCCTGCAGGTTTTTCTGCGGCATTGCTGCCGTTGCTGGCGGCGTCGCCGGAGCACGTCGCCGGCCTGGCGGCCCAGCGTCAGCGCTTGCGCGAGCAGCCCGTCGAAGCCAAGGCCTATTACAGCCAGGTGCTGGCACTGTTCGGCCAAGGCTGGGACCAGGGCCGTTACCGTTTTGACCTGCACGGCCGCCTGTTGCCGGCCTGGAGCGCGCCATGCAGCGAATGATCGGCATGCTGATGCTGGCGGCCGTGACCTGCCAGGCCACGGCGCAACCCAAGGATGCCGGCGAACAGCGCCAATGGCTGCTGGACCAGGTGCGTCGCGGCGAGGCGCTGCATCGTGACGACCTGGTGCGCGATGCACTGGGGCGGCTGCAATTGCTCGAGCCGCGCAACCCGGATGTGTTGCTGGCGGCCCTGAGCCTGGCATTGCGCGAAAAGAACAGTATCGAGGCCGAGCAGTTGAGTGCGCGGATCAGTGCCGTCGCGCCTGGCAGCTTGCAGGCCCGCCAGGCCAGGCGCTTGCTCGAGCTGCAGCAGCCGGAGCGCGCTCGGCAGTTGCAGCAGGCCCGCCTGCTGGCGGTAACCGGGCGCAATGAAGAGGCGCTGGCGGCCTATGAACGGTTGTTCGCTGGCGAACCGCCAAGCCTGGAATTGGCTCTGGATTACTGGCGCGTGCGCGGCAACCTTCCAGGCCAGCGCCCCGAGGCAATCAGGCAGTTGCAGCAACTGGACCAGCAGTACCCGGGCAGTGCCGGGCTGCGCCAGACCTTGGCCGGTTGGCTGTTCGCCGAAAATCGCGACCGCGAAGCCTTGGCCTTGCTCGACCAGTTGTCGCGCGACCCTGGCGCACGGGATGCCGCTGCCCAGCGTGAGTTCGACTACCTGTCCGGGCAAGCGGTGAGCGCCGCCAGCGCGGCGGCCTGGCAAGCGTTTCTCCAGCGTTATCCGGCCTCACCGTTGCTGGCACAGGCCAGCGAGACCCTGCAACAACAGCGCAAATTGCTGGCCGACCCGTCCTGGCAGGCTGGCCAGCGGGGCTTGGCATTGCTCGACAAGGGCCGCAACGCTGAAGCCGAAGCACAACTGCGCCGGGCGCTGCGCCAGTATCCGGATGATGCCAGCCTGCAGGGGGCACTGGGCTACGCGCTGATGCGCCAGAGCCGCTACGAAGACGCCAATGCGGCGTTCCGGGCGGCGAGCGCCACGGAGCAGGACACCTACTGGATCAGCCAGTGGAAGGACCTGGAGTCGTCCAGCCAGTATTGGGCCCTGCTCAGCAAAGGGGAACGGGCACTGCAGGCCAAAGACATGCGCGCTGCCCGTGCCTACTACCAGCAGGCACGCCAGCAGCGCCCGAAGGAGGAATACGCTTTGCTGGGCCTGGCGGATGTTTCGCTGGCCGAGGGTGATACAGCGGCCGCCGAGCGGCAATTCCTGCAGGTTCGGCGCATGGCACCGGAAAACGAAAGTGCCGTGCGCGGCCTGGTGCGTGTGTACCAGGCGCAATCGCCCGACAAGGCGCGGGCGTACCTGGACAGCCTGTCGCCTCGGCAGCAAGCGCAGTTCGCCAGCCTGCGCCGTAGCCTGGAGCTCGCACGCCTGCGCCAGCAAGGTGACCAGGCCGTGCAGCGTGAGGACTGGGCGGCGGCCAGCCAGGCGCTGAGCCAGGCCACGGCCTTGGCCCCCGATGAGCCCTGGCTGGTCTACCAGTTGGCCAACAGCCTGCGCCACCTGGGGCACACCGCCGAGGCTGACGCGGCATTCGCCAGGATCGTGCAGCGCCAGCCGGGCGATCCGTCTACCCGCTATGCCCATGGCCTGTTCCTGGAGTCCAGCGACCGCGATGCACTGGCCCTGGACAGCCTGGGTGCGGTGCCGCAGGGCACCTGGAGCGCGGACATGCATGCATTGGAGCAACGTATCCGCCGTCGCATGACGCTGGCCTCGGCGCAGCAGTTGCAGGCGCAAGGCCGCACGGCTGAAGCGACCCGCCTGCTCGAGGCCAGCCTGGCGCGTGGCGAAGGCAGTACCGACGACCTGATGCTGCTGGCTGACTGGGCGGCGGCCAATGGTGAGCCTGGCAAGGCGCGCGGTTATTACCAGCGCGTGCTTGCCGTGCAACCTGGGCAACCCCAGGCGCGCCTTGGCGTGATCGAAAGCGCGGTGGCCGAAGGCAACCTGGCCCAGGCCCGGCATATGCTGGCTGTGCAGGTACCGCAACTGGCCGCTGATGACAGCAACGCCCAGCGGCGCCTGGCGGCTGTCTGGGTCGCCTTGGGTGAACACGACCAGGCGGCCGCAATGCTCGACCAGATCGCCGCGCAGCAGCCTCGCCCCGATCCATTATTGCGGCGCGACGCTGCCCGCCTGGTGGCGCAGGATGACCCGCAACGGGCGCTGGACCTTTACGCCGCAGCCATGGCCGATGCGCAGTTGCTCGAGCGTGCTGCCGTGTCGCCACGGGACGATCGTGCACTGACGCTGGCCAGCCGTGAGCAGGATGATGACGACTGGCTGGCACGCAGCCTGCGCAGCGATGTCGATGCACTGTATCGCCAGCGCAATACCCATGTGACGCTGATGCACGACTACGGTTGGCGCGAGGACGACGGTACGCCGGGCACATCCGAACTGAGTACCCACTCGACCTTGCTGCATGTCGACACCCCTTGGCAGGACGGTACCGCCTTTGCGCGGGTGGAGCGCATCGGCATGGATGCCGGGTCGTTCGAGCAAGACGACAATGGGCGCTATACCGGGGATTTCGGCAGCTGCCAGTTTGTTGGCGAGTGCAAGGGTGGTTCGCAAACCGCTGACGGCAGCGTGCTGGCGCTTGGCTGGCAGGGCGGCCGCTGGGCCTTCGACCTGGGCACCACTCAGGGCTATACGATCGACAACTGGTTGGGTGGCGCCACGTTCAACGGTGACCTTGGCCAGGTTGGCTGGTCGCTGACCGCTTCGCGGCGACCGATGAGCAACTCGCTGTTGTCCTTTGCCGGGGCACGTGATCCGTGGACCGGCGTGCGCTGGGGCGGGGTCACTGCCAATGGCGCCACGCTCGGCCTGAGCTGGGATCAGGGCGGTGACAATGGCGTCTGGGCCAGCCTCGGGCACCATTGGCTGTATGGCGAGAACGTCGCCGACAACCAGCGCACCCGGGCCATGGCCGGCTGGTACCACCGCGTGGTGGAAAAAGCCGATGAGCGTGTGCGCGTTGGCCTTACGCTGATGCACTGGCGTCACGACAAGGACCTGGGCGGCTACAGCCTGGGGCAGGGCGGCTACTACAGCCCGCAGCGCTACACATCGGTTGGCGTACCTGTCAGTTATGCCTGGCGCAACTACGACTGGTCGGTGCTGCTGGAAGGCTCTGTCAGTTGGTCACAGGCCCACAGCGGCCGCAGCCGGCTGTATCCGGACACGCACCTCAACCGCAAGTTGATGGATCGATTCGATATCGACGATTCGAACATCGATGCGATGGGCGAAGCCAGCGACAGCAGCGGGCTGGGCTACCGCCTGCGCGGCCTGTTCGAGCGGCGCCTGAGCGACCAGTGGGTGTTGGGCGGCGGCTTCGACTGGCAGCACAGCGATGACTATGCGCCTAGCCATGGCATGCTCTACCTGCGCTATCTGTTCGAGCCGTGGCGGGGCAACCTGGCGCTGCCGGTGACACCGCTGGAGCCCTATAGCGAGTGGCGTTGATTCCGAATGCAGGCGCTGTGTGCGGATTCACCCGCGAAGAGTCGCGCCTGCAGGCGGACGGTCAGCGCCGTGCCGACAACTGCTGTGGCGCCAGGAACGCATCATGGAAGTAATTGCGCACAGCCTGCATTGCCGGGCTGAACGCCCGTTCCCGGTGCCAGGCCAAGCCAACGCTCATCGGCGTCACCGGGTCGCTGATAGTCACCGTCTCGATGCGCTTGCCCTCCAGCGACCAAGGCCGATGCACCAGGTCCGACAGGATCGCCACACCGCTGCCATTGGCGACCATGCTGCGCACGGCCTCCACCGAACTGGTCCGCACCCGCACTTTCGGCCGCTGCCCGGCCTGTTCCCAATAGCGCATGGCGCTTTGCTCCGCCTCATCCACGGTCAGCAGGATGAACGGCTCGCAGGCTACGTCAGCCAGGCTTACCGCCGAGCGCTCGCACAACGGATGGTGGCCGGGCAGCCATAGGCGCCGTTCAGAGTTGAACAGGGTTTCCGAGACAATGTCCGGGTGGGTGAGGTTGGCGGTGAGCACCACTGCCATGTCGAAACGCCCCTCCAGCAAGCCTTGTTCGATGGCGCTGCGCTCCTGCTCGAACAGCTCCAGAGTCACGTCCGGGTGCCAGTGCTCCAGCCGCTGCAGGTGATGGGGCAGGAAGTAGCCGATCACCGTGTAGCTTGCTGCCAGGCGCAACAGGCCACTGGCACGCACATCCGGCAGCGGGCTGTTCAGTGCGTCGTCCACGCTGCGCAGGATCACGTAGGCGCGGTTCAGGAAGTGTCGGCCGGCCTCGGTCAGGCTCATGCCCTGGGCCGAGCGCTGGAACAGCAGCATGCCGAGCATCGCCTCCAGCTCCTTGATCGCCGTGGTGACCGCAGATTGGGAAATGTTCAGGTGGATCGCCGCCTGGGAAATCTGGCCGATCTCGGCGGTGGCGACGAAATAGCGGACCTGGCGCAGGGTCAGTGACACGGTAGGCTCCCGGGGTATCTGATTTTCAGAAGACACCCTATCTGTTTATAGATCTTCCCAAGGGGGTGCGCAGAATCTAACGTGGCTTGCATGTGGTCACAAGCGCCAGGAGAGACAGTCATGCAGGTGGTGGATTTCAATTCGGACATGGGTGAGGGGTTCGGCCCGTGGACCATTGGCGACGGCGTCGACAACGAGCTGATGGGCTACATCAGCACGGCCAACATCGCCACCGGCTTTCACGCTGGTGACCCCGGCACCATGCGCCGCACCGTTGAGCGGGCCAAGGCCCTGGGCGTCGCAGTGGGGGCGCACCCTGGGTTTCGCGACCTGGTCGGTTTCGGCCGCCGGCACATCAATGCCCCGGCCCAGGAACTGGTCGACGACATGCTCTACCAGCTCGGCGCGCTGCGTGAAATTGCCCGCGCCCAGGGCGTGCGCCTGCAGCACATCAAACCGCACGGTGCCCTGTACATGCATCTGGCACGTGACGAAGAAGCTGCACGGCTGCTAGTGGAAAACCTGCGGGTGATCGAGCCTGAGCTGCTGTTGTACTGCATGCCGGGTTCGGTGATCTGCCGCATTGCCCAGGACCTTGGCCAGCCGGTAATTCGTGAGTTCTACGCCGACCGCGAATACGACCTGAGCGGTTCGATCGTGTTCACCCGAAATGTGCGGGGCCATGAGCCCAAGGCGGTCGCTGAACGGGTGTTGCGGGCTTGCCAGCAAGGCGTGGTGCGCACGGTCGAGGGGCAGGACCTGGCCATCGAATTCGACTCCATCTGCCTGCACAGCGATACCCCAGGGGCGCTCGACCTGGTCGAGGCCACGCGCATGGCGCTGGACGCTGCCGGCATCGTGGTGCGAGCACCACGCTGAATCCGTGGGGCCTCTGGCAGGTATCAGCCGGAGCCCGTGCAATTTGCTTTCGCCTGCCTTTCTGTAAAGACTCCAAAAAAAGGAACAGTCATGGCCGAACCGCTCGCTTCAACCCCTATCCGCTACAGCTTTGGCGCCGACGAGCACCTGTTTGCCGAAGTCAGCGAGAGCATGTCGCTGGAGGCCTTTTTCAAAGGCATGGCCGTCACCCGCGCGGTGGAGCGGCTGGCCCTGGATGGCGTGCTGGATGTATGCCTGGCCAACGCCTCGTTCCAGATTCGCTTCGACCCGGACCGTATCGCGCCGCAGGTGCTGCTGGCGGCGGTGCGCGGTGCCGAAGCGCAGGCGGTGGCCGAGCGCTCGTTGCAGACGCGGATCATCGAGATTCCAGTGCTGTACAACGACCCCTGGACCCATGAAACGCTGATGCGTTTTCGTGACCGCCACCAGGACCCCGGCAGCACCGACCTGGAGTATGCCGCGCGGGTCAACGGCCTGACCGATGTCGAGGGGTTCATTGCCGCGCACAGCGGCGCGCCGTGGTTCGTGTCGATGGTCGGGTTCGTTGCCGGCTTGCCGTTCATGTTCCAGATGGTCGAGCGCGAGCGGCAACTGCAGGTGCCCAAGTACCTGCGCCCGCGTACCGACACGCCAAAGCTCACCCTTGGCCATGGCGGCTGCTTCGGCTGCATCTATTCGGTGCGCGGGGCAGGCGGCTACCAGATGTTCGGCGTCACCCCGGCGCCGATCTACGACCCGCAGCAGACATTGAACTACCTGAAGGAGCACATGGTGTTCTTCCGCCCGGGAGACATCGTGCAGTTCAAGCCCATCGACCGCCGCACCTACGACCAGGCGGTGGCGGATGTCGAAGACGGCCGTTTCGACCTGCGCATTCGCCCGGTGGAATTTTCCCTGGATGCGTTTCTCGCCGACCCGGTCGGTTATCCACGGACTTTGCAGGTGCTGGCATGATCAAGGTACTCAAACCCGGGCTGGCTACCTCGGTGCAGGACCTGGGCCGCGAAGGCTACTACCACCTAGGCATCCCGCCGTCCGGCGCCCTCGACCAGTACGCGCTGAGGGCGGCCAACCACCTGGTGGGCAACCCGGCCGGCAGCGCCGGCCTTGAGTGTGCGCTGGTAGGGCCGGAGCTGGAGTTCCAGCAGGATGCACTGGTGGCTGTTTGCGGTGCGCAGATGCCGGCCTTGCTCGATGGCCGCGAGCAACGTCCGGACACGGCATTTGACGTACGTGCCGGGCAGGTGTTGCGTTTCGGCTTCCCTACTGCAGGTGCCCGGGCCTATCTGGCGGTGGCCGGCGGTATCGATGTACCCGAGGTGCTCGGTAGCCGCTCCACCTATGCGTTGGGTGTATTGGGTGGCTTCCATGGGCGCAAGCTGATGGCGGGTGACCTGTTGCCGGTCGGCATGCCCAGCGGCAAGACCCGCGCCGGCGCGAGCCTGCCAATGGCCCTGCGCCAGGCCTTGGGCGGCGAGGTGGTGCTGCGGGTGGTGCCGGGGTTGTATTTTCATCGCCTGACCAAGGCTGCAGCGCAAAGCTTTTTCACCGAAGCCTGGACGGTCGGTTCCGAGGCAGACCGTATCGGCTATCGCTACAAGGGCGGCAGTGCCTTGAGCTTCCAGCCACGGGAGCAGCCGTTCGGGGCCGGCTCGGACCCGTCGAACATCGTTGACAGCTGCTACCCGATCGGTTCGATCCAGGTACCCGCGGGGCTGGAGCCGATCATCCTGCACCGTGATGCGGTGTCGGGTGGTGGCTACGCCATGATCGGCACGGTGATCAGCGCCGACCTGGACCTGATCGGGCAGATGCAGCCCAACCAGCAGGCGCGGTTCCTGGAGGTCAGCCTGGAGGACGCACTGGAGGCTCGGCGCTCGTACAAGAAGAAGCTGAGTTGCCTGGCCAGGTTGTTTGGCTGATTGATCGGTTGCGGCGCTGCGCCGCCCACACATGGGCTGGCGCAGTCTTTGTAGGAGCGGCCTTGTGTCGCGAAAGGGCCGCAGAGCGGCCCCGGAATTCCGGCATCACAGCGTCCAGACAAGCCAAAAGGAGAAAAATCCTACAGCGCTTTGGGACGCACCACGCTCCTCGAAGAATTGATTCCCCGATAGTGTTCATGTCTTCAGCCTACTGGAAGACAAGGACCTCTTCATGCCCGCCCCATCTGCTGTTCGTCCTGGAAAATTCCAGACCGCCAACGCTGCCCATGACGTAACCGAAAGCAGCCTGCATGCCATCCTCGATGTCCAGGAGGGCACCGATTCACCCTATCCGCCCGGTCAGGGCAGGCGCGCAGATCATGAGGGTTATCCAGCCGACCCGGACTTCCAGCTTCGCGGCGGCTTCGCCAACCTGATGCTCGACGCGGCCAATCCGCTGTTCGGCCTGGCCATTCGCCTGCAAACGCTGGATGACCTACCCAACATCGAACAGGTGCACAAGACCCTGCAGATCCAGGTCAGCGCCATCCGCGACGAAATACAGCAGCACGGTTATTCCACTGTGCACCTCGAAGCCTATTCCTACGCCTTGTGTCTCTATCTGGACGAGACCGTGATGAGCCGCCCCTGGGGGAACAATTCGTGCTGGAGCCACGAACCGCTGCTCAGCATCTTCCATGACGAAACCCAGGGCGGCGAGAAGATCTTCGTGTTGCTGGAGCGCTTGATGCAGTCGCCCAAGGAGTTCCAGGATGTGCTGGAGTTCCTGTACTTCTGCTTTTGCCTGGGCCTGAAGGGCAAGTACGCCCTGGACCCGAAGTGCGATGAAATCATCAATGCCCTGATTTCGCGAATGCACAAGGTCATTCGTGAACTGCGCGGCCCCACGCCGCAATTTGCGGGCGATCCGTATACCAACGTGGTCCATCGTCCCCACCGCATGCGGCGCTGGGAATGGCCCTGGTGGAGCCCGTTGGTGATCTCCGCCATCGCCATGGTCTGCGCCTACTGCTACTACAGCTACCGCCTGAGCTTGATTACCGCCGAAGTGCTGGAGTCGCTCAACGGCATCTTGCAGCAGTAGCAGGGGGGATCCGCATGCCTAGCCAATCCGACTTGCGCTTCACCTTCCAGCCGCTGGCTGGCCAGAGTGACTTCGAAGTGGTTTCGTTCGAACTCGACGAAATGATCAGCTCACCGTTCCAGCTGAAGCTGGAATTGATCAGTTTTGAAGACCAGGTCGACTTCGGCCAGTTGCTCGACAAACCGGTGCTGTTCACGATCTGGCGCGGTGAGCGCCCCCTGCGCTATGTGCATGGCCTGGTCAGCAGCTTCAGCCAGGGTGAGACGGGGTTCTATCGCACCCGTTACCGCGCCCTGGTCGAGCCCGTGCTGTCCCGTGCCGGCTTGCGTTCGAACTGGCGCATCTTCCAGCAGAAAACCGTACCGCAGATTCTCGAACTGATGCTCAAGCGCCAGGGTATTGCCCGTTTCGAAATCAAGAGTATGGGCGAGCACCAGGTGCGCGAGTTCTGCGTACAGGCCGGTGAAACGGACCTCGACTTCATCGCCCGCCTGGCGGGTGAAGAGGGTTTCGTCTATCGCTTCGAGCACACACCGAAACACCACCTGCTGGTCATCACCGACCGGCTGCTGGCGCTGGGGCAGATCAGCCGAGGCGCGATCAAGGCCGACGACGAGGATGAAGGCTTCTTCGATGAAGGCGACATCGGTCCCGACCAGGTGCTGTACCGCGCCAACAGCGGTGGTGACCAGGCCAGGCCTTGCCTGCGCCGCCTGCGTTACAGCGAGCAGGTACGCACTGCTCGACAGGTACAGCGGGACTACACCTTCACCAACCCGCAATACCGGCAGGAACACCGCGCAAGTGACAGTGGCATCACCCATCAGTCCCGGGACTATGAGCGCTTCGACTACCCCGGCCGCTACAAGCGCGATGCGGTCGGTGTACCCTTTACCGCTACCCGCCTGACGGCCCTGCGCCATGACGCCCGTATTGCCGAAGTCGAGGGTGACGATGTACGCCTGCAACCGGGGCTGAGCTTTACCCTCATCGAGCATCCGCGCAAAGACCTCAACGCCCATTGGCGTGTAATGCGCGTGCATCACGAGGGTAGCCAGTTCACCAGCCTGCAAGAAGAAGCGGCTGGAGCCGAACAAGGAACGCGCTACTCGCAGGAAGCCGTGCTGGTGCCCGGTCGGATCGAATGGCGACCTGCGCCGCTGGACAAACCGCGCATCGATGGGCCGCACATGGCCACCGTCGTCGGGCCGCCCGGGGAAGAGATCTACTGCGACGAGTGGGGCCGGGTCAAGGTGAGCTTCCCCTGGGACCGGGAGAGCGAGAACAACGAGTTCAGCTCCTGCTGGGTACGCGTGTCGCAGGGCTGGGCCGGCGGCAGCTGGGGCTCGATGGCTATCCCACGCATCGGCCAGGACGTGATCATCCAGTACGTCAACGCCGACCCCGACCAGCCGATGATCACCGGGCGTACCTATTGCGGCAACCAGCTACCGCCGTACGACCTGCCCGAACACAAGACCCGCATGACCATCAAGAGCCAGACCCACAAGGGCGATGGCTTCAACGAGCTGCGCTTCGAGGACGAACTGGGCAAGGAAGAAGTGTTCATCCATGCCCAGCGGGACCAGAACAATGTAGTCGGTAACGATGAGACCACGCGTGTGGGGCGTAATCGTGTCGAGCAGGTCGGCAATGATGAGCACTTGAATATCGGCCATGACTTCCGCCAGGAAACCGGGCGTGACCATACCCAGCTCATCGGGCAAACCTGCCGCGTGGACATCAAGCATGATCTGATCGAGAAGATAGGCAACGACCGCAGCGAGTCAACAGGGGCCAATCACCAGGCCTTTGTCGGAAAGAACGCCGAACTTGTCGTCAAAGGTGCACAAAAGGTCACGGTCGGGCAGGGCATGGAGCAACATACGACGATCTATCAGGTGCGCGCCAGTGAGCGCATCGAGTTCATGACCGCGGGCGGCAGCATTGTACTGGATGGGCAGGGCATCACCATCAATGGGCTGAAACTCGACCTGCTGGGGCAAACCAGCGCGGCTGCGTCAGGGGCTGGAGGCAGCCAGCCACTCACGCTTGCGCCTGACGCCAGCAACAAGTGCGAGGCCAAGGCCTGATGCGCACTGATAACCTGACCAGGCTCATCGAAAGCCACCATGGGGAGCACTTGTACTGCCATGTGCTGATAGATCCGCTTGCCACTGTTCACAATGGCGACCACGCCGTACTTGCCCCGCTGCGCAATGCCCTGGGTGAGCAGGCATTGACCCGTGTGCACCGGGCCGACCTGGCCCATGCCCCTCAACTGCATCCCGTACTGGTCTGCCTGGCTTCGCCCGGAACTGCCCCCAGTCGCTGTCTGCTGGAACTGACTGCTCGGGCAGCGCAGAGGGCGCTGTTTCAGCAACGGCGTTACCTGTGTGGCTGGCTGTTCAGCGAGGCGTCTTCGGCCACTGTCGCATCCCATCTCACAGCCTTGTGTCGGCTACCCGATTCCAATCGGGAGTTCGGCAGCTACCCGGTCTACGAACCCGTGCGCCTGGAATTGCTTGCAGCGATGTTCGAGCGGCTCGAACAAGGCCCATGGTGGCCGATCAGTGACTGGTTGTTCCTCAGTAGCGGTGGACGGTTGGCAAGCCTGAAAGGGCAGAGCGGGCGGCGACACCCTTTGCCGGCACCTGCGCGGCGAATTCAGGATGACGTGGGGCTGATCGAACGTGTGCTGGCTACCTGGAGAGTGTTGCGGGCGGGTTCGCACCATGCCCATCAGTGTCAGATTCCAGCGTTTGCTGCGGTGCGTGCTTCGAACCATGTCGATGATGCACGCAGGTTGGGCCTGAGCGAGAGGGAGGACATCGTGGCTTTCGCTCTCCATCACCTGTGTATTCACCCCAGGCTGCATACCGTACCTGCGGTAAGCGAAATGGTCGACGCAGCAGCCAGAGGCAGGGCACCGCTTGCCGCGTTGCTTGCGCGCTACTCCGAGGCGCAATGGCGCCAACTGATCGAATGCCTGCCGAAGTCCGAGAGTCGCTTATGACCATCAGCCAACGAATCGCCATTGCAGTCGCCGAAGCCGCGCTGCCGCACGACCAGTGCATGTCCTGCGAGCGCCAGGGCCTGCCGATCCTGCCGCTGCGTTGCGCCCTGGTGCCGGATACCCGCCCCGAGTGTGTCTCCACCGTCGCGGATAACCGGCATATCTCGACGAAGATGGGGTTGCGCACCTTGCGCATGGGCTACCTGTATGTGCTGCTCGACCAGCAGGTCTGGCATGCCTATGCCGTCAGCGAACAGGGTCACCTGCGCCGCTTCAACCCTTACGAGCCGCCAGACGGCCCGCCATCGCCACTGCCGGAAAAATGCGTGAACGCAGACCACGACATTCCTTCGGCCTTTCTCAACATCGATACCAGCAGGTACACCAGCGCCTGGCTGGCCTTCTCCAGCGATCCCTGGCCGGTCAGTGTGCTGAATGCGTACAAGAGCGGCGCGTCGCCGGCGCATCGCTTCGAGGGCCTGGACCTGACTCAGGCGCGCAGCAATCCCGAGTTGCTGGGCATTGCCATGACGCCCGAGAAGCTTGGGGTCGACCAGCAGGTATTCGAGTACGCCCAGCATGGCTGCGCCCCCTTCGACAGTGCGCATGGTTTCCACAGCCGCTGGCTGCGCCGGTTCGCCCTGCGTGGCTATCTGGTCAATGCGATCAACCGGCACCAGCTGGAAAACGGCGTGCTGGCAGTGGTGCTCGACGACACCATCGGGCTGATTCAGGAATACAACCATCAGCGGCTGAACTGGGTGGTGAAACGCCAGGTGTGGCGTGAAGACCCCATGCGCGCCTATCAGCTGCAGACCTCGCAGATCCTGCAGATCATTCGTGCCACGCACAGGGAGTGGGCGGCGCAGGAGGTGCCGTCGCTGGAACCGATGACGGGTGATGGGCCACCAGCGTTTGTTGAGCCGACAGTCGAGCGGCAGCGGTTGGTCGAGCGTGCGCAGCAGGAGAGTGACGAGCGGCTTGAACAACGCTACCACGAGCCGCAGCGGGCGGCGTTCCAGGCTGAATACGACCAGCAGGAGCGCGAGTTTCAGCGCTACATCGACAAGGATGCGCAGGCGTACGTTGCCTTGTTCGATACGCCCATGTTCAAGGTGGCCGAAGCGTACGACTATGACGGTAACGATCGTGAGTCCGGGGTGGCCTACGCCAAGACCATGGCCTTGTGCCTGGGTGGTGGCGTTACCGAAGCGGTCGTCCCCCGCCTTGAGCCGCATGTTCCCGCTTCCGGCACCAGCGAACTGCTCTGGTTGAAATGGCTGCAGGACCCGGACAGCCCGCCCTACCGCGCCTTGCTGATGCGGGATCGCTCTCTGCTGGCCGGGCTGCTGCCCAGTTTCTCCGCCGCAGAAGCGATCAACTGGAACGACAGCGACAAGCTCTACGGCATGCTGAGCAAGATCATCGCCAGCGATGACGCCGGCCTGCGCATGCGCAATACCCTCAAGCAGGCCATTGCTGAAACGCAGAGCGCGCTCAATGCGGCCAGTCAGCGGCTGGCGCCCTGTCTGTCACCTGGCATTCAGAAGGCCGTGCGCCATCTGAACAGCGCCACGCAGTTTCTCTACAACGGCGTGCACCTGATCGAACTGGAAGTGAAGATGAAGCTGGGCGAGTACTACGCCTTGCAGAGCGCGCACCTTCGGGAGTTGCAGCACAAGGCCAATGCGTCGATCGCCGAGGCGCGGGACCGGATGCGCCGCAATATCGATGACTTCGAGTTTGGCTCGATGAAGGCCATGCGCAAGGTGAGACCGATTATCCAGCACGGCTTGATGAGCCTGGCCGTGCTCGATCCACGGCTCACCAACACCATGATCAGTGTGACGGTGTGGGTCGAGGGCAAGGCTGAAGAGGTGCATGGGCGATTGTTCCAGGAAGCCAACATTGGCGTAACCCAGGCGAGCAGTGCGGCGCAGCTTGCCTTGGTGGATATCTCGGTGGCGGCGGGGACGTTGGAAGCCGATGCGCGCAAATTATTGCAGGGGATGAAGATCACGTCGCAGCAGGCGGCCCGATTGGTAAAAACCGGTTTTTCCGGGTTGCGCGGGATTGCTGGCAGCTGGGAGGTTCTGCTGGCGATAGGCGGGTTGTATTTGCAACAGGACAGCCTGGGCAGGAATCAGGAAAAGGCGGAAACGGAGATTGGGCCCAAGGCGTATGAGGCCAAGTTGGCGTTGCAAGGATCGTACTTGGGAGTGTTGGGAGGGCATATCGAACTGGTTGGGCTCATTTTGAGATCAAGTGCTGGTCCATTGAATGTGGGGTGGGCAAAGAGTGTAGCAGCCACTGGGGGAGTCTTGATAAGGCTTGGTGCTTTGGTGAGTGCGGTTGCAGGAGTCTTTGATACGGCTCAAGCAATCAATGCGGCCAGGCGAACTGCCGCTGCGGGTGATGATGCCGCATACCAGCGACATCTAATTTCGGCCGGTTTGTATGTTCTTGGCACTGTCGCTTTCGGATTCGCAGTACTCAATCCCTTGGTTATCGGCCCGCTGGGATTGGCGATCGCCCTCACGCTTGCTGCTTATCAACTAAGCAAGCGCGCTCAGGAAAATGAATCAACTGATCTGGAGCGCTGGGTAAGGCGGTGCTGCTTTGGAAAAGCAGACGAAAAGCCGACCATTCATTGGAATGTTCCAGAACAAGCGGATATCGCTTTTGCCGAACTCAATGCTGCCACGCTAGGCGTTCAGGCGAAGTTGAATTTTGAGTCGCGCTTGGCAACTAATCCCGGGCTTCCGAAAATCGGTGGCTTGACTAGCACGGAAATAATTAAGGAACTGAAATTCTTGATCGCTTTGCCTATGTACGACGAGCGTTCTTCGGGATATCGCTGGAAGTTGATTGCGCATCGTCACGGTGACGGTAATCACCCTGACTACGTTGGCGGGGAAACTATTGCTTCGGGCAATTTTTTTGCGAGCTCTGAAAAATTCCTCTCGCCGTCCTCTTCATTTTCGAGCTTCGCGCCTTCACAAATACCCGACCACGACTGCAATTATTCAATTAGCGAGAAGCGAAAACCTTATTCTACTGAACTCAGCCAGTTAGAGATTTCGGGCTCGATAGCGCTTATGGCGACTATAGGAAAACACACAATTGAGGCAGCTACGCTGTTGGTCATGTACTGGCCGGATCGGAGCCTGCCAAGTGGGTACGTTGAGGTTTGTGCCAGGGAGGTTAACGAGTGAAACGTGATGGTAAAGTTTTGTGGGAGCGCGCCTTAGGCTGGAGTCATGATCTTCCCAAAGTAAATGAAGTACCAAAATGGCGGAACGTGTGGGCGAGTGTCAAGCCGGCACCCAATTATTTCGATGATGTATATCTAGAATTACCACGGAGCAGCACCATCCTTCGAGGTGTTATATTTTTGATTGGAGTTCCGGGCTTACTATTTGTTCTAGGAATGACGCTTTACTTATACTGGATCCTTTTGCATGGCAGTTGGCCGCGCGACTGGCTTACAAATATATCAATAGCTCTTCTTCCGGTAGCATTATGGGCTTTGATTCCCT
Source organism: Pseudomonas inefficax (assembly GCF_900277125.1). Lineage (GTDB taxonomy): Bacteria > Pseudomonadota > Gammaproteobacteria > Pseudomonadales > Pseudomonadaceae > Aquipseudomonas > Aquipseudomonas inefficax. Next base: position 86,711 of record NZ_OPYN01000164.1, read on the forward strand.
ATGTCAGACTTGATCTGGTTACGCCTAGAGATGAGCCAATTCGCTTCAATCGACTTCGCCAAAAGATATATATTTATGAGTTTCGATATGACCGCATATTCATCTTCAGCCGCAAACGCTGGGGCGTCAAACCGGTCGCCTACAACTGGGACGACGTAACCGCCGAAGTCTACCGAGTCTACGCCCCCGGCCACGGTGGCCTGATCGAAAACGTCATGCTGTCGGTCCGCAATCCGGAAACCAACGAAGTCATCGACCGCGTGTTCTTCACCTATGACCTCTACCAAGGCGAAGCCTACTGGGCCATCGCCCGGCTATTCATGCAGCAAGGCCCCGAAGCCCTGCCGAAGTTCGTGCACCCACCCCGTGACTGGAACGATGACGATGGCCTGAGCCACATGCATTGCCTGGCACCCAAGGTTAATTGGCCGGAGGACATTGACCGTGAGTCTCGTACTGCCCCACCTGAGTGAGAGGGCCGCTGAACCCCAAGCCTAGAAGGTATAGGCTGCCCTGGGTTGCGGCAGCCTCACTCTTCCCGCATGGCCACTGCCCAGTCAGGCCCTACGGCAGGTTGTTCCCCGCTCTGCTTGCCATCATCAGCCAGGCCGCCATCGCCCTACCAATCACTGTTTCCACGGAACTGAATGCATGAAAGGAAAGAGAAAGATGCTACCTTCCCGAGGGGTGGGCTGGAAGTATGATCTTCCTCCGCATGATATTGCACCCGCGCAGCGCGAGGCGTGTTTGGCATCTAATTTAAAGATCAATCGGGCTGGACGTATATTTATCGAGTTTCCACGGTCGTCGATCAGCATGCGGGGGATATCTTTTTTCGGAGGCTTGATTATTTTAACCTACACCATGGTATTTATCGTGCCAGACATCATCACTTCTCTCCTTGACGACTGGCAATCTGGAATTGAAATTACGGCCATAGGCATCATGATTGTAACTCTTTCAACCTGGGCCTTACTTCCACTCTTTCGTATGGACCTACGACTTCCTCGAGATGAACCCATACGCTTCAATAGAGCACGCCAAAAAGTCTATTTTTACGAGTACAGGTTTGATCGCCTATACCCCTTCGGCAGCAAGGGTTGGGGGGTAAAACCCGTGGTCTATGACTGGGCCGACCTAACTGCCGAGGTCTACAAGGTATACGCCCCAATGGGCTACGGCGGCCCTATTGAAAATGTGATGATATCGGTTCGTAAAACAGGCACCGAGGAAGTCATCGACCGCCTGTTCCTGTGTGATGACATAGAGCAAGGCAAGCAGTATTGGGCACTGGCACGTTTGTATATGCAAAGTGGCTATGACGCTCTTCCTGACTGTATACGCCCTTTGCAGGGTCAGAAGGTTGGCAATGGTCTGAACCCGATGCAATACCTCGCCCCCAAGGTCCGATGGCCAGCGGAAATCGACCTTGAGTCTCGCAGTGCACCGACAACGGGAAGTCTTCTAAACCGCTAGCGCGGGATGTTGAAGGCTCAGCAAGCACCCTGGCTGCAAACCAGACAATGCGTTGGATTGTTTGCGATCAAACCGCCCTCACGGGAACACCGCACCCTTCGCCGTAGCTGCAGTACTTGTGCGAGCGGCTACGCCCGCGAACACCGGCGAAGCCGCGAAACTTCTGTTAGGTGTTGGCCAGAGGCGACTACCAGATGCATATCGAAATTAGGATTAGGGAAACTAACGAATGAAAGCCAAGTCCAGAGTTATTTGCGAGCGGGCTTTGTACTGGAGTCACGATCTGCCGGACGTCAACTCGGATGCAGTCCCGCGATTAAGTTTTGAGGATATAGACCCCTCACCAAATTTTTGTGATTCGGTGTACCTCGAACTTCCTCGATCCACTGTCAGTTTACGTGGTATCACAGTGCTGATAGGGGGACCTATCTTGGTTTTTTCTGTGGGTGCATTAATCTACATGCACTGGAGGTTTTTTGGTATCTACTGGTCGAATAATTGGGGCACTGACATCCTCTCATCGTTAGCGATTTTGATCGGCATGTGGGCTACTGCGACATATGTAAAGATGGACCTGCTGCTCCCACGAGACGAACCAATCCGCTTCAATCGCCTACGACGCAAAATCTATCTCTATCAATTCAGATTCCACTACATCTATCTGTTCAGCCGCAAACACTGGGGCGTCAAACCGATCGCCTACAACTGGGACGACGTAACCGCCGAAGTCTACCGAGTCTACGCCCCCGGCCACGGGGGCCTGATCGAGAACGTCATGCTGTCGGTACGCAACCCGGAAACCAACGAAGTCATCGACCGCGTGTTCTTCACCCACAACCTCTACCAAGGCGAAGCCTACTGGGCCATCGCCCGGCTATTCATGCAGCAAGGCCCCGAAGCCCTGCCGAAGTTCGTGCACCCACCCCGTGACTGGAACGATGACGATGGCCTGAGCCACATGCATTGCCTGGCACCCAAGGTTCATTGGCCGGAGGATATTGACCGTGAGTCCCGTACTGCCCCAACTGAATAAGAGGGCCGATGCCCCGGAGGCCTAGACGGTAAGGATCACCATACCTTTCAAGGCAGCCGCAGTACCTGTGGGAGCGGGCATGCCCGCGAACACCGGCGTAGCCGGTGCCAGCCACCGCGTTGGATTCTTCGCGGGCACGCCAGCTCCCACAGTTTGGTTCAATGCCTCAAGCGTTAGCCGACACTGGACGTGGCGCACGCACACCCCACAACCAGTAACCCAGGGTTAGCAGCACCAACCAGCCAACCCCGACATACATGGCTGTGCGGCTGGCAGGGAACCAACCGAGCACACCAAAAATGAACACCATGAAAGCAATCGCGCAAGCCGGCCCTACCGGCCACAGCGGCACACGATAATCCAGTGCAGCCGCCTCCTCCTTGCTCATGCCGCGCCGCATGGCCACTTGAGAAAGCAGGATCATCAACCAGACCCAGACAATGGAGAACGTGACCACCGCCGCAAGAACCAGGAACAAGTCTTCCGGCACCAGGTAGTTCAACACCACGCCCAGAAGCAGCGCGACGCCCATCACCGCGACCGTCATCCACGGCACACCGAAACGCGACAGCGATGCAAAACCTGCAGGCGCCTGGCCGTCCTGAGCCATGCCGTACATCATGCGCCCAGCACTGAAGATATCGCTGTTGATCGCTGAAACAGCAGCTGAAATCACCACGATGTTCAACACAGTTGCCGCTGAACTGATGCCAAGACCACTGAAGATCTGCACGAACGGGCTACCGTGGCTGCCAATGCTGGTCCAAGGGTAAATGGCCATGAGTACGAACAGGGTAAGGATGTAGAACAGCAGGATGCGCAAAGGCACTGAGTTGATAGCCTTCGGCAGCACCCGCTTCGGGTCCCTTGCCTCGCCGGCGGTGATGCCGATCATTTCGACCCCGCCAAAGGCGAACATCACCACAGTGAAGGAAGCGATCATCCCACTGACGCCATTAGGGAAGAACCCGCCGTGGCTCCACAGGTTCGAGACTCCGGCAACCGTGCCTGCATCGTCATTCAACTGGATACCCAGCAGCAGCACAGCCGCGCCTGCCACAATCATGGCAACGATCGCGGTCACCTTCAGCAACGACAGCCAGAACTCCATCTCCCCGAACACTTTCACGCTGCACAGGTTCAGCGCGCCGATAAAGAACACTATCCCGAGCACCCAGATCCAGGCCGGTGTTTCAGGGAACCACAGCCCCATGTAAACGCCAAAGGCCGTCACGTCTGCCAGGCAAACCACCAGCATCGAGAACGCGTAACTCCAACCTGTCAGAAAGCCAAGGTAGCGCCCCAGATACTGGCTGGCATAGTGCCCGAACGAGCCTGACACCGGGTTATGAACCGCCATTTCGCCAAGGGCGCGCATCATCATGTAAATGGCCGCGCCACCTATCAGATAGGCCAGCAACACTGAAGGCCCTGCCAACTTTATTGCCGATGCCGAGCCATAGAACAGCCCCGTACCGATAGCAGAACCTAACGCCATGAAACGAATATGCCGGGTAGAGAGACCCCGCTTCAACTGGTGTGAAGATTGAGCGCTCATAGATACCTTCTTGGTTTTATTATCAGGTCCGCACAACGCTAATGCCGTGCGGTTTTATCAGGCACGCAGTATTCCAATCATCAAGCCCTGGGCCACAGCAGCGGAAACAGTTCGTGGTTCATTTGGGCACCGCTGGCGAGTTGCGTTTCGAGGCCGGGAAACTGTGGCGAGGTTTTCCACTGGCGCGGTGCGTGAGTAATGTCGTCGCCCAGGAAACGTACCGAGAACGCACGACGCCGACGATTGCCCCCGACACCGCCAGAGGCGTGCAAGGTGAGCATGTGGAAGAACACGGCGTCGCCTGGGGAGAGCTCCCAGCCGAGGATGTTCCAGGCACTGCGATCGGCCTCGATATCCGGCAAGTCCGCAAGGCTGCCTTCCGGGAACCATTGCGCCTGGCTGTCGAGGAAGCTGCGTGGCATCAGCCACGGCCCAAGGTGCGAGCCCCCTACGAATTCAAGGGTGGATTCTCTCGAGACCGGGTCGACTGGCATCCACATGCTGCAGTTCTGGCGCCCGTCGATGTTGTAATACGGCTGGTCCTGATGCCAGGGTGTTCGCTGGCGCGTGTTTGGCTCCTTGACCAGCAGGTGATCGTGATAAAGCCGGGCTGTCTCGCTGTTCATGAGTTGCGCAGCAACACTACCTACCCTGCTTTCGAAGATGAACTGGCGATAGGCTGAAATATCGCCCCAGTTGCAGAAGTCTTCGAAGAACCAACCTGGGTCGTCAGGGCGGCTCGCCACTTTGGCGCGCTCACTTGGGGCTTTCAGGTTCTGTTCGATGCCGGTTTCCAGCAATGCAACTTCTTGCGGCGTGAACAAATTACGGACGCAGACGGCACCATCACGCTGAAAAGCCTTGATGGTTTCGTCACTGAGTTGAAATTCGGCGGACTGTTTCATGAAGCACCCTTCGTCTTTTTATTGGGCAACAGCACCACTGCCAGTTTTCAAGCGCAATAAGCAAGGTGCACGGCGAGTATTGCTTTTAAGCCGCAATAGGAAAAGAATATATTTCCTAATCCTGAGTATAGGAAAAGATGATAGGGTTCTCGTTCAGACAGCTCGAGTACTTCGTCGCCGTGGCCGAACACGGCAGCATCAGCGCTGCGGCGAGAGCCCGGCACGTTTCACAGCCATCGGTTTCGGTTGCGATCGCCCAGCTTGAAGAGGCGCTGAACGAACGGCTGTTCCGGCGCCAGGTCAGCCGCGGGCTGGAGCTGACGTCGGCGGGCACGCGTTTACTGGCCCAGGCACGCGATATCATCGGCATGGCCATTGCCATGAACCAAAACGCGGATACCACGCGCGGCTCGCTTCGCGGCAACCTGTCGCTCATCTGCTTTCAAGACCTGGGCCCCTATTACGCGCCGCGGTTGCTATCGAGTTTTCGCAAGCAGTATCCCGATGTCGAGGTAACGCTTTTCGAGACTGACCTGGCAGGCGTACACCGCCACCTGAGCGCCGGTAAAGCCGAGCTCGCGCTGACCTATGACATAGGCCTTGATCCTTCGCTGCCGCGCCAGGTACTGGCTGAGTTGAAGCCCTACGCGCTCATCGCCACTGACCACCGCCTGGCTCACCTGGCCGAGATACCGCTGCATGAGCTGGCGCAAGAGTGTTTGATTCTTGAGGACATCGCACAAACGCGTGAGTATTTTCTGTCACTGTTTTGGGCGCATAACCTGCAACCGCGTACTCAGCAATATACCCAGACCTTCGAGATGCAACGGGGGCTCGTCGCCCATGGCTACGGGGTTGCACTGTCATGTACCCGGCCCGCCGGGGACCATTGCTATGACGGTACAGCGCTGTTATGCCGGCCATTACTGGAAGAGGTATCACCACAAAAAGTGGTGCTGGCCCAATCAGGCGCGATGCACCCATCGCCGGTGGCGGAGGCGTTCAAGGGCTGGGTTGCTCGGGAGATAGCGGCTGGGGGCGCCTGATTCCTTCACTCAAGAAGGCCAACCTGTGGGACCGGGCATGCCCGCGAACACCGGCGTGGCCGGTGCCAGCCACCGCGCTGGATTCTTCGCGGGTAAACCCGCTCCCACAGGCTCACCACAGCCTTCAACGCAACCGCAGTACCTGTGGGAGCGGGTTCACCCGCGAACACCGGCGCAGCCGGTGCCATACACCGCGTCGCATTCTTCGCGGGCACGCCCGCTCCCACAGGATCACCACAGCCTTCAACGCAGCCACAGTACCTGTGGGAGCGGGTTCACCCGCGAACACCGGCGCAGCCGGTGCCAGCCACCGTGTTGGATTCTTCGCGGGTAAACCCGCTCCCACAGAGGCGTTGGCCTATCTGTGAACCGCATTCGTTTCCGGGCAAATCCAATGACTCGGGAAAACCGCCAGGCCTAGCCTGGCGGGAGTTACCTGACAGGCTGGCGTCAGGCCAGCGCCTCGCAGTTGTGCTGGCCATCGACCAGTCGCTGCAGGCCCAGCGGGTTGGCGTTTTTCAGGGCATCAGGCAGCAGCGCGTCCGGGTAGTCCTGGTAGCACACCGGGCGCAAGAAGCGGTCGATGGCCAAGGTGCCGACCGAGGTGCCACGAGCATCGGACGTGGCCGGGTACGGCCCGCCATGCACCATCGCATCGCACACTTCAACGCCGGTCGGGTAGCCGTTGACCAACAGTCGCCCGGCCTTGCGCTGCAGCACCGGCACCAGCGCGGCGAAGCGCTGGAAGTCTTCCGGTTCGCCAATCAGGGTTGCGGTCAGTTGCCCATGCAGGGCTTGCACGGCGCGGCGCAGTTCGGCTTCGTCGGCCACTGCGACGGCCACCGTGGCAGGCCCGAAGACTTCTTCCTGGAGCAATGCATCACCGTTCAGCAGCAAGCTCACGTCGGCCTGGAACAGCTGTGCCTGGGCCTGGTCACCCGTCTGCTCGGCACCCGCCAGATGGCGCACGCCCGGGTGCTGGTGCAGGCGTTGCACGCCCTGGGTATAGCTGCGCAAGGTGCCGGCATTGAGCATGGTCTGCCCAGGCTGGTCGGCCAGTTGCGCGCCAAGCGCCGTGAGGAAGGTGCTGAACGCTTCGCCAGCGATGCCCAGTACCAGCCCGGGGTTGGTGCAGAACTGCCCGCAGCCCAGCACCACCGAGCCGGCCAGTTCCCTGGCCACCGGCTCGCCACGGGCCTGCAAGGCCGCAGGCAATACCAGCACCGGGTTGATGCTGCTCATTTCGGCGAACACCGGGATCGGCTGCGGGCGCGCCGCAGCCAGCTCGCACAGGGCACGGCCGCCTTTGAGCGAGCCGGTAAAGCCCACTGCCTGAATCGCCGGGTGCCGGACCAGCGCTTCACCGACACCGGCGCCGTAGATCATGTTGAACACGCCGGCGGGCATGCCGGTGGCGACCACTGCGCGCTCGATCGCCTCGGCTACCTGCTCGGCCGTAGCCATGTGGCCGCTGTGCGCCTTGACCACCACCGGGCAGCCGGCGGCCAGCGCTGCGGCGGTGTCACCGCCGGCGGTAGAGAAGGCCAGGGGGAAATTGCTGGCGCCGAACACGGCTACCGGGCCGACACCGGTGCGGTACTGGCGCAGGTCGGGGCGTGGCAGCGGTTGGCGCTGTGGCTGGGCACGGTCGATGCGCGCGCCGAGGAAGTCGCCGCGGCGCAGCACTGTGGCGAACAGGCGCATCTGATTACTGGTACGCGCCCGTTCGCCCTGGATGCGCCCGGCCGGCAGCGCGGTTTCGCGGCACACGGTGGCGATGAAGGTGTCGTCCAGCGCATCCAGCTGATCGGCAATGGCATCGAGGAACTGCGCACGGCGCTGGGGTGCCATGGCGTTGTATTCGGCAAAGGCCGCTTCGGCTGCCTGCGCGGCGGCGTCCACTTCTTCCGGGGTGGCCTGGGCAAAGGCCTGCGGCAAGGCTTCGCCGGTGCGCGCGTCGAGGCTTTGCAGGCGCACGCTGCCGGTGGCGCTGCGCTGGCCGCCAATGAAGTTGCTTCCAGACATGGTTGGCTCCTGTAATGAGGAAAAAAGATTCAAAGGTTCATGTCAGCCAGTGGAGTGCACATACCCCGCCGTGTCAGCAGGGCCCCTGTGGGAGCGGCTTCAGCCGCGAACACCGGCGCAGCCGGTGCCATGCACCGCGCCGGGCCCTTCGCGGCTAAAGCCGCTCCCACATGTACGCGGGCGAACCTGACTCGTCTGACTGGCTCAAAGGCTTTTCACCACCCCTGGGCGTACCTGCGCGGGTGCTGCTGCAATGCCATTGCGCAGCGGCTGGCCAAAGGCGTCGAGGCTGACCTCGAAGGTATCGCCCGGGCGCGCCTGGATGCCGTCGGCGAACGACAGCGTGGCGGTACCGAAGTAATGCACGTGGATATCGCCAGCGCGCAGGAATTGCGGGTACTTGAAGTGGTGGAATTCCAGGTTCTCGAAGCTGTGGCACATGTTCTGCTCGCCCGACAGGAACGGCTTGCGCCACAGCTCCTGGCCGTCGCGCAGGATGCGGCTGGTACCTTCGAGGTGGGTCGGCAGCTCGCCCAGGCGCAGCTCGGGGCCGAAGCTGCAGGCGCGCAGCTTGGAGTGGGCCAGGTACAGGTAGTTGCGCCGCTCCATCACATGGTCGGAAAACTCGTTGCCCAGCGCGTAACCGAGGCGATACGGCGTGCCGTCGGCACCGATCAGGTACAGCCCGACCAGCTCCGGCTCCTCACCGGCATCCTCGGCGAACGCCGGCAGCGGCAGGTCGGCGCCAGGGCGCACGACGATGCCGCCGTCGCCCTTGTAGAACCACTCCGGCTGCGCGCCCTCCTCGCCTGCCGGCGGGCGACCGCCATCAAGCCCCCACTGGAACATGCGCATGCTGTCGGTCACGGCGCCTTCGGCCTGCTGCTGGTGCATCTTGTCGCGGGTGGCGGCGCTGCCCAGGTGGGTCAGCCCGGTGCCGGTGACCAGGCAATGCGCCGGGTCCGGATGGTCCAGCGGTGGCAATACACGGCCTTCGGCCAGCAGAGCAAGGTAGTCGTGACGCTCGCCCAGGCCAGCAGCCTGCACTACGCCAGCCAGGTCACGGCCGGCAGCAATGCCTTGCAAGGCCAGCTCGCGGGTGCTGCCGGCGCCATGTACTTCAAGGGCGTACTCGCCTTCCACCACGCCCACCCGGCGCTCGCCGGTGGCGGTTTCGAATTGAATCAATCGCATGCTTGTGCTCGCTTTTCGGTTGCGAAAATTAGCGGGAGGCCGGGGCTACCAGCGTAGAAGCCAGGCGCTGACGGCGCTCGAGGCGGTTGTAGACCACACCAGTGAGCAGCAACCCGAACAGCATCACCGCTGCCAGGAAATACAGGCCCGACGACAGCTGCCCGGTGTGCTCCTTGAGCGCGCCGATGCCGAACGGGCCGAGGTAGCCGCCGAGGTTGCCGATGGAGTTGATGAGTGCGATGCCCGCAGCGGCACTGGCACCCGAGAAGAACCGGCCTGGCAAGGTCCAGAAGATGGCAGTGCAGGAGAACAGCGCGAAGGCCACCAGGCACAGCGCCGCCAGCTGCAGGCCGGGCACGCTCAGCCAGGCACTGAGGAACAGGCCGATCGCCCCGAGGGCGTACAACAGGCCGAGGTGGCCGTAGCGGTCGTTCAGGCGGTCGGAGCTGCGCGGCACGATCAGCAGGCCGATGATGCCGAACAGGTAAGGCACGGCCGATACGAAACCGGTCACCAGGTCACTGCCGCCAAACTGGTGGATCAGCGTCGGCAGCCACAGGCCCAAGCCGTAGATGCTCAGCGTGACCGGCAGGTAGAACAGCGCCAGCAGCAGCACCCGCCCGTCCTTCAACGCATGCAGGGGGTTGCCGTGGCGGGTCTGGCCGAACTCGCGCAGGTCGTTGGCCAGTTGTTCCTGCAGCCAGCTGCGTTGCTCGTCGCTGAGCCAGCGCACCTTGGCCGGGCTGTCCGGCAGCAGGCGCAAGGTAGGCCAGGCCAGCAGCACCGCCGGTGTACCGATGCAGATGAACAGCCATTGCCAGCCATGCAGGCCGTAGATGCCATCAAGCCCAAGCAGCGCGCCGGAAAGCGGCCCGGTAATCAGCATTGCCAGCGGCTGGGAAAGGATGAAGAAGCCGAGGATCTTGCCGCGATGGCGCACCGGGTACCACTGGGTGATGTAGTACAGCACGCCCGGGAAGAAGCCCGCTTCGGCCGCCCCCAGCAAAAAGCGCATCACGTAGAAACCGTTGGGCCCGCTGACGAAGGCCATGCCGATGGTGATCGCGCCCCAGGTGACCAGGATGCGGGCGAACCAGCGGCGGGCGCCAAAGCGGTCGAGCAGCAGGTTGCTCGGCACCTCGAACAGGAAATAACCGATGAAGAAGAGCCCGGCACCAAGGCCATAAGCCGCGTCACCCAGGCCGATGTCGGCGCCCATGTGCAGCTTGGCGAAGCCCACCGCGGAACGGTCGACATAGGCCACCAGGTACAGCAAGACCAGAAAAGGGATGAGTTTCAGTGTGATCAGGCGGACGAGCCGCTGCTCCTGAATCATGGCGATGTCTCCAATTGTTCTTGTAATGGGTACAACACCTGGCCGGGGACTTTTTGGCAGACCTCTGACCTGGGTGAACGATCTTATAGTATTACTAATTGCATCAACAAGCCTTCACAGACACCATTTTTATCAGTACATTCATCAACACAACGACAAATAGTAATACTAATTAGGTGTCTCCCATGTCTGATCCCAAACGCCCGCTGCGCTCCGCCCAATGGTTCGGAACCGCTGACAAGAACGGTTTCATGTACCGCAGCTGGATGAAGAACCAGGGCATCCCGGACCATGAATTCCAGGGCAAGCCGATCATCGGCATCTGCAACACCTGGTCGGAACTGACCCCGTGCAACGCGCACTTCCGCAAGATTGCCGAGCACGTCAAGAAGGGTGTGCTGGAGGCTGGCGGCTTCCCGGTGGAGTTCCCGGTGTTTTCCAGCGGCGAGTCCAACCTGCGCCCCACCGCCATGCTCACCCGCAACCTGGCCAGTATGGATGTGGAGGAAGCGATCCGTGGCAACCCGGTGGACGCCGTGGTGCTGCTGACCGGCTGTGACAAGACCACACCGGCGCTGCTGATGGGCGCGGCCAGCTGTGACGTACCGGCGATCGTGGTTACCGGTGGGCCGATGCTCAACGGCAAGCACAAAGGCAAGGACATTGGCGCCGGCACCATCGTCTGGCAGATGCACGAGGCCTATAAGGCCGGCCAGATCGACCTCAACGAGTTCCTCTCGGCCGAGGCCGGCATGTCGCGCTCGGCGGGTACCTGCAACACCATGGGCACCGCCTCTACCATGGCCTGCATGGCCGAAGCGCTGGGCACCTCGCTGCCGCACAACGCTGCCATCCCGGCGGTGGATGCGCGCCGCTACGTGCTTGCCCACCTGTCGGGCATGCGCATTGTCGACATGGTGCGCGAAGACCTGCGCCTGTCGAAAATCCTCACCCGCGAAGCCTTCGAGAACGCCATCCGCGTCAACGCCGCCATCGGCGGCTCGACCAACGCGGTGATCCACCTTAAGGCCATTGCCGGGCGCATCGGCGTGGACTTGCAACTGGAGGACTGGACCCGCATCGGCCGCGGCACGCCGACCCTGGTCGACCTGCAGCCCTCGGGCCGCTTTCTGATGGAAGAGTTCTACTACGCCGGCGGCCTGCCTGCGGTCATCCGCCGCCTGGGCGAAAACGGCCTGCTGCCCAACCCTGCCGCGCTGACTGCCAACGGCAAGAGCCTGTGGGACAACTGCCAGGCCGCGCCGCTGTATGACGAAGAGGTGATCCGCCCGATCGACAAGCCGCTGGTGGCCGATGGCGGCATCTGCATCCTGCGCGGCAACCTGGCGCCCAAGGGTGCGGTGCTCAAGCCATCGGCCGCCACCCCGGCGCTGATGCAGCACCGTGGCCGCGCCGTGGTGTTCGAAAACTTCGACGACTACAAGGCACGCATCAACGACCCCGAGCTGGATGTGGACGCAAGTTCCGTGCTGGTGATGAAGCACTGTGGGCCCAAGGGCTATCCGGGCATGGCCGAGGTCGGCAACATGGGCCTGCCGGCCAAGCTGCTGGCCCAAGGGGTGACCGACATGGTGCGCATTTCCGATGCCCGCATGAGCGGCACCGCCTACGGCACCGTGGTGCTGCACGTGGCGCCGGAAGCGGCCGCAGGTGGGCCATTGGCCGCCGTGCGTGAGGGTGACTGGATCGAACTGGATTGCAAGGAAGGCCGCCTGCACCTGGACATTTCCGCCGAGGAGCTGGCTGGCCGCCTGGCCGACCTGCAAGCCCCACCGCAGTTGATCAGCGGTGGTTACGCCAGGCTGTACCTGGACCACGTGATGCAGGCCGATGAAGGTTGCGACTTCGACTTCCTGGTCGGATGCCGCGGCGCGGCGGTGCCCAAGCACTCGCACTGAGGCCTGATGTCATGGGGCTGCTGCGCAGCCCATCGCCGGCAAGCCGGGCTCCCACAGGTACTGCGCTGGCTTCAAGTTGACGCTACACCTGTGGGAGCGGCCGCGGCCGCGAACACCGGCGCAGCCGGTGCCATCCACCGCGTCGCCTGCTTCGCGGGTAAACCCGCTCCCACAGGTACTGCGCTGGCTTCAAGTTGACGCTACACCTGTGGGAGCGGCCGCGGCCGCGAACACCGGCGTAGCCGGTGCCATCCTCCGCGTCGCCTGCTTCGCGGGTAAACCCGCTCCCACAGGTACTACGCTGGCTTCGCGTTGACATTACACCTGTGGGAGCGGCCGCGGCCGCGAACACCGGCGCAGCCGGTGCCATCCACCGCGTCGCCTGCTTCGCGGCACGCCCGCTCCCACAGGTACTGCGCTGGCTTCGCGTTGACACTACACCTGTGGGAGCGGCCGCGGCCGCGAACACCGGCAAAGCCGGTGCCATCCTCCGCGTAGCCTGCTTCGCGGGCACGCCCGCTCCCACAGGTACTGCGCTGGCTTGGCGTTGACGCTACACCTGTGGGAGCGGCCGCGGCCGCGAACACCGGCAAAGCCGGTGCCATCCTCCGCGTAGCCTGCTTCGCGGGTAAACCCGCTCCCACAGGTACTGCGCTGGCTTCGCGTTGACACTACACCTGTGGGAGCGGCTTTAGCCGCGAACACCGGCAAAGCCGGTGCCATCCTCCGCGTCGCCTGCTTCGCGGGTAAACCCGCTCCCACAGGTACTGCGCTGGCTTCGCGTTGACACTACACCTGTGGGAGCGGCCGCGGCCGCGCACACCGGCGCAGCCGGTGCCATGCCCCGCGTTGACGCGCTAATGCTATGATGCTGCCCCCGCCAGAAGGATCCGCCCCGCCCCACATGAACTACCGCCAGCCCACCACGCGCAAGAGCATGCACGCCACCCTGGTCCAAGACCTTGGCGTCCAGATCGTCTCCGGCCAACTCGCACCCGGGCAGAAGCTGCCTTCCGAGGCCAGCCTGTGCGAAGCCTACGCGATCAGCCGGCCGGTGTTCCGCGAGGCCATGCGCGCCCTTACCGCCAAGGGCCTGATCGAGGCCCGCCCACGGGTAGGTACCCTGGTCCGGCCGCGCCACGACTGGCACATGCTCGACCCCGACGTACTGCATTGGCTGATGCAGGCCACACCACAGCAGGAATTCTTCAACATGCTGAGCAGCGTACGCTGGGTCATCGAGCCCGCTGCCGCCGCGCTGGCCGCCACCAACGCCAGCGCCGAGGATGTCGATTCGATCGCCGAGGCCTACCAGCGCATGGAAGCCGCACGCAACCATGAAGAACGCCTGCAACCGGACCTGGACTTCCACGCCCGCATCGCCGACGCCACCCACAACGACCTGCTGGCCTACCTGTGCAACATGTTGTCGATGGCACTGCGCGAGTCGGTGCGCTATTCCAACCAGCGCGCCAATTTCGACGAACTCGCCCTGCCCCGGCACAAGGCGATTCTGACCGCCATCCAGAACGGTGACGCACTGGGCGCGCGGCATGCCTCACTGGTACAGCTGGAAGATGCCCGGGTTGCCCTGGCCAAGGTGCTGGGCCAGGACCCAACAAGCTGAGGACTCATCCGGGCCCACCTCAGCCACTGCGCCCCGTGAGCCTTCCGATCAGAACACCGACCAGCCAATCCGCGAACTCAGCAACTCAAGCGCCGCCATCCCCGCCAGGGAGTTACCCGCCGCATTCAACTCCGGCGACCACACACACACCGTGAACTGCCCCGGCACGATGGCCACAATCCCGCCCCCCACACCACTCTTCCCCGGCAACCCCACCCGATAAGCGAAGTTCCCTGCCTCGTCATACAGCCCACTGGTGGCCATGATCGAGTTCACCTGCTGGGTCTGCCGTCGGGTCAGAATCTGCTCACCACTGTGCTTGCAGAACCCATCATTAGCCAGGAAACAGAACGCCCGAGCCAAGTCCAGGCAGTTCATTTGCAGCGCGCAATAGCTGAAATAGCTGCGCAGCACCGTCTCCACCTCGTTATGGAAGTTGCCGAACGACTGCATCAGGTAAGCCATGGCCGCGTTACGCGCACGGAATTGATACTCCGAATCCGCAACACGGGCATCGATCGCGATGTGGGGGTTGCCCGAAAGCCGCCGAACGAAATCCCGCATCGACAACGTGGGCGCAGCAAAGCGCGACTGGTTGATATCGCAAATCACCAACGCACCCGCATTGATAAAAGGATTACGCGGCCGCCCGCGCTCGAACTCCAGCTGCACCAGCGAGTTGAACGGTTGGCCGGAAGGCTCATGGCCAAGCCGCTGCCAAATGGCTTCCCCCGAATGGCCAATCGCCTGCACCAGGCTGAACACCTTGGAAATACTCTGCACCGAGAACGGCACCAGGGCATCGCCTGCGCAGTAATAGCTGCCATCGTTGCCATAGACGGCGATGCCCAGCTGGTTCGCTGGCACATCGGCCAGCGCGGGAATGTAGTCAGCCACTTTGCCCTTGCCGATCAAGGGACGTACTTCTTCGAGAATCTCGTTCAACAGCGTTTGCATGGAAGGCCCTGTATCAGTCCCCAGACGACGGCTAAGGGGTAGCATTCTTGACGAAGATCGAGCGAAAGAAATCACACTCTTGGCAAGAAATGACCGGCCGACCGTGTACCACGCCATATCCTATGCTGTGCTTGTTTCGACGACACAGCAAACGTGCCCCCGCCAGGTGCAGAAGCCGCCAACCAAGGAATAGAGGACCAACGATGCCAGCTTGCCCCTTACCCGCTGACGAAGCGCTGCGCCAGCGCACGCTCGATGACATGAACCTGGTAGACACGCCCGCCGAGCATTACCTCGATACCCTGGTGCGGCTGACCCAGGACCTGGCCCACGTGGATACCGTGCTTATCAGCCTGATCGACCAGGACCGACAGTGGTTCAAGGCCCGCATAGGGATTGAGGCAAGCGAAACGACGCGCAGTGTTTCCTTCTGCGGCTACGCCATTCTCGGCGAGGGTACCCTGATGGTGCCCGACGCCAAGTGCGACGGGCGATTCGTCGATAACCCGCTGGTGCTCAACCCGCCCTACATCCGCTTTTACGCAGGCCACCCCCTGCGTGCAGGCAACGGCAAAGCCATCGGTACGCTGTGCATGTTCGACCCGCGCCCACGCGTGCTCAGCGAGGCTCAGCAAGCGAACTTCCGCGACCTTGCCACGCTCGCCGAGGGATACTTGCAGCTGCGCACCCTGGCGCAGGTAAACCGCGATCTGCGGCTTGAAATGGATCGCGAGCAGCGCAAAGCCCTGCTCGACCCTTTGACGCAACTGTGGAACCGCGGCGCGTTGTCGGCGTTTGAAGACCATGAACGGCGGTTGGCGGAGGTGAACGGCTTACAACTGGGTGCGGTGTATGCCGACCTGGATCACTTCAAAGCCATCAACGACAAGTACGGCCATGGCGGCGGTGACAAAGTGCTTTGCGAATCTGCCCGTCGCCTGCGCGCTGCACTGCGCCCCGATGACCTGCTGGTGCGCCATGGGGGTGAGGAGTTTGTCGCTGTTTTGCATGTTAAAGACAGCGAAGAGCTGACACGGATTGCTGAGCGGATTCGCGAACAGGTGGGTGCCAGCCCGATGCAGTTGCCCTGTGGGCAGTTGAACGTAACCTTGAGCATAGGGTGCACCCTGTTCGCCAAAGGTGAAACGCTGGATGACGCACTGGAGCGCGCCGACAAGGGGCTCTATACCGCCAAACAGAACGGGCGTGACCGGGTTGTCTATGTAGCGCCGCCATTCTGAGACGGGCATGGTCCGAGCTTTAAACCTATTATCCGGCACCCTGTGAGAGCAGGTGTGCCGCGAAGCGTTCAACCTGGACTGAGCCTACTGGTCATTCGCAACCCAGTAGCTCTACGTAGTTCCCCTAGTAGGCATTGCCCCACAGTGTAAGAACACACCTACCAGAGCAACCCAACCCACCATTATATTTTTCTTGAGGAATTCAGGCTGATACCCCAAAAACAAAAAGTGCTGAAACTCCAATATCCTCATGTATGTAACAACAAAGAAGATATTGTATAGCAAGCACAGACAGAATAGCCCATAACCGAGATGAGGCCCCGAACACTTGGCACGCAAAATGAATGCACCGCACACACTGAACACGGTGCACAAAATGAATAACCATGCCATCACCTATCCCTCAGTTCGACTCTTACCTGTTCACCTGTCAACATGTCTATACCAACCTCGAAGACAATAGAATGAGTGCTCATTGTTTTCAATGCCTGGGTTTTATCTGCCCTTACGTAGCGAAACAGCCTCCAGGCCCCCGGCCTCAAAACCAACCGCCCCAGATTATAGGCAGACAATCCGAGATCTAAAGTTCCATAAGCCACGCTTCCGTCGGACACTGTACCGCCTGCCGCCACAGCCGCTCTTTGGTAGGCCTTTCGTATAGGCCCAACAGTACCTCCATACCCCAAGAAGATATTTAACCCATTTTCGTAAATATTGTTCGCGCCATGCAGCATCATTGGAACCCCGCCAATAAAGCAACCGACACCAAGAGTAAAACCGCACACCGCGGCACCTGTGCTTACTTGCAAGACTCCCGCGGTTACACCCGCCACCAATTTTGAGTACTCCCATACCTGGGTGAGCAGTTCAAGGTATTCTTGTTCAAGTGCCTCTTGCCCTTCTTTGGCTGAGACCCTACCCGCGCTTACATCATCAACAATTGCTTTGCCTACGTAGGCAATCTCCTGGACAAACCGGGCTCTAAGGATGTCATCCCCTAAGTAATGCGCACCTACCTCGCATGCATATTGAGTCAGCCGAGCCGCCTGGCTACTTACCTCCCAGAAATCGTCATCCATACCGCCGCCTGCATCGCTTCGGCTCATGGAATGTCACTCCAGGTTGCGTAGCCACTAGTATTAGCAATCAAATGATGCCAGCCGATAAAACCATAGCGAATGGCGAGGTATTCTTGGGGATCTTGCGCATTCAGCAAGACCGAGTGAGGCACCTCCATACGCTGATCCACTAATATGGCATCTTGCAAGTCTATTCGGAGGAAGCATTCATGCTTACCAGCGTTGATGCGATACAGGTTTATTCGACAATCAAGAATCTCCCGACTGGTCAATGCCTCAGCCAGTAACGGAGTTGCCTTATCAATATATTTGGTTATCAACACTGGACGATGCGTAGCTCGCTCCACATTACCCATATTGGACAGGTTATGGCTAAACGAGAGCACCATAATTTCGTCGACATGAGCAGACTGGCAACGATTGCCAATCGAGTCAATGGTGGAGCAACCTGCGGAAATCAGCCCGCGACTACGGCCTTTTATTGACATATAACCGTGGTAAGCCATTTCTCCAACTCCTTGTAGGGGAAAGGCTTGGAGGCTATAAAAAAATTCTCGTTCAGTATGTAGGACCGTTCCGAAACCCATGCCTCACTTTGTTAGAGAATATTGCATTAGCGCCAGTTTCTGAACCACCCGCAGTGTGCCTACTCTAACGCACCACCAAACCATTCAGGCCTACTGCTGGATCCTAGTGGCGAAAAACTAGACGACAGTCTGGACAAGCACCTGGCCACATAAACACACGACAAACAGCCAAGCCATTATCTATCCCTAGGCATCGCACTTAAAGCATGTGACAACTTTGCGCCCCGGCCGCATCCCTCTAGTAAATCGACTGGTTGCGCCCAAGATATCGACCACTTGGCCAGCTTCGTTTTCGAGGCAAGTCCACGACCTGTAAGAGATTGCCCGGCCCTTAGGTTTGCGCTATGGCGCATAGAGCTCAACTCGCAAGCGCGACGCGGCGCCTGTGGGAGCGGGCATGCCCGCGAAGAATCAATGCGGTGGCTGGCACCGGCTGCGCCGGTGTTCGCGGGCACGCCCGCTCCCACAGAGACCCTGCTACACCAATTAGTCATATGCTATTCCATGAGACCGGTTTAACGCGTACAAACTGCCGAAGATCTCGGAACCTACTCATTTGCCCCTGCCCCACCCGCCCCGATCTCATCCATGAAACCCGCAAGAAACACCTCAAGCCGAGCATGACGCTCAGCAGCCAGCCGAGCCCCTTCAGCAGTTTTAAACCCTGACGCAAGCTTGAGCAGCTTGGTATGAAAATGCTCGACCGTATACGCCTTGTCCTGATATTCCCTCCCCAGAGCAGCAGGGTTCTCGAAATCGTACAGCGCCGACCCCATTCGCCCGGAAACGTAAAAACACCGGGCGATACCTACTGCACCTATGGCGTCCAGGCGATCACTGTCCTGAAGAATCCTGGCCTCAAGGGTGAGTGGTTCGAAGCCAGCCGAGTAGCTGTGGGTTTTGACTGCATGCGCCACCTGCTCGATGCGCTGCAAGGGCCAGCCCATATCAGCCAGGATTGACGCCGCCCTTTGTGCGGACAGCGTTGACGCCTGCCCACGCAAGGGCGAGTTCTTTTCTACTGCGACACAATCGTGCAGCACAGTCGATGCAAGCAGCACTTCCAGGTCGCCGCCTTCTACGCGCTGTATTCGTTGTGCGTTGACCCAGACGCGATGGATGTGGGACAGGTCGTGAGAGCCGTCCTGCTGGTCGGCTGGCAAGTACTTCAGTAGGTCAGCGGCAAAGCGCGGGAAAGGGGCAAAAGCTTCGATAGTCATCGTTGGTGCATTCCATTGGCTGTCACTTGGCGTCCGTTGTCAGGGGGCAGGCCCATGACCTGCCTAGGTCCAGATGCGAGCGGGTCAGTTTCAAGGCTTGAGTGGTGAAAGTCCATGCTGGACCGTTTGTTGTCATTGCGACATAACTGGAAACAGGGACACGTGAGTGGAAAGCTATTTGAGGTCACAAACCGTTAACAGAGCAGCCGGCGTTGCATGCTGTGAAGGTGGATGGGCGAAAAAAGTCAGAATTAACCCCTTCCTTGTAGGCCATTTCCCAAAGATACTCCCCAACCGTGTTTTTCGTTGCGGTCGTTTTTTCACCGTTCTAGTCTCGGTCCGTCGTTGCATATCAACGACCGGCTTTGACAGGCCGCGACGATACACAGTGCATACCCGTTTATGGCGGTTGTGCATGGGGCACGCTCGCGTGCGCCGGTTTCTGTGTTCGCCGGTCTGTCAACCCATGCACAGCTGCCACCTTTCCGTTTGACAGCGGGCTGGCGGTGGCCCCACCGAGAACACAGTACGATGCTAAAAATAGTCCCTGATCCACCCCATACACTCCAAACCCTCGAAGACACCCTGATCCAAGCCACGGATTACGCGCTATGCGCGGCGACCGTT
Source organism: Pseudomonas inefficax (assembly GCF_900277125.1). GTDB lineage: Bacteria > Pseudomonadota > Gammaproteobacteria > Pseudomonadales > Pseudomonadaceae > Aquipseudomonas > Aquipseudomonas inefficax. The sequence continues at coordinate 106,541 of NZ_OPYN01000164.1, forward strand.
GTGCATCAGGCAATACTGCTGCAGCCCAAATCGCCCGCGTCGATTCTGATGATGGCCTCGATGCATGAGCTGGAGACCCTGCGGGCTTTGCTTGAGTCCGCAATAGTCCAGGTACAGATGCCCACCGAGCCTAGGACCTTGCACTAAGGCTTCATTGATGTGTCGCCTGGGCTGCCCCTATCGCCGGCAAGCCGGGCTCCCACATAGATCTGAGCTGCACCACAGATCTCGAGACCTGTGCAGTACCTGTGGGAGCTGGCTTGCCGGCGATGAGGCCAGACCAGGCACTAGAGATTTCGGGGAGATAGAACAATGTCCACAGAAGAAACCAAATTCACCGTCGGCAAAACCACCTTCTACCAAGGTGAAAACCAGACCCATCCGCTGTTCCGCATCGAAGCAGGCATCCCCTGCCAGAGCGCCCGCGAACAGGCGTCGGAGCTAATGGGCTACGCACGGGATATGACCCTGGACGGCTTGATGGAAGACAAACCCCAGCTGATCTGGGCTTCGCATTACCTCTGCGCTTTGGCCAAGGCGCTGATGGATGATGCCGAGCTAGGCATGATGAATAATCATTGAAGCACGCACGGTTATAGGTCTAAAAAAGCCCTCTGGTAGCAGGCTTGTATTGCGAAAGGGCCGCAAAGCGGCCCCAGCACCTAATACCACAGCGTAACTCGGTAAATAGTCACTACAGCAGACATCAGGTTTTTAGAGGCGTTCGAAACGCACCCACCATCAAAAATCAAATACGAATTGAATTACTAGTATTTTCCGGAGTAGCTACAAACTAGCTGCGCTATGATCGGCCCTTGTACAAAGGCGACTACCGCGCTCAGAAGAACCATCGCTAAGAGCGTATTCGCTACAGCCCGCATCCATCCGAAATCATGCAACTCTTTTGTAACCCGGACCATATGAAGCGTGAAGAAGAGATATCCTACACCTACCACCGCATCTGATACGCGTGTCAGGTGGCTCTTCTGAATGGCCTCCGTGACAGCACTACTGTAATCCAGCGACGCGCAGTTTTGCGCCAAGGCACCGAAGCGCGCGCCGAGTGCAGGGAGCTCAAACACCTTCAATATCACGATCCAAATCGAGAGATAAAAAAAGGTGTTTATGCTCACCATCACATGCTGTCGCGTCCTGAACATAGCAGCTCCGATCCCGAAGCATGCACCATAAATTACTATTAAAATCCAATTTATCGTGGTCATCACTACCGCCATCTCCAGGCTCAGTCTGACTCCAGCTAACCGCAATGAGGGCAAACCTAGTAGACCAAGTAGTGCGGCGGCAAATAGCCCGAAAAGCCAAGCACGAGGGCAGATGTCAGCCCTGGCTTTCATTCGATACATAAATGTTTTGTTTGAACTTAAAAGTATTCGAACATCTGAGGCAGTGGCGCAAATCAATGGCCACACCCTAAGGAACAAAAACTCTGATATCTTTTCCATAAGCCCGCAATATTCCCTCTTAGAATTCAGAGCCGAGAATCAGAATGAGGACATTATTGAAAATACTCACGGAAGCTTGCCCTAAAATCCAATGGTTTTAGGTAAAGCTGACTCGATAGATCGCCTTGCAAGATAAATAGCTTCGGCTCGCCGCCAAGCTGGAAAACTCGATAAAGGTAAAACTGACTCCCTGCTTCTGCAGAGAACTCCAATTCATTATGACTCACAATAAATGGAGACGAGATCCCTCCATTTGTCGCCTTTACCTCGATATAGCGATGGAGAACATCGCTCTCAAACGAGAGGATGTCGTAGCCAGCACCATCACCTTGCGTATCCGAGATCCACTCCAGCTTTTGGAACAACTCAGGATACCCCATCTCAGTCAGGCGATGCTGCTCATAACCAATCACCCAATCCTCGCCCAATCGTCCAAGTTTTCGATTCGCTTCGTCCCGAGCGGCGTAGTCAAGCTTGCGCGGTAGACGTTGTCGATTACGTGTCGGTGCGACCAGTTTGCGCCGCTCTTCTATAACCGGAGCATCGACCAGCGCTGCCGAGTAAGACTTCTGTGCCGGAGTCTTGACCTCCTCCAACCCATCGACAATCTTGCCCACCTCTGCCGAATGTCGACGCACGTAATCCTGAACAGCCTTCCGCAATAATAATTGGCTGTTGCCGCGCGGTTTGTAGCCTTGGATAAAAGGCAAGCCCATGCCTGCGAGTACAGCACTGATGTTCTGGTGCTTAAGCTCTACGGACGCTTTGCTTCGCCCTCTCAACTGCTTGCGCAAGAGTTCGTTGTGCCCGGACTTGTTGAACGCCACGCCATCAGCTTCCAAACGGAGCATTTCGAAATAGTCAGCGACAGTGGCCTGGACCTCATTTTCCGTCCAGTCCTCCCCGATCCGTATAACTTCAAAACCCAAAGCCTGGAGCAGCGGAACCACGGTCATTTCACCGCCAGAGAAATCCTCGGCCGTAAGCACGCCTTGATTAGGAAACTGCTTACCAAAGGCAACACCCACGATCGCCTTCGAGTCGCATGGCTCCCCGGTTCGAGGGTTGCGAACCATGTAGTCTCTGGACTTACCGAAACCATAGCGTTTGAGGAACGCCACCCGTCCCAGATGCGAAAACTCATCCATTGCAGCCTGTACGGCGGCGGGGCTTTTCAGGAGGGAAAGCTGGGGCACTGGCTAAGCATCCTTGCGGTGATTTTCGTCGCCACTCTCAGCTTTTTCCTACGCAAAATCAAGCCGCACAAGGCCGCACAACCGGCTAACAACGGCGTGTTTACCTATCACGCGCTAGTCCCATGCCGTCAGACGCACCAGAATATTCCTACGCTCTTTCTCATTTCGTCTGTAGGAAGTATGGTGTCCAGCATCTGCAACGAAGGCGAAACGGTGCCTCAAAACAGCACAGTTCGCCCGCCGCCACAGGATGCGCTCGTGACAACCCTCACCACTTCAACCCAACTCGTCGATATCACCCGTCTGGCCCAGGCCCTTGAGCAGTTCGCCAGCGACCGCAACTGGGCTCAGTTCCATTCACCAAAGAACCTAGTCATGGCTCTGAGCGGTGAAGTCGGTGAGTTAACTGAGGTCTTCCAATGGCTCAGCGAAGACGCCTCCAAGTCCGCAGCCCGCAACCCGGAAACAGCGCAAGCCGTCGAGGATGAGCTCGCCGACGTGCTGATGTATCTGGTGCGCCTTGCCTCGGTACTGGGCGTGGACCTTGACGCCGCAGCCCAGCGCAAGCTGCGCCTTAACGGCGAAAAGTACCCAGTCGAAAAAGCCCGCAATACCGCGAAGAAGTACGACCAACTCTGATTACCCAGCTTCAGTAAGGAAGAAGGACCTTGATCGTTTACGAAGCGACCAAATCGCAGTTCCTGCACGACAGCGATAACGACGACATCGAAGATGTAATTCTGCAGAGTTTCAAAACTGCGACCGGCAAGCTGGTGGCCGCAGCAGAAATGAATGCCTGGAAGAACTCCCTTGGCGCCATGGCCAAGGTGCTGCGGGCATCTGATTTGGCCGAGGATATGTGCGTAGCGATCGAATTGCACATACCACAGACCTCAAAGCGAGTCGATGTAACCCTGACCGGCTTCAATGCCCAGGGCCAGCGCAGCGTTCTGTTGGTTGAACTCAAACAGTGGAGTCAAGCGAAGGTCACCAACAAAGATGCGATTGTGCGCACAGCACTTGGCGGCAACGTTCGGGAGACCGTACACCCGTCGTACCAGGCTTGGTCTTACGCCTGCTTGCTAGAGGGCTTCAACGAGGCCGTTCACTCGGGTGGTATTCAGGTTCAAGCCTGCGCCTATTTACACAACTACGTCCCCGACGGCGTGCTCGATGCTAAGCAGTATGAGGACTACACCACCCGCGCCCCGCTATTCATGAAGGGTAAGGATCAGCTGGAACAACTGCGCTCGTTCATCAAACAGCACATCGCCAGTGGTGATAATAGAACTGTGCTGCATGAGCTTATGGATAGTCCTATCCGCCCATCCAAGGCATTGGCGGATTCGCTGAAGGGCTTACTGAAGGCCCATCCGGAATTCATTCTGATCGACGATCAGAAAGAGATCTTCGAAGCAGCCATAGCCGCCGGTACAGCTGCGTCCGCCGAAAAACCAAGGGTGGTAATCATTCAAGGCGGACCGGGCACAGGCAAGACGGTGGTAGCGCTGAACCTTCTAGTTAAGCTCACCGGACAAGGCCTGAACGGCCGGTACGTATCAAAAAATGCCGCACCGCGAAAAGTGTATGAAAGCAAATTGGCTGGTTCTATTACTCGAAGCCGCTTTTCCCATCTGTTCGTGGGTTCAGGGGCGTTTGTAGATACCAACGCGAATACCAATGACTTTTTGGTGGTCGATGAGGCCCACCGCCTCAACGAAAAGAGCGGTCTTTACGGAAACCTCGGCGAAAACCAGATCAAAGAACTGATCAACGCCTCGGCCTGCACCATCTTCTTCATCGACGAAGATCAGCGCGTCACCCTGAGTGATATCGGCAGCCGAGATGCGATCCGAGCTTTCGCTGAGGCTAAAGGAGCACAGGTTGAGGAGTACACCCTCGCCTCCCAGTTCCGTTGCAATGGCTCGGATGGCTACCTGGCCTGGCTGGACGACGTTCTGCAAGTGCGCCCGACTGCCAACCGGCACCTGGACAGTAACCTTTACGAGTTTAAAGTTTTCGATACCCCCGAAGCACTGCACGCAGCGATCGAAAAGAAGAATGACCATAACAAGGCCCGAGTCGTGGCAGGCTATTGCTGGCCTTGGACCAGCAAGAAACAGCCTTCTGCCTACGACATCGTCATTGGAGAAAACTACCGTCGTAAATGGAACCTCGACCAAGACGGGAGCCTATGGATCATTGCGGAGAAATCCATCGAACAGGTCGGCTGCATTCATACCTGCCAAGGGCTGGAGGTTGACTACATCGGCGTGATCATTGGTCCGGACCTGGTGATACGCAATGGTCAAGTGCAGACTTCCCCCAAGATGCGGGATAAGCAGGACCGTTCAATTCGAGGGTACAAAACTCGGATGAAAACAGCACCGGAAAAGACTAGTGAGTTGGTGGATCTGATCATCAAAAACACCTACCGGACCTTGATGACACGCGGGATGAAGGGTTGCTACATCTACTGCAGTGACGAAGAGACTGCGCAGTATTTCCGCAAACGGGCGAGTTTGGTCGATCTGAGTACACCTGCCACAACATCTGAACTGGTAGCGTCCGCATTTTGAGTGAATAGGGGGGCTGGTTTGAGGTGCCTCTCAAGCCAGCATCAAGAGCCAGAATCGTGAGAAACGGCCGCTTAATATACGAGCGGCTGCCTCCTCACTCTTAAGTCAAACCCAATTTCAACAAAGCAGCGGTTCCCGCTGACCACGCAGATTACGTGCCAGCATTCCCAATGCCCATCTGAAAAGCTAATGAGGTACCGGAAATTGCTTAGTGAACGGCTTGTTAGCCTGTATCCAGAATTGTCTCGTCATGCCTAGAAGCTGCTGCAAATGCTGGCAGGTTGAGCGGTCGGGAAAATTGGCATGAGCATGGACATTCATGACTTCGCATCAAAAAATAAAGTACTGAACATTTTTAATTGAGGTTAGAGTCGGTAGGACTTGTACGAGCGCCACACATGAAATCCTCTTGTACTAGCCCCGCCCTACTCTGGCCGCCAAATACAAAATCGAACGGGTTTTCGCGTCGGAATGGCTCGACATAGGCACTGTACGAAAAGTAACATCATAGACACCGCCTTCAGCAAGTCAGCGTAACTATTGCAACGAAGATTTCCGCCAGTTTGAATAGCACGCACCGTGACAGCAATGCTCCATTAGTCAACCAAATAGCCGTTCGACGGGGTCAACTTCCAATACTTGGTCGGTCAACCAAGCCGCAAACCGAATTTTGGTTCATGCTTCCTGTCGCGCAGCGGAATCGCCAGCTGCCGCACCAGAAATCTCGTATCGCTTAGACAATGACAAAATCCTTTATCTAAAAAGATAACTCTACGGTAAATCAGGCCTTCCAGAGGCGGCATACTTCAAAAGTTTTCCTACGGCTCCTAGGCGTGAATTAACAAGGCAAGGCAAACCAAATCCGTCACAAAGCAATCAAAATCCACCAAAACCCTGCGACCGAAAAGCCACCGTTTGAATAGAAAACCTACAGTAGCACTCCATATGGATGGCTGCGATTTCACTCGAGCACTTGTTCTTCCTCGCTGGAAGCCAGATAATGGCAATGAGACACTATCGTGTAACCCCAAACATACACAGTACCTGCAAAATCGGCCGACAGAATAGCATAGCTCTGCTGTATGACCACCTTACGAATTAAAATACCAGTGAGACAAGAATGTCCGTAAATTTTGAATTAATTATTGACACACCTGCCTTCGAAGTCGACATGAAGTCCGGCCTAACTACACTACAAGGCATTTCAGATGCGACCCGCACTATTGCAGAAACCCTACTTACTGAGAAAGTGCCCGAACGCCTAACATCTAAAAGCAACGTAAGAACTCTATTAAAGAAAAATTTCAAAGGATCATATGGACAGATCTTCAGCTTAGAAATGCATGATGAAGAAGCAAAAAAGAAGTTTAGAAAAATCGGTGGCCCTGCATTTTCCGAGCTGATGAATTATTTCTTAATGGAGTCTCTTTATCTTGAGCCCGATGACCTTTCGGAGAAGGCTCAACAGCAGTTGGATTCGCTGGGCGATACCGCAGAGCATCTAACTGCACAGCTACGCCAATCAATTATGATAAACATCCACGACATCGCAAGAAAATTCGGCCACAACATCCAACTTAACTTCAGAAAAAACTCCACCGAAAAAATAGAAATCGCAAAATTTAACGAAGACACATCATCCGCACTAGAAGCAGAAACCGATAAAAAGCCGATCTTTATTGAAGCCAGCATTAGACGACTTAATGCCAACACTGGCAATGGAAGACTTCAATTAAGGGATGGAGACAATACGATTCCTTTTGGGTTCTCTATGATCTACCAATACGTCCAACTCCCAACAAAAAGAAAGTTTTCAACCAATTTGCATCACAACAACGGCATACCGGAAGAGGATTGGACCTACCTTACCCTTGAAGTACTTCCAGTCCGCATACATGGAGACCGCATCATTAAGTACATTGTAAAAGGCATTTATGAATAGATACTTATGGGTTGCGAGCTTTTTAGCCGCAGTAGTATGTGGATCTTACATTTTCAAATTTGGACTCGCCGAGCATTATTCTATATCGGACAATCCTGAACAGTGGGGCCAGCTCGGGGACTACATAGGAGGATTATTAAACCCTTCTTTAAGCTTTATATCTATTGTCTTGCTCATAAAATCACTAACAATTCAGAATCAGGCCAATAGTGATATCAGACGCGAGATTGAAAACACTCGTAAGACAGAAAAACTTCGATCCTTTGAATCACAACTTTTTCACATGGTAAACTCACTAAGAGAATCATTTGATAAATTCAGAATAAAAAGCGAAGATCCTGAAAATATAATAGATGAACATGCTTCAGGTGCGGTGATCTGGATAGAAACAAAAATCGAAAACATGAGAGAAACGTCTAGGGAAAACACCGAAATTGTCGAATTTTTAAATGAAACCGATTCTAGTGATCAAGTTTTTGGGCTGTGTCGAATGTTTTACCATATGGTGAAGCTAGTATCGGAAAAATTAAGTGACTCGAATGGCTTTTCCAGAGAAGACAGGAACAGTCATTACCTCACCATAATTAACTTTACCGACTTCGCTCTTTTGCGGTTGATAATGATGACAATCCAGTTCCAGGATTATGAATCATGCAAATATATTAGAAATAATAGCGAATTCTATGAAGCAATCTCTGAAATGGGGATGTCATACGATATGTACTAACAAAGTCAGCTAAAATCGTAGCGGAGAAATCTCTCCGCCATCCCATTCCAATGCTAACGCAACTCATTAATCCGGGGGTATAGATATACTCTATCAGCAGTCAGCACCAATTTGATATAGCATCACCCGATAACTGTCCTTTCAGTTGCCAAGTGTGCAAAGGGACATATAGCCTTGCTCCTAGCGTTCGCATAGATGAATTTTATCTCCCTTACCGTAGTATCAAACGTAACAGCCAAGAAAAATCCACCCACAAACTAAAATCTTCAGAAAACCAACGCAACAACGCCCCCCCGAAGAGATATGCTCGACAACCGGAGGCTCATAGATAGGCTTGAAGCTCATCTCCCGCATAAACAAAATAATACTCAACGAGTCATAACCCTGAAAAAAGGTCTACTTTATCCTCGTGCTCCAAGGCTTCCAAGTGAGAAAAATAGATTTTTGGTCTCTTGGCTAACGCACGCCCTTTATCATCTATCCTATCAATTACTCCAAAAATTCTACACCGCAAGAAAAGCAACTGCTTGTAGCGAACGATGCTTCCAACCTCTGGGTAAGAGGTTAAAATATGATCCATGTACTTAAACCCCATAGAGTTTGAAGTTTTGTTCTCCCTAGTCACCTCACCCTCTAACACTACATTTTCACCATGCCGGAGTTCAGGAAACAAAAAATCTTCCGAATCCTCCTCTTCTTCATCGCAGAAAATATATTTATCGGAAACTTCCAGCACCACTTCATCGACTCCATCCTCTAAAATGCTCCCTATCTTCAGCACTCTACCTTCTTCAATCAAACATGCTAGTCTGCTCAAAAGTCTATTCCCAGCCTGGACATATAAATCCAACGCATACTTAGGAACATAAATATATTCACCGACCTCATTCCTGATTCCAATTAGCGCTTTATCATCAGAAAATTTCACAGACTCAAAGCTTTTTACACTCACATCCCCCATATGCTTCGCAATACGAGCAAACCACTTAATAGCATTTAAGGCTTTACTGAATAGGTCACGGACACCGAAATCCGCAAAGTCCCGCTCTGCCATTTTCTGAGCCGCTTGAGTGGCATACGCAGTTGCAACAATTCCAGCGCTAGCTTGCATCCAACCAGCAACTGTTTCTGGAATTAGGGCTTCCCATGAACCGTCTCTTACTTTTACCGGAATTTCAAAATCTACAGCCTTCAGATCTGGAGCAAGTTTTAATAGGAAATGACGAAGGGCATAATCGAAACCAAGTAGCGCCTCGGCTTGCTTCCTTCCATCCATAACCCCGCCTACAGTCAGATCTCCATCATACTTAATGTAACCAAGGTAACCTTGAAATTCCATTTAATCCCCCGCACCACACTTAATGAGCTATTGGAATAATCCGCGCGATACATTCGTGCAATCATTTCAATATCATCATACCAACGGAGAAAAAGCCACCCTTCAATAGCCTTATCTGTGAAGACTTTCATTTTCAGAAATAAAGTCATCAGCATAGCAATCCATTTTATGAGCACAAAAAAGCCCAGTCGTCACCGACTGGGCTTTCTCGTTTCAATAATGGTCGGGACGGAGTGATTCGAACACTCGACCCCTTGCACCCAATTCGATTATTTATTAGCTCTTGATGGAAATTGAAAGAACACAGAGGCATATCACCAACCTAGCAAACACAGGGGTTTCAGGCTATTATTCTATCTACCCCAGCCCATAGCTTTCCACCGAGAGCCGTGCCCACGGTAGGGGTATAAGTAGGGGTATTTTTCCAACTCGTCACGCGTGCAAGGGGTAGAGAATGGCCAAAATAACCGTCAGAGAGCTGGAATCGCTTACCGTTGAGGATAATGGGAAGACCCTTCGCGACGACGGGAACTTGATAGGCAAAGTGATTGCTCGCCAGAAAGGCGTCTCGGTAAGTTTTTATTATCGCTTCAAGTGGGACGGAAAATTCAAAGACTTCGCCTGCGGCACATGGGCCAAGACTGGCAGCAAAAGTAAATCCCTGTCCGAAATAAGAGCCGAGCATAGGAACGCGAGTCGAAGTGTAGCTGAAGGTATTGATCCGACATCTGCCAAGAAGGCAGCCAAAATTGAAGCGCAAACCGCCATTGCCGCCACGATTGCCGAGGCCGAACGGCAGGCAGCGGAAAATAAGACCATTGAAGACTTGTTCAACGAATGGGTAATCGACGGCGTTTCTCGCCAGGATGGAAACGCGGAGTTACGCCGCAGCTTCAAGAAGGACATACTCCCTGCCATTGGCAAGAAGCCGTTGCGTACCCTGACAGAGAGAGATTTATTGACTGTCCTACGTGCAGTTCGTGCTCGCGGTCTTAACCGTACAGTGGTGATCCTGTACAACGACATTGGGCAGATGCTGCGCTGGGCTGAAAAGCGCAAACCTTGGCGATCGCTAATGATTGACGGGAACCCCATCGACTTGGTCGATGTGCTGACGCTACTGGACAACGACTATCAGGAAGAGCGTGACCGCCTGCTCTCCCCTAGCGAAATCCGTGAACTGGCAGATATCTTCGTCCGCCTGGAGCACGACTACGAGGCGTTACCCGCCGGTAGAAAATACTCCGGCATCCGAGCTGTCAGCTCTCGCGTGCAGTGCGCGGCATGGATCTGCCTGAGCACCCTTTGCCGTATTGGTGAGCTACTCAAGGCCGAATGGAAGAATGTAGATCTGGACAAAGGCACCTGGCTCATCCCAGCGCTTACCACGAAAGGTCGTAAAGGCAAGCGCCAGGATCACCATGTCTTTCTTTCTGAGTTCGCTTTGAGGCAGTTTAAGCGTTTGAAGACAGAAACTGGAGACGGCCCATACTGCTTTCCGAGTAGAAATGGTGACTGCCATGTAGACACTAAAACGGTGAGCAAACTGATAGGCGATCGACAATGCCGCTTCAAAAAACGCAGTAAACCGTTATCCGGTCGTCATCACGACGACTCGCTGGTGCTCAGCGATGGCGCGAAGGGCGAATGGACCCCTCACGACCTTCGCCGTACTGGCGCAACCATGATGCAGGAGCTTGGTGTAACACTGGACATTATTGACCGATGCCAAAATCACCTCCTGGCAGGGTCTAAAGTACGTAGGCATTACCTGCACCATGATTACGCCAAGGAGAAAACCGAAGCCTGGCGCCTACTTGGCGATAGGCTAATGCACATTCTGACTTGAGTCACGAAATCAGTCTAAGGTCATTGACAGGGCGAAAACTCACCTTTCGTTATCAACGTCCACTCCCGCCAGATACGTTCCAGTTTCCAGCCACAGCAACACCCATGCGGTAATCAATGCGCCTCTCTCGGAGGTTGGCACTGGGGAGAACGGAAATTAGCCTGAAAAATCACAGACCCACCCCCGCGTAATAGGTCTGCTCGACCCTGGATCAGAAGAGGTCGACAGGAATAGCTCATAATTACCCGATATTCGTCGCTATCACGCTGCATCTCGGTGCCAAACACGCCATAACGCAGTCGCGCACTCAAGTCCTTGCGGGAGCACTCTCTTCGGCTGACCGAGCGCTTACCTCGCTGTTCTGGTCGCGCTAGGAACGGCAGATACCTGCCGCCCCCTGCACAGATCCGTACGTGCGGAACGACCGCATACGGCTCCTGCTTCTCAGCGGTGGGCAACAGGGTTACGGCTTTTGGCCTCTCCTGCTCCGCCCGGAACCTAAACATCCGGCACCGCTGAGATCAAACCAGAGCGCCTGCCACTCAGCAGCTTCTGAGACCACGGCTCGTCTTGCCAAGCACACTCAGTCAGCGCCAGGGACCCGGCCCCATGCAGGCTCCTGTGAATCAACCCCACACGGTTTCAATTCAGAATTATTTGAATGGCCGAAATGGGGAGAGGGTGGACGTATGCCGTGGTATCGCAGAGATCCTATCCACTCGCTTATCAGTTGTTTCTGGCAAACGACACGCGCACCACTCTGTTTCTACCCGTAACACTTCTGGGCTTTTTTGGTGCAGGTCGCAAGACGAACGAGGATTACACGCCAAAAACTTCAAACATGGCACAGATATTGATATAACCACTTGCACCGATTGTTGAACAATCATAAGTGGAGCGTCCCCCATGCCTCGCGCAGTTGCCTTAACCCTTGCCCTGACTCTCGTCGCCTCCGCGCACGCCGCCGACGGCACCTTGCAGCCCGAGCACCTGATTATCGGTTCGGACTTGACCTACCCGCCTTACACCTACCTTGCCGAGGGCAAGCCAGCCGGCTTCGACCCAGAGTTCATGGCCCTGCTCGGTCAGCAGCTCAAACTCACGCCGCAGTTCCATGACACCCGCTTTGCCAACCTTGTAATGGGCGTGAATGCACGGCGGTTCGATGTGGTGGCCTCGGCCCTGTACGTCACCCCCGAGCGCGCCGCGCAAGTGGACTTCGTGCCCTACCTGAAAAGTGGCGCCTCGCTGATGGTGCGTGCCGACGACAACTTCCGCCCGCAGCGGCCCGAAGACCTGTGCGGTAAGCGCGTCGGCTCGATCAAAGGCGGATCGTGGATTCCCAAGCTGATGGCTCTGTCCAAAAGTTACTGCCAGGCCAACGGCCAGGCGCCAATCGACTCCCGCGAATTCCCGACCTCCCCTGAAGCCGCTCAGGCCCTGCTAGCCAAGGCCGTGGACGTGCAGTTCGAAGACGCTGCCGTGGCCGCCATCACCGCCGAAAAACTCAAGGGTCGTATCACCCTCAGCTCACAGACGCTGATCTACCCAGTGGTTATAGGCCTTGCAGTTCGCAAGGGCAATGACGTGTTGCTCAAGCAACTCGATCAGGGCCTGGCCGCCATGAAAGCAAGCGGCGACTACCAGACTCTACTCAGCCGCTACAACCTGGGCGAACCCAGCCCAAGCGACGTTGCCCAGGCCCTGGGCCAGGGCCCTCAAGCGGTTTCGCAGTAATCCGGAGCACACAGCATGCAATTTGATTGGCATTACACCGCAAGCCTCCTTGCCAACGGTGACTTCTGGAAGGCGGTCGGCACGGTCGTGGAACTTAGTGTCGAAACCTGGCTGGCGGGCATCGTGCTGGGCTTTATCCTGGCCCTGGCCCGACAGTCGCGCCACAGCATCGTCAACCGCGCCGCAGCCCTGTACATCTGGTTCTTCCGCAGCCTTCCATTGTTGGTGCTGCTGATCTTCGTCTACAACCTCCCCCAGGTATTCCCAGCAACCAGCGTACTGCTCTCCAACCCCTATGCGGCAGGCCTGATCGCCTTGGTGCTGAGCGAAGCGGCCTATATCGCGGAAATTCATCGGGGCGGACTACTGGCCGTGGCCAAAGGACAACTCGAGGCTGGAAAGGCACTGGGTATCGGCTACACCGGCACTCAGCGACTGATCGTGATTCCTCAAGCGCTGCGGGTGGCATTGCCGACCCTGGCCAACGAATACATCACCATCGTCAAGCTGACGTCACTGGTGTCGGTGATCTCGCTGTCGGAGATCCTGCTGGTGGGCCAACAGCTCTATACCCAGAATTTTCTGGTAATGGAAACCATGCTGGCGGTCGCGTTCTACTACGTGCTGATCGTCACGGTGTTCAGCTACCTGCTCAAACGCCTTGAACGTCACTTGGACGTCAGCCAGCGCACCCCGCGCCCCATCCCGGACAGTCACGCCTTCCTGCCGACCGCCCCCGTAACTCCAAACCAGGGCGATTTCGCCCTGCGTGTATTGGGAGCACGCAAGCACTACGGCGAGCTCGAGGTGCTAAAGGGTATCGACCTGGACATCCGCTTCGGCGAGGTAGTTTCTATCATCGGCCCGTCAGGCTCCGGCAAGACCACCCTCATCCGCACACTCAATGGCTTGGAAGGCCTCGACCGCGGCCAAGTCGAACTGTGTGGCAAGCCGTTCCTGCGCGGTCGCCTGGACGACGGCGGCAGCTTGTCCGGCCGCTTGCACATGGAAGGAATCGTCCAAGTCGGCATGGTGTTCCAGGGATTCAACCTGTTCCCACACAAGACGGTACTTGAGAACGTCGTGCTTGCGCCCCGCCATCACGGGCACGCCAATGACGCCGAACTGCGCACCCTGGGCCTATCGCTGCTGGCCAAGGTGGGATTGCGAGAACATGCCGGCAAATACCCGCACCAACTTTCCGGCGGCCAGCAACAGCGCGTGGCCATTGCCCGGGCGCTGGCCATGCGCCCGCGAGTGATGCTGTTCGACGAGCCCACCTCGGCCCTCGATCCGGAACTGGTAGGCGACGTGCTCAAGGTGATCGAAGAGCTGGCCCGCGAAGGCATGACCATGGTTATCGTCACTCACGAAATGAAGTTTGCCTTCCAAGTCTCCGACCGCGTGGTGTTCATGGAGAGCGGGCAAATCGCCCAGGCCGGCGCACCGCGGGACCTGCTCGACAATCGCAGCGAACGCATGGGTCGCTTCTTGAAGGACGTACAACTCGCATGAACAAAACGCTCCCCACAGTACAAGTGTTGTCGCTGGCGGACCAGGTGGCCTGCGAACTGCGCGAGGACATCATTGGTGGACGCTTGCTGCCAGGTATGGCCCTGATTGAGGCCGAACTGACCAGCCGCTATAACGCTTCGCGCAACACCGTGCGAGAGGCCCTGCACCAACTCGGCAGAGAGGGACTGACCAGCTACGTACGCAACAAAGGTGTGATGGTCCGCCGCATAGGCCTGGCTGAGGTGCGCGACCTATTCCTGGTGCGCCGCACTCTGGAGATCCAAGCAATCCTGGGTAGCAAGCCACTGCGCGAGTACCAGTCCGACTCGATGCTCGGCGCTATCGAGGCAGCCGAGTTGGCCCGCGACCGCGAAGACTGGCAGGCCTTCGGCACCCACAGCCTACGCTTTCACCAGCACATCGTCGGGCTGTTACGCAGCCCACTGCTGGACGCCTTCTTCACCAATATCGCCGCGCAGATGCGCCTGGTATTCGCCGTGGCCCCTGACGAAGAAAATTTCCAGCGCCCATGGCTGGAACGAGACTGCGAGATCCACGACCTGCTTGCCGCTGGCCGTCGCCACGAGGCCGCCGAGGCTATGACCCGTTACCTGGATGACTCCGAGCATGCTCTGCTCGACCTACTGAGCCACCCTGCCCGTGGCTAATCCACGGCATGGCCGCCTAAACCTCAAAGGAGAATCGCATGAAGCCTGCACCCCTATCCCAAGCTCCGAATGACGCTGCACAACGCAAGGCCATCAAGCCAGTACTCTGTTACCCGGTGGAGACATTACCCCGCCCAGACATCGGCACTTATCGCGCGCTGCGCGAGGGACTCAAGCATGTCAGAACCGTTATGGTGCCGGCCCGCGATGCAGCAACTTTCACCGTTCCGGCGGGAAATTTTTTTCGTATTGTCTCGACCGAAGGGCCGCAAGTCGGCGACCTGAATCTCTTCAACCAACATGACCTCACAGAGCGGTTCTATACAGGTAAAACCAGGGCATTGAATGGCACACACTTGGGAGTCGGCGATCAACTATTCTCCAGCTTTCCCAACCTGCGTCCCATGGCGACAATCACCCATGACACGCTCGACTGGTATGGGTTTGATGAATACGGCGGCTCAGTACACGACGTGATCGGTACGCGCTGCGATCCTTACACCCACAATCTGCTTAGTCATGGCGGTCAATATCACCACTGCTGCCATTCCAACCTGACCCGCGCGCTGTCTGCATCAACGGGGCTGGCGCCGCATGACGCCGAGCCACATGTACATGACGTTCTGAACGTGTTCATGTGCACCGGCTTTACCCGCGACACGGGCCAATACTTCATGAAGGCCAGCCCAGTACAACCTGGCGATTATCTCGAATTTTTTGCAGAAATAGACCTGCTCGGTTGCCTTTCCGCCTGCCCCGGTGGGGACTGCTCAACCGAACATTCGTCTGACACCGCGAAATGCTATCCGCTACTGGTAGAAATCTTCGAAGCAGCGCAGCGGCCTGAAGGGTGGACCGCGCCAAGCGTCAGTGGATACGATCGCACCCATGGGATCGGCCAGTAGCATATCAAGTGACTGGTGAGCTCTTGGAGTTTCTCGGATCGAAACTCCAACGGCATCAGTGACATTATTAATGCCTGAGCGCTTCAACCTGAAGCCGATCGTGCTCAGTTTGTCGTGATGGGCTGCTTCGAGGCTGAGGCAGTCCATCTTTCACAAAAGACTTGAACAATCGGCCGCGCTAGGCTGCAGGCATTCCTAAACGACAAGGCTTTAAACGCTAGTCCATCGCTTAGTATCAAAAAATTGCCTGAACCTTCACCCCCCCGACCCAGGCATCGTCGACCTGACTCACACCTCCTGGGTGACGCACAAACTGCAGGTTAGGCCGCACTGTCAGCCAATCTGCCACATGAACTCCGTAGTTCAGTTCAGCGTTGTACTCGGTGTCTTGCACAGGCAGATACACTGGGTCATCGTAATCTTCCACCCCATTGACCAGGTTCGTCAGCGAGGCGTTCTTGCGATACGCGGGGTTAACGTGCACCTCGGAAATTGCCAAACCGATGTCGTCCTTGGGACGGGCCGCGAACAGCCCCTTGTACACAGCACCCAGTGATACGTAGTGGTCGACCTTGCTGGTTTTCTTGTCGTGCATCGTTGCCATCGCGAACAGACTCAATCCGCGAGAAGCATCATTGACCTCTTGGGTAACCTGCTGCATTGCCCCTAACCACAGGCCGTGCTTGCTCGATGCGCTGCGATAGGCCGCGCCGCTGACTACTGCCGGCTGACCATTGCTGTCCTTGAGAACGTCATTCGCATTGGCGCTGCTGTAGTAGTAACCCGCACGGTACTCCCCTGGCAGGCCATCGAAACGCGGTTGCCACACCAGTTCGACCGGCAAAACCGCGCCTTCAGTACCGCTGCCGCTGAGTTTGAAACCGTTGCGCGATTCCGTGTTGGAGGGGTTCGTCTCAACACTTGGTGGTGGACAGCATCTGGTCGAGCCACCAGTTGTGAAACTGATACACGGTCTTTTCCATGTGCGAGTAACGTCCCGGCGTGATGAAGCGGGAATGGACCGCTTCACCCACGCCAGTGCACACACCGATGTCCTCGGCGAGGATGGGTTCGATGAACGCTCGGAACTTGTCCTGTTCAGCCTCTAGGGTTTCACTCTTGAGCGTGCCCTTCGGCAGCAGAACGTTCCAGATCAATTCATGCTCGGTCTCGCTCTTGATATTGAAATCCAGCCACAGCGGTGTCGATGCGTCGGTCAATGCGTGCAGGTACGGGTAGACATTGAACACGGTGACGGTATTCAACAGTTTCTCGGGCAAGCCCTCGACCGGGGTGAAGAAAGTTGGCACCGGCAGCAGGTTCCTTTGACGTAAATGGAACACCCCATACGGCCCACTGACGTCGCCGTATTCGGCCATGGTCGCTGGGAATTCGTGGTCGGCGGTATCTGGATGTACCCACGGCTGGTGGTAGGCCTCGCTGAAGTTCTCCAGGGAGAAAGTCAGCGGCGGCGAGATGATCAACTTGTTGACGATAGTGCGCAGCATCACCCCACTATTTACACAACCTTCAGAGATCGCAAGCGGATATGCTTCCTCTGGGCCGAAGGGCTCCTTGGTTTGACGATCCTTCACCAGCTCGATGGCAATCATCAGCCCCTTTCCACGCACGTCACCGATCGCACGGTGCTTGTCTTTGAGTTCCCGCAAGCGCTCCAGGAAGTATTCGCCGACCAGCGCGGCGTTGTCGGCCAGGTTCTCGCGCAAAGCGATATCGATCGCCGCCAGTCCAGCTGCACAGGACACCGGATGGCCGGGTAGGTGTACCCATGCATGTATACCGAGGTGAAGCCAGCGTCGCGCTCCCAAGCCGAGGCCACACGCTGGTTAACCAGAGTAGCGCTAAGGGGCACGTAACCACTGGAGATGCCCTTGGCCAGGCACATGATATCGGGCTTGACGCCCCAGCCACGCGAGCCAAAGAGTGCGCCGCTGCGCCCCAAGCCAGTGATGACCTCGTCAGCAATCAATAGGATATTGTACTTGTCGGCGATCTGACGCAGGCGAGGCCAGTAGCTCGCAGGCGGCACAATCACCCCTCCCGCGCCTTGGATCGGCTCGGCGATGATTGCTGCCACAGTATGGGCCCCCTGAAGCTCGATCTGGCGTTCCATCAATTGAGCACAGATCTCGACCAGCTCTTCAGGGTCCTGAGTGAAGGGATTGCGATACAGATGTGGCCCCTCTACTTGGATGAAGCCGGGCATCAGCGGTTCATAGCTGCTCCGCCAGGCTATGCCACCACATGCAGACATGCCACCGAAGTTCAGGCCGTGATAGCCGTTGTACAGCGAGATGAACTTATACTTGTCGGATTGGCCTTCAAGCTTCCAGTACTGACGTGCGATTTTCAGCGCGCTTTCCACCGCATCCGCCCCCCCAAGACCGAATGACACCTTGGCCATACCTTCCGGCTCGGTGATCTCGATCAGCTTTTGAGACAAGGCAATTGCTGCAGGGTTAGTGCTGCCGGGAAACAGCGAATAGTAGGCGAGCTTGTGCATCTGCTCAGTCACGGCATCGACAATTTCTTTGCGCCCGTACCCGGCATTCACACACCACAGTCCTCCTTGCAGATCAAGGAATCGACGACCGTCGACATCTGTGATGTGCACACCATCACCGGATTCAATGATAACCGGCTGATTATCTTTCAGACCCTTCGGATCCTGCATGGGATGCATGAGATGCACGGCGTTGTGAGCTTTTAACCAGGCGTTGCTGCTGTTCATGATGTACTCCAGTGATGATTCCAAGGTGGAGCGCACCTTAAAAGCCGCTCCCTTGAGCACCACTGTAAAAAACACCATGCATTGCGTATCTACCCTCAACGGGTGAGCCAGGTAATGCTGTCTGGCTCACCCTCCGGCTCTTCTGAATGATCGGGCCAAAGAAGGTGCTCAAGGCTCAATTCGTTTGAGCTCGTTGAGTAAATGCAGCAGTTGCTCCAGCTTATCTTCACCGAATTGCTCCTGGATCTTGCGGTAATTGGCTTCCATCCCTTCACACATGGCATCGAAGCTCGCGCGGCCCAAGTCAGTCAGCGTCACAAAAACGCGGCGCTGATCCTCGATACCCTTGCGTCGGTACACCAGTCCGTCCCGCTCCAGGCGGCTAATAACCCCGGTCATGCTCGGTTTGAGAATGCAGGCCAAATGTGCGAGCTGGTGGCTTTCCAGCTCGCCCTGCTGGCGCAGGATGCGAATGACTCGCCATTGCTGCTCGGTCAACTCGTGCTCATTCAGAAGCGGCCTGAAAAATGCCATTGCAGCCTCACGGGCCTGCAGCAAACTCAGCGTGAGTGAAGGACGTGTTTCAGTCATGGGTAGAGTCTGTGCCATCTGATCCAGCTCACAAGATTAGGAACATTTAACTGCCGCGACAACTGGCGAAGCCTGTGGAAAGTGCAATCTGTTCCACGGAAAACCCATTCAAGCCCAACCTGCAAGCTGCGAGTATTGCTATCAAATAACGACCACTCTGCGCAGGTATCGCCACTTGGCCACCTCACTTCAACTCCGCCTGCCGCTGCCGATACTCCCCCGGCGTGAGCCCCGCATAGCGACTGAAGAAACGGCTGAAATAGGCCGGGTCCTTGAATCCGAGCTGGTAGCAGACCTCATTCACAGAACTGCTGGAGAAAAGCAGCAAGCGTCTGGCCTCCTGCATCAGCCGCTCCAGCACCAGGCGCTTGGAGGGCAGATCGGCGATTCGCCTGCAGATATCGTTGAGCCGCGCTTCAGTGACGCCGATTTGAGCCGCATAGTTTGCAAGAGGCCAATGCTCAAGGTAGTGCGCCTCGACCAGCGCATTGAAGCGATGGAAAATCTTCAAGTCCTCGTGACGGGCCGGGGTTGCCTCGCGCGAGTTAGGGCAAAGCCGCAGCAAACTGATCATGATCAGCCGCGTGAGCGATTGCAACGCCGCATCTCGTCCCGGATGAGGGCTCGCGAACTCATCGCTAAGCGCCTCCAGCCACGCCCCCAGGCGCCTGGCCTCAGCCAGGTCCGCCGCGGGCACTTTGGCCAGCGCCACACATACCGGGCGCACCTGCATTCCAGCAGGCAACAGGCTGGCATCCGCCTCTATCAATTGCCACACCAGCTGTTGCCGTACCGTAAGTACGTGCCCATCGCTGCCCGGATCAGTGACGAAGGAGTGTGTCACCGTCGGCGGTGTAAGGAAAAACATCGGCCCCGACTCGATGAACTGCTGGTCATCCAGATACACCCGCACCGTGCCGGACTTCACGTAGTGCACCTGGAAAAACCGGTCGTGCCGGTGCACCGGCATGTTGCGCCCGAAAAACCCAGCCAGGTTGCCGAGCCGGTCGTAATGCACCTCGCTGTCGCTGTAGCGCTGGTCGTAGACCTGGCCGATGTTGATGTTCGGAATGGGATGCCTGTTGCTCATTGCTGGTTGTCTCGACCTGTCTTCACAAGGCTCATGGTGCCCCCGTCGAGTCGGAGTGACAAGGAGGCCTTGACCATCATTAACATATTAACTATAAGATTAACACATTAACGAATTTACCGAGCAGCTAGCTGCTCCACCACTGCCAGGAGAAAAGCATGAGCCATGCGTTGCATGACGTTGCGAACGGCACCGTGTTCGGCGTAGCGCTGAACTACAACGGTCTGCTGCAGCAGCGTCTGGCTGAGTTCGGACAGCCCCCTTACAAACAGGCCCCGGTCAAGCCGGTGCTGTTCATCAAGACGCCGAACACCCGTAACGCCCATGGTGCCAACGTGATTCACCCCGCCGGCGAGCGCCTGCAACCGGGCCCGGCGCTGGGCGTGGTGATTGGCAAGGACGCCAGCCGGGTCAGTGCCGCTGACGCCCTGGCCCATGTGGCTGGCTACACCATCGTCAATGAATACAGCCTGCCGGAAGACAGCTACTACCGCCCGGCAGTCAAGGCGAAGTGCCGCGACGGGTTCTGCGCGATAGGGCCTGAACTGGTCCCCGCCGATGCAGTGAAAGACCCTCATCAGTTGACCTTGAAGCTCTACGTCAATGGCAACGTCGTGCAGGAAAACACCACGGCCAACTTTGTGCGCAGCATTCCCCAACTGATTGCCGAGCTGAGCGAGTTCATGACCCTGCACGCCGGTGACGTACTGATCACAGGTACCCCCGAGGGCCGTGTGGATGTGAAGCCTGGCGACTTCGTCGAGGTCGAGATCACCGGCCTTGGGCGGTTGGCAAATACCATCGTGGCTGACACAGAGGGCCAAGCATGAAACACGCGCGCATTCGCTATGAGGGCAGCGTTCATGCTGTCACCGTCGAGGACAACAGTGCCGTTCGCCTGGAAGACGGTCGACTTATCGCCGCAGAACAAGTCGAGTGGCTTCCACCTGCCAACGGCAGCATGTTTGCCTTGGGCCTGAACTACGCCGACCACGCTCGGGAACTGGCTTTCGCTCCACCTACCGAGCCCCTGGCTTTCATCAAGTCGCCGGGCACTTACACCGGCCACAACCAGGTCACTTGGCGTCCGGACAACGTCGAATACATGCACTACGAGTGCGAATTGGTCGCGGTCATCGGCAAGCCAGCAAAGAACGTCAAGCGCGAAGACGCCCTGGACTATGTCGCCGGCTACACCGTGTGCAACGACTACGCCATTCGCGACTACCTGGAAAACTACTACCGCCCCAACCTGCGGGTGAAAAACCGCGACGCCACCACCCCGGTCGGCCCGTGGATCGTCGATGCCGCCGACGTGCCGGATGTCAGCAACCTGAAGCTGCGCACCTGGATCAACGGTGAGCTGAAGCAGGAAGGCACCACCGCGGACATGATCTTCGACATCCCGCACCTGATCGAATACTTCTCCAGCTTCATGACCCTGCAACCAGGCGACATGATCGCCACCGGCACGCCGGAAGGCCTGGCCGATGTGGTACCGGGCGATGAAGTGGTGGTGGAAGTGGAAGGCGTCGGTCGCCTGGTCAACCGTATCGTCAGCGAAGCTGACTTCTTCAAGAACAACAAGGCATGAGCAGCATGATCAAGCACTGGATCAACGGCCGTGAGGTCGAAAGCAAAGACACCTTCGTCAACTACAACCCGGCCACCGGCGACGCCATCTGCGAAGTTGCCAGCGGTGGTGCCGAGGAAGTTGCCCAGGCCGTGGCTGCGGCCAAAGAAGCCTTCCCCAAGTGGGCCAATACCCCGGCCAAGGAACGTGCCCGCCTGATGCGCAAGCTCGGTGAGCTGATCGACCAGAACGTGCCGAAACTGGCCGAGCTGGAAACCCTCGACACCGGCCTGCCGATCCACCAGACCCGCAACGTGCTGATCCCCCGCGCCTCGCACAACTTCGAGTTCTTCGCTGAAGTGTGCACGCGCATGGACGGCCACACCTACCCGGTCGACGACCAGATGCTCAACTACACCCTGTACCAGCCGGTCGGCGTGTGTGGCCTGGTGTCGCCATGGAACGTGCCGTTCATGACCGCCACCTGGAAGACCGCGCCGTGCCTGGCACTGGGTAACACTGCGGTGTTGAAGATGAGCGAGCTGTCGCCGCTGACCGCCAACGAGCTGGGCCGCCTGGCCGTCGAGGCCGGCATCCCCAATGGCGTGCTCAACGTGATCCAGGGCTACGGTGCCACGGCCGGTGACGCCCTGGTGCGCCACCCGGATGTGCGCGCCATCTCATTCACCGGTGGCACCGCCACCGGCCGCAAGATCATGCAGACCGCTGGCCTGAAGAAGTACTCGATGGAACTGGGCGGCAAGTCGCCGGTGCTGATCTTCGAAGACGCCGACTTGGAGCGCGCGCTGGACGCGGCGCTGTTCACCATCTTCTCGCTGAACGGCGAACGCTGCACTGCCGGCAGCCGCATCTTCATCCAGGAGAGCGTCTACCCGCAGTTCGTCGCCGAGTTCGCCGCCCGCGCCAAACGCCTGATCGTCGGTGACCCGACCGACCCGAAAACCCAGGTCGGCTCGATGATCACCCAGGCGCACTACGACAAGGTGACTGGCTACATCAAGATCGGCATGGAAGAAGGCGCACGCCTGGTCGCCGGTGGCCTGGAGCGCCCGGCCAACCTGCCTGCGCACCTGGCCAAGGGCCAGTTCATCCAGCCCACCGTGTTCGCCGACGTGAACAACAAGATGCGCATCGCCCAGGAAGAAATCTTCGGCCCGGTGGTGTGCCTGATTCCGTTCAAGGACGAAGCCGAGGCGCTGCAACTGGCCAACGACACCGAGTACGGCTTGGCCTCGTACATCTGGACCCTGGACATCGGCAAGGCCCACCGCCTGGCGCGTGGCATCGAAGCCGGCATGGTGTTCATCAACAGCCAGAACGTGCGTGACCTGCGTCAGCCATTCGGCGGCGTGAAAGGCTCCGGTACCGGCCGTGAAGGCGGGCAGTACAGCTTCGAAGTGTTCGCCGAGATCAAGAACGTGTGCATCTCGATGGGCAGCCACCACATTCCGCGCTGGGGCGTGTAGAGCAATTTTCGCCCGAGCGATGAGCCCGCTCCCACAGGGACCTCGTCAGCTTCTATAACAACATCCTCTAACCGGAGACTCCCATGGGCAAAGTCGCACTTGCCGCCAAGATCACCCATGTGCCGTCCATGTACCTGTCCGAGCTGCCAGGCCCACACCAGGGCTTTCGCCAGGCCGCCATCGACGGGCATCACGAGATCAGCCGCCGCTGCCGTGAACTGGGCGTCGACACCATCGTCGTGTTCGACACCCACTGGCTGGTCAACGCCAACTACCACGTGCTGTGCGCCCCACACTTCGAGGGCGTGTACACCAGCAACGAGCTGCCGCACTTCATCAGCAACATGGCCTACGCGTTCCCGGGCAACACCGAACTTGGCCTGCTGCTGGCGGAAACCTGCAACCAGTTCAATGTCGAAACCATGGCCCACCACGCCACCACCCTGGGCCCGGAGTACGGCACCCTGGTGCCTATGCGCTACATGAACCAGGACCAGCACTTCAAGGTGGTCTCGGTCTCGGCGCTGTGCACCTCGCACTACCTGGCCGACAGCGCCCGCCTCGGCTGGGCCATGCGCAAGGCCGTGGAAGACCACTACGACGGCACCGTGGCATTCCTCGCCAGCGGCTCGCTGTCACACCGCTTCGCCCAGAACGGCCAGGCGCCGGATTTCGCTACCAAGGTCTGGAGCCCGTTCCTGGAAACCCTGGACAACCGTGTGGTGCAGATGTGGCAGAACGGCGAGTGGGAGGAATTCTGCGGGATGCTCCCGGAGTACGCCGCCAAAGGCCACGGCGAAGGCTTCATGCACGATACCGCGATGCTGTTGGGCGTACTGGGCTGGTCCAGCTATGACGGCAAGGCCGAGGTGGTGACGCCTTACTTCGGCTCTTCGGGCACAGGCCAGATCAACGCGATCTTCCCGGTCACGCCTCAAGACGGCTCGGCGATTCCGCCGGCACAAGCCGCCAATCCGGCTGCCGTCGCGTCCACCAGCCGCCTGTGATCCACCCGCCAGGCTGCCACAGGTGGCCTGGCGCTTCTGCCACGACGAGGCCCTACATGCCACACCTGGTATTGCTCTATACCCCCGACCTGGAAGCCGACGCCGATATCCCCGGGCTGTGCCGCGCCCTGGCCGACAGCATGCTCGAACAGCGCGACGAAACCGGCAAGGCCGTGTTCCCCACCGGCGGCACCCGCGTGCTGGCCTACCCCGCCGCCCATTGCGCGGTGGCTGACGGCCAGGGCGACTACGGCTTCCTGTATGCCAACCTGCGCATGGGCAGCGGCCGCAGCCGCGAGGTGCACAAGGCCGTCGGCGACAACCTGCTGCAGGTGCTCAGGCAACGCCTGGACGGGCTGCTGCAACAACGCCCGATCGGCATCACCCTGCAGATCGACGAAAGCGCCCAGCAGGTCTACGACGCCAAGCACAGCACCTTGCACCCGCTGTTCAACCGCTCGGCCTGAACCCAGGTCGCCCGTTGCCTCATCACACAACAAGTACAAAAACCAATGAGCACACTCGAACATGCCTCGCCGGCACAAAGCCCGGCCGAACTGGCCGATGCCACCCACCGCACGATCACCTGGCGGCTGATGCCGTTGCTGCTGGTCTGCTACCTGTTTGCCCACCTCGACCGCATCAACATCGGCTTCGCCAAGATGCAGATGAGCCAGGACCTGCAGCTGTCCGATACGGTCTACGGCTTGGGCGCCGGCCTGTTCTTCATTGCCTATGCGCTGTTCGGCGTGCCCAGCAACCTGATGCTGGAACGCGTCGGCCCACGTCGCTGGATCGCCACGCTGATGGTGGTGTGGGGCGCGCTGTCGACCAGCATGCTGCTGATCGAGAGCAGCAGTGCCTTCTACCTGCTGCGCTTCGCCCTGGGTGCAGCCGAGGCCGGCTTCTTCCCGGGCATCCTGGTCTACCTCAACCGCTGGTACCCCGCCGGGCGCCGCGCCCAGGTCACCGCGCTGTTCGCCATCGCCGTGCCGTTGGCCGGCGTGGTGGGTGGGCCGCTGTCCGGGGCGATCCTCGCGTTCATGCACGACAGCGCCGGGCTGCGCGGCTGGCAGTGGATGTTCCTGCTCGAAGGTGCGCCGGTGATACTGCTGGGCCTGGTGGTGCTGGCCGCACTGCCGGAACGCTTCGAGCAGGTGCACTGGCTCGACGACCGGCAGAAGGCGGCATTGCGTGCCCAGTTCGGCAGCGAAGAGCAGCGCAAGAGCGTCACGTCCCTTGGCGGCATCCTCACCAGCCCGGCCATCTGGCTGCTGGTGGCGGTGTATTGCGCGGTGATGCTGGCGGTCAACACCCTGGCCTTCTGGATGCCCAGCCTCATTCACGGTGCCGGCATCGGCAGCGACGCCAGCGTCGGTCTGCTCAGCGCCCTGCCCTACCTCTCCGGCTGCGTGTTCATGCTCGCCTGCGGGCGTTCCAGCGACCGCCAGCGTGAACGTCGCTGGCACCTGTGCATCCCGCTGCTGATGGCCGCCGCCGGCATCGCCATCACCGGCCTGGCACCCCAGCAACCCTGGCCAGTGCTGGCCGGGCTGGTGCTGGCGGGCATGGGCGCCAGCGCTGCGCTGCCGATGTTCTGGCAGCTACCGCCGGCGTTCCTCAATACCCGCACCCAGGCCGCCGGTATCGCCCTGATCAGCTCACTGGGCAGCATCGCCTCGTTCGCGGCGCCCTACTTCATCGGCTGGGTCCGCGATACCACGCAAAGCGCCAGCCTTGCGCTGTACGCCCTGGCCGTCTTCATCACCCTCGGTGGCCTGCTGGTGCTGCGCACCCGGGCCGCCATCGTCAACCCTTGAATCCAGAGATCCCCACCATGCTTGATAACGCATTCATCCAGCAGGCTGCCGAACGCCTCGACCAGGCCGAACGCTCGCGCGAGCAGGTCCGCCAGTTTTCACTGGAGCAGCCCGCCATCACCATCGAGGATGCCTATGCCATCCAGCGCGCCTGGGTGGCGAAGAAGATCGCTGCCGGCCGCAAGCTGGTCGGCCACAAGATCGGCCTGACCTCGCGCGCCATGCAGGTGTCGTCGAACATCACCGAGCCTGACTACGGTGCCCTGCTCGACGACATGCTGTTCGACGAAGGCAGCGACATCCCCTTCGAGCGCTTCATCGTGCCGCGCGTTGAGGTGGAGTTGGCGTTCATCCTCGGCAAGCCGCTCAAGGGGCCCAACGTCACCGTGTTCGATGTGCTGGACGCCACCGAATGGGTGATCCCGGCACTGGAAATCATCGACGCACGCATTCAGCAGATCGATTCGCAAACCCAGGCTACCCGCAAGGTATTCGACACCATCTCCGACAACGCGGCCAACGCCGGCGTGGTCATGGGTGGCCGCGCGGTGCGCCCTACCGAGATCGACCTGCGCAAGGTGCCAGCCGTGCTTTACCGCAACGGCGTAATCGAGGAGTCCGGGGTCAGCGCCGCCGTGCTCAACCACCCTGCCAAGGGCGTGGCCTGGCTGGCCAACAAACTGGCCCCGTACGACGTCACCCTGCAACCTGGCCAGATCATTCTGGGCGGCTCGTTCACCCGCCCGGTCGCTGCGCGCCCTGGCGACACCTTCCACGTCGACTACGACATGCTCGGCTCCATCGCCTGCCGCTTCGTTTGAGGACCTGCCCATGGACATGCCTATCAATCACTTCAAGCAACGCCTGCGCAGCGGCGAGCCGCAGATCGGCCTGTGGCTGGGTCTGGCCAATGCCTACTGTACCGAGTTGGCTGCCAATGCCGGTTTCGACTGGCTGCTGATCGACGGCGAGCACGCACCCAACGACCTGCGCGGCATGCTGGCGCAGTTGCAGGCGGTGGCCGCCTACCCCAGCCAGGCGGTGATCCGTCCGGTGATGGGTGATACCGCGCTGATCAAGCAAGTGCTGGATATCGGCGCGCAGACGCTGCTGGTGCCCATGGTCGAAAGCGCCGAGCAGGCCCGCCAGTTGGTCAAGGCCGTGCACTACCCCCCCACCGGCGTGCGTGGCGTGGGCAGCGCCCTGGCACGGGCCTCGCGCTGGAACAGCATTGCCGGTTACCTGGACCAGGCTGACGAACAGATGTGCCTGCTGGTGCAGATCGAGAACAAGGAAGGCCTGGCCAACCTCGACGAGATCGTTGCGGTCGAAGGTGTCGATGGCGTGTTCATCGGCCCTGCCGACCTCAGCGCGGCCATGGGCCATCGCGGCAACCCCGGGCACCCTGAGGTGCAGGCGGCCATCGAGAATGCCATCGTGCGTATTGGCAAGGCCGGCAAGGCGGCGGGGATTCTCAGTGCCGACGAGAAGCTGGCGCGGCGCTACATCGAGCTGGGCGCAGCTTTCGTCGCGGTGGGCGTGGATACCACGGTGCTGATGCGCGGGCTGCGGGATCTGGCCGGCAAGTTCAAGGACACGCCGGCGTTCAGCAGTACGGGGGGCGGTGTCTACTGAGCTGAATTGAGCAAACAATAACGGCGCCTTCTGGCGCCGTTATTGTTTGCTTTGACCAGCACCGGCCTCTTACATCTGGATGATGGCCTTGAGCACGGTCTTGAAGGTCTCCAGCTGCTCCGCGCTGAACTGCCCGAAAACCTTGTCCTGCTGCTCGCGGGCAATGCTCCACAGCGCCTCGGTTTCATCCACGCCCTTGACTGACAGCCGCACGCGGCCGTCGTCATCGGCGATCAACCCCTTGCGCTTGAGGTTCGCCACCGCCTCCTCGATTTCACGCGCCGGCATCGCCACCTCGCGCTGCAGGTCGTTCAGGCTCAGCCCGGCATCGTTCTCCAGCACCATCAGCATGCGGGCTTCGCTGGTGCGCAGGCCGGTGCACAGTTGGCGCGGCTGGTAGTCGGCTTGGTAAGCGCGCAGGGCCTGGGTCATGAGGTAGTACAGGTTGTGCTGCAGGCGGCCCTGGAAGTGGCTGCTCGGCGCCTGGCCCTCGGCGCGCAGGGTCATGCGGGTGTGTGGCAGCACCATCGAATAGGCACCTTGGTGATACAGCAGCGGCGAGCGACCGAAGTCATCGAAGGCCACCACCTTGCCCACCAGGATCCAGTGGTCGCCACCGTCCAGTTGCTGGAACTTCTCGCACTGGAAACGCGCCGAACAATCGGCGAACAGCGGCGCGCCACCGGCCCCCTGCTCATGGTCGATACCGGCGAAGCGGTCCTCCTTGGGCCGAGCGAAATTGTTCGACAGGTCGATCTGGTCGGCCGCCAGGATGTTCACGGCAAAATGCGAAGCTTCCTCGAACACCTCATGGCTGGTGGAGCGCTTGTCGATGCTCCAGAGAATCAGCGCAGGGTCCAGCGACACCGAGTTGAAACTGTTGGCGGTGACGCCGACCTTGCGGCCGCTCGGCCCGGCGGCGGTGACCACGGTCACGCCAGTGGCAAAATTGCCCAGGGCACGGCGGAAGGCGCGGGTATCGAAATCGGTGATGGCGGTTGAATGGGACATGCAAGACTCCCGGGCAGGCCGAACGGGCCTGCCCTCGATTGTTGTTATGGTTGTTTCGGGGATCAGCCAGCCAACGGGTCAGACCATGGCCGGGTCGGGCTCCAGACCCATCAGCTCACGACCGAGGATCTGCGCGCAGACGTCGTAGTCGGTGTAGGCATGGGCACCGGTCATGTGCGAGTCACGGAACAGCCGTTGCAGTTCATTGCTTTCGAACCAGGCACCGCCACCGGCCGCTTCCATCAGGCGATCGACCGCCTGGATGCACAGCTTCACCGCGTAGCCCTGGTTGGTGCGCCAGAACGCCAGGGTGGTGCGCGACGGGTACTCGTGGCGCTCGCTGTATTCGGCAATTTCGTCCCAGCTCTTTTCCAGCAACGCGCGGGCGGCAGCCACCTGGTGGGTGGACTCAGCCAGGCGCATCAGGGCCGGCGTCGCTGCACCGACGGCAGCGCCGGTGTAGGCACGCACGCGGTTGCGGGTCTTTTCCCGGAACACTTCCAGCATGCGCTCGGCAATGCCCAGGCTGACCGTCGAGAAGCCACTGGCAAAATACGGGCGGTACGGGGCGAAAAAGATCTTGCTGTCCGGGTACAGACCGAAGCCGGCGGACTTGCCTTCCATCATGTCCTTAGCCTTCTGGATGCGATGCTCGGGCACGAAGGCATCGCGCACGATCAGCGTCTTGCTGCCACTGCCGCGCATGCCCACTGCATACCAGTCGTCACGGATTTCATAGTCGCTGCGCGGCAGGACAGCAAAGCAGTAGTCCTGGGTGCCTTCGGCATTGGGCCGACGGAAGCCGAGGATCGCCCACTCGGCGTGCTCACAGCCGGAGCTCCAGCCCATTTCACCACTGAACGTCACCCCGCCCTCAACCTCCACAGTGCGGCCGAACGGCGCGATGCTGCTACTGGCCGTCGCATCCGGGTCGCTGCCCCATACATCCTGCTGCAGCTTGGCCGGGAACATCGCCATCTGGTGGCTGTGGGTGCACAGCAGGCTCATGGCCCAGGCGGTACTGGCACAGGCACCCGCCAGCAGTGCGATGCACTGGGCGAACTGCGGCAGGGAAATCTCCATGCCACCGTAGTGCTTGGGCAGGAACGCGCGGTGCAGGCCAATGTTCTTCAGCAACATGATGTTCTCTGCTGGAACACTGCGGTCGCGCTCAGCATTGAAAGCATTGGCGGCAATGGTCGGCAGGATGGCCTTGAGATCTTCCAGCAGGGGATTTGGCTTTTTCATGAACGGTCTCTTTATTATTGGATAACCAGCCCCCTTCTGCGCGGCAGCGGGTGGCCGAGTAGCCTCAATGACGCACTCAGTATGAGTTGGTGACCGTTGTCGAGAAATGCACGTTACGCGGGGAAAATTGTACTTTCCATGGCATTGCCCCCCACCTTATGTTCGAGGCGATTGACCCCTGTGGCCACCACACTTCCCATCGAACCGGGCACGGCTTGCCCGCGCCATTGATCGAGGGATCATTGAAAGCGCTTTCTCCTTCTGCGGCACATATCTGTGATGCCGCTGTCGGCGCACTTGGCGGCGTATGGCTACAACACCTCCTCGTTGAACGAGATCGCTCAGTTGGCTGGTGTGCGCAAAGGCTCGCTTTTTGCGCATTGCCAATAAAGACGCTTAAGAAGGTCTTGACTGAGAAAAAGCGTATCACGGCTTGATTTTCTTCATTTCATTCAGCAACTCCATCAGGATCTGGAGCTTTTCAGCTCCAAACTGGCTGAGGATCTTTTCATAATTACTGTCCATTTCCTCGCTCATGGACAAGTACGCTTGCTGCCCTTTAACCGTCAGGTTTATAAAAATGCGCCGCTGATCCTCTATCGATTTTCGCCTGGCGACGATACCGTCGCGCTCAAGGCGCTTGAGCACGCCACTCATACTGGGTTTGAGAATGCAAGCGAGGTCCGCCAATTGATGGCTTTCCAACTCGCCCTGCTGACGTAGGATTCGAATAACCCGCCATTGCTGTTCGGTCAGCTCGTGGGCATTCAATGCCGGGCGGAAGAACGCCATGGTAGCTTCACGCGCCTGCAGCAGCGTGAGCGTAAGGGATGGTCTTGGTGTGGTCATGCCTGCTTGGGCTCATCAATGAAAAGCGTGCCGACGAGTATGCCAGCACGCGTTCATTAACACATTAATAAATTACCCAACGAACAACTGGAGTGGCGCTCTTTGCCAGGGCTCACACGCCATTGCTGCTGGCCGGGAGACAATTTGGCGCCCACTGAACCGGCCACTTCCCCATCAAGGCGCATGCCACCGCATCAATCGATCTCGCAGAACCTGAGCCATTGTGGTCATGACCAATCCGCACGGCATGCCAACGGAAATGACATAGAAGTCACTCCACCGACTGAACGGTTGCAAAAAGTTGTCGCCCTTTTCTCGCAGAAGCCTAGCCCTTCAAAGAGCAAATATCGCGCGTAACTCTTTACTGCTGAATGATCAGAAGATATTGATCGGGTACTCCGTGATCACACGGAATTGATCCTGATCGCCGCCGGTAGTCAAGTCACCTCGATGCCACGCCGTTCGAACGCGGACAGACAGGTTTTTGACAGGCCCGGACTGAACGACGTAGCGTGCTTCAAAGTCAGTCTCAAACTCTCGGTCATCACGCCCATATTTACCAACGTAAGCGCCTGATGTAACGTGAGTTCCATCAATATTGCTACCGTGGAGGTAGCGAATCATAAATGACAAGCCCGGCACGCCGTACGATACCATGTTGAGATCGTAACGCGCCTGCCAGGACTTTTCCCCTGGGCCGTTGAAATCCGAATATTGAACCGAGTTAGGCAGGTAGATGGATCCACCCGCTCGACCGGTATCACCAAAACCTACATAGTCAATGGGTTGATCACCGCGTACCTGTTGGTGAGCCAATGTGAACGTATGCGCCGAGAGCCGATAAGCGAGCTGCAAGCCGTAAGCGGTTGTATCAATGTCGCCCGCCTTCGCCTGGCCGTCATCAAACGTTCTATATACGTTGAAGTCAGCAGTCACATCTTGATTACTATCGACAACAAATTTGTAATTTAAATTACCGTAATACTGCTTCCAGATTTTACTGCTTGCCCCCGTTGGCTGTTGAGCAGCCAACGAAGGCAAATGCCTGCCGTCAAGCCGTAGCCCTTTTTACCGCCACAGCTATTGATGCCGGAGCGTCGATGGAGCGATACAACTCCTCTATCCGCTTTCGCTCATACGCCTTGGCGGGAAAGGCGAGGCTGATAGACACATAGACGCCGAAGTTCAGGGCCAAGGCAGCAACTCCCGATGTCAGGCCGCCTAGTTGAGGTATCGACGTTGGGAAATACCACTGCAGGATGGCAGCACAGACAAAGCCGCTGATTATTGAGCACACCGCTGCCGGTGCTGTTCCGCGTTTCCAGAAGACCCCAAGAAACAGGGTGGGTGCCAACTGAACAATCCCCTGATAGGAATCATCGCCAAAGCGATCAGGTGGCCAGACTGGGTGGTAACAACCGCAAACGCGGCCGCCAATATTGTCAACACGGCCACCGCGATTTGCCCAACACGGCGGTCCTCGACGCGGCGCGCTTGTATCACACCAACGATATCGTTAGCAGTCTGCGCACCGAGCGCCTGCAGGTTGGCGCCGACATTGCCCATGGTAGCCGCCACAACGCAAATCC
This sequence comes from Pseudomonas inefficax, assembly GCF_900277125.1. GTDB lineage: Bacteria > Pseudomonadota > Gammaproteobacteria > Pseudomonadales > Pseudomonadaceae > Aquipseudomonas > Aquipseudomonas inefficax. The sequence continues at coordinate 139,113 of NZ_OPYN01000164.1, forward strand.
CCGCCAGCGTCACCAGAACGACTCCGCCGATTCCTGACGCAATGAACCACACTGAATCAGGTGCCTGCTGAACCCCAGGCAGTGACGAAGCGCAAAGCACCATCAGGGTGAAGGATGTACCAAAGACCAGCAAAATCGGTGCAGCCTGTATGGCCGAACGCTGGATCGTCTGTGTACTGCGCGAAGCAAACAGCCGGACGAAAATATCAGGCCAGCACCAGCCGCCCAAGGCGCCGGTCACAATGAGGGAGAACAGATACAGAGGACCCAGTTCGCTTCCAGGGCCAGGCAGCGTGAAGAGATTGTGATTGGACGTCTCCAAACCATGACCATTGCTGACCAACCAGACCAGCAACCCCAGCGCGATCAGCGTGCCGATCAGATAGGCTGCGATGCCTTGGAGCATATCACTGATAATGACACCACGTGCGCCAAACCGAACGGTCCAGACCTGCCTGACGACGATCAGGGCAATGCCGACAAACACTGCCGTGCCGGAGCCGATCGCACCGAACGACAAGTGGGTGAACACCAATGTCAGCGACTGCATGTCCAGTATTATCCAGGGAAACGAGGCAATGATGCCAATTGCGGCGGCGACTACCCGTACCGCTTTGGAGCCATAACGTAACCCCAGCAAGTCTGCCTGCGTGCGCAGATCGAAGGCCTTGCCCCACAGGTGTACAGGTCTGGCCAGCAGAAACATCAGCACCACTGCGAGCAGCGAATAAGGCACGTAGTAGAAACCGATGATGCCAGCCGATGCAGCAAAGCCGGCAAATGAAATGAAGATTGTGCCAGGCAACCAGGTATTGACAAATGCCATGGTCGAATAAAAGCTACCAAAGGTACGTCCACCCGTGGCGTAATCACTAAACGACCCAGTCCCTAACGTGCGGCGGCTCTTTTCCAGCACATAGATGACGAGAAAAAAGAAGGCCGCTACGCCGCCATAACCGATCAACATATCCATCTCAATACTCCTCGTGATCGGCGTAAACCGAGATGATCGGCAAAGAAAGTGCTACCAGAAGACTGGAGCCCAAAAAGTAACCGAGCGCGTGCGCTGCGATCCCGTCACCAAAATACCAATGCAGAGGCGGCATGAGGAATAGAGAAAAATCGATCAAGACGATAAGTTTTATTAGTGTATCGCGTGGGCGTGGCCGCGAAAGGCCGACGGTGGATCGCGTCATAGCAGCACCCTTGAATTTATTATTAATTTTGGCGTCTACGGAAGTGAATCCGTAGCGAATCTCGGTCAGTGCAGATACCTGGCCTCAGGCCTGCGCCTCATCGCACAGCAACGTGTTCTTCAAATGGTTCAGGTGAGCAGACTGATAAGGCTCAATGGCTTGCCCATAGAGTCCTTTCATGTCTAACAAGTTTGGGTCATTAACTGTCGTACGCCGGCCACTCAAGGTTTCGAGCACAGCAAGCCCCATGTAAGGCACAGTGTTCGGTTCATAGCCACCCTCGTGACACATGATCAACTTACCCTCACAGTGCTCAGACGCGACATCCATCAAAGCGCGGGTCATATCGCGAAAACTGTCACTGTGCAGCAGCATCCTGCCCAACGGGTCATAAGCGCCGGCATCGAAACCACAAGACACAATGATCAATTGCGGAGAGAAATCGTCCAGTGCCGGCACGATAATTGAATTCATCGCCTCCATGTACGCACCAACATCGGGATATTGATGTTGTAGCCCAGCCCCTGCCCTACGCCCCGCTCATTAACCCCACCCATGTCGCTCGGGTAATTACCCTGCTGATGGATCGATACCGTGAGCACCTGCGAGCAATCCCAGAAAATATCCTGAGCTCCATTGCCGTGATGGACATCCCAGTCGACGATTGCCACCCGCTCAAGGCCGCACTTGAGCACTGCATGACGGGCGGCAAGTGCGGCATTGGCCAACAAGCAGAAGCCCATGGCAGTATCGGCAACCGCGTGATGCCCTGGCGGACGAACTAGGGCATAGGCATTCGCAACATCCCCCCTGATTACGGCCTCCACAGCTTCGACAACGCCGCCGGCAGACAGTGAAGCGATTTCAAAGCTCCCAGACCCCAACGGAGTATTGGCACTAAATGCACCGGGACCGGCATTCCTCATTGCTTGCAACTGGTCGAGGTAAGAAGCGCTATGCACCATTTCCAGCTCGTCGCGCTGCAGGGCACGCGGGCGGATACTGAGGAGTTCGTCGGCCAAACCACTGACATCAAGCAGATTCTTGAACCGTCGCTTGGTTTCAGCCTCTTCGAAGGGAGTACCAGGTTGGATGGTCAGCCCAGGCTGATAGATCCCTGCATGACGGCCTGTCGAATGCCATATGAATAATTCATGCCATACGAAGCCAGTGCCCATGTATTTGCCTCTTGCATCAATATTGTTATTAAACGAATTTTAGCTTGCCGGTTCAGATTACCCAGATACACCACCCACGAATATGCCACCATGGGGGTATGAGACAAGCACTACACTCTCAGGAGTACGGACGTAGGGCAGCACACTCCGTCAGCTGGCCAGATGAAAACCAACCTCGCTCTTTGAGTGGCATCCTGTTCAGAGCAATTTTAAAGGAGCGAGCGGCCAATTGCGTGAATGATCGCTTTCGACTACCCGATGCGCGCAACAGACATTCGTGTATCAAAAGCGTTTCCCGGCCTGAGGAACAGACTGCAAAGCTGCAACTCTGTACTGATGCCTAGCTTTGAGTAAATATTTCTACGGTGAACCTTTACCGTTTGCATACTGATACCGAGATACCGAGCAAGTTCTTTTGTACCTAGGCCTGAAATCATCAGACCGACCACCTCTTGCTCTCGGACAGTTAGTTGTTCACCTACTCGTTCAAATCCTCGAAGACCCTCACTGACCTGAGCATCAGCGTTGAAAACAGTTTGGCGCACCACCCCGGCCAGAATGCTTATTTGCAGCCAGTAACGCCGGACGCGAAAGGCAACTAGACCTATCCATGACTCATTCATCTAATGGGTGATGGGGTTGAGTCGCGTAGTAACGCCTCGTCAAACAGCTCTTTGCTGCGGGTGAGGTGCATTCGCATAGCCATTCTCGCGCCCTCAGAATCACGTCGGGCAATCGCCGCGAAAATCGCTTCATGTTCATACTGCAAGCGCTGCATATAACTCGCTTGATCGCGTTGAGCTAGCTGTGCCGAATTGATCCGTGAACGCGGGATAACACCACCTCCCAAATGCTGGGCAACATCCGTGAAATAGTGATTGCCGCTGGCTTGTGCAATGCAAAGGTGAAATCGAAAGTCTTCTAACACCGTACCGCTGGCATCGGCGGATTTGGCGTTTAACTCATCTAGGGCAGCCCGTAAGTCAGCCAACTGGTCATCACTTCGTCGATGCGCCGCCAAGCCAGCGGACTCCACTTCAAGGGCTATACGCAGCTCCAGCACATGCAATACTTCTCGGAGGGTGCTCATGGCAGAGACATCAATCTGGAAATTATTTAACGCTGGGCCTTGCACAAATGAACCTATCCCGTGTCGTGTCTGCACCAGCCCTGCCGCCTGCAGCCGAGCTATAGCTTCACGAACTACTGTACGACTAACGCCTTGCTCGGCCATGAGCTGGGACTCAGTGGGTAGTTTGTCCCCGTGCTTGAGCTGACCGCTGCGGATGCGCTCAGTCAGCACAGCTACCAATTGCTGCGCCAAGCTGCGCAATCTGATCTTCAACTCTCCTGGTACTTGATCCTGCGTCATAATAGTTCCTGCGGCCAGAGACGGACACTTAGTGTGGAAAAGATCAGCGAGTACCGCCCACTCCATTCTTTCAGTAATTGAAATCATGACCGAGCTGGCCTTGCACCCACTCAAGAAACTGCCGAACCCTGAAGGTTTCGGCATGACCTCGAGGAAATACCAGATGGTGTGCACTGACTGGAGTTGCCAGATCCTCTGCGAATACAGAAACCAGCTCTCCGCGAGCGATATAGTCCTGCGCCAGTAGAGAACTCTCCAAGGCCAAACCGTATCCGTGACTGGCCGCCTCCAAACTCATGTAGGAGCGGTCGAAACTGAGCGAGTACGGTGCCTGGGGCAACGCCACGCCTTGCTGGGCAAACCAGTGCGGCCATTGCACCAATGCGGCTTCCGACAGAATCAGGTTTTGCCCCAGCAGGTCGCTGGGCCTCCTGATCTGGGTACGCTCAAGAAACTGCGGCGAAGCCAGCACTGTCGCACGTTCGTGTCGGATAGTACGCACCTCAAGGCTGGGCCAATTGGGATAACCATGACGAATATCGAGGTCAATCTGATGGCGACCGAAGTGCAGGGACTCGTACGAGCAGGATAGATTGATCTGGATCTGCGGATGGCTGCTGCGAAAATGGTCCAGACGTGGAAGCAACCAGAGCAGGCCAAAGCTGGGAGCAGCATGAAGCCGCAAGCAATCGAAACCCACCGCACTCCCAGCGCGTTCAGTCGCAGTGGCCAAGCTCTGCAGTATCCCGGAAACCTCACGCAGGTATTGCTCACCCGCGGGTGTCAAAGAAACACCGCGCGCCTCACGAATGAACAAAGGCCGCCCGATCAATGCCTCCAGATTGGCGATCTGATGACTCACCGCCGAGGGGGTTAGGTTCAACTGCTCGGCAGCTCGGGCAACGTTGGCGAAACGCGCGACTTGCTCGAAGGACTGAATTGCTTTCAGCGGAGGGATCTGAGGAGATTTCCTGAGGGTGTCCAGGCTCATGGTCATTCCTGAAAAAGTTCGCAGGCTACCAGTAGTTTTACTCCGGCGGGATGAGTGTGTACAAGCCAAGGGCTGAATTTTTTTCAGCATCGGATGAATCACAGGGCGTTGCTGCAGCTGCCGCCGGGAACGAAGCTGTGGCCATCGGTTCTGCCTGAACCGCCGCTCACAAAAATAATCACCCGGAGCACCTTCCATGCTACTCACAGGAAAATTCGCCATAGTCACTGGCGCTGCATCTGCCCGCGGTATCGGCCGCGCAACTGCCCAGGCATTCGCTGATCAAGGTGCCAGGGTTGCCATCCTCGACCTCGATGCCTCGGCCGCTGCCGAAGCCGCTGCTGCACTCGGCGAAGGCCACCGTGGCTTGTCAGCCAACGTCGCCGATGAAGCCCAAGTACGTGACGCCATCGCACAAGTGCTTGCGCACTTCGGTCGGATCGACATCCTCGTCAATAACGCCGGCATCACCCAGCCGGTGAAAACCCTGGAAATCACTGGACCTGACTACGACCGCATTCTCAACGTGAACTTGCGCGGAACGCTGTTGATGTCTCAGGCGGTTATCCCGACCATGCGCGCTCAAGGCTCCGGCAGCATCATTTGCATGTCTTCAGTTTCTGCCCAGCGCGGTGGCGGCATCTTCGGTGGCCCGCACTACAGCGCTGCGAAAGCTGGCGTACTCGGTTTGGGCAAGGCGATGGCCCGTGAGCTGGGACCGGACAATATTCGCGTCAACTCCATCACACCGGGCCTGATTCACACTGACATTACGGGTGGGCTGATGCAGGATGAGCGCCGTCACGCCATCATCGAAGGCATCCCGCTGGGTCGACTGGGTGAGGCGCGCGATGTCGCCAATGCGGCATTGTTCCTGGCCAGCGACCTGTCGAGCTATCTGACAGGCATCACCCTGGATGTCAACGGCGGCATGCTGATCCACTGAGCATCTGCTGCATCGCGTGCTGGGCCTGAGCCCGGCCCAGCGCGCGCGTTCGATAACAACAAGAGATAAGAACGAAATGACCACATTAGCGCTCGATGCGGCGTCCGCCGCGCGCAGCAGTGCCTACCGTAAAACGGCCTGGCGACTGATGCCTTTTCTCATGCTCTGCTACCTGTGTGCCTACCTGGACAGGGTCAACGTTGGCTTTGCAAAACTGCAAATGATGGACGATCTCGCCCTCTCCGAAGCCGTCTACGGGCTGGGGGCCGGCATGTTCTTCATTGGTTACTTCCTTTGCGAAGTGCCAAGCAACATCATTTTGCACAAGGTCGGGGCGCGACGCTGGATCGCCCGCATCATGATCACCTGGGGCATTATTTCGGCAATGTTCGCACTGGTCGAAACAGCCTGGCAGTTTTATACCCTGCGCTTTTTACTGGGTATTGCCGAGGCGGGGCTTGCTCCGGGTCTGTTGCTGTACCTCACCTATTGGTTCCCGTCGTACCGTCGGGCGAAGATGACTGCACTGTGGTTCATCGCCATTCCATTCTCGGGAATGATCGGAGGACCTCTTTCAGGCTGGATCATGGAGCGTTTCGCCGGCGTTCATGGCTGGGCTGGCTGGCAGTGGATGTTCTTGCTCGAGGCGATTCCGACCGTACTGGTGGGCATTCTGGTGCTGAGCTACCTGAAAGATGGAGTCGACCAGGCCCATTGGTTGAACGATGAAGAAAAGGCTTTGGTGCGCAAGGAGCTGGCTGAAGACGAGCAACACAAGGTCAATCACGGCTCGGTGGGGGATTTCATCCGCGACCGTCGGCTGTGGTTGCTGGCGGGCATCTACTTCTGCGTCGTCATGGGTCAGTATGCGATCACGTTCTGGCTACCCACACTGGTGCGAAATGCCGGGGTCAGCGAGCCCTTGCACATCGGCCTGCTGACGAGCGTGCCGTACCTGTGCGCCATCTTTGCCATGTTGCTGGCTGGGCGCAGCGGCGACCGTCACCGTGAGCGCCGCTGGCACCTGGCGATCCCCATGCTGCTAGGCGCACTTGGCCTAAGCCTGGCCGCGGCCTTTAGTAGCAGCTTGACACTGTCGATCCTCAGTCTCTGTCTCGCCGCAGCAGGGATCCTGTCCGCCTCTTCGTTGTTCTGGATGCTGCCAACCACACTGCTGGGCGGTGTTTCAGCTGCGGCCGGTATCGCGGCGGTCAACAGTTTCGCCAACCTTGCCGGCTTCTGCTCGCCCTACCTGATCGGCTGGGTCACCACGACCTTGGGCAGCAACGCCATCGGCATGTATCTCATCACCATCGTACTCGTGTTTGGCGCCTTCCTGGTGTCTCGAGTCCCGGCCAATCTGGTCAATCGCTGATTTCAAAAGGAGTCATTCAAATGACTGCTGTGCCTACCCACAATGAGGCGCCGCCCCTGGCTGAGCGCGCTCGCAATATTCGTCGCCATGCGTTGCGCATGGGCCAAGTCCAGGGTCAAGGCTATGTCGGCCAGGCGCTGGGGGCCGCCGACCTGCTCGCTGTTGCCTATTTCCATGCGCTGCGCATCGACCCCAGCAACCCCGAGTGGGAAGAACGCGACCGCTTCTACCTGTCTATCGGTCACTATGCGATCGCGCTGTATGCTGCATTGATCGAAGCTGGCGTCATCCCTGAGGAAGAGCTGGAAACTTACGGCAGCGACGACAGTCGCCTACCTATGTCCGGGATGGCTGCATACACCCCCGGCATGGAGATCACCGGGGGCTCGCTCGGTCACGGGCTGGGCATCGCGGTCGGCGCTTGCCTGGCCCTCAAGCGCAAGGGCTCGGACAGCTGGGTGTACAACCTGCTATCCGACGGCGAGCTCAACGAGGGCTCGACCTGGGAAGCAGTCATGTCCGCCAGCCACTGGCGCCTGGACAACCTGATCGCGATCGTCGACGTGAACAACCAGCAGGCCGACGGCCATTCCAGCGAGGTGCTTGCCTTCGAGCCAATCGTTGATCGTTGGCAGGCCTTCGGCTGGTTCGTGCAGCGAGTCGATGGCAATGACCTTGATGCCCTGGTCACCGCCTTTGACCAGGCTCGCGCCCACCCCGATGCACAACCGCGTGTGATCATCTGTGATACCCGCATGGGCAAGGGCGTACCTTTCCTGGAAAACCGCGACAAAACGCACTTTATCCGCGTCGATGAGAACGAATGGGACCTTGCCCTCAAAGCGCTGGACGCCGGGAGCCAAGCATGAGCACTGTGAATGCAGCAAAAAAACGCCTGACCACTTCAGCGATGATTGCCTCCATCGCCGCCGAGGGCCAGCCTACGCGGGCTGCGCCATTCGGCCATGCCTTGGCAAGCCTGGCTGAACAGCGTCAGGATATCGTCGGACTCAGCGCCGACCTGTCCAAGTACACCGACCTGCACATCTTCGCCAAGGCCCACCCCGAACGCTTCTATCAGATGGGCATGGCCGAACAGTTGCTGATGAGCGCTGCCGCCGGCATGGCACGTGAAGGGATGACGCCGTTTGCCACGACCTATGCCGTATTCGCTTCGCGCCGAGCCTATGATTTCATCTGCATGGCCATCGCCGAAGAGAACCTCAACGTCAAGATCGTCTGCGGCCTGCCTGGCCTGACCACCGGTTATGGCCCGAGCCACCAGGCCACGGATGACTTGGCGATTTTCCGCGCGATGCCGAACTTGATGATCGTCGACCCTTGCGATGCACTGGAAATCGAGCAGGCTGTACCCGCTATCGCCGCCCACCAGGGGCCGGTCTACATGCGCTTGCTACGGGGCAACGTGCCCTTGGTGCTGGATCGCTACGACTACAAGTTCCAGCTGGGTAAAGCACAGGTCCTGCACGGTGGTCGAGACGTACTGCTGATTGCCAGCGGCCTGATGACCATGCGCGCACTGGAAGCTGCAGAGCAGCTGCGAAAGGACGGCGTGGATGTCTCGGTGCTGCACGTGCCGACCATCAAACCTCTGGATGAGCAGACCATTCTCGCCGAGGCTCGCAAGCCTGGCCGCCTGGTGGTAACGGCAGAAAACCATTCGATCATCGGTGGCCTCGGAGAAGCGGTTGCCAGTGTATTGCTGCGCAACGGCGTGACGCCGACCTTCCGCCAGATCGCCTTGCCGGATGCGTTCCTGGATGCCGGTGCACTACCTACCTTGCATGATCGTTATGGCATCTCCACGGATGCTGTGGCGCGGCAAATCAAGGCGTGGCTGTAAACGCAAAATCTGGGTGAGTCGTTCGATTGCATTGATAGCGCGGCGCGGTGACCTATACGGTCCCGCGCCACAATGTAGATGCCTGGCCGACGAACCTCGAATAATTGATACCGACAATTATCAAAGCGCTCTGCAATTGGAGTAGCCTATAACGACATGTTCTAGCAACGATGATGGTATCCAGGTATCCGAATGAAACCTTTCTTGATCATTGGTGGTTACGGCGCAGTTGGCACAGCGGTCGTCAAAGCCCTCAGAACATTTCAACCAGCGTTGTCGCTCGTCATTGCTGGGCGAAATTTGAAAAAAGCACAGGCCGCTGCTGCTGCATGGGGTAACGCCATCGGGGTGACCGTCGACACCAACAGGAGTGACCTTGGCCTACCTTCTGGATTAGCGCTCAGCGGCATCGCGCTGCTGACCAATGATCTTTCCACCTTTCCAGCAAAGTATGCAGTGAATGCGGGTATACCCTATACAAGCATTGCCACTCAACTTGTACATCTTGCTCCAAAGTTGGCCGTGCAGATAGGCGGCAGCCGCCAGTCGGCCAGTTTGCTTCAGGACACCAGCTTCGCAGGGACACTGGTACTAACCGCTCTACAGATCCTGAATGGTTTCTCCCACGTCGATACCATCAAGATTGGCGCCGTGATGGATGATCAAGATCTCGGAGGGCCTGCGAGCCAAAGTGATGTGGTCAACTTCGGGGATAGAGCGCCAGGTTTTCTGGTTGACGCACAGACCTGGATTCAACCCGACAACACACAGGAAATTCGAACCTTCCAGTTGCTGGACGGCACCGCCTACGAAGGGGTGAGCTTCCCATCGTTCGACGTACCCGAGCTCGCAGCAAAGTCCTCCGCGCGGGCGATTCGACTCGACTTTGTGCTCGCCGAAACGCCGGGGCGCCGCTTAAGCGGCCGGCCATCTGTAGAGATCGTATACGAAATTTCTGGCACTTTGATTGACGGTGAAATAGCAACAGTAACAGCACAATTATCCCACCCCGAAGGGCAGATCGTGCTCACAGGAATTGGGGTTGCCGTAGGAATCGAAGCATTGCTTGGCTTAAGAACTGACTGCCCGCCACAACCCGGGCTCTACCTGCCCTCTACGCTGATCGACGCCGCACACATGGTCCTGCGGCTTAAGCAAGCAGGCGCCGAACTGCGCGCCCAATTAACAGGGGAAAAAGGGGCGCGAGCGCTTACCCTCTAAGCGAATCATCCCGCACACTCATTTGCACAGACGTAGGCTGGCGGGGCCCATTATTGTGGACAACCCGCGCAGCAGGCTGACGGAGTTTAGGCGGTTTCGCCCAGGTACTGATAAGTCTTCAACAACAGTGCAGCCGAATTTTCACGGTTGCCAATGGGGTCCTGTTGTTCATTTCGGCACAGCTGCAGCGAGGCGCCGTAGATTATCTTGCAGCGTTCGAATCGCCGGTTTGAATACAGCTCCAGTGCAGCGTTGGCGGATTGCGTCGAAGTGATGCACTCCGCCAGTACGACAGCATCTTCGATGGCCATGCCGCCACCAGAGGTCATATGAGGGGTTGGCGCATGCGCTGCGTCGCCGAGCAGCACTACCCTCTCACGATGCCACGGCGCCGGCACCAGCGTGATATCCAGAGGCCGAAAAATCACCTGCCTGGGCTTTGTCACCTGCTCCAATGACGCCACGAGTGCCGGGGCGGTGAATTCCAAAAGGCGCTCACGAATCATCAGATGAGCCTCACTCTCTGGGATTCGCAACGGATCCTTGCTGTTTTCCGAATAGAAGATGTAACAGCTGTTTTGGCCTGTTGGGAATGAGCCCACCGTTTTTCCCGTCTGGGTGCGGAACAGGCAAAAACCATCCACCTCGACTGGGCGCACGGTGTTGAAGCGCCACACACTTTGACCCGCGAAGGCAGGATTGTAATGGCCTCCAAAAATCTGCTGCCGGATCGGGGAGTAAACGCCATCTGCGGCAACAACCAGGTCATAGGTCGCCTGACGACCATTGGAAAAGTAGACATCGACGCCCTCCGGCCGGTTGACCAGGCGGTCTACTGTAACTCCCCTGTCGAAAATCGCTCCGGCGCCTGCAGCCGCGGTCTCGACAATGCGCGCCAGTTCCGGTCGCCGGATGCCGCAACTGGGGGGAGCGGAGTTACTGCACAGCAGATGCCCTGCTGCATCGAACTGACGAAATGCATCGAATCGATAGCCGCTGTCCAGGCACTGCTCTGCCAGGCTCAGAGTGCCCATTGCACGCAGTGCATTGTGCAGAAGGCAAATACCGGATCCGACCAGTGGCGTTTCGGTCTTGATATCGATGCAATGCACATCGACTCCGATCCTGCGCAACGCATAGGCCGCAGTTGCTCCGCCGATCCCGCTTCCCACAATCAAGACAGTTTTGATTTCATTCATTTATTGTTCTCTCTCCGCTTCTATGGCGGGTGGTTGCTGCCGAATGACTGGCAACTGGCGCCAGGCATTCGGGCCAGACGTGTCGCTGCGTTGTCCTGCACCGCATACACGAGGACGTAGCATAAGACTTTTACACGAATACTGCGCGAGGCGCTGGCCACCCAGCAACAGCAGTGGCTGGCCCCGGTAAACCACCGAGGCCCGCTCCTTTAGGTGAAGTCTTTGGATCTTGGCAGGCCAACGTATCGCCATACAAGCACTGACGCGCTCCCGGCGATTGGTCAACCGCTACGAGGGAGGTTGCAGCAGACGATCCATCTTCAACCAAGGCTAGGCCACAGCCGCCACTGGAGCGGCTTATAGTCAGCCTTACTGTCCACTCAAGCCAAGCCTTACAGTGCGTGACGTTGAGGCGTGAAGCTCTCCTCCATGAGCTGAACCACCTGCGTACAGCACCATGCATGGGCATACCATTATCAGTGCGTCACTGACTAGAATTTCATATAGCCATTAAACATCAGTGTATCGCCACCCGATGTATTACGCGCGTATACATCTTTTTGATAAGCCGCTACAAAACCCCAATCCCGAGTGCCGTACCCTAGTTGCGGCCCCAGCTTGGTAGAGCGACTGCGGTTTCCGACAGTGTGCCCATCAGACTGATCGTCGTTCAACTGGGTCGATATAAACCCGCCAACGCCGGCCAACCAGTGTTGCGCAATACGATAATTGACACCCAGATCTGCCACCAGTTGTATACCGGACTGGTAATCAGTGGCCTTGTTCTCAAAGCTATAGTTAGCGCTTACCTTGGAACTAACCTCAAGCTTCCCTACAGGAAACCACGTGAAGGCATACCCGAGGTAAAGTGCCTTGGTATTGTTACCTGGATTGATCAGTGCATCCCTGTCATACGTACCCCATGGTTGGATCCACTCGACATCAACGTTGTGCAAGTACGTGGGCGACGCCCAACTGAGCAGAAAACCGAACATCGGGTCGCCCATGCCTTCAGAAGAGTCACGCCCGCGAAAACCCAGGACAGGAATGTCAATGTGACCGTCAACGTAGGGCAGAGCTGCCTGCAGCGATACATCCCCACCCAAGAAACGGGCCTGCTCCAGCGTATGCACAAGGCGCAACGCATGGGCATGTATCTTACCTTTGGCCTTGGGGAATACCTTTTCACCCTGTCCGTTACGCACCGAGTCGATGTCGATTAACTTATTATAACTGTACGCATGCGTTTCACCCGATGCACCCACTGCGCCACTCATCACTGTAACCACACCTGAAGGATAACTCGAAGTACCGCCCTCAAGCGCATGTGCTTGAGCAGCAACGGTAATACACAGCCCGCACAGCAAGCACCTCGGAACACGCATACGCGCCATGATCAATGCCTTCTATTTTATTGTATTAATTAAGACAAGACACGCCCGAATCCAACACTAACCTCCGTGAAGGCGCCGTCATGAAAGTTTATTGCTGCTTACCGCCAGGCGCCCACTGCTCATGCCAATGGAAGAGAAAAACTTGCGAGTTGTCCATGATGCCAGGCGCCACGCGCGGCACCCAATTATCATCATGCTGATCCATATCGGCGTCATATTCTATGTGGCAACCCAGTGGTGTTTTGAAATACCAGAACCAGTTAGAACCAAACCGGTGTCGTCCGGGCCCCCAGAATGACTCATAGCCCTTTGCGACAAAGGCATAACCTGCACTGAGCACTTCGGTCGGCCCCCCCATATGGAAGGTGAAATGCTCACAACCTTGCAGGTGAGCAGGCGTTTGAATGAAAAACACGGTGTGGTGATCAGCGGTTCCGGCTGGGCGTAAGAAAGGCCCCATACCGATAAATTTGTCAGTCAACTTGAAACCCAGTCTACCGGTATAGAACGCTTCTGCTTTATCTGAGTCAGGGACGAAGTACACCACATGGGAAAGTGTACGCGGACGCGCCACGATTGCAGTCGCCACCCCTGACGGCACACCCGTAATATTGGCAGCACGGCGGATGTCGCCCGGTGCATTGACCACTTCTGCTGGTAAGTCGAGCGGCCGTCTGACAGTGACCTGGAACCCCAAGGCAAAGCCCAGGTCATCAACCAGCTCCAAGGAACCATCACTGAATACCTTGACCTCGCGCTCGCCCTCGAACTCTTGCTTGATCTGCTCAAGTACAGAGGCATCGCGCACACCATAGACCGTCTTGCGCAACATATTTGCAGTGGTCAGATCCCACTTGGGCAACGCAGGATCATCGCGACGGCGAATTTCTACTCCCGTGCCATCCAGCGCTTCGAATCGACCCTTTCCGGTTGCCTGCAGACCGTAATCGATCAAAAACCGCTCACAGGCAGCGACATCATCGACGCCAAAAACCAACGTATCAGGACCTAGGATGTTCATTCGATCACCTCTGCTTATTATTGTTTTACCAGGCCAACCTTCGCTGACCACTCACCTTCCGCGCTCATTCAACAGCAGTAGAAAACAAAGTAAACGGGTCGTATCGTTTTGTAAAGAATTTTACTGATCCGCCGTGCTGTCGGGTTTAGCCAAACAATCAGCAGCCAGGAATATACGCAGATGCGCTATCAACGCACTAGTGACAAGACTATTTTGGGAATATATTATTCGAGTCGTATCGTATTATTAATAAACCCATGGTGACCAGTGCCACGATAGGAAACTCAATGCAGATCAATAAGATAGCATCAAGTGAGAAACCCGGCGTTGGCCGCCCGCGAAGTGAAGCTACACGGCGCCAGATTCTCGATGCTACGCTCACGCTTCTTCAGGAAAAAACCATCCAGGCAATCTCCATTGAGGCTATTGCACGTGAGGCGGGGGTCAGCAAAGCCACCATCTATCGGTGGTGGGACTCAAAGGCGTTGGTGGTGATCGACGCATTCATCGAGAACCATCTGGTCAAGACGAATATCCCTCGTCAGGTCGCCCGAAAAGAGGCGCTCACCTATCATTTTCGATCTCTCATTGAACAGTACGCCGGCTGGCCAGGAAGGCTGGTTGCTCAGATCATTGCCGAAGGCCAATCTGATCCGTCGATTCTGCAAGCCTTCCGTGAACGATTTCACTATGGGCGCCGCGCCGTCGTGCGAGAAATCCTCGAAGCTTGTAAAGCAACAGGTGAAATCAGGACTGATACGAATGTTGATATCCTTATGGATGTCATATACGGCGCCGTTTACATGCGGCTCATGCTTAACCATGCCCCACTGGATGAGAACTTCGCACAATCCCATCTTGCTTATGTGTTCGATCTCCTGGGCATCCAGCAGTCATAGATTGGAGCGTGCCGGCCATCAGGGCCGGCGAAGGGAAAGAGGTTTGCTGATATTCAAGAACTCATACTACGCAGCGCTGCTGTTGACTTCCCAAACCGGTGATTTCCCCTTGCAAAGTGTCACCCCCCACCAGGAACCGATTATAGTGCGTACCATTACCTGCAGGGGAGCCGGTACAAATGATATCACCAGGCAACAACCTTGCGTACTTAGTGATATAGGCGATCTGTTGTTCGATACTAAACAACATATCAGCGGTTGTCTCATTTTGCATGACCGAACCCGACACCGTGAGTTTGATGGAGAGGTCATACGGATTCTGAATGAACTGCCGAGGGACCAGATAGGGCCCTACCGGCAAAAATCCCGGTTGTCCCTTTGAGCGCAACCAATCAGTGCCCAGCATCTGATAGTCGGTTCTGGGAATCAGATCTCGCGCCGAGATGTCATTGACGATCGTGTAGCCCGCAACGTAGTCCAATGCGTCGGCCGCACTTACATTGTAGGCAGGCTTGCCAATGACAACACCCAGTTCGAGCTCCCAATCCGGCTTTTGCGTAGTGGGTGGCAACACAAGGTCGTCATAGGCGCCGCTAACAGCCGACACCGGCTTCGTAAATACATAGGGTTCGCCATGAGCCACCCGCTGGTCCATCATATTTTCAGCCCAGGTGCGCAACTCATCGTCATTGAGCCCAGCCGGCCCGACTTTGGAGTCGACGGTAAGATCAACAACATGCTTACGATAATTGGCACCCGTACAAAAAATCTGGCGAGGCAAATCGACCGGCGAATGCACAAGCAGATCGTGCTCATCGAACCAACCGCTGGTGGATACCTGTTCAACCAAATGATTCAAATCGTTGAGGCTCTGCTGCCAGTTTTCCAATAGCTGAAGAACACTTTTTTCCGACAGTGCCGGGCAGTCATAAATATCGGACAAGTCGGAAATACTGGCCACCTTGCCGTCAATCACAAGGCCGGCAAATCTCGGCGCCCCGTCGCCCTTCATTGAAAAAGTACCAATGGCAAAATTTCTCATTCATTAAACTCCACCGCAGTCACTGAGGAAAGCCATGTCCACCAATTGCTCATACGTGACATCCGCACCAGGTAAATTCAGTTGGTTTCTATGACTGATTAGCAAGTCGATACCTTGCACGCTGGGTACCAAGGTTGTAGGGCAAGTTTGAATCATCGCTTGTACCGCACCTGCGGGCATCGATTGATTAAGGAGCGTCCGCTGGAGTTGCCCAAGGTGATCTGGTAGATCCCGCGCGGCCTTGACAAGCAACCTCAGCCATTCTTTCAAGCCCCCATGATCTGCCAGCGCTTTTCTGACGACCACGCCCTGCCCCGGAAAAGAAGGGTAGATTGCTTGGATGTTCGCCATCTCGTGCAACCCCTGAGCACGGGCGAGCGCGTCAAAGGGCGGCCCCAGAAGTGTGGCATGTCCTTGCCCTTTGATCAGCGCCTCAAAGCGCTCTCGCACGCCACCAACCGGTAGCAAGGTAAAACTCTCCTGAGCCAATCCGGCATCATCGAGCAAAGCCCTCAGAGCAATGACAAAGCCATTCTCAGGTGCATCGACCAGCACGGTCATTCCTTCGAGCATCTCCGCTCCACCTGCAGCCCAGCCCATCAGGCTCAACGGTGTAGTGCTTTCCACCTGCGCAACAATCACGAAATCCTGCGGACCTGGGCGCAGGTTCCAGTGGAACACGTTGTCCATGGACGTCACGGCTGCATCGGCCGTGCCGTTGACTAAGGCGTCAAACTGTTCATCTGAAGACAATGTTCGGGCCGCATCCAAATGGAAATTATCTGGCGCGTCCCAATCAGCCGCGATGGCCACTGCGGGCGGAACGAACCAAATAACGCGAAGGTTTTTCTTTAGCATCAGCAAGGCCCAGTAAACGTGACGATTAAAATACTAGACGATACGTATCGTAACGTCAATCAGCTAAACCGAGGGTATAAAACCTCCCTCACTCCGACCCAAGAAACTAGCGGAAAGCGTCGGTCCAACCCGGATTGAAAGCAGGGAGAGCACAATTGTAATGCTGGCATCCATTCGCAGAATTGAGGCCGGCGCTGAGATTGGGCCTAACGCGAAACTCCACGCTAAAAGCCACGACCATCATGAACAGGAGAAAGCAACCGAAGCATAGGACCAGGGTTTTCATGGGCGTCCTCTCTTGTTGTTATCGATATGACATTTGAAAAGGCTAAAGTGGCAACTTGGCGCGCTGCACGCAGCCATGGCAGCACCAAGTGCTAGACGCGAAAATGCGCAACCGCCAACTCCAGGCCCTCGGCCAAACGCTCAAGCTGCGCCGCGGCGCCAGCAGCCTCGACCACCACCTGGGTGTTCTGTTCGCTCATACGCGCAATTTCATCCACATTGCGCGCCACATCCACACTGCCCCTGCTCTGTTCTTTCACCGCGGCGACGATGCCATCGATTTCGTGCGTCGTGGTCGCCACCACCTCCCCCGCATCGGTGACAATGCGCTGCAGTGCTGCGAGCTGATCGAATGTCGATACCAATGAATGGTGACCCGATTCGAGTGAGCGCCCCACCGCCTCAGAGCGTGCGCCCAGCGCCAACGTCACTTCCTCGATGTGGCTAGCGGCCCCACTCGAATGCTCGGCGAGTTTACGTACCTCGTCGGCAACCACGGCGAACCCCCGCCCCAACTCCCCCGCACGAGCAGCCTCGATCGCGGCGTTCAAAGCCAGTAGATTGGTCTGGCCGGCGATGTCCTTCACCTTTTGGGTCAGGTCAGAGATCGCGGCTGTGCGGTTGAGGAAATCTTCAACCAAACCTTGTATTTCGGCGAAAGCGATCTGCACCCGATCGGCCTCACCTTGCATGCTCTTCAGCGCCAGGCAGCCAGCCTGCGTGCCTTGCAGGCTCTGCTGGGAGTTCACACGCACTTGTTCGGCGCCATCTGCAACTGCAGCGATACTCACGCTCATTTGCTCGATCGTCGCCGCGACGGCATCGATCGATTCTGACTGGCGGGCGGCACCGCGCTCTACTTTGTTGGCATCAGAGGCCAGGTTACGAGCGGAAGCGGAGAGCTCGCTTGCCCCCTTCAGGACTTGTGTGACCAGCTTCTGGAGCCCGTCCACCAATTGATTGAAGGCTTGTGCGCTCTGCGCGACCTCGTCGCGTCCGAACACTTGGGCGCGACGGGTCAGGTCACCTGATTGAAGGTGCAGCGCGGCCTCACGGATATCTAGAACGGCCTCGACGATCTGTGCCCGGATCGCTAAAGCACACCCCACGGACACGAGAATCGCCAGCAGCACGACGCCCGCCAAGAGCGCCATGGAGAAGGATGCGATGCGCTTGGCCTGTCGATAGTCTTCAGCGCTGAGGCGGTCCTGGATTTCGTTCAGTCTTCCCGCAGCACTGAGAAAACTGCCAAACCAGTTCCAAGCCATCGAAATCTGGCTGTCGCTCTGCACCCCTGTTTCGCCCGTCAACATCTGTATCAGGGGCTCGAGCGCTTCGCCGTACCCGGTGATGGCGGTGAGCACGTCCTTATAGGCAGCTTGCTCTTCGTCAGTAAGGCCGGACTTTTGCGATGCGCTTTCGAAGTGCTGCCTCGCTTGGACGATCCCGCGGCGGATATCCTCGGCCTGCCCTTTCAATTCGCCGAAGCCCGCGTCGCCAGCAGCGATTGCCTGCTGGTAGTCGGCAAGCACGATGTAAACGTCCTCATTCAGAGAGCGCACCTCATTGAGGCCGTTAGTGGTAGCGCTCAGACGCTGGATGCGTACCTCGTAGATACGCTGCAACGCGGCGTGCTGAGCCCACAGCCCATACCAGGCCGCAGCCGCCACCAACAGAAGCAGGACGGTGACGAGCGTGGGCGTCATCAGTAGCTTGGTTCCAATCGAATATCGGGCGAGAAAACGCATAGCCCTGCCTCCCGGTTATTGTTTTTATCGGGTTAACGGCCATCGGAGGGCATTGAGCGATCGCTCCACCTCTGTCGCTACCTGCCCCATGCTGACTGAAGAATCGGCTCAATGTCTGAGCGGCAAATGGAGCGCCACCAGTTGATATACGACTCGTTCCGTTTCACTTTATAGCGAGTTTCTACGCTCGCACAAGCCCTGTGCTCACTTCTTTAATGCCTGCGGAGCAGTTGCACTGCATACATCCACAGGTTAGGCCACGCCTACATGCTGCCAGGAGGGGTTCTCGAGGCAGGATATAGACGCACCTGAGCTCAATGATAACGGCTCAGCCGACGTTGCCAGGTTTAGCCGGTGGCTCTAAGTCAATCTCAGGCCCAGCAGGTGGGCTCAAGAGTTTCAGCATGGTGTCGGCCAGCTTGTCTGCGAACACCTGATCCAAAGGCGCATGACCAAACAGGAGCCGGAAATAGATGGGGGCGTACAGGAAGTCCATCTGATTCTCAGGATCTATGTCTGTACGAAATTCGCCGCACCTGCGCCCCTCATCGATAACCTCTCGGACCACGGCGCGTCGACCGTAGAAGAAGCGCTCCCTGAACTCGCGCAACACATCTGGATCCGCTTGGCCCTCAGCCAGGATCTGGGCGACGAGCTGCCCAGGCCAACCGCTGTACTGCTCGACCAACAGGTGCATGTGCTTGGCGAGCGTCTCGCGGCAGCTCCCCCCCTTAGCCAAGGGCGTGTGGACGATGTGGTTCTGAACGAAGGCATCGATCACGACTGAGGCTTTCGAGGGCCACCACCGGTAGATCGTCGCCTTGCCCACTCCCGCTTCCTTGGCAATCGATTCGATGGTGATCTGCTGCACCGTCTGCGTTTCAAGCAGTTTCAAGGTGGCGTTGAAAATCGCAATGCGGGCAGCGTCGCTGCGCGTCCGCCCCGGCGGACGGCCACGCTCCTTACGTGCTGGTGCAGGCGCATCGTTCCCGCTTGCCGGGGTCGGCTTAGACGACCGCTTGCCCTTGGGCGAACCCGTCTCGGGGACAGTTATTCTCGAAGCCACAGCATTTCTCTCATAAGTAAAACAGAAGTGAATCATGCATACCGATGCGTTCCCACAGGACCCGCGCCGGTGACTGTTCGCTCGGGCGAGCATCCCAACCTTCCCTGACCTATGGCCTAGGCCGCCTGTTACGGGAAGCGAGCCCAGTCAACGTTTGCCGTAAGCGCAGTTCATGCATGATGCCTCGTACCCACCGCACACCTTGAAGACCGGCTGCAGGCTTTGTGATACGTATCGTATCCGAATACTAGCATATTTTTGCCTTTATCTGAGCCACTGCTTTGGGAAAAGTCCATTGACATAGGATTGATTCATCAATAGAGTTTTTTTGATACGACCCGTATCGTTTTTTTGCAGATCAGGACGCACTCGACTTAGAGGATGCACACAACCCACAAGCTTGGCGAGGCCAATGCGCGGCCCGTTCACGGTTCATTCGCTTCCGACAGCGATACCCGCTCCAACGAGGAGAAAATACAGCCCAGCGCTCCCACGCAATTTGCAGTGTTTTGCAACGTCGCAGCTGTGGTAGCTGCGAATTGAAGCCACATGATGGGCCCGCGCCTTTACCTGCGGCGCGACAACAAAAACAACAAGAGGGTACAAGTCAATGACTTCATTCCGCGTCCGCATCCAGCGCCAGTCACTGGCCATGCTGGTCGCCTGTGTCAGTTCGACCAGTATGGCCACAGCTTGGCCGGCACCGGTAGGAGATGCCCTCGAGCGACCAGCGGTGATCTCACAGCAGACGCCGCACGCGGTATTGCTTGGCGCAGCCCAGGCGGGTCAACGCCTGGTGGCCGTGGGCGAACGCGGCATCGTGGTGATATCTGACGATGGCGGCACGCGCTGGCGCCAGGTAGCGACGCCGGTAAGCATCACTCTCACCGCAGTGCGTTTCGCTGATGCGAAGCATGGCTACGCGGTCGGCCACGGCGGCACCGTACTTGCCACCGATGACGGCGGAGAAACCTGGGAGCGCCGCCTCGACGGCCGCCGTGCCGCTGACCTTGCACTCGCCGCAGCCCGTAATCGCGGCGATGCCGCCGCTCTGCGCGAAGCCGAGCGCCTGGTGGCCGATGGACCCGACAAGCCGTTCCTCGACCTGCTGCTGCTCGATGCGCAACACGCCGTCGTCGTCGGTGCCTACGGCTTGGCGTTTGCAACGAATGATGGCGGCAAGACCTGGGCCCCTTGGATAGAGCGCCTCGACAACCCCCAGGGCCTGCATTTGTATGCCATTCGACGCCAAGGCGAACACCTCCTCATCGTTGGTGAGCAGGGGTTGATCCGTCTATCCAAGGATGGCGGCCAGACGTTCACGCAAGTCCAAACGCCCTACCCAGGCAGCTTTTTCACTGCAGAGTTCATTACCCCGAACGACATCGTGGTAGCGGGGCTGCTTGGCAACGTGTGGCGCACGCAAGATGCTGGCACGAATTGGACCCAGATGACCGTGCCGGTTCCCGCGTCCATCACGGCCTCGGCGTTACGGCCGGACGGGGCGCTGGTGCTGGTGAATCAGGCAGGCCTGGTACTGGGCGAACGCAACGGCACGCTTGTGCCCTTGAGTGCGCCTCCTCTGCCACCGCTCAACAGCATCCTGCCGAAACAGGATGGCACCTTCCTTACGCTCGGCATCCATGGTGCCTCCCTCGTTCCTACCGGAGACCACAAGTGAAATCCGCCCCCTTGCCCATCGCCAAAACGCCCGACATTTTCGACCCGCGCTCCGGTTCCCTCATCGAGCGAGCGTTGTTCAACCACCGGCTGCTGGTAGTAATACTGTGCGCGGTCGTCACCGCGCTATTGGGCTGGCAGGCGACCAAGCTGAGTCTCAACGCAAGTTTCGAGAAAACCATTCCCGCCCAGCACCCCTATATCCAGAACTACCTGCAATTCCAGGGTGAACTCACCGGGCTTGGCAACGCAGTCCGGATCGCCGTCGCCAACCCACACGGTACTCTCTACGATCCCACCTACCTCGATGTACTGCGCCGCCTGTCCGACGAGTTGTTCCTGTTACCTGGGGTCGACCGGATGCAGATGAAATCGCTATGGACGCCATCGACCCGCTGGGTGGGGGTGACCGAGGAAGGCCTCGAGGGGGGCCCGGTCATCCCCGATGGCTACGACGGCTCGCCGGCCAGCCTGGAGCAACTCGCGAGCAATATCGCTCGCTCCGGCGAAGTCGGCCAGATCGTCGCACTCGATGCCAAGTCAACGGTTATCTACGTACCGCTGCTGGCCCGTGATACCCAGGGCCATACGTTGAGCTACGCCGCCTTTGCCAAGCATCTCGAGGCTCTGCGCACAAAATACGCAGCGGAAGGTGTGGAGATTCACATCACCGGCTTCGCCAAGCTCGTCGGCGATCTCATCGACGGTGTACGCGTGGTGTTGATGTTCTTCGCCCTGGCGGTGATGATCGCAACCGTCATGGTGTTCTGGTACACGCGCTGCGTGCGCTCGACACTTCTGGTGGTCACGGCCTCCCTGATTGCCGTGGTGTGGCAACTGGGCTTCTTGCCAACGCTGGGCTACGTCCTTGACCCGTACTCGATCCTGGTGCCCTTCCTCGTCTTCGCCATCGGCATGAGCCACGGCGCGCAAAAGATGAACGGCATCATGCAGGATGTCGGACGCGGTATGAACAAGCTGGTGGCAGCACGCTTCACCTTCCGTCGCCTGTTCCTTGCCGGCCTCACAGCGTTGCTGGCTGACGCAGTGGGATTCGCGGTACTGCTGGTCATCGACATACAAGTGATCCGCGAACTGGCCGTTGCAGCATCGATCGGCGTAGCCGCGCTGATCTTCACCAACCTGATCCTGCTGCCCATCCTGCTGTCCTACACGGGGGTCAGTGCCAAAGCAGCGGCGCGCAGCCTGCGTACCGAAACAGCCGATGCCGCTGGCGCCGCCAAGCATCCGCTATGGATTTTCCTCGACCGTTTCACCCAGCGTCGGATGGCCACCGTGGCCGTCACGGCCGCGGTGGTATTGGGGCTGGCAGGCTTCACCATCAGTACCCAGCTCAAGATTGGTGACCTCGACCCAGGTGCGCCCGAACTGCGCCCAGACAGCCGCTACAACCTGGACGTCGCGTTCATGAATGCCAGTTACGGCGCTTCGAGCGACGTGCTCGCGATAATGGTGCGAACGCCAGAAGGCGGCTGCGCCCATTACGACACACTCAACAAAGTCGATGCACTGGAGTGGCAGTTGCGTCAACTCGATGGGGTCGAGGCAACCAATTCGCTGGCGCTGCTCAACCGCCGCATGTTGGCCGGACTCAGCGAAGGCAACCCCAAGTGGTACGAGTTCCTGCCAAACCAGGACATGCTCAACACCGTCACCGCAGGCGCACCACGCGGCCTCTACAACGACAGCTGCAATCTCCTCACGCTCTATGTCTATCTACGCGACCACAAGGCCGACACCCTGACACGCGTGGTCGATCACGTCGAAGCCTTCGCCCGCAATAACGACACTAAAGAGGTAAAATTCCTCCTCGCCGCAGGTGCTGCAGGGATCGAGGCAGCGACCAATATCGTGGTCAAGGACGCCTGGCGGCAGATGTTGTTCCTAGTGTATGGCGCGGTGGTGGTGCTCGCCTTCATCGCCTTCCGTTCCTGGCGCGCGGTCCTGGTCGCCATATTGCCCTTGATGCTGACTTCCGTGCTTGCCGAGGCACTTATGGTAGCGCTGGGCATGGGCGTGAAGGTGGCGACGCTGCCGGTGATAGCCCTGGGAGTGGGAATAGGCATCGACTACGCGCTCTATATCCTGTCGGTAACGATGGCCCAGTTGCGTGCGGGCAAAAACCTGTCCGAGGCCTATTACCGAGCACTACTGTTCACCGGCAAGGTGGTGATGCTGACAGGGGTGACGCTAGCCATCGGCGTCGTCACCTGGGTTGGCAGCCCGATCAAGTTCCAGGCCGACATGGGCTTGCTGCTCGCCTTCATGTTCCTGTGGAACATGCTCGGCGCGATGATTCTGATCCCGGCCCTTGCACATTTCCTCTTGAAGCCAAAATCACCTGGCGGCCTCACCTCGGCGGCCGTTGCCTCCATGCCGGTGAAGGCAGATAGCGAACTGGCAATGACATGCGCGACTCCGAGTACAAGTGGACGTTGAGCAGCATAGGCGCGGGATCGACGGTGCTTCTGGCGGGAGACACGAGCCCCCGCTACGGCCCCCATGCGCACACGCATTTCGAGCACCTGGCCAGCGAGCTGCACGGTCTGGCCACGGTATCTTCCTGAGCGCTAAGCAAGAGACCGGCGCAGGGCATCGATGGCAGCGCGGCCTATACGCCGCCAAGCACCATACGCCCTTCGATGGTCACCAACGCTGACACGACACGCTTGCCTCAACCCCATTGCATTGCCCACCGCCCTGCCATCGCAGGGCACCCTACGCCTTGACCATCCTGTGCTCAGGTCGCCGCTTGCCCTGCATTCATCCTCTTTACCCCGGATCGCGCTGAAGCAATGTGCCAGGCACCGCCAATCAGTGCCACTGATAGGCGTATCCGCACAGGCTTGTGGCGGTGACCAGCCGCGGCAGAAATGGACGGGACAGTCGATATCACGGACGTGACGAGCGGTTCTTCATCAGCTGCCGACCTACCATACAGGCCTCGGGAACAAACGCAGGCCAGCGCCTCGACGAGAACACCATCGTCTGTGACAAGAACCAACAAAAAGGGCGATCTCGCTCGACATATCCTTCGGGAAGGACATCCATGAATACAGCCACTACCAAGCGCGCCGGCGGAGAGCTTGCGGGCTTTCCCGCCGGCGTGACACTGGTCCTGGACAGGGCCGAGCTTATCGGCTGGGCGACTGATGCCAGCCGCCGCCGCGGGGCAGTGCCACTGGCCATTGCACGGCCAGTATCGGCCGACGAGGTCCAGCAAGTCATACAGTGGGCGAACCTCACGGGCGTGCCGCTGGTCCCGGCAAGTTCGGCCGAAGGCCCGCGACGGCGTGGCGACACAGTCTGCTCCAGGCCAGCGTTGATCCTCGATCTATCGAGGCTCGACCGCATCATCCACGTTGACGGCCGCGATGCCATCGCCGTCATCGAGCCCGGGGTTAGCTTCGCAGCGTTCGACAAGGCGCTGCGCCCGCACGGGCTGCGCAGTTTCCGACCGCTGCTCGCACGACCGGCTAAATCGGTCATTGCCGCCTTTCTCGAGCGCGAGCCGATCACCGTACCCGGGCAGCATTGGGACTCGGCCGATCCACTGGGTGCGACAGAATTCGTATTCGGTACCGGTAAACCCTACCGCACTGGCGGGGGGGCCTTCCCAGGGACGCTCGAAGAGAATCTGGCGGCCGGCAATCGCCAGATGCTGGGTGTCGGCCCGGCGCATACCGACTTTGCCCGCGTCCTCCAGGGTTCACAAGGGGCGCTCGGCGTCGTCACCTGGGCGTCGATCTACTGCCAGCGACTTCCCGCCCGGGAGCTGCCACTGCTTGCCTCGGCCGACAGGCTCGCCCCCGTTGTAGAGCTGGCCTACCGCCTTCTGCGCCGACGACCAGCCGGCCAACTGTTCCTGATGAACGGGCGCCAACTGGCTCTGCTCTGCGCCAACGACGTCGCCCACTACCGAGCGCTCGCAGCCATGCTGCCACGGTGGCTGCTCTACTTCGAGCTTTGCGCCCCGGATTACTTCCCTGACGAGTCGATAGCCTATCAACTCGCGGCTGTAGAGTGCGATGCAGCTGAGCTCAACGCTGATTTGGCCCGCGAGGTGTCGGGTATCCCGGCACACCATCTGGCTGTCCGGTTCAAGGCACTCGACGACCAGCCAGGGCGCAATCTGGGTCTCGCCAGCGAAGAAGTCTTCTGCCTGAGCCAGCTCGACAGGGTCGAAGGCCTGCTCGAACGGGTGACAGGCGCGATTGCCGACGAGCCCTGCATTTACCTCCAACCCTTGGTGCACGGTGTCAATGCCCATTGCCAACTGACCCTGCTCGCGCCGGTGAACGAGGCAACGGCACTGAGCGCGCAGGCAGTCGGTGTCGCCGAAACACTCGCGGCCGCGGGCGGCTTCTTCAGCCGCCCGTACTACCCGTGGGCTCACGTGCCCTTCGAGCGCGACAGGACCATCGTTGCACTGCTCGCCAAGAGCAAGTCGATTTTCGATCCTCAAACGGTGCTTCAGCCGGGAGCCCAAAGCTTAGGAGGTTTGCTATGAGCAACAAACGTCTATTGAACCCGGCGCCCGACGACCGCTCACCGCTGGCAGGATTGACCGGCAACATCAGCCATTGCTGGCGCTGCTCACACTGCAAATGGACGCCGTCGCCCAAGAGCAACGCCTTTGCCCATGCCTGCCCCAGCATCCAGTGGGGCCAGTTCCACGCCTACAGCGGCGGCGGTAAAGTCATCACTGCCTTCGCACTGAAAGAAGGCGAGGCGCAATACACCGAAACCGCGCTCCAGAGTGTATTCGCCTGCACGATGTGCGGCGCGTGCGACACCTCGTGCAAGACCAACAATGCTGAACTGGTCGAGCCGCTGTCGATCCTGTACGCGCTGCGGGCCCATATCGCGCAGGAAGGGCACAGCCTGCCGGTGCATCTGCAAATGCGCGACAACCTCCGTCAGCATGGCAACGCCCTCGGCCGGCCGCGCAATGAGCGCAGCCTGTGGAGCGAGGGCCTGGCATTGAAGGACGCACTCGCCGAGCAGGTGGATGTACTGCTGCTGATCGGATGCGACTACGCATTCGATCAGGCGCTCTGGCCGGAACTGCACGCCATCGTGCGACTCCTGCGCAGCGCCGGCGTTGACTTCGGTGTGGCCCACGCCGCCGAGGTTTCAACCGGTGAAGGTGCTTACGACCTGGGTTTTCAGGACGATGCACGCGAGCTGGCCAAGCAGATGGCGCAGGTGATTGCCCGTTCAGGCGCACGTCAGGTCGTCAGTTGTTCGGCGAGCAGCTTTGCTGGCATCCGCAACATCTGGCCGCGGCTGGGTTTGCCCACGTTAGCGCAGCCGATCTTGCATGTCACCGAGTTCATCGATGACCTGTTCGAGGCCGGGAGGCTAACGCTGCTGAAAGGTGAACCCGTCACCGTCACGTACCACGATCCTTGCAAACTTGGCCGATTGAGCGAGCAGGTCGTGCCGTCCGACACGCGTTGGACCAAGGTATTGAACACGATGTCGGTCCATGAGGCGCCAAAGCAGGTGCTGTTCGGCAACGATGGTGTCTACGAACCGCCGCGCAGGCTGCTCGAACGTGTCGCCGGCCTGCAACTGGTCGAGATGGAGCGCAACCGGGTCGGGTCCTACTGCTGCGGCGGGGCTGGCGGCGCCCCCGAAGCCTTTCCGGACTTTGCCCGCTTCGCCGCCCAGAACCGTCTGGACGAGGCTCGGTCTACGGGGGCCGAGGTTCTCGCCACCGCTTGTGGTGGTTGCCGGCGACACCTCGCCGACGTGGCCAGCGCCACGGGCGGGAACATCAGGGTAATGGGCTTGTTCGAAATACTCGCGGGGTGCGTCGACGTGCCCGTACAGGAGAGATAACGATGGCTGCTATCAAGCTTTCATCCGCGGCGCGGCAAGACTTCGAGGCGGCCCTGGGCGCTGCCCATGTGTCCGATGATGCGGCGATCATCGCCGGTTACTCATGGGTCACCAGCACCGGCGGCGCCCCCTCCTCGAGACAGCTGTACGACATACGGCCGACGGCAGTGGTACTGCCCTCCTCTACCGAGGAGGTGCAGGCTGTGGTGCGCACCTGTATCGAGCACGGCCTCAAGTTTCGCGCGCACAGCACCGGCACAGGTTCGTTCAATACGGTTACCCAGCACGGGGTGGTCAGTGTCGACCTGCGGCGCATGAACCAGATAGTAGAGCTCGACGCACGCAACCAGATGGCCGTCATCGAACCCTACGTTACCGCCGCCCAGCTCCAGGCCGAGGCGATGAAGGTGGGGCTCACCAGCCATATCATCGGCGCCGGCTGGACCCACTCCCCGCTCGCGTCAGCAACCTCGATGGGTGGGATAGGCATCTCGGGCAACCACACCGGGTTCAATGTGCACAATTTGCTCGCTTGGGAATGGGTCACGCCGGAAGGCGAGATCGTCCGCGCCGGCTCGGCCGCCTGCGGTGCCGGCTGGTTTGCCGGCGAGGGCCCTGGACCAGGATTTCGTGGCATGATCCGCGGCTCCGCAGGCGCGTTCGGCTCACTCGGCATCTTCACCCGGATTGGCTACAAGCTACACCCCTGGGCCGGCCCTCGTGTGCTGGAGCATCGAGGCCAGCATCCGCAAGTCGGTATTGCCCTCAGCGAGACCATGCGGCTCTACCAGATCGTCTGGGACGATTGGAACGGCCCAACCAAAGCCGCCTATGAATTCATGATCTCGAACGCCCCCACGCTGGTCGTACGAATCCCCCCCGATCAGTACGGCTGGATCCTGACACCGACCAACCGTGAGTTCTACGACCAGTTCAGCACCGGCACCTTGCCGGGGATTGCCAGGGCAGAGAACGGCATCTCGTGGACCCTGCTGGCCGTGTCCGAAAGCGCGGCGGAAGCCCAATGGCGCGACCTGACCATTCGCGCAATCGTCGACAAGACGCAGGGTCGTCTCCTGGATGTCGAACAGGTGCATGCCGAGGTGATCGCACGCAATGCCGTCACCGCGTGCTACGTGCCTCGTGCCTACCGCACCGGCGCCAGGAACGTCCTGACCAGTATTGGCATGTGGGACTCCTTCAACCAGATGCCTACCATGATCGACACCGTCGAGAAAATCATGCGGCCCTTCAAGCAAGAGCACAAAACGCTTGCCGAGGGCCATCCCGAGGAGTTCTGGCTCTGGCCGAACGAGGGCCGCCAGCTCTGGGCAGAGAACATCGTCTCGTGTGACAACAACGATGTGGTCTCCGCCGCCGACGGCTACGTCTATGTACTTCAGACCATGGAGGAAAACGAGCGCCGGCCAGTAGGCCTGACCGCGATGGGAATCGGGCAGATGCTGATCGACATCTACAACAAGCGGTTCGGGGTCAACAAAGCGATGCGAACCGTGAAAGCAACCTTCGACCCTGCCGGCTCTTCCGACGGCATGTTCCCGCATGGCAAGGGCCAGACGGGCCTGGGGAGGATATGGCCGGTGATGCGGGTGATCATTGCCCGCGTACCCATGATCATGCGGCTGGCCATGCGCGCGATGCTCAAGTCCAACTGAGCAGACCCAGCCAGCACCCGGGGCGGCTCCTGGCAGTCGCCCAAGGGGCCAGCCACGGCACAGTGACCACGTTTGCACGGCTGAACCCGGATCATCGAGCCTGCCCTGGCGGGAACTGCGAGCGCGACGACCGGGTTCACGCCAAGCAACCACTACATGATCGAGCCGGCGCCACCGTCGACCGGAATGTTGATCCCGGTGACCCACTGGGCTTCGTCGCAGGCCAGGTAGAGGCCGGCATAGGCAACCGCGATCGGATCGCCAGGCCTGCCGGTGATCGTGCGTTCGACGATCGGCGCCACCGGTGCGTTGGCACCGAGGTTGCGGTACATCGCTTGGATCGGCGCAGTGTTCATGACCCCGGGGCTTACCGAGTTGACGCGCACACCAACCTCGATACCTTCGGCAGCGAGTTGGCGCGTCAGCGCGAGTACCGCACCCTTGGCCGCCGCATGTGCCGCCTGAGGCAAAGCCCGCGCGCCCTGCAGGCCGGCACCGGAACCAATATTGACAATGTTGCCCTTGGCTTTGACAAGGTGCGGCCATGCCAGTTGGCAAGCACGCCAGACCAGGTCCACCTCGTTCTGCATGGTGAACACATAATCGGCATCGGACTGCACGGCAAACGGCGCGAACCTCGGGAGGCTGGCGTTGTTGTAGAGTACGTCGATGCGGCCATGCTTGACCGCCGCATCTTCGATCCAACCCTGCACCTGTTCGCGTACAGTCAAGTCAACCGGCGCGACCGCCTCGATGGGGTGGCCTTGCTCGGCCGCCAATCGAGCGGTTTCCAGCGCGGTCGCAGGATCGATGTCGCACCCCACAACGATCGCGCCCTCACGTGCGAACAGCAGCGCCGTTTCGCGGCCCATACCACTGCCAATGCCGGTGAGTAGCACCACCTTGCTACGCAGCCGACCCACCCGGACTTCACTGCTCGATTTCTTTGTCATTGTTAAGTATCCATAGGTTGTTGTGCGGGCGCTGCCGCATTTGCTCCGGAACGACGCGTTAGCGCAGTTCCATCCCCTGGGTCAGAAACGCCACCGAGAACAGCGGCTCGGTGAACCTTTGCTCGTCCGGCGCCAAATGCTCGTGGTAGTAATCAGAAGTGAACGAGGCCGCGAGCGCCTGTACCGATGCGAAAGTGAGCGCACCGACTCCGTCGTATCGGGTCTTTCTAAATGCCGGCGGCACTGCAGCCGACGGGGTATCCTCGAGCCGAACCAGTCGCTCCTCGGCGTGCGGATCCCCAAGCGCCAATCGTGCATGCGGCCCTGTCCAATGCTCGACGAACGCGGGGAACCCCATATTTCGCCGTGCGACAGGCAATACCAACACCGTGACCGGGGCCAGCCCGGCCGGTTGCTCGCGCGCCCAGATCATCTGCGGCTGCCCCCCCGATGGCGGCTGGAGGGCCTGCGAGCAACGCCAAGCGCTGTGGCAACCAGCGTTGCTCGAAATCACGAGACGACGCCCAGCCGAACGCATCATCCTCACGCTGCCACCATGTCTCCAGGGCCGCGTCATACGGCGCGGTCGACGCGTTGGCAATCGGTGATGGTCCTGACAACGGGCGCGCGAAGACCGCCCTTACTAGTCCATCCCCGACAATCGGAGCGCGCGCCTCCAGCGCCAGCCAGGCATCGGCGAAGGTATCCAGGGACACCCCCTCCCGGGCCTTGAGCAAGACGACGAGCTTGTAGGTGATGCCGGACAGTGGCTCGCTCACTGACTGGCGGCCGAGGGTTGCTTTTTCTGCTTGGCCCGGGCGAGCTTGTCGGCAATCGTCATCAGCGGCTTGTTGCCTGCGGCCCACACCGCAAGCGCCTGACCGAGGCTCGCACGCTCGGCATCCGGGTGCTCGCGGCCCATCTCTGGGTTTTTATGGCAAGCAACCGGCACGTTGAGGATCAAGCGACGCATGCATGAGTTGGCATGGTCGCACCAGTTGATGTCCGCCACTCGGCCTTCAAGCACTTTCACGGCGTAGTCCGGATCGGCCAGCATCTGCCGGGCCAACATGTTTGCATCGACATGCCCGTCCACGATCGCGTCCGCCGCCTGCTGCGGGTCGGGGGTGCTCGACAGGAACAGTTTGACCCCAGGACCAAGTACCTTGCGAAACGCCTGTGGCTCGCCAAACTCAAGCATGGTGCCGGACCTGCTCGGCACGTTGACCCGCATGTTGTCGTAATTGGCCTCGCTGAGCGAGATGAAATCCACTCCGCCCTTGACGATATGCGCCGCAACTTCGGCGAATCCATCCGGGCCCTGTCCGCCAGGCAGGTGATCGTTCACGCTCATGCGGATGCCGAGCGGATAATCCGCGCCCACTTCAGCACGCACCGCAGCGACCACATCGCGCAGCGCCCGGGCCCGGTTCTGCGCCGAGCCGCCGTATTGATCCGTGCGCTGGTTTGCCAGCGGCGAGAGGAACGACGAGTAGAAATAGCTCATGTGCGCGGCGATCTCGGCACCATCGAAACCCGCCGCTTTCGCTCGCCGTGCCGCAGCCACAACGCCGGCCTCGAGCGCCTTGATGTCCTCGACGGTTGCCTCGTGCGGCAGCGGTGTAATGCGACCACCGGGGATATAGATGTTATCGGGTAGCCCGGCCACACCCATGTTCACCGATTTCGGGCTGGCCGCCGAGATCCACTTGCCGTTGCGCGGCACGCCCATGCGACCGAAGCTGGGGAACAGTTGCGCGAACACCGGCGTGCCATAAACGTGCACGGCATCGGTCAATCGCTTGAGATCGCCGACGAATTCATCCTTGTCGAAGCGGATAAGCGGCGTGAACGGCGACTCGTCCCAGGCCTGCGTCGTCGCCACCGAGCCACCGACGATGACCAGCCCTACTCCACCCTGAGCACGCCGCTGCAGGAAGGCGATGGATTGTGCGCTAGGCCGCCCGTCGGGGGTCGGGCGCAGGACCGACATCGGCCCGAGGATGATCCGGTTCTTGATCTCCAGCCCATTGATCTTGAGTGGGCTTCCCAGCACCGCAGCCGCATTGTTCAATGTGGTAGTCATGGTTGTGCCTTGCCTATTGGATGGGTATTCAACGGATATGAAGGGCTTCAGCGCAGGCCGCGGGTGGCAAGGCCAAAGCTCGTGGCCGCCAGTAGACCAAACGCCACCGCTGCCCAACCCAGACTGGCATAGTCGACGTGCTGCGCCAGCATGCCACCGAGCAGCGGCCCGACAGCGGAACCGGCCATGATCATCACCGGTGTCGCCGCCAGTACGCGGCCGGTGGGCTCCATGCGCGCAATCAGCCCGAATGCGAAGACATGGGTGAAGGTCAGCACGGAGATAAAGATCGAGGTCCCCACAATGTAGGTCGCATAGATCGACAGCTGAGCCACGGTCAAGGCGGCAGTGGCCTGGATCAACGGCCCGATCACAACCACCCAGCCAGCCGAAAGGCGGCTCCCCAGTGGGCCGGACAGGGTGACAAACACAAGGTTTGCCAAGCCGCTGACGACCAACACTGTGGTGATCTGCGCGGTGCTGAAACCATGCGACACGCCAATGCGCTCGACAAAGCCGAGGATCATCGAGTGCGTCACCATCAGCAGGCTGACGCCGGCGATGGCGAACCAGACGCGTGCCGGTAGCCTGCTGACTGCCAGACTCTCGTGCTTGGCCACCTTGTCGATCTGCGGGAAAGCAAGCAGCCCGGCCAAGGAAGCAATGAACATGATGCCCGCCATTGTGTAGAAGAACACGTTCGGGCCGATCCTGCCGACCAGGGGCGGCAGGATCGACAGCATCAGTGTGGACACCAGGCTCAACATGGTGAACGCAATCGCAGCCGTGCGGTGCGGATTGCCAGTCCCTCCCATCGTGCCATGCACAATCGACAGGCCGCAGCCAACCGACAGACCGGCGATGACGTGCGTGGTCGCCAGCAGTCCATAGTTGCTGCCGACCTGGGTCATCCAGGCAAAGGCCAAGCCAGCCAATGCATAGGCCATCGGCTGGATGCGCCGGCGGTTGATCCGGGTGAGCCTGGGCGCGAAGTACAGGCTGCTGAGCACGACCGAACCCAGGAACAGGGTCAGCAGGAAACCAGCCTTCTGCGGCTCGAGGGCCAGGCTCCCAACCAGCACCATACCCACCCAGATCGGCAGGGCGGTGATATCCATCAGGCCGGCGCAATGGCCAATGATCAGTGCGACGATGCCTCCGCGCGATTCCTTCTGAAGCGCGGCGTCAGTCGATGTGGAACGTGTGTAGGGAGTAGTGTCCATCAAGGGGCTCTCCGGCCAAGGTATTCGACAAGGGCTTGAAGATCGGCATCGCTGATCTCGGTCTTGCGGAACGCGGGCATGATCATCACCCCGTTGCGCACGTAGAACTCGATGAATTGCGCGGGCATATCGCGGCGGTCTTCCAACGCCGCGGGGATCGCCCCCTGGTACTTGGCCTGCAGCGACGCGGTACCAGGCATGCGCTCGCCACGGCCGTGACAAATTCCGCACCAGCGGTTGTAGACCGCCTTCCCGAGCGGATGGGATGCCTGTGTCGCGCCAGCGGCCGCAGCCGATACGGCAACCTCCTTGAGCGGACCGTCTGCAGCGTTCGCCCACATGACAGGCATGAGCGCAAAGGACAGCCCGAGCACACCGATGGCTTTTTTCATGATGGCCTCCCGCGCAGGTGCCGGGGCCAGATACCGTAGCGGCCCGCAGACAGGATGCCGTTGGGGTCGACGGCGTCCTTGATCGTCTCGTGTAGCCGCATCAGGCTATGGTCGTTGTACGAATACAGGCCCATGGCTTGGTCATGGAACTCGGTGTGGCAACGGTACTCGCCCCAACCATGCTGCGCGCCAATGTCCAGCAGCGTCCGGTAAGCCTTGACGACGGACTTGTTCAAGGCCGTGTCGTCGGTGATGGGGAAGCCGACAATGAACAGGAAAGTGCGCTCGTAGAATGGCGCTGGCAAAGCGAATGGCCTGAGATTCCAGATGGGCACGTTCTGCAATGCCGGAATGGTCCTGGCTGCCTCATCGAACACACGGTTGGCATCGAAGATGCCCTGCGCAGTTTGCGGGATCACTGGCGAGAACCACATGTGGCCGCGCATCGGCGCCGGGTTTCCCCCAGCACGGGTACCCATGCCAAAAAAGTCCATGTTCGGCACACCAACGTCCTGCGGGTAAATCGTCCACGCCTCGGCCGCCTTGCGCGGATCTGTCTGGATCGGCCCTGTCTGGAACGTTGCCCCCTTGATCGACTTGGCCGCCAGCTCCTGCACCGCCTCCCACTGCGCAGCGATCACCTTGGGCGGCCCGTAAAATTTCAAGTAGAGCCCCCAGTACGGGATCCGATTGTCTGCCCCGTATCTGGCCAGCTCAGACGAATAACCAACCTTGGATGTTGCAACCAGCTCCGCCTGTGCCTTAGGCAATTGCGGCGGCCCCTTGTAGAAAGCGTCGACCAGCAACTTGGTCTGGTTGCTGACACCGAGCAGCGGGCTGAGCAACTCCGGCGTGCCGGGTGCCAGGCCGCTGTTCTCGGCGTACTTGAGCAGTTCGACCAGGGGATGCAGGTCTTCGTAATGCGGGGCAAACACCGTGCCTTCCATAAAGGCTTCCGGCGCCGGCATCAGCCAGATCCCCATCTTGGTCACGATACCGAAATTGGACTGCGAGAAAATGCCGTCGACAATCGGCCCCATGCCGTGCTTGTACTGCGCCCAGGTCTTGGAGCCTGGCAACGCCCCCATACCCGTACGCACCACCTCACCGCTGGCCAGCACTACCTCCATGCCACAGTGCGCGTCGAAGTGGTTGCGAAAGCGCGACGAGGTATGCCCAACGCCATGATCGATGGCATTGCCGAGCACGCTACCCCACCCAGGGTCGGCCGCGTCCACCCACAGCTTCAACCCGCGCTCACTGATGTAGTTGTAGAGATCAAAATAGGTAACGCCTGGCTCGACGATGGCGTAGGCATTACTCTCGTTGACCTCGATGATTCGATTCATTCGCTTGAGGTCGAGCACCACCGACCCCGAATGGTTTGGCGCCGAGCCACCATAGCCAAGGTTCTTGCCAGTGGAGATGGTGTAGATCGGGATCTTGTACGTGTTGGCGATGCGCACCACCGCCTGCACTTCTTCGACAGTCGCTGGCGAGACGGCAGCACAGGCACTGCGATCTTCCGGCGTGTCGCGCAGCGGTGAATAGGCATCCTTGTACGCGAAAAGGTCTTCGTCACTGGTGAATACCCATTCCTTGCCGACGACGTTGGCGAACGCCTGCAATGCACTGGCAAAGTCCTGGGGCGATACATTCAATGGTGTTTTCATGGCGTCACGCGATGATCCAGGAGACGAGGTTATCGGGATGCCCATCGTTGACGCCTACTGGCGCCAGCGCCCGGGTACGAAGCGAATGGCTGCGCGCCTGCTCGGCAAGGCACTGCCACACCGCTCGCGTGGTCAAGCCTGCGACGGCACCGTCTCGGCGCCTCCACATCGGTAACAGCGACTGCTGCCAAAGACGCGTAAGCCCATCGACCACCTCCAGCGGCTCGCTACCACGTGCGACATAAGCCTTGGCGAATGCCACACTTAGCGCATGGCGTCGGTCGGTCACGATGAAACGGATGTCATTGGCCGGCAGCGGCCGCGCAGACGCCATCGCCAACCATGGGGAATTCGCAAGCACGGCCAGCGCGGCGACCCCACTGCCCGCGCGCAAAAACCGACGCCGGCTGATCGTCAACTCATCCAGGCCCATGCTCACTCTCCAAAGAATTCGCGGTAGGCGGAAAAGCCCGGGATATGAATCGACACACCGCCATCGGCCACCAGGGTTTGTCCGGTGATATTGCGTGCGGCATCGGACGCAAGAAACGCCACAACCTCGGCGATGTCATGCGGGGCGCCGACACGGTCGCGAGGCGTTTCGTCCAACACCAGCTTGAGCATCGCCGGCGGGAAATCCTTGGCCACTGTTTCGGTCAACACCAGCCCCGGCGCGACGGCGTTGCAACGCACGCCCTTACGCCCGTAGGCGGTGGCGACGGCGCGGGTCATCTGGATCATGGCCGCCTTGGTCGCGCTGTACGCGTGGAAGCGGATGTTGCCCTGCAACGCCATGCCGGACACGGTATTGACAATGGCGCCAGCGCCGCTGGCGATCAGGTGCGGCAACGCCTCGCGGGTGACGATCATCGTTCCGCGGCAATTGGTATCGAAGAATGTGTCCCAGGTGTCGGTGGACATCTCGCCAATCGCGTTGTCGGCCGCGACCAGGTGCTGGCCGACCGCAGTGGCGTTGTTATGCAGGATGTCGATGCGGCCGAAGTGCTCCACTACACGCACCACCATGCGCTTGATGGAGTCCTCGTCGGTGAGGTCCATCTCGATAGCAAGCGCCGAGTCGCCATATTTCGCGGCGACTGCCTGCGCGCGATCCAGTGCGATATCGGCGATGGCTACGCGCGCTCCACGTCCGACCATCAGCTCGATGGTGGCCTGTCCGATACCGCCGGCGCCCCCCGTGATGATCGCGACCTTGCCCTCAAGACTTAGCGCTTTGTACATGCTTGTCTCCTTTGATGCGTTCTTGTTTTTATACGACCCATACCGGGTCTGATGCGCACAAAACAAAACAATACGACTCGTAACGTTTTAATTAAAGGTCTTTTACGCTAAACAACCGGCCAAAGGGTCGAGCATCCACCCAACCCTCCAGCCAGGCATTACCCAAATGCTGCCTCAGAGCCCTCCGAGCGCCACGTACTTGATTTCGAGGTAGTCATCGATGCCGTACTTGGAACCTTCACGCCCCAACCCGGACGCCTTGACACCACCGAACGGTGCAACTTCGGTAGAAATCAGGCCTTCGTTCACGCCGACCATGCCGAATTCCAATTGCTCGACCACCCGGAAGATGCGCCCCACGTCGCGCGCATACAGGTATGACGCCAGGCCGAACGGCGTGTCGTTGGCCAAGGCAATGGCTTGCTCTTCGGTTTCAAAACGGAACAGCGGCGCGACCGGCCCAAAGGTTTCGTCGCTAAAGATCAGTGCGTCTAGCGGCACGTCAGCGAGAACGGTAGGCTCGAAGAAGGAGCCACCCAGCCCATGACGCTTGCCGCCAGCGATCACCCGCGCGCCCTTGGCCACCGCATCTTCGATGTGCTCCTCGACTTTGCGCACCGCGCTTTCGTTGATCAGCGGTCCTTGCACTACACCCTCGTCCATGCCGTTGCCGACCTTCAGGGCGGCGGTAGCTTCGGCCAACTTTCTGGCAAAGGCATCGTAGATGCCGGACTGCACCAACATGCGGTTCGCGGCTACGCAAGCCTGCCCGGTATTGCGATATTTCGCGGCAAGCGCACCCTGCACCGCGGCATCGACATCGGCGTCGTCGAACACGATGAACGGAGCATTGCCGCCAAGCTCCATGCTGGTTTTCTTGATCGTCGGTGCGCACTGCGCCAACAGTTGCGCGCCTACCTCGGTGGAACCTGTGAACGAGAGCTTGCGCACGATAGGGTTGGCGGTCAGCTCGCCACCTATGGCACGCGCCGACCCCGTGACAACATTGCATACGCCTGCGGGCAGGCCGGCACGTTCAGCCAGCACCGCCAGCGCCAACGCCGACAGTGGTGTCTGGCTGGCCGGCTTGATCACACCGGCGCAGCCCACCGCCCAGCCCGGGCCGGCCTTGCGGGTGATCATCGCCGCAGGGAAGTTCCAAGGTGTGATCGCAGCGAACACGCCGATTGGCGTTTTCTGTGCAAGAATCCGCCGGCCATCGACATTCTGCGGGATGATGTCGCCGTAAGTGCGCCGCGCTTCTTCCGCGAACCATTCGATGAAGCCCGCTGCGTACAGGATCTCACCGCGCGATTCGACCAGCGGCTTACCTTGCTCGGCGGTCATGATCATCGCAAGATCATCGATGTGTTCGTGCATCAGTTCGTAGAGTTTGCGCAGCACGATGGCGCGCTGTTTAGGCAACGTCATGCGCCACCCTTTCATCGCGCACTCGGCCGCTTCGATGGCTCGACGGGTTTCCGCCGCCCCCCCATTGGGCACCCGCGCCACCAATTCGCCGGTGGCGGGGTTGCGCACCTCGATGGTCTGCCCGCTATCGGCCTGCACCCATTGACCGCCGATCAGCATGGCCTGGCGCAGCAGGTCGGGATCCTTCAGCTCAAGTTGCTTCAATTCACTCATGTCCGTCCCCTCAAGCCGGGTTGCGGCCGATGAAGAAGTCTTCATCCGGCGAACTGGTCGGATTCATGCCGGCGGCTTGGGTGGCACTGCGCAGCACCGCCATGTCGCGGCCATGCACACGCGCCGTCGGGTGGCGGATTGGGCCACCGTTGTATCCCTGCAACCAGCTCTGGTACTTCCACATCAGCCGGTTCGACAGCGCATGGCCACCGAAGCCGATGGCAGCTACCGCCTTGCGCATCGGTTCGAGCTTGTAATAGAGCTCGGTGGCTTCGTCGTACCGACCCTCGCGGATCAGCTTGTGGGCCTGCGGGATCGCCGGACCGAAGAAGGCGCTGTAGTTTGTGCCGCAGAACGGGATATCCATGACCTGGGCCAGCGGGATGTACTCGTACTCCAGCGGCGACGAGATCACCACCTCTTTGTGGAAGTGCCGGTGCACCTCAATGGCTGACATGATGTAAGGCATGCCACCTTCGGTCTTTATCGCAGCCACGTTCGGGCAGTCGTCGACCAGGCGGCGCAGTACCGGTACCGGAATGTCGGCCGGGTGCAGCCGGCCAAAGCCCCAGATCGGTACAGGGAACAGCATGACCGCCAGGTTGGTGGCATCGCACATGGCTTTGCTGTACTGGTAGACCTCTTCATACGACTTTGGATAGAAGTGCGGAGGGTAGCCCAGCAATACCAGTTCGGCGCCGTTGGCCTCGGCGCGCTTGACCGCGGCAATGTTGTCTTCGAGCGTGTTGAATACCGCATGGTGGACCACGATCAGGCGGCCCTTGGCTTCGTCGACCATGATCTGCTGGAACTGGTCATGCTCCTCGAAGCTCAGCGGCACCTCCGAGACGGCGAGCGAGCCGACGAAGCCGTGCTCGATGGTCAGATTGACGTCATGACGGATGGCCTTCTCGTTCAAGCGGGTGAAGTCCGAGGTCATCGTGGGAATGGTGACGTTGGCAACGCCGACGAGGTTCTGCCGTGCCCATTCGCGAGCTTCTTTTCTGCTATAGCTGGCCATTGTTGTTTTCCTTGGTCTATTCAGAGGTACTTGGTTTCGAACTGGATTGGCAACGGCGTGGCCGAGCCGGCCGCGATCGCCCGACTGAGGATCAATTCAGCGACGACGATATCCTGCAGGCCGCCACCGACCGACTTGAACATGCGCGTCTGGGCCTGTAGCAAGCGCTCATCGAGGGCACCGCTCATCAAGTCGACCAGGCTGTAGGACTTGTCGTGGAAGTGCAGCCCGGCCTTGTTCGCCTCGAGCATGTCACCGGTCTCTTCCAGCACTTCTTCCAGCATGTCGCAGACGATGATGTCGCTACGCTCGACCACGGAAACGTCGATCTCGCGCTGCGAAGGGACAGTGGAACCGATGGACACGATCGTGGCTCCAGGCTTGAGCCAGTCGGCATAGAGCGTGGGCTGTTCATCGCGCGAACGTGCCGCGCACAGCACCAGGTCGGCGCCCTCGACCGCCTCCCGACCCGACCCGACGCCGCGCGCCGGCACGCCCAGATCACGCGTCACGGCTTCGGCGAACGCCGCGCGTTTTTCCGGCGTGGGGCTGAAGACCACGACTTCGCTCAGTTCGCGCACACTGGCAATGGCGCGCACATGCATCGAGGCTTCCAGGCCGCTACCCAGCACGCCAAGGCGCGCGGGGCCGGGCGGCGCAAGACGATCGAGCGCAGCAGCAGAGGTGGCGGCGGTACGGAAACCGGTGACCAGGGCGCCGTCGACGAAACCGGCGATCCGGCTGGTCTGGCGATCGAACAGCACGATCACGTACTCCACCGCCGGCTTGTCCACGCCCATCGCCGCCCCCATGAGTTTGGCACCGTAATAGCGACCCGTGACTGGCACCGCTGGCAGCGTACGCAGCCAAGTCTTGTGCAGCGCGGCGACGCTGCGCGGCGGCGTGGACTGCGGCGGTTGTGACTGCGAATACGCCAGTTGCAAAGCACCGATGGCGTCCTTCCAGTCGAAGACCTCACGGGCGGCTTCACTGGAAACGAACACAGGGGCGGGGGCAGGAATGCTCATGGATCGTAGACCTTAGGTAATTGAACCGTTCTCAGGACAGGTGAGCGAGGGCAGGCATCGCAAGTAGCGAGAGCGCCATGCCTAGCTACCGACCAGCCTATTAACCATCAATTGACATGTCAATAACAAAATTGAAATGCATCATAAGACAATCAATTTTGTTCGGCGCGAACCAATTCGATCGAAACCGCCAACCGCACCTCGTCCGACAATGCCCCCGGAAACGCGCTCATGCCGTATGCGCTGCGACTGATGCCCGCCACGGCCTCGAACCCGACCACAGGGGCTTGAGTCCAAGGATTAACTGCCCGATCAATCAGCGTCATGTTGAAAGCAATGGGCAGTGTGATTCCACGCAAGGTCAGGTCCCCGTCGATGACATACTGCCTGCCCTCGATATGCCGCACG
This sequence comes from Pseudomonas inefficax, assembly GCF_900277125.1. Classification (GTDB taxonomy): domain Bacteria; phylum Pseudomonadota; class Gammaproteobacteria; order Pseudomonadales; family Pseudomonadaceae; genus Aquipseudomonas; species Aquipseudomonas inefficax. Next base: position 179,662 of record NZ_OPYN01000164.1, read on the forward strand.
GCGCGGGAGACAAAGACGATCTTCGGATACGCCTGCACATCGAACCACTCGCTGCCGCGCAGGTGTTCGTCACGCAGGTCTAGCGCGGTGTCGATCGACGCCGCATCGACTTCAAACGTCCCGCTCGAAGCTTCGATGTTCAAGTCGTCGAAAGCGAATTGGCCACTGAAGCGTTTGAAGATGCCCGGCGTGCGGGTCAGACCCAGGTGGCGCACCGTAAAACCGATATGGGTATGGGCGGGATCGAGCGTCCACACTGCGCTAGACAGTGCCGCAGAGGCCTCTACAGGGATGGTTTCGGATTGGGTAGTGCGCATGTTCGACATAAGAAAACTCCAGACCCCGTCCTCGGGGCAATTGATCATGGGTACAATGCTATTTTCTGTGTGGCATAATCAGAAACCAATAAACGCATCAATCCATAAATTGAACCTAAAATAAAGCACTTTAACACGCTCCAATCTGCACCCAATCCGACAAAACGCCGACTGGCTGATGGCAACTCGCTCAACCTCCCCGTACCAGGGAGGCCAACGAACATGGCGGAATCTATGAAACTGATCGAAGACGATGTAGCGCGGCTACGCGAATACATCGAAGGCCGTGCGGCCAAGGGTGGCGACCTGCGCCTGCCGCCGGAACCAAAACTGTGCGAGGCGCTGGACATGTCCCGAGGGCGTTTACGCACCGTGCTCAAGCGCCTGGAGGACGAAGGGCTGATCTGGCGTCATGTGGGCAAAGGCACCTTCATCGGCGCACGCCAACTGAAGGTCGATGACGGCAATTGGTCCTCCTCGATCAGCGTCGACAATTTGATGGACGCACGGCTGGTGCTGGAGCCACAACTGGCTGCGCAAGCTGCGGTGCACGCGACACCAGCGGACATCGCCGCGTTGCAGCAGTGCCTGACCGAAATGCAGGCGCCGGGGCCGTTCATGCCCTGGAAGCGCTTGGACGAGCGCCTGCACCGGACTATTGCAGAGGCGACACACAACGCCCTGCTGCTGATGCTGTACGACACCATGCGCGCACAGGTAAGGGTCAACCTCGATGCACGCATGGAGGAGGTATTCGCGCCAATGACCGATTCCCGGCATGGCACCGACAACGAGCACCTCCTGCTGGTGGACGCCATCCGCACCCATAATCCAGGCAAGGCTGAACAGTTCATGCGCGAACATCTACAGTCGGTCAGAACCAGGTTGTTCGGCCTGCGCTAACGCCCCTGGCAGCAAACTGCACGCGCTTGCTGACGGTTCACGCCGAGCAGAACGCCGCACGTGGCGGCGTTCTGTCGCGCGCTGATGCAGAGCCTGAGCTCACCTCAGCGATCTCAGGCCATTGTCACGGCGGGCTTCACCAGCAGGCCATCACACTCGCCCACCGACGCGGACGGATCCGGGTAGCGAGCATCGGGCTCGCAATAACCCACGTCCCACTGCACTTCATCCTGCAGGAAGACCGGCATGTCGTGAATGAAGATATTGGACCCGAACCGGGCTTCCCAGACGTGCGGCACCCAGCGATCATCGAGCACATCGATGTCGGCACCGTACTCCGCTTCTCCACCAGCAGGGCACTTCAAGTACAGGAACGCCCCAGAGCTGATGCGATGGCGCCCCATGCCCCACGAAGACCTTGGCCACCCACGGCGCTCCATGTAGTTCTTGCCGACCATGAGCTCATCGATATCCTCCACGCCAAAGTTGGCATGGTGGAAGCTGATGCTGCCGTCGAACCCAAGTGCCTGGTTGGATGCATCGGCAATGAAGATGTTGTGATGATCCTGCGCTCCCGAGGCACGTACATACACCCCAGCGCCGATCTGGATTTCCGCCAGTCGGAAACCCAGTCGATCGCGATAAAAGTCCAACACCTGGTTCACGTCCGGGAACGCCCATACGACGTGCTGGATGGTGGTGGGAATGGCCCGCCTGATCCACTTGCGCACCTGATTGACACGATTGAAGTTGCCAGGCGAATTGAACGGCGTCGGTGCCGAGTGTACAGGCAGCTTGCGCCACACCTTCAAGCCGACTGCCTGGCCGAATGCCGTGGTGAAACGGGCAGTACCGTCCTCGTCCAGACGCACGTCATGGTCGCGGCGCAGGTCTATCAGAAGCTCCTCGAGGCTCTCCTGCGATTCCACGCCCCAGATGCATTCGCGTACACCGGTCCCCCGCTGCGCGGACGGCAAGAACCACGGATCATCGAGCTTGCGAACTTCAACATGACTACCCTCCGCCAATCGGAATGTGGCCAAGCCTTCCGACACCTTGCGCAGCGGCAGCCCGAAGTCCTCGAAGAAGCGGACCGAGTCTGCGAAGTCTTTCTCTTCCACACCGTATACAAGCGATTCAATTCCGATGATGGACACACGTCTCTCCTTCATTCATTAGATACAGCAATAGGATTCATATCGGTACATTCGCGTCCCAATGCCAGGATGCGTAGGCCAGATACGGGGAGCCGCTCACGGACTCACCGCAATACAGTCTTCATCGCAAGACGCACTGACGCACGCGGCATCAGCCTGGAACATCTTTTGCGCGAGCTCATGCACCAGTCGGCGCAGCTCTTCTGCCGAACATGCCACGCCATACACATAGCGGTCCGGTCGAACCACGGCCGCCACAGCGCCCAGGCGCTCCAGCCAACCGTTGAACAGGGCTTCGCGTTCCTGCAGCACCCATGCGTCGCACGCGCCACCGTTCGCCGCCAGCGCTTGAGGCTGGATCTGGATCAATCGTCCCTCCAGCGCCTTCCAAGACTCACGCGTTTGTTCGTCGAACGCACTCAGCACCTCGCTCGAGGTCGCGACGATGGCAAAGTTCGCTCCCAGCACATCGTCGAGCCGCTGCCACTGCGCATCACCTTCACGCACCCAAGGCTGCACGAACAACTCGCCCGCACCAACGCTCGGGACACCCTCGACATCACGATCGATGAGGCCCGTTACCAGGCCTGGAGTGAACTGCGCACGGATCGTCTGCGCAGCACCCGAGACGAGCTCGGCCTCCAAACGCTTATCGCGCTCGCGAGCAGCTTGCTCGTCGAGTTCGCCAATGATCAGGCCAAATGCCTTGGCGTGGCCGACCACGGTACGCACATGGCGCTTGCGCTCCTCGGTGTAGCTGTCGAGCAACTGCTGCGTGGCCCGACCGCACATTACCGCGTCGAGCTTCCACGCCAGGTTGAAGGCATCACGCACTGCCGCACAGAGCCCCTGGCCGAGGAAGGGCGGCATCTGATGCGCGGCATCGCCAAGCAGAAACACGCGCCCGTGACGCCATTGCTCAACCACCAGCGCGTGAAAACGGTAGATGGCGGTACGGCAGTGCTCCAGCCCGCTGGGGTCGACAAACTCTCCGAGCACGCGCCAGACCTCGGCGTGATCCTGGAACTGCTGCGGCGTCTCACCTGGTAGCATCTTGATTTCCCAGCGCCGCAGCGCGTCCGGTCCGACGATGTAGGTGCCAGGCCGTGACGGACGGCAGTACTGCACACAACGTGAGGGCAGCTCCACCGGCCCACGCACCCAGGCATCGACAACCAGCCACCACTCATCGAAAGCCAAGTCTTCGATCGCTGGCGAGAACTGCTTGCGCACGGTGCTGCTAGCACCATCGGCTGCGACCAGCCAGCGCGCACGCAGCGTATGCGTGGTGCCGTCGGTGAGACGGCATACACGGGCCTCGACGCTATCGGCATCCTGGCTCACCTCAAGCAACTGGTGCTGCAACAGGGTCAAAACCGACGGCATCCGCTGCACCGCCCGGCGCATCGAGCCCTCCAGCTTCGGCTGCTCGAACATCCAGTTCTGCATCCACCCCAGCGGCTCGTCGGACCCAGGGTAAAAGCGCTTGATGACCTGCCCTTCGAGACCTGTGTAGTCGGTACCGGGGTGCGGCGTGGACATCGCCGCCACTTCGTCTGCTATGCCAATTTCCTGCAACACACGCAGTGCCTCGTGATCGGCAGTAATGGCTCTGGGCTTGTCGTAGATAGCGGCCGCCTGATCGAGCACCGCCACGCGCCAACCGCGCCGGCCCAACAAGCCAGCGATCGTCGCTCCAGCGGGCCCGTAACCGGCCACGATCACATCCAGCGGCTCAGCCGGAATTTCCTGGCTAAATGCCATATCCGTCTCCTTGTCTAGTTACCAATGCCATGGATGCCCCGGCCCGGACCTCACTCCGACCGCGTGTAGCCTGACTGGGTACCGAACACTTTCTCGCGCTGCGACCAGTCATGGGTCTGGTCCCACAATGCGAGTACTTCGGGCGCTTCGTCGACGAAACTCTGCAAGCGTTTGGGGTCGTGACAGGTACGAACCGTGAGCTCCAGCCGGTGCCCGGAAGGGTCGAAAAAGTAGATCGACTCGATGAAGTCGTCATGGTTGGTCGGCCCGATCACCTTCAAGCCCTTGGCCTCGAGGTCGGCCTTGGCCTGCAGTAAAATCTCCATGTCGGCCACTTCGAAGGCGAAATGCTGAATCCAGCCAGGGGTTTTCGGGTCGCGCCCGGACACCTCGCCCTCATCCAGCGGGCATTCGAAGAACGCGATGTGGCTACCGTCTTCCATCTCGAAGAAAATGTGCACGTGTGGGCTGTACTTGCCAGTGGACGGCACATGGTCCTCCCCCATCGCATGGGTAAAGCGCAGGCCCAGCATATTCGTGTAGAACTCGACCGTTTCGCGCGCATCGCGGCAACGAAAAGCGGCATGGTGAAGTTTCTTGCACAGCATGGTGTGGTCTCCTTATGGTTTGGGCCTGGATAACTCAGTCCTGCCAGGTCGGCGTGAAAAACGGCGCAGGCACCAGGATGCGAGACTCCTGGCCCGCGAGCAGGGGCGTGATTTTGCGTACGTAGTGCCTGAAGCCTTCATCGGCCAGCAACGCCGCACGGCGCTGATCACGTTCAGCGAGGTCGGCGTAGGCCCACAGATGAATGACCTGATTGAGCCCACCTATTTCGCTGCGGTAGTACCCCACCATGCGCCCCAGAATGCGCTTCTGGATCGCCAGGCCTTCTGCCTCGTACAAGGCCAGGTACTCATGCACCTGCCCTGGGTGGGTGGTGTAGATGCGGTGCTCGACGATCATTTCGACCTCACCCCTTTTTCAATGACCTGATTGATGGCACCAAAGACCGAGGCGCCAGTCACATCGAATGCCTCTATACACACACGGTCGCCGAAGCGCAGCCAGGGGGTACGCGGTGCGCCGTGCACGCCTTGCTCGTGGATGCGTGCCTCGGCGATGCAGCCGAAGCCGACGCTCTCGTCCTGGTTGGAAATCGACCCGGCGCCGATGATCGTGCCGGCCGACAGCGTGCGCGTGCGCGCCGCATGAGCAATCAGTTGCGGATAGGTGAAGAACATGTCGCGCCCAGCGTCGGGCTCGCCCATCCTCTGCCCGTTCACACTGGAGCGCACACGCAGCGTGAAGCGCTCGCCGTCAAAGGCCGCACCCAACTCATCAGGCGTCACCGCAACCGGCGAGAACGCGCTGGTCGGCTTGGCCTGCAGGAAGCCGAAGCCCTTGGGCAGTTCGGTACGGGTCAACGCACGCAGTGTGTAGTCGTTGAGCAGCATGACGAGCCGGATGTAACTCGATGCCTGCTCCACCGTCGTGCCCATCGGCACTTCGTCGGTAACGATAGCGATCTCGGCCTCGTAGTCGAGTTCAAGGCTCTCGTCGGGCAACAGCAACGGATCGTGCGGACCGCAGAAAGCATCCGACAAGCCCTGGTACATCAGCGGGTCGGTCTTGTAGTTCGGCGGCATCGCCGCGCCACGCGCCTTGCGCGCTTTTTCCATGTGGTGCAGATACACCGAACCATCGAGAAACTGGTAGGCACGCGGAAGCGGGCTGGCGGCCTGCAAAGTATCGAAAGCGAAGGCATCGGCGCGCACCCCGGCTTCCAATTCCTGTGTCACCAACGCCAGCGGCGCGGCGACCTCGCTCCAGCGCTCAAGCGCTTGCTGCAGGGTGGTGGCGATATGCGGCACACGCACGGCGCGCTCGAGCCTGCGGTCAACGACAACCAGTGTGCCATCACGGCCACCGCTTTTAAGACTTGCAAGTTTCATGAGTGTTTCTGCTCCTGAAATTCGGACTTTCGAACGACTACGTGCCCATGGCGAGAGCCGGATCGCCGGCAAGAAGGGACCAGATTTCCCAGCCCCTTGGCCCCGGCAGGTTAAGCCGGCCGCTCGTCGAACAGCGCGAGGGAGGACGATGCCGTGGCCAGTAGCCGCTGCCCGTCGGCGTCGTACAAATCTGCACGAGCGAAGGCCACGCTGCGACCACTGCGATCAACACTGGCCCGGGCCAGGAAAGCCCCGGCCTGGCCAGCAGCGATCATGTTGACCGACAGGCTCGTCGTCGCGCAGGTACGCCCCGGCGGCAGGACCGACAGCACAGCCATGGCCATCGCGATGTCGAGCATGCTCGCCAGAGTGCCGCCAGAAACGACACCGTTACCCTGGGTGCTGGATGGCGGAGCCTCGAAGCGCAGCTGCAGCGCTCCTGGCCTACCCTCCGCCAGTACGGCACCCAGACTCACCAGGGCCGGATTGGCGTCCAGCGGGACATTGCAACGCCCCCCGGCCACTGCGCCCGCGACCAACGCGCGGGTCGGGTTATCGCGCACCGGCATTACATGAAGGGCTGTCGCGGCGTTGGCCACCACAAGCCCTCCTCCTTCTGGCCCATGGTGGTACGCAGCACGCCGATGTTGTCGGCTTCAAGCTCAACCACATCGCCCGGCTCGAGCTGACGGCCCAGCTCCAGCGCCGAACCGCCACCCATGGTGCCCGAACCGATCACATCGCCCGGCTCGATGATTTCGCCGAGCGAGACATAGGCGACCAGTTCAGCCACGGTCCACAGCTTCCCGCCACTGTTGCCCTTGCCCCAGGTTTCGCCGTTGACGCGCACTTCCATCGAAATCGCGTCCAGGTCCTCGAACTCGTCCAGCGTGGTGATCCACGGGCCGATGGCGTGGGCGAAATCCTTGCTCTTGGTGCTGCCCATGCCAATCGGCAGTTCGTTGTGCTGCAGCCCGCGACCGCTGAAATCGTTGTAGAGCGTGATGCCGAATACGTAGTCGAGCGCCTCTTCCGGACGCACGCTGGAACCGCGGCGGCCGATCACGTAGCCCAGCTCCAGCTCGTAATCCATCTTTTCGGTGATGTAGCCTGGCCATGGCACTACCGCGTCGTGACCGATCACGGTGCTGGCCGAGTTCTTGGTGAAGCCGGGAATCAGGAGCATGCTTTCCGGTACATCACGCCCCATACGCTCGTGCCAGCCCTTGATATGGCCGATGAAAGTGAGGCCGTCACGCAGCACGGGTGGATCAGAGGCCGGCAACCAGGTAACGTCGCCAATCGGCAGCGACGCTTCATCGCCGAAACGTCCTTCGATCACAGTGCGCGCCGCGTCGACTAGGTTGCTGCCATTCGCTAGCGCCTGCGCCATGCTGCCTGGAAACTGCGCTTGCGCGAGCCGAACGGCAGCTGCATCGCCAGCATGAAAAGTGGCCTTCGCGTGCAGTGCTGCGGCTCGGGCCAAATCGATTACTCGGCCCTTCTCTGGCTCTACTACGACCAACCGGGCAATCGGTCCATCCGGACTCTCTCTCGAAATGCGGCCGAATTTCATTTGCGTATTTCCCCTTCAGGTTAAGGTCAAAATCGGGGCGTTGATGACACACCACCGCCCCATCACTGCGTCTTGAAGCCTGCACCCCATCGACCACCCCCAATAGGCGCAGCCCAGCACACACTTCCTTCCGCGCACTGCGGCATCGTTCGCTTAGCCATTATTTGATACGAGTCGTATCGTTTTTTGTTTATAGGCTCACGTCCTCGGCTTGTCAACGGTCAAATATCGATCCGTATCGTTGTCTAAAAGACGATCAAATGGCTAACAACTCCAAGAATAAAGGCTATTTGAGCTTGTTAACCCCACTGCTGTTGACAGAAATACAAACGACGCCTATAAACACAAAACGATACGTACAGTATCACTAATGATGCGAAGCTAACGAGATAGACCAGCCTTACCGGCCAGCGGCGCATCGCTTGCGCCTATGTGCCCACAGGTCTGGAAGGGCCAAGCCTTCCAGGCTGATCACAACACAGTTTTTCACCTCATGTTTGCGATGCGAGGAAAGCCAATGAGCAAGGTCATCATCACCTGCGCTGTCACAGGCGGTGCACACACGCCATCAATGTCACCGTTTCTGCCGGTCACACCGGAAGAAATTGCAGCGCAGTCGATCGAGGCCGTGGAGGCCGGTGCAGCGATCGTCCACCTGCACGCTCGCGATCCGGTCACCGGTAAACCCACTGGTAACCCCGACGTCTTTCGCCAGTTCGTGGGCCGGATTAAGCAGGCCACTGACGCCGTCATCAATATCTCCACCGGCGGCGGCGGCCCCAGCATGCCGATCGCCGAGCGTGCCGAGGCCGGTCACGCGCTAAAACCGGAGATGTGCTCGCTCAACATGGGCTCGCTCAACTTGGTGTTGTCGGAAATGGCGCAGAGGGATCGTGAGTGGAAGCACGACTGGGAAAAACCCTTCCTGGAATCCACCAAGGGCTTGATCTTCCGCAACACCTACGAGGACATCGAGTGGATTCTGGAAAACATCGGCAACCAGGGCGGCACCCGCTTCGAATTCGAGTGCTATGACGTCGGCCACCTTTACACACTGGCTTACTTCCTTGAGCGCGGCCTGGTGAAACCGCCCCTGTTCGTGCAAAGCGTCTTCGGCCTGCGCGGTGGCCAGGGCGCCCATGCCGAAGACCTCATGCACCAGAAGCGCACTGCCGATCGCCTGTTCGGTAGTGACTACCACTGGTCCGTTCTCGCTGCTGGCAAGAGTCAGATGCCACTGGCAACCATGTCGGCAATCGTCGGGGGCAACGTACGCGTCGGCCTGGAAGACAGCCTCTACATCGGCCGCGGCGAATTGGCGAACTCCAACGCAGAACAGGTCCGCAAGGTACGCCGGATCCTGACTGAAATGGGCATGGAAATCGCGACACCTGACGATGTGCGCGAACGGTTGAAATTGAAAGGCTCGCAAGACGTCGCCTTCTAAGAGCCGCGCCCTGACAGGCCGGGCACAGATCGTCAACTGAGCCGGTCGGCTTCAAAACACAATAAAAACAAGGAGACAAAATCATGTCGGATGTGAAGCGAGTTCTGATTGTGGGTTGTGGGATCGGCGGCGCCACAGCCGCCTATACCCTGGCTCGAATCGGTCTCAGCGTGCATTGCGTGGACATCGCACCGAAAAGTTCTGCTGCCGGCACGGGCATCTGTCTGCTACACAACACGCTGCGCGCGCTCAGAGCGGTCGAGCTGGATGGCCATTGCCTGGAAAGCGGCTTGCTGTTCGAGCGGTTCCGCCAATTCGATGCCGCAGGGAACCAGACGGCAGTAAACCCCACCCCCCCCGGGATCGGGATCCGCCGCCCAGACCTCGCACACACACTGGAAAGCGCCGCCATAGCGGCTGGCGCGACAATCGAATTCGGCGTCACCGTAACGGAGCTGGAAGAGCGCGCAAACCACGTCGAAGTCACCTTTTCCAACGGTTCTCGCGGCGAGTACGACATCGTCGTGGCCGCGGATGGCACTTACTCCAAGACCCGGCGCAAAGTGTTCGGCCCTGACTTCGAACCTGAATTCGTGGGCCAGAGCGGATGGCGTTTCTCGGCGCCGCGGCAGCCCGATCACGATGGATTCTTCCTGTTCCGTAACAACAAGGGCGTTGCCGTGGGTGCCATTCCGACAGCCCAGGACACCTGCTATCTGTTCTTCCTCGAAGGCAGCCAGCAGCACCTGCACATGCCGGATGACCAACTGGATACGTTGCTCAGGGAGCGTCTGGCTGAATACTCCGCACCGCTCGTGCGCGCTGCCCTTGATCAGGTAACTGGCCCCGAGCGAGTCCTGTTCCGCCCCTTCGACGTGCGTCTCATGCCAGGTCCGTGGTGGCATCGAGGCCGAGTGGTCCTGTTGGGCGACGCCGCGCACGCGCCGACCCCCCAGCTTACCTCTGGCGGTGGCCTGGCCATCGAGGATGCCGTGGTGCTTGCCGAATGCCTGAGCGCCCCCGGCACAGCCATGGACGCACTGGAGGCATACAGCCGCCGCCGTATCCCACGCGTCAAGCGCGTGTGGGAAGCCTCGCGACAACTCTCCCAATGGGAGCGGGACGATCCCCTTGGCAATGCAGAGAAGTCTGCCGCGTTGCTGCTGGACACCTATCGATTCCTTGGGGAGCCCATGTAAGCACTCCCGCATTTCGCCGCCCCAAGGCCCTCAAGGAGTCGGCCCCATCGACAACACACCGGAGAAAAACAATGACAAAAAGAGACCTCAGGTTAGATGACAAAATGCGTGTGCTGGCATTGGCCGCAGCATGCGCTGGATCCCACTCCGCATACGCCTTCGAACTGGATACAGCGGACCCGGACCTCTACGTACGGTGGGACAACACCGTCAAATACAGCGCCGCATGGCGGGTGAAGGATCGCAGCGCAGGGCTGACCTCCGGCGATCCGTTCGCCAGCAACTTCGATGATGGCGATCGCAACTTCGACAAAGGCCTGATTTCCAACCGTCTCGACCTGTTGAGTGAGCTGGACCTGGTCTACAAGCAGTCCTATGGCTTCCGCATCAGTGGCGCTGGCTGGTACGACGATGTCTACAACAAGTCCAACGATAACGATTCCCCAGCCACCTCGAACCGGGCCCAGGGTGCCTACGACGAATTCTCCCACGACACCAGGGACCTGCATGGGCGTAAAGCCGAGCTGCTGGACGCCTTTGTGTTCGGTGGCTTCGACATCGGCTCGACCCGCCTTAACCTGCGCCTGGGTCAGCACTCACTGCAATGGGGCGAAACCCTGTACTTCGGCGCCAACGGTATCGCCGGGGCGATGGCCCCGGTGGACGTGATCAAGCTGACCTCGGTGCCGGGCACGCAGTTCAAGGAAGCCATCCTGCCGGTTCCACAAATCTCCGCGCAGTGGCAGTTGACCGATAACGTGTCGCTCGGCGCTTTCTACCAGCTGCGCTGGGATGCCAGCCGCCTGCCTGCGGCCGGCAGCTACTTCTCTGGCCTGGATTTCCAGCCGGAGGGCGGCGAGGAGATGCTGTTCGGCCCGTTGACATCCCACCGCATCAGTAACCAGGACGCGAAGAACAGCGGACAAGGTGGCCTGCAACTGCGCTTCACGTACGCGGACACCGACTTCGGTCTGTACCTCGTGCGCTTCCACTCCAAGACCCATCAGCTGATCAGCAACCTGGGACTGCGCCACCTGCCCGACGGCAGCGTGCTGACGGACTCGAGCGGCGCACCCGTCATCGCACCGGTCAGCTACCGTATGGTTTACAACGAAGGCATCACCGCTTTCGGTGCCAGCGCCTCGCATACGTTCGGCCCGATGCAGGTATCGACCGAAGCCTCGATCCGCCACAACCAGGATCTGGCAACGTCCGGCGGCGTTGATCTTGGCCTGCTCACCGGCACGTCGCTGGTGAACGACAACCACCACCACCCCGCCTATGCCACGGGCAAGACCGCGCACTTCAACATCAGCACGATCTGGACGCTGCCATCCACTGCACTGGCAAGGGAAGCCACGTTCACCGGCGAATACATGTGGAACCGCGTGTTATCGGTAGACAAGAACCGCGAGGCGATCGACCCGAACGCCACGCGTGATGCCAGCGCTGTGCGCTTCGTTTTGGAGCCGACCTACCGTCAAGTGCTTTCGGGCCTGGACCTCAGCGTGCCAATCGGTGTCGGCTACAGTCCCAAGGGTTCTCGTTCAATGGCCTTGGGGCCGTCGCTACCCGCCGAGGGTGGCGGTGATTTCTCCGTCGGAGTCAATGGCAACTACCTCGGCACCTGGAACTTCAGCCTTGCCTACAACCACTTCTTCGGCCCGGAAAGACCCTTCCTGGCCGGGGAAAGCCCGACCTTCGGCTACGGCCAATACCTCAAAGACCGCGACTTCGTCGCGATGTCTGTACGCCGCACGTTCTGATTCGACCGCCTGATACTCAAGGAGTACACGAGATGACACTCACGAAGCTAGCGCTTGCCCTGGCGCTGACCTCCGTTACTGCGGCGACCTATGCCGAGGTCAACCCACAGGAAGCGGCCCGACTGCAAAGCGATCTGACCCCGGTTGGCGCCCAGAAGGCCGGCAACCAGAACGGCACTATCCCCGCCTGGACAGGCGGCATGGTCGACCCCAAGGTCGTCTACGAAGGCCGTCGCCCCGACCCCTTCGCCGATGAAAAACCGCTGTTCAGTATCACCGCGAAGAACGTCGGCGAGCACTCAGACAAGCTCAGCGACGGCGTCAAGGCCCTGCTGGATAAGTACCCGACCTACCGCATCGATGTCTACAAGACCCACCGCACCGCCGCATTCCCTCAGTACGTTTATGACAACACGTTCAAGAACGCGACCGTCGCCACGCTGGCCACCGGAGCTTCAGGAGTGTATGCACAGGGTGCATATGGCGGTTTTCCCTTCCCCATCCCGCAGACCGGCGAACAAGTCGTGCTGAACTCACTGGTGCGCTGGCGCGGAGAATCCTGGGTCAAGGAGGCTCGCAACTATCAGGTGACGGCGGACGGCAAGCCAGTGCTGCTCAGCGATATCGTCCAGTACAACACTGCGCCCTACTACTTCAAGGAAAACACTACACCCAGTGCCGGGACGACCAGCTACTGGAACACACGGGTTGACACCAAAGGCCCGGCAATCCGCGCGGGCGAAGCGATCATCGGCAAGCAAACCGTGGACGAGGCCAACAGCAACAACTGGGTGTATCTGGTCGGCCAGCGCCGCGTGCGAAAGCTGCCCTATGCCTGCTGCGATACACCGACACCAGCCCTGGCCGGTGTGGCCAGCTTCGACGAGTTCGAAGTCCGTGCCGGGCAGCTCGATCGCTTCGACTGGAAGCTCGTCGGCAAGAAGGAACTGTACATCCCGTACAACTCCAACCGCACGTTGACCGCGACCCAGGACAGCCAACTGCTCGGTCCCAAGCATATCAACCCCGACTACATGCGTTGGGAGCTCCATCGCGTCTGGGTGGTGGAAGCCACGCTCAAACCCGGCAAGCGCCATGTGGTCGCCAAGTCCACTTACTACTTCGACGAAGACACCTGGATTCCAGTGATGGCCGACCGCTCGGACGCCAAGGGTCAACTGTGGCGTGTGCTCTACCCCACGCCAACCGTCCTTCCTGACCTGCCCGGCGTGGTGCCTAACGGCTTCACCATCTACGACCTGCAGGCCGGCACTTACCTGGCCGCAGAAGTGGCGGCCGAGTCCAAGCAGCACTACAGGATCGCCTCGCCACGTGTCAGGGATTCGTACTTCGCCCCGGAAAGCATGGCCGGCACAGGCGTGCGCTGACCACCCGCGGGCATCGGCGACCACCGATGCCCATTTGCCTCCCTTTCCCCACAACATCACCCTGGGATACCCACATGACAACAGAAACCCAAGCCAAACCGGCTGCAACAGCCCAGATTGAGTACCGTCCCGTTCGGCGCATCGTCACCGGCGTCAACGCACAGGGCCAATCCTACATCCAGTCCGATGGCGACACGCCGAATGTGCAGAACCAGCCCGGCAAACCGCTGGCGCAGGTACTTTGGGCCACCGGCGGGGCACGCGCCCCCGGCGACGAACCGGCACCGCCAGGCCACAGCTTCGGCTTCCATTCAGCCGGCGGCTCGCTGCTGCGGGTAGCTGATTTCCCACCAGACTCGCATTACGACCTGAACGCACTGCAGAAATTTCTCGACGAGAATGGCGTGCGCGACAACAGCAATCCACGCCACTTCTGGTTCCACAAGACCGAATCGCTGGACTACGCCATTGTGCTCGAAGGCGAAATCTACGCGATGATGGACGAGGGGGAAGTGCTGATGCAGCCCGGCGATATCCTCATCCAACGCGCCACCAACCACAGCTGGTCCAACCGCTCGGACAAGGTCTGTCGCATGGCGTTCGTGCTACTCGATCTGGTGCCCGACGAACCGCTTTGAGCGAGCCGTACGGGATGTCGCCAACAAGCTGCCACGAGCACCTTCGTCGGCGACAGTCCCCCTCGTGATCCCGGCCACGGTTCGGTTCGCGCCTGGCCGCTTTGGGAGTGTCATATGGCAGTCAAGGATAAGATCGACGCGATGGTTTCAAAGTACGGTTTGAATTATCGGGGGTATGTTCTTTCGACACTGATCTTCCCGCCCGCAGGCGTCTACGTCGGATGGAAAATGCCAGGTGTCCCTGTCGCTTTACGGCTGACCCTAGTGGCCATTGCCCTGTTGACGCCGCTCGCGATTACCTTGCTCGTCGGCGCGCTGCTGCAAAGCACACGAACTCAGCTTTGACGGATCACCAAAAGGGTATGCCTGCTGCAGTAATCAGGTTCGCTGTTGGCGCACCTGCAGCCACGAACTGCAGCGAGCCAACGGCGAACGCGAACATGGCGCAGAACTTGGTCGTGCTCGCTCATCCCCCGATGTTCGAATGTTCATTGGTACTGGTCTATGGACGCACTGAGCGAGATTCTCAAATCAATCAAGATGCGCTACACCGCCGTCGGTACGCTGCGGCTATCCCATCCGTGGGGCTTGAATTTCAAGATCGAGGGTATCCCCACCGCAATTGGCGTCATCGAAGGGGAGCCCTGCTGGCTGCGATTGCCGGGCCACGCACGAATACGGCTGGGGGTCGGGGACATGGCATTGGTCCGAGGGGCCTACCAGTTGCTGTGCGAACCGGACGCCCGCCCACAAGACATGGTTTCAGCCTGGATTGCGCAGGGCCTCCCAGCCTTCTCGGCAGACCGCGAACCGGAGGGTCCTGTGTATTTCAGGTGGGGCGGCGGTGGCGTGGAAACCCGTCTGTTGGGGCTTTCATTCGGGCTCGCCAACGGGCAACTCAACCCGCTGATCATGTCGCTGCCACCCTGCATCGTGCTGCGCGGCGATTCAAACCGGCTCCCCTGGATGCGGCCCGCCATTGAATTCCTGCTGTCGGAAAACACCGGCCAGGGAGGCTACACCGCCACGGCGCGCCTGCTTGCAGAACTGATATTCGTCAGCATGGTCCGCTCGCACCTGTTGAGTGAATCGAAGGGCGGCCGCGGCTGGTTACGAGGCCTGGCCGATCCGCGCATCGCGAAGGCCCTGGTGGCCATTCACCGGGAGCCGGGTGCCGAGTGGACGGTCGGTTCACTGGCGGGCGAGGCCGGGATGTCTCGTACCTCGTTCGCGGCGCGCTTCGCCGAATTGGTCGAAGCCACACCGATCGACTATCTCACGCAGTGGCGAATGCACCTCGCCGCCGAACGCATCGGCGAGTCGCGTTCCAACCTCAAGCAACTGGCCTTTGAACTTGGCTACGCCTCGGATGCAGCCTTTCGCGGAGCGTTCAAACGCCACCACGGAGTCGCCCCTTCCCGCTATTTCCATGCCCCGGACTCGTTAGACGCCGAGCCGTCTTGCCGCCGTGCGAGCTGAAAGAACAGCCCGGTCAGTACCGCCTGGCACCACGACGCCACAGTCGCGGGTGCACTAGGCCACGGCACAAGCCGGTTTCTCCAGCCAGGCGACGGACGAATCCGTCGCAATGGCGGACGCCGCCGCCGGTCACAGCGAACGGCTGCGCTTATCATCCAATCAGCCCATGGATCAATAACTGGTGGGACGGGAGATAATATGAAAAATACCCCATATTCACTGACGATCGACGGCAAACGCGTTTTTTGCGCAGAAACAGCGCCTGCACTGAACCCCGCCACCGAACAACCCATCTGCAATGTCCCACTGGCCTCTCGCGAGCACTTGGAGCAGGCCGTTGCTGCAGCCCGTGCAGCGCTCCCCGGGTGGGCGAACAGCGCGATTGCCGAGCGCCAGTTCAGGGTGTCCCGGCTGGGCGATCTGATCGAGCAAAACCAGGAAGCCTTCATCGATTTGCTGATCACCGAGCAGGGCAAGAGCCGAGCCGGGGCGCAGTGGGAAATCGGCGGCTCGATACATTGGTTGCGTGAAATCGCCAAGCAATCGCTTGAAGAGCAGGTGTCCAGCCAGGGCGACGTCGAGGTCGTGACCCGCCATGTTCCGATCGGCGTGATAGGCGCCATCACGCCCTGGAACTTCCCGCTGTTGCTGGCCGTGTGGAAAATCGCCCCGGCATTGGTCACCGGCAACACGATGGTCCTCAAGCCTTCACCTCACACACCGCTCTGCACGCTGTGGTTCGGCGAGCTTGCGCAGCAGGTATTGCCACCCGGGGTGTTGAACGTACTGTCCGGTGGCAACGAGCTCGGTCAGTGGATCACCGAACACCCAGCAATCGGCAAGATCTCGTTCACCGGATCCACTGCGACCGGTCGCCACGTGATGCAGAGCGCCGCCGTCAACCTGAAGCGCCTGACCCTCGAACTGGGCGGCAATGATCCGGCCATCGTGCTACCCGATGTGGATGCCAAGGCTATCGCCAAAGATCTGTTCTGGGCCGCGTTCGCCAACAGCGCGCAGTTCTGCGTCGCCTGCAAGCGACTGTACGTACACGAGGACGTCTACCAGGACGTGGCCCGTGAACTGACGGCCTACGCCAAGAACGTGAAGGTGGGCAATGGCATTGAGGCTGACACGCAGCTGGGCCCGCTGCAGAACAGGATGCAATTCGAAAAGGTCTCGCAACTGCTCGAGGCCAGCCAGGCAGCTGGCTTGACATTCCTGCTCGGCGGCAAACCGATACAACAGCCCGGCTACTTCATCCCGATCACGCTGGTGGACAACCCTCCTGAGGATTCGCGCGTTGTTGCCGAAGAAGCCTTCGGCCCAGTGCTGCCGCTGCTCAAATACCGAGACATCGACGAGGTCATCGCACGAGCGAACGATACTCCGTACGGGCTGGCCGCAACGGTATGGGGCAAGGATATCGTCAAGGCCGAACAGGTGGCACGGCGCATCGAGGCCGGCACGGTCTGGATCAACCAGGCACATGTGTTCGCGCCTGACATCGCCTTTGGCGGCCACAAACATTCAGGCCTGGGGATCGAGAACTCGCTGCACGGGCTGGCCGAATACTGCAATGTGCAAACCATCATGCGCAAGGTCCTGCCATGAGCGCCACCGCGATGTCGACGTCGGTTGGCGCACTGATCGGCGAGGCCGCCCAGCGTTTCGGCGACAAGACCGCACTGGTGTTCGACGAACGCAACTGGTCGTTCCGCGAACTCGACGATGCGTCTTCCATGTTGGCTGCCGCGCTGCTGGCTCGCGGTCTGAGGGCCGGCGACACCGTGTCACTGTACTCGCCCAACTGCCCAGAATGGATCATCGGTTATTACGCGGTGCTGAAGCTCGGCGGCATCGTCAATCCGCTGAACCTGATGCTCACGCCTGACGAGGCAGCCTACGCGATGAACGATTGCGGCGCCGTCGCAGTATTGGGCTCGCACGAGCGCATCGCCGGCCTGGCACGGATTCGCGTCAATACCAAGCTGCACTTGTGCGTTTCCTACGGAGGTGAAACACCACCGGGCGCCGTGGATTTCAACGACCTGCTGGAGACCGCAGCCAGCACGTGCCCGGTGGCGTACATCACGCTGGACCAGCCTTGCACGGTGGCCTACACCTCCGGTACCACAGGGCATCCGAAAGGTGCGCTACTGACCCACCGCAGCATCCTGATGAACACCGCGATGACGGCCACGATGCACGTACGCAGCGCCGCTGACACGGTAGTCAGTGCCCTGCCCTGCTCCCATGTCTACGGCAACATTGTGATGAACGCCGCCATCGCCTACGGCATGACGCTGGTGCTGCACCCGGTGTTTGACGCCGAGCGTGTGCTCGATAGCATCCAGACCCACCGAGCGACCCTGTTCGAGGGTGTGCCGACGATGTACATGTACCTGCTCAACTTCCCAAGGCTCAGCGCATACGACCTGTCGTCGCTAAGCCGATGCACTGTCGGCGGCCAGACAATGCCCGAGGCCAAGATGCGCGATGTCGAGGCCGTATTCGGTTGCCCGCTGATCGAGTTGTGGGGCATGACCGAACTAGGCGGGCTGGGCACCACGCACAGTGCCTATGGTCCGACCCGCCACGGCTCCATCGGCATTGCCTTGCCCCACCTGGAGGCACGGGTGATAGCCACCGATGGGGCGCGCCAAGTGCTGCCTGCGGGGAGCGTCGGTGAGTTGCAGATCCGCGGCCCGGTGGTGATGGCAGGCTACCTCTGCCGGCCCGACGCCACCGCCGACGCGATCGACCCTGACGGCTGGCTGCACACCGGTGACCTCGTGCGCCAGGACCAGGACGGCTACCTCTACGTGGTGGACCGGCTCAAGGACATGATCATCACCGGCGGTTTCAACATCTATCCGGCCGAGCTTGAGCGAGTGATCGCGGAGCACCCCGACGTCGCGCTCGTCGCAGTGGGCAGCGTCGTCGACGACGTGAAGGGCGAGCTGGCCAAAGCCTACATCGTCCCTCGACACGGGGCTCAGGTCGACCTGGCAGCGCTGGAGGCGCATTGCCGGGCACGTCTGGCCGCTTACAAAGTGCCCCGCGTCTACCAGATCGTCGAAGACCTGCCCAAAACCAGCACGGGCAAGATTCTGCGTCGAATGCTGCATACGCTCGAACCTTAAAGGAGGGGGCAAGACACGAGGCGTGAAACGAGTCAATGGCACGCAGCAGTGAACGGAGCATGCCAGCATGCGACAGCTCGCGGCCCAGGTGGATCGTGCACGACATACATCACACAACACCTCCGGCCTTGCCGGAGACAACCCCAGCAACCTAGGAGAAGACAGATGAGTCGAATTGTCATCAGTGGCGCGTCCGGCAACCTCGGACGGTATGTAACCGATCTGCTGCTGGAAGACGATGCTGGCCGCGCCTTGACGTTGGTTACGCGAACGCCTTCCAAGCTGGCCCACCGTGTTAGCGATAACATCAGCGTACGCTACGGCGATTTCACGGATCCCGCATCGCTGGACACTGCCTACGCGGGCGGCGAAACCCTGCTGCTCATCAGTAGCCTGAACGTCGGCCGGCGGCTCGAAGAGCATCGTAACGCCATCGCGGCAGCGAAGCGGGCGGGCATCAAGTACATTGTTTACACCTCGTTCCAGGGCACTCACCCCAGAAACCCCTCATTGGCGTCTCAGGATCACTCCCAGACTGAGCGACTGCTGCGCGAGTCCGGCATCGAGCATGTCGTGCTGCGTGATTCTCTCTACGCCGAAATCTTCACCAACGTAGTGATTGCCGCGGCCGTGCCAGTCGGAGAGTTCCAGATGGCGGCGGGCGACGGCATCATCGCGCCGGTGTCCAAACGTGATGTGGCGCACTGCGCGGTGAAGTGCCTGCTGAACCCGGAGTACCACGCCGGCGCAGTCTATGAACTCACCGGCCCGGAGCTGATCAGCCTCCACGATCTTGCAAGGATCGGCTCCGAGTTCCACAACGCGCCCATCAAGTACGTTCCCGTGACCCCGCAAGAGCGCCTTGCGCTGCTCGACGCCCTCGGCTTCCCTCGCACCTACTCACCCGAGATGGACAAGAATCCGGCAGGCGCGATGTGGGCCAGCGACGAGATGCTGGCTGGGGATATTGCGTTGGCGCAGGGCTTTCACGCGATTCTTTCGCATCACGTCAAGTTTATCACGGGCAGAGAGCCCGAGACGCTCTGGTCGGTGTTCGAGCGCTGCAAAGGAAAGCGTTACGACGAACTGTAGGTTCGTGACGCGGCTCGCCGCCACCTCTCCCAGTGCAGGAGCAATCAAATGCAAGCCCCAGAGAATCTCAAGCCGATTCCCCGTAGCGTGCTGGTCTTCGGTGCAGCCAACCACCTCGGAACCCCACTGGCCCGCTATCTCCAACAACACGCGCCGCAGATCAGGTTGCGCTTGGTCAGCACCCGGCCGGAAGGCCGCGAAACACTGCGCCGTCATTTCCCCGACGCAGAAGTCATCAGCGCGAACTGGTTCGATCCAGCCTCGCTCAAGCCCGCCGTGCAAGGCATGGAGGGGATTTTCATCAATACCCCGGGGGGTACCGACGAGCAGCCAGCAATGACCAACCTGGTCGCAGCCATCAAGGAAGCGGGAACGGCCATTCACATCCTGCGCACTCTGGGCCTGCAGCCCGAGGCGAGCCCGCGACGGATTCCAGAAGCTGTCCGCCAGGCGTTCCTTGGACTGCCGGTCCAGCATCCGATCGCCAAGCGCATCCTCGACGCAAGCGACTTGCCGGTGACCTACCTAAACCTCGGTGCCACCTTCATGGACAACTTCTTCTGGATGAAGGCGGCGCTGGTGCAGCAACGCAAGCTGATTTGGCACAACCGCCTGATCACTTTCATCGACCCGCGTGAGGTCGGTGAAGCCGCAGCCCGCCTGCTCCTTTGCGATAACCATCGCCACATTGGCCAATTCCACACACTGAACAACGGCCAGGATCTCCTGCGTTTCAGCGATGTTGCCCAACTGATGAGCGAGGTATTCGCAGAGACGATCACCTACAACGGCAGCAAGGAGGCGTTCTTCGACGCCTATGCGCCGATGGGCGAGCTGCGGCAATTGCTGTGGGACTTCTTCGAATACGAACGCGCCAACGAGGTGGTGTGGGCACCTAACAATTTCTTGGAACGTACCTTGGGGCGCAAGCCGCTTACGGTCCGACAATGGCTGGAGGAACATGCTGCCGCGCTACTGGCAGCGATGCCGAAGTAAACGTCATTACAAAAACAACAACAACCTGAAAGGGGACTTTTATGAAGCATGACTTCAGGGCACTGAAGTGCATCAGATCTTCCTTTACCTTGCACATGGGCGCACTCGCGGCGGCCATTGCATGCGACCTGGGCGGTCCGGGTGCATATGCCTTCCAGATAGATACCGGGAACTCCGACATCAAGCTACGTTGGGACAACACCCTGAAGTACAGCACCGCCTGGCGGCTTAAATCACCGTTGTCCAAGCTGATCTCGGATACCAATTACGACGACGGGGACCGCAATTTCAGCAAAGGTCTCATTTCCAATCGTACCGACCTGCTGTCGGAGCTGGATATCCAATATGGCAACTTCGGTGCGCGAGCCAGCGGCGCAGCTTGGTACGACGACGTCTACAACAAAAGCAACGACAACAACTCCCCCGACACCGTCAACCAGCTCTCTCGCGCTTACGACGAATTTCCCTCCGCCACACGGGATCTCCATGGCCGCAAGGGGGAGTTGCTGGACGCCTTCGTGTTCGGCAGGTTCGACCTCATGGGCGACTCCCGGGCGACATTCCGCCTGGGACGTCACGCGTTGCTGTACGGCGAGAGCCTGTTCTTCGGCAGCAACGGCATCGCCGGCGGTCAGGCCCCCATGGACGTCATCAAGTCCCAGTCTGTTCCCAACACCCAGTACAAGGAGCTGGTCCGACCGACCCAGCAGATCTCCGGACAACTGCAGATCAATCCGCGATTGTCCATTGGCGCCTACTACCAGTTGCGCTGGGAAAAGCAACGCCTGCCAGCCTCGGGCAGCTATTTCTCCACACTGGACATCCTGGGCGACGGCGGCGAGATCATGCGCTTCGGCGGGCCATTCAACGCGACTCGAGGGCGGGATATAAAGGCCAAGGATTCCGGCCAAGGCGGCTTACAGGTGCGTTTTCGCATCGGTGAAACGGACTACGGTCTGTATGCGATCCAGTTCCACGACAAGGGGCCGCAGCTGTATTTGCGCGGCGCGCTCCCCGGCACGCCGCCCGGTGTAGATTTGCCCGCCGAGTATGCCTGGGTGTATCCGGAGAACATCCAGGCCTACGGTGCAAGCGCCAGTCACACTTTTGGCGAGTTCAATATTGCCGGCGAAGTGTCGGTACGCCGCAACCAGCCATTGGCCAGCGATGCCCAGGTGGATCTGCTCGGCACGGGTAACAACGACAGCAACCCCCTGTATGCCGTGGGCAACACTGCACACGCCCAGGTTTCATGGATGGCGACACTGGCGCCGAACTTCCTCGCAAACGAAACGGACTTTAGCGGCGAAGTTGCCTGGAACCGAACCACCAGCATCACTCGCAACCCCGACGCCCTCAATCCGAACGCCGACCGCGACGCCTGGAACATCCGTATGGTGTATGAGCCGCGCTACCGGCAGGTGTTCCCCGGCACCGATCTGTCGATCCCCCTAGGCATCGGCTATGGCCTGGGCAACTCCTCGGCGCTGGGCACCGCATTCCTCGGCAACCATGTGGGTGACGTGAGCATCGGGATTGCGGGTTCCTATCTGCAGGTATGGCGCTTCAGCGCCAACTACACCCACTTCATCGGCCCCAAAGGGCTGGCTTCGGAAGATGGTCACGGGTCGTTCAAGCAAACACTCAAGGACCGCGACTTCCTATCGCTGTCCGTGAACCGCACGTTCTGAGGGGGATGGATGAAAACTCGATGCAATCTGCTGCTGAACGCCGCATTCGGCGCGCTCATTTCAGCTCCTGCCCTGGCGGGTGTCTCCGCCGAAGAGGCTGAGCAACTCAAGACAACGCTAACCCCGCTCGGCGCTGAAAGAGCCGGCAACCGAGAAGGTACGATTCCCGCCTGGACCGGTGGCTACACCACTCCGTTCCCGGGCGACCAGCCTGGCCGGCAGCGCGGCGATCCCTTCGCAGCCGAAAAGCCACTGTTGTCGATTACCGCCCAGAACATGGATCAATACGCCGCGAAGTTGACCGACGGCGTACAAGCGATGCTGAAGAAGTACCCGGACACCTACCGGCTGGAGGTGTATCCCACCCATCGCACAGCGGCCGCGCCGCAGTGGGTATACGACAATACCTTCAAGAACGCCACACGCGGCAGCCTGCAAGGCGATAAGGCCGAAAACGTCTATGGGGGCGTTCCGTTCCCGGTCCCGAAATCCGGGATCGAAGTTCTGTGGAACCATGTACTTCGTTGGCGGGGTGAATCGTACAAGGTTGACACGGACCAGTATCAGATCACAGCCACGGGCAAGAACGTCTTGATCAGCGACGCCGTTGCCATTTTCAATTACCCGTACTACTTCAAGGACAGCTCCCTGGAAGCGTTCTCCAAGACGCAGGACTACTACAAGTCCCGGGTGAGTACTGCCGGCCCACCGCTGCGCGCCGGCGAGGTGATCGTCGGTATCGGAAACCTGGATGGAGCAAAGGATCAGTCCTGGGTGTACCTCGCCGGTCAGCGTCGCGTGCGCAAGCTGCCCAATGCCTGCTGCGACACGCCCTCCCCTTTCAGCGGCGGCTTGATGACCTTCGACGAGTCGGATGTCTGGTGGGGCCGCCTGGATCGCTTCGACTGGACCCTCGTAGGCAAGCAGGAAAAGTACATTCCGTACAACGGCAACAAGTATTGGAAGGCCGGCAAGAGCGACGAGATGCTGGGTGAGCACCACCTCAAACCCGAATACGTGCGTTGGGAGCTGCACCGCGTCTGGGTAGTGGAGGCGAACCTACGCCAGGGCCAGCGCCACGCCGCGGTGAAGTCGCGTTATTACTGCGATGAAGACAGCTGGAACTGTGTGCTGGCCGACCGCTGGGATGCGAACGGGCAATTGTGGAAAACCCTTTGGGCCATTCCGATGCTCATCCCCGACCTCCCCGGGGTCGTGAGCCTGCCCTTTGGCTTCAATGATCTCGTGTCGGGCACTTTCTACATGAACGGCGTGGTCAACCGCAAACAATTCCACTACGACATCATGCCGCGTTACAGGGATACAGAGTTTTCGCCGGACGCCATCGCAGGTGAAGGCATACGCTGAGCAAGGAAAAGTGGACATGGCACACCGGAAATGCCTGCCCACCATACCGCTGTGCTGATCGCATTGCTTCGTCACTCAGCAATGAGGCCGCAAACGTAACGATTTGCGGCTGTCAGATAACTGCAGACGGTACGAGACGTTCGGCCGCTTCTACCAAGCGTCACATTAAAACGATCATCAAAAAGTCGGACACCACAGAAAATAAGAGAGGCGCTATCCATGACTGCGTTCCAGCAAGCGAACAACAAGCCAATTCCTAGAAGCATCCTCATCTTCGGCGCCAGCGACCATATCGGCGGCCCCCTCGCCACGTTCCTGGGCCGCGAAGCCCCTTCGGTCCATTTACGACTGGCCAGCCGTCACCAGGATAAGGTCGAATCCTTGCAAGCACAGTTTCCCCTCGCGGAGGTGGTTGTCGCGGACTACACGGACCTTGCCAGCCTGACCCGGGCGGTCGACGGCATGGAGGGCATCTTCGTCATTACCCCCTCCCGACTGGACGAAACACTTGCGATGGACAACCTGGTGCAAGCGTGCAAAGCCTCCGGCACATTGGTTCATATGATCCGCTTCATGGGGCAACAGCCCGAAGCCAATACCCGCCGGATTCCACCACTGTTCAGACAGCATCATTATGGTGACTGCGATATCGCCATAGCCAAGCGCATCCTTGACCACAGCGGCCTGCCGGTGACCTATGTAAACAGTGGCGCCACTTTCATGGACAACTTCATGCGGCTCGGCCTCGGCACAAGCGTGAAGCGCGAACGTACACTGGTCTGGCCTGAACGGCTCATTCCCTGGATCGACCCACGGGACATTGTGGAGGTCATTGGTCGGCTTTTCTTGTCCGACAATCACCGCCACATTGGCCAATTCCATACCATGAACAATGGCCATGACCTCAAGCGCTTTCATGAAGTCGCCGACCTGCTGGGTGAAGTCATCGGCGAGTCCGTGGCCTATGACAGTTCGCGAGAAGGTTTTTTCAACACCTACGCCTTCATGGGCGAGCCGACGCTAAACGTGATCTGGGACTTTTTCTCGTACGAAAGGGACAACGAAGTCGTCTGGGCGCTGAATGATTTCGTCGAGCGGACCATAGGACGCAAACCGACCACTTTGCGTGAATGGCTGATCGAGCATCGCGAAATCTGCTTCTGAACCTGCTGCAACCCTTTCCAGCGACGCTATCAGCCGGGACATCGACAGCAACGCCGTTGGTAAATGAAAACTGCTCTACCGAGCCCTTCAGCGACAGCGCTGCCGACCGTTGCGGCGCTGTGGGCTGCGGCCAGCTAATGCCACGGTGATGCTCATTGAGCTGAACCTTCCGCAAGAATTCTATATAAGAGATGAAGCGAGGGAGTTTTAGTGAGGCGGGGCTGGGCCGGTATAAAAAAGGTCATTCATACCCGCACGATGTGAATGACCTAAAAATAAAGACCTCCTTTCGGCACACCCGGAAAAGCATGCAGTAAATGAGCCCACTATATTGGAGCACAGGGCAGCATAGTATCCTCATTGCAAAACCTCAGACCGCATACTTCCGAGAAAACTACCCGACTATAAAAATGTTGGCCATGACCAATTAACGCTTCTATCTGCACCCTTTGATTTAACTATATAACCCACTAGCCCTTCGGCACCGGCAATGCAACATCAGAGTTCCACGACTGCGTGGGACGACCAAATAAGTTCTCAGTTTGAAAGTGAGAAATTCTCCACGCATCGCTCTCCCTCACAAACTCCACCGTCAGCTTAGCAGCATTCAAGTGCGATGCGCCGTCCGCAAAGGTGCTGGTCTGCAGCATTAACCATCTCCCCACCCCTCCTTGCCCACCCGGATAAACCTCAACAACTTCACTTGTGAGAAAATGAACATTCAATGTGAAATGGGTTGAAGTTCTGCGAAGCTGTCAGGGCGCTAAGCGCCATTGTAACGCTAATGTGCTGAGGTGAAATGCCTGTGTCCCTCGCAGCCTGGATTAGCTTTTGCCATGCAGCACGGCGCTTCGATCGTCCAGTGGTCGCCATCAGGGATGGTCCGACCTTTTGTAAGAATTCCATACCCTTAGAAAAGTAGGGGTGGTAGCTATTGAGAGTGGCTTGAGTTTCCTCTCGCTCGTAAGACTTCGGCCATACCTTGACGTGAGGGATGGAATCCGCAAGGTCAGCTAGAGCAACCCGAAGCTGCTCATGCACGAGATCGACATCCGGGAGGCCCTGTATATTGCCCTCAAGCCCGTAAGGCAGGGGGTTGAGCGAGCTGCTACAAGGTTGCTCAACCAGCAAATCGAGAAAGTCCTTACCAGAAGCCGCACCTGGCTTGATCTTACCCCCTTCGAACCGCGCCTTAATTTCGGCCACAACATTCTTGTCTACGAAAATATTGGTGCCAGCCAAGCAATAGATCAATGGCAGCCAGCCACCATCAACTAAACAAATGCTCTCGTTCTTGATCGATGGGTCAATCTGCAGGCTTCTGCTGATCCAAGTGCCCACCGGAGTTACACCAGGCTTAGAAGTGTTGCTTCCCACGTCGACACGCCCAGTGATTTCTACCGATAGAGGCTCATCTTTTTGATACTTGAACCAGTCGTCCAATGTGAGGGGTTTAGCGGTGACCTCTGTCAATACAACGCCATCGGCATATGGCGGCAAAACATCGTCGTGAGCTAAAAGCATGACCGAAACGGGCGAACCTGCTTGCTGCAATTCAAAGCCTCCCAAGTAGTTACTATCGCGTGAGGTCCGACCCTATGGAAAACTCATCCATCCACAGGACTTAGGCACCTGAATGCATGGACATGTGAAAATGTACCTTGCATTCCTTCACGTGCAGGATTTTCTAACGCGCTTTCGAGTATGAGCAAGGCAGTAAGCTCAGCTCTGTGGTGGAAGCATCCACTTCGACTGTTAGCTGCCATAGGTGAAGACCTGATCTGGTGCAAAGCCAGCAGCATGGACGCCACTACGTTGCTTTCGTTAATGATAGGTACACCCGCTTGGAGAGCAGCCAATGAGCGCTGCACGTCCACCACAATCTACAGAAGACCAGAGGCATCCGAACGAAAAATGGGGGACCATATGGGGGACCAAAAGTACTTAGACACAAAAAAGCCCCGAAAAATCAGGGCTTTAATGAAAAATAGTGGCGGAAGCGTAGAGATTCGAACCCTATCCGGGCACCCTCGGTTGAAAACGCGCATCAAGACCACTTCCACGGCACAGACCACACGCCGGCTCGGCTGGCTGATAGAGACCGCCGCAGAGCAATTCAGGCGCTTTCTACGGTAGGGGTATAAGTAGGGGTATTTTTCTGAGCGTTGAAATATCTGATGATCATAAAAAAATCCAGTCACCGCTAAGTGACTGGATTTTTTAGGGATTTTTGGTCGGGACGGAGTGATTCGAACACTCGACCCCTTGCACCCCATGCAAGTGCGCTACCGGGCTGCGCTACGCCCCGACTGGGCTTTGAAGCATGTTCTCAATCCTACCGAGAACGTTGAAGAATTTACCCTAACCTCCTGATAAATGAAAGCTTTTTCTCAAAAAATTTTCCATTCACCAGCAAACCAGTTCACTTCTTCAACACCACCAACACATCCTCCAACTCGACAATCATCTGCCGAATCAGCTGCTTGTACTGGCTCGACTCATCCTTGGCCTCATCACTGGAGAGCCTCAACCGAGCCCCGCCAATAGTGAACCCCTGGTCATAAAGCAGCGCACGAATCTGGCGAATCATCAGCACATCCTGCCGCTGATAATACCGCCGGTTCCCCCGCCGCTTCACGGGATTGAGCTGATCGAACTCCTGCTCCCAATACCGCAGCACGTGCGGTTTTACCGCACAAAGCTCACTCACCTCACCAATGGTGAAGTACCTTTTGCCCGGTATGGGGGGCAGTTCGTCGTTATGGCTTGGTTCCAGCATAGGCCTCAACCCGGGCCTTCAACTTCTGCCCTGGACGAAAGGTGACGACGCGCCGTGCGGTGATCGGGATTTCTTCCCCTGTCTTGGGGTTGCGGCCCGGCCGCTGGCGTTTGTCGCGAAGGTCGAAGTTGCCGAAACCGGACAGCTTGACCTGCTCGTTCTCTTCAAGTGCGTGCCGAATTTCTTCAAAAAACAGCTCGACCAGCTCCTTGGCCTCACGCTTGTTAAGCCCCAGCTCCTCGTACAGCCTTTCGGCCATCTCAGCTTTCGTCAGAGCACCCATGCCGTTATTTCCTTAACGTGGTGTTCAACCTTTGTTCGAGCGAGGTGAGGATGTTTTGCAGGGTAGTGTTCACCTCATCGTCGTTAAGAGTGCGCGATGGATGCTGCCAGGTCAAGCCAACGGCAAGGCTTTTTCTATCTGGATCAATGCCTTTACCTTGGTAGACGTCAAACAGCCTGAGGTCTGTAAGCCATTCACCTGCATTGTCACGAATTACTTCAAGCACCGCGCTAGAAGCTACATCACGTCCTGCGATCAAAGCCAGGTCACGACGGGTTTCCGGGAACTTGGACAGCTCGCTGAATTTCGGCAGGCGGCCTTCGACCACATCACCCAGCACCAGCTCGAACAGGAACACCGGGCGGTCCAGATCCAGGGCCTTGGCCAGCTCTGGGTGGATGGCGCCGAGGTAGCCGACCAGCTTGCCGTCACGCTCGATGGCGGCGGTCTGGCCTGGGTGCAGGGCTGGGTGCTTGCCGGCGCTGAAGGTGAAGTCGCTCAGGGCGCCGGAGTAGCCCAGCAGGGCTTCCACGTCGGCTTTGACGTCGAAGAAGTCGATGCCGTCGCGGCCGTTGGCCCAACCTTCTGGCAGGCGGCTGCCGGTGACGACGCCGGCGATCATTGGCTGCTGCTGCAGGTCGCCGAGCTGGCCGACGAAGCGCAGGCCGCTTTCGAACAGGCGTACGCGGTCTTGCTGGCGGTTCAGGTTGTGCTGCAGTGCCTTGACCAGGCCTGGCCACAGGGACGCGCGCATGGCGGCCATGTCGCTGGAGATCGGGTTGGCCAGCAGCAGCGGCTCTACGCCCGGGCTGAACAGTTCGAACAGTTTCGGGTCGATGAAGCTGTAGGTGATGGCTTCCTGGTAGCCGCGGGCAACCAGCAGGCGGCGCAGGGTCGGCAGGTCACCGCGGGTTTCTGGCTTGCCTTTCGGCGCCAGGCGGGCTTGCGGGTAGCGAACCGGCAGGTTGTTGTAGCCGTACAGGCGGGCCAGCTCTTCGATCAAGTCCACTTCCAGGCTGATGTCGAAGCGGTGGCTCGGCACGTTGACCGTCCACTGCGCCACACCTTCGGAGCCGCCACCCCTGGTGGTGGTCAGCTCCAAGGCGTTGAGCAGCTGCTCGACCTGGGCTGGGTCCATTTCCATGCCGAGCATCTGGGTGATGCGTTCGGCGCGCAGGGTGACCGGGGCCACTTGCGGCAGGTGCTGTTCACTGACGGCTTCGACCACCGGGCCGGCTTCGCCGCCGACGATGTCCAGCAGCAACTGGGTGGCGCGCTCCATGGCTTCGCGGGCCAGCTGCGAGTCCACGCCGCGCTCGTAGCGGTGCGAGGCGTCGGTGTGCAGGCCGTAGGAACGGGCTTTACCGGCAACGGAAATCGGCTCGAAGAAGGCGCTTTCCAGGAACAGGTCGCGGGTTTTTTCGGTGTTCACACCGCTGTGCTCGCCACCCATGACGCCGGCGATGGCCAGGGCGCGGGTGTGGTCGGCGATGACCAGGGTGTCGGCGCGCAGGGCCACTTCCTGGCCGTCGAGCAGAACGAGCTTCTCGCCCTCTTCAGCCATGCGTACGCGGATGCCGCCGTTGATTTCTGCCAGGTCGAAGGCGTGCATCGGCTGGCCGAGTTCGAGCATCACGTAGTTGGTGATGTCGACGGCGGCGTCGATGCTGCGCACGTCGCTGCGGCGCAGGCGCTCGACCATCCACAGTGGGGTCGGCTTGCTCAGGTCGACGTTGCGGATGACGCGGCCCAGGTAGCGTGGGCAGGCAGCCGGGGCGCTGACTTCGACCGGGCGCACTTCGTCGTGGGCAGCCGGTACGGCTGGCACTATCGGGCGGGTGACCGGGGTGTCGTACAGGGCGCTGACGTCGCGGGCCAGGCCTGCGATGGACAGGCAGTCGCCGCGGTTGGGGGTGAGGCCGATTTCGATGCTGGCGTCGTCCAGGCTCAGGTACTGGCGAATGTCTTCGCCAACCGGGGCGTCGGCAGCCAGTTCCAGCAGGCCGTCGTTCTCTTCGCTGATTTGCAGCTCGGCAGCCGAGCACAGCATGCCGAAGGACTCGACGCCGCGCAGCTTGGCCTTCTTGATCTTGAAGTCGCCTGGCAGTTCGGCGCCGATCATGGCGAACGGAATCTTGATGCCTGGGCGGGCGTTAGGGGCGCCGCACACGACCTGGAAGGTTTCCTGGCCGTTGCTTACCTGGCACACGCGCAGCTTGTCGGCGTCCGGGTGTTGTTCGGTGGCGAGGATTTCGCCCACGACGATGCCGCTGAACTGGCCGGCAGCGGGGGTAACGCTGTCGACTTCGAGGCCGGCCATGGACAGGCGGGCGACCAGTTCGTCACGGGAGACTTGCGGGTTTACCCAACCGCGCAGCCACTGTTCACTGAATTTCATGCTGTTCTCCTAGAATGTGCGTCGATTGGGCCTAGCGGAATTGGGCAAGGAACCGCAGGTCGTTATCGAAGAACAGACGCAAATCGTTGACGCCGTAGCGCAGCATGGCCAGGCGCTCGGCGCCCATGCCGAAGGCGAAGCCCTGGAACTCTTCAGGGTCGATGCCGGACATGCGCAGCACGTTCGGGTGCACCATGCCGCAGCCCATCACTTCCAGCCAGCCGGTCTGCTTGCACACGCGGCAGCCTTTGCCGGAACACATCACGCACTGGATGTCGACTTCGGCGGACGGCTCGGTGAAGGGGAAGAACGATGGGCGGAAACGTACCGCCAGTTCTTTTTCGAAGAACACGCGCAGGAATTCTTCGATGGTGCCCTTGAGGTCGGCGAAGTTGATATCGCGGTCGATCAGCAGGCCTTCGACCTGGTGGAACATCGGCGAGTGAGTGATATCCGAGTCGCAGCGGTACACGCGGCCCGGGCAGACAATGCGGATTGGCGGCTGGCTGGACTCCATGGTCCGCACCTGCACCGGCGAGGTGTGGGTGCGCAGCAGCATGTTGGCATTGAAGTAGAAGGTGTCGTGCATCGCCCGGGCCGGGTGGTGGCCGGGGATGTTGAGCGCTTCGAAGTTGTGGTAGTCGTCTTCCACCTCTGGGCCTTCGGCAATGCCGTAGCCGATGTGGGTGAAGAACTGCTCGATGCGCTCGAGTGTACGGGTGATCGGGTGCAGGCCACCGGTGGCCTGGCCGCGGCCTGGCAGGGTGACGTCAATGCATTCGGCAGCCAGGCGAGCGCTGAGCTCTGCTTCTTCGAAGGCGGCCTTGCGGGCATTGAGCACAACGGTGACGCGCTCTTTGGCGTCGTTGATCAGCGCGCCGACTTTCGGCCGCTCTTCGGCTGGCAGGTTGCCCAGGGTCTTCATCACCTGGGTCAGCTCGCCTTTCTTGCCGAGATAGTTAACCCGGATCTGTTCCAGGGTATTGATGTCTTCAGCGCGCTCCACGGCCTCTAGGGCTTGGGAGACCAACGCATCCAGGTTTTCCATGTACAGACTCCAGATACGAAAATAGGGGAAGAGCTTTGAAGGCTCTTCCCCTATCGATGACGTTCAATGCCCGACGGCGCTAGCGCCGCCGGGTGATTGTCGCGGGTACTTAAGCCAGAACGGCTTTAGCTTTCTCGACAATCGCAGCAAACGCCGCTTTTTCGTTCACTGCCAGATCGGCCAGAACCTTACGGTCGATTTCGATCGAAGCCTTTTTCAGGCCAGCAATCAGACGGCTGTAGGACAGACCGTTGGTGCGGGCACCGGCGTTGATACGAGCGATCCACAGTGCGCGGAACTGACGCTTCTTCTGACGACGGTCACGGTAGGCATATTGACCAGCCTTGATGACAGCCTGCTTGGCAACGCGGAATACGCGCGAGCGTGCACCGTAGTAGCCTTTAGCCAGTTTCAGAATTTTCTTGTGACGCTTACGAGCGATGACGCCACGCTTAACACGAGCCATGAGTAACTTCCTCTATCTAAACCAGAATTAACGTACGCGCAGCATGCGCTCGACTTTTGCCACGTCAGACGGGTGCAGCAGGCTGGCACCGCGCAGTTGACGCTTACGCTTGGTCGACATTTTGGTCAGGATGTGGCTCTTGAAAGCGTGCTTGTGCTTGAAGCCGGAAGCGGTCTTCAGGAAGCGCTTCGCAGCACCGCTCTTGGTTTTCATTTTTGGCATGTTGGAACTCCGCATTCGATAAAAATTACACAATAATCATCAGGCCTGCCGTGCCCGGGAGATTACTTCTTCTTTTTGGGGGCGATGACCATCATAAGCTGGCGTCCTTCCATCTTCGGATGCTGCTCAACGGAGCCGTATTCGGCGAGGTCGGCTTCGACCCGCTTCAACAGCTCCATGCCCAGCTCCTGGTGGGCCATCTCACGGCCGCGGAATCTCAGAGAGATCTTGGCCTTGTCCCCATCGGTAAGGAAACGTACCAGGTTGCGTAGTTTTACCTGGTAATCCCCTTCTTCCGTCCCTGGACGAAACTTGATTTCTTTGATCTGGATCTGCTTCTGGTTCTTCTTGGCTTCGTTGGCCTGCTTCTTCTTCTCGAAGAGGTGCTTGCCGTAGTCCATCACCTTGCAGACAGGCGGTACCGCGTCTGCAGAGATCTCCACCAGATCCAGCTTCGCTTCTTCAGCGATACGAAGCGCTTCATCAATCGAGACGATGCCAACCTGCTCGCCATCAGCGCCAATTAACCGAACCTCGCGGGCCGAGATATTCTCGTTGATCGGGGCCTTCGGTACAGCACGCTTATCGTTTCTCATTTCACGCTTAATAGTCATTACTCCGATTCTTGGCGTCCACGCCGGGAAACCGCTTGTGTCAGGAGCTCAGCGAACTGGGCGACGGGCATGGAGCCCAGGTCTGCGCCTTCGCGAGTACGCACAGCAACGGTTCGTGTTTCGACTTCGCGATCCCCTATAACCAAAAGGTACGGGACCTTGAGCAAAGTATGCTCGCGGATTTTAAAGCCGATCTTCTCATTTCTCAAGTCCGACTTGGCACGGAAACCGCTACCGTTCAGGGTATTTTCCACCTCGAGGGCGAAATCGGCCTGCTTGTCGGTGATGTTCATGATCACCGCCTGGGTAGGTGCCAGCCAGGCCGGGAACACACCGGCGTAGTGCTCGATCAGCATGCCGATGAAGCGCTCGAACGAGCCGAGGATGGCGCGGTGCAGCATGACCGGGCGAACACGGCTGTTATCTTCGGCGATATAGCTGGCATCCAGGCGTTCTGGCAGGTTCGGGTCGTACTGCAGGGTACCGCACTGCCAGTTACGGCCGAGGCAGTCGCGCAGGGTGAACTCGATCTTCGGGCCGTAGAATGCGCCCTCGCCCGGCTGGTATTCCCACTCCAGGCCCGATTCGTTCAAGGCGTCGGCCAGCGCGCCTTCGGCACGGTCCCACAGTTCTTCGGAACCCACGCGCTTGGCCGGGCGGGTCGACAACTTCATGGCGATGTCGGTGAAGCCGAAGTCCTTGTACACGTCCAGGGTCAGCTTGATGAAGTCGGCGGCTTCTTTCTTCACCTGTTCTTCGGTGCAGAAGATGTGCGCGTCGTCCTGTACGAAGCCACGCACGCGCATGATGCCGTGCAGGGCGCCGGACGGCTCGTTACGGTGGCAGGCACCGAACTCGGCCAGGCGCAGCGGCAGGTCGCGGTAGCTTTTCAGGCCCTGGTTGAACACCTGCACGTGGCACGGGCAGTTCATCGGTTTTACCGCGTAGTCACGGCTTTCCGACGAAGTGGTGAACATGTTCTCGGCGTAGTTGGACCAGTGGCCGGAACGCTCCCAGAGAATACGGTCGACAACCTGCGGGGTCTTGATTTCCTGGTAGCCGTTGACGCGCTGGACCTGGCGCATGTACTGCTCGAGTACCTGGTACACGGTCCAGCCGTTGGCGTGCCAGAACACCATGCCCGGGGCTTCTTCCTGCAGGTGGAACAGGTCGAGCTGCTTGCCGATCTTGCGGTGGTCGCGTTTTTCGGCTTCTTCGATGCGCTGGATGTACGCAGCCAGCTGCTTCTTGTCGGCCCAGGCGGTGCCGTACACGCGTTGCAGCTGTTCGTTCTTGGCATCACCGCGCCAGTAGGCGCCGGACAGCTTGGTCAGCTTGAATGCCTTGAGGAAGCGGGTGTTCGGCACGTGCGGGCCACGGCACATGTCGACGTATTCTTCGTGGTAGTACAGGCCCATGGCCTGCTCGTCCGGCATGTCTTCGACCAGGCGCAGCTTGTAGTCTTCGCCACGGGCCTTGAACACGTCGATGACTTCGGCGCGCGGGGTCACCTTCTTGATGACGTCGTAGTCCTTGTCGATCAGCTCCATCATGCGCTTTTCGATGGCGGCCATGTCTTCAGGGGTGAAGGGGCGCTCGTAGGCGATGTCGTAATAGAAGCCTTCGTCGATGACCGGGCCGATCACCATCTTGGCGGTCGGGTACAGCTGTTTCACCGCGTGGCCGACCAGGTGGGCGCACGAGTGACGGATGATCTCCAGTCCCTCTTCATCTTTAGGGGTGATGATCTGCAGGGTGGCGTCGTTGCTGATCAGGTCGCAGGCATCGACCAGTTTGCCGTCGACCTTGCCGGCCACGGTGGCCTTGGCCAGGCCGGCGCCAATGGAAGCGGCGACTTCGGCTACGGATACGGCATGATCGAACGAACGTTGACTGCCATCGGGAAGAGTAATAACGGGCATGGCGCCTCCTCTCCTAGTGGTGACCCCTACCAAAGGTCACGTGGGTTGGGATGAGCCAGTACAAGATCCGACCTGCCTTCCCGCAAAGGAAGCCTGCCTCACAGTGGCAGAAGCCTTTCGGCTTGCGAGGGACGAACCAGAGTGACTGGGGAGAAAAAAGATAGCTGCAGCGCGCAACGGCGCGACCGCAAGCCGAGCATGCTAGCACGCAGGGTGCGCGCCCGCAGAAATATTTGGAAATTACAGCCTTTGGGTGAACTAACGCGGAAAAATTCCTATCAGACCTTGGGAAGCAACCTACTCTTGATGAGACCTGACCCAAGGAGTAACTGGTTATGCGAGTTCCGTCTCTTCTGGCCCTGGCGGCCGCTGGCGCCCTGCTGCTGCCTGTAGCTGCGAACGCTGGCAACTTCCCAGCCGGGAAGGAGGCCGCCTACATGACCCAGTGCACCCAGGTGGCCAGCGGCCAAGGCGTTGACGCCGCGACCGCGAAAAAGCACTGCGATTGCGGTGCCCAAGCCATCAAAAAGAATTTCACCGATGCGGAGATCGCCGACCTGGACAGCAACGATGGCGTTGACGCCAAGCTGATGCAGAAGGCGCAAACCGTGGTGAAGCAAGCCTGCGCACCGAAAAGCTGAAACGTTGAAGCCGACGCGGGCTAGCCATTCTTTGAGATGGATCAATATCCTGCGAAGGTAAAAGGCGCTAGATGCGCAGAATTAGACTATGATGTGTTCCGTGCTCCGTAGCCTCGGCCGCATTGCACCACTGAAAAAACTAAATGTTCTGGAGATTCACCCATGTCCAATCGCCAACAAGGCACCGTCAAATGGTTCAATGATGAGAAAGGCTACGGCTTCATCACCCCAGCAGGCGGCGGCGACGACCTGTTCGTTCACTTCAAGGCCATCGAATCCGACGGCTTCAAGAGCCTGAAAGAAGGCCAGACTGTTTCCTTCGTCGCCGAGCGCGGCCAGAAGGGCATGCAGGCTGCACAGGTTCGTCCGGAGTAATTCGGATAGCTGTAAAAAAACCCGCCCTTGTGGCGGGTTTTTTTATGGGTGTTTACATGGGCCGACGGAGCTGGCCCAGGCGGCGCGGCTTTTTTTGTGGGAGCGGCCTTGTGTCGCGAAAGGGGCGCGAAGCGGCCCCAGGGTTTCAGCTTCGCAGCCTGTATTGCCGGGGCCGCTTTGCGGCCCTTTCGCGACACAAGGCCGCTCCCACAAGGACCGCGTATCAACCGCAGTTGACGCGAACTACCTTGCCCTGCTCGTCCACATTCAGGTTCAAGCGCTCGGAGCGGTACTCCAGGGTAACCACATCGTGCGGCTTGAGAATGCGGGCCATCTGCGAGCCACTGGCCTTGCGCGCCTGCTCCAGCAGTTCGGCGCTGGCCGGCTTGCCAATGGCGAAATCGGCGCCGCTGGCTTCGCAGCGGCCATCGTTGCCTGCCGGCGTGGCTGGCGCAGCGCCACCCGCAGAACTGCCACCAGTGCTGCAACCAGCCAGGACAGCAGCCACCGCCAGGGTTGCCAGGTAAGCACGGGTACGGAACATGAAGCCTCCTAAATCGGTACGGGAACTGTCTGATCCGACAGTTCCACTCATCATTTGTTGCAAAACCGGTCAAGTCTGCCTGAACTCGCCGGCAGAGGCGAAAACGCAATCGTGACCGGATTTTGCACAACCCGCTGCGTTTGCCATATGCTTAAGCCACAAGGTCACTGACGCAAAGTCATGATTCAGTGCAAGAAGTGGAGCGCACCCCGCCTCCATCGAACACCAGGGTCAGGTGTTCGCCCCTTCGTCCCGGGCCCCAAGCGAGAGCCTTTCATGAGCAGCCACAGCATCGATGCCGATATCAAGGTCAAATGGGCCGAGGGCCAGAGCGCGTACAGCCCTGGCACACCAGAAGAGTTGCTGTTGATTGCCATCGACCTGCTGGTGCGCGATCGCGGCGCCGAGGCGGCACGCAGCTTCATCGACCAGGTGTTCGAGCGCTTCGCGCCGGACACGGCTATTCCAATCGCGCCAAACGGGCGCTGAGCAGGTCGAACAGGCCCTGGGCATCGCCCTCCTCCACCCACATAACGTTGGCAGGCTGCTTGAGCACGCCGTACCAGTCGGCAATGGTCTGGCCGAAGCCGGGGCCTTCGCGGCTGTCGATGCTCATGTGGATGCGCCGGCCACTGAACAGCTCGGGCTTGAGCAGGTAGGCGATGACGCTGGCGTCGTGCACCGGGCCGCCGGGCATGCCGTACAGGTCCAT
The DNA here is from genome assembly GCF_900277125.1 of Pseudomonas inefficax. Classification (GTDB taxonomy): domain Bacteria; phylum Pseudomonadota; class Gammaproteobacteria; order Pseudomonadales; family Pseudomonadaceae; genus Aquipseudomonas; species Aquipseudomonas inefficax. The sequence goes on from NZ_OPYN01000164.1 coordinate 216,712, forward strand.
GTCGTGGGTGATATAGACGTTGAGGATATCCACTACCAATTTGCTGGCCTGGTTGTTGACCGCTGCCAGTTGCTTGAGCCGGGCGTCGCTGGTCAGCATCTTGTGGGTGACGTCCAGCGGCAGGTAGGTCAGTTGCACGCCGCTGGCCAGCACCACTTCGGCGGCATGCGGGTCGGCATAGAGGTTGAATTCCGCCGCCGGGGTGATGTTGCCGCCATTGAAATGGGCGCCGCCCATGACCACCACCTGCTTGATGCCTTTGGCGATGTCCGGGCGCTGGATCAGCGCCAGGGCCAGGTTGGTTTGTGGGCCGAGCATGGCGATGGTGATGCTGTGGGGTTTGGCGGCGCCAAGGGTATCGACCAGGTATTGCACGGCATTGCCCTGGGCCAGCGGCGCTTTCGGTTCGTGGACCTGGATGCCGGTGAGGCCTTCTTCGCCGTGCACGTCGGCGGCGTAGATCGGCTTGCGCACCAGCGGGCGAGCGGCGCCAGCGTACACGGGGATGTCTTCGCGACCAGCCCATTCGCGGGCCAGGCGGGCGTTGCGCGAGGTTTTTTCCAGGCGCACGTTGCCGGCCACGGTGGTGATGGCGCGGATGTTGAGTTCGTCGGGCGAGGCCATGGCCAGGAACAGCGCGACCACGTCGTCGGCGCCGGGGTCGGTGTCGATGATCAGGTCGATGGGGGCGGCCTGGAGGGTAGTGGCTGCGGCCATGAGGGCGATTCCTTGTAGCAGGGGTTTGAGCATGGGTGGCACTCCTGTTGCCTGGGTTGGTATGTGTGAAACACCGCAAATCCCTGTGGGAGCGGGTTTACCCGCGAAGAAAGCTACGCGGTGAATGGCACCGGCTTCGCCGGTGTTCGCGGGTGAACCCGCTCCCACAGGGGGCCTGCGGTGGATGGCACCGGCGTTGCCGGTGTTCGCGGGCATGCCCGCTCCCACAGGGGCCTGCGGTGGATGGCACCGGCGTTGCCGGTGTTCGCGGGCATGCCCGCTCCCACAGGGGATCTGCGTTGGGCAAGATGACGAGTTAGAAGGTCACGCCGGAGATCAGCGCAATGTTGCTGTAGGGCTGGCACTCGCCGGTGCGCACTACCGCACGGGCATTGCGTGACAACGCCTTGAAATCTTCATGGCTAAGCCATTCGCGCTTGCCCAGCTTGCCCTTCAGCCGCTCGATCTCGACCAGCGCCGGCGGCACCACTTTCTGCATCTCTTCGGCCAGCACGTGGCGCTCTACCTGCAACTCGCTCAGCACAACCCGCAAGACGCTGGCGAAATCCGGCAGGCCAGGCGTGACGGCCAGGTCGATCAGTTCTACCCCCGGCGGCACCGGCAGCCCGGCATCGCCGATTACCAGGATGTCGCCATGCCCCATGCCGGCAATGGTCCGCGACAGGGCGACGTTCAGCAGTGGGGTTTTCTTCATGGCGCAAGCTCCGCCAGGTAGGGAATCGACGGCTGGGCGCCGGCGCGGGTAACCGACAGGGCCGCGGCGCGCTGGCCGAAGGTGATGGCTTCGCCCTCCTCCAGGCCGCGCACCAGGCCAGCGGCAAAGCCGCCGATGAAGGTGTCGCCGGCTGCCGTGGTGTCCAGCGGCTGGACCAGCGGCGCGGGGAAGTGCTGGTGGCCCTCGGGGGTGACCAGCAAGGCCCCTTGCGCGCCCAGGGTGATGATCACTTTGCCCGCGCCCAGTTGCAGCAAGCGCTCGCCGGCACGCCGGGCACTGTCCAGGTCAGCCACCGCCACGCCGGTCAGGGCTTCGGCCTCGCTTTCGTTGGGCGTCAGGTAGTCGATGTGAGCGAACCAGTCCGCCGGCAAGGGGCCGGTCGCCGGCGCCGGGTTCAGGATCACCTGCTTGCCCAGCTCACGCCCCCTGGCCAGGGTCCAGGCCACGGTGTCGGTGGGTACCTCCAGCTGGCAGATGATCACCTCGGCCGCCTGCAGCAGCGCATCGAACCGCTGCACCGACTGCGGGGTCAGCAGGCCGTTGCCACCGGGGATGATGACAATGCAGTTCTGGCTGGCGGCATCCACGGTGATCAGCGCCACGCCGCTGGACACGCCCTGACAAGTGATGACGCCCTGGCAGTCGATGCCTTCCACATACAAGGCGCGGTGCAGTTGCCGCCCATAATCATCGTCGCCGACATTGCCGATCATCGCCACGCTGCCGCCCAGGCGCGCCACGGCCACCGCCTGGTTGGCCCCCTTGCCGCCCGGCACGGTGAAAAAGCTTTCGCCGGGGAGTGTTTCGCCGGCCCGGGGCAGGCGCTGGGCGCGGGCCACCAGGTCCATGTTGAGGCTACCGACTACCACGACCTTGGCATTCATGACATTTCCTTAGCGTTAGCGGTAATCGTTGAACAGGTCCGGGCGCGGCCCGGTGGACTCGCGCAGCACGATGCGCGGGGCGACGATGCGTTGCTCTGCCGCGCCCTGCCGAGGTGTGCCGATACGCGCCAACAACAGTGACGCGGCGCTCTCGCCCAGCTCGCGGATCGACTGCCCCACCGTGGTCAACGGCGGGTACACATAGCGGCTGAGTTCGATGTCGTCGAAGCCGATCACCGACAGCTCGCCGGGCACGTTGATATTGCGTTCGGCCGCGGCACGCAGCACGCCGAAGCCGATCATGTCGTTGCCGGCGAAAATCGCCGTGGGCCGCCTGCCCTCCAGCAACCGGCTTGCCACCGCATGGCCACCCGGGCTGGTGAAGTCGCAGTGCAGCACGCGGTCGCCCAGCACCGCCACACCGGCCTCGGCCATGGCGCGGCGGAAGCCGCTCAGGCGCAGCTGGGTGACCCCGGTTTCGGCGGGGCCACCGATGTAGGCGATGTCACGGTGGCCAAGCTCCAGCAGATGCCGGGTGGCCAGGAAGGCGCCCTGCTCGTGGTCGATACGCACCAGGTCGGCATCCACGCCATCCAGTTCGCGGTCAACGATCACCATTGGCGTGCGCACGCCAGCCAGACTTTGCAGCAGGTCGCTGTCCTGGCCTACCGAAGCCACCACCAGGCCGTCGATGCGCTTTTCCAGCAGTACGCGCAGGTAGCTGCGCTGCTTTTGCGGGTTGTCGTCGGAGTTGCACAGGATCACGCAGTAGCCGTTGCGCTCGCAGGCGTCTTCAATGCCCCGCGCCAGTTCGGCGAAGTACGGGTTGACGCTGTTGGGCACCAGCAAGCCGATGGTGGCCGTGCTGCGCGCCTTCAGCGAGCGGGCCACGGCGCTGGGTACGTAGTCGAGCTCGGCGATGGCGGCTTCGACTTTCAGCCGCACCTGCTCGCTGACCGGCCGGGTCTTGTTCAGCACATGGGACACGGTGGTGTAGGAAATGCCCGCCAGTGCCGCGACGTCTTTGATGGTTGCCATGTTCTCAGTTCCGCCGGCCTGCACGCCGGCTACGGTAAGTGTCGAGCACCACGGCGATGACGATCACCGCCCCGGTGATGATGCGCTTGGTCGGTTCGCTGGCACCGATCTGCGCCAGCCCTGCGGCCAGCACCGAAATGATCAGCACGCCAAAGAAGGTGCTGATGACCGAGCCGCGCCCGCCCATCAGGCTGGTGCCGCCAATCACCACGGCGGCGATCACCTGCAGCTCCAGGCCGGAGCCGGCATTGGGGTCTGCCGCTTCCAGGCGCGAGATCTGGAACAGCGCGGCCAGGCCGGCAAGCAGGCCCATCAGGGCGAATACCAGCACCTTGTACGGGCGCGGGTCGATGCCGGCCAGGCGCACGGCCTCTTCATTGGTGCCGATGCCGATCAGGTAGCGGCCGAACACCGTGCGGGTCAGCACCAACTGGGCCAGCACGATCACCAGCAAGGCGATGATGAACGCCGGCGAGATGCCGAATGCGATGGGGTTGGAGAACCAGGCATAGGCGTCGCCGATATAGGCAGTGCGCGAGTCGGTGAACTGGTAGGCCAGGCCGCGGGCCATTTCCAGCACGCCGAGCGAGACGATGAACGACGGAATGCGCCAGGCCACGGTGACGCCGCCGGTAATGCTGCCGGCCAGCGCGGCTACGGCCATGCCCAGCAGGGCCGAAGGCAGCGCACCCCAACCCCAGCCGAGGATCGCCACGCTGACCGTCGAGGCCGCCAGCGCCAGCACCGAGCCCACCGACAGGTCGATGCCGCCGATGATCAGCACGAAGGTCATGCCCACCGCCAGCACCATCAGGTCGGGGATCTGGTTGGCCAGGGTACTGAAGGTGTTGTACGACCAGAAGTGGCTGCTGAGGAACGAGAACAGCACGATCATCGCCAGCAAGGCGCCGGCCAGGCCCAGATAGGTACCCAGGCCAAGATAGGTGCCACTGCGGCGCACCGGTACGGCGCCTTGGCTGTCGAGCGGGGTGGTTTTCATGCATCCGTCCTGGGAGCTGCGTCATGCAGCAGTGCGTCACGTTTCTGATAACCGGCAAAAGCTGCGGCCAGCAGCTGGTCCTGGCTCCAATGGTCACGCTCGAAGGTGTCGATCAGGCGGCCGGCAGACAGCACGGCGATGCGGTCGCAGATCAGCATCAGCTCGCGCAGGTCGCTGGACACCACCACCAGGGCCTTGCCCTGGCGCGCCAGTTCGGCCAGCAGGCCGTAAATGTCGAACTTGGCGCCGACGTCGATACCACGGGTGGGCTCGTCGAACAGCAGCACCTGGCAGTCGCGCTCGAGCCAGCGGCCGATCACCACCTTCTGCTGGTTGCCGCCAGACAGCTCGCCTACCACTTGCTGCGGGCCGGCACTGCGAATGCGCATGGCCTGGATCTGGCGCTCGGCCAATGCCACTTCGGCCTCGCCATCGAGCACCCCGGCCCGGGATACCGCGCCGAGGTTGCCCAGGGCAATATTGGCGCTGATCGACTGTGTCAGCAGCAGGCCCTCGCCTTTGCGGTCTTCGGTGATCAGCGCAATACCGGCCTGCACGGCAGCCTTGGGCGAGTCGATGGTGACCGCCTGCGGTGGCTGGCCGAGGGCGATGCTGCCGCTGTCGGCACGGTCGGCGCCGTAGATCAGGCGCAACAGTTCGGTACGGCCGGCACCGATCAGGCCGGAGATGCCGAAGATCTCCCCTGCCCTGACTTCGAACGACACTTCCCGCACCTTGTCGGCACGGCTGAGCTTGTCGACCTTGAGCAGCGGCGCGCCGATCTGCCGGCGGCCCAGGTCGATATGCTCGCCCAGCTCGCGGCCGACCATCAGGTTGACCAGTTCGGCACTGCTGTAGCGCTGGATCGGTTCGTCGCACACCAGCTTGCCGTCGCGCAGCACGACGATGCGCTGGGCCACGCGCTGCAGTTCTTCCAGGCGATGGGAGATGTAGACGATGGCCACGCCACGTTGGCGCAGGCGTTCGATCTGGGTGAACAGCAGCTCTACCTCGCGCGCGGTGAGCATGGCGGTGGGCTCGTCGAAGATCAGCACATGGCAGTCGCCGATCAGGTTGCGGGCGATCTCGACCATCTGCTGGTGGCCGATGCCCAGCTCGCCGACCGGGGTGTCCGGGTCGATGGCGTCGAGGCCGACCTGGGCCATGGCGGCGGCGGCCAGCTGGCGCAGGCGCTTCTGGCTGATCCAGCCAAAGCGGCCGGGCAGGTTGTCGAGGAACAGGTTTTCCGCCACGGTCAGCGTGGGCAACAGGTTCAGCTCCTGCATGACCATGCGCACGCCAAGGCGCTCGGCCTCGCTGCGGCTGCCGGGTGCGTAGGCCTGGCCGCGGTAGCGCATGTGCCCGGTGGTGGGGGTTTCGAGGCCACTGATGAGCTTGGACAGGGTGCTCTTGCCCGCGCCGTTCTCACCCGTCAGCGCCAGCACTTCGCCGGCTCGCAGGTTCAGGCTGACCTCGCCGAGCACGGGCTGGGCATAGGTCTTGCCCAGGCCGCTGGCGGCGAGCACCACTTCATTGGCAGATGCAGGCATGGCCGTATCTCCTGCCAGCGATCAGGGCTTGGTGATGAGTTGGACCGGGGTCTGGATGACATTGTCGGCATCCACGTCGGGCTTCTCGCCCTTGACCATTTTCAGCGCCGCCTGGATGCCGTACACCGCTTGCTGGCTGGCCGCCTGGTCGAGGGTGGCGAGCACACGGCCATCGGCGAGCATCGGTTTGATGGCGTTGATGTTGTCGTAGCCCACCACTTGCACCTGCCCGGTCTTGCCGGCGGCACGCACGGCCGACACGGCGCCCAGGGCCATGCTGTCGTTACCGGCCAGCAGGGCTTTCAGGTCGGGGTATTCGTTGAGCATGGAGGCGGCGACGGCGTTGCCTTTGTCGATTTCCCAATTGCCGCTCTGCACCGAGACGATCTTGACCTGCGCGGCCTCCATGGCGTCCTTGAAACCGGCGGTACGCTGCTGGGCGTTGGTGGTAGTCGGCACCCCTTCGATGATGCCGACCTGGTCGCCGGCCTTGAGCTTCTCGTTGGCCAGGAAGTCGCCGACCAGGCGCGCGCCCTTGCGGTTGTCGGGGCCCACGAAGGGTACGCTGATGCCTTTGCTCTTGAGCAGCGCCGGGTCCAGGCGGTTGTCGATGTTGATCACCACCACGCCCTGGTCCATGGCCTTCTTCACTGCCGATACCAGCGCCTTGGAGTCGGCCGGGGCAATGACCAGGGCCTTGGCGCCTGCGTTGACCATTTGCTCGACGATGCGGATCTGCTCGCCGGTGTCGGTCTCGTTCTTGATGCCGTTGGCGATCAGCTCGAATTCATCGGCGTGGGTTTTCTGGTAGTCCTTGGCGCCGTCTTCCATGGTGCGGAAGAACTCGTTGGCCAGCGACTTCATGACCAGGGCGACCTTGGGCTTGTCTTCGGCGTGGGCGGCAGAAAACGGCAGGGCCAGGGAAAGCGAGGAAATGACCGCAAGGGCCAGCAGACGACCGGGGAACGGCAGTTTCATGGACGATGACTCCGAATCTTGTGTTTTTTGTCGGATCGCAAACGTTTGCGTTGCCTAACTATGGAAACAGGACCGGGGTTTGTCAAATCCGTTTGGCTGTCGGAGGTCAAGTCGAGCTTGGGGCAGTTTATCCGGATTTTTTCCGAAAAACCGAACGTCTTTTCCTGGATTTGTTCGGAATCTCGAATGGAACACCCGCCGTGTAGGAGCGGCCTTGTGTCGCGATGGGCCGCAAAGCGGCCCCGGCAATTCATGCTGCGAAGCTGAAAATCTGGGGCCGCTTTGCGGCCCATCGCGACACAAGGCCGCTCCTACAGTCAGCGCGCACGGGCTTGGTACGAAACCTGCCTTGCACCCTGTGCGACAAAACAACCATCTCATTAGGAAGAGAGAGAACAATAACGATGAATGCCGCACTGAAAACCTTCGCCCCCACCGCCCTTGCCCTGCTGCTGGCTCTGCCAACCACCGTTTCGGCCAAAGAAGCCGAAACCCAGCAGAAGCTGGCCAACGTGGTCATTCTGGCCACCGGCGGCACCATTGCCGGTGCTGGCGCCAGCGCCGCCAACAGCGCCACCTACCAGGCCGCCAAGTTGGGCGTCGACAAGCTGATCGCCGGCGTGCCGGAACTGGCCGACCTGGCCAACGTGCGCGGCGAGCAGGTCATGCAGATCGCCTCTGAAAGCATCTCCAACGACGACCTGCTCAAGCTGGGCAAACGCGTTGCCGAACTGGCCGAAAGCAAGGATGTGGACGGCATCGTCATCACCCACGGCACCGACACCCTGGAAGAAACCGCCTACTTCCTCAACCTGGTGGAAAAGACCGACAAGCCGATCGTGGTGGTCGGTTCGATGCGCCCGGGCACCGCCATGTCCGCCGACGGCATGCTCAACCTGTACAACGCCGTGGCCGTGGCCAGCGACAAGCAGTCGCGCGGCAAGGGCGTGCTGGTGACCATGAATGACGAGATCCAGTCCGGCCGCGATGTGAGCAAGTCGGTCAACATCAAGACCGAAGCCTTCAAGAGCGCCTGGGGCCCGATGGGCATGGTGGTGGAAGGCAAGTCCTACTGGTTCCGCCTGCCGGCCAAGCGCCACACGGTCAACTCCGAGTTCGACATCAAGCAGATCAGCAGCCTGCCGCAGGTGGACATTGCCTATGGCTATGGCAACGTCACCGACACCGCCTACAAGGCGCTGGCGCAGAACGGCGCCAAGGCACTGATCCACGCCGGGACCGGCAACGGTTCGGTGTCGTCGCGGGTGGTGCCGGCGCTGCAGGAACTGCGCAAGAACGGTGTGCAGATCATTCGCTCGTCGCATGTGAACCAGGGTGGTTTCGTGTTGCGCAACGCCGAACAGCCGGATGACAAGAACGACTGGGTCGTGGCCCATGACCTGAACCCGCAGAAGGCGCGGATCCTGGCGATGGTGGCGATGACCAGGACCCAGGACAGCAAGGAGCTGCAGCGGATCTTCTGGGAGTACTGATCACTAGCCCCCCTGAAATGCAAGGTCGTTCCTACAAGGGATCGCGATCCGCTGTAGGAGCGGCCTTGCGTCGCGATGGGGCGCAACGCGCCCCTGAATCAGCGAATGTAACTGCCGCCATTCACATCCAGCGTCGCCCCATTCAGCGAGGCCTGCGACGGCCGCAAGGTAAACGCCACCAGTTCGGCGACCTCGACCGGGCTGGCCATACGCCCGACCGGGATATCTGCCACCGCGGCGGCTTCGCCATGCTGGGCGATGTACTGCTCGGCCATGTCGGTACGCACCCAACCCGGGGCAATGGCCACCGCCACCACGCCCTCCCCGGCCACACTGCGCGCCAGCGATTTGGTCAGGTTGACCAACGCCGCCTTGCTGCTGCCGTATGGCAAGGCATCGGCGGCGTAGCCACGCTGGGCGGCGCGGCTGGCCATGTTGATGATGCGCCCGCCGCCATGGGCGCGGAAATGCGCTACAGCCTCGCGACACAGATCGGCGGCAGCGAAGAAGTTCACCTGGAACTCATGGCGCCAGGCTGCACGCCACTGCGCCGAAGGCGCTTCAAGCGGGATTTCGCTGCGAATACCGGCGTTGTTGACCAACCCGTGAATACGCCCGCCCGCCAGTTCCAGTGCGGCTCGCCAGAGCTTTTCCGGCCCGCTTTCTTCACTGAGGTCGCCCTGTACGGTCCAGCCGTTGCCACCAATGCGCTCCAGCAGTTGCCAGGCCCCCTGGGCATCGCGGCTGTAATGGATCAGGGCCTTGGCACCTTCGGCAACCAACCGCTCGACAATCGCGGCGCCAATGCCACCGGAAGCACCGGTCACCAGCACGACCTGCCCGGCCAGGGGGCGTGCGAAATCACTCATTGCTGCTTACCTCTGCGTTGGCTTCGAGCGAAGCCTTGTCGACCAGCCGCTGGATATCGCCGGTTTCGCGGCGTTGCGACAGATAGATGTTCAACACCTGCAGGTCCGCCGGGGAGATGTCACGGCGCACGCCGAACGACACGCCCTGCTTGGCCAGCGCGGGCTTGGGCAGTATCTCGCGGGTCCAGCCAGGGTTGGCCAAGGCGAACAGGTGGTTGGTGTCGCTGGCATCGACCAGCACATCGGCGCGCTTGGACATCACCGCCAGGCGCGCTTCATCCATGCCCGGCAGGCGCATGATCTTGCCGCTGCGAATCACCGAGGAAATGGCCTTGTCCTGTGCGGTACCGGACATCACGGCAAAGGTCACCTCCGGCTTGTCGAGGGCGGCAACGTCGTCCTTCACCTCAGCCAGCTTGGGGTTGTCCTTGTTCACCAGCAGCGACACCTGGTAATCGGTCGCCGGCACGCTGAAACCGACGGCCAGCGCGCGCTCCGGCGTCTGGTTCAGGGCCATGGCCAGGTCCCACTTGCTGCTCTGCAGGCCGGCCACCAGGTTGTCCCAGTTGGTGTCGACGAAGGCCACCTTGACCTTCAGCACCTTCTCACCGAAGTCGCGGCACAAGTCGACAAAGTAACCACTGTAGTCGCCGGTCTTGGCATCGCGCATCACATAGGGCGCGGCCACCGCCGCCCCGCAGCGCAAAACACCGGCCTTTTGCACGTCCTGCCATATCGAGGTTTCTGCAGCCTGGGCGGCGGGCTGGGCGAGCAAGGCCCCACACAGCCCGGCGGCGATGACGAGTGCCTTGAGCGAAGACGGAACTGGAAGATGCATGGTGGACCTCACTGATAGTCGTTGTTGTTGGCAGGAAGGTACGGCAACACAGCTGCATGCTATTTTGTATGCATGCTTGCATCCTAGACTGTGCCTCGCATCACACAAGTTAAATCCACATTTACTTACGTTCGGTTATCGGAAAACTCACCCATGACCAAGAAAACGCCCGTGCATCAAGTCAGTGATTTCGATCTGCGGCTATTGCGGGTCTTCAAGACCGTCGTCGAATGCGGCAGCTTTTCTGCCGCCGAGAGCGTGCTGGGGATTACCCGCTCGGCCATCAGCCTGCACATGGGCGACCTGGAAAAGCGCCTGGGCATGCGCCTGTGCCAGCGCGGGCGCGCCGGCTTCGCCCTCACCGACGAAGGCCGCGAGGTGCTGCGTGCCGGCGAAACCGTGCTGGCCGCCATCGAGGGCTTTCGCAGCGAGGTGAACCAGATGCACCAGCATCTGCGCGGCGACCTCAATGTGGCGATCGTCAACAACTTGGTGACCCAGCCCAGAATGCGCATCACCCACGCCCTCAAGGCAGTGCGCGCCGAGGGCAGCGGCGTGCGCATCAACCTGAGCATGAGCACCCCGGGCGACATCGAGCGCGGCCTGCTGGACGGCCGCCTGCATGTGGGCGCCGTACCCTTGATCGCGCCGCTTTCCGGGCTGGACTACAGCTTGCTGTACGAAGAACGCTCCAAGCTGTACTGCAGCCATGAGCACCCGCTGTTCGCCAGCGCTGCCACGGTCACCGACGCGCAGCTGGCGCAGGCCGATGCCGTCGTGCCGACCTACCGCATGACCGCCAAGGCGATCAGCCTGCACCAGCGGCTTAACTTCGCTGCCTCCGCCACTGACCGCGAGGGCATCGCCTTCCTGATCCTTACCGGTAGCTACATCGGCTTCCTGCCAGACCACTACGCAGTCACTTGGGTGGAAAAAGGCCTGATGGCGCCGCTGGGCCCGGGCCACATGTTCTTCGACGCCAAGCTGGCCATTGCCACCCGCAAGGGGCGGCGGCAGAACCTGATTCTCGAACGGTTCCTCGATGAGCTGAAGCTGACTGACACCCCTGCTTCGAACTGACGCGGTCCCCTGTAGGAGCAGCCTTGTGCTGCGAAGAGGCCGGTACGAACAGCACAAAAGCTGCGCCTGTACTGGCCTCTTCGCAGCACAAGGCTGCTCCTACAGGAACCGCGTCCAGTTGAAATTCACCTGCTGCAAAAAATTCTTTGCCGCGTGTTGACAGCTCCGTCGGCTCGGGAATAGCCTGAATACAACAATGCACACATTGCAGAATCCAACAAAACACACTGCGATCTATTTTTTGCTTGCTCTTCTGCCTACAAGAAAAATCACCGGAGAGATTCAAAATGGCACGGTCCCTTTCCCGCACACTCGGTGGCGGCATCGCTTGCCTCACCGCAGCACTGGCACTTGTGATGCACCCTGCGGCCCACGCCGACACCCAGACCTGGCAAGCCGTGCAGAAGGCCGGCGTGCTGCGTTGCGGCGCGGCGGTAGCGGCGCCCTATGTGATGCGAGACCCGGCCTCCGGGCAGTACAGCGGCTACTTCGTCGACCTGTGCCGTGACTTTGCCGAGCAGGTGTTGAAAGTGAAGGCGCAGTTCGTCGACACCAGTTGGGACAACCAGGTTGCCGGCCTGCAAAGCGGCAAGTGGGACATGGCCATGGCCTTGAACCAGACCCCGGAACGTGCCCAGGCCGTGGCCTTCTCGGTGCCGGCCACCGACTACCAGGTCTCGCTGCTGGTCAATGGCAAGAACCCCAAGTTCGGCAGCGCCGGCAACAACCTGGCCGACTATGACAAACCCGGCGTGACCATCGCCGTGATCTCAGGCACCGCCGCCGACAAGGCGGTATCGGCCGCCATCAGGAACGCCACGCTGATGCGCCTGCCCGGCTCCGATGAAACCCGCATGGCCCTGATGTCGCGCCGCGCCGATGTGCTGGCCGACGCCAACGACACCAACCACCTGTTCGCCATGGCCAACAGCTGGGCGAAGGAGGTACTGCCAGTACCGGCCCTGGCCAGGCAAGGCGTGTCGTTCGCCCTGGCGCGCAGCACCCCGGCCGCCGACCTTGCCCAGCTCGATGCCTACCTCAGCCAGCGCCGCGCCAGCGGCGAGATCGACCAGCTGGTGGACAAGGCCTCGGCCCAGATCATCGCGGGCCAGAAAGCCCAGTAACTCCCGCTGACATGCCGAGGGCCCCGGCCAAGGGCGCCCTCGCGGAGACGACTGTAATGACCACTCCTCATTTGGTGGCTGCCCAGCCACAGGCTTCGCTCACCCCGGATTCCGCCCTGGGCGGCGACTTTATCCAGCTGCGCGGCGTGCGCAAGGCCTACAGCGAGCAGCTGGTGGTGATGGACCAGATGAACCTGGACATGCGCGCCGACGATCGCCTGGTGATCATCGGCCCGTCCGGCAGCGGCAAGAGTTCGTTGCTACGGGTGCTGATGGGCCTGGAAGGTATCCAGGGCGGCAGCATCCATTTCCAGGGCAAGCCCTACATCGACGGCAGCCGCAAACAGGGCAAGCCACTGGACGAAACCCTGCACAAGCAGATTGGCATGGTGTTCCAGCACTACACCCTGTTCCCGCACCTGTCGGTGCTGGGCAACCTGATCCTGGCACCGGTCAAGGTGCACGGCATGGGCAAAGCCGAAGCCACCGAAAAGGCCCGCGCCTACCTCGCCCGCCTGGGCCTGGAGAGCAAGCTGCACGCCTACCCCAGCCAGCTGTCCGGCGGCCAGAAGCAACGCGTGGCGATCGCCCGGGCGCTGATGCTGGAACCCCGCCTGATGCTGTTCGACGAAGTCACCTCGGCGCTCGACCCGGAAATGGTCATCGAAGTGCAGAACGTGATGATGCAGCTGGCCGAGCAGAAGATGGCGATGATCATCGTCACCCACGACATGCACTTCGCCCGGCATATCGCCACCCGCGTGGTGTTCTGCGCCAACGGCAAGGTGGTGGAGCAAGGCCACCCCGAGCAGATCTTCACTCAGCCTCGGGAAACACGCACGCGTGAGTTCCTCGAGAAGGTCGTGCAGTTCGATTGAGGGCGCCGCGATGAACTACCAATTCGATTTCCACTTTCTCAACGGCAGCCTGCCGGCCCTGCTCGACGGGCTGAAGGTGACGCTGGAGCTGGCCCTGGTCTCGAACCTGATCGGCCTGACCTGCGGCTTCGTGCTGTGCCTGATGACCCTGAGCCGCTGGTTCTTCATTCGCTGGCCGGCGCAGCTGTTCATCGAGTTCTTCCGCTGCACCCCGGCGCTGCTGCAGATCGTCTGGTTCTTCTACTGCGTGCCGATGCTGTTCGACGTGTTCATCGACCCGATCGTCATGGGCTTCCTGGCCCTGGGGCTGAACCTGACGGCATTCAACGCCGAGGCCTACCGCGCCGGTGTGCAGGCGGTGCCACGCGAACATTTGGATGCCTCGATCGCTCTTGGCCTCAAAGGCTGGCAACGCACGCTGTACGTGGTGCTGCCGCAAGCGCTGCGCAGCGCCTTGCCGGTGTTGATCACCAACGGCATCGGCACCCTGCAGCAAAGCGCGCTGGTGGCCATCGTTGCCGTCGCCGACCTGATGTACGTGGGCAAGAGCCTGGCCACCGAAGCCTACCGCCCGCTGGAAACCTACACCCTGATCGCGCTGATCTACTTCGCCCTGTCGTTGCCGATCGCGCAGCTGGTGCAGTGGTTCGAACGGCGCCAGGAACTGGCCGCACAGCGCTGAGGAGAACGTCATGCCACTCGATTTTTCGGTAGTTCTGCACTACTGGCCGGTGCTGCTCAAGGGCCTGGCCCTGACCCTGGCGTTCACCGCTGTGTGCGCCCTGCTGGGCAGCCTGCTGGGCTTCGTGGTCAGCCTGCTGCGCCAGGTGAAGCTGAAGCTGCTGCGCCTGCCGCTGACCCTGTACGTGGAGTTCTTCCGCGGCACGCCGCTGCTGATCCAGCTGTTCTGGGTGTTCTTCTGCTTCCCGGTGGTGTTCGGCCTGGACATCCCGCCGTACGTGTCGGTGCTGATCGCCCTGACCCTGTACATGGGCGCGATCACCAGCGAAACCTTCCGCGGCGCGCTCAAGTCGATCGCCGGCGAACAGCACGATGCGTGCATCGCCCTTGGCCTGACCTCGCGGGTGAAAGTGCTGTACGTGGTGTTCCCGCAAGCGCTGCTGCGCTCGGTGCCACCACTGCTGTCGAACGTGGTCAGCCTGTTCAAGGAAAGCGCGCTGATTTCCTCGGTGGGGGTCGCCGACCTGATGTTCGTCGGCCAGAACATTTCCAACAGCACGGCACGCCCGGTCGAGTTCCTCTCGGCGGTGGCCGTCATCTATTTCCTGGTGGCCTTCCCGCTCACCCGCCTGGTCGGTGTGGTCGAGGGGCGCCTGCTTCGTCGCTACGCCTACTGATACCTTCCCCAAGGAGACTTACGACATGAAACTCAATGGCATCTTGCCCGCCCTGGTCACCCCGTTCGACGCCGCCGGCAAAGTCGACCACGACACCCTGGCCGCGATCCTCGAACACCAGCTGGCCGCTGGCGTAAGCGGCTTCGTGCCACTGGGCTCGACCGGTGAGTACTACGCCCTGAGCAACGACGAACGCCGGCAGATCCTGGCCACCGTCAAGGAAGTGGTCGGCGAGCGCGGCACGCTGATCGCCGGGGCAAACGGCTCCTGTACCCGTGAAGTGCTGGAGCAGGTGAAGCAGACCGTCGACGCTGGCTACAACAACCTGCTGATCGCCCCGCCCTACTATGCACTGCCGTCACAGGAAGAGCTGCTGGCCCACTACAACACCATCCTCTCGACCTTCCCCGAAATCAACGTGGTGCTCTACAACTACCCGATCCGCACCAACGTCGAAGTGGGCCTGGACGTGATTGCCGCGCTGCACGAGCACCCGCGCGTGATCGGTATCAAGGAAAGCAGCGGCAACCTGTTGCGCGCCATCGAGATCGGTGAAAAATACAAAGGCATCCAGCTGTCCTGCGGCTCCGACGACCAGGCCCTGGACTTCTACCTGTGGGGTGCCGACAGCTGGATCTGCGGCCCGGCCAATATCTTCCCGGAGAAGGTCGTGGCCTTCCACAAGGCCTTCACCAGCGGCGATATCCGTGGTGCCCAGCAGGTAATGCGCAGCCTGTTCCCGGCCATGGCCAACCTGGAAAGCGGCAAGTTCGTGCAGAAGGTCAAGTACGGCGCCGAACTGGCCGGTTTCAAGGTTGGCAATGCCCGCGCCCCGTTGCTGCCGCTGACCGATGTGGAGAAGGCCGAATTCCGCAAGGTGTTCGAGGCTTCCCAGGCCTGATGCAAATGCAATGACCTGAGCAGAACCTTGTGGGAGCGGGTTCACCCGCGAACACCGGCAAAGCCGGTGCCAGGCACCGCAGTGCCTGCTTCGCGGGTAAACCCGCTCCCACAGGGACCTCACACACCCTTTAGAGCATGTGATCCATGAACAACCCGCACCCCTCACCGCAACAGGCTGTAGTCATCGGCGGCGGCATTGTCGGCGTGTGCTGCGCGCTGTACCTGCAGCGCGACGGCCACCGGGTCACCCTCATCGACCCCGCCGCCCCCGGCGACAGCACCGCCAAATGGAGCTGCGGGCAGATGGCGGTCAGCGAAGTCATCCCGCTGTCCAAGCCCGGCATCCTGATGAAAATCCCCGGCTGGCTGCTCGACCAGAAAGGCCCGCTGGCCCTGCGCCCCAGCGCCCTGCCCGGCATTCTGCCGTGGTTCATGCGCTTCCTGGCCTGTGCCCGCCCGTCGAAGATCAACGAGATCGCCCAGGACATGGCGCGCCTGACCCAGCATGTGTACCAAGACTATGCTCCGCTGTTGGCGGCCTGCCCCGACAAGACCCTGCTCGGCGACCGCCCAATCCTGGAGGTGTTCGACTCGCCCGCCGGCCTTGAACACGAACGCCCGCACCTGGAGCTGCGCAAGCAACTGGGCTTTTGTTCCGAAGAGCTGGACGGCGCCGCAATCGGCGACCTGGAACCGGCCCTGGCCGGCAAGTTCCAGCATGGCCTGATGTTCCCTGACTGGCGCGCCGTGAACGACACCGAAGGCTTCATCGCCGCCCTCACCGAAAGCTTCATTGCCCAGGGTGGCGTGCGTGTACGCCAACGCGTGGTGAAGATCGACGAACACCACGACAAGGCGACCGGCGTCACCCTGGCAGACGGCGCACGCGTGCCCGCCGAGCTGCTGGTGATCGCAGCCGGCACCGGCGCCCGCGCCTTCTTCGACTCGCTCGGGGTGAACATCCCACTGGCTGGCATCGCCGGTTACCAGGCGGTACTGCCGCAGCCGGGCGTGGAAATCCGTCACTCGGTCATCTACGCCGACGGCGGCTTCTGCTTCGCCCCCATGACCCGCGGCCTGCAGATCGGCGGCACCATCGAGTTCGCCGGCGCCAATGCCGAACCCAATTTCAAGCGCGCCGAAATCATCATGGAAAAGGCCCGCCGCGTACTGCCACAACTGAACACCCAAGGCATGGAATTCGGCGTCGGCTACCGCCCGTTCCTGCCCGACACCAAACCGGTGATCGACCGCTCGCCACGGCTGCAAAACGCGATCCTGGCCTTCGGCCATGGCCAGCTCGGGCTCACCCTTGGCGCCACCACCGGCCGCCTGGTCAGCGACCTCGCCGCCCGACGCAGCCCAACCCAGAATCTTTCTGCATTCAGTGCTCGACGCTTCGCCGTCCTTGGAGGAAACGCATGAACCGCTACGACCAGCTCTACATCAATGGCCAGTGGGTCAGCCCGATCAATGGTGGCAGCTTCAATTCGTATGACCCGAGCGATGAAAGCCTGATCGCCACCGTTGCCTCGGGTTGTGCTGCGGACGTCGATGTTGCGGTCAGGGCAGCCCGCGCTGCCTTCGACGAGGGGCCGTGGCCACGCCTGAGCGGGGCCGAGCGCGGCGCCTGCCTGCGCAAGATCGCCGATGGCATCCGTGCCCGCCAGGAAGCCCTGGCCGAGCTGGAAGTCCGCGACAACGGCAAGCCATTCCCTGAAGCGATGTGGGACATCGGCGACACCGCCGGCTGCTTCGACTTCTATGCCAACCTTGCCGAAGAGCTGGATGCCCAGCGCGAAAAGCCGGTGGCACTGGCCGACGACCGTTTCAGCTCGCTGGCGCGCAAGGAACCAATCGGGGTGGCCGGCGCCATCGTGCCGTGGAACTTCCCGATGCTGATGGCTTCGTGGAAGATCGCCCCGGCCCTGGCCGCTGGTTGCAGCATTATCCTCAAGCCCGCCGAGCAAACCTCGCTGACTGCCCTGGAGCTGGCACGTATCGCCGATGAAGCCGGCCTGCCAGCCGGGGTGCTGAACATCGTCACCGGCCCGGGTTCCACGGTGGGGGCAGCAATTACCGCGCACCCTGGCGTCGACAAGCTGGCCTTCACCGGCAGCGTGCCGGTGGGCAGCCGCATCATGCAAGCGGCCGCCCAGGACATCAAGAACGTCACCCTGGAGCTGGGTGGCAAATCGCCGTTCGTGATCTTCGCCGACAGCGATATCGAACAGGCTGTCGAGTGGATCATGTTCGGCATCTTCTGGAACAAGGGCGAAGTCTGCTCGGCCACCTCCCGCGTGCTGGTGGAGCGTGCGGCCTATGAGCCACTGCTGGCTCGCCTGGCCGAGGAAACCCGCAAGATCAAGATCGGCAACGGCATGGAGCAAGGCGTGCTGCTGGGCCCGCTGGTCAACCGCAGCCAGTACGAAGGCACCCTGCAGGCCATTGCCCGCGGCCTGGAAGAAGGCGCACGCCTGGTATGCGGCGGTGAACGCCCGGCGCATCTGGACAAGGGTTTCTACCTGCAACCCACAGTGTTCGCCGACGTGCCGGAAGACAGCTGGGTGTGGAACGAGGAAATCTTCGGCCCCGTGGTATGCATCCGCCCGTTCGACAGCGAAGAAGAAGCGGTAAGATCGGCCAACAATTCGCGCTTCGGCCTGGGCGCCGCGGTGATGTCGAAAGACCTGCAGCGTTGCGAGCGCGTGGCGCGCAGGTTCCGTGCAGGCATCGTCTGGATCAACTGCTCGCAGCCCACCTTCACCGAAGCACCGTGGGGCGGCTACAAGCAGAGCGGCATCGGCCGCGAGCTGGGTGAATGGGGCCTGAACAACTACCTGGAAACCAAGCAGATCACCCGCTACGACAGCGAGCAGCCTTGGGGCTGGTACATCAAGTGAGGTAACACCCATGCGTTGGAAACAGACCCTTCAGCTGGCCGAAGTGCACTGCGAAGGCGAAATCGGCAAGGTCATCACTGGCGGCGTACTGGGCATACCCGGCGCCAGCATGCTGGAAAAGATGAACTACATCAACGAGGTGGATGACAGCCTGCGCCGCCTGGTAACGCTGGAGCCGCGCGGTTGCCTGCAGATGTCGGTCAACCTGCTGCTGCCGCCAACCCGCCCGGAAGCCCACGCTGGCTTTATCGTGCTGCAGGCGGACAAGGCTCACCCGATGTCTGGCAGCAACTGCATCTGCGTGGTCACTGCCCTGCTGGAGCTGGGCATGGTGCCGATGCAGGAACCCGAGACCACGGTGGTGCTGGACACCCCCGCTGGCCTGGTCACCGCCCGCGCCCGGTGCGCGGACGGCCGCTGCCTGAGTGTGTCGCTGGACATGGTGCCTGCCTTCGTCGAGCACCTGGACCTGGCCATCGAGACCGAGCAGTTCGGCCCCCTCAAGATCGATGTGGCGTTTGGCGGCGTGTACTACGCCCTGATCGATGTGGCGCAGACCGGCCTGTCGATCGCCCCGGAACATGCCCGTGCCCTGGCCGATGCCGGCGTGGCGTTGAAGGCGGTGATCAACCGCCAGCTGGACATCCAGCACCCGTTGCTGCCGTCGGTGAATGAAGTGGCCTACGTGATGTTCCGCAACCGCCTGGACGATCGCACCTACCAGACCTGCACCACCCTGCCACCAGGGCGGGTCGACCGCTCGCCATGCGGCACCGGCAGTTCGGCCAACCTGGCCACCCTGGCGGCACGCGGGTTGGTGCAGCCCGGTGACCAACTGGTATCGCGCTCGACCATTGGCGGTCAGTTCCAGGTCGAGTTGCTGGGCCACGGCGAGGTCGGCGGGCGCCCGGCGGTACTGCCACGGGTGACCGGGCGAGCCTGGCTGTATGGCCTGCAACAGCTCGGCGTGGACCCGGACGACCCGCTGGCTGCAGGCTTCATGCTGAGCGACACATGGGGGGCCGGCATTTCCTGACCCATACACCCTGTAGGAGCGGCCTTGTGTCGCGATGGGGCGCGCAGCGGCCCCAGGTTTCGATGTCGCCGCGAAGTTTCGATGCCGCCGCGGAGATTGCCGGGGCCGCTGCGCGCCCCATCGCGACACAAGGCCGCTCCTACACGGGCCCGGATCAAGCCGGGATGAAAACTACAAGGGCTGGCCTGTATGATACGAGCGAGCCCAACCGAGACCTGATGATGGCCAAAGACACCGAAACCGAAGGCGCACCACGACGCCATAGCGGCCGCTACATATACGAAGAACTGCGCAAACAGATCCTCACCCTCAAGCTCAAGCCGGGCGTGCAGCTGGACGAAGTTTCGCTGGCCGCGCAGTTCGGCCTGTCCCGCTCGCCGGTGCGCGATGCCCTGGCCCGCCTGATCACCGAGGGCCTGGTGGTGATCCTGCCGAACCGCACCACCTTGGTAACGCCGTTCGAGATCGAGGAGTTCCCCAACTACATCTCCGCCCTCGACCTGATTCAGCGCGCCGTCACCCGCCTGGCCGCCACCCAGCACCGCGAAGAAGACCTGGCAGCCATCCGCCAGGCCGACGCCGCCTACCTCAAGGCCGTGACCAGTGGCGACTTCCAGGCGATGTCCGAGCTGAACAAGGCCTTCCACATGGCCATTGCCCACGCCGGCCGCAACCCCTACTTCATCAACTACTACGAGCGCCTGCTGGGCGAAGGCCAGCGCTTGCTGCACCTGCACTTCGACCATGTGGTCAGTTCTGCCAGCGCCCACCGCCTGGGCCGCGACCACGATGAAATCATCGAGGCCATTGCCGCCCGCGACGCCGACGCCGCCGAGGCCGCCGCGCACGAACACACCATGCTGTTCCAGCGCCGCTTCCTCGACTACATGCAGCAGAACCTGACGGCGCGCATGTCCATCGCCTGACCCGCAAAGCATCCACACCACGTTGCCGGGGCTGATCCCATCAGTCCTGTTGACACGCGCACGTCCACTCACTATGTTGCATGCAACCCTGCACACAACAAACAGGAGTCGCCGATGAACAGGTTCGAGAACAAAGTGGCAATCGTTACCGGTGGTGCTGGAGGCATTGGCGCCGCCATTGCCAGCAGGCTGGCAAGCGAAGGCGCCACGGTAGTGGTCAGTGACGTCAACCTAGAGGCGGCGCAGGCCGTGGCACAGGCCATCGAAGCAGCGGGTGGCAAGGCCCGGGCGATGGCCGCAGACATTGCCTCGGGTGAGGCCTGCCGCGGCCTGGTGCAGGCGGTCGCAAGTGAATTCGGGCGCATCGACGTGCTAGTAAACAATGCCGGCATCAACCGCCGCGGCAACCTCCTGGCTCTGAGCGAAGACGATTGGCACAGCAGCTTTGCCGTCAACCTCGATGCCATGTTCCATCTGTGCCGGGCCGTGCTGCCGGGCATGATCGAAGCCGGTGGTGGCGCCATCGTCAACACTGCCTCGCAATGGGGTCTGTACCCGGCACCCGGGCACATCGCCTACAACGTGACCAAGGCCGCGGTAGCCTCGTTCACGCAGAACCTGGCACGCGACTACGCGCCGCAGAAAATCCGCGTGAATGCCGTATGCCCGGGCGAGATTCACACGCCGATGCTGGAAGCAGGGGTACTGCGCTCGGGCCGCACCATTGCCGACCTCGACCGCATGGTGCCGTTCGGGCGTATTGGCAAACCGGAAGAAGTGGCCGCGCTGGTGGCCTTCCTGGCGTCGGACGAAGCAGCATTCATGTGCGGGTCGTTGGTGGAGATCACCGGGGCGCAGGCGGTGGCCTGACGTACCACTCTTTCGCCTGACAAGCTGTTGCGAAATTACTTACAGTGAAATACTGTATGTGCATACAGCAAAAACAAGGAAACACTTGTGTCCAGCACCGCCTCCGCCACCCCGAGCAGCTACGAACAACTGGGTATGCGCATCCAGAAGATCATCAACAGCCCCACGGCACAGCGCAGCCGTGCGGCGTTGATCTTTCGTCTGGAACAGGAAACCCCGGAAGACTGGGAAACCCTGCTTGGGGAAATCGCCGAAAACGACAACGTCACCCTCGCCCACCGCGACGATGGCGGTGTGCAGATTTTCTGGACAGTACCGAAGGAAGACTGACCGCGCATCAACCTCAAGCCAGTGCCTGCAGGTAGGCACTGGCTTCGCGGTAACGCGCCAGCCGCGCCAGGTCGGTGGGGCCTGGGCAGGGAATGCGCGAAAGGTCGCTGTTGTCGGCCAGGTCGGCCAGCTTGACGGTGCGCGCCAGCGGGTCACCGCCCAGGCGCACCACGAAGTCCTGGTAGGCCTCGCCCTCACGGCGGCTGAGCGCCAGCAAGGCGGCAAGGATTTTCAGCGCGAAACCCTCGCGCGCCAGGTCGGATAGGGTCAGCGGGGTGTCTTCGATTACATCGTGAAGCACCGCGACAATCCGTTGTTCGGTTGTGCCAACCCGCATCATCACGCGTAGCGGGTGGAGGATATAAGCAGCCCCACCCTTGTCGTATTGCCCTTCATGCGCCCTGGCGGCCACGGCAATGGCCCGCTCCAGTGTAGACATGAGGCCCTCCCCGTTCAGCTTCCTCCTGCCAAGCATAGCCAAAACTGCGAGGACAATGTGTGGGAGCGGCCTTGCGTCGCGATTGGGCCGCAAAGCGGCCCCGGCCATCTGTGCCAGGTTCAGATATCGGGGCCGCTACGCAGCCCTTTCGCGACGCAAGGCCGCTCCCACAAGGTTTGCGCAGGCATCTGAATCTTGAGCAACACCGGTTATCTCCCCGCAGGAAGCGGGGTTAGCGCGCTGCACCGTGCTGTATGACCACCGAATCGGTACCCAGCTTGGCCATTACCTCGGCCTTGCGTGCTTCGGCTTCCTCACGGCTGGGGAACGGCCCCATCAGCACCACCGGTTTGCCATCGCGGTACTCTACCGAGGACGGGATGCCCTTTTCGATCAGGCGTGCGGTCATGTCGCTGAGCGCACCCATGTTGGCGCCCTGGATGACCTCCACATCCCAGCCTTGCGGGGCCGGCTGGCCAGCCAGGGCTTCGGCACGGCGCTGCAGCTCGGCGCCACCGCACATCTCGCGGATGCGCAGGTTGTTGCCGCTGTCGTCGACGATGATTTCGTACTGGTCATCGCGCTTGATCGCCACGTAGCTGCGGTAGGCTTCGTACTGCCCGGCGTCATCCTTGCCACGGACCTGCCCGCAGATGGTGCCCTGGGTGTCGATCCGCACGTTGCCGAACTTGGCGGTCTTGGGGTTGTGCAGGTGTTCGGCCACCTGTTTGTGCACGCCTTCGACCTCGTTCTCACAGCCCGCCAGGGCGAGCACTGCCATTACCACAGCCAGTTTGCGCACGCGTGTACCTCCAGATTCGAAGGCGCGGATTCTACCACGCCCGCCCTGGGCGAGGACCGCGAACATACGTTACACCGTGCGACCAGTGGCCCTGCACCTCAGGCAGTCATGGCATGCTTCGTCATGACGGCAGCAGATCCAAGGTCCGTTCGAGTTCATCGAGGTCGATGCGGAAGCCGATGCCATTGGGTATCCCGACCACAAAGCCGAAATGCTGTTGATCGCGATCAGTCAGGTACTTGTAGAAGCAGACAAAGCGATCAGGTGGCTGCAGCGTCAGCACCGAAGCGCCGGGCGATAGCACATTGATACCGTGGATCAGCTGGCTGCCCTCGACGCCCGCCACTACCCTCGCCCCGGCACAAGTTTGCACGATGGTTGCCAGGTCGCACTTCAAAGGATTAAGAATGCGAAAGCCGCGATGTTTATGCAGATGCTCGGCAATTTCCAGTTCGTTGTGCAGCAGGCGCGGATCTCCGTCACAGCCCCGCAGGATGAAAACCCCCGGGTGGGGCTGGTAATTCACCCGCGACAACAACTTCTGGCCCATGGCGCGGTATCGCTCGGACTGGTTTGTGTTGTGGCTGAAGTCATCGAACAGCACCAACTCTCGAAAAAACGCAGTGCGCAGCCGCAGCGGATGCATGCAAAGCCATTCTTCGTACTGCGGAGCCTGGGAAAAAAGCGGGAACCTGCCCGAGGGCGCCGTGGTTACCGGCACCCCTTCGTTACGGGCCAAAGCATAGGTTACGCAATCCTCGGCCAGCCATGTTCCAAACCAACGGTTGCCGTAACGTGAACAATAAGCGGCCCCACGCTCGATCTCTTGCTCCACGACGACCCGTGGCAACCCGTTGGGTCGGTCAGACAGCCAGAAGCTGGCATTGTTCTTGTACAGCGCGCCATCGATCAGAATGACATCCTTGATCAGATAGCCCCTGGTCGGAGCCTGTTCGACGCTGCCCAACCCCTCCATGGTTCGCCGCGGATGCTCGAAAGGAAAGAAACGCTTCGCTTCCCAGCCGGTCACTCGCTCCAACTGGTTCGGCAGGAAGAAAGCGGGAGGCGCCGGGGTGACCTCGGCCGGCGCGATATCCCAGGTCTTGACCGCAAGGCTCTTGAGGTTCTCCGACGGCTTTCGTACCAAGCGCTTTCTTGCCAGGTACGTGTATGCGGCCAAGCTCCAGCTTTTACGGTCCGATCCCTTCGTGTCTACATCCGAAATATCGTTCATCATGAAGCACTCTCATTGAAGGCATCTTTCACGCTCAGTTGGACGCTACTCTTTCCAGAATGGGAGGGGACTGAAAGTGGGCATACCGATCTCGCAAGTTCTCCAGCAGTAATTCGCCAGGCGCTTTCGCACAGTAAATGTATATCTTGAACAAACCACCGAAGACCATTTCACGATAGCGGTCGACAATTTCCTCGTCACTTGGCCCATCCGGCAGCCCCAGATGCAGTGTGAGCTTACTGTCCTCGACGGCGAATAATGGGAACTCCCAGAGGAACTTGGCGATGCCGGTCTTCGGTAGCCGGACGAACATATAGGCCTGGTTGCCCAAGGTATCCACATCACCGCCGCGCCGGCGCTTCCATTTCAAAAGCCCATCGTCCGGACGTGCCAGGCATTGGCCGATATCGTAATAATCGAAACCCTGCTCGATGGCCCATTCCAGGGCCATGAAAGTAGTGATGGAGTTGACCTCGCGCAGTCGTTTGGGGTCGCTGAAGACAGCCTCCGGGTAGCCAAAGCGAAGCGTGCTCCAATAGCGCTTGCCGGCCCGGGTTATTACACAACCGAAATGACAGGCGACAACCTCGTCGCCTTTCATTATCAGGTCGAGCCGGCCAACGGTCTGGGCGATGCGCACCACTTCCTGCGAGTCGAACTGCTTGGCATGCAGGCCATGCCGCGCCTGAGCATAAGGCTGCAGCATTTCCCGATCGGCCTTGCCAATCGCCTCGTCGGTCAGCACCTGCTGCATACGGTATAGCGGCCGGCACTTGCGAATACTGCGGCGGAGTTCACCGTCGTAGCGAGCGATGATCTCCTCCAGCGGACGCCCCAGGGGGATGATGGCACTCAGGTAATGGGGTACGTACAGGGCCCCTGCACTGGGCATCTCGCTGATCAACAACCTATGGGACGCGGGGCCAGGTTGTTGCGCGCCATTGCCAGGCTTGGTGCCGGCCTCGGGCTTACCGCCGATGAGCAGCTTGGCCATTTCCCTGCGGCTCTTTCGACCGACATACAAGACCTCGTAGTCGTTACTTTTCTGTAGCCGGAACCTGGCGATTTCCCAGCGCCACAAACACGCGCGCCCCATTATATCCTGGGTCCAAATCAAGAACTTTCTTATTTCGAAGCGCATCGACGGCGTTATGAGCTTTCGTATGTGCTCTCTCATTTTATGTCCCTGGAGCTCACGCGGATAACAGGTTATAAGCACTGTCAAATAAACACCCAATCACCTTTGGCACTTAAACGCCATAGGCTGCCAGATACAAAAATATTAAAGATCCGCGAAAAAGATCTGTCAAACACGCCTAATCATTGAATATTCAATGGTTAGCCAGTAAAAACAGTATGTTTTATGGCGCCATTTTTTCTTGTGGAATATCTTCACGGCCCAATCAGGTGAACAGGCTGGTAATCATTTCACCGAAAAGGACGCCGATCAGCAGGGCGGGCAGCACTACAAGCTCGCGCTTCAGGTCCAGCAGACCCAGCTTGCGGTTGACAGGAAAAATCAGGAAAAGCGTGAAGAAGGTATGCAGCGCCACACCCCAGATGGCATAGGTCACGCCACCGATGGCCATGAGGACCGGCAGCAGGATAAACAGCGAAACGACCCGGATGATGTTGTCCATCGCCACGTATTTGGTCAGCCCCATGGCCAACCAGAGCTGGTGTGCCAGCGTGAAGCGCAAGGTGAAAAGCGAGAGCGAGAGAATCGCCATGGTATTGCCGGCGCCGGCATAACGGTCGTCGTAAAGCCAACTGATCATCAGTGGGCTGGCAGTCAGCAAAAAACCGCAAGCAAACAGCGAGGTCAGGTCGAACAGCGCCCTGGAGCGGTAATAAAGGCTGCGCACCCGCTCTTTGTCGCCACTTCTCGTCGCCTCACTGAAGGCCGGCAAGGCGACTGCCCCCGCCAGCCGCAGCAGGACCGACTGAATGGCCCCGAGGATGGCCACAGCGATGGAATAGACCCCTAGTTCCGCGACCGACATACTACCGCCGAACCAGATCCGGTCACCCTGCATCGCCAGGACCCCTACAGAGGACGATAACAAGATCCAGCGCCCGTAATCGAACACTTCGCGCAGCGCAGCCGGCTCCAATCGCAGGCGGTTGCGCGGCCCCTGGAAGATCAGGTGACTGAGTGCGGTGAAAACCAGTGTGCTCAGCAGGCCTGCGGCCACCAATGACCAGATGGAGCGGGTGAGATAGCCTGCCACGAGCATTGCTATCAAACCGACAAACTGCGCAATCAGCTCGGCGATCACCACCTTCTTCTGCTGGAAGACACGGATGGCCACATCGACCTTGGGCGACTGGAAGCCATAGATGATTGCGGCGACCCCAGACAAAGCCAGTACCATCGGTAGCTCTGGAGCGGCATAGGTGGAATGGGCCGGCCACAGCTCGATGTGTTGCGTGAATTGTGCCCCCAGGGCCAATAGCAACGTGAGAAGGAACAGCACAAAGCCACGGATGACTTGTACTGTCCACACGGTATCGAGAAACAGCGGTTCGTCGCCGCGCGAACTCTGAATGACGTTCGGCCGCAGCCCGACATCGGAAAGCATTTGCAGCAGCACGGATACAGTGGTCGCAATGGCCATCACGCCGAACATTTCCGGCACGAGCAAGCGGGTGATAACCAGATTGCCGCCCAGGCGCATGACCTGGGAAGCAAAGACAGCGACAAGGTTCAACGCACTGGCCCACATGGCCCGTTTGCGCAGGCTCAACGGAAGCGACACATCTATCGAAGGCATAGCCGCATCTCTGAACCCATCGCTAGAGACTCACTATAGTCACAATTCGCCATGGGGCTATCCGAGCAGGCTGTAGCGCGTGAAATCGCCCTCCGCCGGGCACAACAAAAACAAAAGGGCGACCCCTTGGGGTCGCCCTTTTGATGCCCGGAAACCGGGACTTCTATTTGGTAGGCACAATTGGACTCGAACCAACGACCCCCACCATGTCAAGGTGGTGCTCTAACCAACTGAGCTATGTGCCTGTCGTGTGGGGCGCATATTAGTGATCGAAAGCGTAGCTGTAAAGCGTTTTTTTCAGAAAAATCAAAAACTTTCGAATCCGAGCGGATCGCGCTTCTTGTAGGGGCAGCCTCGTGCTGCGAAAGGGCCAGCATGGGCGACTCAGTACCGGCTGCAGGACTGGCCTCTTCGCAGCACAAGGCTGCTCCTACAACTCAACGACTACCTACAAAATCGGCCAATGAAAAAAGGGATGACCCTTGCGGATCACCCCTTCTTCGATTTGGTAGGCACAATTGGACTCGAACCAACGACCCCCACCATGTCAAGGTGGTGCTCTAACCAACTGAGCTATGTGCCTGTCGTGTGGTGCGCATTCTACGCATTCCAAAAACCGTGTCAACACTTTTTTTCGCGCTAACCTACTGAATCTTAAACTCTTTATAGAAAGGCGCGCTGGCAGGACCGAGTAAAGGATTTTCACCGGACGACTAGCGGGTGTTTATTATTATTGATAGCATCGGTACATTCGTTAAAAATATAAAACACGAGGTTCCTGCAGCATGGCTAACACCCCCTACCCCCAGTCCTACTACGCCGCCTCGGCCAACCCGGTGCCGCCACGTCCGGCGCTGCAGGGTGAGGTGGAAACCGATGTGTGCATCATCGGCGCCGGTTACACCGGCCTGTCCAGCGCCCTGTTCCTGCTGGAGAACGGCTTCAAGGTGAGCATCGTCGAAGCGGCCAAGGTCGGCTTCGGCGCATCGGGCCGCAACGGTGGCCAGATCGTCAACAGCTACAGCCGCGATATCGACGTCATCGAACGCACCGTCGGCCCCAAGCAGGCCCAGCTGCTGGGCCACATGGCCTTCGAAGGCGGGCGCATCATTCGTGAGCGCGTGGCCAAGTACAACATCCAGTGCGACCTGAAGGACGGTGGCGTGTTCGCTGCCCTTACCAGCAAGCAGATGGGCCACCTGGAGTCGCAAAAGCGCCTGTGGGAACGCTTCGGCCACAACCAGCTGGAGCTGATGGACCAGAAGCGCATCCGCGAAGTGGTCGCCTGCGACAACTATGTGGGCGGCATGCTGGACATGAGCGGCGGCCACATTCACCCGCTGAATCTGGCCTTGGGCGAAGCCGCTGCGGTCGAGTCGCTGGGCGGCATCATCTATGAGCAAACCCCGGCCGTACGCATCGAGCGTGGCGCCAACCCAGTGGTGCATACCCCGCAGGGCAAGGTCCGCGCCAAGTTCATCATCGTTGCCGGCAACGCCTACCTGGGCAACCTGGTGCCGGAGCTGGCCAGCAAGTCCATGCCATGCGGCACCCAGGTGATCACCACCGAGCCGCTGGGCGACGAACTGGCGCGCACCCTGTTGCCGCAGGACTACTGCGTCGAGGACTGCAACTACCTGCTCGACTACTACCGCCTGACCAGCGACAAGCGCCTGATCTTCGGTGGCGGCGTGGTGTACGGCGCGCGTGACCCGGCCAACATCGAGGCGATCATCCGTCCGAAGATGCTCAAGGCTTTCCCGCAGCTGAAGAACGTGAAGATCGACTACGCCTGGACCGGCAACTTCCTGCTGACATTGTCGCGTCTGCCACAGGTTGGCCGTATCGGCGACAACATCTACTACTCCCAGGGCTGCTCGGGTCACGGCGTGACCTACACCCACCTGGCGGGCAAGGTGCTGGCCGAGGCCATGCGTGGCCAGGCCGAGCGTTTCGACGCCTTTGCCGGCCTGCCGCACTACCCGTTCCCGGGTGGCCAGATGCTGCGCGTACCGTTCAGCGCCCTTGGCGCCTGGTACTACAGCCTGCGTGATCGCCTGGGCTTCTGATGTAGGCAGGCCTGGCCTCTTCGCGGGTGAACCCGCTCCCACAGGGATATCACTGGACTTGAGGGCAGCGGGGTCCCTGTGGGAGCGGGTTCACCCGCGATAGGGCCTGAACAGGCAAAGCTACTTGTTCAGGCTACTCACAGCCTGCCTGGCCGCAATCTCCTGCCCCGCCCGGGCCAGTTCATCCGCAGCCTGCAACCAGCGCTGGCGGTCCACCTGGGCCGGCAGTTGCCGCGGTGGCTGCACCAGCACCGCCCAACTCCCAAGCTTCGCCCACGCCGAGGCAAAGTCATCGAACGCCATCAGCTGCCGCCGGTGCATGCCTGAGCGCAACAGCACCCGCTGCTTGTAGCGGTCGTAGCCGATCAGCACGGCATAGCGTGGCTCGCTCCACCAGGCCGAACCATCCTCGTAACGCAGCAGCACTGGGTTGCCCGCCGCCACCTGGGTCAACAGCGCGTCCAGTTGCTTGTCCAGCGGATACACCACCATGCCGTAGTCGCGCGCTACCCGGGGGATGCCCGTGTCCAGCGCCTCGGCGCCCTGTGGCAGGTTCAGCGGCTTGTCCAGCAGCCCCGGCGTGATCGGAGCCCCCTGTTGCGACAGCACCGCCGCCAATGCCATGGCCCCGCTGTGGTTGGCGTTGCCACGGTAGAACGGCACGCTGCTGATCTCGACCCGCTGCGGCAGGCCCTTGAGGTTGGCGGAAGGTGCGCCGGCACAACCGGCCAGGCTGGCCGCTACCAGGCAGGCAGCCAGCAGCCGACGAGGGATGGTCTTGAAGGAATGTTGCTGCATGGACACTCGCTTGCTTCAACGCCAGGCAGGCAGCGCCCGGCTCTGGCCAACGATCATAGGTCGGACAGCGGCGCGGGTATAGTCCGACACCGGCTAGTGCCAAATCGGACCAAGCGATAGACCTTTGGTCAATGGAACGTCACAGGCGAAGGGCTAGACTAAAGCAGTGTCTGGAAGGCCAGCGTCGGCGACCGAACGCGGCCCATAGAGATGGAGGCACAAATGAGCCTGACCATGGCAATCCTCATGCTGGTGGGCATGTGGCTGAGCGTTGCAGCCGCCATGCTGTGGGGTGTACTGCGTATCGTGCGGCGTCATTCCCACCACCTGCCACAGCAGACCACCGCCAAGCCACAGCCGGTGCGCCGGGCGCGGCGGCATGCCGGGGTGCACTGACTTCAGAAGTTTCGAGGCCCATTCGCGGGTGAACCCGCTCCCACAAGATCCTCCACTGTTTTCAGAAGCGGTGAGTTACCTGTGGGAGCGGGTTCACCCGCGAACGGGGCGCAAGCGCCCCGCTCTTTTCACATCAACCTTCTGCCGCCTCACGCTTCAACCGCGCCCGACGGGCAAGGATATTGAGGATCTCGATCGCCGTCGAGAAGGCCATGGCTGCGTACACATAACCCTTCGGTACATGGGCGCCAAAACCTTCGGCGATCAGCGTCATGCCGATCATGATCAGGAAGCCCAGGGCCAGCATCACCACGGTCGGGTTGTCGTTGATGAAGTTGGCCAACGGGTCGGCGGCCACCATCATGACGATCACGGCAGTGATAACGGCGATGATCATGATCGGCAGGTGCTCGGTCATGCCCACGGCGGTGATGATGCTGTCAACCGAGAACACGATGTCCAGCAACAGGATCTGGAAGATCGCCGCAGCAAAGCCCAAGGTAACCGTCGACGATACCTTGGCTTCTTCCTTGGCACCGTGCGGGTCGACGTTCTCGTGGATTTCCTTGGTCGCCTTCCACAGCAGGAACAGGCCACCGGCAATCAGGATCACGTCCTTCCAGGAGAAGGCATTGCCGAACACCTCGAACACCGGGTCGGTCAGCTGGACGATCCAGGCCACCGTGCTGAGCAAGGCCAGGCGCATGACTAAGGCCATGCTGATACCGATACGGCGCGCCTTGGAGCGATACTCAACCGGCAGCTTGTTGGTCAGGATGGAGATGAAGATCAGGTTGTCGATGCCCAGCACGACTTCCATGGCCACCAGGGTAGCCAAGGCAACCCAGGCGGTAGGGCTAGCGACGAGTTCCAGCAAATATTCCATTGTTCAAATCCTGCAGCAGCGGTTGGGGGTCAGATTTCCTGGGTGTCTTCTTTCTTGTCGGCGTCCTTGGGCTTGTGCCCTTCGTTGCCGATGGCCTCGCTCAACGCCTGCTGTGCAGCCTTGTTGGTGTCGTCGATGGCCTGCTTGGCCGACTGTGCGGCCTGGTCGAGCATCTGCTGGGCGGATTTCTCGGCCTGCTCGCAACCGGCCAGGGTGAACAGGGCCAAGGCCAGCACCAGCGGCGTGCCGATGGATTTGAGTTGCAGCATGGGTTCCTCGCTTTCATATTCCGGCGGCGCGCACGGCGCCTGATGGAGCCGCATTCTAAAGAGCGCAATACATCAGGAAAATTCGTTTTTTCAGCGGTTATACTTCGGGTTTTACGAATCCGGAAACATACCGATGCTCAATTATCGGCAGTTGCACTACTTCTGGGCCGTGGCCAAGACCGGCAGCATCGCCCGCGCCAGCGAACAGTTGAACCTCACCCCGCAAACCATCAGCGGGCAGATCAGCCTGTTCGAACAGACCTACGGCCTGGAGTTGTTCCAGCGCGTGGGGCGCCAGCTGGAACTGACCGAAACAGGGCGCCAGACGCTGGTCTATGCCGAGCAGATGTTCCAGCTGGGTAGCGAGCTGGAGGCCATGCTGCGGGCCGGCCCGCAGGAGCAGATCCTGTTCCGCGTGGGTGTGGCGGACGTGGTGCCCAAGTCCATCGTCTACCGCCTGCTGGCACCGACCATGGAACTGGACGAGGTGCTGCGCATCAACTGCCGCGAAGACAAGCTCGAACGGCTGCTGGCCGACCTGGCGATCCAGCGCCTGGACCTGGTGATTTCCGACAGCCCCATGCCCAGCCACCTGGACATCAAAGGTTATAGCCAGAAACTGGGCGAATGCGGGTTGAGCTTCTTCGCTACCCCGGCGCTTGCACAACGCCTGGAAGGCCCCTTCCCCGCCTGCCTGCAGGATGCGCCATTGCTTATCCCCGGGCAGGAAACCGTGGTACGCAGCCGCCTGCTGCGCTGGCTGGGTGAACAGCAGGTGCAGCCACGGATCGTGGGCGAGTTCGATGACAGTGCCTTGATGCAGGCATTCGGGCAGTCGGGCAGCGGCATCTTCGTCGCGCCCAGCGTGATCGCCGAGGAAGTGTGCCGCCAGTACGGTGTGGAGCTGATCGGGCAGACCGAGGCGGTGCACGAGTCGTTCTATGCCATTTCGGTTGAGCGCAAGGTCAAGCACCCGGGGATCGTGGCGATTACCGAGGGGGCGCGACGGGAGTTGTTTCATTGGTAGAGGGCAGATTTGACGCCCCCGCGTTTCAATGGTCATATGCCTGCCAGTTTCAGGTGCCCTGCGCCGCCGCGCGTAGGGTGAAACGGGAAGCCGGTGCGTCGTGTTACCCCACGACAAGTCCGGCGCTGCCCCCGCAACGGTAAGCGAGCGAACCCTTCGAGATACCACTGTGCACCTGCATGGGAAGGTGAAGGTTTCATGCCCCTCGCAAGCCCGGAGACCGGCCTGGAGCTTCACTTGGCAACCCGCGGTGGGCGGGCGCAGGCCGGTATCGGTGCGCGCGTCTGCGTGCACGGTGTGCCTTTGCGTGTTTTCCACCGGGATCCATTCATTCCTGCAGTAGTGGAACGACATGTCCCGTATCTTCAAGCTTCACCCCTTGGCGGCCTGCCTGGCCGTTTCCCTGCCGGCCCTGGCCGATGGCCTCGACAGACAACCATTGGCCCTGCCCTCAACGGCCATCACCGACACACCCGTCAGCCACGCCATCGACCTGGCCACCCCGACCCAGGCTGGCTCGCGCCTGGGCCTGAGCGCCCTGGAGACACCGGCCAGCACCAGCAGCATCAGCGCCGAGCAGATCCAGCTGCGCAACAACCTCACCGTGCAGGACGCGGTGACCCGCTCACCGGGCATCAGCTACATAGGCTCCCCGGGCGACGGCGGCACGGGCCTGTCCGCCCGCGGCTTTACCGGGCACAACTCGGTGATGACCTTGTTCGACGGCGCACGCCTTTACACCGGTGCCGGCACCCAGACGTTCCCGGTCGACCCGTGGATGGTCGAGCGCATCGATGTGATTCGCGGCCCGGCCTCGGTGCTGTATGGCGAAGGGGCCACCGGTGCGGTGGTCAACGTGATCCCGAAAAAGCCGTTTGCCGGCGAGATACGCAACCACCTGCGCCTGGGCTACGGTTCGTGGGACCGCCAGCAGCTCGGCCTGGACAGCGGCGGCAGCCTTGGCGAGCGCCTGAGCTACCGCCTGGCCCTGAACCAGCAAGCCGGTAACGGTTGGGTCGACCGCACCCCATCGCGCAGCCTGGCGTTGAGCGCCGCGCTGCGCTTCGATGCCAGCGACGACCTCAGCTTCACCCTCGCCCACGACCGTGGCGATGCGGAGCCTGCCAACTATTACGGCACCCCGCTGATCGACGGCCGCTACCGCAGCAGCCTGCGCAACAAGAACTACAACGTGCAGGATGACGTGCAGCATTACGTCGATGAATGGACCCGCCTGAACACCGACTGGACGGTGAACGACCACCTCAGCGCCAGCAACCAGCTGTACTACATCAAGAGCCGCCGTCACTGGCGCAATGCCGAGGACTACAGCTGGGATGCAGGCCGCCAGCAACTGCTGCGTGGCAGCTACCTGCAGATCAAGCACAACCAGGAACAGTTCGGCGATCGCCAGGCCTTCACCCTCGACCATACATTGTTCGGCCTGGCCAGCAAGACCGTGGTCGGCGCCGAGTACAACAAGGTCCGCTTCAACGTCGACAGCAATGCGCCCTACAACGATGTGGGCGGTGACTATATCGACCCGTGGCAGCCGCAACCAGGTTGGTTCCACAGCGCCTCGCCACTGCGCCCGCAAACGCTGTCCAGCACCCACACCTTTGCCCTGTTCGCCGAAAACCGCCTGCAGTTGAGCGATCGCCTGTCACTGGTCACTGGTGTGCGTCGCGACCAGAACCACATCGTCCAGGAGAAACGGACCACCGACAGCCGCAGCGACCGTAGCCTGCAAGGCGGCAACTGGCGCGCCGGGCTGGTGTTTGCGGTCAGCGACGACCTGTCGCTGTATGGCCAGTACTCCACCAGCGAGGACGGGGTCGACAACCTCATCAGCCTCAGCGCCAACCAGATGCACTACGACCTGACCGAGGCCAGGCAGACCGAGGTGGGCCTCAAGCAGCGCTTCTGGGAGGGGCGTGGCGAATGGACATTGGCGGCCTACCACATCGTCAAGAAGAAGCTGCTGGTGGATGACCCGCTCACCCACGAGAAGCAACAGGCTGGCCAGCAGACCTCCGACGGCCTGGAGGCAACCCTGGAACTGGCGCTGGCGCACCAGTGGCAGGTATCGGCCAACGCGGCGATCGTGCGCGCGAGGTATGACGACTTCGACGAAATGGTCGGCGGCGTGGCGCAGGATCGTGCGGGCAATCGCCCGGCAAATGTGCCGCGGCGTACCGCCAACCTGTGGCTCAGCAAAGGCTTCGGCCAGTGGCTGGAGGCCGGCCTTGGCGCGCGTTATGTGGATGAGCGCTATGCCAACACCGCCAACACCCAGGGCGCCCCCGGCTACACCGTGGTCGATGCCAACATCGGCTGGCAGGTGTTGCCGGACGTGCGGCTGGGGTTGCAGTTGAACAACCTGTTCGACCGTGCGTATGTGCAGTCGGCGTTCAGTGGGCAGCAGTGGCTGATGGGGATGCCACGGTCGTACTTTGCGACGGTGGATTACAGCTTCTGATAAGAACTGCCTGCACCGGCCTCTTCGCGGGTAAACCCGCTCCCACAGGGATATCACAGAATTCGAATACGGTGACGTACCTGTGGGAGCGGGTTTACCCGCGAAGAGGCCGGCACAGGCAGCACAAAAACATCTACCTCTCCGGAATAATTTAGTTATAAGATAACGTTTCAGTTGACATCCATTCCTATCAGCGACCTCCCATGACAAGCGCCAGCGCCACCCCCACCCTGCTCACCCAGCGCCTGCAGAGCATCGATGCCCTGCGCGGCCTTGTGATCCTGTTCATGCTCCTGGACCACGTCCGTGAGACCTTCTTCCTGCATCGCCAGGTCAGCGACCCGATGGCCATCGACGCCACCGAGCCGTCGCTGTTCTTCAGCCGCACCCTGGCCCACCTGTGCGCGCCGGTGTTCGTCATGCTGACCGGCCTGTCGGCCTGGCTATACGGCGAGAAACACCAGGGCCGCAGCGATGTCGCGGCGTTCCTGTTCAAGCGCGGGCTGTTCCTGGTGGCGCTGGAATTCACCCTGGTCAACTTCGCCTGGACCTTCCAGCTGCCACCCAGCGTCATCTACCTGCAAGTGATCTGGGCCATCGGCGTGAGCATGATCGCCCTGTCGCTGCTGGTGTGGTTGCCACGTGCCGCCCTGATCGCCCTGGGCGCAATCATCATCGCCGGCCACAACCTGCTCGATGGCCTGCACTTTGGCGCCGAATCCGCCCTGCATGTGCCATGGGCAATCCTGCATGACCGGGGCTGGCTGGAGTTCTCCGAAAGCCTGCGCCTGCGCACCTCCTACCCGGTGCTGCCGTGGATCGGTGTCATCGCCCTGGGCTACGGCCTGGGCCCCTGGTTCGCCCGTGGCAGCGGGGCCGGCCAACGCCAGCATCGCCTGCTGCTGGCCGGGCTGATCGCGCTGCTGGGCTTTGTCGTGCTGCGCCTGGTCAACGGCTACGGTGAGGCGCCGTGGAGCACTTACCCGGCCGTCACGCAAACCCTGATGAGCTTCTTCAACATCACCAAGTACCCGCCGTCGCTGCTGTTCCTGGCACTGACCCTGGGCTGTGGCCTGCTGTTGCTGCGCGCCTTCGAACGTGCCGGCCAGGCCCGCTGGATCAGTGCCCTGGCGGTGTTCGGCGCGGCACCGATGTTCTTCTACCTGCTGCACCTGTATGTGCTGAAGCTGCTGTACCTGGCCAGCCTGGCGCTGTTCGGCCGCAACCAGGGTGACTACTTCGGCTTCGACGGCATTGCCGCGGTGTGGCTCGCGGCAGTGCTGCTGGCGGTTTCGCTGTACCTGCCGGTGCGCTGGTTCGCCCGCCTGAAGGCGCGGCGGCGCGACATCACCTGGCTGAAGTACTTCTGAAAAGCGTTTTCACCCGGCGGCACGATGGTCTACCATGCCGGCCGCCGGTTTCCACCACGGAAACAATAGGGAATCCCAGGCCCGCCGATTCGGGCCAAACGGAACTGCCCCCGCAACTGTAGGTGCCGAGCCTGCTCCATCGATGCCACTGGGCCACGAACCCGGGAAGGCCGGAGCCAGGCAATGACGCACCAGTCAGGAGACCTGCCGGCCTACATTCACCAACCGGCGGGGTGTCCGGGATTGGCCATCAGTGTTGCCCCTGCCGCCAGTGGGGGCTCGGCGATGCCTGTCCGTGCGTTCCTCACCCGAACTGTCCGATAGGAGATCGCCCAGCATGCTGCCCCGTTTTGCCACCCTGCTCGCCGGCCTGGGCCTCACCGGCCTGGCCCAGGCTGCTGCCACCCACTACCCGCTGACGCTGGACAACTGCGGCAAGCCGCAAACCTTCGCCCAGGCGCCGCAACGCACGGTCACCATTGGCCAGGCCAGTACCGAGATGCTCTATGCGTTGGGGCTGGGCGACAAACTGGCTGCCACCTCGCTGTGGTTCAACAACGTGCTGCCCGAGTACCAGGTGCAGAACGCCAAGGTGCCGCGCCTGGCCGACAACGAGCCCAGCTTCGAGGCGGTAGTGGGCAAGCGCCCGCAACTGGTGACGGTGCAGTTCGAATGGATGGTCGGTGCCCAGGGCGTGGTCGGCACCCGCGAGCAGTTCGATGAACTGGGCATCCCCACCTACCTGCTGCCGTCAGACTGCGAAGGCAAGGACAACCTGGTAGGCGCCGATGGCACCCGCCTGCAGGCGTTCCAGGTCGATACCATCTACAAGAGCATCAGCCAGCTGGCGGCAATCTTCGACGTGCAGGACCGTGGCACCGCCCTGAATGCCGAGCTCGAAGGCCGCCTGGACAGTGCCAGGGCGCAGTTGGCCGGCAAGGACCTGTCCGCCACCTCGGCGCTGTTCTGGTTCTCCAGCGCCGACCTGCACATCGACCCCTACGTGGCGGGCCGCCAGGGGGTCGCCGACTTCATGCTGCGTACCCTCGGCGTGCGCAACGTGGTCGAGTCGAGCGAAGAATGGCCGACCGTAGGCTGGGAAACCCTGGCCAAGGCCAACCCCACCTGGCTGATCATTGCCCGCATGGACCGCCGCCGCTACCCCGCCGATGACTACCAGAAGAAGCTGGCATTCCTGCGTAGCGACCCGGTAACGCGCAACATGGACGCGGTGAAGCACGATCGCATCGTCATCCTCGACGCCGACGCCATGCAGGCAGGCATTCGCTTGTTCAGCGGCCTGCAGACGCTGGCCGCCGCCTTCGCCAGCGGCAAAGCGGCCCAATGATGATGCGCCTGTTACCCTGCATCGCCGTTGCCCTGGCCGCCCTGTTGGCCGCGCTGCTGGCCGGCACTGCCATCGGTGAAACCAACCTGGCGCCCGGCGTGGTCGGCCAGGTGCTGGCCAACCACCTGTGGCAGGCCGGCTACCCGGTCGACCCGATCGACGCCGGCATCGTCTGGAACTACCGCCTGCCCCGCACCCTGGTCGCTGCGGCCTGCGGTGCAGGCCTTGCCACCTGCGGCGTGATCCTGCAGGCACTGTTGCGCAACCCGTTGGCCGAGCCTTACCTGCTGGGGTTGTCTGCAGGCGCCTCGACCGGTGCGGTGCTGGTCGGCCTGCTGGGCTTCGGCAGCCTGGCGCTGAGCATGTCCGGCGGCGCCTTCATCGGCGCCCTGGCAGCGTTCGCTCTGGTACTGGTGCTGGCCCGGGCAGCTGGCCCTAGCAACAACAACGCCCAGGTGATCCTTGCCGGGATCGCCGGCTCGCAACTGTTCAACGCCCTTACCGCCTTCCTCATCACCATGTCGGCCACTGCCGAGCAGGCGCGCGGCATCCTGTTCTGGCTGCTGGGCAACCTCAGTGGCGTACGTTGGCCTTC
This sequence comes from Pseudomonas inefficax, assembly GCF_900277125.1. Lineage (GTDB taxonomy): Bacteria > Pseudomonadota > Gammaproteobacteria > Pseudomonadales > Pseudomonadaceae > Aquipseudomonas > Aquipseudomonas inefficax. The sequence continues at coordinate 254,709 of NZ_OPYN01000164.1, forward strand.
GGTGTGGCTGGCCGTGCCAGTTGTACTGTTCGGGCTGTTGGTGTGCCTGTGGCATCGCCGTGCCCTGGATGCCTTCACCTTCGGTGCCGACTCGGCTGCGTCGCTGGGCATCCCGGTGCGGCGTACCCAGTTGCTGCTGATCAGCTGCGCGGCACTGGTGACCGCCGTGATGGTGTCCATCGTCGGCGCCATCGGTTTTGTCGGGCTGGTGATCCCCCATGCCCTGCGCCTGCTGCTCGGCCCCGGGCACAGCCGCCTGCTGCCAGCCAGCGCACTGGGCGGGGCCCTGTTCCTGATTGCCGCCGACATCCTGTCGCGCACCTTGATCCCTGGCCAGGTGGTCCCCGTTGGCGTGGTCACCGCGCTGCTTGGCGCACCGGTCTTCGCGCTGATCCTGGTCAGCCGCCGGGGGCACCCATGACGGTCATGACGGCGGTACGGATGGCCCCCTTGAGCTGCCACGACCTGGGGCTGCAACTGGCCGGCAACACCGTGCTCAGCGATATCGGGCTGAGCGTTGTCGCCGGTGAAACCCTGGGCATCGTCGGCCCCAACGGCTCGGGCAAATCCTCGCTGCTGAAGGTACTGGCCGGGCTGCGCAAGCCAGGCAGCGGCAGCGTGCAGTTGCAGGGCGAACCGCTGGCACGGTTGCCCCGCCGCCGTGTCGCCCAGGCCCTGGCACTGGTCGAACAGCAGGCCGACACCCTCGATGCGATCAGCGTGTTCGACGCCGTTGCCCTGGGCCGCACACCCTGGCTGTCGGCGCTGGCGCCGTTTTCCCGGGAAGATCGCGCGATCGTCGAACAGGCCCTGGCCGACCTCGACGCCCTGCACCTGCGCGCACGCCTGTGGGGGTCACTGTCCGGTGGCGAGCGCCAGCGCGTGCACATCGCCCGTGCCTTGGCACAGCGGCCGCAGGTGCTGCTGCTGGACGAGCCGACCAACCACCTGGATATCCAGCACCAGCTGAGCCTGTTGCAACAGGTGCAGGCACTGCCGGTGACCAGCTTGGTAGCCCTGCACGACCTCAACCAGGCGCTCACCTGCGACCGCGTCGCGGTGCTCGACAAGGGCCGCCTGGTCGCATTGGGCAAACCGCTCGAGGTGCTCACCCCCGAGCGCCTGCTGAACACCTTCGGCGTGCACGCCCATTACCTTATCGACCCCTTCGACGGCGCGCACATCCTGCGTTTTCGCGCCCCCTGAACAGGAAGTTCTGCCCATGCCGCGCCCTGTCGCCCTGCTGCTTGCCAGCGCCCTGCTCGCGCCCCCAGCGCTGGCCGACTCCGCCCAGTCGCAAAGCAACGGCTTCATCGAAGATGGCCGCTGGAGCCTGCTCAACCGCAGCGTATTCGACCAACGCGACTACAAGCATGGCGGGCGCAACAGTGCCGGGCGCAACGCCTACAAGCCGCGCAATCAACGCAGCGGCAAGGCCGAGGAATGGGCCTATGGCCTGATGGGTACCTTTCGGTCCGGATTCACCCAGGGGCTGATCGGTGTCGGGGTCGACGCCCACGCCTACCTGGGTGTGCAACTCGACAGCGGCGGCGGGCGCGTGGGCAAGGCACGCTTGCTGGGGGTGGATAACGAGGGGCACCCGAAAAACGAATACAGCCGTGCCGGCGCGGCAGTGAAACTGCGCATGTCCGATACCGTGCTGTCCTACGGTGAGCAACGGGTCAAGACTCCGGTGTTCAGCTCCTCCGACAGCCGCCTGCTGCCCGAGACCGCATCCGGGTTCTTCCTTGACAGCACCGAGTTCGACAACCTCAGGCTGGTTGCCGGGCACTTCAACGAAAGCGCCGACCGCAACGCTTCCAGCCATGACCAGGGCTTCGTGGTGAACTACTCCAATGGTCGCCAGGGCAACAGCTTCGACCTGGCCGGCGTAGTGTGGAACCCCGGCGCCGCCTTCAGCGGCAGCCTGTACACCTCACGCTACGAGGACAGCTGGAACCAGCATTACCTGGGCAGCACCCTAAGCCATGCCCTTGATGAGCGCCGCAGCCTCACCCTCGACCTCAACCTGTACCGCACCACCGACATCGGCAAGGCGCTGTCCGGGCGCATCGACAACACCACCTGGAGCCTGGTCTCGCGTTACCACCACGGGCCGCATGGTTTCAGCCTGGGCTGGCAGCAGGTGGACGGCAACACGCCGTTCGACTACGTGACGCGAGGGGCGATCTTCATCGCCAACGCGGTGCAGATGTCGGACTTCAACGCACCGAACGAGAAGTCGTGGCAGGCGCGCTATGACCTGAACATGGGCGCCTACGGCGTACCGGGGTTGAACCTGACGGCGTTGTACGTGCGCGGGTTCGATATCGACGGCAGCCATGTCGACCCTGCGGGCGGCTACGCGTACCTGGGGTATGGCAAGGGGGGCAAGCATTGGGAGCGCGACCTCGAGGCACGGTATGTGGTGCAGAGCGGCAAGGCCAAGGGCACCGCGTTTTCGCTGCGGCATAACGTGCATCGGGGCAATACGGCGCAGGCGGAGCTGGATGGGGACCAGATACGGTTGGCGGTGGAATGGCCGTTGGGGGGTGGGTTCTGATGTTTCGCGTTGTCTGAATGGGGCTGCTTTGCAGCCCATCGCGACACAAGGCCGCTCCTACAGGGGATTCGCGCAAAAATCCGGCCAGGCGCGCTCCCTGTAGGAGCGGCCTTGTGTCGCGATGGGCCGCACAGCGGCCCCCAAAATCCATCAGGCAACCACAACTGCCGTATAATCGGCAGCACTCACTGCCCAACCAGGCCACACCATGCCTCGCCTCCAGAAGTTGCTGTTACCCCTGCTGCTGGCTGCAGCCCTCACCGCCTGCGATCAGAAACCCTCCCGCGAAGAACAGATCCTGGCCCAACTGCCGCTGCAGGATGCCTACACGCACAATATCGAGCGCATGGCCGCGCTGCTCGGCCGCACGCACCCGCAGCTGTCGCAGGCGACGATCCAGGGCGTGCTGCGCAAGCACCTGACGGTCGAGGACCAGCGCCAGGACCTGTTCCGCCTGTACAGCGAAAAGAACTTCAGCGATGCCGAGTTCGCCACCATCGTCGAGGCCACCCAGGACCCGGCCAAGGCCCGCGCCCTGGAAGACACCGAGGCAGGCAAGCGCCTGAGCGAGAAGCTCACCGCCCTGATGCGCGAATCGGCCCGCGACGCGAAGGTGCAGGCCCTGGCCGAGCAGCGCATGCAACAGGTTGAAGACGAGCTGGACGCGCTGGAAGACGCAGGCTCCTAAGGCGGTTCCCCACTGCGCCCACAAAGCGTAAGGTTGTGCCCATTTCCTAGCTGTTTTTCGATCACCCGAGGTCAGGATTGCCACACGCCAAGCACGGACTGCGCCTGGATCTACGCACACTCATTCTGGTGCTTTGCGCCCTTACCGCCGTGGTCATGCTGTGCGCCAGCTATTTCGCCAGTTACCGGGTGCAACGCCAACTGCTGATCGACCATGCCCTGGAAGCCAACCGGGTGTATGCGATGAAGCTGGCCAGCATCACCGAGACCTTTATCGGCAACGCCTTGCAGCAGCTGTCGTTCAGCGCCGGCGTGCAAGGCCGACAGCTGGGTGACGCCGTCGCCCTGCAGGCGGAGACCGAGCGCGTCCTCAGCCAGAGCATGGCTTTCAACTCCACGTTCGTGATCGATGCCGACGGGGTACTGCTGGCGATTTCCCCCCCGCCCTTGCGGCACCTGGTCGGCAGCCACATGCACTCGCCCGGTGTCCAGGAGGCGCTGCAGGCGCGCCGCCCACTGGTGTCGACGCCCTACATGTCGGCGGCCAACAATCTGGTGGTGGCGCTGTCGCAACCCATTTTCGACAGCAACGGCCGCTACCTGGGGTATGTCGGCGGCAGCCTGTACCTACGTGAACGCAACATCCTCAACAGCCTGCTGGGCGAGCATTTCTACAAGGACGGTTCCTACCTGTACGTGGTCGACCGCAACCGCCGCCTGCTGTACCACCCCGACAGCCAGCGCGTGGGTACGGTGGTTGAAGGCAACGCATTGATCGATCAGCTGGCGACCCTGGGCAGTGGTACCCGGCAATTGTCCAACAGCCTGGGCGTGGAAATGCTCGCCGGGTTCGCCACCGTGCCCAGCGCCGGTTGGGGCGTGGTGGCGCAGCAGCCGCTGACCCAGACGGTGACGCCACTGAGCCACCTGATCCTCAACGTGGTCGGCACCTCCGTGCCGTTGGCGCTGGTGGGCAGCGTGCTGCTGTGGTGGTTGGCCATGACCATCGCCCGCCCGCTGTGGCAGCTGGCCGCCGGCGCCCGCTCGATGGACCGGGCCGGCACTGCCGAGCGCCTGCATCGGGTACCGGCCTGGTACTTCGAGGCGGCCGAGCTGAAGCGCGCGCTGCTGTTCGGGCTGAACCTGCTGCATGAACGCATCGGCCGGCTCAACCGTGACGCCCAGACCGACCCGCTGACCGGCCTGGGCAACCGTCGTAGCCTGGAGTTCAGCCTGTCGTTGCTGGAAGCCGAGGGTCGGGCGTTTGCGGCGATCGTGCTGGATGTCGACCATTTCAAGCGGGTAAACGACGGCTACGGGCACGAGGTGGGTGACCAGGTGCTGCGCCGGCTGGCGGAACTGATGCGCCGCTGCTGCCGCGAGGGTGACTTGCTGTGCCGCACCGGCGGCGAGGAGTTCCTGATGCTGCTGCCGGGGGCCAGCCTGGACGTTGCCGCAGTGGTGGCCGAGCGGCTGCGGGTAACGGTGCAGGATACGCCGGTGGAACCGGTGGGGGCAGTGACGGTGTCGCTGGGAGTGGCGCATTGGGATGGCGAGGCAGAGAGCGAACCAGGGGATGCGTTGAGCGAGGCTGACCGGGCGCTTTACCGGGCCAAGCAGGAGGGGCGCAACCGGGTAGTGGTTGCCTGAGCGCTTTTGCTTGCCTGGTCCGGCCCTTTCGCGGGCACGCCCGCTCCCACAAGTACCCCACTGCTCTCAAGGTCGGTGCATAACCTGTGGGAGCGGGTTCACCCGCGAAAGGGCCGGCACAAACAATGATGAATGGGCAGGTTGTAACATTACCTGTCATAAAACTGTCTTGTTCCAGTCATAGGATTGACCCCAGCCTGACATTTTTCACTTCATGGATGAGCGTCTCATGCGTCGTGTGGTTTTCAATCAGAAAGGTGGCGTCGGAAAGTCCAGCATCGCCTGCAACCTTGCCGCCGCCAGTGCCGCCGAAGGCTACCGGACCTTGCTGGTAGACCTGGACCCGCAGGCCAATGCCACCTACTACCTGACCGGCCTGGTCAATGACGCCATTCCTTCCGGCATCGCCGATTTCTTCCGCCAGACCTTGTCGCCAGTCACCGCTGCCGGCAAGAAGCACCGGGTTGCGATCACCGAAACCCGCTACCGCAACCTGCATCTGATCACCGCCAGCCCCGACCTTGGCGACCTGCAAGGCAAGCTGGAGAGCAAGTTCAAGATCAACAAGCTGCGCAAGCTGCTGGTGGAACTGGGCGAGGACTACGAGCGGATCTACATCGACACCCCGCCAGCGCTCAACTTCTATACCTTCAGTGCGCTGGTGGCGGCCGAGCGGCTGTTGATCCCGTTCGACTGCGACAGCTTCTCGCGCCAGGCCCTGCACTGCGTCATGGCCGAGGTCGAAGAACTGCGCCAGGACCACAACCCGGCCTTGCAGGTGGAAGGCGTGGTGGTCAACCAGTTCGCCGGGCGCACCGCGCTGCACCAGACCCTGGTCGAGCAACTGCGCAGCGAAGGCATGCCGGTGCTGCCGGTGTACCTGAGCAGTTCGATCAAGATGCGTGAATCGCACCAGGCCTCGGTGCCACTGGCGCACCTGGCGCCGCGGCACAAACTGGCGCTGGAGTTTGTCGATTTGCTGGATGTACTGGAGCGTGCGGCCTGACAGAACCCTGGGGGCGCTTTGCGCCCCTTTCGCGACGCAAGGCCGCTCCCACAAAGACCGCGCCGCCATTGAAGGCTGTGCACGGCCTTGTGTCGCGATGGGCTGCAAGGCAGCCCCAAAATATCAATCCCGAAGCACTACCCGACCGTTCGTCCGGATGGTAGATTCGCCGTCATGAAAACCACCCGGCACACCCGCACGCTGACCGCCTGGACGCTCTACGCCAGCGTCCTGTTCAGCCTGGTTCTGTGCGGCCTGCACCATGGCCAGATGGGTGGCCTGCGCCTGGCCGGCCTGGAAGGCGGTTTCTGCTCGATCAACAGCGAACACGGCGTAGCCATCGACCTGGATAGCGCCGGCGGCGACCAGCACATGGCACAGCTCGACTGCCCGGTGTGCTCCTCGTTCGGCCTGGCCGTACCGCTCAGCAGCGGCGGCTGGTCGTTCACCCCGGCGCAAGCCGTGGCCAGCTCGCCCAACGTGGTGCGCAGCTGGGCGCAGCCGCCGCCGCGCTATCAACGCCCCGCCCTCAATCCCCGCGCCTCCCCCGTCGCTTTCCCCGCAGCCGTACTTCATTTCGCCTGACCTCAGCCGGGCGCGCCTGACTGTGCGCGCTCGCGGTCAGCCATGACCTTTGCGTGGAAGACACATCAACATGCTTCGCAATACCTCCCTGGTGCTCCTCATGGGCACCTGCAACCTTGCCTGGGCGGATGCTGCCCCGGTGGAACTGAGCGCCACCACCATCGACGGTGAACGCGACGCGGCCAGCGGCGTGCAACTGGACGAGCCGATCCGCACCGGCTCGCGCCTGGGCCTGACCGCGCGGGAAACGCCGGCCTCGGTCAGTGTCTCGGACCGCCGCCTGATCGAAGAGCGCGGCGCCAAGGACAGCCAGGACGTGATCAACGCCATGACCGGCGTCAACGCCTCGGCCAACCCCGGCTTTGGCGGCTTCGTCGCCTATCGCGGCTTCACCCAGAACCAGGTTACCCAGTTGTACAACGGCATCAACCTGGGCTACAGCAGCGCCACCCGGCCCGTGGATGCCTGGGTACTCGACCGCGTCGAACTGATTGGCGGGCCGTCGTCGTTCCTGCATGGTGCGGGCGCGGTGGGCGGCTCGATCAACTACATCACCAAGCTGGCCAGCCGCGATCAGCAGACCATCGACGGCCGCATCCGCTACGGCAGCTTCGACGACAGCGAAGTGGCGTTCGGCATCAACCAGGCACTGGCCAGCAACCCCGCCGATGCCCGCCACTTCATGCGCCTGGACTTCAGCCGTGGGCATGGCAACGGCTACATCGACCGCAACGAACGGCACACCGACAGCCTGGCCTTCTCGTTGCTGAGCGACCTCACGCCCAACCTCACCCACACCCTGGCCCTGGAATACCAGGAAGACCGCGAAGACAGCCCTTACTGGGGCTCGCCGATCCTGCCTGGGCGCAGCACGATGAAGATCGACAACAGCCGCCGTTTCGAAAACTACAACGTCGGTGACGGGCGCTATGAGCAGCGGGTACGCTGGCTACGCTCGATCCTCGACTACCAGCTCAGCGACAGCACCAGCGTGCAGAACACGCTGTACCACTACAACGCCCAGCGCGATTACCGCAACCTCGAACGTTACAGCTACACCAACGATGGCAGGGTACAGCGCAGCAGCCCTTACCTGCAGCGCCACGACCAGAACCTGCTAGGCGACCGCATCGAGCTGCGCCACGACAACCAGCTGTTCGGCCTGGCCAGCCAGTGGTCACTGGGGCTGGAGTATTCGCGCATGCGCCAGACCCTCTACCCTACCTCGAGCAGCTGGAGCGACGTGGTCGATGCCGAGCACTTCGACCCCGGCAGCTTCGACGACATCCCCGGGGTGAATGCCGGCCTGACCAAGCAACGCCGCCACGAGGTGACCAACCGCGCGGTGTTTGCCGAAAACCGCCTGCAACTCACCGAACGCCTGGCCCTGCTGACCGCCCTGCGCTACGACTACCTGGACATGCAAGTGACCAACTATGGCGCGGTAACGCCAACCTCGCCGGCGTACTTCGAACGGCGCTGGGAGCCGCTTTCCGGGCGTATCGGCCTGACCTATGCGCTGACCCCGTCCGCCAGCCTCTATGCGCAGTACAGTACCTCTGCCGACTTGCCGGCCGGCTCGCTGGCAGCAGCGACCTATTCCAACGTCGGGCTGTTCGACCTGTCGAAGGGCGAGCAGTGGGAAGTGGGCAGCAAGTTCGACTTTCTCGACGGGCGCGGTGCGGCCACGCTGGCGCTGTACCAGATCGTGCGCAAGGACTTTGCCGTGCGCGACTCCAACGACGCCAACCTCACGGTCCAGGCCGGGCAGCAGACCTCGCGTGGTGTCGAGTTGTCCGGGCGCCTGCAGGTGACGCCGAAGCTGCTGGCCGAGGCCAACTATGCCTATGTCGATGCGCAGTACGACGAGTTCAACGAGGCAGTCAACGGTGTATCGGTGTCGCGCAAGGGCAACGCACCGGTGAACGTACCCGCCAACGTCGCCAACCTGTGGCTGACCTACAGCCTGACCCCGGCGTGGTCGGTGGGGGCGGACGGGCGCTACGTGGGCTCGGTGTATGCCGACAATGCCAACAGCCTCAAGGCCCCGGCCTACACCCTGTTCGGTGCGTTCGCCCGCTACCGGCTGGATGAACACACCACGCTGACCGGGCGGGTACGCAACCTGACCGATGAGGTGTATGCCAAGCAGGCCTACAACAGCCAGTACTACATGGGGCCGCCGCGTACCTTCGAACTGGCGCTGGATATGCGTTTCTGAGCGCATGGCCTGTCTTGCATGAACATCCTGCCCTGCATCGGCTTTTGTGGGAGCGGCCTTGCGTCGCGAAAGGGTCGCAGAGCGGCCCCGGCGATGTCAGTGGCGAAGCTGCAATCGAGGGGCTGCTGCGCAGCCCTTTCGCGACACAAGGCCGCTCCCACAGTGGACCGCGCCAAGCGAACAACTCGCGGTTGAATCAGGCATCCCGAGGTCGCCCTCGACAAAGCGCCCTGCAGCGCCCGGCTATCTACTGGCAAGCACAACAATGATGGCGCGGCCCGACCGCGCCACTTTCATCATGCCTGCCAATGGAACCGGAGAGCACTCGCATGCCCGCACCTCACGAGGTATCCCCCGCCACCCTGCGCCGGGTGATCGCCGCCTCGGCCATCGGCAATTTCGTCGAATGGTTCGACTTCGCCGTCTACGGCTTTCTCGCTACCCTGATCGCCAGCCAGTTCTTCGCCAGCCAGGACGCCAGCGTGGCCTTGCTCAAGACCTTTGCGGTGTTTGCCGTGGCCTTCGCCCTGCGCCCGCTGGGCGGCATCGTGTTCGGCGCGCTGGGTGACCGCCTGGGGCGCAAGCGCATCCTGTCGCTGACCATCCTGCTGATGGCCGGCTCCACGACCCTCATCGGCCTGCTGCCGACCTACGCCAGCATCGGCCTGGCAGCCCCCGCGCTGCTGACCCTGGCGCGCTGCCTGCAGGGCTTTTCCGCTGGTGGCGAGTATGCCGGGGCCTGCGCCTACCTGATGGAGCACGCGCCAAACGACAAGCGCGCCTTCTATGGCAGCTTCGTGCCGGTGTCGACCTTTTCCGCCTTTGCCTGCGCGGCAGTGATCGCCTATGGCCTGGAAGCCAGCCTGTCGGCCGAGGCGATGAATGCCTGGGGCTGGCGCATACCGTTCCTGATCGCCGCGCCATTGGGGCTGGTCGGCCTGTACCTGCGCTGGCGCATGGAAGAAACCCCCGCGTTCCGCGAAGCCATCGCCCAAGGCAAGGAGCATGAACATTCGCCGCTCAAGGAAACCCTGCGCAACCATGGCCGGGCGATCCGCAACCTGGGGGCCTTCATCTCGCTGACCGCGCTGTCGTTCTACATGTTCACCACCTACTTCGCTACCTACCTGCAACTGGTCGGCAACCTGACCCGCGCGCAATCGCTGCTGGTAACCACCGTGGCCCTGCTGTTCGCCGCGGTCGGCTGCCCGCTGGCCGGGGCATTCTCGGACCGCGTCGGGCGGCGCAAGACCATCGGCTTTACCTGCCTGTGGGTGATGCTGTGCGTGTTCCCGGCGTACTGGCTGGCCAGCTCCGGCTCGATGTCCGGGGCGCTGCTGGGGGTGATCCTGCTGGCGGTTGGCGCGTTGTGCAGTGGCGTGGTCACGGCGGCATTGCTGTCGGAAAGCTTCCCCACCCGTACCCGCTATACCGCTTCGGCAATTACCTACAACGTGGCCTATACGCTGTTCGGCGGCACCGCGCCGTTGGTGGCGACCTGGCTGATCGGGCAGACCGGCAGCAGCCTGGCACCGGCCTTCTACCTGGTGGTGATTGCGCTGGTGGCGCTGGTGGGCGGGTTGTCGTTGCCGGAAACTTCGCGGATTTCGTTGCATGATGAGGCTGGGGGCGACGGTGCAAGGGCTGGGGCTCGTCGTACTGTTTGAGAATTTGGGGCCGCTCTGCGGCCCATCGCGACACAAGGCCGCTCCTACAGGGGATCGCATCAGCCGCAAATTGACGCAAACCCTTGTAGGAGCGGCCTTGTGTCGCGATGGGCTGCAAAGCAGCCCCAAAACGCTCAACCCTCCTGCACCTCTTCCCGCCGATACGCCCATTGATACAACGCCGGCAACACCAGCAAGGTAAGTGCAGTAGAAGACAGAATCCCGCCAATCACCACGGTCGCCAGCGGCCTCTGCACCTCGGCCCCGGTGCCGGTAGCCAAGGCCATCGGGATGAACCCCAGCGACGCCACCAGTGCCGTCATCAGCACCGGCCGCAAGCGCGTCAGCGCGCCTTCCTCGACCGCTGCCCGCAGCGTGCGTCCTTCTTCCCGCAGGCCACGGATAAAGGCGATCATCACCAGCCCGTTGAGCACCGCCACGCCCGACAAGGCAATGAACCCCACGCCAGCGGAAATGGACAACGGAATGTCCCGCAACCACAGCGCCAGCACCCCGCCGGTAAGGGCGAACGGGATGCCGGTGAATACCAGCAGGCCATCCCTGAGGTTGTTGAACATCATCAGCAACAGCGCCATGACCAGCAGCAAGGCCACCGGCACCACCACCTGCAGGCGCTTGGCCGCCGACTGCAGCTGCTCGAACTGGCCGCCCCAGCGGGTCCAGTAACCCGGCGGTATCTGCACCTGCTCGATCAGCGTCTGTTCGGCCTGCTCGACGAACGAGCCCAGGTCACGCCCGCGCACATTGGCACTGACCACCACCACTCGCTTGCCATCCTCGCGGCTGACCTGGTTCGGCCCCAGCTGCAGGTTCAGCGTGGCTACCTGCGACAGCGGGATAAAGCCGATTTGCCCGGCTCCCGCAGCGGTACTGGCCGGCACCGGAATCAGCAGGCTGGCCAGCCCATCGACATCGGTGCGCAGGGTTTCCGACAGGCGCACCACCATGTCGAAACGGCGGTCACCTTCGTACAGCGTGCCGGCCGTGCGGCCACCCACGGCAATGGCAATGGCGTCCTGCACATCGCCCACGTTCAGGCCATGGCGGGCTGCCTTGTCGCGGTCGATATCGATGGTCAGCACCGGCAGGCCAGTGGTCTGCTCGACCTTTACCTCGGACGCGCCCGGCACGCCTTGCAGGCTGCTGGCGATCTGCACGGCGGTACGGTTGAGCACCTCCATGTCATCACCGAACAGCTTCACCGCCACATCGCTGCGCACCCCGGAAATCAGCTCGTTGAAGCGCAGCTGAATCGGCTGCGACAGCTCGTGGTTGCTGCCCGGCACGCTGGCGGCGGCACGTTGTACCTCGGCAATCAGCTCATCACGCGGCTTGCCCGGGTCGGCCCATTGCTCACGCGGGCGCAGCATCACATAAGCATCGGAAATGTTCGGCGGCATCGGGTCGGAGGCGATCTCGGCAGTGCCCGTGCGGGCGAACACCCGCTCCACTTCCGGCACCTGGGCGATGATCGCCTGTTCCAGACGCTGCTGCATGTCGACCGACTGCGACAGGCTGGTGCCCGGCACGCGCAAGGCCTGCAGGGCGAAGTCGCCTTCGCTGAGGCTGGGGATGAACTCGCTGCCCATGCGGCTGGCCATCAGCCCGGACAACAACACCAGGGTGGCAGCGGCAGCGAACGCCAGCTTGCGCCGGCCCAGCACCCAGGCCAGCACCGGGGCATAGCGCTGACGCGCCGTGCGCATTACCAGGCCCTCCTCTTCCTTGACCTTGCCGGTGACGAACAGGGCAATGGCCGCCGGCACGAAGGTAACCGAGAGGATCATGGCACCGAGCAGGGCGGTGACCACGGTGAAGGCCATGGGGTGGAACATCTTGCCTTCCACCCCGGTCAGGGCAAAGATCGGCAGGTACACCACCATGATGATCAGCTGGCCGTAGATCAGCGGCCGGCGCGCCTCACGGGCGGCAGCGAATACTTCATGGAAGCGCTCGCTGCGGGTGAGCATGCGGCCATGGCGCTGCTGGGCGTGGGCCAGGCGGCGGATGGCGTTTTCCACGATCACCACCGCGCCGTCGACGATGATGCCGAAGTCCAGGGCGCCCAGGCTCATCAGGTTGGCGCTGACCTTGTTGCTGAACATGCCGGTGAAGGTGAACAGCATCGACAACGGAATGACCATGGCGGTGATCAGCGCAGCGCGGATGTTGCCCAGGAACAGGAACAACACGGCGATGACCAGGATGGCGCCTTCGACCAGATTCTTCTTCACCGTGGCGATGGCCTTTTCCACCAGGTTGGTGCGGTCGTACACCGTAACAGCGACCACGCCCTTGGGCAGGTTGCGGTTGATCTCGACCAGCTTGGCGGCGACCGCCTGGGACACCGTGCGGCTGTTCTCGCCAATCAGCATGAACACCGTGCCCAGCACCACTTCCCGGCCGTTTTCGGTGGCCGCGCCCGAGCGCAGCTCTTCGCCAAGGCCGACCTGGGCAACATGGCTGACGCGGATTGGCGTGCCATCGACACTGGAGATGACGATATTGGCGATGTCCTCGGCCGACGCCACCTGGCCTGGCGCGCGAATCAGCAACTGCTCGCCATTGCGCTCGATGTAGCCGGCACCGACGTTGGCGTTGTTGCGCTCCAGCGCCGCGATCAGGTCGTTGAGGGTGAGTTTGTAGGCCGCCAGGCGCTTGGGCTCCGGCGCAATCAGGTACTGCTTGGCATGGCCGCCGATGCTGTTGACCTCGGCCACTCCGGGCACGTTGCGCAGCTGCGGCTTGATGATCCAGTCCTGGATCACCCGCAGGTCAGTCGGGGTATACGGCGTGCCGTCCTCCTTCAGCGCGCCCTGCTCGGCTTCCACCGTCCACAGGAAGATTTCACCCAGCCCGGTGGAAATCGGCCCCATGCCCGCTTCGATGCCCTCGGGCAACTGCTCGCGTGCCACCTGCAGGCGCTCGTTGACCAGTTGACGGGCGAAGAACAGGTCGGTGTCGTCGTCGAAAATGACCGTGACCTGGGACAGGCCCGAACGCGATAGCGAGCGGGTCTGCTTGAGCCCGGGCAGGCCGGCCATGGCGGTCTCGATGGCGAAGGTGATGCGCTGCTCGGTCTCCAGCGGCGAATAGCCGGGCGCGGCGGTGTTGATCTGCACCTGGACGTTGGTGATGTCCGGTACAGCGTCGATCGGCAGTTTCTGGTAGCTGTGGATACCCACCGCGGCCATCAGCACCACGGCCAGCATCACCACCAGGCGCTGCTCGATGGCGAATTGGATCAGGCGTTCGAACATGCAGGTGTCCCCGTTATCAATGGCTGTGCTCGGCCGAGCCCTTGCCCAGTTCGGACTTGAGGACAAAGCTGCCGGCAGCGGCCACCTGGGTTCCGGCGGCAAGGCCGGTGGTGATTTCCACCTGGCCGGCGTCGCGGCGGCCGGTCTTCACCGGGCGGGCCTCGAAGCCTTCCTCGGTCCGAGCAAACACCACGGTCTGCTCCTCCCAGGTTTGCAGGGCGCTTTCCGGTACCACCACGGCGGCGTCGAAGCGTTCGACGCTGACCGCGATATTGACGAACAGCCCTGGGCGCCAGGCGCCGTTGGGGTTGGCCAGCGTGGCGCGGACAGTGGCGGCACGGTTCTGCTCGCCGAGCAGGCTGCCGACGTAGTTGACCTTGCCCTCGACCTGGGCGCCCAGGTCCGGCGCGCTGACCGTGACATTGCGGCCTGTGGTGACCTTGTCCAAGTCGCGCGGGGCGACGGCGAAGGTAGCCCAGACGCGGCTCAGATCAGACAGGGTGAAGGCATTGCTGGTCTCATCGACCACCTCGCCCACGGTCAGGTGCTTTTCCACCACCACTGCATCGAACGGCGCGCGCAGTTCATAGCGGTTGCCGGCGCCGGCCGGCCCCACGGCGGCGACCTTTTGCCGGGCGTTGGCCAAGGCAATCTCGGCTTCCTGCAACGCCTGACGGGCCTGCAGGTAATCCTGCTCGGCGCTGATGCGTTCCTGCCACAGTTGTTGTTCACGCTGGAAGGTCAGGCGCGCCAGTTCCAGGCGGCGCTGGGCAGCCTGCTGTTCGCTGCGCAGGTCGGAAATCTGCTGGCTGGCGATTACCGCCAGCACCTGACCACGCTTGACCGCCTGGCCCAGTTCGGCTTGCACCGACTCGACCACACCAGGCACGCGTGGCACGACGTGGGCGGTGCGGTCCTCGTCGAAGCGGATTTCACCCGGGAAGCTGATGGCGGTGCCCAGTTCACGAGGGCCGGCATCGGCCAGTTGCACACCGGCGGCCTCAATCTGGGCGGAGGACAGGTGCAGCTTGCCCTCCTCCTGTTCGTGGCCTTCGCCGGCCTGTTGCTCGCCGTGGCCATGGCTGTCTTCGCCGAGGTCGTCGTGCCGGGCTTCAGTGCTCGACGCGATGCCGAGGTTGCCGGTCCAGGCCAGGCCACCGAGGCCAAGCGCGGCAATGGCCATGGCCAGTAGGGCGAGCTTGCGTGGGTTGTTCATTGTTGCTCCTGCGGTTGAATGCAAAGTCTGCGCTGATGCCATCGCCTGTTGGGGCGGCCTTGTGTCGCGACCGGGCCGCAGAGTGGCCCCGGCAATGTGCATGCCGTCGAGAACCTGGGGCCGCTCTGCGGCCCGATCGCGACACAAGGCCGCTCCTACCGTGAACCGAGGTCACCATAGATCCGCTCGACCTGCGCCCGCGCGTCGGTCGCCGTGGCCAGCGCCTCGAGGTACAGCCCGCGCGCCTCGATCAGCGTGCGCTGGGCGTCGAGTACATCGAGAAAGGCGAACTTGCCCATTTCGAAACCGCGTGTGGCAGTGTCCACGGCCTGCTGGGCAGAAGGCAGGATGGTGCGGTCGTAGGCCTGCACTTCCTGCATGGCCGTGGCCCACTGGCTAACGGCGCTGCGGGTTTCGCTGCGCAAGCGCAGCTCCACGGCGTTGCGCAGGTCACGGGCCTGGTCGGCGCGGCGGGCCGCGGCCAGCACGTTGCCCTGGTTACGGTCGAACAGCGGCAAGGGCATCGACAGGCCCACCACATTGACCCGCTCGCGGTCTTCGCGGCTGTACTGGCTGCCAAGGCTGACGGTGAGGTTGGGGATGCGCAGGGCCTTTTCCGACCCCAGGGACGCTTCGCCACGCTCGACCTGGGCTGCGGCCAGGCGCCATTCGACAGTCTGCTCGACCTGGTCGAGCAGGGCGTCGGCGCTGGGCGCATCACCAGGGGACAGGTTGGCTGCCTGCAACTGGTCGAAGCTTGCCAGCGGGCTGCCGGTCAACCGTGCCAAGGCCTGGTAGGCCACACTGCGCTGGGTTTGCGCACGGCGCACTTCGGCCTGGGCCTGAGCCAGCTGCACCTGGGCCCGGGTGGCCTCAACGGGCGATGACTGGCCAGCGGTCACCCGCCCCTGCACCACCCGCAGTCCACGCTCGGTCAATGCCTGCGATTGCTGCGCCAGCTCCAGCGCGGTTTGCGCGCGCAGGGCCGCGTGGAAGGCCTGCACCACATCGGCGCGCAGGCCGTTGCGCTGGCGCTCCAGGTCCAGTTGGGCAATGGCCTGCCCGGCACCGGCCACGGCGATGCGTGCGCCGCGCTTGCCGCCCAGCTCCAGCGGTTGGCTGAGGGTGACAGTGGTGGTGCTGGTGTCACGGCGGGTGTCCTCGACCTCCCAGGACAGTTCCGGGTTGGGGATCAACCCGGCCTGGCGCCGCTCGCCATCGGCAATGCCGATTTCCCGGCCGGCCGCGGCAAGCTCCGGGTTCTGGGCAAAGGCGGCATCAAGCGCCTGGGGCAGGCTCAGGCTCTGGTTGCCTTGGGCGCTGGCGGCGCCAGCAAGCAACAGGCAGAGCAAGGCGGTCTTGCGGGGGATGGGCA
Source organism: Pseudomonas inefficax (assembly GCF_900277125.1). Taxonomy (GTDB): domain Bacteria; phylum Pseudomonadota; class Gammaproteobacteria; order Pseudomonadales; family Pseudomonadaceae; genus Aquipseudomonas; species Aquipseudomonas inefficax. The sequence continues at coordinate 270,960 of NZ_OPYN01000164.1, forward strand.
CGAAACAGGTCCTCGTCGGCGAGCTTTGGCGAGGGACTGTAGAAAACCGTGCTTATCGGGGCGGTGGCGGGAAAATTACAATTTTGTAATCCAGCTGCATTCTCTTTGTAGGAGCAGCCTTGTGCTGCGAAGAGGCCGGTATTGTCTCAGCAGATGTAATGGCATTGCCGGCCTCTTCGCAGCACAAGGCTGCTCCTACAGAGGGTGTGTTGAGGGTTCGATAATCGCCCACTTTCCGGGTGCAGCGGTTTAGTCCAATTGACTAAACTAACCAGGCGGTACAAAACTAAACGCATCCAACAACAACAAAGCGATGCCCCGTCATGAAGCCCATTATTCTCGTGCTCAACGGCCCTAACCTGAACATGCTGGGCACCCGTGAGCCTGCACAATACGGCTACGAAACCCTCGCCGACCTGGCCAAGGGCTGTGCCGATACCGCCCATGCCCACGGCCTGGAAATCGAATTCCGTCAAACCAACCATGAAGGCGAACTGATCGACTGGATCCATGCCGCCCGTGGCCGCTGCGCCGGCATCGTGATCAACCCCGGTGCCTGGACTCACACTTCGGTGGCCATTCGCGATGCCCTGGTAGCCAGCGAAGTGCCGGTCATCGAAGTGCACCTGTCCAACGTGCACAAGCGCGAACCGTTCCGTCACCTGTCGTTCGTATCGTCCGTCGCCGTCGGGGTCATCTGCGGCCTGGGCAGCCATGGCTACCGCATGGCCCTCAGCCACTTCGCCGAAATGCTGCAGGAGCACAGCGCATGAGCCAGCAGGCCATCCTCGCCGGCCTCATCGGCCGCGGCATCCAGCTCTCGCGCACCCCAGCCCTGCACGAACACGAAGGTGATGCCCAGGCGCTGCGCTACCTGTATCGGCTGATCGATGCCGACCAGTTGCAACTGGACGACAACGCCCTGCCCGGCTTGCTCGACGCCGCCCAGCACACCGGTTTCACCGGGCTCAACATCACCTACCCGTTCAAGCAGGCGATCCTGCCGTTGCTCGACGAACTGTCGGACGAAGCCCGCGGCATCGGCGCGGTGAACACCGTGGTGCTCAAGGACGGCAAGCGGGTTGGCCACAACACCGACTGCCTGGGCTTTGCCGAAGGCTTGCGTCGTGGCCTGCCGGATGTGGCACGGCGCCAAGTAGTGCAGATGGGTGCCGGTGGTGCAGGCTCGGCCGTCGCCCATGCCTTGCTGGGTGAAGGGGTCGAGCGGCTGGTACTGTTCGAAGTGGACGCGGCCCGGGCGCAGGCCCTGGTGGACAACCTGAATGGCCATTTCGGTGCCGGGCGTGCCGTGCTCGGCACCGACCTGGCCACGGCCCTGGCCGAGGCGGACGGGCTGGTCAACACCACGCCGGTGGGCATGGCCAAGCTGCCGGGCACACCGCTGCCGGTGGAGCTGCTGCATGCGCGCCTGTGGGTGGCGGAAATCATCTACTTCCCGCTGGAGACCGAACTGCTGCGCGCTGCCCGGGCACTGGGCTGCCGCACCCTGGATGGCAGCAACATGGCCGTTTTCCAGGCGGTGAAGGCGTTCGAACTATTCAGCGGGCGCCAGGCGGATGCGGAGCGGATGCAGGCGCATTTTGCCAGTTTCACCTGACGGATCGGTGTTGGCTTCTTCGCGGGTAAACCCGCTCCCACAGGGTTCGCACAGTCTGCAAGCGGTGCAGTACCTGTGGGAGCGGGCAAGCCCGCGAAGAGGCCGGCACAGACAACTCATCCTTTCTCATCCAGCAACGCCTGTATCACCTGCTCCTGCCCACCATAATCCCCTTCGCCAAAGTGCACATGGCGCACCTGCCCCTTGCGGTCGACAAAGTAGTGTGCCGGCCAGAACTGGTTGCCCCAGGCATTCCACACCTTGTAGTCGTTATCCACCGCCACCGGGTAACCGATCCCCAGCCTGGCCACCTTGTCACGCAAGGTGCCCACATCGTGCTCGTAGTCATACTCCGGGGTGTGCACACCGACCACCACCAGACCCTGGTCGGCATAGCGCCGCGCCCATTCGTTCACATGCGGCAGGCTGCGTCGGCAGTTGATGCAGTCCCAGGTCCAGAAGTCCACCAGCACCACCTTGCCCTTGAGCCCGGGGCCATCCAGCGGCGCCGAGTTCAGCCACTGGCTGGCGCCCGACAGCGACGGCATGGCACCGTAGCTGTCGCGGGCCATCAGGTGCCCGGCCAGGCCCAGGCCGGCCAGCACCACCGCAATTCCGCCAACCAACAAGCGGCGATCAATTTTCATGGCAACCGCCGGTGGCGTAGGTACGGTACTGCACGCTCTGCTGCTGGCCCTTGGAGTCGAGGTAGTCCATGCGGGTGTTCACCAGGCCGCAGGCGTCGCTCTGGTCATCCTGTATCGACAGCACTTTCTTCACATCCAGGTTATCACCGTAGCGGTACTGCATGACCCCGGAATCGTCCATCGGCATGGTGGAAGCCTGAGCGGCAATGGCGCCGAAGCCGAGCACGGCGAACAGGGTGGCACGGGCGAAGGTGTTGAAGTTCATGGCATCTCTCCTGGTAACGCTTGAGGGTGGGGAGTTGTGCTCCCCGGTCGAGAGCCATTTCACGCCGGCCAGGTATCCCGCATGTGTCGCCCGAAGCTGTGATGTGCTTCCTCCTGTGTCTGTACATATGCCAGATACACTGCAATACAAAGCCCCGCAGGCAAGCGCGAACGCGCTCGGTACACTGCGCCCATCCCTTTTGCACAGGAACGCAGCGCATGGAACATGTCGATCACATCCTGATCGTCGACGACGACCGCGAAATCCGCGAACTGGTCGGCAACTACCTGAAGAAGAACGGCCTGCGCACCAGCATCGTCGCCGACGGCCGGCAGATGCGCGCCTTTCTCGAAGCCAACAGCGTGGACCTGATCGTCCTCGACATCATGATGCCCGGCGACGACGGCTTGCTGTTGTGCCGCGAACTGCGCGCCGGCAAGCACCGCAATACCCCGGTGCTGATGCTGACCGCCCGCAACGACGAAACCGACCGTATCATCGGCCTGGAAATGGGCGCCGACGATTACCTGACCAAGCCGTTCTCGGCCCGCGAACTGCTGGCCCGTATCAACGCCGTGCTGCGCCGCACGCGCATGCTGCCGCCCAACCTGACCATCAGCGAAAGCAGCCGCCTGCTCGGCTTCGGCCAGTGGCGGCTGGACACCACCGCGCGCCATCTGCTCGACAGCGAAGGCACCCTGGTAGCCCTGAGTGGTGCCGAATACCGCCTGCTACGGGTGTTTCTCGACCACCCGCAGCGGGTACTCAGCCGTGAACAGTTGCTCAACCTGACCCAAGGCCGCGAAGCCGACATCTTCGACCGTTCCATCGACCTGCTGGTCAGCCGCCTGCGCCAGCGCCTGGGTGACGACGCGCGCGAGCCCAGCTGCATCAAGACCGTGCGCAGCGAGGGCTACGTGTTCTCGCTGCCGGTGCAACTGCTCGAGTCGCCATCATGAAGTGGCCACGTACCCTGGCCTCGCGCCTGGCACTGATCTTCTTCACCGGCCTGGTGCTGGCCTACGGACTGTCGTTTGGTCTGCAGGCGTACGAACGCTACATCAGCAGCCGCTCGATGATGCTCAGCACCCTGGAGCAGGACGTGGCCACCTCGGTGGCCATCCTCGACCGCCTGCCTGCGGCCGAACGCGCCGCGTGGTTGCCGCGCCTGGAGCGGCGTACCTACCGCTACCGGCTGGACCAGGGCCTGGCGGGCGAAGCCATGCCGACCAGCGACCCGCCCATGGCCGCCGACTCGATCGTCAAGGCCATTGGTGCCGACTATCGCCTGTCCTTCCAGGAAATCCCCGGCCCGAATGCGCACTTCCAGGCACATCTGACCCTGGCCGATGGTGCACCGCTGACCATCGACGTAACCCCATCGCCGGTCCCTGTGGCACGTTGGCTGCCCGTGGTCCTGCTGATCCAGTTGGCCGTGCTGTTGCTGTGCACCTGGCTGGCGGTACGCCTGGCGATCGGCCCGCTGACCCGCCTGGCCCGCGCGGTGGACAACCTCGACCCGGACAAGCCTGGCGTAAAACTGGATGAAAGCGGCCCGCGCGAGGTGCGCTACGCCGCCGCGGCCTTCAACGCCCTGCAGGCGCGCATCGCTGCCTATCTCAAGGAACGCATGCAGTTGCTGGCGGCCATTTCCCACGACCTGCAAACGCCGATCACGCGCATGAAGCTGCGTGTCGAAGTGATGGACGAAGGGGTGGAAAAGGACAAGCTGTGGAGCGACCTTGGCGAGATGGAACACCTGGTGCGTGAAGGCGTGGCCTATGCCCGCAGCATGGACACCAGCACCGAGGCACCGTGCCGGGTCAACCTCGATGCGTTCCTCGACAGCCTGGTGTTCGACTACCAGGACAGTGGCGCCCAGGTCGAGCGCCATGGCAGCAGCGGCAGCCTGCTGGAAACCCGCCCGCATGCACTGCGCCGGGTGCTGGTGAACCTGGTGGACAACGCCCTCAAGTTTGCCGGTGCTGCCGAGCTGGAGGTATGTCGCGAGGGTGACCTGACCGTGATCCGCGTGCTCGACAACGGGCCAGGCATACCCGGTGACGAACTGGATGAAGTGCTCAAGCCGTTCTATCGCGTGGAAGGCTCACGCAACCGCAGTACCGGCGGTACCGGACTGGGGTTGGCGATTGCCCACCAGCTGATCCAGGCCATGGGCGGTCGACTGACCCTGAGTAACCGCGCAAGCGGCGGGCTGTGCGCGCAGATCGAACTCAAATGAATGGCTCGCAGTCCTTTGTAGGAGCGGCCTTGTGTCGCGATCGGGCCGCAAAGCGGCCCCGGCAATTTATGCTGCGAAGCTGAAAACCTGGGGCCGCTTTGCGGCCCGATCGCGACACAAGGCCGCTCCTACAGGGAATGCGGCGCTTGAGCGACTTCTACAATCCGATACACAACCCCACCACCGCCGACACACTGCAGATACCCCACCCCCACACACTCCCGGTTACATAACCACACCCCGGGAGCCTCCCTGATGAAACCCCTCACCCTTCCCTCCGGCTGGAGGCTGTTCGCCACGCTGGCCGGCCTGACCCTGGCGATGACCGCCGTGGTGCTGGCCAGCCAACCTGATCCGGACGGCCTGCGCAGCGCGATCCGTGCCACTGCGCGCAGCTCCTTCGCGCTATTCCTGCTGGCCTTCCTGGCCTCGTCGCTGGTGACCTTGCTGCCTGGCACCAGCAGCCGCCGCATCCTGCAGGAACGGCGCTACCTGGGGTTGGCATTCGCCTTTTCCCACACCGTGCATGGGGTACTGATCTACCGCTACGCCCAGCAATTCCCCGAGCTGTTCTGGGCCGGCCGCACACTCACCTCCAGCCTGCCCGGCACCCTCGGCTATCTGTCCCTGCTGCTGCTCACCATCACCTCGTTCAAGGCCCCGATGCGCCTGTTGGGTGGCCGTGCCTGGCAGGCGCTGCACAGCACCGGCATGTGGGCACTGGCCGCGGTGTTCTGCCTGTCGTTCTACAAACGCATCCCCATGGGTGGCTGGTACCCGCTGGCGTTCGCCCTGATGTTCAGCGCCATCGCCGTCAAGCTCACCGCCAAGCTGGCCCGCCAGCAACGCCGTAACGCCCGTGTACTTCCTGAAGAGAGAAAACCAGCATGACCACCTTGACCCGCACCCTGACCACCTTCGACCGTTTCGGTACCTGGAGCGCCGACCTGCCGTTGCGGCTGTTCCTGGCCTGGGAATTTTTCGAATCCGGCTGGGAGAAATTCAATGGCAGCAACTGGTTCGCCGACCTGCAAGCGAACTTCCCGTTCCCCTTCAACCTGCTACCTGCAGAGCTGAACTGGCAGCTGTCGATGTGGGCGGAGCTGATCCTGCCGTTATTGCTGTTGCTGGGGCTCGGTACCCGGCTGGCCTCATTGGGGCTAATGGTGGTGACCGTGGTGGCGATCGCCGCGGTGCATTGGCCGGCGCACTGGTCGAGCCTGGCCGAGCTGGCCCAAGGGTATGCGATTACCGACCAGGGCTTTGGCAACTTCAAGTTGCCGCTGATCTACCTGGTGGCGTTGCTGCCGCTGCTGCTGAAAGGGGCTGGGCGGTTGAGCCTGGATCATTGGCTGAGGGCGCGGTTCTGCAGGTGAGAACGCCGGAGCTGCTTTGCAGCCCATCGCGACACAAGGCCGCTCCTACAGGGATCGCGTATCTCTGTAGGAGCGGCCTTGTGTCGCGATAGGGGCGCAAAGCGCCCCCCCAAAATGCCACGATTCAACATGTACCGATGATAACCCCCTGCTCGCGCAGCCCCTCCAGCAGCGCCAACCCCTCTTCCACACCACCTCCCAGCGCCTCCAAACGCGCCCGCCCACTGCCCTGTTCCAGTGCCAGCAACCGGTACGCTAGCGGCGCCAAGCGTGCGAAGCGCACCTTCAACTGCGCATCGCGATAAACCAGTAACAAGGTCGGCGCCGCTGGCGCGACCGCTGGCTGGTAATCCGCCCCGATACGTTCCACCGGCCAACGATAGGCCAACACCCGCGCCACGCACGACAACAGCGGCTCCCCTTCCAGCAGGTCGCCTGCCGGGTCATGGGCCGGGTCCTCGGCATCGCTCAGATACAACTGCGCCTCGACCCACTCATAGTGCGCCAGCTCCAGCTGCCAGGGCGCGTCCAGCTCGATGCCTTGCAGGTAATCGACGAACGCTTCGGCAATCTCGGTGAACAACGGTGTCTGGCTGCGGTAATTGGCATAGAAATCTCGCACTCGGGCATGCCAGCGCTGTTCGCCCAATGCCTGGCGCATCACTGGAAAACTGCCGGCCAGCAAACCTTCGATAGCACCATAGAACAACTCTCGATAAACCTTCAGGCGCCGGGCCTCCACACCCGGCGGTGGCGCATGGCGCTGTGGGTCACGCAGGTGCCGGGCCAAGGTGTACTGCTGCTCACGCAAGGTCTCATTCATTTGCATGCCCTCCCGAAGCACGCTGCGCAGTGCGGATGCGCGCCGTTTCAGCGAGCAGTTCGGCCAGCGGCGGGTAGTTGAAATCACGCTCGAGTACGGTCGGTTTCACACCGAAGCGCGCACAGGCGACCGCGTACAGTGCCCACACATCTTCCTTCACCGCAGCCCCATGGGTGTCTACCTTGAGGTCCGGCGCTTCATCGTAATGGCCAGCCACGTGCATGCCGGTCACCCGCACCGGGGGCAAGCCGGCAAGGAATTCGAGGGCGTCGTAACCGTGGTTGCAGGCATTGACGAAGACGTTGTTGACGTCCAGCAGCAGGTCGCAGTCGGCCTCATCGAGTACCGCACGGATGAACTCGAGTTCGCTCATCGCCTGGTACGGCGCGGCGTAGTAGCTGATGTTTTCCACGGCAATACGCCGCTCCAGGTATTCCTGGGCCTGGCGAATCCGCGCGGCCACATGGCGCACCGCTTCGTCGGTGAATGGAATGGGCATCAGGTCGTACAGGTGCCCGTCATCGCTGCAATAGCTCAGGTGCTCGCTGTACAGGCGCACCTGGTGGCGATCGAGAAACTGGCGGGTCTGGCCAAGGAAATGGCGGTCCAGCGGCTCGCTGCCACCCAGCGACAACGACAGCCCGTGGCAGGTAATGGCAAAACGCTCGGCCAGCTGCGACAGGCCCTTGCCGTAGGCACCACCCACGGCAATCCAGTTCTCCGGTGCGCATTCGAGAAAGTCCACGGTGCCAGCGTCCAGGGCCAGCAGTTCCGGCAACAGGCCACGGCGCAGGCCAAGCCCGGCCTGTAAAGGAACGGGGGATAAAGATGAGGGATGCATGAACAGCTCTCCGCAACAGGCACAACGCCCCACCTGACCAGCAGGAGGGGCGTTGTGCGGTTCATGGGCCAGGAGGTCAGGGTTTACCGGTCAGGTGGCTGAACAAGCCGTCGGGCATGGCCTTGCCATTGGCTTGGTAGATCGCCTTCAGGTGATCCGCCGCCTCTTGTTCGGAGATGAAGCCATCATGGTTGCTGTCGATCTTGTCGAAGTCTCCGGCACGGTCCTTGGCCACCGCCAGGAACTCGTCGCGCGAGACCTTGCCGTCGTGGTTGCTGTCGGTCTTGGCGAACGAGGCATCACCACACTTGCCCTCGCCACACTTGCCTTCGGCACCGGCCTTGGCGCTGGCACCGCATTTGCCCTCACCGCATTTGCCTTCGCCCTGGGTGGCCTTGGCGCTGCCACCACATTTGCCTTCACCACATTTGCCCTCGCCGGCCACCTTGGCCGAAGCCAGCTGGTAACCCTGGGCCAACGGCTCGACGGCGAAGGCGCTGCTGCTCAATGCCATGCTGCCGATCAGGGCTGCGCCGAGCAGGCCGAGGGTATTTCGTACTTGAGTCATGGTGTCGCTCCACTGTGGTTGGAATGTGGAGCCATTAGGCCGTTGCGGTATGTCGTGGATGTATCGCGCGGGGTGCGGTTTTGTATGGGAATGGGTCTGCGGCGTGGGCAGATACAGTGGGATACACGGCGGCCCCAAGGTGCCTCGGGGCCGTTGTGCGGGGTCAGTCTTCCAGCGGTTTGGGCGGCGCGGCAGGTTTGGCGGGCTTGGCTGGCTTGCTGTCCTTGGCCTTGGCTTCCGGTGCCGCTGCAGCCACAGGTTCGGGCGCCGTCATGGCTTTTTCGCTGGCAGGCAGCTCATCGACCGCCTTGAAAATAACCTGCAGGTCGATGGCCTCGCCCTCCTCATCGTCCTTGAGCATGTGCCGTTCACCGTCCTTGCCCACCAGGATCACCTTGGTACCTTTGCTGGCACCCAGCTTCAACTCGCGTATCAAGGCCATGGTGGTCTGCTGCTCGAGGTTCTTGTCCTCACGCTTGCCCATCATGCTGGCAACACTGTAGAGCACCAGGTTGCGCTCCTTGAACGCCTTCTGGGTGGCAGGATCCTCAAGCGCTTTGTTCAGCCCACGCAAAGTGGGATCGGCACTGCTCGGTGCGATCACTACCAATGGCCTGGCCTTGCCCAGCTCCTTCGCCAATGGCGCATCACTGTCGGCGGCAAGCAGGGGCCAGCTTAAAGCGAGCAATGTGGCGAGGGTCACTGACCGAACAAGCATGCGTATCTCCTTATTCTCTCGACAAACCAAAGACTACAGATCAGGGAGAAAGATCCGACGGCAAAGGTTAAACCAGCTACCGGCAAAAGGTGTGAGCGAAAGGTAACTTGCCGTTACCTGATCGCTGTTGCCGGATGCACAACCCAACGCTCCCACGCTCGGACATGCGTTTGAGCATAGTTCAATGTGGCTTGGAAGGGGGCCAGGCCCGGACGTCCCAGTCCGATGAGACTACGCTTGCATATGTCGTTGCAAAGCCGCGACCGTCAACTGGAGGTCGTTCTGCACGACCCATTCTTTCTGTTCTCGCTGAAGCGCGGTTACCTCGGGTCCCTCGGGATCGCGCGCCAACAGTACCTCCAGTTGTTCATGAAAACGAGCAGGGATGACCCGATCCTCTTCCCAGTGGGTATCCACATAAGCGCGCCAGAATTGATGATCGAGCATGAACCTTGCCACGTTGTCCTCTGTCTCGCGCAGCCGAATACTTGCGAAAATGGCGTCGATTTGCCCAGGCGCATAGGCGGCCATCGCTGGAAAGCGCATCGACCTACCGCCAAACGGCAAGTCCAGCCTTTCACGCAACTCAATGGACAAGGCCAGCGCCCACTCCACGCTCTCGTTTTCCTCGCCTACTGCCCGTGCGGCCAATACTGCTTCATGGCGCACCTGGTGCCAGCGCCACAGGCGACGACCTAGCACAATCAGCTCCTCTTCAATACCGTCGTCCGCTGCTTCTTGCTCGGCCTTCCACTCCAGCACACTGACTTCCAGTTGATTCAACCACACAGAGGCACTGTCCGCGCAGTTCTCCAGCCGGGCCACGCTCAAGATGTGCTCGCCCAGCGGCTCGTTATCGACAATATCTTCCATCAAGTCAAAGACACGAGCAGCCAATATCTCCACGTGACGGTCATGGCTGAAGTCTCGAGAGCGAGTGAGTCCGCGCATTAGCTCCAGAAAACCGCTAGAGTTCTTTTTGTTGCGCACCTGCATCCAGAGGTTGGAAAAATCTTCCTTGTTCTCGTCCAATCGATCAAGCCAGTTCAGCTTGGCGGGCACCTCACTCAAGTCGGGCAGCAACCAGGCATCCTGGTACTGAGCCGTCTGCTGGTGGGCGGTGGGATTACCGCGCAATACGACGTACCCGGTTTGCCAAACATCAGACTCAAAAAATTCATCTGGCAGGTTTGCGATGCTGTTATTTCCAGCGCCCAGGTAATAAAGCTCTTCACAACTGCGCCATCCGTCTGGTAGTGCGTTCAAACCGTTTCCGGCAAACCGCAGCTCTCGCAACTGCGTCATCGAGCGAACGGAGAACGTGCGACCCAGCCGATTATCTGAAAGGTTCAGGTAATGCAGATGCCGGCAGCCTGCGAGGCCGAGGACCTGATCGTCGTCCAATGCAATCCGGTTGTGCGATAAATCAAGAAACTTCAGATAATCCAGCAATGCCAGATACGAAGGCACCTTGGTCAGCCGATTATGTGCCAGCTCCAAGTTTTTGAGATTTGGGAAACTCAACAGGAATTGATCGGGAATCGACTTCAGGCGCAGCTCGCGCAATGCCAATGACTGCACATGGGGGAAGCGAAACTGCGCACCTAACGCTGGCAACGAGCGAAGATGACGGGTCGTATAGCCCCATTCCCACATGTCATCCGAACGCACTGGGTACGCTCGGCCAGGTATCAGCTCGCGCCAACACTCCAGTAAACCTTTCCTGAATTCCTTGTATTGCGATCTCTGCAACAACGGCGCCCCGCTCTCCCACTGGCGCAAGTGATCGCCCAACTGCTCGACTTGTCGTTCCAGTGCGCCTAGTTCCGCGTCAAGGTTTCGGTTGCGCAGCTTAACCAGCCAGGCATCGATCTGCTGATCCGAATAGGCCGGATACAAATCGCGAAGGCGCGCCGCCAACCCACGGGGCCGCGACAAGGGCCTGGCAAAACCTCCTACACTGCCTCCCAATGGGTAGCCGATCCGGCCTTCATCCAGCCGTTGAGGGGGCTGCAACCAGCGCGAGTCGAGTTCTTTGCCCAAAACCTGAGCAAGCAGTTCGCTACGTCCGGCTACCTGTCGGGCCAATGCCGCGCGTAAACTTTCGGCATAGGGTTCGCTCAAGCCCAGGGCCAGGCGGTCCTCATTGTCGAGCACATCCGTCAAGGCTTCGCATAACGTGCTGGCCTCGACCAGTGGAACGCCCAGGGCATCCTCGACTTCGAACTGGCCGGAGCGATGCACTAGCCTGTAGCTGCGCCCGCTGCCACCTGAGCTGAATATCGGCCGCAGCGCATCCTCATCGTACAAGCGCCAGTGCGGCCGGCCTGCGTTGTCGGGGAGCGTGTCCAGCAGTGTCAGCACGACCTTGGCATGGTCCAGGGACTGCGGCGTTTCGATGAACAACCCTTCACACGCACGGGCCACGCGGATTCTCAACACGCTCTGGCGTGCCCTGCGCGTCAATTGCCAGGACATCTTGCCGTGCGTGTTCAGGTACTCTCGATCCTCGCTGGTCGCTGCATCGAGCAACTGTCGTGCTGCAAGCCGATGCAGGCGTGGAAACGCCTTGCGCAGTATCGCCACGGCAGGCTCATCAGCACCCTGAGCCTGCTGCGCCTGGTACAACTGCTGGAACAAGAAACGCCGCTGAGCGCGCACCTGCGTGATCAGTGCCGCCTCCTGGTGGTCGGCTGCCCCGGGCAATGCCCGCGCAAGGTCGAGCAGTTCACTATCATCAACCCCGCGGCCGGTGCCAAGGCCCTGCAGCAGCGTGGCGATCCTGCGATCGATCAACAACCTTTGAACCGTGTCGACCAGCTCGGCTTCAGCGGGCCGGGCATACACGTGCAGCGCCCGCAGGTGATCCGGTTCGATACCATGGATCGCAAGGGCCTGGTCGATTTGCGCGGGGTCAAGTTGCGAAAATGGCTCGCCCAGGCGATGGAACATTCGATGCGTGTCGGTCCAGCTGGCCGGCTGCTCGCACCACAGCCGCCAGGCGCCGGCCTGGTTATGCCTCAGCAGCGGCGCGTGCCCCGCGTGTGGGCGCAGTTGCCACTCGCTATCGACGCGCTCGACGACCTGGTAGTAATAACCATCCATTACGATCCATTTCTTGTCGCCTGCGCGCCAGACGCCCGCAGCATCCGCTACCGCGCCATCGGGTGGGGCCTCACTGCGGAAAGGTTGTAGATCACCATTCCAGAGTTTACGGCTGCCGTTTTCCAGCCGGGCCGGGATCCAGTTGTCCACAGCTGCCCACGCGCGACTCGCTCCGCGCACGATCGCGAACGTGACCCCAAGGATTGCCACGTCCTTGCACAGTGTCGTGAAATGATCGATGGCCGCCCTGGTGTCGCCTTCAAGCCAGCTTTCCAGCCCATGAAAAATTTCGCCAAACATGTCCCACGCCATCACTGCCAGCAGCAAGGTGTTCAGCCCAGGGATGAACGCCCCCGCCAAGGTGATGAGTGTCCATCCTTCAGCCTTGATCCGCTCGCGGTGTTTTTCCTGCGCTTCGCGGTCCAGCATGGCCACTGGCGTGGCGATCATGGCCGCGTCATCCTTGATTTGCGCGACTCTGTCCGCCGCAAGTTGCTCGAACAATGGCAAGGTATAATCTTTCAGGCTCTGGTCCATCTCCCGGGTGGCGCTGTCTGTCAGGTCCCCCAGCCGTTCTTGCACCTTGCTGAAAAAATCCTGCCTGTTTCGCCGCAGCACAAAACGCTGGAAGAATTGCAGATATGAGTTTTTCCGCAATCGATAGCCCAACACCTTGCGGATGAACGTCTCCAGATTGGTGCTTACGCTCCAAGGGCCATTAGGGTCTCCCGGAATGTATACCAGGATCTGGCGAGTGAAATCCCACAGCGGGGCCTGCTGAGTCACGTCAAAGACCACGATCTGCTGCAAGACGCAGTTGAACGCCGTGAGTTGTCGCAGCTCCACCCGCGATTCATCGAGCAGGCCCGCTCGGCCTTGCTTGCATAACGCCAGGACCATCCGAAACTGGGATGGGCTGAGCACACCTTCGCTTTTGGCCTTGCACGCATCGATCAACATTTGCGACCGGTACAGGCGGGCGAATGTCGAGACGGCGCTCTGCCATTGCGTGCGTTCGCTCGCGGGCGCGTTCAGCACGCTGTCCAGATGGCGCTGGTACTGGGCACCAAGATCCAACGTCCGACACATCCGGGCAAAGGCTGGCGCACTGACTGCTTTGATCGTGCGCTCTCGCCCGTCAACGATGCAGTTGTCCTTGTGCTGATCCGTCTTGCCCTCTCCCTCGGTGAAATTTTCCAGCGCCGCATCATGCAAAGGGACATCGTAGTGGCCTTTTTGCTGGAGCGGGTATCGCCCCCAGCTGATGCCTGGGGCAGGATCGAAGTAGGTGTACCACTTTCGCAGAGCCAGGCCCGAGGCTTGATCGATGCCGAAGGTATCGCGCATGGCTTGGTCCAGCATGCGCAAGGTAAACGTATCGACCTGCTCAATGCGGGCCATCGTCTTTTTCAGCCACTGCCGACATTCCAGGCTGGCTTTCAACGCATCACACAGCGCATCGTGTTCCGACTGGAAGAAGCCATGGGCGGGAATGTTCTGGTCGGTTGGCAAAGCGATCTTCAATCTTCGCATCCAAAGTGGCATGCGATTTACGATCAGGCTGTCCTGATAACTTTGCTCGGCGGCTAACGTGTCGATAGCGGGGTCGTGCTGCGTCGGTATGGTCATGCTGTACCTGGGTAGCGATGAAAAACCAGGACAGTAGGCTCGCAATGACGCTGCAGTGGGTTACATAACTAGCACCGCCCTCAAAACAACGCCATTTGCCGCCCCGTCAACGCCTGAAAGCTATCATCCACGAAGGGCAGGATCGCGTCTGCCACGGGCTGCAACTGGCGGGTCAGATAATGCTCGTAGTCGATTGGAGACGGGCAATTCTCCAGCGGCTCTGGCCCGGCAACGGTCATCACGTAGCTGATCCAGCCACCTCGTTGGTATTGCCGGGGGCGGCCCAGGCGCTGGTTGTATTCATCCGCCAGCCGCGCAGCGCGGACATGCGGCGGCACGTTGCGCTGATAATCTGCCAGCGGTCGACGCAGGCGTTTGCGGTACACCAGCAGCGCGGCCATTTCACCTGCCAAGGTCTGGCGCACGAACCCCTGTACAAAAGTACGATACGGCTGACCGCGAAAGATCCGACCGTATAATTCCTGTTGAAACTGGCGAGCCAAGGGTGACCAGTCGGTGCGCACCGATTCCAGCCCTTTGTAGACCATTTCTTCGGTGCCATCCGCGCGCCGCACCAAGCCCGCGTAGCGCTTCTTGCTGCCTTCTTCGGCACCCCGAATGGTCGGCATCAGAAACCGCCGGTAATGCACTTCGAACTGCAGTTCCAGCGCGCTTTGCAGGTTCATCTGCTCGCGCAGATGGCGGCGCCACCAGTCGTTCACCTGCGCTGCCAGGTCCCGGCCAATGGAGGCCGCAGCCGCTTCGTCATGCGGGCTCTTGAGCCAGACGAAGGTGGAGTCGGTATCGCCGTAGATCACCTCATACCCCCTGGCTTCGATCAACGCACGGGTCTGGCGCATGATCTGGTGGCCGCGCATGGTGATCGATGAAGCCAGGCGCGGGTCGAAGAAGCGGCAGCCACTCGAACCCAACACTCCGTAGAAGGCATTCATGATGATCTTCAGCGCCTGCGACAGCGGCGCGTTGCCCTCGCGCTTGGCCGCCTCCCGGCCCTGCCATACCCGCTCGACGATGGCCGGCAGGCAATGCTCGCTACGGGAAAAACGCCCGCCCCGAAAGCCCTCCACCGAGTGTTCATCGTCGGGCTGGCGCAAGCCTTCGACCAGCCCCACTGGGTCGATCAGGAAGGTGCGAATGATCGACGGGTACAGGCTCTTGTAATCCAGCACCAACACCGAGTCGTAAAGGCCCGGGCGCGAATCCATGACGAAACCACCGGGGCTGGCTTCGTCGGGGCGGCTGCCGAGGCTGGGAGCGACGAAGCCCAGGCGGTGCATCTGCGGGATGTACAAGTGGCAGAACGCGGCTACCGAGCCACCGCTGCGGTCCACCGCAAGGCCGGTCACCGAAGACCGCTCCAGCAGGAACTCGAGCAGGCGGGTGTGGGCAAAGATGCGCGTCACCAGCTCGCAATCCTTGAGGTTGTAGCGCGCCAACGCCGGCTTGTCCTCGGCGAAACGGCGGTTGATTTCATCCATGCGCTGGTACGGCGTGTCGATGGCCTTGCCTTCACCGAGCAGGGTCTGGGCGACACTTTCGAGGCTGAATGACGGGAAGCTCCAGGTCGCCGAGCGCAGCGCCTCGATGCCGTCGATCAGCAGCCGCCCCGGGGCATCGGCGAATACGTGGCCACCACCGGCTTGGCTGCGCAGGGTCATCGGCGCGCCATTGCGCCCAAGTGCCAGCGGTACCTGCAGCAACTTGGCGTGCTCATGCAACAGGCGCAGGTCGAACTGGATCAGGTTCCAGCCGATGATCGCATCCGGGTCGTGCTTGGCCATCCACTGGTTGAGGCAGGCCAGTATGTCGGCGCGCTCGGTGCAGTAGTGCAAATCGAAGTCCAGGCCCTCAGCCGTGCCGTTGGCCGGCCCGAGCATGTACACCTGGCGCTGGCCACAGCCTTCCAGGGCAATGCTGTACAGCTCGCCCCGCTCACTGGTCTCGATGTCCAGCGACACCAGGCGCAGCGGCGGCCGATAACCCGCCAGAGGCTTGAGCTGGGCATCGCAGAACACGCCCTGGGCATCCGGTTGGCCGGTGAACTGCACCGGCGCGGTGATGAAGCGCTCCATCAGGTAGCGCTCGGGCGGGCGAATATCGGCTTCGAACACATCGATACCGGCCGTGCGCAGGCGCTGCTCCAGCTGTATCAGTTGCCGGTGCTGGCGGCAGTACAGCCCCAGCACCGGGCGCTGGTCAAAGTCCTTCAGTTGCAGCGGCCGCAGCTCGATACCAGGCTCATTGGCCAGCAGCACTCGTGCGTGCGCTTCCTGCGCTTGGGGGATGAATGCCACCGATACCTGTGGCGCCAGGCGCAGCTGCCGTGGCCCCTGGTCGGTGGCCAGCCAGAATTCCACGCAGGTGCCTTCGGGCGTGTCATGCCAATGTCGGGTCAGGACAAAGCCCTGCTGCAACTCCACCGCGTCGACCTCTGAATCGTTGTTGTGCTGGTTGCGGCGATTCTACCGCTGATGCACTGTCGCAGCGCGTTTTGTTGAGGCCAGCGGGCGTTTGCCGTCGGCCGGCCGCCTACTCGAACGCGTGTTCAACCGTACAGGTAATTGATGTCCTTGCAGACCAGCGGTGGCACCTGGCCAAGCAGGAACTCGCGCAACTTGTGCATTTGCCGCGCCTTGGGGCTGGCCTTGAGCCAGGTCATGTAATAACCGTCGCCGGTGGCCACCGCGTGCTTGAACGGCGTGACCAGCCGCCCGGCGGCCAGGTCGGCACTGGCCAGCACCAGGTCGACCACCGAGATACCCAGCCCTTGCTGGGCAGCCGAGATGCCCTGGTCGAGGGTATCGAACACCTGCCCGTGGTCGATGCTGATGTCCAGCGCGTCCATGCGAGCCAGCCAGCGCCGCCAGTCTCGCCGGTCGGGGGACGGGTGCAGGAACTCGCACTGGGCCAGGTCGGCCAGGTCCGGTTGCGGCTGGGCCATGTAGTCGGGGTGGCACACCGGGATCAGCCATTCATCGAACAGCTTGAAACTCTCGATATCGGCGGGAAAACGCCCGTTGGCCAGGAGGATCGCGCAGTCGTAGGGCTCGGAATAGAAGTCCACGCTGTCGATGTCCATCCACACGCTGGACAGCTGCACGCTGCAGTTGTCCTCGACCTTCTTGAACGCATCCAGCGCCCGCAGCAGCCAGCGCACGGTGAGCGTGGACGGCGCCTTCAGACGCAGGCCGTAGCGGTCCTGGCGCAGCAGGGCGCAGGCATTCTCGATGATCTTGAAGCCAACCTTGAGCTCCTGCGCCAGCAGGCGGCCGTGCTCGGTCAGGGCCAGTTTCGGCCCGCGACGTTCGAACAGGTCGCACCCGAACATGGCTTCGAGGGTCTTGATGTGATGGCTGACGGCGCCCTGGGTCAAGGCCAGCTCTTCTGCGGCACGGGTAAATGAGCCATAGCGAGAGGCCACCTCGAAGGCACGCAGTGCGTGCAAGGCCTGAATCCGTTCCGACATGGCAACGCCCCGAGCATGAGTAAGACTAATAGTAGGTCATAGTTCCACGCGTTTTACAACGTCAAGGACGTCTCGGAAAATGCAGGTAAATAATAAACCTAACCAAGATCCTGCCTGCATGTGACTGGAACGTTCATCAATTTACGCCTGGGGAAATCATGTCGACGGGTTATGGAACTTGCTATCGCCTGGATGCGCTAGAGCTGGCCGCTGAATATGTTCGCAACACGCGACATTGGACCTTCAAAGCCGTAGAACATTTTCGCAGTATTCTCGCAAACCCCGAGTTTCCCTGCCTGTTCGGCCGCAAAGCGGTAAACGGTGCAACCTGCCACATCCTCTTCGCCCGCGCCGGGCAGCTGGCCGATGACATCGCCATGGGCCTGGCCGACTACGTGCGCATCGTCGCACCTATTCCACCCAAGCAGCGTATCGGCAGCCCGCTGGTGGTATTTCTCGAAACCGCCGCCGACTGCACACTGGCCGAGCAACAGGCGCTGGCCTGGAAGGTCTTGCGTGGCGTGCACGCGCGCGACCCGCAGCCCTGGCCGCAGGGCATCCCGACCGACCCCGACGACAACGCCTGGTCATTCTGCTTTGCCGGCATGCCGCTGTTCATCAACATGAACTTCCCCGGTCACCAGCAGATGAAAAGCCGCAACCTCGGGTCACACATCACCTTCGTCATCAACCCGCGGGCGAACTTCGACGAAGTGGCCAATGCCAACACCGAAAGCGGCCAGCGTATCCGCGAACGCATCCGCGAGCGCGTGCATCACTACAACGACGGCGTCATGCCCGACACCCTTGGCTTCTTCGGCGATGCCGACAACTTCGAGTGGAAGCAGTACCAACTGCAGGAGGCAGGGTCGCTCAACCCGTCCCGCTGCCCGTTCCACGCCCATGCCGCACACTCGGCAACACCCGACATACTGATCGAGACCTGACCGTGAATACCGCACTCACCGCCACCTATGCCCTCACCGTCCTGCTACTGATCGCCACCCCCGGCCCGGTGGTGGCACTGATCGTCAACACCGCGGCCGCCTCGGGCTCGCGCAAGGCCATGTTTACCGCTGTCGGCACCAACTGGGCATCACTGGTGCTGATCGGCGCGGCGGCCTGGATCATCCTCACCAGTGCAGCCATCGACAAGGCCTGGCTCAGCGCCATGAGCCTGCTGGGTTGCCTGTTCATCGGCTACATCGCCGTCGGCACGCTGCGGGAAGCCCTGCAGGCGCCTGCAGCCGAGGCGCCAGGCGAGCTCGCAAAGCCTGGCCGCGGCGGGCTGCTGCAAGGTTTCATGGTGGGCATCTCCAACCCGAAGGACATCATCTTCTTCATCGCCTTCTTCCCGCAGTTCATCCAGATCACCGAGTCGTTCGGCAAGAGCATGGTGGTGCTGTCGCTGCTGTGGGTGGCCATCGATTTTGCCGTGCTCAGCCTCTACATCTTCGCCATCGGCAAGATCGCCTCGCAACGCAGCAACCGTATGATCAGCCTGGCCTCGGGGGTCGCCCTGCTGCTGATCGCCGCTGGCGGCCTGCTGTACAACGTCAAGGAGCTGGCGGCCTGAATGTGATGCAAAGCGCCCGCTGCAACAGAAGGAGAACCCATGACCGCGACTGACACGAGCCCTTCGCCTTCGCCGTTGCAACAGGACTACCAGCGCTTTCTGCTGCTGGGCAGCCGACGTGCCCCGCACACCGTGCATGTGCACGAAACCGGCTACCGCTCCGGCACCATCAACACCGATGCCCTGGGCCTGCGTTACAGCCACTGCGCCGGCAAGCGCTTTTCGGTGGCCGAACGCGGGGGCGCATCACGCATCAACCTGCTGGTCGGCGGCTCCGCTGCCCTGGGCATCGGCGCCAGCTCCGACGGACACACGGTGGCCTCGCACCTGTCGATGCTTACCGGCGAAGTCTGGCTGAGCCTGGCCGGCTGCGGGCTGAATGCCAGCCAGGAACTGCTGATGTTCCTGACCCACCAACATCGCCTTGGCCAGCTCGGCCATGTGGTGGTGCTCAGCGGCCTCAACACCCTGGCCCACGAAGCCCTTTGCGAGGTCCTCGCCAACCTGAATGGCCCTCAGCACGCCAAGGCCTACCAGGATTTTCTCAACAGTTTCAGCGAAGGCATGCAGCCCACGACGTCACCCCGCCGGCAATCGCTGTGGCAGCGTATCGGCCAGGTGTTGGCCACGCCCTCGGTCACAACACCTGCGACCTGGCCGCTGTCGCCCCCAGAAAAGCGCCTGGCCCGTGCCGCCGACAGCATTGGCCGGACTTTGCGCCAATGGGAGCGGCTGCTGGCAGACAGCCATTCCACCCTCACCTTCATCCTGCAGCCGTTGCTGCCCTGGTGCCGGGATAGCCTGCCCGCTGGCGAGCAGGCCATGCTGGACGCGCTGCAGCGGCGACCGGCGAATTTTGACCGGCTGCTGGACGGCGCGTTCGACAGCCAGTTGCACTCGGCTTTCTTCCGTCGCATCAAGAACCAGGCCGACCCGGTGCCCTGCTATGACATGAACTGCATGCTCAGCAGCTCACCGGTATTCGGCGCCGACCTGTTCATCGACCGCCTGCACCTGAACGACCTGGGCAACAATGCCCTGGCCAAGGTCATTACCGCCAAGCTTGGCCTGGCCCAGGAAAAACATGCCCAGCGCAAGGTCACGCCGATCAAGCTCGTCTGACAGTTGCCGGGTGGACTTTCGGCCAGGCCCTTTGGGTGGCTAGAATAGGCCGTCGTTCCGATCTGCCCGAGGCGCACGCTTGACCGCCATGAACATCGAAGCCATCCATCAGTACCTGGCACCCCATGGAGCTTGCCTGTGAGCCGCATGCTGCGCTTGCCCCCACTGTTGATCGCCCTGATGCCACTGGCCACGCATGCGCTGGAAGTGCGCATCGACCCTCATGCCGACCTGCTCTACCGCCAGGCCTTGCCCTTGCTGGAGCAGGCAGACAGCCAGGACGACGGCGCCAGCACGCTGCGCACGGCCATCGGCGGCGACCCGGAGCTCAGCCGCCAGGGCCAGGCCATGGCCCACACCCTGCCGACAGCAGTCGCCTTGCTGAAAAAGTCCGTGGAGCTGGGCCACCCGGTCGCACAGTACCGCCTGGCGCTGTACTACATGACGTACCTGCCCGCAGCGCAAATCCCGGATGCCGCCTGCCCGCTGCTCGAAGCCAGCCTCAGGCAGGGCTTTGCCGCACCGGCCCCGGCCATCGCCACCTGGTGCCCGCCCTATAACGTCAGCAACGAGTACCGGACTGCGCTGGAGGCCATCCCCAACATGGCCACCTTGTATGCGCCCTACTATCCACAACCGGCCACGCGCCTGGCCTGCAACCGCAACCGGCCACAAGGCCTGGAAATGCAGTGGGGGCGCCAGCGTGACTACCAGGCCGAGGTCTACCGCCTGCTCGGCGACCTGGACCCGCAGCACCGCCAGAGCCTGCTGCAAAAGGCCGTGGACACCAACGGCTGCGTGACGGCGCAGCAGCACCTGACCAGTCATCCGTAACACGAACGCGGTGTCTGTGTAGGAGCGGCCTTGTGTCGCGATGGGGCGCGCAGCGGCCCCGGCNATATCTGCGGCGAAGCTGAAATCCTGGGGCCGCTGCGCGCCCCATCGCGACACAAGGCCGCTCCTACAAGGGACCGTGCCAGGCATAGCAAGATCGTTCAAGCCATCCCCCGCCCCGTCTGGCATGCTGGCCTACCACCTTACACGCACTGCAGCCACCATGCCCCACATCGCCCGCCAAGCCTTTCTCCACGGCGCCATCGCCATTCTCCCGTTGTCCCTGGCCGTTGCCCCCTGGGGGCTGCTGGCCGGCTCCATGGCCATCGAAGCCAACCTCAGCGCCTGGCAGGGGCAAGGGCTGTCGGCCATCGTCTTCGCCGGTGCCGCGCAACTGGTGGCCATCGGCATGCTCAAGGGCGGCGCCAACCTGGCGTCGATCCTGCTGACCACCCTGCTGCTGACCTCGCAGCACCTGCTGTATGGCCTGACAATGCGCCCGGTGCTGTCCAGCCAGCCGCTGCGCTGGCGGCTGGGCCTGGGCTTCCTGCTGACCGACGAGTTCTTCGCCCTGACCAGCCAGTACGACCAGCAGCAGTTCAACCGCTGGTACGCCTTGGGCGTGGGCCTGACCTTCTACGTCGCCTGGAACCTGTTCACCCTGGCCGGTATCCTGCTGGGGCAGAACATTCCGCACCTGGACCAGCTCGGCCTGGACTTCTCCATCGTCGCTACCTTCGTCGCTCTGATCGCGCCACTGGTACGCAACCTGGCCACGCTGGTGTGCGTGGCGGTGTCGCTGTTGTGCTCGGTGCTGTTCAGCTACTGGCACTGGGAAACCGCCCTGGTGGCCGCAGGCCTGCTGGGCATGAGCGCCGGTTTCATCTGCCAGAAGTTCGCCGGAGCCCGCGCATGACCTGGATCCTTATTTTCGCCATGGGCGCCATCGTGTTCCTCAACCGCTATGCGTTCCTGGAGCCACGCCTGCCCTTGCGCCTGAGCTCCAACGCACGGCAATTCCTCGGTTTTGCCGTGCCGGGCATGCTCACCGCTATCTGCGGCCCGATCATCTTCATGCCCGAGCACCAGCTTAACCTGAGCCTGCTCAACCCCTACCTGCTGGGCTCGCTGGTGGCCATCGCCCTGGTGCTGTTGACCCGCAGCGTGTTGCTGAGCATGCTGGTGAGCATGCTGATCTTCTTCCTTCTGCGCAGCTGGCTGGCATGAGCACGCCCCTGCGCGAGCAGACACACCTCTGGCAGGCGCCGGCACTGGGCGACGTCGAGATGCTGCACGCGCGCTATTTCCAGCAGCGCTTCGCCCCGCACGTGCATGAAGGCTATGTATTCACCGTGATCGAGTCGGGCGCACAGCGCTTCTGGCATCGCGGCAGCGAGCACCTGGCGCCGGTCGGCAGCATGGTGCTGATCAACCCCGACGAGCTGCATACCGGTGCCACCGCCCACGAAGCGGGCTGGCGCTACCGTGGGTTCTACCCGGAACATGAACGGGTAACCGGGGTGCTCGACGAACTGGAACTTGGCCGCCACGGCATGCCCAGCTTCAAGGACAGCGTGATCCACGACCCGGCCTTGGCGATTGCCTTCAGCCAGTTGCACCAGCTGTCCGAAGCCGGCGCCAGTGCCCTGCAGCAGCAGACCGCCTGGCGCCAGGCGGTGCTGGCCCTGGTGCAACGGCACGGGCAATGCGCCGAACCTGCCGCCCCCGGGCACGAGCCGCTGGCAGTGGCCCGCGCCCGTGAGCTGCTGGAAAGCCAGCTGGCCGACCCGCCCTCGCTCGAAGCTCTGGCGGCGGCGGTCAACCTGTCGCCATTCCACTTCGCCCGGGTGTTCCGCCAGGCCACCGGCCTGCCGCCACATGCCTGGCTCAAGCAGCGGCGCCTGGCCCGTGCACGGGAAATGCTCAAGCGTGGCTGGGCAGCTTCGGAGGTGGCGTTCGACCTGGGCTTTGCCGACCAGAGCCATTTGAGCCGGCAGTTCAAGCAGGCCTACGGAGTAACGCCAGGCGCCTATCGCAGCGCCTGCCTGCAAGGCTGAGCTGCGACAACCGGCCTCGGGCAGGTCGGCCAGCCACTGCTACACTGACAAGGCTGAATGGAGGATCCTGCCATGTCCGAAAGAGAGCTCACCACCCTCCTGTCGCTGATGAACCAGCGCCAGGCCTGCCTGAGCAGTGCCTGCAAGGAGATAGCCGACTGGATCGACCGGCAGGGCGACGTGCCCGCCGCCGGCAAGATCCGCGCAAGTCTCAAGGCCCTGGAGGCTGATGAGGCCCAGGTCCGCAAGACCTTGACCTCGCTGACCCTCGACAGGCCGCTGCCCAGGTTTCGCAGCTGATTGAACCGGGGCTGCCTTGCAGCCCATCGCGACACAAGGCCGCTCCCACAGGGGGTACGTGTTCTCCTGTGGGAGCGGCCTTGTGTCGCGATGGGACGCAAAGCGCCCCCAAAGGGTTCCGCCTGATCAGTGCTTCATGTGCATGTGATCATGCCCAGCGCCCGCCTCGGCGTTGAGCGCACGCACTTCGGCCTGCACATCCAGGGTTTCCTTGGCCCCCTTGGCATCTTCGATGGTCAGGGTCAGTGGCACTTTCTCGCCTTCCTTCACCTGGTTGTTCAGGCCCATCAGCATCACGTGCAGGCTATTCGGGTCGAGGGTCACCGCCTTGCCGGCCGGCAGCTCGACCGCCTTGACCTCACGCATGCCCATCACGTCGCCGTTCATGGTCATCTCGTGCACCTGCACGGTCTTGGCCACAGGCGAAGCCACGCCCACCAGCTTGCTGTCGCTGCTGGCGGTCAGGGTCATGAAGGCACCGGTGGACTGCTGGTGCGGCACAGTCGCACGGACCCAGGCGTCGCTCACGGTGGTCTGGGCCAGGGCCGGCAGCGCCAGGCCCAACAGGGCCAGGGCAGTCAGGCCTTGCTTGATCGGTTGCATCGACATTCAGCAGATCTCCATCAGGGTGACCAGGTCTTCGGCGCATTCCTGGGCGGTCAGGGAATGGCCCAGGCTCAGGCGCAGGGTGCCACGCGTATCGTAGACGTAGCTGGTGGACGAGTGAGAGACGGTATAGGTGTCACCGGCCGGGACTTTCTCGTAGAACACCTTGAATTCCTTGGCCACCGCGGCGATTTCCTCGGGGGTGCCGGTCAGCGCGGTGAACGACGGGTCGAACGCCTTGACGTAGGCATCGAGCACTTCGGGGGTGTCGCGCTCCGGGTCCAGGGTAATCAACACCACCTGGAACAGGTCGCGATCGCGGCCGCGCAGCAGCTTGCGGATTTGCGCAGCGCGCGCCAGGGTGGTCGGGCAAACCGCCGGGCACTGGGTGAAGCCGAAGAAGATCATCGGCATGCTGCCGTAGAAGCTCGACAGGGTGCGCACATTGCCCTGGGTGTCCTTGAGGCTGAACTTGCGCCCAAGGATTTCATTGCTCATGTTCTTGCCGTACTTGAACTCGAGCCCCCGGGCCGGGCTGCAGCCTGCCAACAGGCCAAGCCCGAGAACGCCCATCCCGGCGACAACTGCGCGCCGGGTATATAGATCATTCATGAAACCATCCTTTACAGGGAAGGTGCCGGCCCTCGGGACGGGCCGGTCGAAAAACCGGGGCATTCTGGCACGGCACCCCGAGGGGTTCTACCCGACGAAGGCGAGGATCGGCTGCAGCCCTTTGAATACGGGCTGCGGCCTGTTGTCGCAGGGGTTGAAACAGTAACACTTTGTTGCTAGGGCCTGACCAGGTTGTGCGGTCGTTGTGGGAGCGGCCTTGTGTCGCGAAAGGGCTGCGAAGCAGCCCCCGGGGTATTGGCGGCGAAGCTGATATTGTTGGGGCCGCTTCGGCCCTTTCGCGACACAAGGCCGCTCCCACACACAACAGACCGCGCCTGCCTCTAAATCAGTAGTAGGCGTTCTCTTTCTGGCTGTGGTCAGTCACGTCACGCACACCCTTCAGCTCGGGAATACGCTCGAGCAGGGTGCGCTCGATGCCTTCCTTCAGGGTCACGTCGGCCTGGCCGCAACCCTGGCAACCACCACCGAACTGCAGCACGGCAATGCCGTCGTCGACCACATCCACCAGGCTCACCTGGCCGCCGTGGCTGGCCAGGCCGGGGTTGATCTCGGTCTGCAGGTAGTAGTTGATGCGCTCGTTGATCGGGCTGTCTTCGTTGACCATCGGCACCTTGGCATTCGGTGCCTTGATGGTCAGCTGACCACCCATGCGGTCGGTGGCATAGTCGACCAGCGCGTCTTCCAGAAACGGCACGCTGACCGCGTCCAGGTAAGCGGTGAAGCTCTTCAGACCCACGGCGGTGTCGTCAGGCTTCTCTTCGCCCGGCTTGCAGTAGGCGATGCAGGTTTCGGCGTACTGGGTGCCCGGCTGGGTAATGAAAATGCGAATGCCGATGCCAGGCGTGTTCTGCTTGGAAAGCAGATCGGCCAGGTAGTCATGGGCGGCGTCGGTAATGGTTATAGCGCTCATGTAGGTTCCTCACAGACTTGCGGCCAAGTGTACGCCAACCCGGCCCTCGAACAAAGTCCTAGTATTTGACTCGGGAAAGCGCATATTCAGGGGCTCGCCCCCGTGGCGCCGCCAGCCAGGCCTGCATGCGCCGGTACAGGCCGCGCTCGAGCCACTGGTAGCTGAACCACGACATTAGTCCAATGGACGGCACGCACAGGGCAAACACCAGGTACGGGTTCAACTGCAGGCGCTGGCTGGCGAACCAGCCGGCATACAGCACCAGCACATGGACCAGGTACACCGAATACGAACAGTCGCCCAGCGCCTTGAGCAGCCGGTTGCCACGGAACACCGGCTCCAGGGCAACGAAGGCCAGCACGATCATTGCGCTCGGCACGCCCCAGTGCAGCAAGCGCCGGGAAGCGTCCAGGTGGTAGATGGCAAGGCCCGCCACCGCCAGCAGCACCAACGGCAGCCAGCGGCCCTGATGGATCAGCCCGCGCCGGTGCAACACGCCCAGGCCGATGCCGAGCAGGAATTCGTAGATGATGTCGTTGCTGTAGAAGTGGCTGAGCACGCCCAGCCGGCCCAGTATCTCGCTGGCCAGCAGCAGCGCGGCGGTGACCAGCAGCTGGTGATGACGCTGGCGCACCAGGAAAGCAAGGCCGAACAGCAGGTAGAAGAACATCTCGAAATTCAGCGTCCAGCCCACGTTCAGGGTCGGGTACAAGCCGTAGCCGCCGGGGTTTTCCGCCGGTATGAACAACAGCGACAGCAGCAGGTGGTGCCAGGTGAATGCCTGGTGCGGCATCCATTGGCTGAAGGCCAGCAGCAGGGCTGCCATCAGTACCGTATAGAACCAGTAGGCCGGGACGATACGCAGCACCCGGTTGAGCAGGAACTGGCGGGGCTCGATGGCCTTGTCGCAGGTCGACAGGTAGATGACCAGCCCGCTGATGACGAAGAAGATGTCGACGCCTGCGGCGCCACGGTCGGTGAGCAGTTGGCCGATGGGGCCGGAGGCTTGGAAGTCGAAGAAGATTTGCATGAAATGGTGGCAAACCACCACCCAGGCGGCGAACGCCCGCAGTGCTTGAAGCGAATACAGCATGGAGTCCCCTGCGATTGCCGGTGCATTGAGGCCCGGCGAGCGCACCGCGCTCGTTCGCGGGCTTGCCCGCTCCCACAGGGTTCATGCCATGCCTGAAAGCACCACATATCCTGTGGGAGCGGGCAAGCCCGCGAATGGGGCTGCACAGCAGCCCCCGGACCATCCACCCCTTCCGACCGCAGGGTAATCGGAAAGGTCGGCCCAACCGATCAGAGGTTCTCGTAGCGGTTCATGTCCAGCACGCCCGCCTCGACCGGCTCGGTCTCCTTGATGTAACTGTTCAAGTCATGGAAGTAGCGCCAGAACTCTGGATGACTGCGGCGCACACCCCAGCGCATGACAATGCGCTCGAACCTGGCCGGGTCATCTTTCGCATATTCCATGTCCTCGACAAACTCCGGCACATCCTTGGTCGGGATGTTGAAGATGAAGTTGGGGTAGCTGCTGAGCACGCCCGGGTACAGGGTCAGGGTGTCCAGCCCCGGCTGGTAGCGGTATGCCTCGCCCAGCAGGAACGCCACGTTGCTGTGCGCGCGGTTGCGCAGCAGGCTGTACACCTGGCGCTGGCCACCCTGCCCTTCGATGCGCAGCATGGTCGCCTCGGGCAGCTGGTTGATTACCTTCAACCCGGCAGCCGGGCGCGACACCAGGCGGCTGAGCGACTGCTCGGCATTGCGGAACTCTTCGCTCACCTGCGGCCGTGAGCAGAACGCGCCCTGGCAGCGGTTGATCGGGTCAGGCGCGGCATTCAGGCTACCGGTACGCTGCAACAGCTTCAGGCCGAAGTCGCGCTTGGGGTTGCGCGGGTCGAGCTGGATACCGCTCGGGGTGTCGGTGTCGATGTCTTCATAATCCATCCACATTTTCACCTTGCCGCTGGTCTGGTACCAGTCGCCGAGGATCGCCTTGCGCTGGTCGGCCGGCATCAGGCGCAGGAAGTTGACCTCGGCGCCGTTGCGGATAAGGTCGAAGTACAGGCGCGTCTGCAACTGGTGCGAGACGTTGCCGAACACATCGAAGTTGACCGCCAACTGGTAATAGGTGCGCTCGAACAACGGGTAGTCGAAAAGCCACACGGTCAGCGGCACGTCACCGACCAGGCCCTTGGTCACCGAGGCGCTGTCGAAGTGACGGAAAATGCTCAGCAACGCGTTGTCGTTACCGGCCCACAGCGTCGCCCAGCCCGGCGCCGGCATGTCGGCATAGGCTTCGCGGCGCAGTTTTTCGTACTCGTTGCGCTTGTCACGGTAGGCGTGCCACAGGCTCAGCACGCTGCCTACGTCATCGATCTGCCCAGGCATGGCCAGCAACGGCGTGGCCTCGCCACGGTACTTGGCATCGGTGATGTAGCGGTCGTGGGCCGGCTCCTGGAACAACGCCCAGAAGTTGTCGCGGATCACGTCGGTGGCAATCTGCCCGCGGCATACCGGGCCACGGATGAAGGTGCGCACGAAGTACTCGGCGTTATCCAGCATGAACTGGTAGCGCGCCACGGCCGGGATCGCTTCGAAGGTTTCGAACGGGTTGGCCCGGTGGCGCGGGCCGTAGCCTGGCAGTGCAGTGGCGTGCCAGTCGCCGGCGTAGAACAGTTGCTTGACCCGCTTGAGCTTCTGCGGCCCCATCGGGTAGGTGATGTGCGTCTTGTGCACGATCACGCCCTGCACCGGAATCAACCGGTAGTAGAAGTCGGTGCCCGGTGGGTCATTGGGGCGGCGCGTGGCGATCAGGTCGACTGGCTGGCCGCTCGGTGTACGCGAACGTACCCACTGGAAGAAGTGGCCCTGCTCGCCGCCAACGAAGTAGATGTGTGCCAGGAACAGGTGCTCGTACAGCCAGCGGCCGACCAGCGCCTCGGTGGAACCCGGGCGGTTGAGCAGCTCTTCCCAGTCGGCAATCTGCTTGGCTTCGGCCGCGCTTGGCTTGATCGGCTGGTACTCGACCGGCGCACCTGCGGCCAGCCAGCGGCGCATGGTGTCGTATTCCTTGTCGGTCAGGCCGGTCACCGCCAGTGGCATGCCTTCCTTGGGGTGGGCGCCGGCATAGGCATCGAACTCATGCGGCAACGGGCACATGTTGTTGCGGTTCAGGCCCAGGACGATTTCCTCGGGCAGCTTGGCGTTGGGGGTGAGCGGGGTCTTGTGCCCCAGTTCGAGCATGCGCGCCATCAGCGCGGCCTGGCTACCCTGGTTGTCGAGCACCGAGTAGAAGCCCTTCTTGCGCCATTCGTCCTCGCTGTGGGCGTCGTAGAACAGCCGCGTGGTGGGCACTGCCTTGCTGCGCTCGCCCTGGTACACCGGGACCTTGGTGGCCCCGCGCACCGCGCCTTCGGGGCTTTCCAGCTTCAGCTGGCAGGCCGCGTCGTTGCAGGCGTGGCAGGCCACGCATTTTTCGGTGAAGATCGGTTGAATGTCCCGGGTATAGGAAATAGCCGGGCTCGACTGGGGGGCTTGCCCGAACGCCACACTGCTGATGAGCAGGGCGAAAACGCCGGCAAGAATACGATGCACCATGTGCGGAAAGTCCTGGGTATTGAAAGCCATCACGATTTGTTGCCTGGTCGTCCTTCGGTGCCCTGCTTTGCCGACGCCGCCCAACATGAGCCATTTTCATGCAAATGGGCGATGCACCTAAAAACCGCGCAGCTTTGTTATGATTCTGCACCTTCTGAAATTCGCCCGACCAGGTAGTTCCTATGTCCGACCGCAGCGCTCGTCTCCAAGCACTCCAGAACGCACTCGAAGAGCGCATCCTGATCCTCGACGGCGGCATGGGTACTATGATCCAAAGCTACCGGCTCGAGGAACACGACTATCGTGGCACGCGGTTCGCCGAT
The DNA here is from genome assembly GCF_900277125.1 of Pseudomonas inefficax. Taxonomy (GTDB): domain Bacteria; phylum Pseudomonadota; class Gammaproteobacteria; order Pseudomonadales; family Pseudomonadaceae; genus Aquipseudomonas; species Aquipseudomonas inefficax. Next base: position 300,243 of record NZ_OPYN01000164.1, read on the forward strand.
TGGCCAAGCGATGTCAAGGGTAACAACGACCTGTTGCTGCTCAGCCGCCCGGATGTGATCGCCGCCATCGAAAAGGCCTACCTGGATGCCGGTGCCGATATCCTCGAGACCAACACCTTCAACGCCACGCAGATTTCCCAGGCCGACTACGGCATGGAGTCGCTGGTCTACGAGCTGAACGTCGAGGGCGCGCGCATCGCCCGCCAGGTGGCCGATGCCAAGACCCTGGAAACCCCGCACAAGCCGCGCTTCGTCGCCGGCGTGCTCGGCCCTACCAGCCGCACCTGCTCGATTTCCCCGGACGTCAACGACCCCGGCTACCGCAACGTCACCTTCGACGAACTGGTAACGAACTACATCGAGGCTACCCGCGGCCTGATCGAAGGCGGCGCCGACCTGCTGCTGATCGAAACCATTTTCGACACCCTCAACGCCAAGGCGGCGATCTTCGCCGTGCAGCAGGTGTTCGAGGAAGACGGCATCGAACTGCCGATCATGATCTCCGGCACCATCACCGATGCCTCGGGCCGCACCCTGTCGGGCCAGACCACCGAAGCGTTCTGGAACTCGGTGCGCCACGCCAAGCCGATTTCCGTAGGCCTGAACTGCGCCCTCGGCGCCAAGGACCTGCGCCCCTACCTGGAAGAGCTGGCGACCAAGGCCGACACCCATGTTTCGGCCCACCCCAACGCCGGCCTGCCGAACGCCTTCGGCGAATACGACGAAACCCCGGCGGAAATGGCCGCGGTGGTCGAGGAATTCGCCGCCAGCGGTTTCCTCAACATCATCGGCGGCTGCTGCGGCACCACTCCGGGCCACATCCAGGCCATCGCCGAGGCCGTGGCCAAGTACAAGCCGCGCAAGATTCCGCAAATCGCCAAGGCCTGCCGCCTGTCCGGCCTGGAGCCGTTCACCATCGACCGCCAGTCGCTGTTCGTCAACGTCGGCGAGCGTACCAACATCACCGGCTCCGCCAAGTTCGCCAGGCTGATCCGTGAAGAGAACTACACCGAAGCGCTGGAAGTCGCCCTGCAGCAGGTCGAGGCCGGCGCCCAGGTGATCGACATCAACATGGACGAGGGGATGCTCGACTCCCAGGCCGCCATGGTCCGCTTCCTCAACCTGATCGCCGGCGAGCCGGACATCTCGCGCGTGCCGATCATGATCGACTCGTCCAAGTGGGAAGTGATCGAAGCCGGCCTCAAGTGCATCCAGGGCAAGGGCATCGTCAACTCCATTTCCATGAAGGAAGGCGTCGAGCAGTTCAAACACCACGCCCGCCTGTGCAAGCGCTATGGCGCTGCCGTGGTGGTGATGGCGTTCGACGAAGTCGGCCAGGCCGACACTGCCGCGCGCAAGAAGGAAATCTGCCAGCGCAGCTACGACATCCTGGTCAACGAAGTGGGCTTCCCGCCGGAAGACATCATCTTCGACCCGAACATCTTCGCCGTCGCCACCGGCATCGAAGAGCACAACAACTACGCCGTCGACTTCATCGAGGCCTGTGCCTACATCCGTGACCACCTGCCGCACGCCCTGAGTTCGGGCGGTGTGTCCAACGTGTCGTTCTCGTTCCGGGGCAACAACCCGGTGCGCGAAGCCATCCACTCGGTGTTCCTGTACCACGCGATCCAGAACGGCCTGACCATGGGTATCGTCAACGCCGGCCAGCTGGAAATCTATGACGAGATCCCGGCTGCACTGCGTGAAAAGGTCGAGGATGTGGTGCTCAACCGTACCCCGCATGGCACCGACGCACTGCTGGCCATCGCCGACGACTACAAGGGCGGCGGCGCAACCCGGGAAGTGGAAAACGAAGAGTGGCGCTCGCTGCCGGTGGAAAAACGCCTGGAGCACGCGCTGGTCAAGGGCATCACCGCGTTCATCGTCGAAGACACCGAGGAATGCCGCCAGCAATGCGCACGCCCGATCGAAGTGATCGAAGGCCCGCTGATGAATGGCATGAACGTGGTCGGCGACCTGTTCGGCGCGGGCAAGATGTTCCTGCCCCAGGTGGTCAAGTCGGCCCGCGTGATGAAACAGGCGGTAGCACACCTGATCCCGTTCATCGAAGCCGAGAAAGGCGACAAGCCGGAAGCCAAAGGCAAGATCCTGATGGCCACGGTAAAAGGCGACGTGCACGACATCGGCAAGAACATCGTTGGTGTGGTGCTGGGCTGCAACGGCTACGACATCGTCGACCTCGGCGTGATGGTGCCGGCCGAGAAGATCCTGCAAACCGCCCGCGACGAGAAGTGCGACATCATCGGCCTGTCCGGCCTGATCACGCCGTCGCTGGATGAGATGGTCCACGTTGCCCGCGAAATGCAGCGCCAGGGCTTCCAGTTGCCGCTGATGATTGGCGGCGCCACCACTTCCAAGGCGCACACTGCGGTCAAGATCGAACCGAAGTACAGCAACGACGCCGTAGTCTATGTGACCGACGCCTCGCGTGCGGTCGGCGTGGCCACTCAGCTGTTGTCCAAAGAACTGAAGCCGGGCTTCGTCGAGAAAACCCGCCAGGACTATGTGGAAGTACGCGAGCGCACCGCCAACCGCAGTGCCCGCACCGAGCGCCTGAGCTACGCCCAGGCCATCGCCGCCAAGCCGCAGTACGACTGGGCTGGCTACCAGCCAGCGGTGCCCTCCTTCACCGGCGTCAAGGTGCTGGAAGACATCGACCTGCGCACCCTGGCCGAGTACATCGACTGGACCCCGTTCTTCATCTCCTGGGACCTGGCCGGCAAGTTCCCGCGCATCCTCACCGACGAAGTGGTCGGCGAGGCTGCCACGGCGCTGTACAAGGATGCCCGCGAGATGCTCGACAAGCTGATCGACGAAAAGCTCATCAGCGCCCGCGCGGTGTTCGGCTTCTGGCCAGCCAACCAGGTGGCCGATGACGATATCGAGGTGTACGGTGAGGACGGCCAGGCCCTGGCTACCCTGCATCACCTGCGCCAGCAGACCATCAAGCCGGACGGCAAGCCCAACTGGTCGCTGGCCGACTTCGTCGCGCCGAAGGCTAGCGGCGTTACCGACTACGTGGGCGGTTTTATCACCACTGCTGGCATCGGTGCCGAGGAAGTGGCCAAGGCCTACCAGGACAAGGGCGACGACTACAGCTCGATCATGGTCAAGGCCCTGGCCGACCGCCTGGCCGAGGCCTGTGCCGAATGGCTGCACGAACAGGTGCGTAAAGAGCACTGGGGTTATGCCCGCGACGAACACCTGGACAACGAAGCGCTGATCAAGGAGCAGTACCGCGGCATTCGCCCGGCCCCCGGCTACCCGGCCTGCCCGGACCACACCGAGAAGGAAACCCTGTTCCGCCTGCTTGATGGCACTGCCATCGGCGAGACCGGGCCGAGCGGCGTGTTCCTCACCGATCACTTCGCGATGTTCCCGGCGGCGGCGGTCAGCGGCTGGTACTTTGCTCACCCGCAGGCGCAGTACTTTGCGGTGGGCAAGGTCGACAAGGACCAGATCGAGCGCTACAGCGCGCGCAAGGGCCAGGATGTGAGTGTCAGCGAGCGCTGGTTGGCGCCTAACCTCGGGTACGACAGCTAAGACCTTGGGGGCCGCTTTGCGGCCCATCGCGACACAAGGCCGCTCCTACAGGAGAATGCAATCCCTTGTAGGAGCGGCCTTGTGTCGCGATGGGCTGCACAGCAGCCCCAATAGCCACCTACACTGTCCCTGATTGCCTCTGATTTCCTCAGGAGCCACCATGGACGATTCCAGCCAGGGCAAACCCCCGACCTTCTGGCAGATGCTGCACAGCATCCTAGCTGCCGCCTTCGGCGTGCAAAGCGGCAAGAACCGCGCCCGCGACTTCACCCACGGCAAGGCCAGCCATTTCATTGCGCTGGGGACGCTGTTCACCCTGATATTCATTGCCGTGCTGATCGGCCTGGTGCAATTGGCCATGCACCTTGCCCGCTAGCCTGTGCCGACCCCTTCGCGGCTAAAGCCGCTCCCACAGGGACACCACAGTGCCCAAGGCCTGTGCAGTACCTGTGGGAGCGGCTTTAGCCGCGAAAGGGCCAGCACAGGAAAAGCAAAAACGCCTGCGGGATTCCCTCCCGCAGGCGCTCTGGCTGCATCATGGTCTTGAATACAAGTCTACTGGTGGCTGACCCAATACACGGCAGTGACCACCACCAGAACGATCAGGCAGAGGATCGCCCAGGCATCGACGCTGCTGTCAGCTTTGCGGACTTTGGTTGAGTTTCCCATTGCATTGCCTCTTGTAGTGGTTATGGGAATGCACTTCACCACCAGCAGTTAAGACGAGCAATGCCCTTCTCTCAAGCAGGGTCTTTCAATAATTGATCGGTGATGTCAAAAATGGGTACTGGTAGTCGGGCGGCCGTCCTTCGGCACTGTAATGCTGGAAATCGATGCCGTAGTCGGGCTGTTCCAGCAGTTTCAGCCAATGGGTTGCCTTGGCCTGGTCGATCGGTTGCAACACCGGCACGCGATGCTCGCGCACGCCATCGCGGTTCACCGCCAGCCCCAGGGCATCATCGTGCAGCATCACCATGGCCCAGCCGCCGAGGGTGAAATGCCCGCCCATCAGCGCGCTAAGGCGCCCGTCGATACGTGCGTGCAGAGCCTCGGGCGAGCTGTTGATGGCGCTGAACAGCACATCGCGCCCCGGCTTGCGCCCCGCCTCCTCGAACGCCTGCATGGCACCAAAGGCCATTTCGTCATTGGCCGACCACACCAGGCGGGTGGCCGGGTAACGCTCCAGCAGTTGTTGCGCCTGCTCGTAGGCGCGCTGACGGCTCCAGCCGCCATACACCACCTGGCGCAAGCGCACCTGAGGGAAGTCGGCCAGGGCCCGGCGCATGCCTTCCTCGCGCAGCTGCGAGGCCGGAGTGGTCTTGACCCCGGCAAACGCCAGCAAGTCTACCGGCCCGCTGTCACGGGGCAATTGCGCGACCATCTGGTGCAACATCTGGAAGCCCGCCTGCTCGTCGTTGGCCGTCAAGGTGCCCAGCAGCTCGGCATACTTGTCAGGCTGGGCCTCGATGCTGCGGGCCTGGCTGGCAGTGAGGCCGTTGTTGACCAGGAACAGCTTGACCCCGCTGCCGCGCGACAGCCGCATGATCTCTGGCGCCACGTACTGCTCATTGACCACTACCAGGTAATCCGGGCGCTGCGGCCCGCCCAGGATAGCCCTGGCCTGGGTCAGCGCCAGGTCGGCGCGGCGTTCGCTGTATTCAACGCGCAGGGTCATGCCCAGCTCGTTCGCGGCGGCCTGCATGAAACGCGTATAACTGGTCCAGAACGCCTCGGTGGATAGCCCCGGGTTGAGGAAAACCACCGAAGCCGGTTGTGCGCTTGCCGCCAGCGGCAAGGCAAGACACAAGCTTTGGCACAACGCCTTGAGCATGGGCTGACATCCCTGCAAAGCAAACATCGGATTATAAACGCCAGGCCACACCCAGCGCACAAATGGCAGTCAGTCTCACATAGTCCATTTGGTTCTTTTCATATGCAAAAACATCACTTTAGCGCATAAACGCAACCTGCTATCGTTCCCCGGCTCCGAAGCGGAGTGCGCGGCCGTGCGCGCGAATAGCTGCATGCCTGAGACAGGACTTTTATGTACGTATACGACGAGTACGATCAGCGGATCATCGAGGACCGCGTCAAGCAGTTCCGTGATCAGACCCGCCGCTATCTGGCCGGTGAGCTGAGCGAAGAAGAATTCCGCCCTCTGCGCCTGCAGAACGGCCTTTACATCCAACGTTTCGCACCGATGCTGCGCGTCGCCGTGCCGTACGGCCAGCTTAACGCCACCCAGGTCCGCACCCTGGCCAGGATCGCCCGCGACTACGACAAGGGCTACGCCCACATCTCCACCCGCCAGAACGTGCAGTACAACTGGCCGGCCCTGGAAGACATCCCGGACATCCTCGCCGAGCTGGCCACCGTGCAGATGCACGCGATCCAGACCAGCGGCAACTGCCTGCGCAACACCACCACCGACCAGTTCGCCGGTGTGGCCGCAGACGAAATCGTCGACCCGCGCCCGTGGTGCGAAATCGTCCGCCAGTGGACCACCTTCCACCCGGAATTCGCCTACCTGCCGCGCAAGTTCAAGATTGCCATCAATGGCTCGCAGGAAGACCGCGCTGCCATCGAAGTGCATGACATCGGCCTGGAGCCGGTGCGCAATGCCGCTGGCGAGCTGGGCTTCCGTGTACTGGTCGGTGGCGGCCTGGGCCGTACTCCGGTGGTGGGCTCGTTCATCAACGAGTTCCTGCCGTGGCAGGACCTGATCAGCTACCTCGACGCCATCCTGCGCGTGTACAACCGTTACGGTCGCCGTGACAACAAGTACAAGGCGCGCATCAAGATCCTGGTCAAGGCCCTTACCCCGGAAGTGTTCGCCGAAAAGGTCGAGGCTGAAATGGTCCACCTGCGTGGCGGCAGCACTACCCTGACCGAAGCCGAAGTGCAGCGTGTATCGCGCCACTTCGTCGACCCCGAGTACCTGGCGCTCGACAATGTCGACTACAGCGCTCTGGATGCCGAAAACCCGGGCTTCGCCCGCTGGCGCTCACGCAACACCCGCGCCCACAAGCGCCCTGGCTACGTGGCCGTGACCCTGTCACTGAAGCCCACCGGCGTTGCCCCTGGCGACGTGACCGACAAGCAGCTGGACGCCGTGGCCGACCTGGCCGAGCGCTACAGTTTCGGCTTCCTGCGCACCTCGCACGAGCAGAACATCATCCTCGCCGACGTCGAGCAGCGCCAGCTGCACGCCCTGTGGCTGGAACTGCGCGAAAGCGGCTTCGCCACCCCGAACATCGGCCTGCTGACCGACATCATCTGCTGCCCGGGCGGTGACTACTGCTCGCTGGCCAACGCCAAGTCGATCCCGATCGCCGAATCCATCCAGCGCCGCTTCGACGACCTGGATTACCTGTTCGACATCGGCGAAATCGACCTGAACATCTCCGGCTGCATGAACGCCTGCGGCCACCACCACGTGGGCCACATCGGCATCCTCGGCGTGGACAAGAAGGGCGAAGAGTTCTACCAGGTGTCGCTGGGTGGCAACGCCGCGCGTGGCGCGAGCCTGGGCAAGATCCTCGGCCCGTCGTTCGCCCAGGATGACATGGCCGATGTGATCGAGAAGCTGATCGCCGTGTACGTCGAGCAACGTACCGAGGAAGAGCGTTTCATCGACACCTACCAGCGTATCGGCATCGACCCCTTCAAGGAACGCGTCTATGCAGCGAATCATTAAGAACAACCAGATCGTCGACGAAACCTGGCACCTGCTGCCCAAGGAAACCTCGTTTGACGAGCTGACCAACTGCGACGACTACATCGTCCCGCTACAGATGTGGCGCGACCATGCCCACGCGCTCAAAGCCCGCGACGGCGGCCTGGGCATTTGGCTGGACAGTGACGAAGAAGCCGAAGAAATCGGCGAAGACGTGCAGCACTTCCAGGTCATCGCCCTGAACTTCCCGGCCTTCACCGACGGGCGCAACTACTCCAATGCGCGCTTGTTGCGTGACCGCTACAAGTTCAAGGGCGAGCTGCGCGCCATTGGCGACGTGCTGCGCGACCAGCTGTTCTTCATGGCCCGTTGCGGCTTCGACGCGTTCGCCATCCGTGCCGACAAGGACCCGGAAGACGCGCTGCAAAGCCTGAAGGACTTCTCGGTGACCTACCAGGCCGCCACCGACGAGCCACTGCCGTTGTTCCGCCGCCGCTGATCGTCACCTTGCAATGCCAGACGGCCCGCCTCTATGGCGGGCCGTTTCGTTTTCCTGTACCGGCCCTTTCGCGGGTGAACCCGCTCCCACAGGTACTGCACCGTTCCTGAGTGCGGAGCGGTCCTGTGGGAGCGGGTTCACCCGCGAAGAGGCCGGCTCAGGCGTACCCTGCATTCCCCCAGCAACAGTCACGGCACAGCGACCTATTCTTGCCTCTAGATCAAATGACCTTGGCCCCACCCCACCTTAATCAATCCCCTTCAAAGCCGCACACTGCTCCCCACACGAAGAGCAATCGAACCCAAGCGTATAGGCTCAGTTCGATTCACCCCTCACTCACCAGGAGCAGATCCATGAGCATTCCATCCTTCGGCCTCGGCACCTTCCGACTCACCGGCCAAGCCGTCATCGACTCGGTCAAGTCCGCCCTGGAACTGGGCTACCGGGTCGTCGACACCGCACAGATCTACCAGAACGAAGCCGACGTCGGCCAGGCCATCGCCGAAAGCGGCGTACCGCGCAGCGAGCTGTTCATCACCACCAAGATCTGGGTCGAAAACTACGCCGCCGACAAGCTGATCGCCAGCCTGCGCGACAGCCTGCAGAAACTGCGTACCGACTACGTCGACCTGCTGCTGATCCACTGGCCAGCCCCAGGCAACGGCGTTGAACTGCCCGAGTACATGGCCGCCCTGGCCGAAGCCAAGAAACTGGGCCTGACGCGCCAGATCGGTGTGTCCAACTTCAACATCGAACTGACCCGCCAGGCCATCGAAGTGGTCGGCAAAGGCGAAATCGCCACCAACCAGATCGAACTCAGCCCGTACCTGCAGAACGCCAAGCTGACTGCGTTCCTCAAGGAGCAAGGCATCACCGTCACCTCGTACATGACCCTGGCCTACGGCAAGGTGCTGAAAGACCCGGTACTGGCCGACATCGCCGCCAAGCACAAGGCCACCGTCGCCCAGGTTGCCCTGGCCTGGGCCCTGCAGCTGGGCTACGCGGTGATCCCGTCGTCGACCAAGCGCGAAAACCTGGCCAGCAACCTGCTCGCCCGCGACCTGAAGCTGGACGCCGACGACATGGCACGCATCGCCAAGCTCGAGCGCAATGGCCGCGAAGTCAGCCCTGACGGCCTGGCGCCAATCTGGGACTGAAGCCATGACCACGCCCCTTGAACGCCTGACCGCTGGCGGCTTCAGCATCGGCCTGGAAGCGCCGCTGGACCACGACTGGACGCCCGCTGGCGACCAGGCGCGGCGCCGCGACGGCCGTCAGTTCGGCGAGCCGGACCTGGCCCGCCACGCAGAACTGGCACAACTGGCCGACCGCCTGGGCTACCGCGCCCTGTGGGTTCGCGATGTGCCGCTGTACGACCCGTCGTTCGGCGACGCCGCCCAGGTGTTCGAGGTGTTTGCCTACCTCGGCTACCTGGCCGGGGTAACCCGCGACATCCTGCTCGGCACGGCTGCCGTGGTGCTGCCGATTCGCGAACCGCTGCTGACCCTGAAATCGGCCAACAGCGTGCAGCGCCTCAGTGGCAACCGCCTGTTGCTGGGCGTGGCCAGTGGTGACCGGCCGGTGGAGTACCCACTGTTCGGTCGGGATTTCGAGGGGCGTGGCAACGCATTCCGCGAACAGGTCGCCCTGCTGCGTGATGGTGCCAACGGCCACCTGCCCGAAGGGCTGGCCGTGTTACCTGGCACCGCTTCCCCGCTACCATTGCTGGTAGCCGGCCTGGCGCAGCAGAGCCCGGAATGGATCGGCAGCAACCTGGACGGCTGCCTGGCCTACCCCGGCACACCGGAAGACCACCAGCACCGGGTCGCCGCCTGGCGCGCGGTGGCGGGCAACAAGCCCTACAGCTGCTTCATCCACCTGGACCTGGCGGACAACCCCGACGAACCGCTGCAACGCTGGCGCTTCGGTTTCCGCGGCGGGCGCAAGGCGCTGGCGGCCGAGCTGGGCGCCCTGCGCGCGGCGGGCGTCGACCATATCGGCCTGCACCTGCGGCGTAACGTGCGGCCGCTGGACGAAACCCTGCGCGAAATTGCCGAATACGTATTGCCACAATTCCATGAAACAAAAGCCCAACTGACGGAGGCCACCCCATGAGTACCCCTACCCCATTGCCGGCCTTCGCAGGCCGCAGCTTCCAGGTCGAATACCCCGGCCTGGCCGCGCACAACATCTATTCCGCCGATGGCCGCCACGTGCGCTACGCCATCGTTTCCGGCCCTTACGCTGGCGCCAGCGGCGAAGCCGAGTGCCAGTGGCAGCAGATTGCCGAAGGGGTCTACGTGATCTCCTGGCAGGAAGCCGACGGTGCTACCGTGGTGCATGTCGATGACTTCGCCAACGGCCATTCACAGGCCTTCTTCACCGCCAGCGACCTGACTTTCTATCGTATGCAAGGGCCATTGACCGAGCTGGACGCCCAGGAGCCTGCGCAATGAAAGCCGGACGCGTCCTGTTTGCACTGGCCATCGGCGCCTTCGGCATCGGCACCACCGAGTTCACCCCGATGGGCCTGCTGCCGGTGATCGCCCAAGGGGTTGATGTCAGCATCCCCAGCGCCGGCATGCTGATTACCGCCTATGCCATCGGAGTGATGGTCGGTGCACCGATCATGACCCTGCTGTTCAGCCGTTTCGGCAAGCGCGCCGCGCTGATGGCGCTGATGGCCATCTTCACCCTCGGCAACCTGCTGTCGGCGCTGTCACCGGACTACTACACCCTGCTCGCCTCACGCCTGGTCACCAGCCTCAACCACGGCGCGTTCTTCGGCCTTGGCGCGGTAGTGGCTGCCAGTGTGGTGCCCAAGGAGAAACAGGCCAGTGCCGTGGCCACCATGTTCATGGGCCTGACCATCGCCAACATCGGCGGTGTGCCGGCCGCCACCTGGGTCGGCCAGCAGGTCGGCTGGCGCATGGCCTTTGCCGGTACCGCCGTGCTGGGCCTGCTGGCCATGGCCGCGCTGTGGTATGCCCTGCCCAAGGGCGAACGCGGCAGCGTGCCGCACGTGCGCAGGGAGCTGGCGGTCATCGCCCGCCCCAGCGTGCTGCTGGCAATGGCCACCACCGTGCTCGGTGCGGGCGCCATGTTCACCTTGTACACCTATGTCGCACCGGTACTGGCCGAACTGACCGGCGCCTCGGACAGCTTCGTCACCCTCGGCCTGGTGCTGATCGGTGTGGGCTTTACCCTGGGCAACAGCCTGGGTGGCCGCCTGGCCGACTGGTCGCTGGATGGGGCGGCGCGGATCTTCCTCGCGGCACTGGTGGTGATCATGCTGCTGATGCCGCTGGTGCTGGGCAGCCACATCGGCGCCGCCATCGCCTTGCTGGTGTGGGGCATGTTCACTTTCGCCGTGGTACCGCCGCTGCAAATGCGGGTGATGATCGCCGCCATCGAAGCACCGGGGCTGGCCTCATCGATCAACGTCGGCGCGTTCAACCTGGGCAATGCCGTGGGCGCGGCGCTGGGTGGTGCGGTGATCAGCCTGGACCTGGGCTATGCGGCAGTGCCGATGGCAGGTGGCGTGCTGGCGGCTGCCGGGCTGCTGCTGGTATGGCTGGGCGGCCGTAGCAAGGCTGCCGGGAAAACCGCAGCCGACGCAGCCTGATAAAGCCCCCCTGTAGGAGCGGCCTTGTGTCGCGACAGGGCCGCACAGCGGCCCCAGACTTTCAGCTTCGCAGCATGAATTGCCGGGGCCGCTGGGCGGCCCTGTCGCGACACAAGGCCGCTCCTACACGTGGACTGCGCCTGCCATGGCACCTCAGCATTGTTCCACGCACTGCAATTATGATGTGCCAGGCACACCCATTCTCTGTTCGGCCAGCGGCTACTACTCTCCTACAGGCCAATCGAACTGAGGAGTACCCCGATGTCCCGCCCACCCCTGCCGCCCTTCACCCGCGAAAGCGCCATCGAAAAGGTCCGCCTGGCCGAGGATGGCTGGAACGGCCGCGACCCGGCCAAGGTCGCGCTTGCCTATACCGTCGANACCGTCTGGCGTAACCGCGTCGAGTTCCCGCGCGGCCGTACCGAGGTCGAGGCGTTCCTGACCCGTAAATGGAACCATGAACTGGAGTACCGCCTGATCAAGGAACTGTGGGCTTTCACAGGCAA
>NZ_OPYN01000165.1 GCF_900277125.1 Pseudomonas inefficax
GCCAGGAACAGCGCGACCACGTCGTCGGCGCCGGGGTCGGTGTCGATGATCAGGTCGATGGGGGCGGCCTGGAGGGTAGTGGCTGCGGCCATGAGGGCGATTCCTTGTAGCAGGGGTTTGAGCATGGGTGGCACTCCTGTTGCCTGGGTTGGTATGTGTGAAACACCGCAAATTCCTGTGGGAGCGGGTTTACCCGCGAAGAAAGCTACGCGGTGAATGGCACCGGCTTCGCCGGTATTCGCGGGTGAACCCGCTCCCACAGGGGGCCTGCGGTGGATGGCACCGGCTTCGCCGGTGTTCGCGGGTGAACCCGCTCCCACAGGGGGCCTGCGGTGGCTGGCACCGGCTTCGCCGGTGTTCGCAGGTGGACCCGCTTCCACAGGGGCCTGCGGTGGATGGCACCGGCGTTGCCGGTGTTCGCGGGCATGCCCGCTCCCACAGGGGATCTGCGCTGGGCAAGATGACGAGTTAGAACGTCACGCCGGAGATCAGCGCAATGTTGCTGTAGGGCTGGCACTCGCCGGTACGCACTACCGCACGGGCTCTGCGCGACAACGCCTTGAAATCTTCATGGCTCAGCCATTCGCGCTTGCCCAGCTTGCCCTTGAGCCGCTCGATCTCGACCAGCGCCGGCGGCACCACTTTCTGCATTTCTTCGGCCAGCACGTGGCGCTCTACCTGCAGCTCGCTCAGCACAACCCGCAACACGCTGGCGAAATCCGGCAGGCCAGGCGTGACGGCCAGGTCGATCAGTTCTACCCCGGGCGGCACCGGTAGCCCGGCATCGCCGATTACCAGGATGTCGCCATGCCCCATGCCGGCAATGGTCCGCGACAGGGCGACGTTCAGCAGTGGGGTTTTCTTCATGGCGCAAGCTCCGCCAGGTAGGGAATCGACGGCTGGGCGCCGGCGCGAGTAACCGACAAGGCCGCGGCGCGCTGGCCGAAGGCGATGGCTTCGCCCTCCTCCAGGCCGCGCACCAGGCCAGCGGCAAAGCCGCCAATGAAGGTGTCGCCGGCTGCCGTGGTGTCCAGCGGCTGGACCACCGGCGCGGGGAAGTGCTGGTGGCCCTTGGGGGTAACCAGCAAGGCCCCTTGCGCGCCCAGGGTAATGATCACTTTGCCCGCGCCCAGTTGCAGCAAGCGCTCGCCGGCACGCCGGGCACTGTCCAGGTCAGCCACCGGAACGCCGGTGAGGGCTTCGGCCTCGCTTTCGTTGGGCGTCAGGTAATCGATGTGAGCGAACCAGTCCGCCGGCAAGGGGCCGGTCGCCGGCGCCGGGTTCAGGATCACCTGCTTGCCCAGCTCACGCCCCCTGGCCAGGGTCCAGGCCACGGTGTCGGTGGGTACCTCCAGCTGGCAGATGATCACCTCGGCCGCCTGCAGCAGTGCATCGAACCGCTGCACCGACTGCGGGGTCAGCAGGCCGTTGCCACCGGGGATGATGACAATGCAGTTCTGGCTGGCGGCATCCACGGTGATCAGCGCCACACCGCTGGACACTCCCTGGCAGGTGATGACGCCCTGGCAGTCGATGCCTTCCACATACAACGCCCGGTGCAGTTGCCGACCATAATCGTCGTCGCCGACATTGCCGATCATCGCCACGCTGCCGCCCAGGCGCGCCACGGCCACCGCCTGGTTGGCCCCCTTGCCGCCCGGCACGGTGAAAAAGCTTTCGCCGGGGAGTGTTTCGCCGGCCCGGGGCAGGCGCTGGGCGCGGGCCACCAGGTCCATGTTGAGGCTACCGACTACCACGACCTTGGCATTCATGACATTTCCTTAGCGTTAGCGGTAATCGTTGAACAGGTCCGGGCGCG
>NZ_OPYN01000166.1 GCF_900277125.1 Pseudomonas inefficax
GGCGCTGGCAGTGATAGGCGGCCAGGCGTCTGCATAAGCAGGCTCGGCCCCTTCGCGGGCTTGCCCNCTCCCACAGGTTCACCACTGGTTTTGAATGCCNCGCAGTACGGGGGCAGCGGGCAAGCCCGCGAAGGGGCCGGACCTGCCCATGCATCATCCTGCCCTCTTCCCGGCCCATGGCCTATCGCTATATAGTTAAGAATATAACGATAACCTCCCAGGAGTTGTGTTGATGTGTACCCGCCCTTCTTACGTAGCCGCGGCCACCCTGGCCAGCCTGCTCGCCTTCAACACTGCCTGGGCCGATGAAGTCCAGGTCGCGGTCGCTGCGAACTTCACAGCCCCGATCCAGGCCATTGCCAAGGACTTTGAAAAAGACACTGGCCACAAGCTGGTCGCCGCCTATGGCGCCACCGGCCAGTTCTACGCACAAATCAAGAACGGCGCGCCGTACGAGGTATTCCTCGCTGCCGACGACAGTACCCCTGCCAAGCTCGAGCAGGAAAAAGCCATTGCCCCGGGCTCGCGCTTCACCTACGCCATCGGTACTTTGGCCCTGTGGTCGGCCAAGCCCGGCTATGTCGACGCCAACGGCGAAGTGTTGAAGAAGAACCAGTTCAAGCACCTGTCCATCGCCAACCCGAAAACTGCACCTTATGGCCTGGCCGCCACCCAGGTGCTGGACAAGCTGAAGCTGACCGAAGCCACCACGCCCAAGCTGGTCGAAGGGCAGAACATCACCCAGGCGTTCCAGTTCGTCTCCACCGGCAACGCCGAGCTGGGCTTTGTCGCCCTGTCGCAAATCTACAAGGACGGCAAGGTCGAAAGCGGCTCGGCGTGGATCGTTCCCTCGTCCCTGCACGAGCCCATCCGCCAGGACGCGGTAATCCTCGAAAAAGGCAAGGACAACCCCGCCGCCAAGGCCCTGGTCGACTATCTGAAAGGCCCGAAAGCCGCGGCAGTGATCAAATCCTATGGTTATGAAATCTGATGCCACTGGACGCCAGTGACCTGGGTGCCATCTGGCTGACCGTGAAATTGGCCAGCCTGACCACCCTGATCCTGCTGATCGTCGGTACGCCCATCGCCTGGTGGCTGGCGCGCACGCGCTCGTGGCTGCGCGGGCCGGTGGGCGCGGTAGTGGCCCTGCCGCTGGTGCTGCCCCCCACGGTGATCGGTTTCTACCTGCTGATCGCCCTCGGCCCGCATGGCTGGCTGGGCCAGGCGACCCAGGCGCTGGGCCTGGGCAGCGTGGTGTTCAGCTTCACCGGCCTGGTGATCGGCTCGGTGATCTACTCCATGCCGTTCGTTGTCCAGCCGCTGCAGAATGCCTTCGGCGCCATTGGCCAGCGCCCGCTGGAAGTAGCCGCCACGCTGCGTGCCAGCCCTTGGGACACCTTCGTCCACGTAGTGCTGCCGTTGGCCCGCCCAGGCTTCATCACCGCCAGCATCCTCGGTTTCGCCCACACCGTGGGCGAGTTCGGCGTGGTGTTGATGATTGGCGGCAACATCCCCGACAAGACACGCGTGGTCTCGGTGCAGATCTTCGACCATGTCGAGGCCATGGCCTATTCGCAAGCACACTGGCTGGCCGGTGCCATGCTGGTGTTCTCGTTCCTGGTGCTGCTCCTGCTGTACGCTGGACGCCGCGGCAAGGCTGGCTGGAGCTGAGATGAGTGCATCGATTGTGGCGCGCCTGAAACTGGCGCGCGATGACTTCACCCTGGATGTAGGCCTGCACCTGCCCGGCCGCGGCATCAGCGCACTTTTCGGCCATTCGGGTTCTGGCAAGACCAGCTGCCTGCGTTGCCTGGCAGGGCTGGAACGGGCCGCCAGCGCCTACATCGAAGTCAACGGCGAAATCTGGGAGGACAGCGCCCGCGGCTTCTTCCTGGCACCGCACCTGCGCCCGGTGGGCTACGTGTTCCAGGAGGCCAGCCTGTTTCCACACCTGTCGGTACACGGCAACCTGGAGTTCGGTTGGCGCCGGGTAGCCGCTGCCGAACGCAAGGTCAGTCTCGACCAGGCCTGCCAGCTGCTGGGTATCGGCCACCTGCTGGCACGCCGTCCGGCGACATTGTCCGGTGGCGAGGCGCAGCGGGTGGGCATTGCCCGCGCCTTGCTCAGCAGCCCGCGCCTGCTGTTGATGGACGAGCCGCTGGCTGCACTCGACGGGCCGCGCAAGCGCGAGATACTGCCCTACCTGGAGCGCCTGCACGACGAACTGGAAATCCCGCTGGTGTATGTCAGCCATGCTCAGGAAGAAGTGGCGCGGCTGGCCGACCACCTGGTGTTGCTGGAGCAAGGCCGGGCAGTGGCCAGCGGCCCGATCGGCGAAACCTTGGCCCGCCTCGACCTGTCGCTGGCCCAGGGCGAGGATGCCGGGGTGGTGTTCGAGGGCCTGGTGGTGGGGCACGACTCGCACTACGGCCTGCTCGACCTGCGCCTGCCCGGTAACGACGGGCCACTGCTGCGTATCGCCCACCCTGCCCAGGTGATTGGCAGCACCTTGCGGGTCAAGGTGCAGGCCCGTGACGTCAGCCTGGCCCTTGCAGCCGACAGTACTTCGAGCATCCTCAATCGCGTGCCGGTACGTGTGCGCGAAAGCCGCCCGGCAGCCAACCCGGCTCATGTGCTGGTCAGCCTGGATGCTGGCGGCAACGCCTTGCTCGCGCGCATCACCCGCTTTTCGGCAGACCAGCTCGGCCTGCACCCGGGCCAGGTGCTGTTTGCCCAGATCAAGTCGGTAGCGCTGCTGGGCTGAGCATCGGCCCCGTCGCTGGTGTCCATTGATCAGTGACCTGATCGAGGCCTGCCAGCCATGCTTGAATGCCCCCTGCCGCCCACCTTGCACTATGTCGACGACAGCCAGCCGGGCCTGACCCGGCGCCGCTGGAGGGGCCGCTTCATCTACCTGGATGCCGACGGCCAACGGGTGCGCGACAGCGATACCCTCGCCCGCATCGCTGCACTGGTAATCCCCCCGGCCTATACCGAGGTGTGGATCTGCGCCGACCCGCAAGGCCACCTGCAAGCGACAGGTCGCGATGCCCGCGGCCGCAAGCAATACCGCTACCATGCGCAGTGGCGAGAAGTACGCGACCAGCACAAGTACGGGCGCATGCTGGCATTTGCCCAGGCCCTGCCGAAACTGCGCGCGCAACTGCACGCCCACCTTGCCCGGCCCGGCCTGGACCGGGAAAAGGTGATGGCGCTGGTGATCAGCCTGCTGGACCACACCCTGATCCGCATCGGCAACCAGCGCTACCTGCGTGACAACCAGTCCTATGGCCTGACCACCCTGCGCAATCGCCATGTCGAGGTGAAGGGCAGCAGCATCCGCTTCCAGTTCCGCGGCAAGCGCGGCGTCGAGCACAACGTCAGCCTCAACGACAGGCGCCTGGCCAACCTGCTCAAGCGCTGCATGGAGCTGCCAGGGCAAGCACTGTTCCAGTACCTGGACGACAAAGGCCAGCGCCACAGCGTCGGCTCCAGCGAGGTCAACCAGTTTCTGCAGCAGCTGACCGGCGCCGACTTCACCGCCAAGGACTACCGCACCTGGGCCGGCAGCAGTCTGGCCCTGGACCTGCTCAGGCCCCTGGCCTGGGAGCCCGAGAGCGAAGCCAAACGCCAGGTTGCCGCGATCGTCCGCCAGGTAGCATCACGCCTGGGCAATACACCGGCGGTGTGCAGGCGTTGCTACATCCACCCGGCTGTACTTGAACACTATGCCCTGGGGCGGTTGGCCAACTTGCCGAAGAACCGTGTGCGCAAAGGCCTGGACCGTGAAGAAGTAGCCTTGCTGTTATTTCTTCAGGCACTCGAGGAACAGGATGACCATTAACCCGGTCTATTCAACCCATCATGCGAAGAAATTTCCCATTGGCCGCCAAGCACCCTATTCTTGCCACCGAGCACCTTGGCCGACAACCCGCTGGCGGTTTGCTTCGGCACCTGCGACTGAAGACACGCAACAGAATTTGTCTGTCGGGGAATTACTATCCGCCGAAAGCGTCTTTAATGAGAAGGAAGAGGGACAAGCTCCCGCCGCCGTGGCAACTAGCCCGACGGACTTTTACATCACCAAGGAGAACTACATGCTGATACTCACCCGCAAGGTTGGCGAAAGCATCGTCATCAACGATGACATCAAAGTCACCATTCTGGGCGTCAAAGGGATGCAAGTGAGGATCGGTATCGATGCACCGAAAGACGTCCAAGTCCATCGCGAAGAGATCTTCAAGCGCATCCAGGCCGGCAGCCCGGCCCCGGAAAAGCACGACGACTCGCACTGAGCGACCTGCTTCACGTTGCCTCAAGCCGCACGGACGCGCTTGATCGCCCCGCGCCTCAGGTGCCCAGCAGTTCGCGCACCTTGGCGATCATACAGTCCATGTCGAACGGTTTGTCGAACACCGCGGCGAACAGTTCCGGGCATCCCTGGTTGGCCTGCGCGCCACTCATGAGGATGACCGGCAACTCGCTCAAGTCCGGGTCTTTACGCATCGAGCGCACCAGCTCCTCGCCGTTGACCAGCGGCATCATGTAGTCGGTGATCACCAGCTGAACGCGCTTTTCTTTCAGCGCCTCAAGCGCCTTGCAGCCGTTGCTCGCCTTTTCCACCAGGAAGCCTTCGTCCTCCAGGGCGAAACCGAGGATGTCGGCAATCAGGTACTCGTCATCGACGATCAGGATGGTGTTCATCGTCCGCCCCGTCACCCGCTCCCCTGCGGCACCGGCGTTCCCGAGAGCACACCACAGGCGCCTTCGAACGCCTTGCGCAGGGTAATGCCCTGCGGCCTGATCAACAGCTCGTGCAAGGCAGGGTCATGGTGGCTGTCACGCACTTTGAGGATCGACAGCATGCGCCGCAGTTGCGAGTCCAGCTCGACGAAGCGCATCAGCATCAGGTTGTCGACGATACTCGACAGGTCCGGGGCCGGGGCGCTGATTTCCGCGCCGAAGATGTCGCGCATTTCCCAGGTCAACATCACGCTGACATTGCGCGCGCGCAGCTCACCGACCAGGGCGCGGAAAAACGCATTGAGCCGCGCCGGGTCGCTGGCCAGGCGACTGAACGCCCCCAGGCTGTCGATCAGCACGCGCTTGCTGCCTTGCGCCTCGACCCGCTCGAGCAGGCGTGCACCGACCTGGTCCAGCAGCCCCTCGGTGGTCGGCTGCCAGCACAGCTGCAGGCTGCCGCCCTGCTCCAGGGCGGCAAAATCGTAACCCAGCGACGCGGCCTTGATACGCAGGCGCTCCGGCGTTTCGTAGAAGCCGAAATGCAGCCCCGGCGCCTGCGGGCTGCTGGCGCCGAGGAAGGCAAGGCCCAATGACGTCTTGCCAATACCCGAAGGCCCGATCAGCAAGCTGACCGAGCCCGTGGCCAGCCCGCCACCCAGCATTTCATCCAGGGTTGCCACCCCGCTGCCGATGCGCTCCAGGGTGGCGTTGCCCGCCTGGCTGGGGTGGCTGAACAGCGACTCCAGGCGCGGGTATACATGCATGCCGGCTTCATCGATGAGGCACTCGTGGCGCCCCGACAATGCCGCACTGCCACGCGTCTTGCGCAGCTGCACATGGCGCACGGCACGGCTGCCGTACAGTTGCTCGCCCAGTTCGATCACGCCGTCGACCATGGTGTGCTCCGGGCTGCCTTCTTCCAGCCGGGCGCTGGTCAGCAGTAGTAAGGTGCAACCAGCAAAGGCCGCATGGCCCTGTAGTTCGGAGACGAATTTCTTGGTGTCCAGCGCGGTTTCCGCACGCACCCGGGCATTGAGCACGCCATCGACGATCAGCAGGCTGGCCTGCTGGCGGGCGATTTCCTGGCGCAGCAGCCGCACCACAGCGTCCAGGCCTTCCTGCTCCAAGGTGTCGAAGGCACTGACAAACTGGATCGTGTCGCCGACCAAAGCCGGGTCGAAGAACTCCAGGGTCGCCAGGTACTGGAACAGCCGCTCGTGCGACTCACTCAGCAAGGTAGCCACCAGCACCCTGCCCCCACTGCGCACATGCGCACAGGCCAGCTGGTTGGCGAGGATGGTCTTGCCGGCCCCCGGCGGGCCCTGAATGATGTAGGACGCGCCAGCCACCAGGCCACCCTGGAGCAATGCATCGAGCCCGTCGATACCGGTAACCAGCCGCCTGAGTGCCTGTGCCATGATGTTCTACCTGTGGAGTTGGCTATCGGTCTGGCCCTGATAGATTGGCAAGTAAAGCTGCATGCAAGTTCCCCGGTCGGGCTCACTGTCGACGCAAATGGCACCACCGCTCTGCCTGGCAAAACCATAGACCTGGCTAAGGCCCAGGCCAGTACCCTTGCCAAAGGGCTTGGTAGTGAAAAACGGCTCGAAAATACGCGGCAGTACCGCTGGCGCGATGCCCTCGCCGCTGTCTTCCACCTCGAAACGCACAAACCCGCCGTGCAGGCCTTCAAACTTGCCGGTCAGTTCGACCACGTCGACGGTCAAGCCGATCCGGCCGTGCCCCGTGATGGCATCGCGGGCATTGAACAACAAATTGAGCAGCACCATCTGCAATTGCCCGGCATCCACCTCGATCAAGGGCAAGTCCGGTTGCAACAGCACCTTCAGCTCAATCGAATCAGGCAGCGCATGCTCCAGCAGACCACGGGTGGCGGCAACAAGGTTCGCCGGGGCGACGCAAGCCACATCAAGCTTGCGGTGGCGGGCAAAGCTGAGCAACTGCTGGGTCAGTTCGGTGCCACGCTGCCCGGCATCGAGAATGTGTTGCAGCATGCGCTTGGCGCGTTCCGGGTCCTGGGTGGACAGCGCCAGCCGCGCCGAGCTCATGATGATGGTCAACATGTTGTTGAAGTCATGTGCCAGGCCACCGGTCAACTGGCCGAGGGCCTCCAGCTTCTGTGCCTGGAACAGCTGGGCGCGCACCGCGTCCAGTTGCAGCGCCGACTCGCGACGGTCGGTGATGTCCCGGGTCACCTTGGCCAGGCCGACGACCTGGCCCTGGTCATCGCGGATCACATCCAGGGCGGCCAGCGCCCAGAACTGCGTGCCATCCTTGCGTACGCGCCAGCCCTCATCCTGCGCCACACCCTGCTCCAGCGCCTGGCGCAGCAAGCGTTCCGGGCGGCCCTCGTCGCAGTCCTGCGGGGTGAAGAACAATGAGAAATGCTGGCCGATCACTTCATCGGCACGGTACCCCTTGATGCGTTGCGCGCCTGCGTTCCATGACACTACATGGCCGGACGGGTCGACCATGTAGATAGCGTAATCCACTACCGACTGAACCAGCTGTTCATAGCGGTGGGCGGGCATGATGGGGTGGTCGAGGCAATCAGCTGAAACCATGCGAGCTCCACCGGCACAGCAGGAGAGAAAAGAGAGCGAAGTTCAACGCCCGGGCTCAACCAGCACCGGGCTGATGCGCCGTGGCATCGCCACTTTCAGCAACCATAAGCCGACCAGCAGGATAAACCCGCCACCGGCCAGGGCCATCAGCCGCTGCGGTTGAGGGTGATCGGCATCGAACCCCAGCATCAGCAGGTAAGCGCCCAGGCTGATCAGGCTGAGGTAGAGAAACGCCCCCAACACGACCACCAGCACGAACAACAGTCGCCAGAACAGCCGCGGGCGCACGATGCGCTCGGAAGTACCGGACTGAGTCATCACTGCACACTCTTGGATCCAATAAAGGGGCAACAGTGGCGTAATGACAGCAAGGTGTCAATTGCCCGTTCGATCGACCCTTCATTCTGTTGATCATAGGCGCTGTGGTTGACTCAACTATAACAATGGGTTATAAAGCGCGCTTGATTGCGAAGCCCTTCTACTTAGAAGCGAGCTGGTCGTTACGGCCCATTCAAGCGTGCGAGTGTGGTGGAATTGGTATACACAGCAGACTTAAAATCTGTCGGCGTGAGCCTTGCGGGTTCGAGTCCCGCCACTCGCACCAAATTTCTCGTGAAGGCGCCCTTGCGGCGCCTTTTTGCTGCCCGCCAGCAATCCTTTGCGCAGCTGCTACAGTGGTGCTTGTACCCGCCCACTGGAACGCCGCCATGCGCTACTCCCTGTTCGATGGTCAACGCGACATCATTATCCTGATTGCCCGTGTGCTGCTCACGATCCTGTTCGTCTTGTCCGGCTGGGGCAAGTTGACCGGGTTCGAAGGCACGGTCGGCTACATGACTTCACTGGGCGCCCCTGCCCCGATGCTGGCAGCGGCAGTTGCCGTGCTCATGGAGTTCGTCGTGGCCATCCTGCTGATCCTCGGTTTCTACACCCGGCCGCTGGCCTTCCTGCTTGCGCTGTTCGTGCTGGGCACGGCGCTGTTGGGCCACCCGTTCTGGAACATGGTCGACCCTGAGCGCAGCGCCAACATGACCCAGTTCCTGAAAAACCTCAGCATCATGGGCGGCCTGCTGA
Source organism: Pseudomonas inefficax (assembly GCF_900277125.1). Lineage (GTDB taxonomy): Bacteria > Pseudomonadota > Gammaproteobacteria > Pseudomonadales > Pseudomonadaceae > Aquipseudomonas > Aquipseudomonas inefficax. The sequence goes on from NZ_OPYN01000166.1 coordinate 8,403, forward strand.
TGCTGGCAGTGAGCGGCCCTGGGCGATTCTCGGTGGACCGGCGCTGAGTCAGTCGTCTTCGCAGTCGTCGAACCAGGCTGGGTGATCGCGTTCCTCGTCATCGAGGTCATCCAGCGTTTCCTCGTCTTCTTCCACTTCGTCCTCGGCGCCCTGGGCATCCGCTTCAGGCTCGATATCGTCGTAGAGGAATTCATGATCAAGCAGGTGATCATGCTCGGGTTCGTGCAGGTCGTCTTCGTAGTGCATGCTGGCTCCTGGGCAGGTGGCAGGCCTGTATAGGCTGATCGGCTGCGCAGGTCAATGCGTTACCGCTTAATGCTCGGTTAACCCGCAAGGTCCAGTCTGCAGGCTCTCCCTTCAAACGTCGCTTGCCCGCCTCCCATGGCGGGCTTTTTTATCCCCTGGTTTTGCCCTTCGTCCAGCCTTGGCGAATCACAGTGAACCGCACCCATGCTGGCCAGGCTCGCAAATGATGCAGGACCTGTCGTTTTTCAAGGAGAAAGCCCATGGCTGTATATATCGACAACCTCATCATCACCACTCCCGTGCCGAAGTCCGCGACCAACCCGGTAGCCCTGGAGTTGACCGGCGCCCAGGCGTTGGCGAGCCTGCCTGAAGTCATCGCCCGCTTGAGCGACGGCTCGATCCGTATGACCGCCCCCACCAAGGGCGCCTCCAGCAAAAGCACCCACCGCACCCGCTGCGAGTGGAAGGAGCCCGCGTACTGGGCGCTGAACAGCGCCGCCAGGCACCGCAATTACCAGACCATGACATTGCAGAAAGTGAACCTTGCGCAAAAGGTGGTGATTGCCCAGATGCATGTCAAAGACGACGACAACCCGCCCATCAAGGTGTTCTGGAACAAAGGCAAGATCACCGTGGGCTTTCGCACCGACTTCAACCAGACGGCCACGAGCAGCAGCACGGTGCTGGCCGACGTACCGCTCGGTGCCCGTTTCGATGTCAGCATCGATGTGACAAACAACGGCGCCTGCACGGTCAGCGCAAGCTGCAACGGCCGTATTGGCAGCACATCGCCCCTGCAACTGGGGTCGACCTGGGCGACGCGCACGCTCAAGTTCCATGGGGGGGTATACAACCAGGTGGACTACACCGACACCACGCCTGCCGAGGACGGTTCGGTATGTGTCATCAGCCAACTGGAACTGAGCCATGCATGACACGCTCATGACCTGACCTTCACGAAATACTGACATCCGGGTGGGCACACTGGCCCTGCTCCGTATGTTCTTGCAGCCCGCCGCATTATTGCCGCGGGCTTTTCTTTTTGTGGCGAGCCCCTGACAACCGTCATACGCAGGAGACCTGTGGGAGCGGCCTTGTGTCGCGAATGGGCCGCAGAGCGGCCCCGGCGATCCTTGCGCCACCGCTGAAGCCTGGGGGCCGCGGTGCGGCCCTTCGCGACACAAGGCTCCACATTGTCAGCACCGACTTCCAGGCATGCTCCTACAGGCAATGAGGCAACCTGACGGGGCAGGACAGTTGCTCCCACCTCGACCACACCGGTCTCAAGCCATGTGCAAATACCTGTAGGAGCGGCCTTGTGTCGCGATGGGCCGCGCAGCGGCCCCAGGTTTTCAGCTTCGCAGCAAAGATTGCCGGGGCCGCTGCGCGGCCCATCGCGACACAAGGCCGCTCCTACAAGGGCTAGTGCTGGCTTGAAGAGATATCCAACACAATTGCCCCCACAAGTGGCTGCGCAAGCCAGGTAAATGTGTGCAAGGCGGTTGCCACCCCAGACCATGACCTGAAGCAGTTTTGCCCCACCAGCCAAGGGCTATGCTAACCCCTGCGATAACCCAAGCTCATTCGGATGACACGGAGGCTCATATGAAAGCTGCTGTTGTTGCACCAGGCCGTCGCGTGGATGTGGTGGAGAAAACCCTGCGCCCTCTCGAGCACGGTGAAGCGCTGCTGAAAATGCAATGCTGCGGTGTTTGCCACACCGATCTGCATGTGAAAAATGGCGACTTCGGTGACAAGACCGGTGTAGTGCTAGGCCATGAAGGCATCGGCGTGGTCCAGGAGGTAGGACCAGGCGTTACCTCGCTCAAGCCGGGTGACCGTGCCAGCGTGGCATGGTTCTACCAGGGCTGTGGGCATTGCGAGTACTGCAACAGCGGCAACGAAACCCTGTGCCGCGAAGTGAAGAACTCCGGCTACACCGTGGACGGGGGTATGGCTGAAGCCTGCATCGTCAAGGCCGACTACTCGGTCAAAGTGCCCGACGGGCTCGACTCCGCTGCTGCCAGCAGCATTACCTGCGCCGGCGTAACCACCTACAAGGCGGTAAAGATATCCAACATCCGCCCCGGCCAATGGATCGCCATCTACGGTCTTGGCGGCCTGGGCAACCTTGCCTTGCAATATGCCAAAAACGTCTTCAACGCCAAAGTGATCGCCATCGATGTCAACGAAGAGCAACTGCGCTTCGCCAGCGAGATGGGCGCCGACCTGGTCGTCAATTCACGCACCGAGGATGCCGCCAAGGTCATCCAGGCCAAGACCGGTGGCGCCCATGCCGCCGTGGTTACCGCCGTTGCCAAGGCTGCCTTCAACTCGGCCGTTGATGCCCTGCGCGCGGGTGGCCGCCTGGTTGCGGTCGGCCTGCCGTCGGAAGCCATGAACCTGAATATCCCTCGCCTGGTGCTGGACGGTATCGAAGTGATCGGCTCGCTGGTCGGCACCCGGCAAGACCTGCAGGAAGCCTTCCAGTTTGCGGCGGAAGGGAAAGTGGTGCCGAAGGTAACCCTGCGGCCGATCGAGGATATCAACCAGATCTTCGAGGAGATGCTGGAAGGCAAGATCAAAGGGCGGATGGTGATTCAGTTCAAGGAGTGATGGCTCAAGTGCGCTGGCCGTTGGCGCAGCGCACGCTACCCTGTTGCATTCAAGCGCAGGCGGTCAGAAATGGCTTCCGGCCCACCAGATAAAGCGAACCAATGGGCGCACCTTGGTCTCTAGTTACAGGTAAGCGCTCGAATCCCCGCCTGGCAACCAGCCTGGCATGGGGTAGCACGTGGTTTGGAAGGGAGTGGCCAATATGACGGAAGAAGAAGCAAGGGATGTTCTTGAGCGAATCGAGTACGAACTCAGCCTTCATCAATCCTGCACCGCGACGCGCATAGTAATCCACGACCTCGGCTTATGGGTTCGCCTTGAGAAGGCCAGCGGCGGGCCCGTCAGCATCGCCAATGGCGGTACGCTATTCGACAGGCCCGTGTTGCTGGAGCCGAAATGCGATGCCTCATTCACGGTTTTATCCAAATCTTGAGTTTAGGTGCTACATACGCAGAGCTGGCTAGCACCCCGGAGTGAACATGAGCATCCGCAGCTTGGCGAAAAACCTGCCACCCGATCCTGACAATGACGGCTGGGTGCTTGGATGGGGCGTACTGAGAGACCGGCATCCCTGGCATTTCGTCGATGTTTATGCCGACCAGAAGACTGCCAAGGCCGAGGCGGAGCGCCGCGGAGTTGGCTATGTTGTGGAGTTCGGCTCGCACCGCCTGGGATCGGATGAGTTCGTGTGCGGGAGGTACCCGCCTGAAGGCTAGCGTGTACCGAGTTCATCACCGGCCTGAACGCCGACCAGCCGGCACTCTACAGGCAGTTCCTGCTGGCCGACGCTGAAGGTCCCGACCAATCCTGCGCATCGGCCGACATGGTCCTGCCGGCGCTACCCCTTGCTCAGATCAACCAAGGGCGTCTGCCGCACCTCGGTTTCGCGCCCACCTTGTATCTCGCCAACCTGCTTCAAGGCCTTGTCCACTGCCATCTTGTCCGCCAACAAGCTGTAGCTGATATGGAACTGCCTGTTTTCCTTCGGCCCGATCGTCGGCACCAAGTTCAGCGGCCGCTGGTAACGGCGGTTGTAGGAAAAGCTCGTTCCTGGCTCCAGCCCCGTCACATAACCCTGGCCTTGGGTATCGGTATTTTTCCACAGGGAAAATACAGGCAGTGTCCGAGTATTGAAGCCGACCGAAACGCCCAGCTTGCCAGCCTTGTCATGCAATACGGCCAACGTATTGCCCTGGGCGTCGGCATACGGCACCACGTTATAAACCGTTTCGTCATAGTCCTTGGTGGGTGCTCGGTAGGTTTGCCAATCAGTCAAATCGGCCCTGGCCTTGTCGTTGAACGGTGACACCTGTTTCACGGGTGCGGCGAACCGAGCGCCCTCCTCCAGAAACGGAGTGCCGAAATTACTGTGATACAGCGCCTGGTATTCCTTCGGATAATCACCGTTGTTGGTCAGGGTGTCGTTGAGGGCGAACATCACGCTGCCCGGTTCGGTGACCAATTCGGTCGCGACGGAGAAGTCGACCTTCTTGAACGCCTGCTCTTTCAGTTCGCCACGCAAGCTGATGGCGTATGGTGGTTTCTCATCGATGTGCAGGGTGACTTTATTCGCAGGTATGTTGGCGGCCCGACCGTGCAGGGTCAGCAGCTCGCCATTGTCGATGCCGGGGTGACCGACCCATTCGTAACCGCAGCGGGCGACCAGTTCGTTGAAACCCTCCAGCCAGCCCAGACCATTGCGCCCATTGAGTTCGATGAAGGACGGGTTGACCACTTCCTTGACCGGCGAATCCCAGCCCATGCGCACATTACCGACCGACGCCTGCAGGACGTTCATTCCGCGAGTCGGCACTACCGAAAGTTTCATCGTACCGTTATCGATGTCGACGATGCTGACACCCTCTTGCCGGCCTCCATGCAAAGTGCGCAAGGTAACGCTGAAGGGCTTGTCGGTTTTTACGCCAAGTTGTTGGCTGGTGATTTGCCAGTTCTGGGCGGCTTTGTCGGTGTCGAGCAGAACGTAATCCCAGGCCATGGTGTGGGAGGCTGCGGACAGGGCGCTGAGAGCAACGAAGAATTTGATGAGGGGCATGACAGGTAGCCTTTCTTGGAGTTGTGCCCCTTTTATAGACACGAAGAAACGTTTCAGCAAGCTAGCCAAGCGATGCTTTCGATCGGTACGGGTTTCGCTGGCCATGTTCAGGGAGTAGCCTCGGCACAATGAATCTTTCGAGCCCGATCAGGTAATCAACCGTGTGAAGGCATCAGAGAGACAGAAAAAATTGCCCCACTCGATAGAATTTTCATTGCCATGCCAGACGGTTTCCCTGATTTGCCCTCGCTGAACGCGTTACGTGTTTTTGAAGTGGTGGCTCGCCGCTTGAACTTCCGTGTTGCTGCCGAGGAACTGCGCGTGACCCAGGCGGCAGTTGCCCAGCACATACGCGGGCTGGAGGCGAGCCTGGATCTGCGTTTGTTTGAACGCCTACCCCGGGGCTTGGCGTTGACGGATGCGGGCCGGGGCTACAGCGCAAGCATCCGCAGTGCACTGGCGATGATCGACGAGGCAACCCGCCTGCTCAGGCCACAGACTTCTCACCTGACAGTCAGCGTTACACCTACCTTCGCCTCGAAATGGCTGATTCCCAGGCTCGGCAATTTTGCGCAGAATCATCCAGACATCGATTTGCGTGTGCTGGCAACCGATCGGCTGTCGCACTTCAGCACCGATGGCGTGGATATCGCTGTCCGCTACGGCAAGCCCGAATTCGGAGCAGGTTTGAATAGCGAGCTGCTGATGGAGCAGCGAATCGTTGCGGTGGCCAGCCCAAGGCTGTTCGAAGGCAGCGAAGTACCTGCCAGCTTTGCGCAGTTGCAGCACTTCGTCATGTTGCACGATGCCCATAATTTCTGGCCTCAGTTCCTTGCAGAGCTGTTTCCGCATCACCTGCAACCCACCGCCAGAAACCTGCGCTTCAATCAGACCTCATTGGCCATTGAAGCGGCAATCAGCGGCCAGGGCATTGCTTTGGCCAGCCCTGCATTCGTCGGTGATGACATTGCCGCAGGCCGGCTGATGCAGGTTTTTACCCAGCAACTCAGGGTCGACAAGTCGTTTTATCTGGTCTGGCCGCGCAAGATGAAACAGCCGGACTCATTGAGCGTCGTACAACACTGGCTCAAGCAGCAAGCTGCCGATAGTTAATCTATCGTAACAGTGAAGTTTAGCTGTCTCCCTCACCAATGGGTCTGCTGCTAAGGTGAATGCACCTGAAAAATCAGCATTGAGATTGGAGGCAGCATGTCAGTAGAAAAAGTTGCGATCATCACGGCAGGTGGCAGCGGCATGGGCGCTGCGGCAGCACGACGCCTGGCCGCTGAAGGCTTCAAGGTGGGTATCCTCTCCTCTTCGGGCAAGGGCGAGGCGTTGGCTGCCGAACTCGGCGGTATTGGTGTGACCGGTAGCAACCAGTCGGTTGAAGACCTGCAACGCCTGGTCGACGCTGTCGTGGAGAAGTGGGGCCGTATCGATGTGCTGGTCAATAGCGCCGGCCATGGTCCGCGCGCGCCAATCCTGGAAATCAGCGACGAGGATTGGCACAAGGGTATGGATACTTACCTGCTCAATGTCATTCGCCCGACTCGCCTGGTGACGCCTTACATGCAGCGTCAGAAGAGCGGCGTGATCATCAACATCTCCACTGCATGGGCGTTCGAGCCCAGCGAGCTATTCCCGACTTCTGCTGTATTCCGCTCGGGCCTTGCCGCGTTCACCAAGATCTTCGCCGACAATTTCGCCGGCGATAACGTGCGCATCAACAACGTCCTTCCTGGCTGGATCGACAGCTTGCCGGCCACCGAACAACGCCGCGACAGCGTGCCGCTCAAACGCTACGGCACCAGCGAAGAGATCGCTGCGACCATTGCGTTCCTTGCTAGCGAAGGCGCGGCCTACATCACTGGGCAGAACATCAGGGTCGATGGCGGCGTTACACGTAGCATTTGATCGCCCGTGGACGCAGCTGGCGATCCCGGTCGGAATCATATGCATCGAGCCGCGAGCGCTGAACAGCTCTGCCAAAAGAAAAGGCACCCGCAGGTGCCTTCTCAATACCGTTTACGGAATGAATCGAGTGCCGCAAGCGTGGCACATCCAAGTGCGGCGCCACTCTTCCAGTTTGTCGTACTGTGCGACGTTGAATTTCCAGTGGCGAACGAATCCGATTACACCGACGGTGATAAATATCGCGCCTATGAAGAACCTAGTCCAATCAACGCCCCAGTACGTGTTCATAAGCTTGAGGCCATCATACAAGATGATTGCGCCAACCCCCGTAAGGATGACCGGGCCAAGCAAGCGCTTACCTGGAGGTGGGCCGACGCTTGCCGCCAAATGGGTCTGATGCCGACCTGAAGTTTCGACGGTCACGCTTGGACCGAATCCGGACTGGGATTGCGCCTGGTGGGTTGCTTGTATGTGAGAAGTGCCAGCAGCAAGGATGATAGACAGAAGCTGGACGTTCTGACCTTGGCATTGCGGGCAGCAGATTGCGTTATTGCTCACCACGTATTCATTCCTTTGAGGGGTGAAAGGCGAGCATTCTAAGGCAATTGCCTACATCAGCGCACTACGTGACTTCGCGCACTGGGCTGATGCTTGTACGGCATACAAACCGCTCATGCACATTACCGAGTGCGCTTACCGTCGCGTCGGGTGATCACCACGCACTCGAAACGAGCGTCATCTGTGGTTGCAGCCATCTTGCTTTGCTTCTTCCAACCGCAGTATTCCCAAACGTTATGCATCCATGCCCGACTGCTTTCGACTAGTTGCGGTCTTATATGGAGCATTGACGAGGCTGATCCAATTGAGCTACGAGTCGGCAACCGATTGGTCTTGCTTGGACGGATCTCCCTCTGTCGCAAGCCAGAGAGCCCACAGCGATTTTAGGAGTAGGCTCCCTTCCATGCAGGATATCCAGCACGATCGCAGCGCCCCTGATGTCCAGGAGACGGCTGTCAGGCGGGGTATGGACGGCGCATCAGTTGTCAGAACAGCCATTCCCCATAATGCGGTACTCCATGACATGCCGCTCGCCATTGGAATCGTCGTAAGTCAGCTGCATCGGCACAACATCGCAGACAGGGGGCACCGGCGTAACAGCCACAACGTGCGCGATATCTAGGCTCTGAGAGTAGCTGTAGGGTTCAACCGTAATTTGTGCAGTTTGAGTAGCTTGGTCATCGGCCATCGCGACAGAACCAAGGCAGCCTAGGAACAAAACGAGTAACAGCTTCATGGTATTCACCTGTACTTAGGGCGCAAGAAGGCCTGAGCTCCAATTGGCGCTCGTCCGTCATGAATGTTGGGGGTGGCCCGGCGCAGTCAGGCGCCGGGCTGAGTTACATCAGAAGGGCTTGGTCGGCAGGTACTTGCCATCCAGGGTGATCACTGCACGGTGGCCACCGTCCGGATCTTCGACCTTCTTGATGTCCAGCTTGAAGTTGATGGCACTGATGATGCCGTCGCCGAACTTCTCGTGAACCAGCGCTTTGAGGGTGGTGCCATACACCGACATCATTTCGTAGAAGCGGTAGATGGTCGGGTCGCTCGGCACGCCGTCGAAGAAGCTGCCGCGGATCGGCATCGATTGCAGCAGAGCCACTTGATCAGCATCTAGGTCAAGCTTCTCGCCTACGACCTTCGCGGCGCTTTCAGGCAGCGGATGCTGACCAAGCAAGGCAGCGGTAACAAAGGCCTCGGACAGGCCGGTACCGTCAACGATTTGCGCAAAGGACAGGTCCTTGCGCGCCTTGGCCAGAATGATGACTTCGGTCAGTTCTTGGCGAGCGGTGCGGGTGGCTTGAGTCTGGATCATGACGAATCTCCTGGGTAAGTAAAAGTGCAGGTGCAGGTGTCAGGCAACGTACCTGGCTTGGTGGGAAACGGCGTGGACTTCTGGGTTTTCTGCAAGAGACACGAACGTGCCGGTACTGCCATCAAAGGCGTCGATACGGCCGGTCTCGATGTCATAGATCCAGCCATGCAGGGTCACACGGCCTTCTTCAAGCGCCAGGCGGACGGATGGGTGAGTCTGGATGTTGGCCAGTTGCGCGATGACGTTTTCGCGCACCATGGAAGCGACTTTGCTGGGCTTATCCACGTGACGACGGGCCTCATTTACGACCTTGGCCGAGTCGGCGTACCGCAACCAACCGGCCACGGCGGGCATGTGATCCAGGCACTTGCATGTGGCAATGGCGGTCATCGCACCACAGTCGGAGTGGCCGCAGATCACGATGTCTGCAACGTTAAGTCCAGCGACCGCGTATTCGACAGAGGCCGAAACGCCACCTGGCTCTGGCCCATACGACGGCACGATATTGCCGGCGTTGCGGATGACAAACAGATCGCCGGGCTCGCGTTGGGTGACCAGTTCAGGCACCAGTCGGCTGTCAGAGCAGGAGATGAAGAGCGCCTTTGGCGCCTGCTGATTGGCCAGATCCTTGAACAGTTTGACCCGCTCAGGAAAGGCGTTCTGTTGAAACTTCAGAAATCCGTCGATGATCGCTTTCATGGTTGCTGTCTCGATGTCGCTGGGTGTGAGACAAAGATTAAGCAGCGCATGACATAAGGTAAAAGTCTCATTTATTATGACTCAGATCAGATTATCTTATGGTTCTAGTCAATGCTCGCTCGACAAATCCAGTACTTCCTTGCCGTCGCCGAACATCTCAGTTTCACCAAGGCTGCAGCAGCGCTGCACGTCTCTCAGCCGGCCCTTTCGCAGCAAGTAAGGCAGTTGGAAGAGAGTCTTGGCGCCCAGTTGTTTGATCGCTCAGGCCGCACAACGCGTCTGACTGACGCGGGGGATATCTATCTTCTCTATGCGCGCCGTGCGTATCAGGAATTGCAAGAAGCCAAAAGGGCCATACATGATGTCAGCGACCTTAGCCGTGGCTCATTGCGTGTCGCCGTAACGCCTACGTTCACGACCTATCTGGTAGGGCCGCTGATCGAGGCATTTCACTTCAGGCACCCCAAGATCACCATCAACCTGAAAGAGATCTCCCAGGAGCGTATCGAGGAGCTCCTGTCGGCAGGAGAGTTGGACGTAGGGATCGCATTCGATGAAATACAAACACCGGACATCGAAGCCATCCCCTTGCTGAACGAAACGCTTGCTTTGGTTGTAAGTCGCAGACACCGCCTGGCCGAGGAACGCTCCATTACCTCGCAGGGCCTGAGTGCCGAGTCTTTGGTCTTGCTCAGCGCGGAGTTCGCAACGCGCGAGCAAATCGACCGCTACTGCCGCAAATATGAGATTCGCCCCAAGGTGCAGATGGAGGCCAATGCCCTAGGCGCAGTGATCGAGATCGTTCGCCGGACGAACCTCTCGACCTTATTGCCTGCCAGAATTGCGTTGGCCCATGACGACCTGGTGGCCATCACGCTGGAGCCGGAGCGCTTGCAGCGACGAGCCGTCCTTGTGCGGCGGCAAGACGCCTTTCTGAGCGCGGCGGTAAGAGCTTTCATTGAGCTGGCTAAAGAAGTATCCAGCGATCTTGATGAGTGAGGCCGTGCACGACTGCATGTTGTGTACGCAAAATGGTGCTCGCCAGTACTCGTAGCCCGGTGATCATAGGCGGTATAAGTATTGCCGCTTGGGCTGACGCGCTACATGACTCAGGAGAGAGTGAAGGCGAAACGATGATGGCTCGCCCTACCGACGAAGCGGAAAGACTAGAAAGAAAACAAAGCCCGGTATTGGCTTTCCAGCCGCTGACGGCGCGCTGATGTGTCTCAAAAAACCGCAATAGGGAGAATGAGACTCCACTAAACGAAAAAACCTGATCCTTTAAATGAAAAGGACCAGGTTACAGATGACTTACAGGCCGAGCTCGGTCAGACCCGGGTGGTCATCGGGACGGCGACCCAATGGCCAGTGGAACTTACGCTCGCTTTCCTTGATCGGCATGTCGTTTACGCAGGCGAAGCGACGGTGCATCAGACCATCAGCTTCAAATTCCCAGTTCTCGTTGCCGTAGGAGCGGAACCAGTTACCGGAATCATCATGCCACTCGTAAGCGTAACGGACGGCGATACGGTTATCGGTAAAGGCCCAGAGTTCTTTGATCAGGCGATAATCCAGCTCTTTTTTCCACTTGCGGGTAAGGAAACCTTTGGCCTCTTCACGGTTGGTAGCAAACTCAGCGCGGTTGCGCCATTTGGTATCCAACGTGTAGGCGAGCGAGACTTTCTCCGCGTCGCGGCTATTCCAACCATCTTCAGCCAGTCGGACTTTTTCGATCGCTGATTCACGAGTGAAAGGCGGAAGTGGTGGGCGAATTTGAGCATTGGACATGGTGGCGCCTCCAGATTGATTGGATAATTCAGTAAACTAGCACTTGTGAATCGCAGGCCTAGAGCAAGGCCTGTTAAATCATCGGTTGCGAAGATTAAACTGTGTTGCCAACATCAACAGTAAAGCCTGCTGCTATCGCCTCGATAGTGACAGTCGCCATTAATAAAAATACTTTTGGTGCAGGCACGCACAACTTCAGAACTTCATTTCCGTGACACAACACAACCGTCGGCAGAGCCATGCTTGCGCTAGAAGGCATACGTACTTTATGTACAATGGCAGAGATTGAATTTCGAAATCCGTTCTGCCTAGACAAGCATGCTAGATCTAAAAAGAAGCTGTATAGGGCCGGAGTTACAACCCCAACTCAGTCAAACCCGGGTGGTCATCCGGACGGCGGCCGAGCGGCCAGTGGAACTTGCGCTCGCTTTCCTTGATAGGCATGTCGTTAATGCAGGCAAAGCGACGGTGCATCAGACCATCAGCTTCAAATTCCCAGTTCTCGTTGCCGTAGGAGCGGAACCAGTTACCCGAATCATCATGCCACTCGTAAGCATAACGGACGGCGATGCGGTTATCGGTAAAGGCCCAGAGCTCTTTTATCAGGCGATAATCCAGCTCTTTTTTCCACTTGCGGGCAAGGAAACCTTTGGCCTCTTCACGGTTGGTAGCAAACTCAGCGCGGTTGCGCCATTTGGTATCCAGCGTGTAGGCGAGCGAGACTTTCTCCGCGTCGCGGCTATTCCAACCATCTTCAGCCAGTCGAACTTTTTCAATCGCCGTTTCGCGAGTGAAAGGAGGGAGCGGCGGGCGAGTTTGGGCATTGGACATGATTATCACTCCAGTCTAGTTGGATAAACAATTGTGAGTAACGTGTCTGAAGCTCTTGCTTTAGGGCGTGAGCTCTTTCAGCAACATCTGCGCAACTTCCTTTGCATTATCAGCAGCGTGATAATCACCCATTACTCGAGCCACGGTGATTGCGCCTTCCATCAAAATAAATAACTGCCTGGCTAACACCAACGGTTGCTCGGTATTCAATTGCTCAGTCAGTTCAAGCGTATAGTCCAAGAGTTTTTGCTTGTGCAGCTTTGCGATCTGGCGAATGGGGTCATCGGGATCCCCTACCTCACCTGCCGTGTTAATGAACGCACAGCCGCGGAAACCATCCGTCTCAAACCAGCTCTTCAAAACAGTAAACATGTTGAGTATGCGATCGAACGGCGTAGCTGCTTTGTCGCATTCCGTCCTGAACCATTGCATCCAGCGTACGTCGCGGGCGCTCAAGGCCGCAGCTGCGACATCATCTTTGGTAGCGAAGTGGTTGTAGATACCCTTCCTTGAGACGCCAGAAGTCTTCACCAGTAGGTCCATGCCCGTGGCATGAATCCCGTTTTCGTAGATGAGTTTCTCGGCGGTGGCGAGGATTTGGGCTCTGTGATCTATCGTTGGTCTGCTCATGGATTCAATGTAGAACGATCGTTCTCTCCGGTCAAGCACCATCCGGTGATTTTTTCGATTAGGGCGGCGAGCCCCGGTGACAGACAGCTTCGGGCAATTACCACGATCACGTCTCTGATGGATAGGGCTGACCCCAGACCGTCCAGACAGATCTCCGGAGATAATGCAGGGTATGCTGGGTTGAAGACGCAAGCGCGCGCTGGCGAACATTAAGGGCAACCATTAACACCTCCGTCTCCGACTGTACGCTATAGGTCGCAAGCAGCCATTCACGACCGGAAACTTACGCCCCCTAGCCGCCTCGGCAAGCACACCGGCTCGGCCACCCGCTTCCCTACGTTAGCCCGCACAGCAGTGGCAGGCGGTGTATGAGTAAGCCCCACCGGAGCTGAAAGATGCGATGGACTTGGCGTACCTGACGGGCCAACAGCCGCCGGACGCTCGGTCGATGCGGAAGGACGATATGGTGGGATCTACCTGCTGGTCAGCCAAGGCAAAACAGGCAAGCGACTGAAGATCGACCTGGAAGTGAACGGCGTGAAGAATAGCCTGGGCCTGCTGCTTTATCGATCATGCGCTACGCCAGCCAGCACCTCTCGCCGTTCCTCATTGTCAACGAGCGCGGGAAACGCATGAGTTGGTCCATCCTCCGCAACCGGTGGGCAGATGCCCGAGAGGCGGCCAAGGTGAAGGCTGAACTGGAGAAGAAACCAGACCGGGCCAATCGAATCGCCTAGTTCCAGTTCCGTAACATCCGACCGGAGGCTGCCTCGGAAATCAACGACCTGAGCGATGCAAGCGTGCTGCTAGGGCACTCGAAAGAGGGAATCACTGAACGCGTTTACCGGCGCGTCGGGGCCATTGCCAAGCCTTCAAAATGATAAAGTTTTGGGACTGGCAATCAATAGTTTTGGGACTTCGGTATTTTCTAGCGCCCAAATAAAAACCCCGCAACCTCAATGGCTGCGGGGCTTTCGAATGGTGGAGGCCGAGGTCGGAATCGAACCGGCGTAGACGGATTTGCAATCCGGAGCATAACCACTTTGCTACTCGGCCTCAAAGGTCGGATCTAGCAGCTTGCGCTTCGCTATCTCCTTGAAACGCTGAACCTTTTTCAAAGTTTGCTGCGTTTCGATGGGCGCCATTATGTCTTCATTCCTTTAACCTTGCAACCCCCTTAACGAAAAAAAATTTCAACGGGTTCA
>NZ_OPYN01000167.1 GCF_900277125.1 Pseudomonas inefficax
GGAAATCAACGACCTGAGCGATGCAAGCGTGCTGCTAGGGCACTCGAAAGAGGGAATCACTGAACGCGTTTACCGGCGCGTCGGGGCCATTGCCAAGCCTTCAAAATGATAAAGTTTTGGGACTGGCAATCAATAGTTTTGGGACTTCGGTATTTTCTAGCGCCCAAATAAAAACCCCGCAACCTCAATGGCTGCGGGGCTTTCGAATGGTGGAGGCCGAGGTCGGAATCGAACCGGCGTAGACGGATTTGCAATCCGCCCTGCATTTCTTTGCATTTCAGTAGCTTACGAGCTTTTCAGTTCCGCATAGAAGCTTTTTTAGCAACGCTGCAGCCCTTTAAAATCAAGGGGCATGGCAGGAGTTGCGGAACTGATTTTCGCGCCTGGTCAGCGGTTTTCAAGACCGTGGTACAAGTATCCGAATCACGGGGCGCTAGGACCGAAATCGATTCCAAAACAAAGACGAAACGGCACGGCTACAGGCCGCATACTGCAAGGGTCGCCGCTTCGGTTTTGGAATCGATGTTTGATGAAAAAATGCTCGCCTAGTCGTTAGAATCCGGCTCACCCCTACTCTGCAGGAAGCTCAACATGGACATACAGGCACTCCAGCTCTCTCTACTGCCGTGGCTACGCGTTGACACCTGGCACACCATGCACCCGAAGGATGAAGAGCGTTTTCACCAAGCGCTACATGTGGCCTTCGGCGAGCTTGGCTACTCGATCGCTTACGAGCAGTTCTATGAGGCAATTCATCGCACGCTTTCGGAACGTCAACCAGGCGTAGAGGTGTACCGGAGCAAGACCATCGAGGAGTTCGCGCGCCGCGCCGAGGTCATAAGCTCGTACCTGTTCGATGTGCGCAACTGCCAGTAATGCAGCAGTAGCGTGAGATTCGAGCCTCAGGCCGCGTCACAAGCGGCCTGTGCACCTCCGCTGTCTAATACGGTTCGGCCTGTTTCAGCGACTTTCGCCCAGTAAAACCGAGATGCTTTTGAGCGGTTTTAGACAGCCCAGACCACCCTCCTCCGGCGTTCTGCCGAACTACTCCAAATCCCTCTCAGACTCATCCAGCGCCCACAGCCTGGCTGCCTCGGCAAGCTCGAGCATGTCGACCAGATCACCGTCATCGACCTCCTTTCGGCGGTGCCCGGCATAGGCCATCTCGCTGAGGACGGCTGCGCGCCCATCAGGATCAGCCACCAAGGCAGTTTGGTCATTCAGCTCGGCCAGCCAGGCCTGCGGCAGGTCAGTTGCCATAAGTGCCCACCGCACGACACCACCATGACTGCGCGTACAACACACCGTCGATTTCCTCGACACCATTGATGTTGATCCCGAGCTGGGCCATGCCATTGAGCTTAGCGTCGTGCAACCGGGGGATGATGTCGGGCCCAGGTGACGGGTTGAACACCCAGGCCTGGGTCGATACCCGGCCCAGCGGCTCACTGTGGTGGTCACCGATGTGGATGTCGGCCTGCAAAGGCTGGATCTTCCTGAGCTGATCGGAAGGGATGGCCACGCCATTCACGCGGCGGCGAACGAGGAGGAAGTACATGCTGCACCTGATACTGTATATCGATACAGTATTTCAGCATCAGGAAACGCAAATGCGCCAGTACCGCTCGGCGGACTATGCTTGTTTGCTCAGGCAGGAGGGCCGCGCATGTGTGGAAGGCTGAGCCAGTACCGAGGCATACACGACTTCGTTGAAACCCTGAGCCTGCCAGAGGCCTGGAAGAACAACATAGGAGAACAGCCGCTTGGCAGGTGCAACGTCGCGCCGACAACGCCTGTGGCGGTGCTGCGGGTCGATGACGCAGGCCCTCGGGCGGACCTGGTGAAGTGGGGATGGCGGCCGCATTGGGCGACCGACCGTGCTGCGCCGATCAACGCCCGGGTGGAGAAGGTGGCGCACGGCCCATTTTTCCGGTTGATCTGGCCAAACCGGGCTATAACGCCTATCGATGGCTGGTATGAATGGGTGAACGAGGGCGGGCCGAAGAAGCAGCCCTACTACATCCGGCGCCGGGACGGACGCCCTGCCCTTTGCGCGTCGATTGGCCAATTCTCCGGTGGCGAGCATGACGGGTTCGTCATTATCACCGCCGACGCCCAGGGCGGTATGGTTGATGTGCACGATCGCCGACCTGTCGTGTTGTCGCCAGAGCTGGCGTACGAGTGGATCGCGGCAGGAATGTCAAACGAGCACGCAGAGCAACTGGTGCTTAACCTGGGCGAGCCAGCCGAGGTCTTCGAGTGGTACCGGGTTAGCACAGCGGTTGGCAATGTGCGCAACCAAGGCGCCGATCTAATCGAGCCGATTAGTGAACCTGGCCAGCAGGGCCGCCTAACGCTTTGAGCTGGTAATCGGTGACTGCCTGAAACTGCGACTCAGCGATCAGGCGCAACCGCTCGACTTCGTCGGCTGGCCTGCCAGCCCCCTGAGCCTCGTGATAACGCCTCATGGCATCCACGGCGTCGGTATACATGGGATGGTCAGGGTAAAGGATCGGCGGCTTACACTTCATAGGGGTTACATCCTTAGGAGGCCATCACTGAATGGTAGCCGGTGCCCGCCCTGCTTGGATTAACTGGTAATCTAGAACCGCTTGGTATAGCGAATCCGCCAATAGGCGCAGGCGCTCGACCTCTTTAGGCGGGGCACCACCTGTTTGCGCATCACGATGGGCCCGGACCGCTTCCAGAGCTTTCAGTAGCAAGGGCTCACCAGCGAGCGCCATCCCCTCCAGCGTTCTTTTCACGGATTAATCCTTTGGTGGAAGTCAGTGCATTATAGGCCGCCTCGCCCCAGTGCCGCTATTCAGTGGATCGAGGCGATGCGGCTAAAATTGACCCTGACTTCACACCCCGATAAGGCGGAAAACCGAGCTCCACCTTGACGGCTTCCTTCGCAGGGTTAGGCGGTTGACAGCTACGCCTTCGCGGCAGGCTTGAGTCTGAACGTAACCCCCATCCTGTTGAAAGCGTTCATTGCAGCAATCGTGGCAGTCAAATCTACCAGGTCTCGCTCGCTGAAGACCGCGGAGGCGGCAGCGTAGGCCTCATCCGAAACATGGGTTTCTCCCACGTTGGTCACCTCTTCTGCCCACTTCAATGCAGCGCGCTCTAGATCAGAGAATAAGTGTTCCGCCTCATGCCAAACCGCGACTAGCAGCACCTTGTCAACTGACATGCGGCCTTTGATCAAGTCGCGAGAGTGAAGATCGATGCAGAACGCGCAACCATTGATCTGTGATACTCGAAGGAAAACCAGATGTATCAACTCCGGAGGTAGATTCGTTCCGGTGGTTACATAGTGGTGTAACCCGGTCAGCGCTTTTGCTGCACCGGGAGACTTTTCAAACCAATTCATACGAGTCATACATACTCCATAAGCGCTTTCGTAAACACAGACGCATTTTATTGCGTACGCGGCTCGGCTCATGGGTCCAATCCGCTGTAATTTCTTGGTACCAATAGTTGGCTAGGGCGCTGTTCTACTTCCCGGCTTCCTTGCTATGGGGAGAACTTTCCAAAACCGTCGATCACCGCCTCGCATGCCAGGCCGGCTATTCGGCTTCGCTCAAGCGCCGCTGCGCAGCTGCCCGCCATTCGGTCAGACTCTTCAAGCAATCCGCCGAGCACCACGACGGCAGAGGTTCCTGCCGGGCGCTGCTGGGCAGCGATGGTGTCGCAGGTGGCTCGGTGGCTGGCAAGCAGTCGGTCGATTTCCCTGCGCAGCCCACCAGCAGCAGACTCAGCAGCAGCGGCGCGGCCTTTGGCCAGTTCCAGTTTCTTGCGTGCACTCTCACCCTCCTCGTCCGCCAGGGCTTGGCGGCGTTGTTCTTCCGTTCTGGCCTGGGCCGCTGCGCGCCGGTCGCGCTCGGACACCTGCAGGCGGTAGTCGGACAGCTCGCTGTGCGCCGTCGCGGTATCACGCTGCGCCATTACCACCCGGTATTGTTGGCCGCCGGCGACCAGCACCAGAGCGATCAGCCACCAGCACCAGGCCGGTACCGCGCCCAACCATGTCATGCCAGCGCCCGCCGAACGCCCTCGCTGATAACCTGGTCCTTGTAGGGATTACTGCCGTTCTCATGGATGATGATGCTCTCAACGAACACCCGCAGCGTGGTCGGCTCCTTGATATTGATCGGGTCGGTGGGGTGCACGCCCAGCCGCTTGGCCACGGCCCTGGCGTAGGCCTGGGTGTCGTTCTCATTGCTCGGGGCCCAACGGTTGATGGTTTCAAGCACCGTGTCGATACCCTCCCCGCCAACGCCGGGCATCCCATCCTTGCCGCGGTAGTTGATCAGCAGCTTGCCCAGGGCGCGGATGCCGTTCTCTGGCGTGTCGAAGCGGGCGAAGCGAGGCTTGGCAACGCCGGCCTCCAGGCCGAGCTGGCCCTGCCAGGCATTACGCGAGTTGAAGTCGATGTTGCCAGGGTTGTTGTTGCGGATGCCGCGTGCGGTCATGGGTATTCTCCAGGCAAAAAAATACCGGCTCTGGGCCGGTTGTGTTCAAAAGGCAGGTGGTCGTTCAACCGGATCAGGCCGGCGGCGTGGGCCAATCGATGTCGTTGGGGTAGCCTTCCTGGTCAGGTAAGCGGCTCAGCGCCACACGGTAGCGTTTCCAGTCGATCAGCAGAGCGGCCTCAGCTTCGGTGGCCTCGTCAAGCTCAACGGCATCCTGCAGCGGGGCAATCGCTGCATCGGCCACGGCGCGCCGCTGCGCCTGTTCAGAAACCACAGTGGCCAGCAGCTGCTCAGCGGCGGCTTGGGCCTTGGCCTCGGCGGTGATGACTTGCGACCAGTCGATTACACCAGCAGTTGCGGACAGGCGATCGCCCAGCTCCAGGCCGGGCAACTGCACTTGACCGTCAGCCGGATAAAGGTCGACCGGGAAACGCGCCCCCTGCGGTGCGTCGGCGTCATGAGGCAGCATCAGGGTCAGCACCAGGTCGCCGTTGATACGCTCCACAGGGGCAATCACGAAGTTGCAGCCTACGGCCTCGGCCGGCAAAGTCGCGCCATCGGCCAGACGCGAGAAGTCTAGGGCTACGCCGTTCACCTCCAGAATGTCGCCGGTCTTCGCAACCGAGAGGTGGATATCAGAACGAACCGGGGAAAGCTTGAGAATCATTAGAACCACCTCCCTACAGCTAGGGCAGAAATTTGGACTGCAGTGCCTACGGCCCGGGACGCCATATCGAAACCTCGCAGCGTGACTGTCGAACCGCTCGGTGTGCCTGCGAGAGCCGCCCAGTTTGCAGCAGAGCCCCATCGGAAAGACCCTGGAGTTACCACTGGCACGCCTGAGAATGCCGCAGGGAACGACCAGATTCGCGTCCCTTGATACACTCCGCCGGCATATACAGTATCAATAGCCTGGTCGGTAACAACGATGCTCATCCAGCATTCCATGGTCCCGTCGGCATACTTGGTGTACTCACCATTGGCATTGCTACCGCGCTCAATGATGGCTCCCGTTGGTACGCCACCACTCTGGCTGACATTGCCAGCGATGTCGGCTACGGCCGCCTTTTTCAGGCCCAGTCCGGTGCGAGCATCTGCCTGGTTCGTTCCGCCAGTGCCTCCCTTATTCACCGGCAACACGTTCTCGGTCGAGACCGCGCCCAACCCAGCCAGCGTGGAGCCCCAGGTGTTGGCGATATCGTTGAACTTGTCGGCCAGGGTCTTGGTGTAACCCTGCACCGGCGTAATGGCATAGGTGCCGCCGGCTACCGTTGCCCCCTTGTATGCCGGCAAGATGCTCAGCACCGTAGCGCTGGCAATGTTGGTCACCTCATACCAGTTGCCGTCGGGGCCCAGCAGCGCATCGCCCACCCGGGCGTTTGCGGAAAAATTGGTGCCGGTACCGGTCACCGTAGTTTGGCCAGCCGCAATCGCGACCGTGCCTGTCCTGTACCAGGGCATAGGATGCTCCGATTAGTTGAATGGAAATGGGAGATCGTCCGTCTTGATGACGAGCGCCTGCGGGTATCGATCGGTGGGTATGTCGAAGTAAGCGGTAGATGCGGTATTGCTTAGCAGCATTGTTGTGCGGGCTGCGTCACAGGCCATGAAGTAAATGCCGCCATCGGCTCCATAGGCACCGTCCATGTTTGCTTGCATATTCGAGCGAGCAGGGAATGGACTACCGGGCGATGGCATATTCTCCATAGCGCCCTGCCCCAACGACCTCGAAAAGGTAGTGCTGGCCGCAAACTCTCCTGTGCCAACAGCGATGAATACGGTTGCTACACAGTAGTAAGGGCCGCTGTTGATGAACCGCGTAGCAGTCTTGGTGGCCCCCGCGAAAGGCACGCTGTAGAGCTTAATGCCGTTCACCACTGTGGGCGTAGGGGGCGCGGGCGCACTAATCGTATCGACGATGTTTAGCGGGTACTGTAATGAATTGAAGGTGAGCGCGCCGGATTCGTCGTAGCACTTGAGACCTGCTCCGTTCAGCGTGTTTCGCATAGTGTCGAAGTAGTAGAACTTCGTCGAAGGGCTGGCCCCGATGAAATAGAACGTCGTGGTGTCACCCGACTTTGAGGACCCGCAAGAGATTCCTGGTCCCGTTATAAATACGATTGGTGCAATTACCCCGGTAACGCTGAAGCCGTGAATTGCATCGACAATCGATGACTCTGCATAGCTGCTTCCTTCATTAGGGGGAAGCTGCGCCGATCGATGTTCGAGGCGCGGCCAGTTGACTTGGAAAGAGAGATAGCCGCTCTTCAAAAGCCCATAAGTGATCTTCTCAGTGTCGAACAGGAGGCTTCCATCCTCCTTGTAAACCTTCAGGCCTGCAGACATCAGTAATACCCATAGTGAATGCGGCAGTTGAGCGAGTAGAAGCCCCATCCACCGGCGTAGGAGTACTGCCAAGACAGGGTGGCGACGGAGGCCCCCACGACCAGCGTCACCCCCGGCCGCTTGCCGAGGTACTTGTTCTGAGCGGAAAGCTCGGTGATGGCGTAGAAAAGCGTCTTTCCAGCGGGTGCCAGGGGAATCGAGAGCGACCCGTTGGCCGCTCCCGTGTCCACATAGCCCATCATCTGGCTGATCGAACTGGTCATATCCAGCAGCGCCAGGCCGCTCGGGTCGTAGACCTTTAGGCCTGCCGTCATACGTTCACTCCCAGGTCGATCGCCAAGTTGCCGTTGGCGTGGAAGATGCGCAGGCGCTGGTTATTGATCAGCAAGCGCCCCTGCCCTGCCACCGTGCCGTTGATCTCGAACGTCCCGCTCTTGTTCAGGATCCAGCCCTGCTGGCCGGCCACGTAGTTGGTCGAGCTGATGTAGCTGCCAATTTTGGCGTTCGTGATGGTGCCGTCTTGGATGAAGGCCTCATTCATGAACACCTGCCCACCCTGCACTGCGAACGGCGAGGAAAGCGTGCCGTTGATGCCATTGACCACTGCGAAGAGGTCGGCCGATACCAGGAACTTGCTTTGCAATCCGGCCGGGCCGTTCTCGATGCCAAGGCCGATGCCAGCGGCCACGTACTGGCCCTGGGCGTTGACCTGCATCTTGACCGACCACATAGTACTGGCCTTGTTATCGAGCGCAGCCAAGGCCTGGCTGGTGACCTGCACCGAGGCGCTGGTTTTCTGTATTTCACCGTTGGCTTTATCCAGCGCCGAGTTGAACGACACCTCCAGCGTTTCGGTTTTCTTCGCCTGGACTTCGATTTCAGACGCCCGGACCTTGGCCTCCTCGGCAATCTTGGCAGTGTTTTCCCAACCTTTCAGTGCTCCGGTCAGTGCACCTTCGCCGGTGTCATCTCGCTCGGCCTGCGGCACCGTGAAAGAGGCCTCCATGTAACCAATGCGGACGCCCAGCGCCTGGTCGGCATCTGCGCGGGTGGCTGCTTCCTCACTGATGGATGCCTCACGAAGCGCCCTCTCGCCGGCAATCCCATCCGCGCGGTCGGCCTTCTCCTGATCGAGCGCGGTATTTGTAGCGTCTACTCTGGAGTTGACCGTCTCAAGCCGAGAGGCCGTCGACGACTCATTGTCGGTGACCGTCTTTTCCAGCACCGAGATGCTGGCCGAGTTGGAGCCCACCTTGGTGTTTACGTCCGTGAATCTGCTGGCCGTGGCCTGCTCGTTCGTGACAACTGTCTGCTCCAGGCTGCGGATACTGCCGGTGTTGTCCGCGACTCTCGCCTCCACACCTGTCACTCGAGTTGCCATCGCCTCGTTCTGGGTCGCCCTGGTGCGCGACTCCTCGGACACCTTGGCAAGCGTATCCCAGCCCCGTAGCGCATCGGTGAGCGCACCTTCCGGATTTTCGTCGCGGTACGCCGACTGCACGGCCTGAAGCATGGCCGCGTTCACTATCACCTTCCCGTCTATCGTGGCGATGTCCGTGGTGTTTTTCGTCACAGCCTGGGCCAGGCCATTTGCGGTCTCGGCAATGCTGCCGATGTCGACCCAGAAGGCCGGGTTCGGCGGCGCGTTGCTCCCGTCAGCTGCTGCCGGCACCGGCGCGATGGCCATGTACAGGCGGTGGCCACTGCGTACCGCATCGTTCTTGGCATAGGCGTCGGTGGGCACGTACTCCAGCGGGTCGGTCAAGTCGGTGATCAGGTCCTCTAATTCCTGCTTCGCCTCGTTGATACGATCATTGACGGAGCCAGGGAAGTCGCCCGAGATTTTCTCGATCTCCTTCAGCAGCTCCTGGCCCAGCTCGCTTTCGGTGATCTGGCCACTGATCAGCTCGAGCACCGGGCTGGCATCCGCCCCAGACTGGCCAAGCACGCCATTGCCAGTCGGGTACCATGGGCCGATGTTGCCGGTTCGGTCCACCAGGCGCGCCCAGAAGAAGAACGACACACCGGCCTTCAGGCCTTGCATTACGTGCTCGGTCTGCGGGTAGGCCAGGTCGGCGAGCTTCGTCGCAGCCTCCAGGCTGTTCGTTGGGCCGTACCAGATTTCTGTCCGCTGGGTGTCCTCGGCGCCTGGTGGAATTCCCCATTTCAGCGATATCCCGAAGATCAGCGGATCGGCCGCCAAGTAAGTGACCGCCGGCGGTAACCCCTCCTTGCCCTTCAGCTCAGTGAGCGTCGAGTCCCGCCAGGTCGACGTTATGTCGAACGAGCTGACGGCGCGCACCCTGGCCAGGTAAGCGCCAGCGTAGATCCCAACAACGTCGACCGACGTAGTACCTGTGCGCTGCAGGCGGATCCAGTTGCCGTTGTCCTTGCGCCATTCCACATCGTAAGCGACCGCCCCCTGGACGGCCGGCCAGCTGATGGTCATGGTGCTGACCGCGATACCCTGATCCACCGCATAGGCCGAAGTCAGCGAAACGCTGGCAGGCGGCGGTACGGTAGTGACCGGAATGACACTGATCGGGCGCTCGTCCAGCTTGGCGCCGGTGTCGATCGCTGCGAACTTGCTTGGGTTGAACTCGAGCGCGGTGATCTCGTACTCGCCTTCCTGGGTGCGGGTGGTCTTCAGCACGCGGAACAGCTGCACCGCCAAGTCTTCGTAGTCGATTGCCCATTGCAGCTCGGGCTCTGGCTGCACGCTGTACTCAGTCGTCACCGTCACCGCGCGCTCGGCCACGGACTGCACGGTGCGCGCCTGGGCTGTGCCGTTGGGCAGGTTCAGGATCAAGCGGTCACCTGCCTTGATCGGCGTGTCGCGATCGAGGGTGACCACTCGGCCAGCGGCGGACGAGATTCGTCCACCATTCGGGCGGCCGGCCACCAGCTCATCCGCCACCGGAATGACGTAGCCAGGCAGCGGGATACGGCCCTCCATGCCGGTCTTGAAGCTGACAGTGCGGTCCTGGCTGTTGCTCAGCAGTGCCCACTTCCCCCGGCGCTGGGCTTCGGATGCGCGCGTGCAGCCGATGGCCGAGATCTCGATTGGCCGGTCGCGGTACCGGCGCTGCAGCGCCAGGTCGGTCACCGGGATCACATCAGTGTCGTAGTTGTTGCCAGGGTTGTCGTAGCTGACCAGCGCACGGCTGTAGTGGGTGTTTCGCTCGGCACCGCCATACACGAACTCGCCGTCGATGACGTTGGACCGGGTAAACACGTAGTCGATGTCCTGTGCACGCGGCATGTCCGCCTGCATGAACAGCGAGCCGTGGGCCCAGTACACCATGCCACGGTAGATAGCGGACAGGTCGCGCAGTAAGGTCCAGGCCTCGGCGCGGCCCTGCAGGTTCATGTCGCACAGAAAACGAGGCTCCTGACCACCCTGCCCGTTCGGCACCAATTGGTCGCAGTACTGAGCGATGCGGTACATCTCCCACTTGTCGACCATCCACGACTTGATGCGCTTGCCCAAGCCGAAGCGATCCTCGACGCACAGGCCGTAGGTCACAAATGCGGGATTGTTGGTCCAGGCCTGCTTGAAGGTGCCATCCCATACGCCGGTGTAGGTGCGGGCCACTGGATCATAGTTGCTCGGAACGGGCCAGCGCTTGGCCTTGCACTTCACGGTCACTGCCGGAATGTTCTGGAACTGCTGCGCGTCGAACTCGATGTACAGCAGCGCCGTGTTGGGGTAGCGCAGCTTCTCGTCGATGATCTCGGTGTAGCCGGCAATGGTCATCGTATCGGCTACGGTACCGCTGTTGGCGTTCGGGGTGATGCGCCGTACGCGCAGCATCCAACCCGAGGTAGCCGCCGCCAGGTTCACGCGCACGGAGCGCTGATATCCGTTGGTGGTCTTGCCATCGACGGCGCCGCGATGAGCCTCGACGTATGCACCGCCATCGGTGGCGATATCGATGGCGTACTCGATGCGATAACCGTTGGTATTGCCGTTGCTGTCCTGCTTGGCCAGGCGCGCCCAGGACATGCGTACGCGCACGGCGGAAAGCTGCGTATTGCTCAATGCGCGGGTGAACGGGTTGTCACTGCGCAGTTCGACGTTGACAGTGGTCTCGTTCTCTACCGACGGGATGCCCTGGATGTAGTCCTGCTCGATAGTGCCTCGGCGCCACTCCCACTTCACGCCCGGGAAGTTCACGTTGCCGCTGGCATCCATGATCGGCGTATTGTCGAGGTAGATGTCGCGGTCGGTAGGTGTGCCGTCAAACTCCCCCTCGCCGACAGCCAGCAGCAGCTTGGCGATGTTGGTCGACTGCAGGCTGTCCGGCGCCTCGACGGGGGATTTCGGCTTGCTCTCGCCGCCCTTGGCGCCGGTGATGTCCAGGTGATCTGTCGGGCCCATGCTTTCCTCCGGGCAACAAAAAACCGCCCGGAGGCGGTCTGTACGCTGAATCGGCCCTAGGCCTTGTCTTGCGCCTCAATGGAGGCAGAGATGATCGCCCCACCCCAGCGGCGCTCGCCGATACAGATCGGGACTGGATTGCCGCTGGCAGTAGTGTTTTTTGCGCTGCCGAAGGCGTAACTTGGCAGGTTCTCGGGTGCAGCGCTTTGGGATAAACCCTTGGCTTGGGGGCTGAGCATCTGGATGACGCCGCCCAGGGCAAGCGATGCGCCGAGAGACTGCCCCCACCCTTGCATCCCAGGAACGAAAAAGGACGCAACGAAGATTACGGTGCCGATGATCGTTTGAAGAAGGCCTCCGCGTTTGCTCCCGCCAATAAGAGGAACAACCCGAATCTCTTTGGTGCCACGGCGCCCTAAGTCATCCGCGCCTACGTTTTTTCGGTTCCGAAATACGGCAAAGCGGATCCCTAGGGCATCAAGCCGCCTGATTTCCTCTACAAAACCGGGAAGCGTTACGCGCAAAGCTTTGAATGCCTCCCACCCCTCTCCACTTTCCAACTGGCGGCGATGCACTCGGCCAAATTTCTGGGCCAGCGAGCCGGAAAGCTTGATCGTCGTCATCTGCGCGTAATGCGCTACCGTTGCAGCCATACTTTCCTCCAGGGAATAAAAAACCGCCCGAAGGCGGTTGATAGGTGGCGCTATGTCAAAGGCACGACTTTACTGCACTCTCTATCGCGGAACGCCCGACGCCGGGCATCCATGCAACCCGTTGATAAAATATAACCGAGCTACCTGCGTCCGTCTTCGAGACTTCAAGTAGTTCGTCTGTTAGGTTCATCGCAGCAACGACAAGACGGTAGCCATTCTGAGTTTCTGACATGGTCGCTTCAGATCGAGCATCCTGCCATTGGGGGAGTACACATAGCGCGTACTCCTTTGGTGATTTCTTGGTAACGGCTTTGGTCGTCGGTGAATTGCCTTTCAGATCGCTTGGTGACACGCACCCCGCCAGCAATACCAGTCCCACTGCTCCGATCAGAACTCGCATGTGATCCCTCCTTGTTGATGACGGGAATCTACCACAGCTAAACCGGGTGATAATCCCGAACCTGGGTTACAGGTCTTGGATCGTTAACCAATTCATCCAATCTGTGCTATCAAGGTTTCAGCCCATCTGGGCGAGCATCGACTGCAAAAAATAACATGACATGGAGAGCGCCAATTGATTACGCCACAACAGAAAGCCGCTGCCATTCGCAACGCACGAGAAAAGCTGGTAAAGGATTTCGAAGATGGTGTCGATCTCGACCCCAGTAAAGAAGCTCTGACCAAAGCTGTAATTGCATCCTTCGATGAAGCTAGTAGGAGGCGATGGGCTGCTGAATTCATGATGGGAATAGTGCCTCCCGGCCCGATGTTCGAGCTCTACCTCATGGAGTATGTCTCTCAGCTAGAAGAGATTATCGAAGCAGGCTTAAGCTCGAAAACGGACGAAGAATTGGATTACGTGCTTGGTGGCCTAAAAACCCTGGACAAGATAGACAGAATTTAAGGTTCATAGCCTGTCCACCCATCCAGCGTGGATGAAATACCAGTACCGCGCCAGCATTTCGCCATAGTAGCTTTGCTCCTCCAATGAACCGCCCCGGTCCGTTGCCGGAAAGCCTGTGGACCGGGGCATGATGAGTTGCAAGGACAAAAGATGAACCCAGGACAAACAATTTTTCCGTACCTGCTGATCACGAAACACAAAGAGGTTGGATACCTCTGTGGTGTCGTCTCGACAGACGGATCGTTCCAGCATAACGACGGCGAGCTCTACTCGTTCCTTACTGAGAAATCCTTCAAAGAGCTTCGCCAAGAGTTTGATACTGCCGGCAAGGAGTATGCGCTTGTCGAGGCAGCTAACTACGCATATAGCAATGCCGACGGCAGGCTTGCCCGAATTTTCATGCACCTTGACGGACGTTAGGCCGAGGATCCCGTCCACAGTAACGCCCCGTCGATGACCTCTACCCTGGCGCCTTCGGTAAGGCGGTAAGGGCCGCTAAGCAGGTATTCAGCGCGCCCTTGCTGCACATCTACTACATCGGGCTCACGGTCTGGTGGAGTGACGAAACGCCGGCGCCAAACGATAACCGGTACATACGGATCATTTTTCTGCATCTTTTCTCCAACGGCATTGCCGCTTCACTTCACGTCGCGATGACGCAACACAAGGCGCGTCCGGTCGAGCCAAGGCCCGCCAAACACGACGATTTCTGATGGCCGCCCCAGCAGGTGGTGCAGCATAAAAGGCCCAGGTCCGAAGACCTGTCCGTCCTCACCGGGCAGCTGCGCGTCGACGCCCAGGTAGATGCCCGCGTGGTTCGGGTGAGCCGTTCGGCCAACGGCCATGACGATCATGTCGCCGCGCTGAGGCTGGCTAACCTGGTAGAACCCGGCGGACTCGTAGGCCTGCTCGTAAAGGCTCGGGCCGTCCGCCTGCTCCCACCATCCCTCCTCCCGGGTATAGGCCGGGAAATCCAGGCCCCACTCCCGTTTGTACCAGTCCGCGCAGACCTGCCAGCAGTCCCAGGCGCCGTGCACGAACGGCCGCCCAAGCAGCGGTGCGTGACCGGTGGGAGTGACAGTGCGCAGGTCACCCTCCGGCCAGGACAGGATGTACCAGGGCAGCCCAGTGGCTTCGCACATGGCCAGGTCACGGGGTGACGGCCTGCTGGTGGCATCTGGATGCGAGTGCACGATGCCGATCACCTCACCCAGGTCTTCGGCCGCAGCGTACTGCTCCGGCGAGATGCGGAACTCCTCTGCAGGATCCGCAGCGGTGTTGTCACACGGGAAGTACCGCTGAGCGCGCCCCACAGCGATGAGCAGCCCGCAGCACTCCCGCGGGTATTCAGCCGCGGCGTGCGCTTGCACGGCGGCCAAGATGTGTTTGCGCATGGTCAGTTCCGTGCGATGAGGGAAACGGCCGGGAAACCGCCAAAGGGCAGTTGGTTGCCCTGGCCAAACCGAACGGTGCAGCCAGAGTCCAGGCAACCATTGCACTGGTCCTTGGCCGGGTCATCCGTGGGGTTGCCGTCGAGGTCGAAGTAAGGCCCGGTGTATCCGCAGTTGGGGCCGCGGTAGCCGGCGGTCATTGCCCAGTGGCAAAGCTGGGTCATCTGCCGGCCGATCGTCTCCCCGCCGACATCACCGGGGCTGGCCAACTCCCAGGCCACCGTCTTGCCGTTCTCCGACACCTTCTGATCGATGTACCAGACCTCGATGGCTTCCTCGGTTGGGTCGGCCTTCGGGTTACCTGCCGGAAAATTCACCGCATCCAGGTAACGCGCCATCGTGTGGCGCATGGTCAGCTTGAACTCGAGCAGATTGTCGAAGGCCACGCACAGCGCCGTGATCCTTCCGTTGACGTTGCCAACCGTCAGCGTTGGGCGCACTGCGGTACCGTCCGAGTTTGCTTCGATACCTTCGATCTGCATGGGCCAGGCACCGTACTCGTTGCCCTGCCACCAGATCGACTTGGCCGGGAGCTGGTCGGCGTTCGCACCAGCTGCCGCAAGGTCCTCCGGTGTGTGCGGTATCGCGTGCCCGTGGAAGCGCAGAACATCAGCACCAAAGTCCGAGCCATCCAGCTCAAACAGCAGAACTTCGTTGCCTGGCTCCAGGGTTTGGATGTCCTTGATCAGTGACATGCATGCTCCCTACGGGTGGAAAGCCCGCTTGAAGGTGGCGGAGACCTTGAATCGACCGCCCCCCACGGGCGTGGGCTTGGGGTCGGCGCAGGTGAACAGCCCCAGATCGCCGAGCGGTGTAGACCACAAGAAGGCCTTAGCACCGCCGTGCCGGTCGAAAAACTCCATGATCTTGCGGACCTGGGCCTTCGTGCCGGTTACGGTGATTGGGTAGCTGTCCTCCTTGTTGTTGGGGCCGTCGCCCGCCACCTGACGGTACCCGCCGCCAAACCTGGACTCGCGGACCCGGTAAGTGATGTCTGGTGCTTCGCCGCGATGCGTCGGCCAGCTGAACGTCTCGATGGCCATCAGCGCCCTCCTTTGGTGTTCCGGTAGCTCACGCCGCCGGGTCGCCAAGAATCTGCAACAGCCTTCTCGGCAGCGAGCTGCATCTGCTTCTGCATGTTTTGCTGAAGCAGCGTCTGGTCGAGCTCCATGCCTTCGTCACTTCGATCCGCGACGGCCACGTTGACCGGTGCCGACACGCTGATCATCGTGCCCGAAGTGCTCATGGTAGTTAGGTTTGAAGCAGGCCCAGTGCCGAGCGGGGTGATGGTACCGCCCTGCTCCCCCATCATCAGATAGGTCTTACCCCCCTGGTTCAGCAGCTCTGGCCCAAGCTCGTTGACCTGGTAGAGCGAGTTGGCTGCTACCGGACCACCACCAGCGCGCTGACCGGAGACGAAGTTGTCCATGATCTCCGGGCTGTACCCGGCCTGGGTCGATCCTGCGGACGTCGTTCCGCTGCCGAACCACGCAGAGGCTGCCGTAGCACCCCAGCCGGCCAAACTGCTTAGCAAACCAGACGCTGCGCGCTGTGTCTCGATTCTCACCATGTCCGCAAGTATCGACTTGGTGAAGTCAGTGAACGAGAATTTACCGGTCATGGCGAAGTTCACGACAGCATCTTCCATCGAGCTGAAGGCGTTGCTGTACAGGGTCTTCGTCTGCCCCGCAACATCCCGCGCTTGATCCAGGTAGTTCTGGAAGGCCGACGACGCCCCCTTGCGCCAATCCCCCTGCGCGGCGGTCATCTGGTCGTAGTTGGCGATGGTGGTTTCCTGCAGGTCCTTTTCGGTCTTGCTCAGGGCCGCCAGCTTTTGGTTGTACTCATCGAGGCTCATGCCACGGGAGCCGTCGCCATATTGGTTGGCCAGGTCCAGACGCTGCTGGTTCATCCGATCGGTGATGCCGTTCTGCTGATCCTGCAAGCTGCGCTGGCGGTCACCCAGCCCCAAGCCATCGGCGGCGCGCTGCCCCTGCAACCTCAGCGCCTGGACCTGCTGGTCGAGGGCGTCGGTGTAGGTCTGCACAGCCCGGGCTTGCTTAGCTAGACGCCCCTGCTCATTGGTCGCCAGCATCGAAAGCTCGGTGTCGGCGTCCTTCTGCGCCTTGACCATAGCCGCCCGAGCATCGGCGATCTTCTGATCCAACTGGATTCTCTGCTGAGCGCTGGTGCTGCTCCGCCCCTTGGCCTCCTCCAAGGCCTTGATCTCGGCCTCGTAGGCGTTGGTGATCTCGCCCTTCTGCTGCTTGATTATCGCTGCGCGCTGGGAGGCATAGGACTCTTGGGAGATAAGCCCCGCCTTCTGCGCCGCGTCCAGTTCCTTCTGGTGATTCTTGTACTCGGCCAAGATGGCGCTCAGCGCGTTTTTCTGTTCGTTGAACCCGGAGAGGTCGACAGATGCAGTCCGGCCGGCTGGGTCTTTGTACTGCTCGGCGATGTTGCTGCGGATCCTTGCTACAGTCTCAGGATTGAGTCGAGAATCCGCTGGATCTTTCTTCCTGATGATATCCAGCGACCGCTCGTATTCCTTGAGGGCCTCGCTGCGTTTCTTGGAATTGGTCCAGGCCGACTTCTCTAAGGCATCGACCTTGTCCATGGCCTTGATGGTCTTCTCGTTGGCCTCCGCCTCCTGGCGGTCGAATACAGCGATATCTTCTTGTGCTGCTTTCTTGTCCTTCAGGAACTGAAGTTGGTCGGTATAGAACGTGACCATTTCTTGCTGATTCTGGAAGCCCCCCACATCTCCGCGCTGAGCGCCAGCCAGGTTCGCTTCCATACGAGCAATATCATCATCGATGCTCGATCGACCGATGTTTTTCAGGGTATCCGCTGCCTTGGCGACAGCGTTGTAGCCCTGCTCCCACCAACTCAGGTTTTCGATGATCTTCGGGGTGCGCTCGTTAATCGTGTCTGCGAAAGCTTCGGTGGCGAGCTTGACTGCGTCTGCGTGCCTTCCCTGCTGCTCGAGCGCGGCAATCTGCGAGTACACCGAACTCGTGAGGTAGTTGTACTGCGTGTTCAGCGCGGCCGAAGCCTTCACTGGGTCATCCGCGAGCTTCACAAATTCGGCAATGGTGTCGGAAACTGCCCTACCCGTTGCCTCCTCCATCGATACGGACGCTTGCGCTACATCCATGAAGCTGTCACCAGCAATTTTGCCGCTGCTGGCAAGGCTGGCCAAAACCGAAGCAGCGGCGCCGGTTGTTCCAACAGTCGCGCTCACCTGCTTGGCCAAAGCCCCCAACTGGTCTGCAGTCAGACCAGCGGAGCTTCCCGTCAAGGTCAATGCATTATTGTAGGCATCCGCCTCTTCAGAACCTTTGTAGTAGGCGTAGCTCAGCACCCCAGCCGCCGCCGCTGCGACAGTGAATGGGTTCACCAACCCCATGACGTAGCCACCGAGGGCCTTAACGGCCGGGCCTACGCCGCCGAACATGTCCTTGAGCTGCCCGCCCTGCTGCAGCAATACCTGGAGCGGGGCCTGGCCACCCTGCAAGGACACCACGATGTCGGTGAACTGCGCCGGTACGCCGCGCAGAGCTGCTGCGGTGGCCTTGGCAGACATACCCGTCTTGTTCAGCGCAACATCGGCGCCGCTCAATGCGGTGCGCGTCTGGTCGATTTTCGCCTGGTACTCGCCGAAGGTCTCCGCATCGAGCGCGCCACTGGTGCGGAAGCCCTTCAGCTTCTGCTCCATCTGGTCCAGCCGGCCCATGGCCGCGACGGTTGGATCAATCTTGCCCAGCAGCTCCTCGAGCGCCTGCCCCTCTTCCCTATGCGCGCCGGTAGCCTTCTTCGCCGCCTCCGCCTGGCGCTCTTCCGTGGCAATCAGGGCCTGAGCCCGGCTGTTGATGGCCGCCTGACGGCTTACGCTGTCGGACAGCACAGCATTTGCCTGGGCGGTGACCTCAGCGGAGTGCTCGGTCGCCCGGTTGAGCGACTGAACGTACTGGCTGGCCTCCAGCGACGCCTTGGCCACGGCCATAATCCTGGCCTGCTGCTCGTCAGCGGATTCGGCAGCGCGCCGGCCGGCCTGGGCACCGGCATCCGTAGCATTGGTGAGCGCCTCTTGTACCTTGCCCGCCTGTGCAGCTTCGGTGCGGAACGCGCCCATGTTGGCGGCGGCGCTGCTGAACGCCGTGGAGGCGCTGGTGACGGCGCGCCCCACAGTGGCCATCTGCTGAGCCAACTCGGTCTGCTTGCCGTTGAGCGCCTGCAGCTCCTGAACGATCTGCCGGGTGTCACCCTGCAGGCTGCCCAGGGCAGTCTCCCAGGCTCGCCCGGTTCGTCCAGCCGACTCCTCACTGCGCTTGCCGGCGTCCGTCAGCTGATCGAGGTTGTCCTTGGCCTCGACGGCATCACCGGAGTCGATCTGCAAGCCAAGGGACGCGATGGTCGTCATGCTTTTCTCCGAGCAATAAAAAACCCGCCTAAGCGGGTTGAATATGCAGGGGCTCAGAGCCCCTTAAATGTAAAAACCCAGCGCGGTAGCTGGGCTCTAACCAATCATGGTTCGGTCAATTAGCCGCCTGAGACTATCGTTTCCGAGAGCCTCCAGTTCGTCTATCGGCCTGTGCCAGTGATATAGGAAGTCTTCGAGAGTCTCCCTGTCGACCACGTGCGTGACAACGGCTACCGCGATCTCGACTAGATCGTCACCGGGCGCAGTGAGCTCATAACCGTTCATCAGCATGAAGATCGATGTGGCTACCACTGCGGTGCGCTTGTTGGCGTTATGGAACGGGTGGTTTCGAGCCAGGCTTTCGAATAGCACGGAAGCCAGTGTTATGACGTCTTCCGTCTGAGCGAAATACCGATGCAGTCCAATGCTTTGCTGAGCCGTTTCGAGACTTGCCTGACTGAGGACCCCGCAGATTTCTCCCGGGGTCTTCATTTTGATCAGCCGCTCGTTGATGAGGATCAGGTCCTCACAGCTTAGGTAGAGTAGTCCTTTACACCTGGCTGGCATTGATTATCGCTTCGCCAGCTCTTCGATGGCGCGCTCGTAGCGCTCAAAGGTGATCGCGAAGGCCTGGTCCACCTGCTCTTCATGCTTTCCAAACTCAGGACGAGGCTCTACGACGTCTTTTTTACGACGTGGAACGTCAAATTTTGGGCGAGTTTGCAGAAGTGCGGACATTGTTTCTCTCCTTCGTGGCGGGCTTCATGCGTACCGCCATGGGCTCTGTATGAGCCAAAATTCCGGTGTTTTTTCCGTTCACCGGCGTACCAAAGGTACGTAATCGGCGCGAATAGTATCTACTCTGACGTCAAGTGTCACTGCTAATTCCGATGGAATTCGGCTATCCCGCCGATTGGCTATCGCAACGATTTTTCGGCCTCCTAAACAGAATCTTTAGGCTGCGCAATTACGTTGTAGCATGCTTATAGGCTGTTTACACCCCCTATACGAAGGTATTTTCGGTGATCGACGGCCGCTTCGCGGCTCTACTATGCGGCGTTGAATTCGGTCATTACGGCCAAGGCCTCAACCTCCATGACGCGGAGATCTGGGAAAATGTCGTTGAGGTCGCGGCGCTTGATGCCGAGCATTGAGGCGGTTGCGGGGATGGCGGTGTAGTCCAGGCCGGACGGGCCGCGCGAAGCCACCCGCCACTGCGTGCCCAGGGCATCGAACAGGCGGAAGGCTGACCATGCGTCTGGCCAGATCTCCACCACCTCCTCCTCGATGTCGTCAGGGGTCAGGCCCAGCACTGCCAGTTGCTCGGCGGACGGACCGCGCTCGTAGCAAGCCCGGGCCGCCGCCCTCAGTTTCCCAAGCGGGCCGGACTGTAGGCGGCTTGGTAGGCGTCGATTACTGCCTTCGGTGCGCCGGTGCAGGTGCGCACCAGGTCGGCGATGGCCTCGGCGCTGAACTCGTCCTCCAAGTCCCAGCCTGTGACGATATCGCCCAGCTGCTCGGTCTGCAGGGCGATTTCACCGGTGGTGACCTCCTCCCAAGTCGCGCCGTCCTTTTGGGCCTTCTCCGCCCAGGCGTCGCGCGCCTTGTTCCAGCGGTCGAACATTGCGGACAGGGCCACGCGGTCCATGTAGCGGAACTGGAATTGCACGGAAGCCGGCTCGGCGCCAATGCGCGGAACCAGCACTATGGCAGCGAAAGTGGGATTTTGCGCGATCTTGATCTTCGCCATGAGGCCTCCCTACGCGACGGCCAGGATGCGAACGGGACGGCCCGAGAGTGCGATGCTGATGGTGCGCGTCATGAGGCTGTTCCGGTCCATGGTCGGGGTGGTGGTGATGCTGACGTAGCCAGGGTAGAGGATCTGGTCGCCCCCTGGCAGCTTGAGGCGCACTACCGCGAGTTCCTTGCTGTCGCCGTAGTTCTCGACCAGGGCAACATAGGCGGCGCTCGGCTGGTCCTCGACGGTGATCGACAAGGTGATCGGGTTGCGGTTGGTCGGGAACTGACGGTCATCGTCATCCTCCAGATACCCCACAGTGAGGTATTGCTGCTCACCGCCAGCCGAAGTGAATGCAGTCACCTTGGAAATCTGCGCCCAGGCGGTCACAGGCAGGACCGAGCCTACGCCAGCACCAGGTGTGTACTTGTCCACGTTGGTGGTGTTGAGGCCTTTCAAGGCGAACGTGTCGGCGGCCACGTTTGCGGCGCTGACGGCACGGTCGGCGATGAGTGCCCAACCGGAGCTGACCAGCAGGACATCGCCATTCTCGATGTCGTGACCGGCAGCGGTGGCCACCGGCGGCAAGGCATTGGTCAGAGCGGTGAAGGCGACGGCGGCGCCAAAAATGCTGGCGATTTCCAGCACAGAGCCGTTCGGCAGCGGGAATTTTGCGGCCATGAAGGTTTCCTCGTTGTTGCCCGCCGGGCGGCGGTTGGTTAGGCCCCAGCGGGCGGTTGTTCCGCGACTCCGCGGTAGGTGAAGCTAGTTGGGACCGTGTAGGTCGCCGACTCGGTGATGGTTGGGCCTTGGTCAACTGGTC
Source organism: Pseudomonas inefficax (assembly GCF_900277125.1). Lineage (GTDB taxonomy): Bacteria > Pseudomonadota > Gammaproteobacteria > Pseudomonadales > Pseudomonadaceae > Aquipseudomonas > Aquipseudomonas inefficax. The sequence goes on from NZ_OPYN01000167.1 coordinate 21,198, forward strand.
CGGTGATCAGGCCCTCGAAGCCGTTGCGGCTGAGCGACGAATCAACCCGGAAGAGGCTCGAAAGCTCATCGACCAGGCTCTCGGCGGTAGCCAGAGGCTCGCCCGCCGGGCAAACGATGCTCACCTGGTAGACGCCGGTGTACTCGTAGGCCTCGCCGCCCAGGTAGCGACAGGTGGTGCCCGCCGGCAGCTGGAAAGCCTGCAGGTAGGTTTCACCTGGTTGAGCTTCGAAGGCCTGCTGGAAGTTCGCGACCCGGATCGGGCGCGCCGTGGCCCAGGCCATCAGCTTGATCTCGATAGCCTGCCGGGCCTTTGCTTGGCTCATACGCTGTTGTTCCTGATGGCTTCGTCGACGATGCGTTGGAAGTTGGCCAGGGTCACCCTGACCATGCCGGCCGGGGCCTGCGATGAGTGCCCGTACTCCAGCGGGATAGCGTACGGCAGGTTGTTCACGATGTACGCTGTCTGGCCTATGGTCAGCGCCTGTACCTGGGTGATGAGCGCGGTAATGGCTTCACTGCCCGACGGGTCGATTCGATCGAGCTCTTCGGTTGCCGGCGAATCAATGGAGAACTGCCAGTTTCCCCGGAAACGCCCGCCCACATAGCCCTGGCCTGCGACCAGGCCGTTCACAGCGAAGTTCTGCTCGCGCTCGGTCTTGGTCAGGGGCTTCGCGTACTTCACGCCCTTGCGCAGCTTGCCGGCCTTGGTGAAGTTGTCCTGGTTCAGGTTGATCAGGGTGTTGCGGACCGTCACCTTGAAGTCGTAGTCATCGGCAGCTTTGTTGGCCTTGGCCCGGTGGGCCACGTTGGCCGCCCACAGCTCCGGATTGCCTACTGGTGACATGCGGATGACGCTGCTGCCGATCTCGATCACGATCTCGCGGAAGGTAGCGTCCAGGGCTTGCTCCGCCTGTTCTGCGAAGGCCCGTATGGCCTCAGCGAACCCGCCCTGCTGCCCGCCGTATCGCTGGGCCATGTGTGAGCCGCGCGCCATGTCACTTCCTCAGCTGAATGGTCCAGGTCGCCTGGGCCGGGTCCTCGTAAACGTTGAGCACGCGATACCCACTCACCTGGTCACCTATCTTGGGGGCAGCTGGAACATCGGTAGCGGCACCGGCCTGCCCCTCGAAAATCTCGTTTTGGAGCACCAGCAGCTTCACATCCTCGGTTTGGATGCGGGTCCCGTCGATCTCCTTGGCCAGATAGCTCCCGAACACACCGCGGCCGACGTAGTAGATGGTCGAGGCCGGCACCGTACCGCCGATATCAGGGTCGTAACCACCCTTCACTGTGCGAGACCCAGCCACAGGCTTCACCGTGTCGGCTAGGCCATCAGGATCATCGAAGGCTTCCGCCAGGTCGGCCTGAATTTCATCGCGCATGCCCATGGGTTAGATCCTCTTGAGCATCACGGTGCCAGTGCGCCGTATCCACGGGGCGATGAGGTCCAGGGCGAAATTTTCGCCAGTAGAGCGATCGACGGAGCCCGCGACATAGGTTTTGCTGGTCGAAGTGCCAGCCTGGGCCGATACCGTCTTGCTCTGCACCTCGCGCTGGGTGTCCTTGTAGAGCTTGCCGGCCGCAGCCAGCTTGGCCACCTGCGCGCCGGCAGTCACGATGGCATCCGGCACCGGGTCTGGCACCGGTCGCTTGATCTTGGCCGTGAGCCAGGCATTGGCCATGGCAACGGCGAGGACCGCATCACCATCGCCTGCCCAGCCCTGCCCGAGCGCCTGGTCAACATCAGCGACGGTGATGAAGTCGGTCATGGCTTATTCCTTCGACGGGATGAGGGCCTGCAGATCTGGCTTGTTGAGGGTGGGGTCGAAGGTGATCCCCAGGGCAGTCAGCCAGGCCTTCAGCTGAGGGACCTTCATCTTGTGAGGGTCGGTCTCGTCGTCGCCGCCCTCGTCCTCGAGCGCTTTGTCGATCTCCGCCTGACTACTGACCGAGGCATAGCCGTTCGGCGGGTAAGCCGACGCCTTGTAGCCCTCCGCCATCCATTGAGCGACGGTGGGGCCGTCCAAGCGCAGCCCTTCTTCGATCTCGCTGACGCTGATGCCCTGGCGCTGGTACGCCTCGCCGATGTGCGGAGCATCGCCCTGAACGGACACCGAGGTAGCGCCATCGATCACGCCAAAGAACTGGTCCAGGCGGCGGTAACAGGTGCCACGCTCGGTGCCCGGGGTGTTGGTGTAGATGACTTTCATGCTGATCTCCTGCGCAGGGCGCCAGGCCGGCGCCCCGCATCATGGGGTCAAGGGGTGGCGGTGCCGCTGATGACCGCGGCGAACGGAACCTGCTTGCGGTCGAAGACGCGCTTCCAGTTCGCTGCTGCGGCGTACTGGACCGCGGTCGGGCTGAGGTTGCGGTTCTCGCTGCCCTGCCAGCTGAAGCCGGCCGGTTGTAGGATGAAGGTCTTGCGCTCCCACAGAACCTCGGCGCCGCCACCGTTGCCGCCGCCTGGTTTGCGCTCCAGCTCGACGGGCTTGGTCGGATCGCCTTCGCCGTAGCCGAAAGCACCCTGGCCGAAGAACAGCGACAGGTACTGGCCCGGCGCGTAAGTCAGGGCGTCGTCCATGAATACCGGTTTGCCCAGGTAGGTCGCCAGGATGATCTTGCCCTGCGAGTCGCGCAGATACTCGATCATGTCCTGCTTCACCATCTGGTTCATGACGACCGAGTGCACGCCGATGGCGGCGAACATGTCGGCGGCGTCGCCGGCGGTGAAAGCGGCATCCTGGAAGGCATTAGCGCTGATCGAGGCGCCCGAGTCCTTGACCATGTCGCCACCGTTCTGGGCGATGTTGGCCGCGATGATGCCGCGGCCGGCGCCCATCAAATAGCGCTGCCACTGGCGGGTCCAGTAAGTGCCGAAGCGGTTGCGGATGTGCTGCATCGGCTCGGAGTTGGCCAGCTCGGCAGCCAGGTCGGAGACGCCGTAGCCTTTGTTGAGGTACAGGGTCCGGGCACGCATGCTGCCCTGCTCGGCCTTGCCAAGCTCGCCCTGGTCGTCAGGGTCATCGTTGGAAATGTTCGGCGCTTCTTCGGCGTCGAGATCCTGCCAGTAGCTGATCTCGGAAGTGCCCTGGCCGTTCTTGGCAATGTCGTCCAGGGTGGCAGAGCGGGTGATGATGCCCGATTCGAAGACGGCGGTCTTCTCGGGGGAGTTCACCGGCTCCAAGGTGCCGTAGTAGTCGGAAACGAAGATGTCCGACAGTTGGGTAGATGCCATGGGTTAGGTCCCTCGGGTGGCTTGGAGTTTTTTGAATGCGTCGGGGTTGTCACGAGCCATCGCAGCGCGCTCGGTCTCGGTGTACTCGCCCCATTTCTTCGTGGCCTTGCCACCGTTGTCGCCGGTCTGCCCGGCACCCTGAGCCCTTGGCCACAGGTGGGTAGCGGTCTCGCGCAGCGATTCCGCCCATTCGAGGGGAGACAGCGGGGTCTTGCCGTCCTTCCCGTACACGACTTCGCCGGCACGGTCGGTTGCGACAGGCTCGCCGTCTTCGCTCAGCTTGAAGGTGCCGCGGGCGCGAAGGATGATGTCCTCGGCAGCCTCGGGCAGCGCACCGGCCTTGATGGCGGCAGCGCGGATGGAATCAGCCAGCACCTTGTCGCTGTACTTGGCGGCGAAGGCTTCGGCCTTGTCCGCACGCTCGTTGGCTGCCTTGACCTGCTTGTCCAGGTCGGTGCGCAGGCGCTCGGTGCGGCGGCTGATGACCTCGTCCAGCTTGCCCTCGGCGATCAGCTTGGTCTCTTCATCTTGGCCGGCCTTTGCCAGCAGGCCCTTGACCGCTTCGATATCCAGACCGTCGAACTGGCCTTTCAGCTTGTCCAGTTCAGCCTTGATGGTCTTGTTGGAGCCGATCAGCTCAGTGTTTTTGGACTTGAGTCCAGAAACCTCCCTGTCCACATATTCCTGCACCTTGCCGCCCAGCGCCTCCTTGAGGGCTGCGGCTTGAGCATCGTCGAGGGTGAGGCCGTGGGCGGCCGGATCGAAGTCGAAAGGCATGTAATTATCCCCTTGGGATTAGTTGACCCGCTTAGCGAGATGGGAAAAATGGTGCTCCTCCCTCAAACCGGGGGAAGCAAGCTTTGGATTGAGAAGGAACGAGACAAATGCGTCGGAGACTTAGAACCCGCCTACCCGAACCTGAAAAACACAAAAGCCGCGCGGGCGAAGCAATCTTTGCTGCTGTTCTCGCGGCATTCGTGGCTTTGGTCGGCACGGGCCTAACCTGGTACTCAAGTGATAGATCGCTCAGGCAGGCGTTGATCCAGTCGTGCGTAAAACGCATTGACGAGCAGGAGGCCAAACTTCGCGAAAAAGCAGGGAGGTTCCTTGCTCGCAAGGCGGAGTGGTACAGCAAGACTATTAATCCAGAGATGAATTACGATGAGTACTATCGAGCAGGCGAACAAGCTATCGCCGCCGCGCAAGATCTGTCAGTGAACGCCCCATTGCGTCTTGGGCTCGCTGCAGTGATGGCAGCTGATTCGATTCGCATGGTCATGTCAGCCAAATCAGAGGAGGAACGGCTGGCAGTGAACAATGAGATAAGCAAAGAGGCTTATGACTGGCCAAGCTTTTTCTTTAGAGAAATCGATAACTACCGGCTGGATCGCATCAAGTGCCAGACAGATCCCGATGAGTACTAGAGTCCTGCCTCGGAGAAGGCTAAGGGCTCTACCGCCTTCAGTTGATCCAACGTCAAAGGCTTGAAGTTCTTATCCAACTGCAACGTGGCAAAGCGCTCAGCAGTCAGGCCGCCATCACGGAACAGCTTGCCGCGCACCGGTCCCAGCGCGGCGTCCTGGAACGCCGCTGGCTGCGTTTTGAGCCACTGGTAGTAGCTGAGGCTTGCCGAGACCTGCCCGCCGCCATCCGCGCCCACTGCTGCCCTTGTGGCACCCTCCCCGAACAGCGCCGACAACCTGGTAATCGGCGTGATGGTGGTTCGGCAGTGGATGTGAAACGGCGGCACAGGCCCCTTGCCTATCTCGTACTCGCGGCCATCCAGGCTCCGGCACTGCACGCTGGTCTTCCGGTCCAGAGTGGCGACGATGCGATAGCCCGGCACCACCTCGGCGTTCGCCTTGAGGGTTTCCATACGCGCCGTGGTGGCGACATGCTGGACTGCGGTCTGGACGACCGCCCGGGCGCTCCGGTTCGTGACTGCCAGCACGCCGTCCGTGAAGTTCTGCGCTGCGGTGCCCCGCACGGCCTGGGTGATTTCGGCGTTGCTCTGGCCTTGCACGACCCCCATCCGGATGGCATTGGTTACCCTGTCCGCTTCAGTACGTGTCCACCCACTCAGGAAGGGCTTGAGCAGCTTGCCGCCATCCACACCGGCCACCTGCAGGGGCTGCGTGTTGATCGCTGCCCGGATCAGGGAGTCCGCTGGCATGACCGCATCGATCAGCAGAGCCTTGGCCAGGCTGCGCCCCTCGAATGCAGCCTCGTACTGCGCAATATCCACCAGGTCGGACTGCATCCGGTCGCTGAAGGCCTTGTAGATTTCCAGCAACTCGCCGCCCACCCGGCCAAGAAACTCCTCAAGCCGGCTGCGGCTGTAGGTGGTCAGTTCCTTGCGGGTGAGTTGGTCGCGGACATGGGCGTCAGCGCGACGCAGATAGGTCTCAAACTTCTTAACCTCGCCAGCCTTGAGCCGCTCAAGCAGCACCGAGTGGCGGCTGACCTGCTCCAGCAGCTTCTCGTCCGCTGTTTGCTGCGGTTTCGTCGCCATCTTCTTTATCCAAGTTCACGCCGCCAGTGCCGTGATCGTCGCCGATCAGTTCGGCCTCTTCGTCGTAGGGGTGCTCGGGAAGCTTTCCAGTGGTCAGATACTGCCAGTAGGTCTCGGCGCTGATGGTGCCGGCCATGACGCTCTTCTGCAGCTCGGCCAATACTTGGGCATCTACTACCGGCATCACAAACTCCGGCTTGACCTTGAACGCGACTTCGTCCGGGTTGTAGCCCGTCCACTCAGCTGCGTATCGCAGGGCCTGCTCGATGCCGGCCGCGGCGGTAATGACAATACTATGTAGCGTGGCGTGCTGGTCATTCTGGCGTGTCTTGCGGGCCTCGCCCGACTCCGTACCGGAAACGTCCATGACCTTGGCGCCAGCCTCAAGGGCCGCGTTCTTCTGGTCTTCCATCGCGGTGCGGACGGCCTGGATGCCGGCACCCTGGAACTCGAGGTAGCCGCACGATCCGCTTGGGCCAAGGTCCCAGGCCGCCGATGGGCCGGTGACGCTGAGTTCCACGCTCTCGTCCAGACCAGATACCCACGGCTGCGGGTGACTGGTCTGGTGCAGCGCGGTGAAGTAGTCAGCACTCAGCTGGTACGACTTCAGCGCGGCCCGGGCCATGGTCAGCAGAGGGATTTCGTCCACATCGGGCGAGTTGTCGGTGGAGCCGCAGTAGATGACGGGGATGTAGCCCAGGCCGCGCACCAGGTTGTTGCTGCCGTCGACGGTGCCCAGAGGGCGGTCGTCCTCAATCAGCTCGCCGGCCTCGTTACGCACACCGGTGCGACAGACTGAGCCATCTATGTAGAACTCGCGGTAGACCGTCTCGTATTCGTGGCTGTAGCGATCCTGCTCCTTGCGCCTGAACTCGCGGAACACCGACAGCACCAGGTCCTGGCGACCACCTTGGTCGGCGGTGTCCCAGTTGATGGCGTTGCGAACCGCATAAGTGGCGAAGTATGGCTGGCCCGCGTCATCAATGTTGACCACCAGCGGCACCCGGCCGTGGGAAATAGCCTGGCGCACGATCCGCAGGAACAGCTGGCTAAGGCCGAAGCCATCGGCCGTAGCGTTGTCCTCCAGCCTCTTCAGGCCCGCAGGCAGCTTCACCTCGGGTATCAATCGCGAGACCAGGCCCATCATTGAGCGCAGCGAATCCCGCACCCAGTGTTCGTATTGGGCCCGGGCGGTGTAGTTCTGGTACAGGTAGGCATTGCCGGCGCCATCCAACTTCTCGGCCTCGGTCATGCCGCTGGGCTTTGGCAGGTTGCGCGGACTGCGCTTGATAGCGCCCTCGCCCTCCAGGGCGTCATCCATCATCCGCCACTCTTCGATGTGAGCGTCGTAGTCTGGGTTGGTGGATTGAACAGGCATTACGCCAAACCTCCGATGCGGCGGGTGCCGGCGGACTGAGTCTTGATCGGGAACCGCTTGGCGATGAAGTATCCGGCGGCGTCGTTCATGTGGTCGTGCCCTTTCTTGGGGTCCTTGTCCGGTTCACCCTTATCGGTGTAGGTCTGCCGCTCCAAGCACTGGGTAAGCTGCGGGCATTGGTCGATGTTGACCTTCAGGCGCCGCTCACCGTAGGTGTTGAGGAACATGGCGTTGACCGCGTTGATGCGATCCTTCACGCCGGGGTTCTGTGAGTCGACCACCACGGTGAAGCCGGCCTTCTTGAGCAGGGACAGGTCCGATTCGCTAGCGTTCTTGCTACTGGTGTTCTGGCCACTAGCGTCTGGGTACACGGAGACGCTGTGGCCAGAGAAGCGAACCTTGATCTTCTCGATCATCTCGGGCGTATCCCGCACCGAGTGGAACTCATCCAGCGCCAGCGGCAGGCCGTCCCGGACCACGTACACGACCGCGGCCATCTTCATGACGTTGAAGTCCATGCCGATGTGCACGGCCTCGCCCGGCCTGATGCGCTCACTGGTGCGACACTCGGCCCGGTCGAAGGTGTAGTACACGACTCCGGCGTAGTTCTCGAAGCCGGCCTCGTATTCCTGACGGAACGTGCGCGGGTCCATCTTGCGGCGGGCAGCGTCCAGTTCATCGGCCGGGACGTTGCCGCCCTGCAGCGAGGTGTACTGCCAGCTCTTGTGATCCGGCTCGCCGCCCGGCTGTCCGTCGCGGTAGGTGTCGTAGCAGTGGTTGAAGCCCTTCGGGGTCCCGATCCGCAGCGCGTGCCCGCCCTTTCTCGACTCGCCGGTCTGAGGAATCGTGTACTGGCAAGTCGAGAGCATTGGCCTGAGCACTTCTTCCCAGGCTGCCCACGGGCAGTCCGCCCATTCGTCCACCAGGACGAAGAACAGGCCGGAGCCCCGCAAGTTGTCGTAATTGTCCAGGCCGACCACACGCATGATGTGGCCGGACTTCAGGGTGATCGAGCACTCGGTCTCGTTCGGTCGAGCTGCGCGCCAGGCTTCTGGGATGGCCTGCTTCAGGCGGCGCCAGAAGACCCGCTTGGCCTGCTTGAACGTCGGCGCGCCATACCAGATCTCGTCCTCGACGCTCACGCCCCACTCCGCAGCCAATCGGGCCGCGCGGCGCATCTCTGCCTTGCCGAGGAAGGTCTTGCCGAATCGACGCCCGCACACCGCATCACGGAAGCGTGCCTCAGGCTGAAAGCCCCAAACGTAGATGTTCGCCTGCTTCGGCGTCAGCTTCACCGGCGGGTCATAGGTACGGGGTAGTCGGGACACCTTCGTCTGGCTCCAGCTTGTACTCAGCAACTGCGTGCTGCTGGTCCGCCTGGGAGCCCAGGGGCTTGTCGGGTTCGATCTTGCGGTTGACGTACATATCGCCGCATTCCTTGGCCGCCTGCTCGTACAGTTGGGCCGTCAGGGTCAGGTTCCGCATCCCTTCGGCTTTGTCAGCCATCCGATTGAGGCCGCGCAAACGGTAGGCCTTGTTGGCGATGGGAATCTCAGTAATGTCTTCGCGGAAACGCTTGCGAGTGTCTTCGAACAGCTGCTTCCACTTGGCGGCCAACCCCTTCCCAGAGACCTTCGTGGGGTCGTGCGACTCGATCTGCTGCCGGGTGATGGTCAAGCCGAATTCCTTTTGGACCGACTCGGCCACCTGGGAAGGCGTATCGAAGCAGGCCAAGGCCTGAATTACGAAAACCTTCACCTCACTTGATAGGGCTGCCATAGGCGTTCATCCGTCCAAACCTGTCCAAAAATCAGGCCGACTTCAGTAGACAGGTTCCGCAGGCCCTCGAAATGTTGATCTTGGCCACCTCTGGCGGCCGGCTTGCAGCATCGATCAGCTGCTGTACGTCGTCGCTGGCACCGTAGCGCCTCACCACCCCGACGAACTCTTCGACGTCGTGGCCACGCAGGTAGAGCTTGGGCATCCCGTCCTGGGTGAACTTGGGTGCGCCGAACTCATCGGTCGTCTGGGCGATGTGGTACAGCTCGTGCTCGACCAGGGCGCAGAACTCAGCATCGGTGCACTGGGAGCAGTAGTCGGCGGCCAGGGTGATGAGGTAGTCCGGCTCCTCGCCGAACCACTCCCGCATCTGCTGCTCTTGCCGGGCCTTCTGCCATCCGCCAGCGCGGAACATCAGCTGCTCGGCCTGGCCAAGGACGACCCGCCCTTGCTTGGCGAACCCGCTGGACGCCCATAGCACGCCAATGTTGGCGTCCATCAGGTGAGCATGGTCTGGGTTATGGATGCTACCGGTGTCTGCAAGGATCTCGCTCTGCACCCAATCCCACACACCGGTAGCCGGGCGTAGTGTGAGCCACATGGATTCGATCAGGTCTGCCGGCGGAAGTGGTCTAGCCAAAGTGCTTAGCCTCCAGCCGCTTGTGGCACCGACTATCAACATGAGGCAATCTTGCAGAGCACCATTGATCAGATAGGGATTTCACTGATGCCATTTCCACCGAAGGAACGTGCTGCACTATTGGAACTCAAGGGCGTAGGCCCGACGGTCATCGTCAGACTTGAGCAGATGGGTATCGAATCATTAGCCGAACTGGGCAGAGCCGATGTTACCGACATCTTGGCGCGAGCATCTGCCGCATTGGGATCTACGTGCTGGAGAAATAGCCCTCAAGCAAGAGCAGCTATTACTGCCGCCGTCGATTTTGCGAAAGGTGCACGAAGCCAATAGCAGATCCTCACGTGATCACCATCCTGTGCGTCTCGGCATGAGCGTGGCCGTGCAGGATGGCAGCGAGCAACCCCTGAGGAAGCCCGGCTTCCTTGGCCGCAACAATCGCTTTCACCAGAGCGGCATCGAACTCGGCCACCGCATGGACGATATCCATGCTGACAGGAAGCTCATGGCGAATTCGCGTGACGTTGCTCATGGAGTCCTCTCGCGCCACGAAACGGCGCATATCGAATTTGTGGAGTCCTACCCCGGCTGGAACACATGGCCGCGCCGGGCTACCGCATACAGGACGATCCCCAGCTTGAGGATTACGCCGTACAGGGTGGGCACGTGGCCGTTCATGGCCAGGACGAACGCACCGAATGCCCCAATGGCCACCAGGTAGAACGCGACGGCCAGCAGTGGCGCATCCATTGGCCTGATCCGGCGCAGGTAGTCGCACGCGGCGATCACCACCAGCACGCTCAGGAAGGCATTGGCGCCGATCAGGACTGAAATCAGGGTCGAGCTCATCAGGTAGCTCCCTTGGCTCCGAACTGACCCACGAGCGACTTCAGCACCGGGATGATGTTCATTGCCAGAAGGCCTATCAGAAAGGCCACGCCGTATTGGGTTTCTCCGCCGGCTTCAAGCTTGAAGAAACTTATTGCCAACGGGGTGCAGAAAACTGCCGAGGTAAACCCGGTGAAGAAGGCTGCGACCGCCTGGCCCCGGGTGAGGCCCCGCAGGAAGGTCAGCGAGAGGATCGCTCCTGCGAAGCCGCCAATGATCACGCCGTACTTCACCAGCAGGACGCCGGCAGTCGTGCTTGCTGGTTCGGCCATGAATGGTTCCTAGAAGAAAAGGCCCGGGGGTGAGGCCCTATTTAGGGACCGGGCAAGTGCGATGAGAGTAAAACCATGGCTGCGTGCTATCGTGATTCGCACATTTAGACGACGAGCTGAGCAATGGAAAAATCAAATATTGAGCGCTTTGACGAGATCACCGCCCTTATCCTCTCAACGCTTTACTCGAAGTTTCCTGAGCCTGTCTTTTTGTGTCCAAAAGCACTTGGGCTGAGCAATGAGGAGCCAACAAGAGATGAAACTGGTGGCGTGATCTACACATCAGGCTGGAGGGAATTGAGCAATTTTATTGATCACTCAGCCTACTGGCTCGCTGAAGAGGGTTACCTGTCTCAGCGAGCCGGCCGCATCAGTTCGCGGTATACCCTTTCTGCAGCTGGGCTTAAATCGATGAAGCATGTAGATCAGCCAGAGATTGGCAGTGACACGCTGGGCGAAAAATTGCGAAAGGCGTCGTCCGAAGGGGCTAAAGCGACGACCTCGAAGCTCGTTGACCAGTTCCTGGCTGTAGGTGCGTCGCTGATCACCAAATCTATGGGGATCGAATAGCGCACGCCAAATAGGAAACCCGGCGCAATGGCCGGGTTTTTGGTGGTATTTGCCAAAGGCAAAACTCTAACAATGGGCAAATACTGCCACTACGCGTGCGGGAACGCAATAGGCCCTCATGCGGCCTCTTTCATTTTGTAGATTGCGGCCGCCACCGGCGACAGCGCACGCTTGTCGATGTCCTCGCAAACCTCGAAGCAGATCTGCACGAATGGCTCCCAGTCCCTGGCCCAGGCGCATGAGGGAAGCGTCACGCCGTACACATCGTCGATCCAGCGCTTGAACCACTCCGGGCTTTCAAACGGGTCCTGCGCCGATGACTGCCCGCCCTGGTGCATGCGGCGGTAACGGAACATCACGCCCTTGGCTACGTACTCACAGCGCTCGCGCTTGGCCGCGGTCATACGGCCCGACCTGGCCATTGCCAGCGAGAACACGCACTCCTCGGCCACCTCGCGCTCGTTGTCGCCGCTCTGCGGGGCATACATGAAGTTGCCGAAGGCGCGCAGACTGCCGGGCAGCTTGAAGATGGCCGCCTGCACACCACCGGCCAGGGCCTGGTGCACAGCATGGCTCGCCTTCCGCTGCTTCTCCGTGGTCTGGACCATGGTGCCCAAAAGGCCCAGCTGTTCGATGAATGCGCCTTGGCTATCCCAGGCCGTGTAGAGGCAGTCATGCCACGCTTGGCGCGCGCTGTTCAGTTGCATGGGCCGCCCTCCTCACGCTTGCGCTTGGCCTTGATGGCTGCCGCACGTGCGAGCGCGTAGCCGCCGAAGATGACCATGGCCAGGATCAGCAGCTGGCCGCTGTCGGTTGGTGTCAAGTTCATGCTGCTGCCCTCCGGAGGTCTTTGAGTTTTTGCCTGTACAGCGCCTTGATGGCCTGCAGGTCTTCGATGGTCAGGCGCTGGGGCTTATGAGGCCCTTCGAGGAATTCCACAGCTTCGGCGCCAATGCGCTTCACCAAGCGGATGCGGTACTCGACCGCGTTGCCCGACAGGTTCCGGTTGCACTTCACGCACTGACGGTGGACGTTCAGCGGCTCGAAGCGCAGCTCCGGACAGGCTCCCACCGACCGGTAATGGCCGGCGTCCCAGCGGCTGCCGGTGATGAGGTCGTGGTCGCTCGGCAACGAGTCGCAGCTAATGCACGGCAGGCCGGCGTCGCGCTCACGGATGTAGGCGTTGAACGCGGTCTGCGCCTCGGCCATGTGTTCGCGGCGGGTCTTCAGCTTCTCCCGGCGCTCCTGCAGGTCCTGGCGGGCCTGCTTGGTAATGGCCTTGGCCGCGATCTTCTGCACCTTCGAGTCCTTGGACATGGCCAGCGCGCAGGCGATGCTGCACACCTTCTGCGTGGTCATGGTCGGCTTGAAGGGTTTGCCGCAACCTGGGGCCTTACACTTCTTCGGTTTGATCTCCTTGGCCAGTGTCATGCCGCCTCCTCGCTCAACAGGTCACTGAACACAACACCCTGTGGCGCGAACTCGGCCAAGATGCAGTCGGTGAACTGGCAGCCCTGGGCCCGGTCGAACAGCCGGGTCACCGGGAAGCCATCCGGCCCGAACATCGCGCACGGCCCCATTAGGCGAAGCTTCACCTCATACGGCAGGTGGATGAACGACTCGGCCCAGCCGGTGCGGAACTCATCGCAGCCGGCGCGCATGATCGGCACGCCGAAGTGCAGCTTGCAGTACCGGCGCACATCCTCGATGTCGCCCATCTCGGTGCTCTTGGCGATTCGGTCGTACATGGCGAACCACAGAGCGTTCTGATCCAGGGTGCGATCCTTGCCCGGACGCATGGTGACCACGACGAACTTCTTGTCGCGGAACATGCGGGTCAGCATGGTCACGGCCTCGGACAGCTTGGCCTTGCTGTTTACGCTGATTTTGTCAGCCATGAGCGCGGCCCTCTAGACGATCCATCGATTTGATGAGCGCGCGGTCATGCTCAACCAGGCCCCGGGCCTTCGAGTAGAGCGCGTGAGCGCGCAAGCCGGTGTGTGGGCTGCTGGAGTAAAAGTCCCAGCTCAGGTACCAGCCGCCGAGGAATAAAAGCGCGTTATCCACCTGACTGCGAATCAGGAGATCTCTTTTGAATAGGCTCACACCCCCTCCCCAGCCGGCTGCCCGGCGCGCTTGATGTTCAACTGAGCAATGGCGACGCGTGTTTGCCGTTTACGCAGATAGGTTTCGATGCGACGGCGCTGTTCTTCTTTGGCGCGCTGGCGGTCTTTCTTGGCCTTCGCCGCCTCGAGGATGCAGCGCACCTCGGCGAGCTTTTCGCGGGTCTTGGAACCAGCGTACGGGCGCACTTCACCAGTGAGCAGGCCGGCAATAGCTTGGCCGTCTTGGGTAATGGGTGCGATGCGCAGGTCGGCCAGGTACTTAGCACCGGTTTCGTGGGTGATGAGCTGAGCGCGGACTGCCGACTCAATCGCAGTGACGCGACGGCCCTGGTCGTAACCCAGCGAAACCTCCCACTTGGCCGGCTGGTCCTCGGCCCGCGCGAAGCTGACCAGGCGCTCGTAGGCGCTCATGAAGGCCATCCGGGCGCCGACCTTGTCGCCGGCTTCAAGGATTGGCTCGGACGCGATCATGGCCTGGCGGATTTCAGTGGTGAGCACGACCGTCTCATGCTCGTCACTTGCCGCCAGGGCGATCGACCACGCCTCATCCTTGCCCGGGCGAGTGTCAGCCGCGTGGATGTGCTTGAGGACCATACCGAGCGAAAGGCGCCCAGCTGGCTCTCTCCGGCACGCACGCAGTGCGCCAATGATCACGCCAGGCTCATAGGCCGAAAGATCCTCAGCGATCAACTCAGCGCCTCCCGCGCTAATCACCTGCCCCATTGCCTCGGCAGTTGCGCAGATGGCCACGGCCAGCTCGGCTTGTTGGTCAGAGGAAAGCATTGCGCTTACCCCTCTGACGATTGCGGATCGCGTCAGCCGCTTCCTGGGCCGCGTTCATGTTCGCCTGGGTCTGTTCCTGTTGGCGGGCAGTCGTGGCGTTCATCTGGCGGTTGGTCACCCACTGGGTGTGGTAGGCCTCAGCTTTGGCCAGCAGGTCGCCAAGGTTGTGGCAACCGTTGATCAAGCGCGCGTCGTTGATGGTCAGGAAGTACGCGGCTACATGGTGAGCGACATCGATGCCGAGACGGCTGATCAGTTGGCCAACCTGCCCGCCTGCTTTGGCGTTCCATACCGGCCATGCGTGGTAGCGCTTGCGGTAGGCCATGGCATAGTTCGCCCAAGCCTTGAACGTTTTGCAGGACTGTTCCTTCGGCCCTGGCATATCGGCCGGGATCTCGCAGCGCGGCTGCTGAGCCGTAAACGGAAGCACGATACCCTCCGCGACCACGGCTTCAGCCTGGGTCGCAACTGGTTCAGTGACTGGTTCCTTTACTGATTCAAAAGAGTGACTGGTTCTGGGTGCAGCTCCTGCACTACCCCCTAGTGAATCTGCTGCACTAGGGGGTGAACCTGCTGCACTACCTTGGTGAATTTCCTGCACTACCCCTAGTGAATCTGCTGCACCACTCAACGTCAGGTAGTAGACGTTCGAGGAGTTACCCTTAGGACCACCCTTGCGGATTTCTTTGCGCAACAGGCCGGCACCGCACAGGGTGCTGATGTGGTTCATGACCGAGCGCTTGCTGATTTCGCATTGATCGGCGATGTGCTGATACGACGGCCAGCATTCTCCCTGGTCGCTCGCGTTGTCGGCCAGTTTGATGAGCACCAGCTTGCGCAGCGGATTGCCGACCTTGGTCTTCATGGCCTTGACCATCAGTTCCATGCTCATGCTGAGATACCCAACTGCAAGACAAACCCGGCGACGATGACCCCACCCCACAGAGCAAGAGCCCGGAACACATCAAGGGCGCGTTCAGCCCTCTGGGCATGCCTCAAATACGCCATTTTTTCCTCGATCACACGGTCGAAGAGCTCTTCAATCTGATCGTATTGGTCGGGAGTCATGCCCCACCTCCAGAGACGACCAGGCTGGCCAGGTCGGCGAAGCGGTCGACGTACCAGTGCGGCTGGGTTTCGCGCGGGCATTGAGGGCTGGTCAGGTTCTTGCCATAGCGCAGCCCCTTGTCAGTGATGGCCCAGAACGTGACCGTCTCCTGCTTGGAGTTCTTGCGCTGCATGAGCTTGAGCACGCCGGCTTGCTGCAGGCCCTTGTTGAACGACGCGGGCGACATGCGGATACCGTTGTCCTTGAGCAAGGTGGTCAGGGCCTTGGTCGGCAACGAACTGCCACCAGTTGCGTCAGCCGGCGCATCCACTGCATAGCTGGGCAGGAACTTCGGATCGAGGCCGTTGTTCTCGGCGATCTTGGTCAGCATCTGCATCTGGCAAGACGCGGCCGGCTTCAGGAGGCGCGTGAAGCACTCCATGATGGCGATTTCGCCGATCACCTTGGTGCCGTTTGCCATCACGGCCTGGTGGGCTTCAGACTGGCCTTCCAGCTCTCGCCAGCGACGAATCACCTTCATGCGCAGTCCAGCGCTATACCCGGTCAGCAAGCAGTCGGTGTGCTCGCGGTCAAGCAAATACTCGACCTGCTCGCGGTTCTGCCCGTCCAAGTAGATGTGCTCAAAACTGAGTACATCTGCTTTCAGTTCGGCAAGCATGGCAACAATGTCACGCTTGACGTTGGCGTGACGCTTGCCAGTCAAGCTAGCGATCTCTCGCGACGACATCGTGCGCGCCACGAAATCGTGGTTCGCATTTTGTGGCGCAGCCCTGGAGAGGGCCTGTACATGAGGGAAGGAGGTATGCATAATCGTCCTCGAAGCAGTATTAGAAGAAACCGCCCCGCCAGGCGGTTTTTTTGTGCCCGGGGTTCGTACCGTGATAGTGCGAAGCCCATGGGCACCGATCCGCGCATGCGCGGAAAAAATGACGCCATTCCGGTTGCTCTGCCTGTAGTCAGGCCTTCCCTTTTCAGGGACTTTTAAGGCCGAGGCAGATGCCGGAGCTTCCCGGCGCCTTTAGGCCTCGTTTTCTCGAGGAGGCTTTCCCGTACTAACTGGACGGCGTACTGCTCGGGGGTCACCCCGGCTTTCATCGCCATCTCTTCAAGCTTTCGGTAGAAGCGCTCCTCGAGGCCGTGACAAATCAACGTTTCGGCCATGAGTCCCCCTTGCGGGCCTTCAGGCCGTGTGCGCAGTCTCGTTATCATCCTGAGCAATCAGCAGAGCGAGCTTCTCCTCTACACACATGCGCACGAACACAGCTGGTTGAAGGCGGTGAAGCTTTGCAACCGCCCTGACAGCCTCGTAGGTGTCCTCGTCGTAACGGGACTTAATCTCCCGGTCTTTCAAATGGCGGCTATCGTCGTAGCTCATTGAGTGGTGGCTCCTTGCTGGGAAAGTGGTTAAGCGGCGGAAAGCGCGTGGCTCGAATTGCTGTCGATCTGGTTCCACGGGAACGAAGGACACAGGTCGGCACGATTCACAGCGCCATTCGTAAGCACCTCAATCTGGAGTGCGCGCTTGGCTGGGACCGTGCGCTCTCCTGAACACCATTGGTTGACGGTCGGCGCCGCCACCTTCAGCCGGCGAGCCAATTCCGCCTGGCTGCCCAGCACGCGGGATGCTTCTTTGGCTGCTTCTGCTGATTTCATGAGTTCTCTCCTGGAGATTTACCGATGAATATAAGGCATTACCTTATTCGGCACAAGCCATTGCCTAACCAGCACCCCGATTGGCCTAATTAGGCAATGCTTACCGGACCAGAATTAGGCGCAGCCATTGAGGCTGCGCGGATCGCCAAGGGCGTATCGAAGAAACAACTAGCAGACGACTTCCAGGTGAAGCCTCCGTCGGTACAGGGCTGGGTGAAAAACGGCCGAATCGACAAGTCGAAGCTGATGGACGTCATCGCCTACTTCGCTGATGTCGTAGGCCCTGAGCATTGGGGGCTGCGCGCAGGCTTTACCTACGAGAGCCTGCCGGACGTCGCCTCAGTATCGGTTGAAGAACCGGCGCCCACCTCGGCTGCGGATATGGTTCGCAACATGCTCGCCAAACAGGGGAAGAACCTGCCGGAAAGTGCTCGCGCGCAGCTGATGGCAGCCGCTGAAGCGTCGGACCAGGGCAACGTAATCACCGTCGACTTCTCTCGCCCTGGGCTCGTCGGGGATGAGGTTCGGATTGCTCACTACGATGTGCGTGCGGCCATGGGCAACGGCCAGGCCACGCACGACTACCCGGAAATGCTCAAGGATATCCGCGTCAGCCCGAGCCATCTCCGCGAGTTGGGTGTTGAGTTCGAAGAGCACTTCCACTTGAAGGTGGTCACCGGCTGGGGCCAGTCGATGGAGCCCACCATCAAGCACCGCGACCCGCTTATTGTGAATATCAACGTCCGCGAATTCGTGGGCGACGGGATTTACCTCTTCGTCTGGGATGACCTGCTCTATATTAAGCGCCTGCAGGTGGCTGATGAGGAGCACTTCGAGATGATTTCGGACAACCCGCGGCATAAGGATCGGTTAATCCGCAGAGACATGACCTACATCCAGGCCAGGGTGCTGCTGGTCTGGAATGCGCATCTAGTCTGACCATTGAAACTAGCCGATCAGAATCAGGTAGAGGCATCCATGGAATACACCAGCAGCATGGCCGTCGAAACACTGCAGATCAGTGATAAAGACGTCAACAAGTACATAAATGAACGTATCGGCTCTAACGCATGCCCTTGCGGAAGCGGAGAGTTCGAATTAATCATTGACTCAGAAGCAACGCCATCTGTGATGACCATGAAGGACGTCCGAGACGAGTTCAATGAGCATTGGTTTTTTTGGCAAGCATGCAACCATTGCTCGCAATCTAAAATGATCGCCGCGTCGCGGGTGTGGGCATGGATCAAGGAGCAAAACTCGAAAAATGTCGACTAATATTCGAGCATTTCCTGGATCGGCTAGGGGTGACACTGGGTCCGGGGGCAGCCATACTGGCGGCAACGGAGGAGGATCAGATTTGGAATCTCGCGTAGCAGCATTGGAGAAAGCAATCCCGGACATCAGGGAGAGGCTGGCTCGCGTTGAGACAAAGCTGGACACCATCGAGAAGACAATGGCTACAAAATCCGATCTGGAAGCAGTTCGCCACTCTATCGCAACGGATGTTCAGAAGACTGTAGCTGATGCTACATGGCGTTTCGTGCAAATCTCTGTGGTCCTAGCCGGCCTAGCCTTCACTGCCGCAAAATTCATTGGCTAACCCCGCCGCAATTATAAGCCCGCATTTGCGGGCTTTTTCATGCCTTCACGCTTTTTTCACGCCCTACCCTGCACAGTTGAGACTCATCCGCTTCCCTACGTTAGCCCGCATAGCAGTGCGGGCTTTTCTTTGCCTGTGTTTTGCAGATGGCCGCATGAGCTGTCGGTGGCCGTTGCCAGGCTTGCCTATAATCAGGCGCGGATCACCTCAAGGCGATCCCGACCAGCCGGTGTAATGGCGTTCTCCCCTTCATCGCTAATGCGATACCGTCCGGACACCATCTTGGTTATTGAGAACCGGACCAGCTCGCTTTGGGATAAGGCTTCGCCAGCTTCGAAGCTCATTGCCTGCTCCAAGTCGAAGATTTTGATTTCTCCGATTTTGTAGCGGGCGAAGGCTACTAGAGCGTTATCCAATTCCTGTTGGCTGATCTTTCGAGCGACTTCCATTCGACCTCCCAGGTCATGAGAGTCCCGGTCCGTGGGATTGGGGGCAACGAACCGGGCGGTTTGTTGAAGGCGGACCGTACTACGCCTCCATAGAAGTCGCTACTGGCTTTCCATCCATGCTGGATAGGTGGGCAGGCTACTGATTCCATCCGCTAAAAAGGCGCCTCTTCCTCCACCCTCTCCTCTTCCCAGTCTTTCTCCACGACTAGGTCTCGATCGTCTGCGCTCTGCGGCTCCCACCGTACCGTCACGCTCTCGTCATCATTGAACGTCAGGTCCAGTTCTGGCGTTTCGGCCAGCAGGCCCATCACCTCCTCCCATTCCATGTCTCCATCCGTGTCCAGGCGATGGATCGTCACCCAGCGCTGAGCTTGCGCGATCGGGTGATTGATCATCGACGAGACCCGCAAGCCAAGGCGCTCCAGCCCGGTCATCTCCTGGCGAGCCTGCGGCGACGACTTCTTCTGTTTGGCCATTCCTTCCTCCGTTAACTGTACATCCATCCAGTATTAGGCGGAGCTTACCCGAGC
The DNA here is from genome assembly GCF_900277125.1 of Pseudomonas inefficax. GTDB lineage: Bacteria > Pseudomonadota > Gammaproteobacteria > Pseudomonadales > Pseudomonadaceae > Aquipseudomonas > Aquipseudomonas inefficax. The sequence goes on from NZ_OPYN01000167.1 coordinate 40,681, forward strand.
CATCGAATGATGCAAGCCCGGATAGCAGATTAGGCACGCATGAAAAAGTTAGGCATTACCTATTTACAAGAATTAGGCATTGGCTTATCGTCCATCTCAAGCAGTCACTCACGAGTGACTGCAGAGGCCCTCTCAGGCCGCCGCTCTTTAACAGCCAGCGCCATGCCCGACTACCCGGCCCAGCCGGTTAGGTCACTCCCGGCTCCATCGGTGGGAGGTCAGTAAACCGATGAACAAAACCGCACTTGCCTCTACCGGCGACCGGCGATCCGACAGGCCCGAAAGCCTGCCCACGCGCAGCCCACTGCGACGGCGGACGAGGTGTTGACCGAACTGAGTGAATGACCTGGTAAGCGGGTGCGGAGAAACACAGATTTCACTGGCTGGCCTTGGCGACAGGGCCAGACGGGAAATCGATTGCTCAACCGGCGTCGCGAAGGCGAGTGAGCCAAAAATATTGAATCAGACACTTGCCTACTGGGTCAGGATTTATGAACGCAGTAAATCTGACGAGGTAACAGCAATGACTATCGAAGCAGAGACACTCGCTCAACTTACCGAAGCGCTCCAGGAGCGCGGAATGTACCTAGTTTCAGACATCGCATTTACCAGAGCGCCTTACCGGCATAACCACCGCTGGATCTGCATCGTGGAGTGACCATTCTCACTGCCGGCGGCTCAGAGTAGGCCTCTACCGCCGGCTCCTCTGCTACTTCACCCAGCTCCAGCCCCCCGTTTCTTTCCTACCCCCATCCCAACATATCGACCGCATTGGCAGGTGCCAGGCCACCTTTCACGGTGGGTTTGGTCACCCGCGCCTGGCTCCTGGCCAATGCGGTTGCAAATCGAGCAAATCAACATGAGCGAATTTGGTTACTGCGAAGGCGACATCTGCGCCCGAAAGGGCTGCAAGGGCGTCGTCAAAGAGCATGGCGTTGAGAACTGCAGCTGCCACATCAACCCGCCCTGCGGTTCGTGCACTGCTCCACGTGGCTACTGCGAAGCGTGCGGCTGGGAAGAGTCCGAAGACGAGATAGTCAACGACTACGTCGTCAGCGTGAACAAGGAGACCGGCGCCTACCGGTGCTGGGAGCCGCGTCCGCTTGACCCGACCAAGATCGACTGGCGCACCAGTTCTCACACCTACTCCTCGCAGATCTGCGAAGGCGTTTACCCAGAAGGAACAACCCGCGACCAAGTCGTGGAGAAAGTGCGCGGAACGTTCGGTGGCCGATTCGAAAGCTTCGGAAATGGCCGCTTCAAGTACATCGCATACACCGACTGACCACCACATGGAGGCGACCATGGGCGCACTTCGAGCAGCACAATGGCACTACGACAACCAGTTGCCTCCAGCGGTGAGCGCGAGCGCGGCCGAGGAAGCTGAGACACGCTGGATCGACGACGGCATTGCCGAGCTGATGGCGCGTCGTGACGTAGTGTTCCAGCGCAACTTCCGCCAGCGTGGAGTGACCTACGAGCGCTTCGCCCAAGCGGTGGATGAGTTCGTGATGGGCCAGCTTGGGCAGTCTGGCATCAGCAATTCGGTGCTAGGCCGTCTGGTCCTGGCCGCGCGCTGCAAGGTCACCAGCGATGCCGCGGCAGCTGCCGACGAAATCATGAGCGTGGCGAGCCCTGAAGTAGCACTACAGGAGATCGCCCGCCAGCTGCTCACGCCCTTCGCTAAGGAAGCAGTGCTGGCCCAGGCCGAGGACGCGGGATGAATCCTCACAGCGTGGCGGTCCGCGCCATTGAGGCCGCAATCGAGACGATGCTTTTGCCGGGCTCTGGCCCGGTAGAGGAAGCGAAGGCCGAGACGATGGTCGTCGCCTACTTCTCCATCCTCGTCATCGACTCCAACGAGTTCAAACACTACTGCGAGCGCATTCGGCGCATTGCCGAACGACGCAAGGAGGCTGCATGACAACTCCAGTTTTCCCTTCGCTGATTGACGACCAGGTGGCCGAGGTCGCCCAGGCCGTGCCAGACGATCGAATCCTGCTGGTGTTCAAGGGCCTGACCATGGAGGACGCCATGAATCAGGCGCGACTGGCTCACATCGAGAACCCGGCAGCTTGGTCGGGCCGTGCCTACCTCTGCGGCATGTGCACGCTGGCCTACGAGGTTCGGGCGTGACCTCCTACCAGCAGGCCCGTCGCCTGGTCACCTGGCGTGGCTCCTTCTCCATGCTCTTCGCCTGCACCTTCTTCATGCTCGCCAGCGCACTGGCCGGCAGCATCACTTCCTGAACACACACCCGAGCCCGGCGGGCCCTTAGGGGATAACCGGACCGACCCGGAGCGTAAGCGGCGAGAGCGCGCAACCATCCACCGCAGCCAGGGCCTGGAGCGTACCTCCGTGCCTGGGTGACCTGGCATTTCCCCTTTCAACTGACGGCGCCGGCCTGGCGCGAGGTGTATCCCAATGTCCGAATTAACTATCAACGTCGACGACTACCTGAGCGAGTCGGATAAGCGTCGGATCGTGACCGATGCCTTCAGCTCCGCCGCAGCCGCCCATGCTCAGAAAGACTTCGAGCGCATCATCAGCAACTCGGCCTACTACCTGGTTGGCGAGATCGTCGACCAGCACTTCGACGGCAACATGGTGGCCACGCTGAAAGACAAAGCCATCAGCGTCATCAACAACCTGTCTTCGTCGACGGTGTTCAGCCCGCCGAACGCCTGGGATCGCGCAGCGAGCAAGGGCTTCGAGCATATGCAGTCGGCCCTCGACGAACTCAAGCCGATGATCCACCAGCGCGTGCACGACCTCATCGCTCGGTACAGCAGCGAGGAGCTGCGCAGCCTGATCGAGGAGCAGATCGGCGACGCAATCATCAAGAAGCTGACGGCGTAAGCTGCTGGAGCCTGAAATGACCAACAACATGAGCATCTGGGAAAAGGTCCAGACGACCGACACCCGATTCACCAAGGACGCCAAGGTCGGCGGCCAGCAGATCACCAGCCTGAACGGCACCGCCATGATCATGAAGGCCACCGAGGTTTTCGGTCCGGCCGGCATCGGCTTCGGCTGGAACGTGGTTGAGGAGCGCTTCGACAAGGGCGCCGAGATGTTCAGCGGCGAAGGCGACAAGCGCGTCAGCTTGGGCTTCGAGCTCAATCACACCATCAAGATCAAGTTCTGGTTCGTGCTGGAAGGCCAGCGCGGCGAGATCGAGCAGTACGGGTGCACCCAGTACCTCTACAAGTCGAAGTACGGCACCACGACCGACGGCGAGGCGCCGAAGAAGTCGCTGACCGACGCCATCAAGAAGGCCCTGTCCATGCTGGGCTTCAGCGCCGACGTGTTCCTTGGCATGTTCGACGATGAGAACTACGTTCAGCAGCTCCAGGCCGAGCAGGCGATCGAACAGGCTGAGGACCGCCAGGCCGAGATCGAACGCCAGCAGCAGGAGCGCCTGGACTTCATCAAGGACACGATCGAGACCATGCAGAAGGCGGTGACTCCGCATGAGCGCAAGAAGATACACGACCACGCTGTGCGCAAGCTCATCGGCCGCAAGGACGAAAAAGGTGCCGCACGCATCTCCCTTGAACTGAAGAACCTAGAAGCCGGCAAACCGCAGGAGGCCGCAGCATGACGCAACTCTACGCACTCACTGGCCAGATGGCCGAACTCGCCGCCATGTGTGACACCGACGATGAAGGCCTCAAGCAGGCCATTCAGGACACGATGGCCGGCATCCAGGGCGAGTTCGAGGTGAAGGCCGACAACATCGTCATGTTGCGCCTGAACATCGAGGGCGACATCAGCGCGATCGACGCGGAAATCGACCGCCTCAACGAACTCAAGCGCATCAAGGCCAACAGCGTGACGGCCATCACCGACTACCTGCGCCGGAACATGGACGCGGCCAACATCAAGACGATCAAGCGCCCGCTGTTCACCATCAGCCTGGTCACCGGCAAAGAGAAGGTAGTCGTCGACAACGAACAGGCGGTACCGGATGAACTGACGTCTGTGGTGACCAAGATCGCACCTGACAAAAACGCAATCGCCGCAAAGCTCAAGGCCATTCGCGAGCACAACGAAGCCGTGCGCAAGCGCATGGCCACCGGTGAGGACTGCGAAGACGAACTCATCCGCGAGCCAAGCTGGGCGCATCTGGAGCGCGGCGATAGCTCGATCCGCATCAAGTGAGGTGAGCATGAACCAATCAATCGACCTGGAGGCCGCAAAAGCAGCCTTCTTCTCGTCTGGCGGCCAGCTCATCGTGCTGGAGGGCTTCACCTACCGGCCGCTGCCGCAGCGCAAGCACCCGGAGCCCAAGCCGAAGCGAGCCAAGCCTACTGCGCATAAGTCGGAACACCCGCAGCAAAGCCGCGCCAGAACTCGCGCTGCGCAGATCGCAGAACTCGCCAAGACCATGACCTGTGGCGAGGTAGCGAAGCTCCTTGGCGAGACCAAGGGAGCGCTTTGGGGCGTAGCCGCTCGCGAAGGATTCAGGTTCTGCAAACCGCCGCGCCAGGTGCAGCCAGTGAAGGACGCCGCCGCTCAAGAGGCTGCTGATCGAGAGCTGGCAGATCGGATCATCGCCTTGCGCGACGATGGTATGTCCCGCTGCCGGGCAACTGCAGTACTCGGAATCGGAAATCGCAAGCTGGAGCGGATCCTGGCGGCATTCAAGATCAGCTTCCCGCTTCAGCGGTATCGGGGATAGGCCATGAGCGACCACGGCGAGCACCCCAGCGTCTACTACCTTGGCCGGGAATGCCGCCGCAACGGTGGCGGCAAGATGGCCAACCCATTCGCTTTTCACACGTTCCACGGCTCTTGGTTCTTGGCCGGCTGGAACGACATGGATCTTGAGATTGAACAGAAAAATCCGAAGCGCGCTGCAAAGAACAAGGCGGCGTGAGCAATTCAACCTACCGCCCAGCGGATTGAAGGAGGTGCCGTATGGCGATGGACCAGGCAGAGCGCGACCGGCGCCGACGCGAGAAGTCAGCAAAGCACCAGGAAGAAGACCTGCGCTTGAAGGTTCGACCAGGGACTAAGCAGGCCCTGCTGGAGCTGATGGAGTGGGCCGGGATCCAAGAACAGGGCGAGGCGATGACGCTGATGATTCATCACATCGAAGCGCTCGGGCATCACGCTCTGTTACGGATCGCGCGCCACGAAATCGAGGGTCACCGAACTGTGGTGCGGACCGAGCCGCTGCGGCTGTCAGCCAGGAAGCGAACCGGGCAGCATCTGCGCGCCATATGCGGTTGGGCAGGCGCCACCTACAGCCAGATGATCGAGGCGCTGATCCACGGCATCCACGCACTGGGCAGGCTGCACGCGGCGAAGTTTCTCACCCCGCCGCGGCACGAGATCAGCATCTCGCCGCGCCTGGCCCTGGCATTCGACCGGAAGAGTATGCTGATGATCCAGCAGGATCCCGGGGACGAAATTTTGAAGCCTCGGTGACGATGCGCAAACTACTGTCATTCGTCGAATATGAAGTTCTCACGCAACTTTATACTTGATACATCAAGACAAACCTTAATTAGCCCTAGGGTGAATTCCAAATGATAGTCGGTCGGCCCAGTAATGAGAGCTGGTACGTCATCCCTCATCAAAATGGAGGAATCCATAGAGCGGAAGGTGGCATGGCTCGCAACCCCAGAAAGGCCCCGGTATATTGTGTCGTACAGTGGGATCAAATCTGCGACGCCAGCGGCGTCAAAACACGAAAACCCCGCTCCGCCTCCATCTGCCCGGCGACTTACCTCATTCAAGTCCGCTATGTTTTGTTCGGTTAGCCCTTTGCCTGACAAGGAACGGATCATTGCCTTCGCCTGTTTTGCCTCAGCTATGTCTCCCTCTCTCGCAATTCTGCAAAAAACCGAAGGATCATTGATAAGCGCGCCGGCGTAAAACAGTGCTTCCACTGCGGAACGGGTTAAGGTCTGCGCGTCAACCACTAGCCCTCGCTCGCAAAGAATAATCGCAGCCTGACAGCTCCGGACAGTTCTTTGAAGAAAGGTCAACGAAGCAATCATATGAGGCTGACTTAGGTCGGCACCAGCAGCCATCATGAGTTGATACGCCGAGCCTGATGCAGTCTCAGCATCAAAAAATGATTGTTGGTACTTGTCGCGCTGGACAGCACGAAAAATCTCAATTTCAGCGGATAGAAAACCTTTTTCAGCAAGGCCTTCCCTGTCATCAGGCTTATCCATTCATTGCTCCGGCTTCAAGTCACTGGTCACTTTCGAGACTTCAACCCTCAAAATATCACAGTCGCATCCGGCCACGGAGGGCGGCGCATGCATGGAGAAAGCCATGAACGACGAACAACGCAAGAAGCGCATCACCGATGTCGCCGAGTGGATGAAGGACCACACCTATACCCAGTTGGTGAACGCCAATGGCGTCGAGGTGTGGCGCTGTGAGAAGCCAGATACCATTCACCTGGCCTTCGACATCTGCGTGACCCGCTTCGGTATGTCGATCGCTGGCGACATCGGCTGCCTGGTCTTCCGTGTCGGCAGCAGCTACGGCATCGACTTCTTGCGCCACCAGAGCGACGGCTACCTCTACGAGAAGCTGGACGATGCCTTCCGCAAGGATCGCGAGTTCGACGGCGAAGGCTTCATCGAGCGGGTCGTCTGGGCGGTCTGCGATCGCATCTACCACGATGTGGATGAAGACCTCACGCCGGAGTGGGCGCCCGAAGAGAAACGCCGCGGCGTGACAGCCGAGAGCGTGAAGGACTGGCTGAAAGGCCATAGAGATCAGGACATTCATGACGGCGACTTCCCTTTCGAGGAACTGGCGGACCTGATCGAAGCAGCCGAGGAGCTGACCAGCACCGGGCGCGACGAGAGCATCGCGGCGCACGACTTCCTCAGCGAACACGAGAAGCTGCTCTGTGTCTCCGACACCTGGGAATGGCGCCTGAACAAGCCAGCCGGTGCCGTGATGACCCGCCTGTTCTACGTCCGTCACGCCGCCAACGCAATCATGGCGATCAAAGCGCAGGCCGCTGCCGCCTGACCCTCCGGCGCTGCCCGCCAGCGCCTTCCCCTCTCAAACGATGAACGCCTCCCCGGCGAGGGCGGCGCCTGCACGCAAGGACCACAACATGACCTGTATGACCTCCCTCGCCCTGCCCTTCGAAAAGGAGCTGGTCGTCGATCTCTTCGCCGGTGGCGGCGGCGCCAGCAGCGGTATAGCCGAGGCGTATCGCGAGCCGGACGTTGCGGTAAACCACAACCGGGTCGCCTTGGCCGTTCACCGAGCCAATCATCCGAACACCGAACACTACGTTGCCGATGTGTTTGAGGTCGACCCCATCCTGGCAACTAAAGGTCAGCCGGTCGGCATCCTGTGGGCGTCGCCAGACTGCCGCCACCACAGCAAGGCGAAGGGCGGAAAGCCGCGCAACCGCAAGATTCGCGGCCTGGCCTGGGTGATAGTCCGCTGGGCCTACCAGACGAGCCCCCGCCTGATCTTCCTTGAGAATGTCGAAGAGTTCGCCGACTGGGGTCCGCTCGACGATGAGGGTCGCCCGATCAAGGCCGAGAAAGGCCGCACGTTCCAGGCCTTCGTCAACGTGCTGGGCAACGGTATACCGGAAGATCACCCGGATCTGCCGGAGATCCTGGCCGAGATCGGCGACTACGTGCCCAAGCAAGCGCTGGTGCGCGGCCTGCGCTACAACTTCGAGCACCAGGTGCGGGTCGCTGCGGACCAAGGCGCCCCTACCATCCGCAAGCGTCTGTACGGTATCGCCCGACGAGATGGCAAGCCAATCGTCTGGCCGGCGCCTACGCATCACAAGAAGCCGGGCAAGGGCCAAAAGGCCTGGCGTTCCGCCGCCGAGTGTATCGACTGGGAACTGCAGGGCCGCACGATCTTCCGCGACGACGCTCTGGTGGAAAACACGATGAACCGAATCGCGAAAGGCCTGTGGCGGCACACCCTGGCCTGCAACGACCCGTTCATAGTCCCGCTGCGCGGCACCTCGAAGTCGCACACCAGCACACACAGCGTGGTCGATCCAGTCTCGACCATCAGCGGCGGAGGCACGCATCACGCCTTGGTTCAGCCGGCGATGGCCGTGGCCGGCTGCCTCACGGAGCACGCCAACGGATCGACGCAGCGAACCTTCGACGCCGAAGAGCCGCTACGGACACAGGTAGCCCAGGTCAAAGGCGGCCACTTCGCGCTGATCTCTGCCAACCTGGTCACGCTGCGCAACGGTTGCGTCGGGTCACCGGTAGACGGCCCTGTCGGCTGCATCACGCGCAGCGGCGGGCACCACGCCATAGCCTCGGCCCACCTTGAGCAAGCGAACGGCGGGTTCTACAAAGGCGATGGTCGCAGCGCGGACGATCCGTTCTCGACGATCCTGGGCAAGGGCTCCAACCAGCGCCTGGTCACGGCCTACATGGTCAAGTACTACGGCGCGGAGAAGGACGGGATCTCGATGCGGGAGCCAGTGCACACCATCCCGTCAAAGGATCGGATGGCAGTCGTGCAGGTCGTCCAGCTGCACAGCCACACGCTGACCGACGAGCAACTGGCCGGGGCCCGCAAGTGCGCAGCCTTCATGCGCAAGTACCTGCCGCAGCACTTCACCGAGCACGCCGACGTTGTGATGGTTGGCGATTACGTGATGGTCGACATCACCCTGCGCATGCTCAAGCCCCACGAGCTGAAGCGCGCCCAAGGCTTCCGGGCCGACTACATCATCGACCGCGGGCTGTTCCTCGATGAAGAAACCGGCCGGCTGTACTGGAAGCCAATCTCCGGCGCAGACCAGGTGAAGTTGCTGGGCAACAGCGTCTGCAAAGACGAAGCCCGGGCACTGGTCGCTGCCAATGCCTCCGACCTCATTGAGCTTTATCAGCGACTGGCTGCGTAGCGTCATTTTCCGAGAACAAATGAACGTCTTGCTGCCAGCGGTCTAGCAAATACGCGATCTTGGGATGGGCCGCAGGAGCGTTATGAATGATGTCCTGCTCAACGGCACGCAGTTGCCTCTCCACCCCACTTCTCTCCTTCCTAAATCGAGACGAATGGAGCAGAGCTGAGACAAGATCAAACACCCGAAACCCATCGAAGCCTTGGAAAAACGCCGACTTCAGATGACTGAAGCTGAGTTTTTCATCAATGAACGTAGCCGCGTCCTTTGATACCAGCACTCGCGAGTACACCGCGTGTTTGCTTTCGAGCTCGTAGGCTTCAATCATCGCTGGCCCAAACAACGCCCCACCACGTTCATGCACCAATTTTCCTACAGTTATCCCTCCACGCATCAGCATTCCCAGGCTAAAGAAAAATTGGAAATGGATAATCTGAACTGCTCGTAGCAGAAGATCGCAAGCAGCGAAGTTATCTGCAGGGGCTGAGATGACGAAAGAGTCAGAAAACTGTGTGGCTACAAGCCGATACGTTTGGTCGGCGTGTTCCATTAGCGAATCACCGTAATAGTCCTGGCAAGTCTTCATCCCGTCGACATCCAGAAATGGGATGGCTCCGTACAGAGCCGACTCAAGGCCACCGTCTTTGAACTCACTAAAGATCTTGAAGAGCGACGCGGCTATAGCCGGCTCTTGCTCAGCTTGCTTGATAGCCGCTGAGAAGCCCAGCAAGTCGAAAAAGCATATAAGGCGATTCTCGTAATTCATCTCATAGACCAAGGATTCGCGAGTCGCGATGTTAACTCATTCGCAAGGAGTTACCCATGCCCACAGAAAACCGATCCAGCAACACCGACCCACGCGATGTGTTCATCAGGCTCAACCCACTCGGCCTGGGCGAGGCGGAGCTGCGCAAGGACAGCGCCGGCTTCGAAGACCAGCGCACCCACAGCGACTATCTGCTGTTCCTGGCGGGGTACCGCGAAACGCACCCAGGCCGAAGCCCCACCCCGAGCCTATAGCCTAGATGGTTGGTACCGCTTTCTGGTGGACCATAGAAGAGGCTGAGCGGGATGCGGCCGAGGTAGGTCAGACAGCGGTCGGCCTTGGGCCTATGACCGACTGCAGCTGCGCCAGGCGACAGTTCTGAGGCTGCTCACCTCGATACGACCTTGCGGGGCGGCGATTGGGCTTCGCTTGCCATGTGACGGGCACGCCCAACACCCCAGGCCATCGCCCGCGTCATGGTCTCGCCTGGGCGAGAGTCGAAGCTCTCTTCGTGGATCAGCGCTCCACTGGGACCGTAAACACCAATGAACATCTGGGTCGCGCCGATTCTCGAAAGACGGACCTGGACATCGATTTGCGAACCGTCACTCAACGTTTCGTTGTGGGTTCTGGTGTGTAATTCTGGATCGCCCCACTGCCAGAAGCACTCGCCACGCTCCCTTACCATCGTCCTAGGTCCTTAGCTGTTGTGAGAATTATTTCTTATCGCAACAACTAAATTGATTCAACTTATTTGACGCCAAATAAATGACCTGTGGACGACCGGCAATAACTTATACAAAGCGCGATTTTATGTATAAGTATTAGCCGGACTGGACCTCATCCGAATCCCTATCACGGCTCCCTTGGGGTCTGGGGCCATACAGGTCGGGCGAGTCGAGCGTGGCAGCGAAGCTCATCCACTTTTCAAAGATGTCCCTATGCAGGGCTTGAGTCTCCTTCCACGATAAGTCTCCCATGCGTCCATAAACCACTTGGTTCATGATCGAAGAGGTCACTGCATCCAGCTCTCTGAGGAGTTGGTATGCCGCAAACTTTTTTTCTAGTGGCATTTTTCATCTCGCAAGGCAGCAGAATTCAAACCTGCACTGGTGCTGCGACAGCACTATGGTGCTTTTTGATCCCTGTCACCGTCTGCTGGCACCCACTGGGCGCCAAACGGCGGTTAGCATCCTGCTCAACATTCATCCTACACCATCCACTTCAATCAGCTGCCGCGATATGGCGGCGAAGGAATCCCCGTGCGCGAAGAAAAAGTTGTGATGTACGAATCCCCCGAAGCCGCCAGCCTCCAGACCGTTACCGGCTGGGTTGATGCGACAGGCCGTTTCTGGGGCAAGGACGAACACATGGCCCGCTACTGCGGCTCGACCCACCGCCACTGCGCGAAGAACCCAGAGCACCCAATCCATGCCACAACCGGTTGGTGCGAGACCTGTCACGCAGAGAGTCGGGCCGCCAAGTTTGCAGCCATGCCGAAGCGCGTGTGGGCCGGCGAAGCAATCACTGAATACGACGGCGACCTGTACTTCTTCGACGAGGAAGACCTGCGGGACTACCTCATCGAACATGAGGTGGATCTGGCCGACCTGAGGCTGGTTTTCTGCACCCCGAACTACCCCAGGCAGATCGACCCGAACGACCACTTTTGCGATGACCTGCCGGAAGACGGCGAGGTGAGCGACGATCAGCTGCTGGCTGCGTTCGAGCTGCTCAACGAAATGATTGCCAAGTGCCCGCCATTGTCATGGTCGCCAGGCTATGAAGCGGTTGAGCTGCCCCAAGCATTCATCGACATGGTTGCCAGTGAGCGCCTGGAGGCCCAAGCATGACCCGGCTCGCCCTCTGCTTCCTGATGCTGGCCACCGGCGCCAGCGCAGCACCTCAGCCCCAAGAGAACGTCATCGACGTACAGCACGACAGCCAGCGCGGCGTCACCTGCTACCTGCTGAATGGGATCGGCATCAGCTGCCTTCCCGACAGCCAGCTGCAGGCCGGCAACAAGCGCCAGTTCTCCCCGCACGAAACCCAACCCGAACCTACACCCGCTCTGGCGCCTGGGCGCTGGATTGATGAGAGGTATCGACTGTGAAGGCACTTTCAATCAGACAGCCATGGGCCTGGCTGATCATCAGCGGTGGCAAGGACATCGAGAATCGAACCTGGCACACGAAGTTCCGAGGCCGTTTCTTGGTACACGCCGCCAGCGGCATGACACGTCGTGAGTTTCTCGCGGCCTTTGATTTCATGGCCTGCAGGGGGATCAAGCCGCCCTTCCCGGTGCCGCCTGACAACTTGTTGCGAGGCGGGGTCATTGGCTCAGTTGAGCTCATCGACAGCGTCGATCACAGCGAATCGCCTTGGTACATGGGCGAGAAAGGGTTCGTGCTGCGCGATCCAAAGCCGCTCCCGTTTGTCCCGATGAAGGGGCGACTAGGATTCTTTGATGTGCCCGACGAGGTGCTGGTATGACCGACCTGATCGAAGTGAGGGTATCCAACCTGGCCGGCGCTCCGCTTGACTGGGCTGTGGCAATGGCCGAAGGATTCACCATCGATCCGGAATGCCGAACAACCGTGTGGCACCCAGGCGGCTTGCCTTGCAGCATAAGCATCCGTGGCGCTGCAGATGGCTTCGGTTGGCGCCCATCCACCAACTGGGGACAGGGTGGCCTGCTGATCGACAAGCACAGCGGCACCGCACAGCACATTCCTGGGCTTCCAGATGACCTGCACTACGCAGGCGGCCCCGCCGGTGCAGGAGTCTGGTGCTACGGCCCCACGGCCCTGATCGCGTTCTGCCGGGGCCTCGTCAACCACAAGCTCGGCGATACCGTCCAAGTGCCGAAGGAGCTGATGCCATGAAAGCGCGCATGACCTACTGGAACGGCTCCTGGTGGTGCCGCCGTATGGGCTGCACGGGCCAGGGCGCCACCATGAAAGAAGCGTGGGACGACATGTGGACGCTGTACTTCGAAGCCGTACGCCCTGCGCGCCCGCAGCCCTTCCATTCGCCGCGCATCCGCTGCGGCTGATCCAAGCCTACCCCTCCCCCTACAACTCAAGCCCGCCGACATGCATGGGCGAGGATTTCCTATGTCCGCAACTCAGCAATTTCATCAAACCGCCAATGACTGCCTGGAGCGCATTGCGGCCGACCTCTGGCCCGAAGCCAAGCTCGCCCTGGTCATCTACACCCCGAACAAGCCAGAGCTCGACCTTGTGCTCAAGGATAGCGGCCTGAACGTCGACGAGGTCGTCAACACCCTGCGTCGGCGCGGTGGCCTAGGCCTGGATGGCGAGAACATCTACAAGCGCCTGCTATGTGACGCCGTCATCGGCGCCATGGCTCTCGGCAAGCAGAACAACAACCCTCCACCAGCTGGCCACTGGGGCCAGGAGTTCTGGGATATCGGGCGAGCCGAAGGCGCGCTGCAAGACAAGCTTGTCCATGCCCTGCGCCTGGCACCCAAGGAGCTGGACGCCTGCCAGCGCGTGATCCACTACGCCGGCGGATTCGACCCGGCCTACGTCAACGACGCCCAGGCAGCCATCAAGGAAGCCAACTCGGTACTGGACAAAATCCCCGCCTGACTAGCCTGCCGCCACCGGCGGCGTGGAGACCATCCATGGAACATGCAAGCGAGTTTCTCGACGAGGAAGAGGTGATCCGCATCACCGGCTACCAGATCCCGAGCAAACAAATCGCCTGGCTGGCCAACAACGGCTGGCAGTACACGCTTACCCGGGCCCGGCGGCCCGTTGTGGGGCGGGTATACGCCCGCTTGAAAATGGCTGGCGTGAAGCCAAACGCGACGAATGCAACAACTGAAACCTGGACATTGGACTTATCGCGCGTGGGGTAACGGATGCGCAACAGGAAGGCATCGAACAAGGACCTGCCGCCCAGAATGCTGCGGCGGGTCCGCAAGCTCAAAAGCGGCAAGCTGTGGGTTGGTTACTACTACGACGGGAGGGATGCAGACGGGAAGCGGCAGGAAGTGCCGCTGGGGACTGACCTCGCTGAGGCCAAGCTGGAATGGGCGCGCCTGGAGCACAAGGCGAAGCCGAAAGTGATGGCGACGATGGGCGAGCTGTTTGACCGGTACGAGCGGGACATCATCCCGGGCAAGTCACCGCGTACGCAAAAGGACAACAAGTACGAGCTGGAGCGCCTGCGCAAGGCTTTCGCTGACGCGCCGATCGAGGCAGTCAGCCCGCCGGTCATTGCCCAGTACCGGGACGCCCGCAGTGCTAAAACCCGGGCAAACCGGGAGATCGCCCTGCTCTCGCACGTTTTCACCATAGCCATGGAATGGGGCTTTGCCGAGCGCAACCCATGCCTGGCAGTTCGCCGCAACAAGGAGAAGGTACGAGACTTCTACGCGGCCGACGAAATCTGGGATGCGGTATATGCCGAGGGCGATCAGGGCCTCAAGGACGCTATGGACTTGGCCTATTTGGCCGGCCAGCGACCCGCCGACACACTGAAGTTCAGCACCGTCGACCTCGACGAAGACTACCTGTGGGTCGACCAGAACAAGACCGACAAGAAGTTACGCATTCGCCGGCATGTCAATGGCGAGCTGACCGGCCTTGGTCTGTTCATCGAGGCGCTGCTCGAGCGGCGCAAGCTTCAGGGTGTGCGCAACTCACGCCTCATCACCAACGACTCAGGCCTGCGTATGAGCTGGGAAATGCTGAGGAACCGCTTCAGCGAAGCGCGTGACAAGGCAGCTCGGAAGCTGACCGCCGATGGCAACACAGACCTGGCAACGAAAGTTCGGCAGTTCCAGTTCCGCGATATTCGACCGAAGGCAGCGTCGGAAATCGAGGACATCAGCCACGCCAGCCGGCTGCTTGGGCACTCCAAGGAGGAAATCACCAAGCGCGTTTATCGCCGCGTCGGCGAGGTGGTCAGTCCGACCAAGTAAAGGGCTGATGCGGAAACGATACCTGAAGATGCGGAAACGATCCGGGTTTTCTACGCACAAAGAAAAACCCCGCAGACGTTAATCTGCGGGGCTTTCGAATGGTGGAGGCCGAGGTCGGAATCGAACCGGCGTAGACGGATTTGCAATCCGGAGCATAACCACTTTGCTACTCGGCCTCAAAGGTCGGATCTAGCAGCTTGCGCTTCGCTATCTCCTTGAAACGCTGAACCTTTTTTAAAGTTTGCTGCGTTTCGATGGGCGCCATTATGTCTTCATTCCTTTAACCTTGCAACCCCCTGAACGAAAAAAAATTTCAACGGGTTCAAGGTGTTAGCGCAGGCGGCCGAGTTTACTCCACAAGCCCACCACTGTGTTCTCCACGGTGCCACTGGCAGCCATGCCGATTCGCTCCTGCAGGCTCTTGCGTTCGGCGTAGTGCAGGTGGAACAGGTTGGCGTTGCGCGCGCGTTCGCTGAGGTACTCGTCGCTGGTCTGCAGCTCGTCCACCAGCTTGCGGTTGAGTGCCGCGACGCCCAACCAGACTTCGCCGGTGGCCACTTCGTCGATGTGCAGCTGCGGGCGATAGCGGGCAACGAAGTCCTTGAACAGCTGGTGAGTGATGTCCAGGTCTTCCTGGAACTTCTCTCGGCCCTTCTCGGTGTTTTCGCCAAACACGGTCAGGGTGCGCTTGTATTCACCGGCGGTCAGCACCTCGAAATCGATGTCGTGCTTCTTCAGCAGGCGATTGACGTTGGGCAACTGCGCCACTACGCCGATGGAGCCCAGTACGGCGAACGGTGCACTGACGATCTTCTCGCCGATACAGGCCATCATGTAGCCGCCGCTGGCGGCCACCTTGTCGATGCACACAGTCAACGGGATGCCGGCCTGGCGAATGCGCGCCAGCTGCGATGCGGCCAGGCCGTAGCTGTGCACCAGGCCGCCGCCGCTTTCCAGGCGCAGCACCACCTCGTCGCGCGGGGTGGCGAGGGTCAGCAGCGCGGTGATTTCGTTGCGCAGGCTTTCGGTGGCAGAGGCTTTGATGTCGCCATCGAAGTCCAGCACGAAGACCCGGCCCTTTTCCTCGGCCTTGCCCTTCTTCTGCCGCTTTTCCGCCTTGGCCTGCTGCTTGCGCAAGGCTTTGAGTTGGGCCTTGTCGAGCAGGCCGGATTCCAGGCGCTCGCGCAGGTCCTTGTAGAACTCGTTCAGGCGGGTGACCTGCAATTGCCCACCCGATTTGCGCCGCCCCTTGCCGCGCAGCCCGGCTATGGCCGACAGCACTATCAGGATGGCGATGACCAGGGTGGCGGTTTTGGCGAGAAAGCTTGCGTATTCAGCAAGAAACTCCACGTTGACTCCTTAAAGACTTGCGCCACTACGGCGCGTAACTGTAGCAAGCATACCGTTGCGCCTGATGTGCTGCCAGCCGCGGTAAACGCTGGCAACATCTTTCAAACAACCTTTTCAAACGCTTGTATGTTTTTTCGTTGACAGCCCGTGTGCCGCATCCTAACCTCGCAGCAACCTCCAACAGGCCGGAACCTTTCGTGGGCAACCTCTACCTTATCCGACATGGCCAAGCCTCCTTCGGCGCCGAAGACTATGATGTCCTCTCGCCCGTGGGCGTGCGCCAGAGCCAGGCTCTGGGTGAACACCTTGCCCAGCTCGGGGTACGGCTGGACCGCTGCGTGGCAGGCGACCTGCGCCGCCAGCAGGATACCGCGCGCCTGGCGCTGGAAGTATTGCAGGCCAGTGGCTGCCCGGTGCCGGCTGTTGAGACCGATGCGGCCTTCAATGAGTTCGATGCCGATGGCGTGATCCGTGCGCTGTTGCCCGGGCTGCTGCCGCAGGAGCCCGACGCCCTGCACATCCTGCGCAATGGCCCGCAGCACCGCAGCGAGTTCCAGCGCCTGTTCGCACTGATGGTGCAGCGCTGGCACGATGGCGAACATGCCGACGATGGCCTGGAGACCTGGCAGGCGTTCACCGCCCGCGTGCAAGGCGGCCTGCAGCGTGTTCTCGATGCCGCCGGCAGCGGTGACAACATCGCCATCTTCACCTCGGGCGGCACCATTGCCGCCCTGCTCCACCTGGTTACCCGTATTACCCCCGGCCAGGCGTTCGCGCTGAACTGGCAGATCATCAACACGTCGCTCAGCCAGCTGAAGTTCCGCGGCCGCGACGTGGCACTGGCTTCCTTCAACAGCCAGGCCCATGTGCAGCTGTTGAGGGCGCCGGAGCTTGTCACCTATCGATGAGCCCGGCTTGTTGTGTCCCTGCGGGGACGTGTAAATCACTCTATAAGGAATGCGCCATGACCTCCGTAGCTGATGCCGTCAAAAAGATGCAAGAGAAGTTCAACCCATCCGCTGCCGCCGGCCTGGACCTGGTGTTCGGCTTCAACATCACCGACGAAGACAAGCACTACGCGCTGATCGTCAAGGACGGCACCTGCGACCTGCAGGAAGGCGAAAACCCGGATGCCAACTGCACCCTGGTAATGGACAGCGAAACCCTGAAGGGTATCGTCAGCGGCGAAACCGACGGCATGCAGGCATTCATGGGCGGCAAGCTGCGCGTTGAAGGCGACATGATGCTGTCGATGAAGCTCAGCGAGCTGTTCCCGTCCTGAGTGCAGGCGATAGCGCTGATCGAAAAACCGAAGCCTGACCGGCTTCGGTTTTTTTTTGCCCGCCTGTTCGGGCCCTATCGCCGACAAGCGAGCTCCCACAGGGTCAGCACCTGCCTGCAGAACGCCGCCGTACCTGTGGGAGCTGGCTTGCCGGCGATAGGGCCAGACGCTTCATCAAGGCAGTTGATCGGGCAGCAACACCCTCACCTATTTGGCACCTGGCACGCTTGTCCCAACCCTTGCGCGCCATTAGATTAGCCAATAGTCCTTGCGATCGAGAATAAGGAAAACGCATGACACTCACCGACCAGTCCACCCAGGTACGCCCCGGCGAAGAACTCGACGCGGCTGTCATCGACCCTTACCTCAAGGCCAACATCCCCGGCCTGGATGGCCTGCCGAGCATCAGCCAGTTCCCTGGCGGCGCCTCCAACCTCACCTACCTGGTCAGCTACCCGGGCCGCGACTTCGTGCTGCGCCGCCCACCGTTCGGGCAGAAGGCCAAGTCGGCTCACGACATGGGCCGCGAGTTTCGTATCCTCAACCAGCTGAACAGCGGCTTCCCCTACTGCCCCAAGGCCTATGTGCACTGCACCGACAGCAGCCTGATCGGGGGCGAGTTCTATGTGATGGAGCGGGTCAAGGGCATCATCCTGCGCTCGGACATTCCGGCCGAGCTGGACCTTGACGCCAGCCGCACCGAGGCCCTGTGCAAAAGCTTCATCGACCGCCTGGTGGAACTGCACCAGGTGGACTACAACGCCTGCGGCCTTGCCGACCTGGGCAAACCGGAAGGCTATGTGCAGCGCCAGATCGAAGGCTGGACCAGCCGCTTTGAAAAGGCCCTGACCCCCGATGCCCCGCGCTGGGAACAAGTGACCGCGTGGCTGCGCGAGAAAATGCCCGCCGACCACCCACGGCCCGCCATCGTGCACAACGACTACCGTTTCGACAACGTGATCCTCGATGCCGATAACCCCATGCGCATCATCGGTGTGCTGGACTGGGAAATGGCCACCCTCGGCGACCCGCTGATGGACCTGGGCAACAGCCTGGCCTACTGGATCGAACCCGACGACCCGGCCCCGGTGCAACTGATGCGTCGCCAACCGAGCAACGCGCCGGGCATGCTCACCCGCCGCCAGTTCGTCGATTACTACGCCGAGCGCGCCGGCATCCGCCTGGACAACTTTGATTACTACTATTGCTATGGCCTGTTCCGCCTGGCCGGCATCGTCCAGCAGATCTACTACCGCTATTACCACGGCCAGACCCAGGACAAGCGCTTCGCCCAGTTCATCCACATGAACCGCTTGCTGGAGCAGATGACCTTGCAGGTCATCGCCAAGTCCAGCCTCTGAGCCCCGACCTCGACGACGGATAACAAGGAAAACAGCATGTCCAAGACCCACCTGTTCGACCTCGACGGCAAGATTGCCTTCGTTTCCGGCGCCAGCCGTGGCATCGGCGAGGCCATTGCCCACCTGCTGGCCCAGCAAGGGGCCCATGTGATCGTGTCCAGCCGCAAGCTCGACGGTTGCCAGCAGGTGGCTGACGCCATCGTCGCCGCCGGTGGCAAGGCAACGGCGGTGGCCTGCCACATCGGTGAACTGGAGCAGATCCAGCAGGTTTTCGCAGGCATCCGCGAACAGTTCGGGCGGCTGGACATCCTGGTCAACAATGCCGCTACCAACCCGCAGTTCTGCAACGTGCTGGATACCGACCCAGGTGCTTTCCAGAAGACCGTGGACGTGAACATCCGCGGGTACTTCTTCATGTCGGTAGAGGCCGGCAAGCTGATGCGCGAGCAAGGTGGTGGCAGCATCATCAACGTGGCGTCGATCAACGGGGTTTCACCTGGCCTGTTCCAGGGCATCTATTCGGTGACCAAGGCGGCTGTCATCAACATGACCAAGGTCTTCGCCAAGGAGTGCGCGCCGTTCGGGATCCGCTGCAACGCCCTGCTGCCGGGCCTGACCGACACCAAGTTCGCCTCGGCACTGGTGAAGAACGACGCCATCCTCAATGCCGCGCTGCAGCAGATCCCGCTCAAGCGCGTGGCCGACCCCAAGGAAATGGCCGGCGCCGTGTTGTACCTGGCTAGCGATGCCTCCAGCTACACCACCGGTACCGCACTCAATGTCGACGGTGGCTACCTTTCCTGATCAAGCTTTTACTGCCACCAGGGTGTAGCTCAGGGGCAGGCGTGCGGGCTGCTCGCGCAAGCGATATTCACCGTCGCCGCCCTTGACCATCTGGCCCGGCAGCGCCTCCCAGGGGATGCTCTGGTGCTCGACCAGGGCGGTCAGCTGCAGGCCGTGGGCCAGCACGGCGCTGATCACCTCGCCCAGGCCGTGGTTCCACTCGTGGGTTTCGGTGTGCGAAAGGCGCTGCTCGGTTTCGACGTAAGTCTGGTCGTTGTGCCACACCGTCGGCTCTTCGTGCTCGAAATACGGGTACTCGAGTTGCAGACGGTCCTGATGGTCCTCGTTGACTGCCATCAGCATCGGGTGGCCATCGCGCAGGAACAACCGCCCACCCGGTTTCAGCAGGGCCGCAACAGTACGTGCCCACGGTTCGATGCGAGGCAGCCAGCAGAGCGCGCCGATGCCGGTGTAGACCAGGTCGAACGTGCCGGCTGGCAGTACCTTGTCGGCGGCGTAGACGTCGGATTCGACATACTCGATGGGTGCCGCACAGCGCTGGGCCAACACACGCGCCTCGGCCAGCGACGCCGCGGAATAGTCCAGGCCACAGACCTTGGCGCCAAGGCGCGACAGCGAGAGGGTATCGGTGCCGATATGGCACTGCAGATGGACGACATTGAGCCCGTCGATATTGCCGAGCAATGGCAGATCGAAGCGTACTGTTTCGGAGAGGTGTCCGGGATCCTGGACGAGCCGTTCGACTTCGTAGTCGTTCGAAGCAGCGTGCAGCGGGGCACGTTCATCCCAGCTGGCGCGGTTGAGTTGCAGTGAGCGGTCCATGGTGTCGTCCTTGATTCGTGGGGGCTCATGCTAGCCTCCATCAATCTTCCTGCGACAGGACTGCCTTGCTAAAAATTGTAAAGCTGGCGCGGTCACTGTGGGAGCGGGCGTGCCCGCGAAGAAACAACGCGGTGGCTGGCACCGGCGATGCCGGTGTTCGCGGGCGCGCCCGCTCCCACAGGCCCCTGGCAAGTCAACCAGCCATGTGCAATCGCCAGCCGTTACAAACAGGTCGCCGCCGCCGCCCGGCGCTGCAGGGCCACGCTGTCGTTCTTCTGCGCGTAGTAGTCCACCCGCGCCCCACCGGCCTGCGGGTACACATCCACGAACGCCTCGGCCTCACGGGTATACACCGTGAACCCGCCCTGCTTGCGCGGTTCCAGGTAGCCACTGGCGTCGTCGCCGAACACCTTCTCTTCCTGCCAGCTGAACTGAATGCACTGGGCCACCAGTTCCGGCGCCTTGTGCGAGTCGAGCTGCGCGGTCGGCTTGGTGCCGCGGGCCGTTTCCATGGTCGCAGAAGCACAACCGACCAGCATCAGCGCTGCGGCCATCGGCAGAATCGCACGCATGTTCCATCCTCAGGGTAAAAAAGAAGGCGACTCTAGCACTCGCAAGCATCGCGAGTGAATTGTCGCGCGCAGGTGGCGGTCGCAGATAAGGCATTCCGTCACAAGGAGATCGTCATGAAATTGCATTACCTGCTGTTCACTGCCCTCACCTGCCTGCCCCTCGCTGCTACCGCGGCTCCCTCCAGTGAAGAAAGCATCACCGCGCCAGAAACCCACAACCGCGAGCTCAAGGTCGGCGACAAGGCACCGGACCAGTACAAACGTGATGACCAGGCAATCAAGGACTGGAAAGCCAAGGGCCTGCCCGCGCCGGAAAAGGAAAGCCACTGGGTAAACATGGGGGGGCGCTACGTGCTGGTGCAGATCACCAACGGTGTGGTGCTGGCGATTCAGCCAACCCACTGATACCAAACTCTCCCCGCCGCTCATCGCTGGCACGACAAATTTTTGCCTGCCAGCGAAACCAAATGGATCCTTTCCAGTCTCAGAGGGTGTGCCGTAAACCTTTGCGGATCAAGGACCTATATCGTGATGACCCGTCTTGCAAGCCTTTCGCTGATTGCCGTTGTCCTGCTGACCGCAGGGTGCCATAGCCATCGCTACCATGACGACGACGATGGCTGGCGTGACCGTGACCGTGACCATCGCCACCACCATCGGCATGACCGCGACGACGATGATGATGACAATCGTCGCTATCGTGGTGACCGCTACTACCGCTGAAGCGTCTTTTTCAACCCTGGCCAGCCGCCCGTTGCGCGGCACCTTAACCTGATGATTCCTTTGAGGTTCGTATCATGCGTCTGACTCTGCCTTCCCTTGCCCTCGGCCTGCTGCTGTGCCAGGGCGCTTTCGCCGGTGACGGTACCGCCGCCATTGGCGGTGGCCTGGGTGGTGTTCTGGGTAACGTTGTCGGTCAACAGATCGGCGGCAAGACGGGGGCGGCCATCGGCGCCGGCCTCGGCGGCGCAGCCGGCAGTGCGGTAGGTGCACGCAAGGGCAACCGTACCGAAGCCGCCATCGGCGGCGGCCTGGGCTCGGCCGGCGGTTCGCTGCTGGGCGGCGCGGTAGGCGGCAAGACCGGCTCCACCGTGGGTGCCGGCCTGGGTGGCGCGGCCGGTGGTGCCATCGGCAACCACCTGGGCGACAACAATGGCAAGCACCGTCACCGCCACCGTCACTGATCGGGTGAATCCGGGGCTGCTGTGCAGCCCCTTTTCTTGCAGCACATCAACACCTCCTT
Organism: Pseudomonas inefficax; assembly: GCF_900277125.1. GTDB lineage: Bacteria > Pseudomonadota > Gammaproteobacteria > Pseudomonadales > Pseudomonadaceae > Aquipseudomonas > Aquipseudomonas inefficax. The sequence goes on from NZ_OPYN01000167.1 coordinate 62,716, forward strand.
CAGCACAATCCTGCACACTGGCTGCTACTGTCTATCGTGCCCCCGTGTGAAGGAACACCCCCTCCCCATGAACCAAGAGCTACTCTGGGTCCTCGGCCTGCTGGCCATCGTCATCGCCCTGTTCGTCATCAACCGCCCGCGCATGGACGTGGTCGCGCTGCTGGTGATCCTCGCCCTGCCGCTGTCGGGCATCCTCACCGTGGAGCAGGCGCTGGCCGGCTTCAGTGACCCCAACGTGGTATTGATCGCCGCCTTGTTCGTGATCGGCGAAGGCCTGGTGCGCACCGGCATTGCCTACCGCATCGGCGAATGGATGAGCGAGCGGGCCGGCAACAGCGAGGCGCGCCTGCTGGTGCTGCTGATGGTGGCTGTGGCGGGACTGGGGTCGATGATGAGCTCCACCGGCGTGGTGGCCATCTTCATTCCGGTGGTGCTGAGCATCGCCGCGCGCCTGCAGCTTTCGCCCGCCCGCCTGATGATGCCGCTGGCCTTCGCCGGCCTGATCAGCGGCATGCTCAGCCTGGTGGCCACGCCGCCCAACGTGGTGGTACACAGCGAGCTGGTGCGCCATGGCGAAGCGGGCTTCAGCTTCTTCAGTTTCACTCCGTTTGGCCTGGTGGTGCTGGTGCTGGGCATCGGCTACATGCTGTTGACCCGGCAATGGCTGAATGGCGAAGTGCGCAAGGACGGCCGCGTGGAAAGCCGCCGCACCCTGCTGGACCTGGTGCTGGACTATAAACTCAACGGCCGTGAACGGCGCCTGCGCATCCGCCCCCACTCACCGCTGATCGGTCATACCCTGGGCGAGCTGGAGCTGCGCACCCGGCATGGCGCCAACGTGATCGGCATCGAGCGCCAGCACAAGTTCACCACGCGGGTGATCGCCGCCAGCTCCAACACCGTGCTGCACCAGGGCGATGTGCTGCTGCTCGACCTGTTCGCCAACCGCGACGACCTACGCAGCCTGTGCCAGACCATGCAACTGGAACCGCTGCACTTCAAGGCCGCCTATTTCATTGACCAGTCCCAGGAGCTGGGCATGGCCGAGGTCTTGCTGCCACCAGGTTCGAAACTGCTCGGCAAGAGCATCCTCGAGCTGGCCTTTCGAACTCGCTTCGACCTCAACGTGGTCGGCTTGCGCCGCGAACAGGTGGCAATCGAAGAACAACTGGTGGAAGAGAAGCTGCGCCTGGGCGACACCCTGCTGGTCGTCGGCCCGTGGAAAGCCGTGCGCCAGCTGCAAAGCAAGCCCAAGGACTTCCTGGTACTGAGCCTGCCCGCGGAAGTCGACCTGGTGGCGCCCGCCCGTACCCGTGCACCACAGGCGTTGTTGAGCCTGGCGGTGATGGTCGGGCTGATGGTCAGTGGCGCGGTCCCCAATGTCATTGCCGCACTGATCGGCTGCCTGCTGATGGGCGCAGGCCGCTGCATCGACATGAACAGCGCCTACCGGGCCATCCACTGGCAAAGCCTGGTGCTGATCGTGGGTATGCTGCCCTTTGCCCAGGCATTGCAGAAAACCGGCGGCATCGACCTGGCGGTGGGCGGCCTGGTCAGCGTGCTGGGTGATGCCGGCCCCAGCGCCATCCTTGCCTGCCTGTTCGCTGTCACGGCGGTGATCGGCCTGTTCATCTCCAATACGGCCACTGCGGTACTGATGGCACCCGTGGCAGTCAGCACCGCAACGCAGCTGGGCATGTCGCCCTACCCGTTCGCCATGACCGTGGCGCTGGCCGCCTCGGCGGCCTTCATGACCCCGGTGTCATCGCCGGTGAACACATTGGTACTGGGCCCGGGGCAATACCGCTTTGCCGACTTCGTCAAAGTTGGCGTACCGTTCACGGTACTGGTGATGCTGGTGACCGTGTTGATGGTGCCGTGGTTCTTCGGGCTGTGAGGTGACAGGCTTCGAATGAAGGCAATTTGGCATTATTGCGAGCGATCGCGGCAGATTGACATCAAGTCCCCTGTCGAAACACACTTACGCGCAATTGCCCCAGGTGCTTCAAGCCGTTGTCCTGGATTTCGTTTCCGCCTTGCCGGTCGAGCCCATGGTTTTTCCAGCCCAAGCGCGCTTGTTGCACTACGTCGTTCTACTCGGCCTGACCTTTGCCCTGACCTTGGGCGGCATCCTGGCCCGCCCGATCGAATCCCTGTCGCTGTTCTGGCCGGTCAATGCAGTACTGGCCGGCGTGCTGCTGCGCTACCCCCGCCAGGCCACACTGACGGGCTTTGCCCTGGTCTGGCTGGCCATGGTCGGCGCCGACCTGCTGTGCGGCAGCGCCTGGGTACCGGCGCTGTGGTTCAACCTGTGCAACCTGGGCGTGGTAGTCACCCTCTGGCTGATGCTCTCGCGCTTGCCGCGCCTGCATCGGCGCATGCGTACTCCCCACGGAGTACTCAGTGTGTTCGGCGCCTGCGCCGCCGGCGCGATAGTGGCGGCCAGCATGGCGGCGGCAATGGCCACGCCATGGTTCGAACAGTCGTTGCGTGCCACCTGGCTGGCCTGGTTCAGCGAACAATTCTCGACCAGCGTACTGGTGCTGCCAGTGCTGCTGACGGCGCCTTCGGCACGAGCGCTGATGCGCGGTGGCGCCCAGGCCATCCGCCTGGCGCCGTTATTGGTGCTGCTCGCATCGCTGGCGTTCAGCATTGCCTTCGGCGGCCCCGGGGCCATCGCCTTCCCGATTGCCGCGCTGCTGTGGTGTGCCTGGACTTACTCACCGTTCCTGGTCTCGCTGTTGACACTCACCGCTGGCAGCACACTGATCGTGGCGGTGGCGCAGAACCTCATGCATTTCAGCTTGCCGCAAAGCGAGCTCGGGGTGAGCACGCTGATGTCGGCGCGCCTGGGCATCGCCATGCTGGTGCTCGGGCCGCTGGTTGTCGCCTGCGTCAGCCAGGCCAACCGCAGCCTGATGGCCCGCCTGGCGCATCAGGCCACCATCGACCATCTCACCGGCGTGCTGACCCGCAGCGCTTTCACCCGCCGCGCCAACGCGCTACTGGAAAGCCGCCAGCAACACGCCCAGGCGCTGCCGCTGACCCTGATGATGCTGGACATCGACCACTTCAAGTCGATCAATGATGCCCACGGCCATGCGGTCGGTGACCAGGTGCTGCGCCAGTTCGCCAGCACCCTGCAGGACCAGTTGCACGATGGTGAACTGTTCGCCCGCCTGGGCGGCGAGGAATTTGTCGTGGTCTTCCCGGGCCTGGCGCCAGGCCGGGCCAAATTCGCTGCCGAACGCCTGCGCCGCGCCGTGCAGGACCTGCATGTGCTGCAGGCCGACCAGCACCTGCAAATTACCGTCAGTATCGGCCTGGCCGGTTGTGCCGCCGATGTGCCAGCCCCCTCCCTCGACGAACTGCTGGCGCGCGCCGACCAGGCGCTGTACCGGGCCAAGGCCCATGGCCGCAACCGCGTCGAACAGGCCGAGCCGCAACGCCAGGTGATGTGAACTAGCCGCCCAGCAGGTCCCACGTCAACTTGGCAATCAGCACGCACAACAGCATCAGGAACAGCCCACGCACGAAGCCCGCGCCCTTGCGCACCGCCAGCCAGGTACCGGTCAGCGCGCCGAGGATGTTGCACACCGCCATGGGCAAGGCGATGGCGTACAGCACGTTGCCCGATGGCACGAAGAACACCAGCGCCGCCAGGTTGGTGGCGATGTTCACCACCTTGGCCGACGCCGAGGCGTGCAGGAAGTCCAACGCGAAGAAGCGGATGAACAGGAAGATCAGGAAACTGCCGGTACCCGGCCCGAACAGGCCGTCGTAAAAACCGATCGCGCCACCAATCAGCACCGCCAGGCACTGCTCCTTGCGGCCGATTCTTGCGGGTTTGTGCAGCGTGCCGAAGTCCTTCTTGCAGAAGGTATAGATGGCCATCAACACGATCAGCACCAGCACCGCCGGGCGCATCACGCTGGGCGGTACCAGCGACACCGTGGCGGCACCGGCGAACGACATGACGAAGGCACTGAGCGCAGCCGGCACGATCAAACCCCAGTCCAGCGTTACCCTGCGAATGAACGAACGCGCAGCGAAGGCCGTGCCACACACCGATGCCAGCTTGTTGCTACCGAGCAGTGCCGCAGGTTGTGCGGTGGGCAGCACGTTGAACAAGGCCGGGATCTGGATCAGCCCACCGCCGCCCACGGCGGCGTCGATCAGCCCTGCCGCGAAGGCGAATACGGAGAGCACAGCGATATCCATCATGGCGCGGTTCCAGGCAGTGAGTACGCCTGCAAGGCTAATCAAAGAGCCGCGCTTGTGTTGAAATGCCATATTGCGAAAACTGCAACGAGGAGCAGGCAATGGCATTGGACATGCTGCGGGAAATCCAGGCGTTCGTCAGCGTGGCGCACAAGCGCAGCTTCGTCGCCGCCGCCCGCGCCCTGGGGCGCTCACCTAGTGCCATCACCCGCGCGGTGCAAACCCTGGAAGACAACGCCGGGAGCAAGCTGCTCAACCGCAACGCCAATGCCGTGACCCTGACCGAAGCCGGCGAGCGCCTGCTGCCTCACGCTGAACGCTTGCTGGATGTGCAACGTGATGCTGCCGACGAACTGGCCGCGCTAAGCGGCAGTGCACAAGGCTGGATCCGCTTCGCCGTGCCGCAAGTGCTGGGTGAACATGTGCTGCCCCAAGTGCTTGCCGAGTTTTCCCGCTGTCACCCACAGGTAACCCTGGACGTGCAGTACAGCGATGGAGCCCTGGACCCGCTGCAAGGCAAGTTCGATTTCGTGGTGCGTGGTGCCTTCCCGCAGTCGAGCGAATTGATCGGCTACCCGCTGTGGGATTACCGCCGTCACCTGTATGCGAGCCCGGAATACCTGGCCCTGGCCGGCACGCCAGAACAACCCGAGGACCTCGAAGGCCACGCGCTGATCCTGCACACCGCCCCGCGCATCCTCAAGGCCTGGCACTTCTGCCGCGACGATGAGATCACCAGCCTGCGCCCCAGGCCCAGGCTGCGCCTGGACTCAGGTGAAGCGGTGTACCACAGCACCCTGGCCGGTGCCGGCATTGCCCGCCTGGCCGCCTGGGTCGGCGAAGCGCAGGTCAAGGCCGGGCGACTGGTGCGGGTATGCCCGCAGTACCGCCTGACCTCCAGCAACGGCCAGGACCCGCAGATGCACGCCGTGTACCCCGCCGGCGAGCTGCCAGCGCGGGTACGCGACCTGCTGGCAGCCCTGCGCCGCGCCGGCCTGGCCTACTGAAACATCCTCTTAAATCGCTGTTCAAATTCTGCTCAATTTAACAGAGCCCGCCGCGGGCCTGGCTTGCAGCACTTTATCCACAGACCTACCCACGTTTTTTGTGGACAGTTTTCCCAGTGCAAAGAAAGACTTATCGTACAAACAGGCAGGGTGAATCGGCCAACAAAGAAGGAGTATGGGCCCGCCCGGGGGACAGGCAGGCCGCGAGGCAAATAGGCTGGTGAACGTCAGCTTGGCGGAATGGTGCCAAGAATACCAATCAGAATGGTCAGCAGCAGAAAACCACCCAGGAATAGCGCGAGCTTGCCCATTGGAACCTCTACAAGTGTGATGCGGGAATGGGCGTATTGTCGGGCTTGAGCTGATACCGTTACAGATTCAGGTTTAGGGAAAAAAAGCGGATCAGATGCGAGGCACCGGTTCCTCTGTGGGAGCGGCCTTGCGTCGCGAAAGGGCCGCGCAGCGGACCCAGGGTTTCGATGCATCCCCCAAAATTGCCGGGGCCGCTTTGCGGCCCTTTCGCGACGCAAGGCCGCTCCCACCTGGACCGCACCGGTCTCAAGCCATGTGCAAATACCTGTAGGAGCGGCCTTGTGTCGCGATGGGGCGCGAAGCGGCCCCAGGTTTTCAGCTTCGCAGCAAAGATTGCCGGGGCCGCTGCGCGGCCCATCGCGACACAAGGCCGCTCCTACAAGGGCCAGTGCTGGCTTGAAGAGATATTCAAGACAGTTGCTCCCACAAGAGCTGCGTACCTGGAGCAAACGCGCACATCAGGTCAGCGGCTGAAGCTTCTGCGCAGGCAACCAGCCATACTCGTCATTGCCATGGCGCCTGCACCAGACCCAGCCATTGAGCGGGCGCACCATCTGCACCAACTGCCCCGGGTCGGCATCCAGTTCATGCGCCGAGTAGTGGTCCAGCGCCCTGCCCTGGCACATGCCGAGCCGCTCGATCAATTGGGCCGGCACCCAGCCGGGCTCCTGGCCGGTGCAGGTGCACAGGTACCAGTCCTGCCAACCAGGCTCGCCCTCGTAGCGTGGGCCAATGTTCAGCAAGGTGCCCTTGGCGAAGCGGATGGGCCGCGGGTACTCACTGCGGTGAGATTCAATCACAACGTAATGCATGGGCCTCTCCTTGGCCGGGAAACCTATCGATCGTAGCAGAAGCGGCAAAACCGGCTGCCAGCCGATGTTTGTATCTTCATGTGTACAAATTGAGACCTGATACACAAGAACGTTTCCTGCAGGCCGAGCGGACACATCCTCGATACAGCCGTCATCTTTACTGGCCCCCATCAACCCGCACCGATGGTTTCGCCAAGGAGATGCCCGATGTCTGCCCGCCACTCGACCACCGCCCTGCCACGCCGCTTCAGCCGTACGCTGCTCGCCTGTACCCTGCTGCCGCTTGGCCTGCTGGCGGCGAACATGGCCACGGCTGCACCACTGCAGGCCCAGCCAGCCGCCACGGCGGCGGATGAATTCGGCCCGCTGAAACACGTCAACGCTGGCGTGCTCGATGTGGCCTACGTAGAGCAAGGCCCGGCCGACGGCCCGGTGGTGATCCTGCTGCATGGCTGGCCATATGACATTCACAGCTTCGAGCAAGTTGCACCCGCCCTGGCGGCAAAGGGCTACCGGGTGTTGGTGCCCTACGTACGTGGTTACGGGCAGACCCGCTTCCTGTCTGCGGCAACCCCACGCAATGCCCAGCCCTCGGCACTGGCCAGCGACGTGATCGCCTTCATGGACGCGCTGCATGTCCAGCGTGCCGTGCTCGCCGGCTTCGACTGGGGCGCACGCACCGCCGACATTGTCTCGGCGCTGTGGCCAGAGCGAGTAAAGGCGCTGGTATCGGTCAGCGGCTACCTGATCAGCAGCCAGGAAGCCGCCAAGGCCCCGCTGCCCCCCAGTGCCGAGTTGCAGTGGTGGTACCAGTACTACTTCGCCACCGCGCGCGGCCAGGCCGGCTATGACAAGAACCGCCACTCCTTCGCCAAGCTGATCTGGCAAACCGCCTCGCCCAAGTGGGCCTTCGATGACGCCACCTTCGAGCGCAGCGCCAAGGCCCTGGACAACCCCGACCAGGTGGCGATCACCGTGCACAACTACCGCTGGCGGCTGGGGCTGGCCCAGGGCGAAACGCGCTACGACCCGCTCGAGGCCAGACTGGCCAGCTTCCCCAGCATCGGCGTACCGACCATCACCCTGGAAGGCGACGCCAACGGCGCCCCGCACCCGCCGGCCGAAGCCTATGCGCAGCGCTTTACCGGCAAGTACGAGTACCGGCTGATCAGCGGCGGCATCGGCCACAACCTGCCACAGGAAGCGCCGCAGGCGTTCACCCAGGCGGTGGTGGATGCGGACCACCTGTAGCTGCGCAGCGGCAATTGCTACATAAGGTTTCGAAAAGAACGGCAGGTCCTGGTTTGAACTGCGTCGAGGGCCTGCATTATCGAAAACCGATTGTGCCCAGCTATCGCGCGGTGTTGAGGCGGATTTGAAAGACACGATTTGAAATGCGGCTTGTAGGATCTTTTACCTCGCAATGTAGGAAGAATCGAAGCGGCGAGATTTGCCTGTATGAAACATCAGTTTCTCCAGCAAATTCGAGCTGCTACGGTCCAGTTTTCCTACAACGGCACGGAAGCCTACAGCATGAGAAAAGCATGGATCCGTTCAATACCTCGGCCCTGAAGTTACAGAAGAGTTTGCTTAACCTGCGCCTTGAGCGTGATCGCCTGAGAAGGGAGGGCAAAGACAAGGAAGCGGACGAACTCGCGGCACCGATCGCGCGGATGGAGGCAGCTATTCAAAAACTGCCGGATGGCATGAAGCCGGTGACCCTGCAATAAAACCTGTGGGAGTGGGCTTTGCTTGAGGCGACAATGATTCTGATACAGATGTCTACCGAGACTCGGACTTTGCGCCAAGCCATGAGAGATGTGTTGCCTGCTCCGGCCTTTTCGCGGGCACGCCCGCTCCCACAGGACCTTCACGGCAATCAAGACTTGCACAGTACCTGTGGGAGCGGGCGTGCCCGCGAAAGGGCCAGCACAGGCAGTCGAGGAACTTGAGCGGATTCAACAATAACCAGAAGACAGCTGACTCACCATCGGCAAGCCCACTCTGACGGCCTACAGCCAGATCGTCACGCACTTTATCGAAACAGGCCGCCGGAGGAACCCCGCAGCGGCCTGGTGGCCGCCGCGGGGCGCGGCTCACTGCTCCGAATGGTCGATCTTGATGGTTGGATTACCACCACTGACCAGCGAACTGACCGTGGTGTTCGACCAGTTCACACCTTCGAGCTTGATCGACACATCAGCGGTGCTGGTGTCACTGCCCGGTGTGAACTTGCCCTGGGTGCTGACCTGCAAGGTCGACTCGCCATCGACCGTGGTGATCTTCAGGTAGCTGTCGATCGCCGAAAGCGATTCGCCCTGCAGCAGGGCACTCAGGTCCAGGCGGTCGCCTTCCTCAGCATTGAAGTTCCTGACCACGTCATGGCCAGTATCACCTGCCGACCACACGAAGGACTCGGCGGTGCCGCTGCTGCCGGTGACGGTGCTGTCACCTGCCCCCACGAACAGGATGTGGTCATCGCTGCCAAGCAAGGACGAGGAGCTGCTGTCCGATGCGTCGCCCGCCCTCAGCGACATCGTGCTCATCGACGTCGAGGCTGCATCACCATGGGATGTCACCACGAACGAGCTGCTTGCCGAATCACCATCGTGGTCAGTGCCGATGACATGGACCGTGAAATTCAGGTCGCTGGCCGGCTTCTCCTCTACATAGGTAAGTTTGGTGAAGGTTGTGTCGAGGGTACTTTTGTTCGGGGCAGCCAGGGTAATCGTGTCAAAGGCGTGACCGGCAAGCCCCGTGAAGTCGCTGGCCAGAATCTTTATGGACTCGGAGCCCGAGGTGATGGTGTATGTCTTCGTCGCCTCATGCACAACGCCATTGGCGTCCTTGTAGGAGGCGATGATATCGACGTTACCGCTGACCTGAAGCCGCGCAATGCCCAACGTGACCTCTTTCATCGAGATGGCGTGCTGCTGGGCATCGGTGAACGCCACGGAGAACATCTCGTTGGCAGAGAAGTGGTTGTTACCCACCCCCAATCCATTGCCGACGTTGATCGTCGGTTTCCCTGTAGCGCTGGCCAAGGCTTCGAACGTGGCCGTTATGCCGCTATTGAAAGTAACAGACAAGGTTGAGGTATTCCCGGACTTCAAACCTTCCAGGTTGAACGTATCTCGGCTACCTTCACGCATGGCATTCTGGGTCACTGTGTAGTGCCCATCTGCCCCCAAGGCAAGCGTGAACACCTTCGTCGTACCGTCGAAGACCTCCACCGTGGTGCCGCTTGCATCCGTTGCCTTGCTGCTCCAGCCCGAAGGCAGGCCAACGATGGTGCCGAACTTCAGCGTGCCCATGCCATCACCGCCCGCCAGGAAGTGCGTGTCGCCAACCGTCGTGTACCCGACAGTGTTCCACATGCCGGCATTGTCACTGGTGGCGAAGGTAGGGCTATCGTCTTCGACACTGATCGTCAGCGTGCCGGTCGATGAGGTGCTGCCGTCGGAAACGCTGACACCAACGTTGAGGGACAGTACATCCTCGGCCGCCTGGTTCGGATGGTCGAGCGGCCCCTTCAGCTCCACGGTGTAATTGCCGGCGTTGTCGATCCTGATTTCGATCACATCCTTGCCACCGGCCGTGCCGGTCAGGGTCTTGCCGCCATTGGACAACGCCCATTGCACACTCTGGCCAGAGGATGTCAGCGCGGTCGATGGTACTGCCAGGCTGACCGAGAGGTTGGCTGACGGTGTGTCGATATCGCTGATTGTCAGCTTGCCAGTGTACGACTTGCTGTCGCTTTGGTCGGCTGGTGAACCGACGGTGTCTTTGTTCCCGCCGATCAGCCCCTCCTCGGACACCAACGCGGCACCCGAAGTGATGGTTGGCGTGGCATTGGTCATGCTCACCGCAACGCTGGCGCCCGGGACCAGGTTCTCGAACACCTTGCTACCCGTGCCATTCTGCGTGATCTGGTCGATGCCCACGGACACGCTGCCACCACCCACGAAGACACCGTCGGGAATGGCACCTTTCACCGTGCCGGTGGTGCTGCCCGCCGCCACCATGATGGTCAGGCCATTATCCAGCTTGATGGTCAGGCCGCCATGGTTGCTTGCGCTCATGCCAGCCGGCGCTTCCAGATTGACCGTGTAGGTCACCTCCTGGCCCTTGGCTGCCGGGTTGGGCGAAGCGCTCAGCACGACCGTCACGGTGTTGATGGTATCGGTGACAGTGAGGGTCGTGGTTGCGCTGGTGTTCAGGTTCTCGAAGTTGTGGTTGCCCGCATTCGTCACGCTGATGGTCTGGGTTTCGCCGTCCTTGAAGACGTCATCGCTCTGCGCCACGAATGGTGCGGTGGTCGCGGTGGTGGCGTTCTTGGCGAAGGTCAGGGTCTGGCCGTTGCTCAGGGTGACGGTGAACGCTTGGCCTGCCGGGTGGCTCAGGGTACCGGTGATGGTCGTGGTGTTGCCTTCCTGTACGGCATTGCCGGTGAGGGTCAGCGTCACTTCATCACCGCCATTCGGCGTACCCGGGGTGCCAGGGTTGCCTGGAGTGCCCGGTTCGTCGGTGATCTGCAGGGTCACCGGGTCGCCTTTGATCAGGTTCTCAAACACCTGGGTGCCGGTGCCTTGCTCGGTTATGCCGGAAATGGCGATGCTCGGGGCACTGTTGCCGACATAGACGTTGTCCGCCAGGTTGGCGGTTTGCGAGCCAGTAATTTCACCGGCCGGGATGTGAATGACCTTGCCATTGCTCAGTGCGATATCCAGGCCGCCATGCTGGGTCAGGTCGGCACCGATCGGGCCGGTCAGGGTGATGGTGTAAGTCACCGCCTGGCCTTCCACCGCCGGGTTCGGCGAGATGCACAGTTCGGCCTTCACGGTGTCGACGGTATCACTCACGATGACGGTCGTGGTCGCGCTGGTGTTCAGGTTCTCGAAGTTGTGGTTGCCCGCATTCGTCACGCTGATGGTCTGAGTTTCGCCGTCCTTGAACACGTCATCGCTCTGCGCCACGAACGGTGCGGTGGTCGCAGCCGTGGCGTCCTTGGCGAAGCTCAGGGTCTGGCCGTTGCTCAGGGTGACGGTGAAGGCTTGGCCGGCCGGGTGGCTTAGAGTACCGGTTATGGTGGTCTGCCCCCCTTCCTGCACCGCGTTGCCGGTCAGGGTCAGCGTCACTGCATCGCCGCCATTCGGCGTGCTTGGAGTGCCAGGATTGCCAGGGGTGCCCGGCTCGTCGGTGATCTGCAGGGTGACCGGGTCGCCTTTGATCAGGTTCTCAAAGACCTGGGTGCCCGTACCTTGCTCGGTGATCCCGGAGATGGCGATGCTCGGGGCACTGCTGCCGACATAGACGTCGTCCGCCAGGTTAGCGGTTTGCGAAGCGCTGATCTGGCCTGCAGGGATGTTGATCACCTCGCCGTTGCTCAGCGCGATGGACAAACCACCGTGCTGACTCAGGTCGACACCGGTCGGGCCGGTCAGGGTGATGGTGTAGGTCACCGCCTGGCCTTCCACGGCCGGGTTCGGCGAGATGCTCAGCTCAGCCTTCACGGTGTCGACGGTGTCGCTCACGGTGATCGTCGTGGTGGCACTGGTGTTCAGGTTCTCGAAGTTGTGGTTGCCCGCATTCGTCACGCTGACGGTCTGGGTTTCGCCGTCACGGAAGACGTCATCGCTCTGCGCCACAAACGGTGCGGTGGTCGCGGTGGTGGCGTCCTTGGCGAAGGTCAGCGTCTGGCCGTTGCTCAGGGTAACGGTGAAGGCTTGGCCGGCCGGGTGGCTTAGAGTACCGGTTATGGTGGTCTGCCCCCCTTCCTGCACCGCGTTGCCGGTCAGGGTCAGCGTCACTGCATCGCCGCCATTCGGCGTGCCTGGAGTGCCAGGGTTGCCTGGCGTGCCCGGCTCGTCGGTGATCTGCAGGGTCACCGGGTCGCCTTTGATCAGGTTTTCAAAGACCTGGGTGCCCGTACCTTGCTCGGTGATCCCGGTGATGGCGATGTTTGGGGCGCTGCTGCCGACATACACGTCATCCGCCAAGTTGGCGGTTTGCGAAGCGCTGACCTGGCCAGCAGGGACGTTGATCACTTCGCCGTTGCTCAGCGCGATGGACAGACCACCGTGCTGGCTCAGGTCGGCACCGGCAGGACCGGTCAGTGTGATGGTGTAAGTCACCGCCTGGCCTTCCACGGCAGGGTTCGGCGAAATGCTCAGTTCGGCCTTCACACTGTCGACGGTATCGCTCACGGTGACGGTCGTGGTCGCGCTGGTGTTCAGGTTTTCGAAGTTGTGGCTACCGGCATCGATCACGCTGATGGTCTGGGTTTCGCCGTCCTTGAACACGTCATCGCTCTGCGCTACGAACGGTGCGGTGGTCGCGGTATGCGCGCCCTCGGCAAAAGTGAGGGTCTGGCCGTTGCTCAGGGTAACGGTGAACGCTTGGCCTGCCGGGTGGCTCAGGGTACCGGTGATGGTCGTGGTGTTGCCTTCCTGTACGGCATTGCCGGTGAGGGTCAGCGTCACTTCATCGCCGCCATTCGGCGTGCCGGGAGTGCCTGGGTTGCCTGGCGTGCCCGGTTCATCGGTGATCTGCAGGATGACCGGGTCGCCTTTGACCAGATTCTCGAAGACCTGTTTGCCCGTGCCTTGCTCGATGATCCCGGAGATGGCGATGCTCGGAGTACTGCTGCCGACATAGACGTCGTCCGCCAGGTTAGCGGTTTGCGAAGCGCTGATCTGGCCCGCAGGGATGTTGATCACCTCGCCGTTGCTCAGCGCGATGGACAGACCACCGTGCTGGGTCAGATCGGCACCGGCAGGACCGGTCAGTGTGATGGTGTAAGTCACCGCCTGGCCTTCCACGGCAGGGTTCGGCGAAATGCTCAGTTCGGCCTTCACAATGTCGACGGTATCGCTCACGGTGACGGTCGTGGTCGCGCTGGTGTTCAGGTTTTCAAAGTTGTGGCTACCGGCATCGATCACGCTGACGGTCTGGGTTTCGCCATCCTTGAACACATCATCGCTCTGCGCCACAAACGGTGCGGTGGTCGCGGTGGTGGCGTCCTTGGCGAAGCTCAAGGTCTGGCCGTTGCTCAGGGTAACGGTGAAGGCTTGGCCGGCCGGGTGGCTTAGAGTACCGGTTATGGTGGTCTGCCCCCCTTCCTGCACCGCGTTGCCGGTCAGGGTCAGCGTCACTGCATCGCCGCCATTAGGCGTGCCTGGAGTGCCTGGGTTGCCTGGCGTGCCCGGCTCGTCGGTGATCTGCAGGGTCACCGAGTCGCCTTTGATCAGGTTTTCAAAGACCTGGGTGCCCGTACCTTGCTCGGTAATCCCGGTGATGGCGATGCTTGGGGCACTGCTGCCGACATACACGTCATCCGCCAAGTTGGCGGTTTGCGAAGCGCTGACCTGGCCTGCAGGGATGTTGATAACCTCGCCATTGCTCAGCGCGATGGACAAACCTCCGTGCTGGCTCAGGTCGGCACCGGCAGGACCGGTCAGTGTGATGGTGTAAGTCACCGCCTGGCCTTCCACGGCAGGGTTCGGCGAAATGCTCAGTTCGGCCTTCACGGTGTTGATGGTATCGGTGACCGTGAGGGTCGTGGTGGCACTGGTGTTCAGGTTCTCGAAGTTGTGGTTGCCCGCATTCGTCACGCTGATGGTCTGGGTTTCGCCATCCTTGAACACGTCATCGCTCTGCGCCACGAACGGTGCGGTGGTCGCGGTGGTGGCGTCCTTGGCGAAGGTCAGGGTCTGGCCGTTGCTCAAGGTAACGGTGAAGGCCTGGCCCGCTGGGTGGCTCAGCGTACCGGTGATGGTTGTGGTGTTGCCTTCCTGAACGGCATTGCCGGTTAGGGTCAGCGTCACAGCATCGCCGCCATTAGGCGTGCCTGGAGTGCCAGGGTTGCCTGGAGTACCCGGCTCATCGGTGATCTGCAGGGTGACCGGGTCGCCTTTGACCAGATTCTCGAAGACCTGTTTGCCCGTGCCTTGCTCGGTGATCCCGGAGATGGCGATGCTCGGAGTACTGCTGCCGACATAGACGTCGTCCGCCAGGTTAGCGGTTTGCGAAGCGCTGATCTGGCCCGCAGGGATGTTGATCACCTCGCCGTTGCTCAGCGCGATGGACAGACCACCGTGCTGGGTCAGATCGGCACCGGCCGGGCCGGCCAGGGTGATGGTGTAGGTCACCGCCTGCCCTTCCACGGCCGGGTTCGGCGAGATGCTCAGCTCGGCCTTCACGGTGTTGATGGTATCGGTGACCGTTAGGGTCGTGGTGGCACTGGTGTTCAGGTTCTCGAAGTTGTGGTTGCCCGCGTTCGTCACGCTGATGGTCTGGGTTTCGCCGTCCTTGAACACGTCATCGCTCTGCGCCACGAACGGATTGGTGGTCGCGGTGATGGCGTCCTTGGCGAAGGTCAGGGTCTGGCCGTTGCTCAAGGTAACGGTGAAGGCCTGGCCCGCTGGGTGGCTCAGCGTACCGGTGATGGTTGTGGCGTTGCCTTCCTGCACGGCATTGCCGGTTAGGGTCAGCGTCACAGCATCGCCGCCATTAGGCGTGCCGGGAGTGCCAGGGTTGCCTGGAGTACCCGGCTCATCGGTGATCTGCAGGGTGACCGGGTCGCCTTTGACCAGATTCTCGAAGACCTGTTTGCCCGTGCCTTGCTCGGTGATCCCGGAGATGGCGATGCTCGGAGTACTGCTGCCGACATAGACGTCGTCCGCCAGGTTAGCGGTTTGCGAAGCGCTGATCTGGCCCGCATGGATGTTGATCACTTCGCCGTTGCTCAGAGCGATGGCCAGACCACCGTGCCGGGTCAGATCGGCACCGGCTGGGCCGGGCCGGGTTATGGTGTAGGT
>NZ_OPYN01000168.1 GCF_900277125.1 Pseudomonas inefficax
CCAGCTCGCCGTAGGCGGACGGGATCCAGGCCTCCAGCTTGGCGCGAATCAAGCGCGCCAGCACCGGTGCATCACCGCCACTGGACACCGCAACCACCAACGGCGAACGGTCGACGATTGCCGGGAAGATCACTGTGCACAGCGCCGGCGCATCCACCACGTTCACCGGCAGGCTAAGGGCCTGCGCATCCGCCGACACCTGGGCATTGAGCCCGGGGTCGTCGGTGGCCGCGATCACCAGCCGGCAACCGACCAGGTCGGCTGCCTGATAGCCGCGCACCAGCACCTCGCCGCCACCTTCCCGGGCCAGCGCGGCCAACTGGCCGTCGACATCCGGTGCCACCACGCGCAGCGCGGCGCCGGCGTCGGCCAGCAGGCGCGCTTTGCGCAAAGCGATCTCACCGCCGCCTACGACCAGCACGCGGCCGCCCTGCAGCTTGTGGAACAGCGGCAGGTAATCCATTTAGCGGATAACCTCGACGCCGCCCATGTAAGGCTTCAGCACTTCCGGCACACGGATCGAACCGTCGGCCTGCTGGTAGTTTTCCAGCACGGCAACCAGGGTACGGCCTACGGCCAGGCCGGAGCCGTTGAGGGTATGCACCAGCTCTGGCTTGCCGGTTTCCGGGTTGCGCCAGCGGGCCTGCATGCGGCGCGCCTGGAAGTCACCGCAGTTGGAGCACGAGCTGATTTCGCGGTACTTGTCCTGGCTTGGTACCCACACTTCCAGGTCGTAGGTCTTCACCGCACCAAAGCCCATGTCGCCGGTGCACAGGGCCAGCACGCGGTACGGCAGCTCCAGCAGCTGCAGCACGCGCTCGGCGTTGGCAGTCAGGCCTTCCAGGGCTTCCATCGACTTGGACGGCTCGACTACCTGCACCATCTCGACCTTGTCGAACTGGTGCTGGCGGATCATGCCGCGGGTGTCACGGCCGGAAGCACCAGCTTCGCTGCGGAAGCAAGGGGTGTGGGCAACCAGCTTCAGTGGCAGCTGCTTGGCGTCGAGGATTTCACCGGCCACCAGGTTGGTCAGCGACACTTCGGCGGTCGGGATCAGGTAGAAGTCGGCCTCGCCTTCGCGGCTGATCTTGAACAGGTCTTCCTCGAACTTCGGCAGCTGGCCGGTGCCCTGCAGGGCCGGGGCCTGCACCAGGTAAGGGGTGTAGTGTTCTTCGTAGCCGTGCTCGCCGGTGTGCAAGTTGATCATGAACTGCGCCAGGGCGCGGTGCAGGCGGGCGATTGGGCCGCGCAGCACGGCAAAGCGTGCGCCAGACAGCTTGGCGGCGGCTTCGAAGTCCAGGCCACCGCTGACTTCGCCAAGGGCGACGTGGTCCTTGATTTCGAAGTCGAAGGCCTTCGGCGTGCCCCAACGACGCACTTCGACGTTGTCGTCTTCGCTGGCACCGACCGGTACGCTGGCGTCCGGCAGGTTGGGGATGGTCAGCAGGATGCCATCCAGTTCGGCCTGAATGCCGTCCAGCTCGGTCTTGCCGGCAGCCAGTTCGTTGGCCATGCGCTCGACGTCGGCCATCAGCGGCGCAATGTCTTCGCCCTTGGCCTTGGCCTGGCCGATGGACTTGGAACGGGCATTACGCTCGGCCTGCAGCTGCTCGGTGCGGGTCTGCACCGCCTTGCGGCGCTCTTCCAGTGATTCGATGCGCGCGACATCCAGGCTGAAGCCACGGGAGGCCAGGCGATCCGCCACTTCCTGAAGTTGGCCGCGTCACCGTTTGGAAGCGAGCATAGCGTTCTCTCGTTATGTGTAGGTGTTGGTTCAGAATCGGGTCAGGCACAGGCCGGCCCAGGTCGNGAGCAGCCCGCCCACCACGCTGATACCGGT
>NZ_OPYN01000169.1 GCF_900277125.1 Pseudomonas inefficax
ATTCGATTGCGGGCGATCCTGATTGAATGTTAGTCGAATCGCACTGATGTCATGCATGGTAAGGATTTCATCATTGGCTGCATGTTAAGGTTGTGGGCTGACTGCGAAGGGCACGGCCAGGGCAGGCGCCGGGCGACCTTGACTATCGGCAAAACGGTGTTACAACCAATAAGAACCCACCGTGGTCGATAAAGATCCGCGCAGTCAACCAGATTTTTCGCAAGGTTCGTATGCGGATGAAGTGGATGATACTCCAGTGATGGAGTCCTTTGCAGAGGGACATAGGGATGGCAAGCGGTAAAGTCAAGTGGTTCAACAATGCCAAGGGCTATGGATTCATCAATGAAGACGGCGGAACCGAAGATCTGTTCGCCCACTATTCGGCGATCCAGATGGACGGCTACAAGACGCTGAAAGCCGGACAACCCGTGACTTTCAACATCATCCAGGGCCCAAAGGGCCTGCATGCGGTTGAAATCAAGGGCGTCACCGCCAGCGCTTCAACGGGAGTACCGAACTCATCCACGACCGCTAATGCGTGATCCCTGCTTTCTGCCGGTATACGAAGAAACCGGCCGCTTCTTTACAGGAGGCGGCCGGTTTTCTATTGGCTTACATATGCTTGATCATCTCATCGCCAAAGCCTGAGCTGCCCACCAGCCTGGCGCCGTCCATCAGCCGCTCGAAGTCGTAGGTCACGGTCTTGGCGGCAATCGCGCCGTTGGTGCCCTTGATGATCAGGTCGGCCGCCTCGGTCCAGCCCATGTGCCGCAGCATCATTTCTGCAGAGAGGATCACCGAGCCCGGGTTGACCTTGTCCTGCCCGGCATACTTGGGCGCGGTGCCGTGGGTGGCTTCGAACATGGCCACCGTGTCGGACAGGTTGGCGCCCGGGGCAATGCCGATGCCGCCCACCTCCGCCGCCAGGGCGTCGGACAGGTAGTCACCGTTGAGGTTGAGGGTGGCGATCACGTCGTACTCGGCCGGGCGCAGCAGGATCTGCTGCAGCATGGCGTCGGCGATAGCGTCCTTGACGATGACCTCGCGCCCGCTTTTCGGGTTCTTGAACTTCATCCATGGCCCGCCATCGAGCAGTTCGGCACCGAATTCGTCACGCGCCACCTCGTAGCCCCAGTCCTTGAAGGCGCCTTCGG
>NZ_OPYN01000170.1 GCF_900277125.1 Pseudomonas inefficax
TGGGCGAATGGTGTGGATGGCCTTGCCCTATACCGTAGTGATGGGTGGGCTGGGGTGGTGGGCGGTGACGTACTGGCTGTGAGGTAGCCTGCACCTGCCTCTTCGCGGGTGAACCCGCTCCCACAGGAATTGCGCCAGGCTCAAAGGCTGTGCAGTACCTGTGGGAGCGGGGTTACCCGCGAAAGGGCCAGCACAGGTTTACGCTGTCGATTCTGCTGCCCGCCATTCGACTATCCCATGCCCCAGCCACCCCGGCTGCACACAGGAGAGTCCCCATGCGCAAACTCATCGTAGCCGCCTTCATCAGCCTCGACGGTGTCATGCAAGCCCCCGGCGGCCCTCACGAAGACACCAGCGGCGGCTTCACCTACGGCGGCTGGATCGTGCCCTATGCCGAGGAAGTCTTCGGCCAGGCCATGCAGGCCCTGTTCAGCCAGCCCTTCGAGTTGCTGCTGGGCCGGCGCACCTACGACATCTTCGCCGGCTACTGGCCAAAGGTAAAAGACAGCTCGGAAGACTTCTCCATCGCCAACCTGTTCAACAGCGTGCCCAAGCACGTGGCCACCCACACCCCCGCCACCCTCGATTGGCACAACAGCCATGCCCTGGGCACGGACATCACCGCAGCGGTTCGCACGCTGAAACAGCAGGACGGCGCCAACCTGCTGACCCAGGGCAGCAGCGAACTGGTGCAGCAACTGCTGGCGGCGGGCCTGGTCGATGAGCTGCAGTTGCTGGTCCACCCGCTGCTGCTCGGCCACGGCAAACGCCTGTTCAGCGACGACGCGGCGGCGGCAGCCTTCACCCTGCAGCACTCGCAGGTTACGCCCAAGGGCGTGGTCATCGCCCGCTACGAACGCGCTGGCGAAGTGCAGACTGGTTCGTTCTGAAAGGTACAATCCCGTACAACTTTTGCCTCTCACCCGCATCGAAACACAGGTAAGCCCCGTCCGTGTCAAGGAGGTTCACCATGGCGCTACGCACAACGTTGCTGTTTTCCTGCATGACCCTGGCCCTGCTCGGCTGCGCCGGCAACGATCACCCGGCGCCGCCGCGCACCCAGCAGGTCGACCTGCAACGTTACCAGGGCACCTGGTACGAACTCGCGCGGCTGCCGATGTTCTTCCAGCGCAACTGCGTGCAATCCGAAGCGCACTATGGCCTGCGAGAGGATGGCCGCCTCGACGTGACCAACCGCTGCCAGGAAAAGGACGGCCAGTGGAACCAGGCCAAGGGCATTGCCGAAGCCCAGCAACCGGGCAGCACCGACAAGCTCTGGGTGCGCTTCGACAACTGGTTCAGCCGCCTCGCGCCCGGCCTGACCAAGGGCGAGTACTGGGTGCTGTACCACGACCAGGACTACCGCGTAGCCCTGGTCGGCCACCCGAACCGCGAATACTTGTGGCTGCTTTCGCGCACGCCCGCAGTCACCGACCAGCTGCGCGAACAACTGTTGACGATCGCCCGGGAGCAAGGCTATGACACCAGCAAGCTGATCTGGCGGCAGGCCGAGTAGGCAAGACCTGGCGGGCCATCGACGACATGCGGCAATCCGGCTAAGGTGTGCGCCCTTACCACCTCGAAGGAACGAGCCCGTTGAGTACCACGCCGCCACCAGCACACCGTATCCGTTTTCTCGCACTGTGCGTGTTCCATCACCAGGGCAAGATCCTGGTCAACGTCTTCGAGGACCCGGCCACCGGCCAGACCCTGTGCCGGCCGCTGGGTGGCGGCATCGAGTTCGGTGAACTGGGCCGCGATGCCATTGCCCGGGAAATCGACGAAGAACTGGGCCAACCGATCAGCGATGTGCAACTGCTCGGCACGCTGGAAAGCCTGTTCACCTATGCCGGCAAGCCAGGGCATGAGATTGTGCAGGTGTACGATGCACGCTTCGACGACGCCAGCCTGTACCTGCAAGCCTGGCTGGCCGGCCAGGAGACCGACGGCAGCGCGTTCCGTGCCCGCTGGTGCGACAGCGCCGACCTGGCGGGTATCGGCCCGCTGGTACCACAAGGTTTGCAGGCGTTGCTGCGCGACCTGTCGCTGTTGGGCTGAAACAAGGAGCCAGACCATGGATTTGCTGTTCCTGGGCACCTCCGCCGGCGTGCCGACCAAGGCACGCAACGTCAGCGCCACCGCCGTGATCGAAGCCAGCGGCAGCCACTGGTACCTGGTGGACTGTGGCGAAGGCACCCAGCATCGGCTGCTGCACACGCCGCTGTCGATCCGCGACCTGCGCGCCATCTTCATCACCCACGTGCACGGCGACCATTGCTTCGGCCTGCCGGGCCTGCTGGCCAGCGCCGGCATGAGCGGGCGCACCCAGCCGCTGGACCTTGTCCTGCCCGCTGCCCTGCACGACTGGGTGCGGCAGGGGCTGGTGGCCAGCGATACCTTTTTGCCGTTCGAATTGCGCCTGCTGGCCGTGGAAGAGCTGGTCGAGTGGCGCAGCGACGCCATGGAAGTAACCAGCGTACAACTGTCGCACCGGGTACCGAGCGTCGGCTTCGTTTTTACCGAGCTCAACCCCGAACCACGCCTGGATATTCCGCGCCTGGAAGCCGATGGCATCCCCCGCGGCCCGCTGTGGGGCGACCTGGCCAAGGGCCTGACGGTGCAGCATGGCGGGCGGCTGCTGCATGGCAGTGACTACTTGCGCCCTTCGCGCCCGCCGCGGCGGGTGATCGTGTGCGGCGACAACGACAACCCTGAGCTGTTCGCCGACGCCGCCAAGGGCGCGGATGTGCTGGTGCACGAAGCCACGTTCACCCAGGCGGTGGTCGANCGAACGGGGGTTACCTTCGG
>NZ_OPYN01000171.1 GCF_900277125.1 Pseudomonas inefficax
GGAAAAGGGCGCGGGGCGTTATGTGGAACGGCCGGCGTATCCGTCGGTGTATGAGGTGCTGGGGCGCAGGGCCGAAGTGCAGCGGCCGACGCCCGTGCAGCGTTAAGGCCATTGGGGCTGCTGCGCAGCCCATCGCGACACAAGGCCGCTCCTACATGAGTGCGCGGTTCCTTGTAGGAGCGGCCTGGTGTCGCGATGGGTCGCGCAGCGGCCCTAGAAAACACCGCAATGCTTGTCGCCTGCATCCATAAAAAATAGAGAGGCTACAACCGTGATCGACGCCCTGAACCACTTGCCGCGCCCCCGGGCCGGCGCCGACCAACTAGCCGAGCGCTTCAGCGACCTGGCCCCACCCCTCACCGCCCGCCAGGCCGCCGTCGAAAGCGCACGCTGCCTGTATTGCTATGACGCCCCCTGCGTCAACGCCTGCCCCAGCGACATCGACATCCCGTCGTTCATCCACCGCATCAGCGACGAAAACCTGCAAGGCGCCGCCGAGCGCATCCTTTCGGCCAACATTCTCGGCGGCAGTTGCGCCCGCGTCTGCCCAACCGAAATCCTTTGCCAGCAAGCCTGCGTGCGCAATAACGCGCAGGAATGCGCACCGGTGCTGATCGGCCAGTTGCAGCGCTATGCCCTGGACAACGCACACTTCACCGAGCACCCGTTCCAGCGCTCGCCGGCCACCGGCAAGCGCATTGCCGTGGTCGGTGCCGGCCCTGCCGGGCTGTCGTGCGCCCACCGCCTGGCCATGCATGGGCATGATGTGGTGGTATTCGAGGCCTGCGACAAGGCCGGCGGCCTCAACGAGTACGGCATCGCCCGCTACAAGCTGGTGGACGACTATGCCCAGCGTGAAGTGGAATTCCTGCTCGGCATCGGTGGCATCGAAATTCGCCATGGCCAGCGCCTGGGTAGCAACCTCGGCCTGGGCGAACTGCGCGACCAGTACGACGCAGTGTTCCTCGGCCTGGGCCTGAATGCCGTGCGCCAGCTCGGCCTGCCGGATGAAGAAGCCCCCGGCATGCTCGCCGCCACCGCATACATCCGCGAACTGCGCCAAGCCGATGACCTCAGCCAGTTGCCCCTGGCTGACCGCTGCCTGGTGATCGGTGCCGGCAACACCGCGATCGACATGGCCGTGCAGATGAGCCGCCTGGGTGCCCGCGATGTCAACCTGGTGTACCGCCGCGGCCATGCCGACATGGGTGCCACCGGCCACGAGCAGGACATCGCCAAGGCCAACCAGGTACGCCTGCACACCTGGGCCCGCCCCGATGCGGTACTGCTGGACGAAAGCGGCAGGGTGCGCGGCATGCGCTTTGCCCGCACCGAGCTGGCAGACGGCCGCCTGCGCGACACCGGCGAAACCTTCGAGCTGGCTGCCGATGCCATTTTCAAGGCCATCGGCCAACGCTTCGACGACGCCAGCCTCGGCGACCCGGTGGCAGCACAACTGGTGCGCATTGGTGAGCGCATCCGCGTCGACGAAACGATGCAGACCAGCCTGCCGGGCGTATATGCCGGCGGCGACTGCACTGCCCTGGGCCAGGACCTTACCGTCCAGGCCGTGCAACACGGCAAGCTGGCTGCCGAAGCCATCCATGCCCAACTCATGCTCAACGTGGAGGCTGCGTAAATGGCCGACCTGTCCATCGAATTTGCCGGTATCAAGGCCCCCAACCCGTTCTGGCTGGCCTCCGCACCGCCAACCGACAAGGCCTACAACGTGGTCCGCGCCTTCGAGGCCGGCTGGGGTGGCGTAGTGTGGAAAACACTGGGCGAAGACCCGGCGGCAGTCAACGTGTCGTCGCGCTACTCGGCGCATTACGGCGCCAACCGCCAGGTGCAGGGCATCAACAACATCGAGCTCATCACCGATCGCTCACTGGACATCAACCTGCGCGAAATCACCCAGGTNAAGAAAGACTGGCCCGACCGCGCGCTGATCGTGTCACTGAT
>NZ_OPYN01000172.1 GCF_900277125.1 Pseudomonas inefficax
CTTCACGGTGTTGATGGTATCGGTGACCGTGAGGGTCGTGGTGGCACTGGTGTTCAGGTTCTCGAAGTTGTGGTTGCCCGCATTCGTCACGCTGATGGTCTGGGTTTCGCCATCCTTGAACACGTCATCGCTCTGCGCCACGAACGGTGCGGTGGTCGCGGTGGTGGCGTCCTTGGCGAAGGTCAGGGTCTGGCCGTTGCTCAAGGTAACGGTGAAGGCCTGGCCCGCTGGGTGGCTCAGCGTACCGGTGATGGTTGTGGCGTTGCCTTCCTGCACGGCATTGCCGGTTAGGGTCAGCGTCACAGCATCGCCGCCATTAGGCGTGCCGGGAGTGCCAGGGTTGCCTGGAGTACCCGGCTCATCGGTGATCTGCAGGGTGACCGGGTCGCCTTTGACCAGATTCTCGAAGACCTGTTTGCCCGTGCCTTGCTCGGTGATCCCGGAGATGGCGATGCTCGGAGTACTGCTGCCGACATAGATGTTGTCCGCCAGGACGCCCGACTGCGAGCCACTGATCTGGCCCGCAGGGATGTTGATCACCTCGCCGTTGCTCAGCGCGATGGACAAACCACCGTGCTGACTCAGGTCGGCACCGGCCGGGCCGGCCAGGGTGATGGTGTAGGTCACCGCCTGGCCTTCCACGGCCGGGTTCGGCGAGATGCTCAGCTCGGCCTTCACGGTGTTGATGGTATCGGTGACCGTGAGGGTCGTGGTGGCACTGGTGTTAAGGTTCTCGAAGTTGTGGTTGCCCGCATTCGTCACGCTGATGGTCTGGGTTTCGCCATCCTTGAACACGTCATCGCTCTGCGCCACGAACGGTGCGGTGGTCGCGGTGGTGGCGTCCTTGGCGAAGGTCAGGGTCTGGCCGTTGCTCAAGGTAACGGTGAAGGCTTGGCCGGCCGGGTGGCTTAGAGTACCGGTTATGGTGGTCTGCCCCCCTTCCTGCACCGCGTTGCCGCTCAGGGTCAGCGTCACTTCATCGCCGCCATTCGGCGTGCCCGGGGTGCCAGGGTTGCCTGGCGTGCCTGGCTCATCGGTAATCTGCAGGGTCACCGGATCGCCTTTGACCAGATTCTCGAAGACCTGTTTGCCGGTGCCTTGCTCGGTGATGCCGTTGATGGCGATGATCGGAGCACTACTGCCGACATAGACGTCGTTCGCCAGGTTAGCGGTTTGCGAAGCGCTGATCTGGCCCGCAGGGATGTTGATCACCTCGCCGTTGCTCAGAGTGATGGACAGACCACCGTGTTGAGTCAAATCGGCACCGGCCGGGCCGGTCAGGGTGATGGTGTAGGTCACCGCCTGCCCTTCCACCGCTGGGTTAGGCGAAAGGCTCAGCTCGGCCCTCACGGCATCGATGGTATCGGTCACAGTGAGGGTAGAAGTTGCACCGGTATTGAGGCTACCAAAGCCATGATCGCCGGCATTGGTGACGGTGATGTTCTGGATTTCACCGTCCCGGAACACATCATCGCTCTGTGCAGTGAACTCACCGGTCGTTGCGACCGTTTCACCGGCTTTGAACGACAAGGTCTGGCCATTGCTCAGGGTCACCGTGAAATCCTTGCCTGCCGGCTGGCTCAGGGTACCGGTAATACTGGTCAGGCCCCCTTCCTGCACATTGGTGCTGCTCAGGGTCAGCGTGGCCGCAGTGGGCTGAGGCTCGGGCTGTACCTCAGGTACCTGCTGTACCGGTGTCGAATTGCCGACGAATTCCCGAGTCGGTTCAACAGCAACGCCTAGTGGCCCGGTGGGGAAACCAATGGTGGGGGCAACCGACCCGCCCACTGCGTCAAGCATCACAAACGAGTGGCCGCCCCCGATGCCACCAGGGTTCGCACCTGCCCCCGTTGGGCCTGCTGCGGTCGCTTCGAGCGCGGTTGTCGGGTCAGCACCGGCGGCGATGGCTTGTTGCAGCTCATCGACGGAGGGTGCGGCCTGCGCAGTAGCTGCGCTCAGGTCGGCCACGCTATCTGGGGCATCGGCGCTCCACTGGGTATCGCGCCCCAGATCGAGGATGCGTCCATCGGCCAGTTCCAGGCTCACCGCGCCACCGGGGCCGGTCTGGATCTGTTCACCTGCGAACACTCGATCCCCTTCCACAAGCACACGCTGGGTGCCCTCTGGGGAAATCGCGATTACCTGGCCAACAATACTTTTGACTATGGCGATGCTCAAGGCGGCTCTCCCGGGTAACGTGTGCGATTGGCTTCCATGTTCAGCCATGCTTCGAGTCTTTTCGGCTGGCTACAAGGATGTTTATTTTTATTGGCGTTTGTTTTTTTGGCGTCAACTATCAGTCTTTTAAATTCAACTCTTATATAACACCACTATCGATCCCACTTACTTAATAATATGCAACAAAACAAATAATGGCCTAATGACATTTTGGTATTAATGGCTACATTTTTTGCTTCTACCTGCACCTTTCAAGCGCGGTGCTCGAAATCCGGGAAATTGGGAGTGGCCGCAAAAATGCGAGTGTTACTCGTTTCCTTTATTCCGGTTGGCCTTACCCGTTCGGTGACTGTGCAAAGCCTGCCCCAGGTGTCAGGTTTTGAAACAGGCCAAACCCGTTCAGGCCAGCCGATCGCCTGAACTCGCGAGGCGTTCAGCATTGGCCCGTTGTTTTTCAGAGCCATTGCGGCTCGGCCATCTGCGTAAGTTATTCAAGCATCATGACGCGACAAGATATTGGCTTGTTCCGAGTGCAAAATATTGGCGCAGGTAAAATTGCACCCGATCTTCAAAACCCATCAACAATCCGACGGGAATCGACACGTGCAGTTATCGTAAATGGGTCAACGGTAGATCACCCGAATAGACTCAATCGTCTACAGACCAGTTACCGGACAATGACTTTATGCGGGTTGGAGTGGAGGCAAATTTGTCAGGCTATTACAATCAGACGCGAAAGGTCCGTAAACGTGAACGAGCGGTAAGGTTATCGGCCTGAACCCATTCTCCGATTGGAACGCTGGCCGAGCACCGAGCGCGCAACTCGATTCACCCTGCTCGTCCATCAACCTCGCGAGGGAGGCCAAGGCTTGCTCCCGGGTGAAGGAGCAGGCCCAAGAAACAAAAAAGCCCTGAATAATCAGGGCTTTAATGAGGAATGATGGCGGAAGCGTAGAGATTCGAACTCTAGGATAGTTGCCCATCGACGGTTTTCAAGACCGTTGCCTTAAACCACTCGGCCACGCTTCCAGCTCGTTTTGCGGCCGCCATAATACCGTAATGAAACAAGCTGTCAAACTCTCTGTGTCGCGGGTTGCGGGAGCTCTGGTAGACTCCTAGCATCTGAACGTCTGAAAACCACAGGTTTACCAAGGAGTGTCGCCATGCGCGAACAGGATTACGCCGTACACCACGGCCAGCAGGTCGAGCAGCAGGAGATCAGCAAGGTCCTGCGCAACACGTACAGCCTGCTGGCGCTCACCCTCGCCTTCAGCGGTGTCATGGCCTTCGTGGCCCAGCAGATGCGCGTCGGCTACCCGAACGTGTTCGTGGTGCTGATCGGCTTCTACGGGCTGTTCTTCCTCACCAACAAGCTTCGTGATTCGGCCTGGGGACTGGTGTCCACCTTTGCCCTCACCGGTTTCATGGGCTTCATCCTCGGCCCTATCCTCAACCGCTACCTGGGCATGGCCGGTGGCGCCGAGGTGGTCAGCTCGGCATTTGCCATGACTGCTCTGGTCTTCGGTGGCCTGTCGGCTTATGTGCTGATCACTCGCAAGGACATGAGCTTCCTCAGCGGCTTCATCACTGCGGGCTTCTTTGTCCTGCTGGGCGCTGTCGTGGCCAGCTTCTTCTTCCAGATCAGCGGCCTGCAACTGGCGATCAGCGCTGGCTTCGTGCTGTTCTCCTCGGTCTGCATCCTGTTCCAGACCAGCGCGATCATTCATGGTGGCGAGCGTAACTACATCATGGCTACCATCAGCCTGTATGTGTCGATCTACAACCTGTTTGTCAGCCTGCTGCAGCTGTTTGGCATCATGGGTCGTGATGACTGATTGAATGCTGCAATAGAAAGCCCGCTTCGGCGGGCTTTTTTGTGGGCGCCAAACCCATCGATCTAGCTGGAGCCTTGTGGGAGCGGGCGAGCCCGCGAACACCGGCGAAGCCGGTGCCATACACCGCGTCGCATTCTTCGCGGGCACGCCCGCTCCCACAGGTCGATTCCTAGAAAAAGCGCACAATAACTGACCACAAAGTCAGGTAAGTAGGCAAATGGTCGTCGATCATGCCGCCATCGTGCTTTTCTCTACCCCAATTCGCCATCACCCCGTAGAATGCGCTCCTTTTTTCTCCGGGGCAGCTTTTCGCAATGAGCTCACACGAACACAGCCCAGGCGCAGCGGCGCCTGCCAATGAACTGGTGCTTGGTCTGGAGGACAAGCCACGGCTGTTGATCGGCCTGTTGGCAGCACTGCAGCACCTGTTGGCGATCATCGTGCCGATCGTCACCCCTGGCCTGCTGATTTGCCAGGCGCTGGGTGTTTCGGCACGGGATACCAACCTGATCGTCTCCATGTCGCTGGTCATTTCTGGTATTGCCACCTTCGTCCAGTGCAAACGCTTCGGACCGTTCGGTGCCGGGCTGCTGATAGTCCAGGGCACCAGCTTCAACTTCGTCGGCCCGCTGATTGCCGGCGGGGCGCTAATGGTCAAGCAAGGTACGCCGGTAGAAGGCGTGATGGCGGCCATCTTTGGCGTGGTAATCGCCGGCTCGTTCGTCGAGATGGGCGTGTCGCGCATCCTGCCCTTCGTCAAACGCCTGATTACCCCGCTGGTAACTGGCATCGTGGTGCTGATGATCGGCCTGACCCTTATCAAGGTCGGCCTGATCAGTATGGGTGGTGGTTTCGGCGCCATGGCCAATGGCACCTTCGCCAATGGCGAGAACCTGCTGCTGTCGGGCGTGGTGCTGGCGATCATCGTCATCCTCAACCGCATCCCGGTGGTGTGGATGCGCAGCTGCGCCATCGTTATCGCCCTGGCGGTCGGCTATGCGCTGGCCGGCTACCTGGGCCGCCTGGATTTCACCGGCATGCATGAAGCCGCGCTGTTCCAGGTGCCGACGCCGCTGCATTTCGGCCTGGGCTTTTCCTGGGCACTGTTCATCCCGATGCTGGTGATCTACCTGGTAACTTCGCTGGAAGCCATCGGTGACGTTACTGCCACCAGCAAAGTGTCGCGCCAGCCGGTCGAGGGGCCTGTGTGGATGCAGCGGATCAAGGGCGGTGTGTTGGTCAATGGGGCCAACTCGCTGCTGGCCGGTTTGTTCAACACCTTCCCAAGCTCGATCTTTGCCCAGAACAATGGCGTAATTCAGCTGACCGGGATCGCCAGCCGCCATATCGGAATGTGGATTGCCGTGATGCTGGTGCTGCTGGGGCTGTTCCCGAGCGTTGCCGGGGTGATTCAGGCGGTGCCGGAGCCGGTACTGGGTGGTGCGGCCATGGTCATGTTCGGAGCGGTTGCAGCTTCGGGGATCAATATCCTGGCCAGCACTCGCCTGGACCGTCGTGCCCTGCTGATCATCGCTGTGTCCCTGGCCTTGGGCCTGGGCGTGGCGCAGGTGCCGGAGTTCCTGGCGCATATGCCGGCGGCGATTCGCAATGTGCTGGAGTCGGGCGTGGCTACTGGAGGAATCTGTGCCTTGGTGTTGAACTGGTTCCTGCCGGAGAGCAAGGAACAGGCTTGAGCCTGGAGACAGATGCTTTACAGAAAGCCCGCCCCGCCATGCACAAGCGGGCGCGGGCTTTTTTGCTTTATCATGGCACCATTCCTTTTGCATGAGTTACCCATGAAATTCGCTATCGCGGTGTTCTCCCCGGCCCATGCGCCCTCCTCGCGGCGCGCCCTGCGCTACGCCGAGGCGGTACTGGCCGGCGGGCATGAGATTGCCCGGCTGTTCTTCTATCAGGACGGGGTACACAGTGCCTCGGCCAACGTGGTCGCCCCCCAGGACGAGCTGGATGTTGCCGGCCAATGGCGCGCCTTCATTGCAGCCAACCAGCTGGACGCAGTGGTGTGCATCGCTGCCGCCCTGCGCCGCGGCGTGCTCGACGAGGCCGAGGCCAACCGCTATCAGCGCCCGGCAGTGAACCTGCCCAAGCCTTGGGAACTGTCGGGGCTTGGCCAGTTGCATGAGGCGGCGCAGGTTGCCGATCGCCTTGTCTGCTTTGGAGGCGACTGAAATGACCAAATCCTTGTTGATCATCAGCCGCCAGGCACCCTGGAACGGCCCATCGGCCCGTGAAGCACTGGACATCGCCCTGGCGGGCGGCGCGTTCGATCTGCCGCTGGGCATGCTGTTCCTCGACGACGGGGTGTTTCAGCTCGCTGCGGACCAACAGCCCGCCGCCGTGCAACAGAAGAATCTGGCCGCCAACTTGCAGGCGCTACCAATGTTCGGCGTCGAGGAACTGTTCGCCTGCAGCCACAGCCTCACTCGCCGCGGCCTGGCAGCCGACAACCTGGCGCTGCCAGTGCAAGTGCTGGACGACGCGGCCCTGGCCGCACTGATCGCCCGTTTCGACCAGGTGGTAACGCTCTGATGACAACCCTGCATGTAATTGCCCACTCCCCATTTGGCGACGAGCGCCTGGCTAGCTGCCTGCGCTTGCTTGGTACCGACGACGCCCTGCTGCTGTGCGGCGATGCGGTGTATGCCCTGCGCAGCGGCAGCGAACCGCACCGCCAGCTGCAAGCCGCCGGCTTGGCACAGCGCCTGTTCGCGCTGGACGAAGACGTGCAGGCCCGCGCCGTCGGCAACGAACTGGCCAAGGCCGTGGACTACTCCGGGTTCGTCGAACTGTCGCTGCTTTACGACAAGGTCAACAGCTGGCTATGAATACCCTCAACGTTGGCGATCAGGCGATCGCCCTGGACAAGGATGGCTTCCTGGTCGATCTGCAAGACTGGTCGCATGCCGCCGCCGAGGCTTTGGCCGAGCGCGAGGGCATCCCGCTGACGGCGGACCACTGGGAAATCCTCGAACTGCTGCGCCAGTTCTACCAGGAATACCAGCTGTCCCCGGCCACGCGCCCGCTGATCAAGTACACGGCCCTCAAACTGGGGCCTGACAAGGGCAACAGCCCGCACCTCAACCGCCTGTTCAACGGCACTCCCGCCAAACTGGCCGCCAAGCTGGCAGGCCTGCCCAAGCCGACCAACTGCATATGACAGAACCTCGCCCGCTTACCCTGGAAACCCCAGCCGAACACCCATTCGCCGAGTTCGTGCGCATTCTTGGCAAAGGCAAGCGCGGCGCGCGTGGCCTGACCCGTGAAGAAGCCCGTACGGCCATGACCCTGCTGCTGGAAGGCAAAGTCGAAGATGCCCAGCTCGGTGCCTTTCTCATGCTGCTGCGGCACAAGGAAGAAAGCGCCGAAGAACTGGCCGGCTTCACCGAGGCCGTGCGCGCCCACTTGCAGGCGCCGCGCATCGCCGTTGACCTGGACTGGCCCACCTACGCCGGCAAGAAGCGCCACCTGCCGTGGTACCTGCTGGCTGCCAAATGCCTGGCCAACAATGGCGTGCGCACCTTGATGCACGGTGGCGGTGCACACACTGCCGGGCGCATGTACACCGAGCAGCTTCTGTCCTTGCTGGAAATTCCGCTATGCCGTGATTGGGCTGCGGTCAGCCGCGCCCTGGACGAGCAGCGCCTGGCCTTCTTCCCGCTGCAGGACTGGGCACCCCAGTTGCAGCGCATGATCGACCTGCGCAATACCCTGGGCCTGCGTTCGCCCATCCATTCGCTGGCCCGGGTACTCAACCCGCTGGCTGCGCGCTGTGGTCTGCAAAGCATCTTCCACCCCGGTTACCAGGCGGTGCACCGCGAGGCCAGCCGCCTGCTGGGCGACCATGCCGTTGTAATCAAGGGTGATGGCGGCGAGATCGAGGTCAACCCCGATGTAATCAGCCATCTGTACGGCACCACCGCCGGCGAAGCCTGGGACGAGGAATGGCCAGCGCTGAGCGAACGCCGCCACGTGAAACCGCCAAGCCTGGAGCCGCAGCAATTGCTGGCGGTCTGGCGCGGCGAGGCCGAGGACAGCTACGGTGAAATGGCTGTGGTCGCGACCATCGCCCTGGCCCTGCGCGGCTTGGGCCAGGACCGCGAGCAGGCTTTCGCCACGGCACGTGGTTACTGGGGTGCACGCAACCAATCGAATAAATAGATAGCAAGAGCGCAGTCTTTGCGCTAGTTATTCGAACGTTTTTCCCTAGACTGGGCTCCAACGACAAACAACTTTGTTCCGAGGAGCTCACCATGGGCCTTTTGATCGACGGCCGCTGGCATGACCAGTGGTATGAAAACGGCAAGGACGGCACGTTCAAACGCGAGAATGCCCAACGCCGCAATCAGCTGCCTGCTCCCGAAGCTGGCCGTTACCACCTGTACGTCTCGCTGGCCTGCCCATGGGCGCACCGTACCCTGATCTTCCGCGCCCTCAAGGGCCTGGAACCGTTGATCGACGTGTCGGTGGTCAGCTGGCTGATGCAAGACCATGGCTGGACTTTCGACCAACAGCAAGGCTCCAGCGGCGACCACCTCGACGCGCTGCAGTACCTGCATCAGCGCTATACCCAGGATGACCCTCACTACACCGGTCGTGTAACCGTACCAGTGCTGTGGGACAAGAAAGAGAAACGCATCGTCAACAACGAGTCGTCGGAGATCATCCGCATCTTCAACAGTGCGTTCAACGAACTGACCGGCAACACGCTGGACCTGTACCCTGAGCCGCTGCGCCCGACCATCGAAGCGCTGAACGGGCGCATCTATCCGGCGGTGAACAACGGCGTGTATCGCGCAGGCTTTGCCACTACGCAGGACGCCTACGAGGCTGCGTTTGACGAAGTGTTCAACGAACTGGACTACCTGGAAGACCTGCTGAGCCGCAATCGCTACCTGGCCGGGGAATACCTGACCGAGGCCGATGTGCGCCTGTTCACCACCCTGGTGCGCTTCGATGCGGTGTACCACGGGCACTTCAAGTGCAACCTGCGCCGCCTGAGCGATTATCACAACCTGTCGAACTGGCTGCGTGAGCTGTACCAGTGGCCGGGGGTGGCGGGCACAGTGGACATGGAGCATATCCAGAAGCACTACTACATGAGCCACAAGACCATCAACCCGAACGGGATCGTGCCTAAAGGGCCTTTGCAGGACTTTGGCCTGGCACATGATCGGGAGCGGTTGGCGGGCAAGGGGATTTGGCAGGTTTGAGATTGCAGGGCTGCTTTGCAGCCCATTCGCAGCACAAGGCTGCTCCTACAGGAGATCGCGGTTTCCCGTAGGAGCAGCCTTGTGCTGCGAATGGGCCGCAACGCGGCCCCAACGATTTCAGCTGTTCTGCGAACCTTCGAACCACGCCAGCTTGTCACGCAACTGCACCACTTCCCCGACAATCACCAAGGTCGGCGCGTGCACTTCATGCTGGGCCACCAGCTCCGGCAAGTCGGCCAGGGTACCGGTAAACACGCGCTGATTACGCGTCGTCCCCTGTTGCACCAACGCCGCCGGGGTACTGGCTGCGCGGCCGTGGCGAATCAGCTCGGCACAGATGGTCGGCAACCCCACCAAACCCATGTAGAACACCAAGGTCTGTGCCGGCGCCACCAGGTCATCCCAGGGCAGGTTGCTGGTACCATCCTTCAGGTGCCCGGTCACGAAGCGGACCGACTGGGCATAGTCACGGTGCGTCAGCGGAATCCCACCATAGGCGGAACAGCCACTGGCCGCAGTAATGCCCGGCACCACCTGGAACGGGATGCCATGCTCGGCCAGCTCTTCGATCTCTTCGCCGCCCCGGCCGAAGATGAACGGGTCGCCGCCTTTCAGGCGCAACACACGCTTGCCCTGCCGAGCCAGATCGACCAGCAGGCGGTTGATCTGGTCCTGAGGCACTGCATGGTCGGCGCGACGCTTGCCCACGTAGATACGCTCGGCATCGCGACGACACATCTCGATGATCGCCGGTGCCACCAGGCGGTCGTACAGCACCACGTCGGCCTGCTGCATCAGGCGCAAGGCACGGAAGGTCAGCAAGTCCGGATCGCCCGGGCCCGCACCCACCAGGTACACCTCACCACCCTGCTGCACCGGTGCACCGTCGACCATAGCCTGCAACAGGCGCTCGGCCTCGGCGCCCTGCCCGGCCAGCTGGCGCTCGGCAATCGGCCCCTGGAACACGGTTTCCCAGAAGCCACGGCGCTGATTGACGTCCGGGTACAAGCCCTTGACCTTGTCGCGAAAGCGCGCTGCCAGGCCAGCCAGCTCGCCGTAGGCGGACGGGATCCAGGCCTCCAGCTTGGCGCGAATCAAGCGCGCCAGCACCGGTGCATCACCGCCACTGGACACCGCAACCACCAACGGCGAACGGTCGACGATTGCCGGGAAGATCACCGTGCACAGCGCCGGCGCATCCACCACGTTCACCGGCAGGCTAAGGGCCTGCGCATCCGCCGACACCTGGGCATTGAGCCCAGGGTCGTCAGTGGCGGCGATCACCAGACGACAACCGACCAGGTCGGCAGCCTGATAGCCGCGCACCAGCACCTCGCCGCCACCTTCCCGGGCCAGCGCGGCCAACTGGCCGTCGACATCCGGGGCCACCACGCGCAGCGCGGCGCCGGCATCGGCCAGCAGGCGCGCCTTGCGCAAGGCAATCTCACCGCCGCCAACGACCAGCACGCGGCCGCCCTGCAGCTTGTGGAACAGCGGCAGGTAATCCATTTAGCGGATAACCTCGACGCCGCCCATGTAAGGCTTCAGCACTTCTGGCACACGAATAGAACCGTCGGCCTGCTGGTAGTTTTCCAGCACCGCAACCAGGGTACGGCCTACGGCCAGGCCGGAGCCGTTGAGGGTGTGCACCAGCTCTGGCTTGCCGGTTTCCGGGTTGCGCCAGCGGGCCTGCATGCGACGCGCCTGGAAGTCGCCGCAGTTGGAGCACGAGCTGATTTCGCGATATTTGTCCTGGCTTGGCACCCACACTTCCAGGTCGTAGGTCTTCACGGCACCAAAGCCCATGTCGCCGGTGCACAGGGCCAGCACGCGGTACGGCAGCTCCAGCAGCTGCAGCACGCGTTCGGCGTTGGCAGTCAGGCCTTCCAGGGCTTCCATCGACTTGGACGGCTCGACTACCTGCACCATCTCGACCTTGTCGAACTGGTGCTGGCGGATCATGCCGCGGGTGTCACGCCCGGAAGCACCGGCTTCGCTGCGGAAGCACGGGGTATGGGCAACCAGCTTCAGAGGCAACTGTTTGGCGTCGAGGATTTCACCGGCCACCAGGTTGGTCAGCGACACTTCGGCGGTCGGGATCAGGTAGAAGTCGGCCTCGCCTTCGCGGCTGATCTTGAACAGGTCTTCCTCGAACTTCGGCAGCTGGCCGGTGCCCTGCAGGGCCGGGGCCTGCACCAGGTACGGGGTGTAGTGTTCCTCGTAGCCGTGCTCGCCGGTGTGCAGGTTGATCATGAATTGCGCCAGGGCTCGGTGCAGGCGGGCGATCGGGCCACGCAGCACGGCAAAGCGCGCGCCAGACAGTTTGGCGGCAGCTTCGAAGTCCAGGCCACCGCTGACTTCGCCGAGGGCGACATGGTCCTTGATTTCGAAGTCGAAGGCCTTCGGTGTGCCCCAACGGCGCACTTCGACGTTGTCGTCTTCGCTGGCGCCGACCGGTACGCTGGCGTCCGGCAGGTTGGGGATGGTCAGCAGGATGCCATCCAGTTCGGCCTGGATGCCGTCCAGTTCGGCCTTGCCGGCAGCCAGTTCATTGGCCATGCGCTCAACGTCGGCCATCAGCGGCGCAATGTCCTCGCCCTTGGCCTTGGCCTGGCCGATGGACTTGGAGCGGGCGTTACGCTCGGCCTGCAGCTGCTCGGTGCGGGTTTGCACCGCCTTGCGGCGCTCTTCCAGTGATTCGATGCGCGCGACATCCAGGCTGAAGCCACGGGAGGCCAGGCGATCCGCCACTTCCTGAAGTTGGCCGCGTAACAGTTTGGAATCGAGCATATCGTTCTCTCGTTATGTGTAGGTGTTGGTTCAGAATCGGGTCAGGCACAGGCCGGCCCAGGTCGCGAGCAGCCCGCCCACCACGCTGATACCGGTGTAGCCCAAAGCCAGAGGCACTTGCCCGCTTTCCAGCAGGCGTACGGTATCCAGCGAAAAGGAGGAAAAGGTCGTCAGGCCACCGAGGAAGCCGACGATCAGCCCGGCGCGCAGTTCGACCGGCACGACCGGCTTGTGCAGGAACAGGCCATAGAGCAGGCCGATCAGCAGGCAGCCAACCAGGTTGACCGCCAGCGTACCGAGATAGAAGTGCCGTGGCCAGTGGGCAGCCACCCAATTGGTGGTAGCGAAGCGCAACAAGGTACCGGCAATACCACCCGCGCTGACGGCGGCAATCAGTGCAATCACGGTTTTCTCCGCTGGCGGGGGCTGTTGCGGTCAAGGTCGGCCAGGTGGCGCAGCTTCTCGCCAATCTTCAGTTCCAGGCCACGGGGCACCGGCTGGTAGTACTGGCGCGGCTCGAGCTCGTCGGGGAAGTAGTCTTCGCCGGCGGCATAGGCGTCGGGCTCGTCATGGGCATAGCGGTACTCGTCGCCATAGCCCAGCTGCTTCATCAGCTTGGTCGGCGCGTTACGCAAGTGCAGTGGCACTTCCAGCGAGCCGTGCTCGGCAGCCTCGCGCAGGGCGGTCTTGAAGCCCATGTACACCGCATTGCTCTTCGGCGCACAGGCGAGGTAGGTGATGGCCTGGGCAACCGCCAGCTCGCCCTCGGGGCTGCCCAGGCGCTCTTGCACATCCCAGGCCGCCAGGCACAGGCTGAGCGCGCGCGGGTCGGCGTTGCCGATGTCTTCGCTGGCCATGCGCACCACGCGGCGGGCGATGTACAGCGGGTCGCAGCCGCCGTCGAGCATGCGCGCGAACCAGTACAGGGCGCCATCGGGGTTGGAGCCGCGTACCGACTTGTGCAGCGCGGAAATCTGGTCGTAGAACGCCTCGCCCCCCTTGTCGAAGCGGCGGCGGCTGTCACCGAGCAGGCTCTGCAACATCTCGACGTCGATCTCGCTGCCGTCTTCAGCCAGGTCCGAGGCGTTTTCCAGGAAGTTGAGCATGCGCCGGCCATCGCCGTCGGCGGCGGCCATCAACATCTTGAAGGCGTCATCGCCAACCCGCAGGTTGCGCTTGCCCAGGCCGCGCTCTTCAGTCAGCGCGCGGTTTACCAGTTTGCGCAGCGCCGCCTCGTCCAGGCTCTTGAGCACATACACCCGTGCCCGCGACAGCAGCGCATTGTTCAGCTCGAACGACGGGTTTTCGGTGGTGGCGCCAATGAACAGCAAGGTGCCGTCTTCGACATAGGGCAGGAAGGCATCCTGCTGCGACTTGTTGAAGCGATGCACTTCGTCGACGAACAGGATGGTACGGCGGCCATACTGGCCAGCCTGCTGCTTGGCCACCTCGACCGCCTGGCGAATCTCCTTCACACCAGCCAGCACCGCCGACACCGTTTCGAAGTGCGCATCGCAGAACTGCGCCAGCAGCCGCGCGAGGGTGGTCTTGCCCACCCCCGGCGGCCCCCAGAAGATCATCGAGTGCAGCGCACCCTGCTCCAGCGCCTCGCGCAGCGGCTTGCCGCGCGCCAGCAGGTGCTCCTGGCCGACGTACTCGTCCAGGTTGGACGGGCGCAGGCGGGCGGCCAGGGGCTGGGCGACGGGTTCGCTTCGAAACAGGTCCATGGCGAGCTCTGGTTACTCCTTGATGACGTCCGCGCCTTTGGGGATGTCGAACTTGAACTTGCTGTCCGGCACCGCCTGGTTGGCTTTCACGCCATTGAACAGGATGTTGGTGCGCTGGCCGACGCTGTCGATCAGCTGCATGTCGTTGATCAGGCCCTTGCGGAACGACACGCGCAGCGAGTCGAACAAGGTGTCCTTGGTCTTCGGCTTGAGGGTGAAGTCCATCACTTCGCCCTGCTCCTTCGAGCTGATGTCGAAGCTCTGGCTGATCTTCGACACGTCACCGGACAGCAGCAGCGCCGGGGTCTGGTTCAGGCGCTGGTCGAGCTTCTTGATGGTGGCCTGCTCCAAGTCCGGGTCCCACAGGGTGACGTTCTTGCCGTCGGATACCACTACCTGCTCCTGCGGCGCATCGGTGTGCCAATAGAACAGGCCCGGGCGCTTGACGGTCATCTTGCCGGATGTTTCCTGCAGGCTGGTGCCGCCGGCGTCCAGGGTCAGCTGGGAAAAGTTGGCCTCGATGGTCTGCGACTTTTCCAGCAATTGGGTCAGGCGTTGTACGTCTTGCTCACCGGCATGAGCCGATAGGGTGGCCGACACAGAAGCCGCGGCCAGGGCAGAAACCAACAGCATGCGAATCGCGCGCATGGGAGTCCTCATCGAGCATTGAAAAGGCCGGGCGCCACCGTTGGCGCCCGGCAGGGTGTTCGTCAGTCGCGCGGGCCGCCCGGGGCAATCACTTCCCGCGAGCCGTTGCTGTTCATGGGGGTGACCACGCCGGCCATTTCCATGGCTTCGATCATGCGGGCGGCGCGGTTGTAGCCGATCTTCAGTTTGCGCTGCACGGCCGAGATGGACGCACGGCGGCTTTCCAGCACGAACTGCACGGCCTCGTCATACAGGGCGTCGCTTTCCGAATCTTCGCCATCGCCACCACCGCCGCCGCCTTCGAAGCCGCTGCCGGCCTCCTCGACGCCGTTGAGGATGTCGTCGTTGTAGTCCGGGGCGCCGCGCAGCTTCCACGCTTCCACCACGCGGTGCACCTCGTCGTCGGAGACGAACGCGCCGTGCACACGAATCGGCAGGCTGGTGCCCGGCGGCATGTACAGCATGTCACCGTGGCCCAGCAACTGCTCGGCACCACCCTGGTCGATGATGGTCCGCGAGTCGATCTTGCTCGAGACCTGGAACGCCATGCGGGTCGGGATGTTGGCCTTGATCAGGCCGGTAATCACGTCCACCGACGGGCGCTGGGTAGCGAGGATCAGATGGATACCGGCCGCACGTGCCTTCTGGGCGATACGGGCGATCAGCTCTTCGACCTTCTTGCCGACGATCATCATCATGTCGGCAAATTCGTCGACCACCACCACGATGGTAGGCAGGGTTTTCAGTGCAGGCGGCTCGTCATCCATGCTCTCGCGGCGATACAGCGGGTCATGGATGATTTCGCCGGCTTCCTGGGCGTCCTTGACCTTGCGGTTGAAGCCGGCCAGGTTACGCACGCCCATGGCCGCCATCAGCTTGTAGCGCCGCTCCATCTCGGCCACGCTCCAGCGCAGGGCGTTGGCCGCGTCCTTCATGTCGGTAACCACCGGGCACAGCAGGTGCGGGATGCCTTCGTAGATTGACAGTTCGAGCATTTTCGGGTCGATCATGATCAACCGCGCGTCTTCCGGGCTGGACTTGAACAGGATCGACAGGATCATCGCGTTCACGCCCACCGACTTACCGGAACCGGTGGTACCGGCCACCAGCAGGTGCGGCATCTTGGCCAGATCGGTGATCACCGGCTTGCCGCCGATGTCGTGGCCCAGGGCCAGGGTGACCGGCGATTTCTGCTCGTCATACTGCGGTGTGGCCAGCACTTCGGAGAACCGCACCATCTGCCGGTTTTCGTTGGGGATCTCGATACCCACGGTGGTCTTGCCGGGGATGACTTCGACCACACGTACACTGGTCACTGCCAGCGAACGCGCCAGGTCCTTGGCCAGGTTGGCGATGCGGCTGACCTTCACGCCGGCGGCCGGCTGGATTTCGTAACGGGTAATCACCGGGCCTGGGTGGATCGAATCCACCGTCACTTCCACGCCGAATTCCTTGAGTTTGATTTCCAGCAGCTGGCCAACACCGGCCAGGGATTCGGGCGAGTACTCGATCTTCTTCTGTTCGGCCGGGTCGAGGATGGAGATCGATGGCAAGGTGCCTTCCACCGCGCTGTCGACGAACAGCGGCGCCTGCTTCTCCTTCATCACCCGCTTGCTCGGCTCCGGCGCCCTGGCGGGTGTCGGCGGCACGATCATCGGGGCCGCGGCAGGTTGCTCGCGGGAGATTATCGGCTCACGTGCTGCCAGCGACTCGCGCGGCACCACAGGCTCGCGTGACAGGGTCGGCTCACGCGGCTCGACTGGCTGGGCAGGTGCCTCTTCACGTTTGAAGATGCGCTCGCGCAGCGCCGGTTTGGCCGGCTCGCGCTTGTCGGCTGCCATCGGTGCGGCCTTGACCACCACCGGCTCGTCCTCGCGCAGTTGCGCCTCCAGGCGCTTGCGCTCGTTGCGTGCTTCCCACCAGCGGTTGGCAGCGCCCTGCACCAGTTCGAACAGGTCGAGGGTGATCTTGCCGGTCAGGTCCATCACCTTGAACCACGACAGGTCGGTGAACACGGTCAGGCCGAACAGGAACAGGGCAATGAACATCAGCGTGCTGCCCTGCACGTTCAGCAGGTTGCGCGCCAGGTCGCCGAGGCTCTCGCCCAGTGCACCACCGGCGGAGAACGGCATGCTCGCAGCCGGGTGGAAATGGATATGCGCCAGCGCCGCACCCGACAGCACCAGGAACACCAGGCCGATCAGCCGCCAGGAGAACAGCCAGCCGCTCCAGTCCCAGGGCTGGTGCCGTTCGCGGAAGATCTGCCAGGTCTTTATCGCCAGCAGCAGCGGGAAGATGTAGGCGAAGTACCCCAGCACCATGAACAGGATGTCGGCGAAGTAGGCGCCGGCACGCCCGGCGGCGTTCTGCACCTGGTCGACGTTGCTGGTGTGGCTGAAGCCCGGGTCCGACGTATCGTAGGTCAGCAGCGCCATCCACAGGTACAGGCACAGAGCGCCGACAGCGATCAACGCACCTTCCTTGAGGCGATAATGCAGCTGCTGCCGCCACAGGGGGACAGGCAAGGGAGCTGGAGTTGCGGTGGATTTCTTCAAAACGCGTCTATTCCTGCGCGTGCTGCGCGTCCAATAGTGATCGGCCGACGGTGCGGCCAATGAACCACTACTTTTAACATTACTGCCCGCCCACTGCCATGACGGCACGCCGTAAGGAGCTTGAGTGGGGGCGACTTTCGTATACCTGCAATTTGAGCACGCATTGTCTTCTGTGACAAAGGCTTATGCTGTGTTTTTGCACAGGTGTGACAGCAAATGTAGCGGATGGTGCCTGCTGTTTCATGAATGTGTAGGAAATTGCCTATTTTGATCGCCTGTGCTGGCCTCTTCGCGGGTGAACCCGCTCCCACAAGTGGCCACACAGCCTTCAGCACCTGTGCAATACCTGTGGGAGCGGGTTCACCCGCGAAGAAGCCAAAGAGATTGACCCTGCTTTTCACCCGCGCCATGCTGCCCTCTCCCCTCCCCCACCGCACACTAGACCATGCTCACCTGGCTGACCCGCGACTCGCTCACCTTCCCACCCCTGGAAAAGGCCCTGCACGAACCCAACGGCCTGCTCGCCGCCGGCGGCGACCTGAGCCCCGAGCGCCTGGTGCAGGCCTATCGCCACGGCTGCTTCCCGTGGTACCAGGATGGCCAGCCGATCCTGTGGTGGTCACCCGACCCGCGCACGGTGCTGCTCCCGGACCAGCTGCACGTGTCGCGCTCGCTGGCCAAGCTGATGCGCCAGGGCCGCTACCAGGTCAGCTTCGACACCGACTTCCCGGCGGTAATCGCCGCCTGCGCCGCGCCACGCGACTACGCCGACGGTACCTGGATCACCGACACCATGCGTGCCGCCTACTGCGAGCTGCACCGACGCGGCATCGCCCATTCAGTGGAAGTGCGCCAGGACGGCGAACTGGTTGGTGGTCTTTATGGCCTGGCCATGGGCCAGCTGTTCTTCGGCGAATCGATGTTCAGCCGCGCCGACAACGCCTCCAAGGTCGGCTTCGTGACCTTGGTCAACCACCTGCGCGAGGCCGGCTTCGTCCTCATCGACTGCCAGATGCCGACCAACCACCTGCACAGCCTGGGCGCCCACGCCATCAGCCGCGCCGAGTTCGCCGGCTACCTGGCACGCTACCTCGACCAGCCTAACAGCGCCACATGGCTTCCCTAGGCGAGTTCCCATAGCTGGCTTACACTTAAAGCAAAGTCTCACCGAGGGGGTTGATCATGACAGAGTTGGCGCGGTTGAAGTTCTATGCCACTCAGCCCCACTCCTGCAGCTACCTGCCCGACGAACAGGCCACCACGCTGTTCCTCGACCCCAGCCAGCCGATGGACGTGCACGTGTACGCCGATTTGTCGGAAATGGGCTTCCGCCGCAGTGGCGACCACCTGTACCGCCCGCATTGCCAGAACTGCAATGCCTGCGTGCCGGCACGCATCCCGGCAGCGCGCTTCATACCCAACCGCCAGCAACGGCGCATCCTCAAGCGCAACGCCGACCTGACCGTGACCGCGGCACGCCCGGCATTCAAGGAAGAGTACTTCGAGCTGTACCGGCGCTATATCGAAACGCGCCACGCCGACGGTGACATGTACCCGCCCAGCCGCGACCAGTTTTCCACCTTTCTGGTACGCGACCTGCCGTTCTGCTGGTTCTACGAGTTCCGCCTGGAAGGCCGCCTGATGGCGGTAGCGGTGTGCGACCTGCTGCCCAACGGCCTGTCGGCCGTGTACACCTTCTACGAGCCGGACGAAGAACGCCGCAGCCTGGGCCGCTTCGCCATCCTCTGGCAGATCACCGAAGCCCTGCGCCAGGACCTGGAGGCGGTTTACCTGGGTTACTGGATCAAGAACTGCAAGAAAATGAACTACAAGACGCAGTACCGGCCTATCGAACTGTTGATAAATCAGCGCTGGGTCACCCTCAACTGAAAGGCATTGGCTTGACACACAGTTTTCGGGCATAATCCACGCCACTTTTTTGCCCGGTGCGGTTATGCGTCGGGCCAACACTGGATCCG
Organism: Pseudomonas inefficax; assembly: GCF_900277125.1. GTDB lineage: Bacteria > Pseudomonadota > Gammaproteobacteria > Pseudomonadales > Pseudomonadaceae > Aquipseudomonas > Aquipseudomonas inefficax. The sequence goes on from NZ_OPYN01000172.1 coordinate 18,944, forward strand.
AGGGCTCTACTGCATGTCGAAAGAAGACAGCTTCGAAATGGAAGGTACTGTCGTCGACACCCTGCCCAACACCATGTTCCGCGTGGAGTTGGAAAACGGGCACGTCGTAACCGCGCACATCTCCGGAAAGATGCGCAAGAACTACATCCGTATTCTCACTGGCGACAAGGTCCGCGTCGAGCTGACGCCATACGACCTGAGCAAGGGCCGCATCACCTACCGTGCGCGCTAAGCTCAAGCCATGAAAAAGCCCGGCCATGTGCCGGGCTTTTTTGTGCCTGTCCGATTGTAGGGGGCTGCTTTGCAGCCCATTCGCAGCACAAGGCTGCTCCTACAAGGGCAGCACGCATTCCCTGTAGGAGCAGCCTTGTGCTGCGAATGGGCCGCAAAGCGGCCCCAGCGGTTCAGGCGACCTCAGCCGTGGTCTCGAAGTCGAACACCAGTTCGCCATCGCGCAGGTCGACGTGCACCACGCCACCATGCTCGGCCAATTCGCCAAACAGGATCTCCTCGGCCAGCGGCCGCTTGATCTTGTCCTGGATCAGCCGCGCCATCGGCCGCGCCCCCATCTGCACGTCGTAGCCCGAAGCCGCCAGCCAGCCGCGCGCATCATCACTGACTTCCAGCAGCACACGCTTGTCTTCCAGCTGCGCCTGCAGTTCGATAAGGAACTTGTCGACGATGCTCTTGATCGTCTCGTGGCTCAGGCGGCCGAACTGGATGATGGTGTCCAGACGGTTGCGGAACTCCGGCGTGAAGCTCTTGCGGATGACTTCCATGGCATCGGACGCATGATCCTGATGGGTGAAGCCGATCGAGGCCCGCGCGGCGGTTTCTGCGCCAGCGTTGGTGGTCATGATCAGGATCACGTTGCGGAAGTCGGCCTTGCGCCCGTTGTTGTCGGTCAGGGTGCCGTGGTCCATCACCTGCAGCAGCAGGTTGAAGACTTCCGGGTGGGCCTTCTCGATTTCGTCGAGCAGCAATACGCAGTGCGGTTGCTTGGTGATCGCCTCGGTCAGCAAGCCACCCTGGTCGAAGCCAACATAGCCAGGAGGCGCACCGATCAGGCGCGACACAGTGTGGCGCTCCATGTACTCGGACATGTCGAAGCGCACCAACTCGACGCCCAGCGCCTTGGCCAGCTGCCGCGCCGCTTCGGTCTTGCCAACGCCAGTCGGGCCGGCGAACAGGAACGAACCGACGGGCTTGTCCGGCGACTTGAGGCCAGCGCGGGACAGCTTGATGGCAGTGGCCAGCGAATCGATCGCCTGGTCCTGACCAAATACGGTCAGCTTCAGGTCACGCTCGAGGTTGCGCAGCAGCTCCTTGTCGGAACTGGTGACATGCTTCGGCGGAATCCGCGCGATCTTGGCGACGATGTCTTCGACCTGCGGCACGTCAATGCGCTTGACGCGGTTGGCCTCCGGCTGCAGTCGCTGGTAGGCCCCGGCTTCGTCGATCACGTCAATGGCCTTGTCCGGCATGTGGCGGTCATTGATGTAGCGCGAGGCCAGTTCAGCTGCGGCGCGCAAGGCTTCGTCGCTGTACTCGATGTTGTGGTGGCTTTCGAAGCGCCCTTTCAGGCCGCGCAGGATGCCCACGGTGTCTTCGACTGATGGTTCGCTGACATCGACCTTTTGGAAGCGCCGCGCCAGGGCACGGTCCTTCTCGAAGATGCCGCGAAACTCCTGGAAGGTAGTCGAACCGATGCAACGGATCTCACCGGACGACAGCAGTGGTTTGAGCAGGTTGGACGCATCCATCACCCCGCCCGACGCCGCACCGGCACCAATGATGGTGTGGATTTCGTCGATGAACAGGATCGCCTGCGGGCGCTTGCGCAGCTCGCCGAGCAGCGCCTTGAAGCGCTTCTCGAAATCACCACGGTATTTGGTACCAGCCAACAGGGCGCCGAGGTCGAGGGAATACACCACGCTCTGCGCCAGCAGGTCGGGCACCTGGCCATCGACGATGCGCTTGGCCAGGCCTTCGGCGATGGCGGTCTTGCCGACGCCTGCCTCGCCCACCAGCAGCGGGTTGTTCTTGCGCCGACGGGCAAGGATTTGCGCCACGCGCTCCACTTCCTGCTCGCGACCTACCAGCGGGTCGATACGGCCGGCACGGGCCAGTTCGTTCAGGTTGCTGGCATAGGCATCCAGCGGGTTGCTCGAAGAGGCGGTCTCGCCGCCCTCTTCGTCCTGCATTTCCTGGTCGCTTTCGGAATGCGAACCATGGCCCGGCACCTTGGAGATGCCATGGGCGATATAGTTGACCACATCGATGCGGGCCACGCTCTGCTGCTTGAGCAGGAACACGGCCTGGCTTTCCTGTTCGCTGAAGATCGCCACCAGCACGTTGGCGCCAGTGACTTCGCGCTTGCCGGAGCTTTGCACGTGGAACACGGCACGCTGCAGTACACGCTGGAAGCCCAGGGTCGGCTGGGTTTCGCGATCTTCGTCGTTGACCGGGATCAGGGGTGTGGTGGAATCGATGAACTCTTGCAGGTCGTGCTTGAGTTTGTCGAGATTGGCGCCACAGGCGCGCAGAACGGTCGCGGCAGCCTCATTGTCAAGGAGTGCCAGCAGCAGATGTTCGACGGTCATGAACTCATGACGCTTCGAACGGGCCTCCTTGAAGGCAAGATTGAGGGTGACTTCGAGCTCGCGGTTTAACATAGCTTCACCTCATACCCAAGTGGTCGGCGATTAACCGTCCTTCTCGATTTCACAGAGTAGCGGATGCTGGCTTTCCCTGGCGTATTGGTTGACCTGCATAGCCTTTGTTTCGGCGATGTCACGGGTAAACAATCCGCACACTGCCCGCCCTTCGGTATGGACGGTCAGCATGATCTTGGTCGCCAGCTCGCGGTTCAGATTGAAGAACGTCTCGAGCACTTCGACGACGAAATCCATCGGCGTGTAGTCATCGTTGAACAAAACCACCTTGTACATCGGTGGCGCCTGCAGGATCGGCTTGGCTTCCTGAACTGCAAGACCTGAGCCGTCGTCCTCATTCGATTGCGGGCGATCCTGATTGAATGTTAGTCGAATCTCACTAGGTGCATGCATGGAAAGAATTTCATCATGAGCGTCAGGTTAAGGTTGTGGGTTGACTGCGAAGGGCACGGCCAGGGCAGGCGCCGGGCGACCTTGACTATCGGCAAAACGGTGTTACAACCAATAAGAACCCACCGTGGTCGATAAAGATCCGCGCAGTCAACCAGATTTTTCGCAAGGTTCGTATGCGGATGAAGTGGATGATACTCCAGTGATGGAGTCCTTTGCAGAGGGACATAGGGATGGCAAGCGGTAAAGTCAAGTGGTTCAACAATGCCAAGGGCTATGGATTCATCAATGAAGAGGGCAAGGATGAAGACTTGTTCGCTCATTATTCGGCCATCCAGATGGACGGTTACAAGACGCTCAAGGCCGGCCAGGCCGTGAGCTTCGACATCGTCCAGGGGCCAAAAGGCCTGCACGCGGTGAATATCAGCAGCGCCACCGCCGCCGCAGCCGTCAGTGCCGCCCAGGCCAGCAGCACTGCCGACGCCTGAACTGCCGCGCCTCCTGCCGGTACACAAAAAACCGGCCGCCTCCTGACTGGAAGCGGCCGGTTTTCCATTGCCTTACATATGCTTGATCATTTCATCGCCAAAGCCTGAACTGCTCACCAGCCTGGCGCCGTCCATCAGGCGCTCGAAGTCGTAGGTCACCGTCTTGGCGGCAATCGCGCCGTTGGTGCCCTTGATGATCAGGTCGGCCGCCTCGGTCCAGCCCATGTGGCGCAGCATCATTTCTGCCGACAGGATCACCGAGCCCGGGTTGACCTTGTCCTGCCCGGCATATTTGGGCGCAGTGCCGTGGGTGGCCTCGAACATGGCCACGGTGTCGGACAGGTTGGCACCCGGCGCGATGCCGATACCGCCCACTTCCGCCGCCAAGGCATCGGACAGGTAGTCACCGTTGAGGTTGAGCGTGGCGATCACATCGTACTCGGCCGGGCGCAGCAGGATCTGCTGCAGCATGGCGTCGGCGATGGCGTCCTTGACGATGACCTCGCGCCCGCTTTTCGGGTTCTTGAACTTCATCCATGGCCCGCCATCGAGCAGTTCGGCACCGAATTCGTCACGCGCCACCTCGTAGCCCCAGTCCTTGAAGGCGCCTTCGGTGAACTTCATGATGTTGCCCTTGTGCACCAGGGTCAGCGATTCGCGGTCGTTGTCCACCACATACTGCAGGGCCTTGCGCACCAGGCGCTTGGTGCCCTCGCGGGACACCGGCTTGACGCCAATGCCACAGTCCTGGTCGAAGCGGATCTTGGTAACGCCCATTTCTTCCTTGAGGAACTTGATCACCTTGTTCGCCTCGGGCGAGCCGGCCTTCCACTCGATGCCGGCATAGATGTCCTCGGAGTTCTCGCGGAAGATCACCATGTCGACGTCACCCGGCTTTTTCACCGGGCTCGGCACACCCTGGAACCACAGCACCGGGCGCAGGCACACGTACAGGTCCAGCTGCTGGCGCAGGGCCACGTTGAGCGAACGGATGCCACCGCCCACCGGGGTGGTCAGCGGCCCCTTGATCGACACCACGTAATCACGCACGGCATCCAGGGTTTCCTGGGGCAGCCAGGTGTCCTGATCGTAGACTTGCGTGGCCTTCTCGCCAGCGTACACCTCCATCCAGGCAATCTTGCGTTTGCCGCCATAAGCCTTCTGCACGGCGGCGTCGACCACCTTGATCATTACCGGCGAGACATCGACGCCAATCCCGTCGCCCTCGATGTAAGGAATGATCGGGTTGTCAGGCACGTTGAGCGAATGGTCGGCATTGACGGTGATCTTGGCGCCGTCGGTCGGAACCTTGATTTTCTGGTATCCCATGCTTGCACTACTCCGCTTTCGGGTGTGATTGGTCATCGTTCGATCCAATGAGACTAAACCACATCTGCCGAGGTGCAAGGCATGCGACAACCGACCACATTGCGGGTACGTCTTTGGTCTTATAAATGGGCCGATATCACTTGGCCTTGCTGATTAGCCCGAATGGTTTGGTATACTCCGCCGCGACCGAAGGGTCATCAGGGCGATCCCTAGGAAAAATGCGGACCGCCCTTGGCCATGAATGGACACATAGCCTGGCCATAAAGCCTGGGTTGTTACCGCAGCTCAGCACTTGACGCTCGACTGATGCATCCACCATCACCGCTCGCAGCCTCTCGACTTTCCGCTCATGGCGTTGCCAGGGCGATGCGCCTACCCTGCGCACCACGAGACTCGAGCACGCTCAGCACACAGAGAGTTAACCCGCATGCCCACCCGTTCCAAGATCATCTATACCTTCACCGACGAAGCCCCCGCCCTCGCCACTTACTCGCTGCTGCCGATCATCGAAGCCTTCACCGCTTCGGCTGACATCGCCGTCGAAACCCGCGACATCTCCCTGGCTGGCCGTATCCTCGCCGCCTTCCCGGAGCAACTGGGCGCAGAGAAGCAAGTAGGCGATCACCTGGCGGAGCTGGGCCAGCTGGCTACCACCCCGGAAGCCAACATCATCAAGCTGCCGAACATCAGCGCCTCGGTACCGCAGCTGAAAGCCGCGATCAAGGAACTGCAGGGCAAGGGTTTCAACATCCCTGACTACGCCGACGAGCCGGCCACTGCGGAAGAAAAAGAATCCCGCGCACGCTACGACCGCATCAAGGGTTCCGCCGTGAACCCGGTGCTGCGCGAAGGCAACTCCGACCGCCGCGCGCCGCTGTCGGTCAAGAACTACGCCCGCAAGCACCCGCACAAGATGGGCGCCTGGGCTGCCGACTCCAAGTCGCACGTTGCCCACATGACCCAGGGCGACTTCTACGGCAGCGAAAAAGCCGCACTGATCGAAGCTGACGACAGCCTGCGCATCGAGCTGGTCGGCAAAGACGGCAACACCACCGTACTGAAAGAAAAGACTGCGGTAAAAGCTGCCGAAATCATCGACTGCGCCACCATGAGCCGCAAGGCCCTGAAAGCCTTCATCGCCGAGCAGATCGCCGATGCCAAGGCCTCCGGCGTATTGCTGTCGGTACACCTGAAGGCCACCATGATGAAGGTCTCCGACCCGATCATGTTCGGCGTCATCGTCGAAGAGTTCTACAACGACGTGCTGGCCAAGCATGCCTCCGCCCTGGCTGAAGTTGGCTTCAACGCCAACAACGGCATCGGCGACCTGTACGCCCGCATCAAGGACCTGCCAGCCGAGAAGCAGGCCGAAATCGAAGCCGACATCCAGGCCCTGTACGCCCAGCGCCCGGCCCTGGCCATGGTCAACTCCGACAAAGGCATCACCAACCTGCACGTGCCGAGCGACGTCATCGTCGACGCCTCGATGCCAGCCATGATCCGTGACTCGGGCAAGATGTGGAACGCCGCCGGCGAACTGCAGGATGCCAAGGCGATCATCCCGGACCGCTGCTACGCCGGCATCTACCAGGCCACCATCGAAGACTGCAAGGCCAACGGCGCCTTCGACCCGACCACCATGGGCAGCGTACCGAACGTCGGCCTGATGGCACAGAAGGCTGAAGAATACGGCTCCCACGACAAGACCTTCCAGATCAAGGCCGACGGCGTCGTGCGCGTGGTCGACAGCAAAGGTAAGGTCGTTCTCGAGCAGAACGTCGAAGCCGGCGACATCTTCCGCATGTGCCAGGTCAAGGACGCGCCGATCCAGGACTGGGTCAAGCTGGCCGTCAACCGTGCCCGCCTGAGCGACACTCCTGCAGTGTTCTGGCTGGACCCGGCCCGCGCTCACGACGGTGTGATGATCGAGAAGGTGCAGAAGTACCTGAAGGATCACGATACCACCGGCCTGGACATCCGCATCCTGGCACCGGTAGATGCCATCAAGTTCTCCCTGGCCCGCATCCGCGAAGGCAAGGACACCATCTCGGTGACCGGCAACGTGCTGCGTGACTACCTGACCGACCTGTTCCCGATCATGGAACTGGGCACCAGCGCCAAGATGCTGTCGATCGTGCCGCTGATGAACGGCGGTGGCCTGTTCGAAACCGGCGCCGGCGGTTCGGCACCGAAGCACGTACAGCAGCTGGTGGAAGAGAACTTCCTGCGTTGGGACTCGCTGGGTGAATTCCTGGCCCTGGCCGCTTCCCTGGAGCACCTGGGCAACACCTACGACAACCCGCGCGCCAAAGTGCTGGCCAACACCCTGGACCAGGCCACCGGCAAGTTCCTCGACACCAACAAGTCGCCTTCGCGCAAAGTCGGTGGTATCGACAACCGCGGCAGCCACTTCTACCTGACCCTGTACTGGGCCCAGGCCCTGGCTGCGCAGAACGACGACGCTGCCCTGCAGGCACGCTTCGCGCCACTGGCCAAGACCCTGACCGAGAACGAGGAGACCATCGTCGCCGAGCTCAACGCCGTCCAGGGCAAGCCGGCCGACATCGGTGGCTACTACGCCCCGGATGCCGAGCTGACCGCCAAGGTGATGCGCCCAAGCCAGACCCTGAACAGCGCCATTGCTGCCCTGTAAGGTTCGCTTGAAGTAACAGCACAAACCCCGGCCACGCACCGGGGTTTGTGCTTTCTGGGAACAGGGGCTGCTTTGCAGCCCATCGCAGGCAAGCCAGCTCCCACAGGCACTGCATCAGGCTCTATGTTTGCACGACCCCTGTGGGAGCTGGCTTGCCTGCGATGGGCCGCAAAGCGGCCCCAACAATTCAAAGGGACATACAAATGACCTGGCAACCCCACATCACCGTCGCCACCATCGTCGAACACGAAGGCAAGTTCCTCTTCGTCGAAGAATTCAAAGCCAACCAGCACGTCTTCAACCAACCCGCCGGCCACCTCGAACCCAACGAGACCCTGCCCCAGGCCGCCCTGCGCGAAACCCTCGAAGAAACCGCCTGGGAAGTCGAGCTCACCGGCGTGGTCGGCATCTACCTGTACACCGCCCCAAGCAACGGCGTGACCTACCAGCGCATCTGCTTCGCCGCCCGCCCCGTGCGCCATCACACCGACCTGGCACTGGACAGCGACATCGTCCGCGCCGTGTGGCTGACCCGCGACGAACTGCTGGCCGACCCCGCCCGCTGGCGCAGCGAACTGGTACCACGCTGCCTCGACGACTACCTCAAAGGCCCCTTGCACAGTCTCGACCTGCTGCGCGACTGACGCGCCGCCGCAGGTTTGATAGAATCGACGTTTTTCCCCCTTGATACACACCGGTAACCATGACCAGCCCAGCACTCAAAGACCCCGCCAAGACCCGCGTCATCGTCGGCATGTCCGGCGGCGTGGACTCTTCCGTCTCCGCCCTTCTGCTCATGGAGCAGGGCTACCAGGTGGAAGGGCTGTTCATGAAGAACTGGGAAGAAGACGACGGCACCGAATACTGCACCGCCCGTGAAGACCTGGCCGACGCCCAGGCCGTGTGCGACCGCATCGGCATCAAGCTGCACACCGCCAACTTCGCCGCCGAATACTGGGACAACGTGTTCGAGCACTTCCTCGAGGAGTACAAGGCCGGCCGCACGCCCAACCCGGACATCCTCTGCAACCGCGAAATCAAGTTCAAGGCGTTCCTCGACTACGCCCTGTCGCTGGGCGCCGACCTGATCGCCACCGGCCACTACGTGCGCCGCCGCAACACCGGCGAACTCACCGAACTGCTCAAGGGCCTGGACCCGAACAAGGACCAGAGCTACTTCCTGCACGCCGTCGGCGGCAAGGAAATCGCCCGCACCCTGTTCCCGGTCGGCGAACTGGAAAAGCCCGAGGTACGCGCCATTGCCGAAAAGCACGGCCTGGCCACCGCCAAGAAGAAAGACTCCACCGGCATCTGCTTCATTGGCGAGCGCCGCTTCAGCGACTTCCTCAAGCAATACCTGCCGGCCCAGCCAGGCAACATCGAAACCACCGACGGTGAAGTGATCGGCCGCCACCACGGCCTGATGTACCACACTATCGGCCAGCGCCAGGGCCTGGGCATTGGCGGCCTGAAGGACGCCGGCGACGAGCCGTGGTACGTGCTGCACAAGGACCTGACCCGCAACGTGCTGGTGGTCGGCCAGGGCAATGAACACCCATGGTTGTTCTCCCGCGCCCTGCTCGCTTCGGAAATTTTCTGGGTCAACCCGGTCGACCTCAGCAGCCCGCGTCAGCTCACCGCCAAGGTGCGTTACCGCCAAAGCGACCAGCAGTGCACCCTGGAACTGACCGAAAGCGGTTACCGCGCGGTGTTCGACGAACCGCAACGCGCCGTTACCCCGGGCCAGTCAGTGGTGTTCTACGACGGTGAAGTGTGCCTGGGCGGCGGCGTGATCGAAGCTGCCGAGCCGTGGAGCCCACGCGCATGAGCAACCTGCAGGAGCAGCTGATTGCGTTGGGCGGTGTGTTCCAGGCCGCAGTACTGGTCGACCGCATCGCCCGCACCGGGCAGGCCAGCGAGGCCAACATCGGCTGCATGCTGGGCAGCCTGCTGGTCCGCGACCCCAAGGACACCCTGGAGGTGTTCGGCGGTGACGACCTGAATTTGCGCGACGGCTACCGCGCACTGGTCGGCGCGCTGGAGCGCGACCCCAGCAGCCTGCAGCGCGAGCCGCTGCGCTACGCCCTGTCGATGCTGGGCCTTGAGCGCCAGCTGAACAAGCGCGGCGACCTGCTCGACACCATTGGCAACCGCCTGCCGCAAATCCAGTCCCAGGCCGAGCATTTCGGCCTGGTTCATGAAAACGTCATCGCTTCCAGCGGAGCCTTGTACCAGGACACCCTGAGCACCTTGCGCCAACGCATCCAGGTGCATGGCGACATGCGCTTCCTGCAGCAGGCCAGCAACGCCTCGAAGATCCGCGCCCTGCTGCTGGCCGGCATCCGCGCCGCACGCCTGTGGCGCCAGCTGGGCGGGCACCGCTGGCAGCTGGTATTCAGCCGCCGCAAGCTGCTGAACGAACTGTACGACATGATGCGTTCGCCTTCCTGACACAGTAGGAGCGGCCTGTGGGAGCGGCCTTGTGTCGCGAAAGGGCTGCGCAGCAGCCCCGGCAATCTTTGCTGGGGCGACGAATTGGGGGCCGCTGCGCGCCCCTTTCGCGACACAAGGCCGCTCCCACAGGCGCTCCTACACTGGGACCGCAACATGCGTTTTAGGCCCGACCTTTGGTCAGCCACCCGACTCGGGCGCAATTTTCATGTATGATATGCGCCCTTCCAAAAGCCTGACTGTCCGAGAACACCCCATGCAGCTTTCTTCGCTCACTGCGGTTTCCCCTGTAGACGGCCGTTATGCCGGCAAAACCCAGGCCTTGCGCCCCATTTTCAGCGAATTCGGCCTGATCCGTTTCCGCGCCCTGGTCGAAGTGCGCTGGCTCCAGCGCCTGGCCGCCCACCCGCAGATCGGCGAAGTGCCGGCGTTCTCCGCCGAAGCCAACGCGCTGCTGGACAGCCTGGCCACCGACTTCAAGCTCGAGCACGCCGAACGCGTCAAGGAAATCGAGCGCACCACCAACCACGACGTCAAGGCGATCGAATACCTCCTCAAGGAGCAGGCCGCCAAGCTGCCTGAGCTGGCCAAGGTCAGCGAGTTCATCCACTTCGCCTGCACCAGCGAGGACATCAACAACCTGTCCCACGCCCTGATGCTGCGCGCCGGCCGTGACGAAGTGCTGCTGCCGCTGATGCGCCAGATCGCCGACGCCATCCGCGCCCTGGCTCACGCCCACGCCGACGTGCCGATGCTGTCGCGCACCCACGGCCAGCCGGCTTCGCCGACCACCCTGGGCAAGGAACTGGCCAACGTCGTGTACCGCCTGGAGCGCCAGATCGCCCAGGTTGCCGCCGTACCGCTGCTGGGCAAGATCAACGGCGCCGTGGGCAACTACAACGCCCACCTGTCGGCCTACTCGCAGATCGACTGGGAGCAGAACGCCCGCGCCTTCATCGAAGACGAACTGGGCCTGCAGTTCAACCCGTACACCACCCAGATCGAGCCGCACGACTATATCGCCGAGCTGTTCGATGCCATCGCCCGCTTCAACACCATCCTGATCGACTTCGATCGCGATGTGTGGGGCTACATCTCGCTGGGCTACTTCAAGCAGAAGACCGTTGCCGGCGAAATCGGCTCGTCGACCATGCCGCACAAGGTCAACCCGATCGACTTCGAAAACTCCGAAGGCAACCTGGGTATCGCCAACGCGCTGTTCCAGCACCTGGCCAGCAAGCTGCCGATCTCGCGCTGGCAGCGTGACCTGACCGACTCCACCGTGCTGCGCAACCTGGGCGTGGGCTTTGCCCACAGCGTCATCGCCTACGAAGCCAGCCTGAAAGGCATCGGCAAGCTGGAAGTCAACGAAGCCCGCATCGCCGCCGACCTGGACGCCTGCTGGGAAGTGCTGGCCGAGCCGATCCAGACCGTGATGCGCCGCTTCAACATCGAAAACCCCTACGAGAAGCTCAAAGAGCTGACCCGTGGCAAGGGCATCACCCCGCAAGCGCTGCTGACCTTCATCGACGGCCTGGACATGCCAGCCGAAGCCAAGGCCGAGCTCAAGCAGCTGACCCCTGCTACCTACATCGGCAACGCGGCAGCACAGGCCAAACGCATCTAAGCTGACCGTCGCGTTCAACGCCCGGCCTGGCCGGGCGTTTTTATTCCCGAACGAAAATTACATTTTTTCAATAGGTTGAACATGAATCCTGATACTCCACTGCAGCTGCTCGGCGGCATCTCGGCCCGCGAATTCATGCGCGACTACTGGCAGAAGAAGCCGCTACTGGTGCGCCAGGCATTCCCGGACTTCATCAGCCCGATCGACCCCGACGAGCTGGCCGGCCTGGCCCTGGAAGAGGAAGTAGAGTCGCGTATCGTACTCGAGCACGGCGCGCATCCTTGGGAGCTGCGCCGCGGCCCGTTCACCGAAGACACCTTCGCCGAGCTGCCGGAAAAGGACTGGACCCTGCTCGTGCAGGCCGTGGACCAGTTCGTCCCGGAGGTAGCCGAACTGCTGGAAAACTTCCGCTTCCTGCCCAGCTGGCGCATCGATGACGTGATGATCAGCTTCGCCGCCCCTGGTGGCAGCGTCGGCCCGCACTTCGACAACTACGACGTGTTCCTGCTGCAAGGCCACGGCCAGCGCAACTGGAAAATCGGCCAGATGTGCAGCAGCGACAGCTCGCTGCTGGAGCACGCCGACCTGCGCATCCTCGCCGACTTCGAGCAGAGCGATGAGTGGACCCTGGAGCCGGGCGACATGCTTTACCTGCCACCACGCCTGGCCCACTACGGCGTGGCCGTGGACGACTGCCTGACCTACTCGGTAGGCTTCCGCGCGCCAAGCGCCGCCGAAGTGCTGACCCACTTCACCGATTTCCTCGGCCAGTTCCTGCCCGACGAAGAACGCTACAGCGACGCCGATGCCCAGCCGGTCAGCGACCCACACCAGATCCAGCACGACGCCCTCGACCGCCTGAAGGCGCTGCTCGACAAGCACATGGGCGACAAGGACCTGCTGCTGACCTGGTTCGGCCAGTTCATGACCGAGCCGCGCTACCCCGAGCAGATCGTCGGTGAAGAGCTGTCCGAGGAAGAGCTGGTCGATGCCCTGGAACAGGGCGCCATCCTGATCCGCAACCCGAGCGCGCGCCTGGCCTGGTCCGAATTCGAAGAAGACCTGCTGCTGTTCGCCAGCGGCCGCAGCTGCCCGCTGCCAGGCAAACTGCGCGAGCTGCTGAAGCTGGTTTGCGCGGCCGACGCCCTGCACATCGACAACCTGGGCGAATGGCTGCAGGATGAAGATGGCCTTATGCTGGTACAGCAGCTGGTCAAACAAGGAAGCCTGGGATTCGCCAATGAATAAGATTCGTGTGCGCCTCGCCGACTGGCACAAGGACAACGCCGACATCCGCCGCATCCGCGAAGCGGTGTTCATTGCCGAACAGCACGTTCCGCCTGAGCTGGAATGGGACTCGGATGATCCGACCGCCGTGCACTTCCTGGCCCTGGAAGGCGACTACCCGATCGGCACCGCGCGCCTGCTGCCTGATGGCACCATCGGCCGGGTCTCGGTGCTGAAGGACTGGCGCGGGCTGAAGGTGGGTGACGCGCTGATGAACGCTGTGATTGTCGAAGCACAGAACCGCGACCTGAAGCAGCAGATGCTCAGCGCCCAGGTGCACGCCACACCGTTCTACGAGCGGCTGGGCTTTCGCGTAGTCAGCGAAGAGTTCCTCGAAGCCGGCATCCCGCACGTGGACATGGTGCGCGACTCGCGTGCCTGATCCATGATCTGCCCACAGGGGCCTCCCCAAATCCCGAAAATTGTGGGGGGGCCTCTGTGGGAGCGGGTTCACCCGCGAAGAGGCCGGCACAGCCAAGACATCCCTCCTGACAAAAAACCTGTACATCCATCCAGATAAAACTTGCCTCCGCGCCCCCGCTTGCGCATCCTATCGCCCATCAACCCCGATGAAGCGTCCCCGGCCATGCGCCTGTTCCTCTGCGAAAAACCCTCCCAGGCAAAAGACATCGCCAAAGTGCTCGGCGCCAACCGCAAGGGCGATGGCTGCTGGCAAGGCACCGACGTCTGCGTGACCTGGTGCATCGGCCACCTGCTGGAAACCGCCCCGCCCGACAGCTACGACGAACGCTACAAGCGCTGGAACCTGGCCGACCTGCCGATCATCCCGGAAAAGTGGAAGATGCTGGTCAAACCCAAGACCGCCAGCCAGTTCAAGGCAGTCAAACGCCTGCTCGGCGAAGCGCGCGAACTGGTGATCGCCACCGACGCCGACCGGGAAGGCGAAATGATCGCCCGCGAACTGGTCGAGCATTGCCGCTACCGCGGCCCGGTGCAGCGCCTGTGGCTGTCGGCGCTGGACGACGCCTCCATTCGCAAGGCCCTGGCGCGACTGCTGCCGGGCCACGAAACCTTCAACCTGTACCACTCGGCGCTGGGTCGCTCGCGCGCCGACTGGCTTATCGGCATGAACATGAGCCGGCTGTTCACCCTGCTGGGCCGCCAGTCGGGCTATCAGGGCGTGCTGCCGGTGGGCCGGGTGCAAACGCCAACTTTACGCCTGGTGGTCGACCGCGACCGCAGCATCGCCGACTTCGTGCCGGTACCGTTCTGGGCCATCGATGTGCAGCTGGAGCACGCAGGCCAAGGCTTCAATGCCCAATGGCGCGCGCCCGAGGACGCCTGCGACGATCAAGGCCGCTGTCTGAATCAGGCCCTGGCACAACAGGCCGCCACGGACATCAACCAGGCCGGCACTGCCCGGGCCACCAAGGTGGCCACCGAGCGCGTACGAGAAGCCGCGCCTCTGCCCTTCGACCTGGGCACCCTGCAGGAACTGTGCTCGAAAAAGTTCGGCCTCGGCGCCCAGGAAACCCTCGACATCGCCCAGGCCCTGTACGAAACCCACAAGCTGATCACCTACCCGCGCAGCGACTGCGGCTACCTGCCGCAAAGCCAGCATGCCGAAGCGCCAGCCATCCTCGCCGCCCTGCAACGGGCCGATGCCAGCCTGGCGCCGCTGCAACCCTATCTGGAGCCGCAGCGCCGTTCACGGGCGTGGAACGACGCCAAGGTCAGCGCTCACCACGGCATCATCCCCACTGCCGCCGCCAGCGACCCGTCGCGCCTGCCCGCCAAGCACAAGGCGGTGTACACCCTGATCCGCGCCCGCTACCTGGCGCAGTTTCTGCCCAACCACGAGTTCGACCGCACCCAGGCCGACTTCGACTGCGCCGGCCATGCCCTGCGTGCAGTAGGCAAGCAGATCATCGAGCCAGGCTGGCGCCGTGCGCTACCCGAGGCGCTGACCCCGGCCAAGGGCCGCGAGGCACCACCAGCCCAGGTACTGCCGGTGCTGCGCGAAGGCCAGGACTGCACAGTGCAGGGCCTGCAACTGAAGGACCTGTGGACCCAGCCGCCCAAGCCATTTACCGAAGGCGACCTGATCAAGGCGATGAAGAACGTCGCCAAGCTGGTGGACGACCCGCGGTTGAAGCAGAAGCTCAAGGAAACCACCGGCATCGGCACCGAAGCCACCCGTGCCAGCATCATCCAGGGGTTGCTAGACCGCGGCTACCTGGTGAAGAACGGCAAGGCGCTGTCCGCCACCCCTGCGGCCTTCAGCCTGATCGATGCCGTGCCACGCGCCATTGCCGACCCTGGCACCACGGCTATCTGGGAACAGGCGCTGGACATGGTGCAGAGTGGCGAGATGACGCTGGAGGAGTTCGTCGCCCGGCAGTCGGCATGGATGGGCAAGCTGGTCGAACGGTGCAGCGGCATGCGCATGACCATCAGCGGGCCGGCAGCCGGGACTGCACCGCCGTGGAAGAAGAAGCGTCGAGGAAATGGGAAGAGTAAAGCGGCTGGAAGCAAGGCTGCCAGCAAGCCGCGACAGCCGCGGAGAAAGGCGGCAACCTGAAGTTTTTGCAATATCAGCTCCGGCCTCTTCGCGGGTAAACCCGCTCCCACAGGTACATCGCCAACCTCGATAACTGTGATGACTTTGTGGGAGCGGGTTTACCCGCGAAAGGGCCAGGACAGGTAGCACAACAACCCCCAGCTAACCCATCAACCCCGACCATGCATTGGCACCATGAAATTTACCTGCTAAGTTTTCATGAAAATAAACACAATAAATTTCATGGAATCTCTGCATGTTCAAACAGTCCGCCCAGCACATCGCCAGCTACTACGCCCAGACCTACCCCGCCAGCATTCCCCTGCACCCTACCCTGCAAGGCAGCCACGACACCGAAGTCCTGATCATTGGCGCCGGCTTCAGCGGCCTGCACACCGCCTTGCGCCTGACCCAGGCCGGCAAGCGTGTAACACTGCTGGAAGCCAGCCGCGTGGCCTGGGCAGCGTCCGGCCGCAACGGTGGCCAGGCACTGCTCGGCTGGTCGTGCGACATGCCGCCGCTGGAGAAGGCCTTGGGCGTCGAACGCACCCAACGCCTGTGGGCCAGTATGTGCTGGGCCGCCGATGAATTGCGCGAGTTGCCCGAGCGGCATGGCTTCGACATCGACTACCGGCTGGGCAGCCTGTGGACCGCCGTGCTGCCGCGCCGGGTGAAGATGCTGGAAGATGCCCTGCACGAGGCCGAACACAAATGGGGCTACGACGCCCTGCGCCTGATCGGCCGCGACGAGCTGCCGCAATGGATCGACAGCCCGCGCTACCAGGCCGCGCTATACGATGCCAAAGGCGCCCACCTCAACCCACTGAAGCTGGCCCAGGGCCTGGCCAGTACCATCGAAGCGGCTGGCGGGCGAATCTACGAACAGAGCCAGGTGCTCGACTATCAACAGACCGGCAGCGGCTACATCGCCCGCACTGCGCGTGGCGAAGTGCGCAGCGATGTGCTGGTGCTGGCCTGCAACGTCTACATCGACCGCCTCGACCGCAGCCTGTCACGCCGCCTGCTGCCCGTCGGGTCCTACCAGGTGGCCACCGCGCCACTGGACGCCGACTTCGCCCGTTCGCTGCTGCCGCGCAACAGTTGCGTGATCGACAACCAGTTCGTGCCCGACTACTTCCGCCTTACCCCTGACCACCGCCTGCTGTTCGGCGGCGGCTGCACCTACCTGGGTGGCATCCCCAAGGATGTCGCCAGCGCCACCCGCCCGTACCTGGAGCGGGTGTTCCCGCAACTGGCCGGGGTAGCCATCGACTACGCCTGGGGCGGCCATATCGATTGCAGTATTCAGCGTACCCCGGATGTCGGCCGCGAGGGCCAGCGCTACTGGCTGCAGGGCTTCTCCGGCCATGGCGTGCTCCCTACACTGGCGGCGGCGCGTGCGGTCAGCGATGCCATTCTTGGCGACGACGACCTGCTGACGCTGTACCAAGGCATCGACAACGGCCGCTTCCCCGGCGGCGATCTACTGGCGGCACCGCTGGAAGCCGCTGCCAAGGCCTGGTACCGGATGCGCGACCGCGTCTGAGGGCAATTTGTATGACCTGTGCGGGCCTCTTCGCGGGTGAACCCGCTCCCACATGTCATGTACAGATATCAAGACCTGTGCAGTACCTGTGGGAGCGGGTTCACCCGCGAAGAGGCCCGCACAGGATCACCACAGGCCGAAAGTTCTGTGCAGTACCTGTGGGAGCTGGCTTGCCGGCGATGAGGCCGGTACTGCCAATACAAATTCCAGCGCCAGGATAAATTCCTCCTATGCTCAATAGCTCCCTTCGCTTCCTGCACCCAGGAGACACGACATGAGCTATGTAACCACGAAGGATGGCGTACAGATCTTCTACAAGGACTGGGGCCCGCGCGATGCGCCGGTCATCCATTTCCACCACGGCTGGCCGCTCAGCGCCGACGACTGGGATGCGCAGATGCTGTTCTTCCTCGCTCAGGGTTTCCGCGTGGTCGCCCATGATCGCCGTGGCCATGGCCGCTCCAGCCAGGTATGGGACGGCCACGACATGGACCACTACGCCGACGATGTGGCGGCGGTGGTCGCTCACCTGGGCACCCAGGGTGCCGTGCATGTCGGCCACTCGACCGGTGGCGGTGAAGTGGTGCGCTACATGGCCCGGCACCCTGAAGACAAGGTGGCCAAGGCCGTGCTGATCGCCGCAGTACCGCCACTGATGGTGCAGACTCCCGGTAATCCCGGTGGGCTGCCCAAATCGGTTTTCGACGGCTTCCAGGCCCAGGTCGCCAGCAACCGTGCGCAGTTCTACCGGGATGTGCCGGCCGGGCCGTTTTACGGCTACAACCGCCCCGGTGTCGAAGCCAGCGAAGGCATCATCGGCAACTGGTGGCGCCAGGGCATGATTGGCAGCGCCAAGGCCCATTACGATGGCATCGTGGCGTTTTCCCAGACTGACTTTACCGATGACTTGAAGGGCATCCAACAGCCGGTGCTGGTGATGCATGGTGATGATGATCAGATCGTGCCGTATGAGAACTCCGGGCTGCTGTCGGCGAAGCTGCTGCCCAATGGCACGCTGAAGACCTACAAGGGCTACCCGCATGGCATGCCGACCACCCATGCCGATGTGATCAATGCGGATTTGCTGGCGTTTATCCGTAGCTGATGTGATGGCCTGTACCGGCCCTTTCGCGGGCGCGCCCGCTCCCACAGGTACTGCACAAGTCTTGAAATGTGCAGGTAACCTGTGGGAGCGGGCATGCCCGCGAAAGGGTCGGCACTGGCAACACACCTCCCCCAGGATTACCATGTCACCCTTCTAGTGCGGCCTTTTGCCGCCCCTTGCCTCCCTGCCTGCCAGAACCCCATGCCCTTCGAACTCACCGTAGAACCCCTCACCCTGCTGATCCTGGCCCTGGTCGCCTTCGTCGCCGGTTTCATCGATGCCATCGCCGGCGGTGGCGGCCTGCTCACTACCCCGGCGCTACTCACCGCCGGCATGCCACCGCACCTGGTACTGGGCACCAACAAGCTCAGCTCCACCTTCGGCTCGGCCACCGCCGGTTTCACCTACTACAAGCGCAAGCTGTTCCATCCGGCACAATGGCGCCTGGCCTTGTTCGCCACCTTGACCGGGGCGTTGCTCGGCGCGGTCATCGCCCACTACATGCCGGCCGAATGGCTGAACAAGATGCTGCCAGTCATCGTCTTCGCCTGTGGCGTGTACCTTCTGTTCGGCGGCACGCCCAAGGCACCGCTGGATGCCGATGCACCTATCAGGAAAAAGTGGCAAGTGCCGCAAGGCTTCACCCTGGGCTTCTATGACGGCGTGGCCGGCCCGGGTACCGGGGCGTTCTGGACGGTGAGCACCCTGCTGCTCTACCCCATCGACCTGGTCCGGGCCAGCGGCGTGGCGCGCAGCATGAACTTCGTCAGCAACATCGCAGCGCTGACGGTGTTCATCATTTCCGGGCAGGTGGATTACATCGTCGGCCTGTGCATGGGCCTGTCGGTAATGGTCGGCGCGTTCTTCGGCGCACGCACGGCGATCAGTGGCGGCAGCAAGTTCATCCGCCCGGTGTTCATCACCGTGGTGCTGGCATTGACCGTGCGCCTAGCGTGGCAGCACTGGTTCGGGCAGGCCTGATGGGCTGTGATACCCCTGCTTACCCGCCCTATCTGCGCAGCTAGGACGGGAAAGCAGGGATATCACAGCCCAGCCGCCGTGCAACATAAAGGTCGATCAGGTACCGGGCAATCGACCGCCCGGCCGGCAGCGGCGGCAGGTCGTGGACGCTGAACCACTTGGCGTCCTCGATCTCGTCCGGCTGCATGACGATATCGCCGCCGGCATACTCGGCATGGAAGCCCAGCATCATCGAATGCGGGAACGGCCAGCACTGGCTGCCGACGTACTGGATGTTCTTCACTTCCACCGCCACCTCTTCACGCACTTCGCGCACCAGGCAGTCCTCGGCCGACTCGCCCGGCTCGGCGAAGCCTGCCAGAGTGCTGTACACCCCGGTGACGAAGCGTGGCGAACGCGCCAGCAGGATCTCGTCGCCTCGGGTCACCAGCACGATCATACTCGGCGAGATGCGCGGATAGCTGCGCAAGTCGCACGGCTGGCAGTACATCGCCCGCTCCCAGCGAATCTGCGTCATTGCCTGGCCGCAGCTGCCGCAGAAGCGATGCTCGCGGGCCCAGGTGCCAATCTGCGCGGCATAGCCCAGCACTTTGTAGGTGTCGAAGTCACCCTCGAGCATGAACGCGCGCAGGCCGCGCCAGGCGCAGCCGGGCAGGTCGGTGGCGCTGCGCAGCTCCAGCAGGAACACCGGCTGGCCGTCGAAGTGGCCGATACCGTGCTCGCACAGCACGTCGAGGTCCTGGCGCTTGAGCCAGTCGCGAGGGAACAGCGCGCCGTTGTCGTCCACCAGGAACCCTTCCGGGCTGCGGGCCACGGCCAGCCCCCCGGTTATCTGCGGGTCGAGTACTGCGGTAGTCCAGCGTGCTGACATGTCGGGGGTTCCTTTACTGCGCGTCCCCCGGCCTGATCAGTCGGCGAACGTCGGTTTCTGTTTGCTCATGTGCGCCGCCACTGCCACGCGCAGGTCTTCGGACTGCAGCATCGCGGCGTTCCAGGTGGCGATGTATTCCAGGCCATCGTCGATGCGATGGTCACGCATGTAGCTGAGCATTTCCTTGGTGCCGGCCACGGCGATCGGCGATTTTGCGGCAATCTCGCCGGCAATGGCAAAGACCCCGTCCATCAGCGCGGCCTGATCATCATAGACCCGGTTGACCAGGCCGATGCGCAGCGCCTCTTCGGCCTCGACATTGCGCCCGGTGAAAGCCAGCTCACGCATCATGCCGTCACCGATGATACGAGGCAAACGTTGCAGTGTGCCGACATCGGCGGCCATGCCCATGTCGATTTCCTTGATCGAGAACTGCGCGTCGCTGCTGCAGTAGCGCATGTCGCAGGCCGAGATCAGGTCGATCGCGCCGCCAATGCAGTAACCCTGCACCGCGGCCAGTACCGGCTTGCGGCATTTGTCCACGGCATTGAACGATGCCTGCAGGCGCAGGATGGTGCTGCGCAGGAAGCGCGCATTGCGGCCCACGTCCTTGCCCATCTGCCCGGCCAGCGAAGCCAGCATCATCAGGTCGATACCGGCGGAAAAATGCTTGCCGGCACCGCTGATCACAACTGCCCGCACCGCGTCGGTGTCGTCGACCCACTGGAAGATGTCGACAATCTCCTCCCAGAAGGCCGCGTTCATCGCATTGCGCTTGTCCGGGCGGTTGATCTGAACGTGGGCGATGCTGTCGGTCAGTTCGACCTTGAATGCGCTGTACTCGGTCACGGGCGGCACTCCTGCGGGTGAAGGGTTCATGGCAAGGATGGTAACCCAGCCCGATGACCGCACTTGTGCCAAAAACGGGACTTTACGTCTTGCCTAAGACGCGCTGATCCGGCACCGTGCGCCATCGCCGAATCATAAGGATACAAATTCATGTCGCGCTCCCTGACCGGCGCCCTCGCCCACAGCTTTCTGGGCCAGTCGCCGCTTTGGTACAAGGCAGTCATCTGCCTGTTCCTGGTGCTCAACCCGCTGCTGCTGATGACCGTCGGCCCGGTCGCGGCCGGCTGGGCACTGGTGCTCGAATTCATCTTCACCCTGGGCATGGCCCTGAAGTGCTACCCGCTGATGCCTGGCGGCCTGCTGCTGGTCGAAGCCCTGCTGTTGCAGATGACCACGCCGCAAGCCCTGTACGAAGAGCTGCAGCACAACTTCCCGGTGATCCTGCTGCTGATGTTCATGGTCGCGGGCATCCACTTCATGAAGGAACTGCTGCTGTTCCTGTTCTCGCGCATCCTGCTGGGGGTGCGTTCGAAGGCGATCCTGGCGTTGCTGTTCTGCGTGCTGTCGGCATTCCTCTCGGCGTTTCTCGATGCGCTGACCGTGACCGCCGTGATCATCAGCGCCGCGGTCGGTTTCTATGCGGTGTACCACCGCGTCGCCTCCGGGGCCAACCCGCGCGAAGACAGTGCGCTGGACAGCGATCAGCAGGTCGCACAGTTGCACCGTGAAGACCTCGACCAGTTCCGCGCCTTCCTGCGCAGCCTGCTGATGCATGGCGCGGTGGGTACCGCCCTGGGCGGCGTGTGCACGCTGGTGGGCGAGCCGCAGAACCTGCTGATCGGCCATGAGATGGGCTGGCACTTTGCTGACTTCTTCCTGAAGGTGGCACCGGTGTCGCTGCCGGTACTGGGCGCCGGTCTGCTGACCTGCGTGCTGCTGGAAAAGCTGCGCCTGTTCGGCTATGGCACGCTGATGCCCGAGCCGGTGCGCCAGGTGCTGGCCACTTACGCAGCCGAGGACGATGCTGCGCGCACCACTGCCCAGCGCATCGCGTTGTGGGTGCAAGGGTTGGCCGCACTGATCCTGATCGTCTGCCTGGGGCTGCACGTTGCCGAGGTCGGCCTGATCGGCCTGATGGTGATCGTGCTGATCACGGCATTCACCGGTATTATCGACGAGCACCGCCTGGGCCGTGCCTTCCAGGACGCCATGCCGTTCACCGCATTGCTGGTGGTGTTCTTCGCCGTGGTGGCGGTGATTCACCAGCAGCAACTGTTCAGCCCGTTGATTGCCTGGGTGCTGGCGCTGCCGGCCGAGCAGCAACCGGGCATGCTGTACCTGGCCAACGGCCTGCTGTCAGCGATCAGCGACAATGTGTTCGTTGCCACCATCTACATTACCGAGGTGAAGCAGGCGTTCCTCGATGGAGGCATGAGCCGCGAGCATTTCGAGACACTGGCGGTGGCGATCAACACCGGCACCAACCTGCCGAGCGTGGCGACTCCGAATGGGCAGGCGGCGTTCCTGTTCCTGCTGACTTCGGCGATCGCGCCGCTGATCCGGCTGTCGTATGGGCGAATGGTGTGGATGGCCTTGCCCTATACCGTAGTGATGGGTGGGCTGGGGTGGTGGGCGGTGACCTACTGGCTGTGAGGTAGCCTGCACCTGCCTCTTCGCGGGTGAACCCGCTCCCACAGGTATTGCGCCAGGCTCAAAGGCTGTGCAGTACCTGTGGGAGCGGGTTTACCCGCGAAAGGGCCAGCACAGGTTTGCGCTGTCGATTCTGCTGCCTGCCATTCGGCTATCCAATCCCGTACAACTTTTGCCTCTCGCCCGCATCGAAACACAGGTAAGCCCCGTCCGTGTCAAGGAGGTTCACCATGGCGCTACGCACCACGTTGCTGTTTTCCTGCATGACCCTGGCCCTGCTCGGCTGCGCCGGCAACGATCACCCGGCGCCGCCGCGCACCCAGCAGGTCGACCTGCAACGTTACCAGGGCACCTGGTACGAACTCGCGCGGCTGCCGATGTTCTTCCAGCGCAACTGCGTGCAGTCCGAGGCGTACTATGGCCTGCGAGATGACGGCCGCCTCGATGTGACCAACCGCTGCCAGGAAAAGGACGGCCAGTGGAACCAGGCCAAGGGCATTGCCGAAGCCCAGCAACCGGGTAGTACCGACAAACTCTGGGTGCGCTTCGACAACTGGTTCAGCCGCCTCGCGCCCGGCCTGACCAAGGGCGAGTACTGGGTGCTGTACCACGACAAGGACTACCGCGTGGCCCTGGTCGGCCACCCTAACCGCGAGTACCTGTGGTTGCTTTCGCGCACGCCAGCGGTCACCGACCAGCAGCGCGAGCAACTGCTGACGATTGCCCGGGAGCAAGGCTATGACACCAGCAAGCTCATCTGGCGACAGGCCGAGTAGGCGAGACCTGGCGGGCCATCGACGGCATGCGGTAATCCGGCTAAGGTGTGCGCCCCGTATCACCTCGAAGGAACGAGCCCGTTGAGTACTACGCCGCCGCCAGCACCTTGTATCCGTCTGACGCACATCGGCCCGCTGGTACAGGCGTCGCTGCTGGGCTGAACAAGGAGCCAGAGTATGGATTTGCTGTTCCTGGGCACCTCCGCCGGCGTGCCGACCAAGACACGCAACGTCAGCGCCACCGCCGTGATCGAAGCCAGCGGCAGCCACTGGTACCTGGTGGACTGTGGCGAAGGTACCCAGCACCGGCTACTGCACACGCCGCTGTCGATCCGCGACCTGCGCGCCATCTTCATCACCCACGTGCACGGCGACCATTGCTTCGGCCTGCCGGGCCTGCTGGCCAGCGCCGGCATGAGCGGGCGCACCCAGCCGCTGGACCTTGTCCTGCCCGCTGCCCTGCACGGCTGGGTTCGCCAGGGTCTGGTGGCCAGCGATACCTTTTTGCCGTTCGAACTGCGCCTGCTGCCCGTGGAAGAACTGGTCGAGTGGCGCAGCGACGTCATGGAAGTAACCAGCGTACAACTGTCGCACCGGGTACCGAGCGTCGGCTTCGTTTTCACCGAGCTCAACCCCGAACCACGCCTGGACATTCCGCGCCTGGAAGCCGATGGCATCCCCCGCGGCCCGCTGTGGGGCGACCTGGCCAAAGGCCTGACGGTGCAGCATGGCGGGCGGCTGCTGCATGGCAGTGACTACTTGCGCCCTTCGCGCCCGCCACGGCGGGTGATCGTGTGCGGCGACAATGACAACCCCGAGCTGTTGGCCGACGCAGCCAAGGGCGCGGATGTGCTGGTGCACGAAGCCACGTTCACCCAGGCGGTGGTCGAACGCACGGGGGTTACCTTCGGCCACAGCACCGCGGCTGCGGTGGCGCGCTTTGCCGAAGCTGCGGGCGTGCGCAACCTGGTGCTGACGCACTTCAGCGCCCGCTACCAGAACGACCCACGGCGCAGCCCGAGCATCGACAACGTGCGCGACGAAGCCCTCGCCCACTACAGCGGGCAGCTGACCCTGGCGCAGGACCTGCAGCGCTATCACATCGGGCGCGATGGCTGTCTTCAGCCGGCCGGATGATTTAGCATGGCCGGTTTTTCCAAAAGGACTTGGCCATGCAACGCATCGTGATTCTGGGTAACGCCGGCAGTGGCAAATCGACCCTGGCCCGGCAGATTGGCGCACGTTTGGGCGTGTCGGTGGTGCACCTCGATATGCTGTTCTGGGAGGCCGGCTGGGTCGAGCCGGATGCCGAGACCTTCCGTACGCGCGTGCGCGATGCGGTAGCTGGGGAGGCTTGGGTATGCGAGGGCAATTATGCCCGCCGCACGTTCGACCTGCGTCTGCCGCGGGCCGACCTGGTCATCTGGCTGGATACGCCGAGACTGACCTGCCTCAAGCGGGTGATCCTGCGCAGCGTGCTGAACAAGCCCCGGCCAGACCTGCCTACGGGATGTACCGAACGGCTGGACCGGGAGTTTCTGACTTTCCTGAAGTTCGTATGGACGTTCGACCGGGGCTATCGGCCGGGGATCGAGGCGAGCCGCCAGGCCATAGGGCCGCAGGTGCCGGTGGTGCATTTGCGGGGTGAGCGGCAGATTGCGGCGTTTCTGGCAGATCTTACCCAACCCGCACCGGCAGCACAGCCCCTGTAGGAGCGGCCTTGTGTCGCGAAAGCGCCGCAAAGCGGCCCCGGCGATGCCTGCGTCTACTTCAAGACCCTGGGGCTGCTGCGCAGCCCGATCGCGACACAAGGCCGCTCCTACAAAAAGCGCGTACTCCTGATACTGACGGTACTATGCCGCCAATCGCCCACTGGCAATCGCCTCCGATGCCGCAAGCATCGCGCGCAGCAACACCGCGCAGCCCGCAGCCAGGTCCTCGGGCGTGGCGTTCTCGATCTCGTTATGGCTGATACCGTTCTCGCAGGGCACGAAAATCATCCCCGCCGGCCCAAGCTCGGCCAGGAAGATCGCGTCGTGCCCCGCGCCGCTGACGATGTCCATGTGCGGCAGGCCCAGCGCCTGCGCCGATTCGCGCACGGCGTCGACACACCCTTTATCGAAGTACAACGCCGGGAAATCGGCCGTGGGTACCAACTCGTGGCTCAGGCCATGCCTGGCACAAGTCGCTTCGATCACCGCGCGCACATCGGCAATCATCGCATTCAGCTGCTCACCCTCCAGATGACGAAAATCCAGGGTCATGCGCACTTCGCCCGGGATCACGTTGCGCGAGCCCGGGTAGGCCTGCAGGCAACCCACCGTGCCACAGGCGTGGGGCTGGTGGCCGAGGGCGGTGCGGTTGACTGCCTCCACCACCGCCGCCGCGCCGACCAGGGCGTCCTTGCGCAGGTGCATGGGCGTAGGGCCGGCATGGGCCTCGACACCGCGCAGGGTCAGGTCGAACCATTTCTGGCCCAGCGCGCCCAGCACCACGCCGATGGTCTTGCGCTGATCTTCGAGGATCGGGCCCTGCTCGATATGCGCTTCGAAATAGGCCCCCACCGGGTGGCCTGATACAGCGCGCGGGCCGGCGTAGCCAATGGCGTTCAACGCCTCGCCAACGCTGACACCCTGGGCGTCGCGCTTGGCCAGGGTTTCCTCCAGGGTGAACTTGCTGGCGAACACCCCGGACCCCATCATGCACGGCGCAAAGCGCGAGCCTTCCTCGTTGGTCCACACCACCACTTCCAGCGGCGCTTCGGTCTCCACGCCGAGGTCATTGAGGGTGCGGAGCACTTCCAACCCGGCCATCACCCCGAAGCAGCCGTCGAACTTGCCACCGGTGGGCTGGGTGTCGATATGGCTGCCGGTCATCACCGGGGGCAGCTTGGGGTTTCGCCCAGGGCGGCGGGCGAAGATGTTGCCGACGGCGTCGATGCTGACCGTGCAACCGGCGGCCTCGCACCACTGCACGAACAGATCGCGGGCTTGGCGGTCGAGATCGGTCAGGGCCAGGCGGCACACGCCGCCCTTGGCGGTGGCACCGAGGCGGGCCAGGTCCATCAGGGACTGCCACAGGCGGGTGCTGTCGATGTGGGGGGCGGTGGTCTTCAGGATGTCTTGGACTGGGGTCACGGGTTTCTCCTTAAGGCTTTTTGTTTTCTGTGCCGGCCTCTTCGCGGGCATGCCCGCTCCCACAGGATCACCACAGGTCTGAAAAACCGTGCAGTACCTGTTGGAGCGGGCGGGCCCGCGAAGAAGCCAGCGCGGTCTCACGGCAAGGGCTTGGCCACCCGCGCCGGGCTGCGCGCGACAACGCCGGCGAAGAGGTAATACAGCGCCCCACCCAGCAGCGAACCGGTGAACCAGCCGTAGTCGTAGAACCAGCTGAAACTGTTGTTGCCAATGGCCATTACTGTCAGCGCCACCGGCAACGCAAAGGCGGCAAAGCCGGCCCAGTTCCACGCCGGGTATACGTCGTCACGGTACAGCCCGGCCAGGTCCAGCTGCTGCCGGCGGATCAGGAAGTAGTCCACCACCATGATCCCGGCAATCGGCCCCAGCAGGCTGGAATAGCCCAGCAGCCAGTTGGAGTACACGCTTTCCAGGCTAAGGTCGGAGACGATCCAGCCCAGCTTCTTCAGCAACTCATGGCCCATCAGCGCCAGGCCGATGAAGCCGGTCAGCCACACCGCGCGGCTGCGCCCGATCAGGCGTGGGGCGATGTTCTGGAAATCGTTGGTCGGCGACACGATGTTCGCCGCGGTGTTGGTCGACAGCGTGGCGATCACGATCAGCGCCATGGCCAGGGCCACCCAGAACGGGCTGTGGATCTTGCCGATCAGGCTGACCGGGTCGGACACGGTCTCGCCAACCAGCGACGCCGAGGCAGCGGTCAGCACCACGCCCAGCGCGGCGAACAGGAACATGGTCAGCGGCAAGCCGAAGATCTGCCCGAGAATCTGGTCCTTCTGGCTGCGTGCGTAACGGCTGAAGTCGGGGATGTTCAGCGAGAGCGTGGCCCAGAAACCGACCATGGCAGTAAGCCCGGCGCAGAAGTAGCCGAGCATGTTCGCCCCTTCCGGGCGCTTGGGCGGCTGGGCCAGCAGTTCGCTCATCGACATGTGCGGCAAGGCCCAGAACAGCAGGCCGACGCCGACCGCCACCAACAGCGGTGCAGAAAGCGTTTCGAGCCACTTGATCGACTCGGCGCCGCGTAGCACCACCCACAGGTTCAGGCACCAGAAGACCATGAAGCCGATCACCTCGCCGGTACCGCCCAGGGCCTTCCAGCCGTCGAACACCGAGCCGAGGAACAGGTGGATAGCCAGGCCGCCGAACATGGTCTGGATGCCGAACCAGCCACAGGCGACCACCGCTCGGATCAGGCATGGCACGTTGGAGCCAAGAATGCCGAACGACGAACGCAGCAGCACCGGGAACGGAATGCCGTACTTGGTGCCTGGGAAGGCGTTGAGGGTGAGCGGGATCAGCACGATCAGGTTGGCCAGCAAGATCGCCAGCAATGCCTCGCCCACGCTGAGGCCGAAGTAGGCGGTGAGCACGCCGCCAAGGGTGTAGGTGGGCACGCAGATGGACATGCCCACCCACAGGGCGGTGATATGCCATTTGTTCCAGGTGCGCTGGTGCACCTTGGTCGGGGCGATGTCGTGATTGTAGCGCGGGCTGTCGAGGACATCGCTGCCCTCGGACAGCTCGAACAGGCCATCCTGCTCGACCACTTCCGATCTGCTCTGCTGCATGAGGCTTGCTCCAGGTTTTCTTGTAGTTGTTGTTTGCCCATCGGGTTGATGCGATGGCCGGAGTACACACGCTTTATGTGCTTGAAAATCTCGACCAGATTTTCATCTTGTCAAGTCAGTCAAAGTTTCAAAAAACCCCGAATTAAGCACTGCAAAACAAATAAATCCATTAATTTCAATGAGTTAAAAACCACAAAATTAATGGGAAAATTTTCTTGCTGAATGCCGGATCTGCATCTAGCCTCCAATCTTGTCAGGTCTGACAGGATTAACCTCCCTGCCCGCCCTGCGCCAAGACAATTCCAAGAACCGGCCCAGACCGGTCAGCCTGCGAGGAAAACGGCATGTCCCTGTTGATCCGTGGCGCCACCGTGGTCACCCACGAAGAGAGTTACCCCGCCGATGTCCTGTGTGCCGATGGCCTGATTCGCGCCATCGGGCAAAACCTCGAACCACCCAGCGACTGCGAGATCCTCAACGGCTGCGGCCAGTACCTGATGCCAGGCGGCATCGACCCGCATACCCACATGCAGCTGCCGTTCATGGGCACCGTGGCCAGCGAGGACTTCTTCAGCGGCACCGCCGCAGGCCTGGCCGGTGGCACCACCTCGATCATCGACTTCGTCATCCCCAACCCGCAGCAGTCGTTGCTGGAGGCCTTCCACACCTGGCGCGGCTGGGCGCAGAAAAGCGCCAGCGACTACGGCTTCCACGTCGCCATCACCTGGTGGAGCGAGCAGGTGGCCGAAGAGATGGGCGAACTGGTGGCCAAACATGGGGTGAACAGCTTCAAGCACTTCATGGCCTACAAGAATGCGATCATGGCCGCCGACGACACCCTGGTGGCCAGCTTCGAGCGCTGCCTGCAACTGGGGGCGGTGCCCACCGTGCATGCCGAGAACGGCGAACTGGTCTACCACCTGCAGAAGAAACTGCTGGCGCAGGGCCTGACCGGGCCGGAAGCCCACCCGCTGTCACGCCCATCCCAGGTCGAGGGCGAGGCGGCCAGCCGTGCCATTCGTATTGCCGAGACGCTGGG
This sequence comes from Pseudomonas inefficax, assembly GCF_900277125.1. Classification (GTDB taxonomy): domain Bacteria; phylum Pseudomonadota; class Gammaproteobacteria; order Pseudomonadales; family Pseudomonadaceae; genus Aquipseudomonas; species Aquipseudomonas inefficax. The sequence continues at coordinate 47,947 of NZ_OPYN01000172.1, forward strand.
CACGCCACTGTACCTGGTGCATGTTTCCAGCCGCGAAGCGCTGGACGAAATCGCCTATGCCCGCGGCAAGGGCCAGCCGGTGTACGGCGAAGTCCTGCCCGGCCATCTGCTGCTGGATGACAGCGTCTACCGTGACCCGGACTGGGCCACCGCCGCTGGCTACGTGATGAGCCCACCGTTCCGCCCGCGCGAACACCAGGAGGCGCTGTGGCGCGGGCTGCAGTCGGGCAACCTGCACACCACCGCCACCGACCATTGCTGCTTCTGCGCCGAGCAGAAAGCCATGGGCCGCGACGACTTCAGCCGTATCCCCAACGGCACTGCCGGCATCGAGGACCGCATGGCGGTGCTGTGGGATGCCGGGGTTAACAGCGGGCGCCTGTCGATGCACGAGTTCGTCGCGCTGACCTCCACCAACACTGCGAAGATCTTCAACCTGTTCCCGCGCAAGGGTGCCATTCGTGTTGGCGCCGATGCCGACCTGGTGCTGTGGGACCCGCAAGGCACCCGCACCATCTCGGCCAAGACCCACCACCAGCAGGTGGACTTCAACATCTTCGAAGGCCGTACCGTGCGCGGCATCCCCAGCCACACCATCAGCCAGGGCAAGGTGCTCTGGGCCGATGGCGACCTGCGCGCGGAAAAGGGCGCGGGGCGGTATGTGGAACGGCCGGCGTATCCGTCGGTGTATGAGGTACTGGGGCGCAGGGCTGAAGTGCAGCGGCCGACGCCCGTGCAGCGTTAAGGCCATTGGGGCTGCTGCGCAGCCCATCGCGACACAAGGCCGCTCCTACATGAGTGCGCGGTTCCTTGTAGGAGCGGCCTTGTGTCGCGATGGGTCGCGCAGCGGCCCTAGAAAACACCGCAATGCTTGTCGCCTGCATCCATAAAAAATAGAGAGGCTACAACCGTGATCGACGTCCTGAACCACTTGCCGCGCCCCCGGGCCGGCGCCGACCAACTGGCCGAGCGCTTCAGCGATCTGGCCCCACCCCTCACCGCTCGCCAGGCCGCCGTCGAAAGCGCACGCTGCCTGTATTGTTATGACGCTCCCTGCGTCAACGCTTGCCCCAGTGACATCGACATCCCGTCGTTCATCCACCGCATCAGCGACGAAAACCTGCAAGGCGCCGCCGAGCGCATCCTTTCGGCCAACATTCTCGGCGGCAGTTGCGCCCGCGTCTGCCCCACCGAAATCCTTTGCCAGCAAGCCTGCGTGCGCAACAACGCGCAGGAATGCGCACCGGTGCTGATCGGCCAGTTGCAGCGCTATGCCCTGGACAATGCCCACTTCACCGAGCACCCGTTCCAGCGCTCGCCGGCCACCGGCAAGCGCATTGCCGTGGTCGGTGCCGGCCCAGCCGGGCTGTCGTGCGCCCACCGCCTGGCCATGCATGGGCATGATGTGGTTGTGTTCGAGGCCTGCGACAAGGCTGGTGGCCTCAACGAGTACGGCATCGCCCGCTACAAGCTGGTGGACGACTATGCCCAGCGTGAAGTGGAATTCCTGCTCGGCATCGGTGGCATCGAAATTCGCCATGGCCAGCGCCTGGGTAGCAACCTCGGCCTGGGCGAACTGCGCGACCAGTACGACGCAGTGTTCCTCGGCCTGGGCCTGAATGCCGTGCGCCAGCTAGGCCTGCCGGATGAAGAAGCCCCCGGCCTGCTCGCCGCCACCGCATACATCCGCGAACTGCGCCAGGCCGGCGACCTGAGCCAGTTGCCCCTGGCCGACCGCTGCCTGGTGATCGGCGCCGGCAACACCGCGATCGACATGGCCGTGCAGATGAGCCGCCTGGGTGCCCGCGATGTCAACCTGGTGTACCGCCGCGGCCATGCCGACATGGGTGCCACCGGCCACGAGCAGGACATCGCCAAGGCCAACCAGGTACGCCTGCACACCTGGGCCCGCCCCGATGCGGTACTGTTGGACGAAAGCGGCAGGGTGCGCGGCATGCGCTTTGCCCGCACCGAGCTGGCAGACGGCCGCCTGCGCGACACCGGCGAAACCTTCGAGCTGGCTGCCGATGCCATTTTCAAGGCCATCGGCCAACGCTTCGACGACGCCAGCCTCGGCGACCCGGTGGCCGCACAACTGGCGCGCATTGGCGAGCGCATCTGCGTCGACGAAACGATGCAGACCAGCCTGCCGGGCGTATATGCCGGCGGTGACTGCACCGCCTTGGGCCAGGACCTTACCGTTCAGGCTGTGCAACACGGCAAGCTGGCCGCCGAAGCCATCCATGCCCAACTCATGCTCAACGTAGAGGCTGCGTAAATGGCCGACCTGTCCATCGAATTTGCCGGCATCAAGGCACCCAACCCCTTCTGGCTGGCCTCCGCACCGCCAACCGACAAGGCCTACAACGTGGTCCGCGCCTTCGAGGCCGGCTGGGGTGGCGTAGTGTGGAAAACCCTGGGCGAAGACCCGGCGGCAGTCAACGTGTCGTCGCGCTACTCGGCGCATTACGGCCCCAATCGCCAGGTGCAGGGCATCAACAACATCGAGCTGATCACCGATCGCTCACTGGACATCAACCTGCGCGAAATCACCCAGGTGAAGAAAGACTGGCCCGACCGCGCGCTGATCGTGTCGCTGATGGTGCCGTGCGTGGAAGATTCGTGGAAGTTCATCCTGCCGCTGGTGGAAGCCACCGGGGCCGATGGCATCGAACTGAACTTCGGCTGCCCGCACGGCATGCCGGAGCGCGGCATGGGCGCGGCGGTCGGCCAGGTGCCGGAGTACGTGGAGATGGTCACCCGCTGGTGCAAGACGTACTGCTCGCTGCCGGTGATCGTCAAACTCACGCCGAACATCACCGACATCCGCCAGTCGGCGCGCGCCGCGCACCGTGGAGGGGCCGATGCGGTGTCGTTGATCAATACCATCAACTCGATCACCAGCGTCGACCTTGATCGCATGGTCGCCCACCCCATCGTCGGCGACCAGAGCACCCATGGCGGCTACTGCGGCTCGGCGGTGAAACCGATTGCCCTGAACATGGTGGCGGAAATCGCCCGCGACCCGCAAACGCGCGGCTTGCCGATTTGCGGTATTGGCGGCATCGGCAGTTGGCGTGACGCCGCCGAGTTCATGGCCCTGGGCAGTGGCGCCGTGCAGGTTTGCACGGCAGCGATGCTGCACGGCTTCCGCATCGTCGAGGACATGAAGGACGGCCTGGCGCGCTGGATGGACCAGCACGGGCACCGCAACATCGAGGCGTTTCGCGGCCAGGCGGTGGGGCATACCACTGACTGGAAGTACCTGGACATGAACTACAAGTCGGTGGCGCACATCGACCAGCAGGCATGCATTGGCTGCGGGCGCTGCCACATTGCCTGTGAGGATACTTCGCACCAAGCGATTGCCAGTACGCTGAAGGCAGATGGCACGCATGCCTACAGCGTGATCGATGCGGAATGCGTGGGCTGCAACCTGTGCCAGATCACCTGCCCGGTGGAGAGCTGCATCGAGATGGTGGCTCAGGACACCGGCAAGCCGTACCTGAACTGGACGCAGGATCCGCGTAACCCCTACCGTGAGGCCAGTTGAAGCAATAGGGCTGCCTTGCAGCCCTTCGCGGGCACGCCCGCTCCCACAGAGATTGCGCCGCTTGGGAAGGCAGCGAAACACCTGTGGGAGCGGGCGTGCTCGCGAAGGGCCGCAAAGCGGCCCCGATCGCTCAGCGTACACCAACCTCAAGGCTCCAGCCCGATCCCCCGCAAGATCACACTGGTCACCGTCTGTACCGAACTTTCAAAGGCCATGTCCGACAACGCTTCCCCGCCATTGAGCAAGGTCACCTGGTAACCAAAGTCGGCATAGTGCTGGGTCGAGGCCCAGATCATGTACAAAAGCGCCGACGGCTCCACTGGCAGGATGCGCCCCTCCTCCACCCAGCGTCGGATCTTGGCTTCCTTCAGCTTGGCCCAGGGCACCAGGCTTTCATCCAGGTTCACCCCGAGTACCGGCGCCCCGTGCAGCATCTCTTCGGCCCAGATCTTCGAACCCAGCGGTCGCGAGCGCGAGTGGCCCATCTTCGCCCGGATGTAACTGGTCAGCACCACGCGCGGGTCGTCGAAGTTCTCGAAGCACAGCGCGTCCTGCTTCCACACATCCAGCAAGTCCTGCAGCACCGCACGAAACAGGTCGTCCTTGGTGCTGAAGTAGTAATGCAGGTTGGAACGCGGCAACTCGGCCTGCTCGGCGATATCGCCCATCGAGGTGGCGCCGTAACCTTTCTCGGCAAACACCTTTTCCGCTGCCTGCAGGATCTTCTCGATATTGCGCCGGCGGATTTCGATCTTGTGGTTGGCCATCAGGCTTGGGCCGTCCAGCCGAACACACTGCCATGGAAGGCCTTGCTCCATGCGATGTCGCTGACATTGAACTCGATGTTGTCAATCTGCCGGTCAGTACCGCGAATGCCCATGTGTGCTCCGTGCCGAAGGGGTTTGCCCTAGTCTACTCCGGTCGTTTCACACTTTTATATCAGGCAGCCTGAAACAACCGGGTAATTACAGGTTGCTGTCGGTGACGCGCCTGCCAGATATCGTAATCAGCCTGAATGGCCAACCACAGGCGGGCGGTACTTATTCCAGCCATCTCCAGGCGTATCGCCAAATCCGGAGACATCGCCGCGCGACCATGCAATACCCGCGAAAGCGCTTCTCGAGAGAATCCAAGATGCGATGCGAAGGCCTTAACCGTCAGACCTAACGCGGGCAGAACATCTTCACGCAGGGTTTCGCCAGGATGTGGCGGGTTGTGCAAAGACATGCTCAGCTCTCCTTTTCAGTGGTAATCAAGGTAATCGACCAGTTCGACATCCGAACCCACGAAGCGAAAGATCAGCCGCCAGTTACCAGACACACTGACTGACCAGAAGCCTGACAACTCCCCCTTGAGCGGATGTAAGTGCCAGCCTGGTACGCTCAAATCTTGCGCAGACATGGCGCACTCGAGAAACTGGAGTTGCCGCTTCAAGCGCTTTGCGTGAGAGAGCTGGATCCCTCGAGTGTTGCCCGTATCATGAAAAATACGCAGTCCCTTGTGTCGAAAACTGATGATCATGGGTAGCTCGCCGCGTCCATTTGGGAGACGAGCCAAGTGTGACGCCATGAGTCACACGAAGCAAAGTATCATATGTGACGTAATGCGTCACACGTTGATTGCCAGTGGAGGCGTTTCTATCCACCACTCGCACGATCACGCACCGGGCACTGTGCGCGGTGAAGGTTCAGTGCAGTGTTGATGATGCCGATATGGCTGAACGCCTGAGGGAAGTTGCCAAGCATGCGCTGGCCCGCCGGGTCGTACTGTTCGGCCAGCAGGCCAAGGTCGTTACACAGCCCGGTCAGGCGTTCGTACAGTGCCTGCGCTTCTGTCTGACGGCCCAGCAATACATACACATCGGCCAGCCAGAACGAACACACCAGGAATGTGCCCTCCCCGGGCGTGAGGCCGTCGCTGCAACTGTCACTGTCATAGCGCAGCAGTAGCCCGTTTTTCAGCAGGCGCTGCTCGACCTGTTCAAGCGTGCGCAAAAAGCGCGGATCATCCGCCGGCAGGAAGCCGGTCAGGGCGATGTGCAACAGGCTGGCGTCCAGCTCGGTCGAGCCATAGGCCTGGACGAAAAAGCGGCCGCTGGGATCCAGGCCCTGCGCGCAGACTTCATGACGAATTTCGTCAGCCACCTGGCGGTAATGCTGCCCGCGCTCGCGGCCTTCCTCAGTGGTGTCGGCCAGCCCCGCGGCACGGTCGAAGGCGACCCAGGCCATTACCTTGGAGTGCACGAACTGCTGGCGGCCGCCACGTACTTCCCAGATGCCTTCGTCCGGCTCACGCCAGATCCGCTCGACGTAGGGCAGGATCAGCCGGGAGATGGCAGCGCTGCGCGGGTGCCGGGGCAAGCCGCCCCTGATCGCCTGGGCCATGGCATCGGCCAGTTCGCCATAGATATCCAGCTGCATTTGCTGCGACGCTGCATTGCCCACCCGCACCGGTTGCGAGTGCTCGTAACCGGCCAGCCACGGCAAGCTGTATTCCTGCAGGTCGCGCTCGCCAGCCAGGCCGTACATGATCTGCATTTGCTCGGGGTTGCCGGCCACCGAGCGCAACAGCCACTCGCGCCAGGCCTGGGCTTCGTCGAAGTAGCCGAGGTTCATGAAGGCCAGCAGGGTCATGGTCGCGTCGCGCAGCCAACAGAAGCGGTAGTCCCAGTTGCGCTCGTGGCCGATGCGCTCGGGCAGTGAGGTGGTGACGGCGGCAACGATGCCGCCGGTAGGTGCATAGGTCATGGCCTTGAGGGTCAACAGCGAGCGGCGCACCAGGGCGGAATATGGACCCACTTGTGGGCAGCGGGCGGCGAAGGCCTGCCATTGGTCGATGGTTTGCGCCAGCGCTTCGTCGCTATCACAGCCAGGCTGCACCGGCAGGTGCGAGGGTTGGTGGCACAGGCAGAACACCTGGCGTTCGCCTGCACCGACGCGAAAGCGGGCGACCGTGTGCTGGTCGCGGGAATGCGGCGGGACGGTGGTGCGCAGGATCAGCCGGTCGGGGCCGGCGACGGCGCTGAGGGTCAGCGGGTCGAGCCGTTCTACCCAGGGCACGCTGCGGCCATAGTCGAAGCGCATGACCAGGTCCATCTCGAAATTGGTTTCGCCAGCGAGGCCCTCGACGATGCGCACCAGCGAGTTGACCTCGCTCAGCGGCATGAAGTCGAGCACGCGGGCGCGGCCGGTGGCGGTAACCCAGGTGGTTTCCAGTACCAGGGTGTCGTCCAGGTATCGGCGGCTGCTGTGTTCGACCGGGTCACAGGGGGCCAGGCGCCAGCGGCCGTTTTCTTCATTGCCCAGCAGTGCAGCGAATACCGCAGGGGCGTCGAAGCGTGGCAGGCACAGCCAGTCGAGCGAGCCATCGCGGCTGATCAGGGCGGCGCTGCGGCAGTTGCCCAGCAGCGCATAGTCTTCGATGTGGGCAGGCATTGCGGCTCCTTGTGTGGCTGCCTGTGCTGGCCTCTTCGCGGGTGAACCCGCTCCCACAGGTACATCACAGGTCTTGAAACCAGTGGCATATCTGTAGGAGCAGCCTTGTGCTGCGAAGAAGGCAGCAAGGCCGGCACATCTCAACTGGCTTAATGGCCCTTTCGCAGCGCAAGGCTGCTCCTACAGGTCCGTGCAACCCCTGAGACAGGAGCCGGCACAGGCTTTTACAAAAACCTCACCCCAAGCGATGCCACTCGCGCTTGTCCCGGGTCAGCAATTCATTGCCGGCCTCGGGCCCGTCTTCACCGGCCGGGTACTCATGCACCTCGCCACCCTGTGCCCAGGCATCGAGGAACGGCTGCACCGCGCGCCAGCCGTTCTCGATGTTGTCAGCCCGCTGGAACAAGGTCTGGTCACCGGTAAGGCAGTCGTAGATCAGCGTCTCGTAGCCGGTCGCCGGGGTCATCTTGAAAAAGTCCTTGTAGGCAAAGCCCAGCTCGACATTCTCCATCACCAGCTCCGGCCCGGGGCGCTTGGCCTGCAGGTCGAACCACATGCCTTCGTTGGGCTGGATCTGGATTTTCAGGTAATTGGGCTTGGGCCGCTCCAGCTCCGACTCGCGGAACTGCGCGTAAGGCGCGGGTTTGAAGCAGATGGCGATTTCGGTATCGCGCACGCTCATGCGCTTGCCAGTGCGCAGGTAGAACGGCACGCCAGCCCAGCGCCAGTTGTCGATCATCACCTTCAGCGCTACATAGGTCTCGGTCTGGCTATCAGCCGCGACGTTGGCCTCGTGGCGGTAGCCGGGCAACCGCTTGCGCCCCTGCCGGCCGTCGCTGTACTGGCCGCGCACGGAGTTTTTCAGGGCCATCTTCGTCGACCACGGGCGGATGGCGCCGACCACCTTGGCCTTTTCGCTGCGTACGGCATCGGCGGCAAACGCGGCCGGGGGCTCCATGGCCACCATCGCCAACAACTGGAACAGGTGGTTGGGCACCATGTCGCGCAAGGCCCCGGTGCTGTCATAGAACGCACCCCGGGTCTCGACGCCTACGGTTTCCGCGGCAGTGATCTGCACATGGTCGATGTAGTGGTTGTTCCAGAACGATTCGAACAAGCCGTTGGAGAACCGGCTGACCAGGATGTTCTGCACCGTCTCTTTGCCCAGGTAATGGTCGATGCGGTAGATCTGCCGCTCGCCCATCACCTTCAGCAGGCAAGCGTTGAGCGCCTCGGCGCTGGCCAGGTCGGTGCCGAAGGGCTTTTCCACCACCACCCGGCGAAAGCCGCCGGCCGATTCGTCGAGCAGCCCGGCCTGCCCCAGGCGCTGCGCCACTTCGGGGAAAAAGCGCGGCGAGGTCGCCAGGTAGAAGATGGCATTGCCATGGCGGGTTGTGTCGATGCGCTTGGCGAGCGCCTGGTAGGTGGCCGGGTCGAGGAAATCGCCGGTCTGGTAATCCAGGCGCTTGGCCAGCCGTGCCCAGAGCTTCTCATCCAGGCATTTGGCCGTGCCCTCGCCACCTTTGTCACGCTCGGCCATGAACGCATGCAGGCGCCCGGCGAACTCCTCGGCGGTGGCCGGGTTGTGGTCGACACCGACGATGCGCAGGTTGCGGTCCAGCAGACCGTCACGGCTGAGGTTGTAAAGCGCCGGCATCAGCAGGCGCTTGACCAGGTCGCCATTGGCGCCGAACAGGAACAGGGTGCATGGCGGAGCAGCCGGAATGCTCTGTCTGGTCATTCGCCTTTCTTCTCGACATGGCCACCAAAGCCCAGGCGCATGGCCGAGAGAATCTTGTCGCCATAGGTGCCCTGCTGCTGGCGCGAGCGGAAGCGGGCGAACAGCGCGCTGGACAGCACCGGCACCGGCACCGCCTGCTCGACGGCGGCGTCGATGGTCCAGCGGCCTTCACCACTGTCGGACACCGAGCCACTGAACTGCGAAAGTTGCGGGTCGGCTACCAGCGCATCGGCGGTAAGGTCGAGCAGCCACGAGGTGACCACGCTGCCACGCCGCCACACTTCGGCGATTTCGGCCACGTTCAGGTCGAAACGCTGGTCCTCCGGCAGTTCGTTGCCGCCCTTGCTGCGCAACAGGTCGAAACCTTCGGCGTAGGCCTGCATCAGGCCGTATTCGATGCCGTTGTGCACCATTTTCACGTAGTGCCCGGCACCGGGTGGGCCGGCATGGATGTAGCCGTGTTCGGCACGCTGGTGCTCGCCACTGCGGCCATGGGTACGCGGAATGTCACCCACGCCCGGGGCCAGTGCCTTGAATAGTGGTTCCAGGCGCTCGAATACATCCTTTGCGCCACCGATCATCATGCAGTAGCCACGGTCCAGGCCCCACACGCCGCCCGAGGTGCCGACGTCCAGGTAATGCAGCCCACGCTTGGCCAGCTCGGCGGCGCGGCGCATGTCGTCCTTGTAGAACGTGTTGCCGCCGTCGATGATCGCATCACCCGGCTCCAGCAGCTCGGCCAGTTGGGCGATGGTCTGCTCGGTGGGCTCACCGGCGGGCAGCATGACCCACACCGCACGCGGTGCCTTCAGCTTCTGTACCAGCGCGCCGAGGTCGTGCGCACCCTGGGCGCCCTCGCCCTCCAGGCCATCGATGGCCTCGCGGTTGCGGTCGTGTACAACGGTGCGGTGGCCGGCGCGCATCAGGCGCCTTGCAATATTGCCGCCCATGCGGCCCAGCCCGATGATTCCCAGTTGCATGAGCCGATGCTCCCCTTTCGAAATAAATGACAACACAATCCAGCTTTTCAGATTAGTCCAGCGAACCGATCGAGGGTTCAGCGACGAACGGCGAGACCACGATAAACAAAAAAGTTCCCAAGACCTGCGAAAGAATTCAAAATACGCCCGCCTGAAGCGTCTACGCTTTAACTTGTCACCAGCCAAAACCGCGAGGTGTGCTCATGGGTACCTTGATGCCTGCAACCCCAACCCAGACCCTCTATGTCTCCGTGCGCCGTGATGAGCTGCGTAAACTGAAGGACGAACGTGACCAGCTGCGCCAGCAGGTCGCCCAACTGAACCTGCTGCTGGCGCAAGCGCGCACAGACGACAAGGCCGTCAGCCTCTGAACCTACCCCGCCCCTGTGGGAGCTGAACTGCTCCCACATCGCTCAATCAAGCAGCCAGCTATTATCGCCATTTTCCAGGGTGCCGCCATGACTGGTGGTATCGCCGACCCTGGCAAGCGACTGCCCAGCGTCTATCATCAGGGCCGAGCCGGTGGTAATCACCGCCCCACACCCGAGCCTGTCGCCAACCCTGGCGGCTGCCCTGCCGTTGACAAAGAACAGGCTGGAGCCGCTGCTGATGCTGGTCGGGCCGCACAATGGGCAGTGGTGAGGGTGGCCTAGCAGAACGATGGCAGGCATTGTTGCCACTCCCGAATCATGTGAGGCGCCAGGCACGCATGCCGGCAGCGCCATTCAGAACGTTTTCGACAGCCGCCAGTGCACGACCTGGCCATCGATCTCAGGGAAAGGTACCTGGTGCATGAACACCTGCTCACCCATCATGCGCTCGACGCAGACGTAGTAGCCGGGCCAGGGGCAAGGCGTGCCTGAAGGCCAGCCAGGGGCATCCTCGCGCCTTGCGGTTTCCGGGTCGCGGAACTGTTTGCCCAGGCGTCGGTAACGCGCCCTTTCGACCAGCGCCTGCGGGTAAAAGTGGGGAGCGCTTTCCAGGGCATTACCCTGCACAGACCATAAAAACGCCACCAGTGCCGCCTCGAATGCCCAATATCCCAGGTGGTCATTTCGTGCCCGGGTGTGGCGCTCGTGCCAGTAGCAACCGCGCGCATTGGGGTACCACTGCCGGAGATAGCGCACGAGTGCGTCATGCTGCGCGGGCCCTTTCAGGTCGAGGCTCTCCAGCAAGGCGCCGTATGGTTCGGGGTGAAGCAGTGAGGTGCCAGCGTAGGTCTTGCCCAGCCGCTGGAACAGGCGATGCAGCAGCAGGTCGGGGCTGCGCTCGTCGTCCTGGTTCAGCCAGCCCAGTACCTGGCCGACACGCTCGGGATAACCGCACAGCACCGCCAGCGACAGTAGCCACAAGGCAAGCCGGTATTCATCCGACACCCAAGGGCGCAACTGCTCGCTGGGCGCCGGGTACGCCGAAAAATGCCGGGCGAACTGGGCGAACGCATAGTCTGCATAGGCCTCTACCAGTTCCATAGGCTCGCCACCGGAATACCGCTGCACTGCCAGCTCCAGTGCCATATGTGCCCAGTCGCGGCTAAGGCCACGGTAGTGATGCCTGTGCTCGGCTGGCCCGGTCAGCAATGCCTGGGTGTCAGGGTCGGCGAATTCCTGCTCTTTTTCATGGGTCGAAGCCAGGTAACGCTGCTCGACCATCCACGGGTCGCGCTTGATGCTGTCGAATTGGCCCATTGGCTCTCCCGCACGCTATAAGCCTTTCACCAAGCGCCAAACCAGAGAACGCCCATTTTCGCTCGGCATCTCTACGCCTTGCATGAATGTCTGAGGCCCCACAGCCCATTCATCACATACCCACACGCCGGTGCGCGGGCAAATTTCCCCCGACCTGGCAAGTGCATCCGAATACGTCGCGCTTTGCAGTTGTTCAGGGAAGCTTTTGATAACTTGACGCTTGCGAGCATCGTCTACCAAATCCTTCGGGTAGAAAGGAAGATCTCTATAGGGCGTATCGTCGACGCCCCACAACACAGTGACCAATCCTGCCTCAAAGGCCCAATAGCCAAAAAAACCCGCATCGCTTCGTGCCTTGTGCCGGTCATGCCAATAACAGTTGCGCATGCCGCGATACCACTGTTTCAGGTAACTACGCACTGCCTGTTGCTGCTCATCCTTCTCGGTAGTTACGGCATTGAGCAATTCATGGTAGGGGCGCTCGTGAATCAACGTACTCCCAGGGATCGTCACCCCCACACGGGAAAACAGTTGCCGCAACAGGATGTCCTCACCGTCATCTGGGTCTTCACTTAAAAAACGTGCGATTTGCCTGATGCGCCCGGGCTTGTTGAACAGCACTGCAAACGATAGAAGCCAGAGCGTGTATTGATATGCATCAGGCTCCCACAGCTTCAAGCTGAAAGCCGGATAAGCTTGCTTGTGACGTTGAAACTGGGAAAACATGTGATCCGCGTAAAACTCAAGCGCTTCAACGGGCTCGCCCCCCGAATAAAGCGCTACTAACAATTCCAGAGATTCAAAGCACCAATCCCAACTCAACCCTTCAACATTTACGTAATCTGGGCGTTCCAACACTAAAGAATCTTCAGCCTTTAGTTCCACATAGTATTTCTTCCAAAAACCAACAGAGTCGAGATAGGCTGCCTCTTGCAGCAAAGGCTCACGTTTGATCTCATCAAATCTCTTCATTTTCAAACCCTACTGAATTACATCACCTATAGATCTCGCATGCCCATCAAGCTTAACTACCTGGGTTACAGCGCCTTTCTCATCTACGGTTATCAACCAGCGCTCATATCCAGCCGAGCGAATATTCATTGCCTGTTCTTTCCCCAAACTTTCGGAAAGCCTTGGACGAATCCACGCATCACTCATCTGCCTGGCACCCGGAAACCCCTTACTCCCCTTTGTAACTGGCAAACTACCCGGCGAAAACGCGCCTCCCGTTCGATACTTGGTCTCAGTAATGATGAACGGCGGCGGTGGATGGGCATTACGATAGACGCCATCCAGCCCGCGTCCGGTGGGTTTCATTTGCAGGCTGCGAGGCCCACGAGAGACCGACAGCAGGTTCTCATGGCCTTTGCCGAGCATGTACTGATCACTGACCACCTCCCCATAAATGCCCTTTTGCGCCCGGGTCGCCGTCGAATGATCGAACATGTGCACATTGGCGCCATGCGTGGCGGCTGCCGCAGAGGTGGGCACTGGCGGGCCGAGCGCACCCTCGGGGCGCTCAAGATAACGCGGACGCATGCCAATGCCAGAAGTCACCCGCCCACCACTCATGGCCATGGGCACCGGCTTAGGCGCATGCACCCCGGCCTGCGCAACCTGCGCGGGCAGATCGCTGGCCTGCTCCAGCACCTTGGCCAGCCTGGCGTCGAGCTGCATCAGCGCCCTTGGGATTTCCCGCACTGCATGCACCTGCACCGCGTAGAACTGGGCTTCCATCGCCTGGAGCCGCACCAACAGGTGCGAGGCCGCCTGGTTAAAGGGCCAGTTGCCCAGATAGCTGCGAAGCTTTGCCGTTGCAGCGATGACCTTGGTCAAGAACTGGTTCAGATAGGCCAGCAAGTCCTTTTCATAGCTCGCGAACCTGACCTGGCGCAGCCAGTACTCCACGCTGCCGCGGGTGAACTTGCCAAGAAACGCAACCACGGTCCGCAAGATGATCTGGCTTTCACGGATAAGCAGCAGGCACAAACCTCGCAGAAACGCTGCGGCTTCCTGCCCAACCAGTGCACCTGCCACCGAGCCCACGGGCGTACCCACCGCCCCCACCACGGCAGCAATGATCGGCGCGATCAAAGTAATCAGGCAGGCAACCAACAGCACCCACTCCTGCCATTGTGGCGGCTGCGCCGTTGCCTGGCTGCCATCCGCCGTGTAGCGCTTGCCCAAGCGCAGGCAAACTGCGGCCAGGTCACGGGCACTGAGTACGATCACCACGCCCGGCACCAACGACAGCAGCATGTCGGCAATGACCACGCTCAGTGGCCTGTCCTCGGCAAACTCGCCCAGCACCAGGTCACGCAGCCAGCCAAAGCCGCCTGCCACCCTTTCCACCGCTTCATCCAGCCAGTCAGCAGCGGAGTTCATGGCTGGCCACCCGCCGAGGTGGAGCCGGCAAGCAATGCCTGCAAGGCAGCATCCGGCTCGATTGCGGTCGTCAGCTGAAGCGAGCCTTGGCCAACCTCGTAGCGCACCCGGGCGCTGCAACCGGGGGTAACGCCAGCCAGGCGGGCATAGCCGTTCTGGTCGACCATACCCTGGCGCTGGGTGCCATCGGACAACGTCGCCACGTAGGCCGTGCCCGCAATCGGCGTACCGTCGGCATGCACCAGGCGAAACTCGATTTCCTCCTGCGACGGTGCAGGCGGCTCACCGTAACGTGCAGGCGCCTTGACCTGGGCGATGGCATGCAACAGTAGTGGCTCGGGGCAACCGATTTCGATGCGGCCATCACCCAGTTTGATGAAGGCCCCACCGCAGCTCAGGGTCAGGGACGTTCGGCTATCGATGTGCACGTGGCCGTTATGGCTGGTGATCGACACATCGTCATTGGCCTCCACCCGCAGTTGCCCGCCGACCTGCACACGCTTGTCCTGCGCGACCCGCTCGCTGGCCTCGAGGCCAACCATCACGTTCAACGCCCCGCCAACGGCCAACGACTTGCCCAGGCCTATGCTTTCGACTTTGCCAAGGGCGACCGTTTCGCTCTTGCTGGCGCCGACCTTGACATTGCGGTTGCCACCTATGTGCACCACTTCGTCATGCTCGACGCGCTCGCTACGATCGTTGCCGATGAAGGTGGTTTCGTTGTGTTTCACGACGTTGTTCTGGTCGCGCTCGGCATGAATGAATACTTCCTGCCGCCCCAGTTCGTCCTCGAAGCGCAACTCGTTGAAGCCATCGCCTTTGTGGGTCTGGCTCTTGATGGTCATGCGGGTCTTGTGTTCCGGCAGGTCGTACGGCGGCAGCTGGTCACCGCAGTAGGTGCGCCCGGTGATCACCGGCTGGTCAGGGTCGCCATTGACGTACTGGACAATCACATCCTGGCCAATACGAGGAATCGCCATCGCCCCCCAACTGCCACCGGCCCAGCCTTGCGACACCCGCACCCAGCAGGAACTGAATTCGTTGTTGCTGCTTTCACGGTCCCAGGGGAAGCTGACCTTGACCCGCCCCCACTGATCGCAAAAAATCTCTTCCCCCGGCGGGCCGACCACGGTGGCCATGTGCGGGCCATCGATGCGCGGCTTGGCCAAGGGTGCCGGGCGCCATTCGGCCATGCCTTGCACCAGCAGCGCATCGTTCACATAGCGGGTACCTTGTTCGGCGCCAGCGGCTTCTTCCTGCAGGCTGGAGAACTGCGTACCTTCGTGGCGCAGGCTGATCACGCGCCAGTGCACATTGAGGTCTTCGCGCGGGTGGCCGACGAGGGTGAAGCTCAGGCCTGGCTGCAGGCGCACATCATCGCCCTGTACTTCGGCCTGGCGGGCGTCATGGCGAAGCGCCGTCAGCCGCGTTTCAGTGAAGGGCTTGCCGACCGCATCGCGCTTGTAGCGCCCCGGGTAATCAAAAAACTCGTAGTCCGGCGACT
Organism: Pseudomonas inefficax; assembly: GCF_900277125.1. Taxonomy (GTDB): domain Bacteria; phylum Pseudomonadota; class Gammaproteobacteria; order Pseudomonadales; family Pseudomonadaceae; genus Aquipseudomonas; species Aquipseudomonas inefficax. The sequence goes on from NZ_OPYN01000172.1 coordinate 63,232, forward strand.
GGTGCGTGATTCCGCTGGCCTGAGCCTTGTGCTCCTGACGATAGGCCGGGTTGGTGAAGGTGTAGTCGCGCTGCACCTGCCGCGCAGTACGCACCTGCTCGCAATAGCGCAAACGCCGCAGGCAGGCACGGGCCTGGTCGCCACCGCTACGGGCGTGGTACAGCACCTTGTCGGGGCCGAGATCGTCTTCATCCAGCCAAAGCGCCTCATCACCTTCGGGCTTGAGCATGCCCCGGCTGAGCAACCCAAGCGATAGCAGGCGATCGGTAACGATCAGCGTGTGCTGCCTGGCGCAGTGTGCAAAGCGGTAGACAAAGCCCTCTTCAGCGGCAAGGCGATGGATGAAGTCGAGGTCGGTTTCCCCCGCCTGGACACAAAACTCACGCACCTGGTGCTCGGCGCTGCTATTGAGCTCGAATCGGGTAATGCCCTGGCGCTTGAACATCAGTTCAAGAATCTGCGGTACGGTTTTCTGCTGGAAGATGCGCCAGTTCGAACGCAAGCGGGCGCGGGCCAGTTGCGGCTCGACCACGGCGTGGTAGCGCGTGCGACAGAAGCTGGTTTCACCCTGGCTGAAGGCGCTGACCAGGCCATGCACATGGCGCAGTGGCCGATCTGCGCAATAAAGGGTGAATAGCGCAGGCTTGTCGAGCACCTGGCCGAAGTCGACATCACTGTCGTAACTGACAAGTTCAAGTCTCAGTTCAAATGGCTGACTGATGGCTTCTTCCAGCTTGAATGAAACCACTTCGAACTCCGTGCGCCCGGCGAGCGCCTGAAATCCGAAACGAAAGTCCGACTGTTTCATGAGTTGCTCTACCCGCCATCATGTTTACCGGCGAAAGACAACCTCACCCTGGCTTTCTTCAAGCTGATCACGACGAATGAAAATTGCCCGTTGCCAAGGCGCCAGCCGGCTGGATCCGTGGCATTGACGGGATCAACCGATGACGACTGCGGGGATGAGGCGGTGACTGAAGAGCAACTTAAATCGTATTGTCCTTCCATGACAGAAACGATGGGTTCAATGCACTGGTGCTTGCGTAGGCAATTTCCTAAAGCAACGTTTTATAACCTTTGCCCGCGCGAGCTCTCACTGCATTAGTGACCATTCAATCCAGAAACATTGTGAAAGAAACTTCGAGGAAGTTTGCCAGTAGCCCTTTTGTTTGCCTGCGCCAATAAGGAATTTGGCTATGAGGGCTTGTCACAACATTTTCGACGCCGTTGAACTCGAGCGGCACTCGATTTGCGCATAACCTCATATTCCAAGACAGGCACCTGAACGCCCTCACCTGCCCCCCAAAGCAAAGCGCGGGCACCGTTCGGGCCCCACAGCGCACCAGAAAGGTGCACAGCTATCGGTAACGGGGCATGCCATCTGCCCGTCATCCACCGCTCCAGCCTATGCATTCACATCCGGTCACAACCGCCAACGTTTGCGTCTACTCCGCAGCATGGCAATAGTGACCAGCGGGTCACATTTTTATCTCTTTCTCTCCTACACTCGGGTTTCGGCCCGCCATTTGCTCATCGGAAGAGTGACGAAAAAAAGTCGAACTTTACGGAACGCGGGCAGGTCAGGAACTAAGTAGGCCAAACGCAAAGGGACTTCCCAGCCTCGGCCCACACACCCCACCAGCCCAATCGCCTTCGGCGGGAATGCCGATCGCGCCGTGCCTGCGCGCACGACCCTGGGGCATGGAACGCACTACGCAGAATCCAGAAACAGAGAGAACCAACACGAAACATTGCCACGGGTGCCAGCACCCGGCCAAGCATAGGGATGGAGAGAAGTATGATCAGTGCCGCTGTCGAGCCTCACGTAGATTCATTCAACCCGGACAACCGCGAGCCGCTCACCCCGGACTTCGCCACGACAGGCAAGGCACCCGGCGCCCAGCGCCAGCACAACCGCAACAAGCGCAAGATCTTGTTCGTGACCTCGGAAATCGCCGACCTGGTGAAAACCGGTGGCCTGGGCGACGTGTCGGCAGCCCTGCCCCGTGCCCTGGCACACCTGCACGATGTGCGGGTGTTGATCCCTGGCTACCGCCAGGTGATGGAAAGCGACAACCCCATCCACATTGTCGGTGAACTGGGTGGCCATGCCGCCTTGCCGCCGTGCAAGATCGGGCGCATGGACATGGCCGACGGCCTGGTCATCTATGTGCTGATCTGCCCCGAACTGTACCAGCGCGACGGCACCCCCTATGGCGCCAACAACGGCCGCGACTGGCCCGACAACCACATCCGCTTCGCCCGCCTGGGCCTGGCTGCCGCCGAAATCGCCGCCGGCGAAGGCAGGATCCACTGGAAGCCGGAAGTGGTCCATGCCCACGACTGGCCAGCAGGCCTGGCACCAGCCTACATGCACTGGCGCGGGCTGAGCACGCCAACCCTGTTCACCATCCACAATCTGGCCTACCAGGGTGTGTACAGCCGCGGCTGCAGCCCGGAACTGGCAATCCCCGAGCACGCCATGCAGCAGGAGGGCATGGAGTTCTACGGCAAGCTGTCGTTCCTCAAGGCCGGCCTGGCCTACGCCAGCCACATCACCACGGTCAGCGCCACCTATGCCCGGGAAATCACCACTCCGGAATTCGGCTGCGGCCTGGACGGCTTCCTCGCCAGCAAGGCCCAGCAAGGCCTGCTCGGCGGCATTCCCAATGGCATCGACGAAAGCTGGGACTCGGCCACCGACAAGCACCTGCAACACAATTTCAGCATCAACGACTGGGAAGGCAAGGCGCGCAATACCCAGGAAGTACGCGAGCTGTTCAAACTGCAGCCCTCCGAAGGCCCGCTGTTCGCCGTGGTTTCGCGCCTGGTCTACCAGAAAGGCCTGGACCTGACCTTGGGGGTGGCCGACTACATCGTCGAACAAGGCGGGCAGATCGCGATCATCGGCCGTGGCGAGCCCGAAGAAGAGCAGGCCATGCGCGAACTGGCGCTACGCCACCCTGGCCGTATCGGCGTACGCATCGGCTTCAACGAAACCGATGCCCGGCGCATGTTCGCCGGCAGCGACTTCCTGCTGATGCCGTCACGCTACGAGCCATGCGGCCTCAGCCAGATGTACGCGCAGCGCTTCGGCTCGCTGCCGGTGGCGCGCAACACCGGCGGCCTGGCCGACACCATCGAGTGCGGCGTCACCGGTTTCCTGTTCAACGAGTCCACCGTCGAAAGCTATCGCGAGGCACTCAGCCGCGCCTTCTATGTATACGGCAAGAAGGACCTGCTGAACGCCATGCGCTGCCTGTCGATGACCCAACCGTTCAACTGGTGCCAGGCCGTGGAACCCTACGCACGCCTGTACGAAGACCTGGTCAAGCAGGCCCAGCACAGCCAATACTGAACGGGGAGTTGAAGATGCACAGGCATGGCGCACACCTGCTGGACGCCACGTCGGCGCGCTTCGCCCTCTGGGCGCCGGATGCGCGCAGCGTGAGTGTGGAACTGGAGCAGCAGCCAGCCATCGAGCTGTTGCCCGACGATGAAGGCTGGTACACCGGCGTGGCCCCGTGCCAGGCCGGTGACCGTTATCACTACCGTATCGACGGTGAACTGCAGGTGGCCGACCCCGCCTCGCGCTACCAGCCCGACGGCGTGCAGGGGCCGAGCCAGGTGGTGGATGTGGCCAGCTATGCCTGGCAACACCCCTGGCAAGGCCGCCCCTGGCACGAAGCGGTCATTCAGGAGCTGCATGTCGGTCTGCTCGACGGCTACGAAGGGGTCGCTCGGCAACTGCCGCGCTTGGCCGAGCTGGGCATCAGCGCTATCGAGCTGATGCCGCTGGGGCAGTTCCCGGGCGAGCGCAACTGGGGTTACGACGGCGTGCTGCCCTATGCGCCGCAAAACACCTACGGCAGCCCCGAGCAGCTGTGTGCGCTGGTCGACCAGGCCCACGGCCAGGGGCTGATGGTCCTGGTCGATGTGGTGTACAACCACTTCGGCCCCGACGGCAACTACCTGCACCAGTACGCCAGCCCGTTCTTCCGCGAGGACCGGCAGACTCCCTGGGGCGCAGCCATCGACTTCCGCCGCCCGCAGGTGCGCGAATACTTCATCCAGAACGCCCTGATGTGGCTATGCGACTACCGCTTCGATGGCCTGCGCCTGGATGCCGTGCACGCCATCGACCAGCCCGACTTCCTGGTCGAGCTGGCGCAAAGGGTACGCGCTGCCGTGGAGCCGGGCCGCCACGTGTGGCTGGTCCTGGAAAACGAGCACAACCAGGCCTTCCTGCTGGAACAAGGCTTCGATGCCCAGTGGAACGACGACGGCCACAATGCCTTGCATGTGCTGCTGACCGGCGAAACCGAAGGCTACTACGCCGATTACCAGCAGCGCCCCATCGAACAGTTGGCCCGCTGCCTTGCCGAAGGTTTCGTGTTCCAGGGCCAGGCCAACCGCCATGGCACGCCCCGCGGCGAGCCCAGCGGGCACTTGCCGCCCAGCGCCTTCGTGCTGTTCCTGCAGAACCATGACCAGGTTGGCAACCGCGCCCTGGGCGAGCGCCTTACTCGCTTGTGCCCGCCGCAGGCGCTGCGGGCGGCCACCGGGCTGTTGCTGCTGGCGCCGATGATCCCGCTGCTGTTCATGGGCGACGACGATGGCAGCTGCCAGCCGTTCCTGTTCTTCACTGACTTCCATGACCAGCTGGCCGACGCCGTACGCGAGGGGCGGCGCGGTGAGTTCGCCCATTTCGCCGCCTTCGCCGACCCCGAGCAGCGCCAACGCATTCCCGACCCCAACGCAGAACAGACCTTCGAGGCCTCCCGCCCGCAGGCCAGGGAAGTGATCGCTGGCTGGCACGGGCTGTACCAGCACCTGCTCGAACTGCGCCGCCGCCATGTGATCCCGCACCTGCCCGGCAGCCGCGCGCTGGGCGCCGAAGTACACGGTGACAAGGCCCTGACCGCACGCTGGCGCCTGGGTAACGGCACCACCCTGCGCATTGACCTGAACCTGGCCGCTACCCCGCAGGAGGTCGAGTTGCCCACGCCCGCCAACCGACTGTTCGACAGCAGCGACACCCGACACCCCGATACCCATCTGGCCGCATACAGCTGCGTGGTCAGCCTGCTTTCCCCTGCCCAGGAGCGCCCATGAGCGAAACCGCCCTGCACCGCCTGGCCACCCGCGTCGGGCTGAGCCGCGACTGGATCGACGCCAACGCCCGGCCCCAGCGAGTCAGCGACGAGGTGCTGCGCAACATTCTTGAAGGTCTTGGCCATCCCGCCTCCGATGACGCCGCCATTGCCGCCAGCCTGCGCGCCGTGGACGCTGCCGAAGACAGTGAGCACCTGCCGCCGCTGCTGACCGCTGACCTCGGCCAGCCACTGCCACTGGCGCGCTATTTCAGCGCCACCAGCCTCGCGCACTGCACCCTGGAGGACCAAAGCGCCGTCACCCTCAGCCTCGACAACCAGGCCCAGCTGCCCGGTGCGTTGCCCATCGGCTACCACCAAGTGGAAATCGACAGCCGCCGCTTCACCGTGGCCGTGGCTCCGCCACGCTGCCACAGCCTTGAAGACCGAGTGCAGGCACCGCCCCCGCGCTGCTGGGGCCTGGCGGTGCAGCTGTACAGCCTGCGCCGGCCCGGCGATGGCGGCTACGGCGACTGCCTGGCCCTGGAACAACTGGCCCGCGCGGCCGCCGAGCGTGGTGCCGATGCCTTGGCCATCAGCCCGATCCACGCCCTGTCGACCATCGACCAGACGCACTACAGCCCCTATTCACCCTCCAGCCGCCTGCTGCTCAATACCCTGTACGCCAGCCCAGCCGCACTGCTGGGCGAGCGCGAGGTGCGCGTGGCCATAGAAGCCTGCGGCCTGGAGCAACAGCTGGACGACCTGGAGCAAGGCCCGCTGGTCGACTGGCCGCGTGCCGCCAGCGCCCGCCTGCGCCTGCTCGAAGCCCTGTACCAGGGTTTCAGCCAGGGCGACCACCCGCTGCGCAAGGATTTCGACAGCTTCCGCGAAGCCGGTGGCCAGGCCCTGGAACACCACTGCCGCTTCGAGGTGCTGCAGGCCCAAGCCGTGGAGCACGGCCTGGGTGCCGACTGGCGCCATTGGCCCAAGACCTGGCATGACCCGTACCACCCGGAAGTGGAGGCCTTCGCCAACGCCTACCCGGCCAAGATCGAGTTCCATGCCTTCTGCCAATGGCTGACCGAGCGGGGCCTGCAACGCGCCCAGGAAGCAGCGCGCGGCAATGGCATGGCGGTCGGCCTGATCGCTGACCTGGCGGTGGGCGCCGACGGTGTCGGCAGCCAGGCATGGAGCCGGCAGGACGAACTGCTGGCAGGCCTGAAGGTGGGCGCACCGCCCGACATTCTCAACCGTGCCGGCCAGGACTGGGGCATCTGCGCCTTCTCGCCCGAAGGCCTCAAGCGCAACGGCTACCGCGCCTTCATCGAAATGCTGCGGGCCAACCTCGCCCATGCCGGCGGCCTGCGCATCGACCATGTCATGGGCCTGCGCCGGCTGTGGCTTATCCCGCAGGGGGCCAAGCCCAGCGAAGGCGCCTATCTCAACTACCCGCTGGACGACCTGCTGCGCCTGCTGGCGCTGGAGTCGGTGCGCCACCAGGCGATCATCCTCGGTGAAGACCTGGGCACCGTGCCGGACGGCCTGCGCGAGCAACTGGCGGCCAAGGCCGTGCTGGGCATGCGCGTGCTGCCCTTCGAGCAGACCCAACCCGGCCACTTCAAGCCGATTCTCGACTGGCCGGACAACGCCCTGGCCACCACCGGCACCCACGACCTGGCGCCGTTGGCCGGCTGGCTGGAAAACCGCGACATCGACTGGAGCCACCGCCTGCAACTGATCGATGCTGCCACCGAACTGCACTGGCGCCACGAGCGGCAGAAGGAGCACGATGGCCTGCGCCGCACCTTGGAGGCCAACTACGGCACACTGCCGGACAATGACGCGCTGATCGACGCGGCCATCCGCTACGTTGGCCACACCCGCGCACCGCTGGTGCTGGTGCCGCTGGAAGACCTGCTGGGCTGCGACGAGCAACCCAACCTGCCGGGCACCACCGCCGGCCACCCCAACTGGCGCCGACGCTTTGCCCGGCCGGTACGTGAACTGCTCGACGATGAAGACGCAGCAAGGCGCCTGGAGCTGTTGGCCCAGGCCCGCGAACAGGCGTGGGAGCGTGACCGATGAAAGCGTTGACCGCGACCCTGCGCCTGCAGTTTCACAGTGAATTCACCCTCGATCACGCCGTGCCGTTGGTGCCGTACTTCGCCCAGTTGGGTATCAGCCACCTGTATGCCTCGCCCATCCTCAAGGCCCGCGCCGGCTCGCGCCACGGCTACGACGTGGTCGACCCGACCTGCGTCAACCCCGAGCTGGGCGGCGAAGCGGCGCTGCAACGGCTGGTTGCCGCCCTGCGCCAGCACGGCATGGGGTTGATTCTGGACACGGTGTCCAACCACATGGCCGTGGGTGGTGCCGACAACCCCTGGTGGCAGAGCCTGCTGGCCTGGGGCCGGCGCAGCCCGTATGCAGAATTCTTCGACATCCAGTGGCACTCCAGCGACCCACTGCTGGCCGGCCAGCTGCTGTTGCCGTTCCTGGGCAGCGACTATGGCGTGGCGCTGAAGAATGGCGAAATACCGCTGGAGTTCGACAGGCAAAATGGGGTGCTGCAAATCGCCCACTACGAACACCGCTTCCCGATCTGCCCGGTCGACTATGGCTGGATTCTCGCCCTCAGCCCGGACCCGGCCCTGAATGCCCTGGCCGAGCGCTTCACCGCGTTGAGCGCATCGGCCACGCCGCTGGCCGACGCCCTGCCCCTGCACGCCGAACTGGCGCGCCTGGTCGCTGAAGGTGCCGACCTCGAATCGGCGCTGCAGGCCTTCGACAGCCGCAACGAGCATGGCTTCAAGCGCCTGCACCTGCTGCTGGAACGCCAGACCTACCGCCTGGCAAGCTGGCGCACTGCCGCCGACGACATCAACTGGCGGCGCTTCTTCGACATCAACGAACTGGGCGGCTTGCGCGTCGAACGCGCGGTGGTGTTCGAGGCCACCCACGCCAAACTGTTCGAGCTGATCGAGCGCGGCCTGGTAGACGGCCTGCGCATCGACCACATCGACGGCCTGGCCGACCCGCGCGGTTACTGCCGCAAGCTGCGCCGGCGGGTCGATGGCCTGCTGGCACGGCGGCCGTTGGACGCCGCCCTGGAGCACTTCCCGATCTACGTGGAGAAGATCCTCGGCGCCAACGAGCACCTGCACCGCGACTGGCTTACCGATGGCACTACCGGCTATGACTTCATGAACCAGGTCTCGCTGCTGCAGCACGACCCGGCGGGCGAAACAGCGCTGACCGAGCTGTGGGCCAATGTGAGCGAACGCCCCGACTTCCCCGAAGAAGTGCGTCAGGCCCGCCACCTGGTGCTCAATGCCAGCCTGGCCGGTGACTGCGAGTCGGTGGCCCAGGCGCTGTTGCAGGTGGCGCGCAACGACCTGATGACCCGCGACCTGACCCTGGGCGCGATCCGCCGCGCCTTGCAGGCGCTGGTAGCGCATTACCCGGTGTACCGCACCTACTTCAATGCCTGCGGGCGCCCGGCAGAAGACGAAGGTTTTTTCCAGCAGGCCCTGGCCAATGCCCGCCAGGATCTTGGTGAAGCCGACTGGCCGCTGCTCGAGCACCTTGAACAATGGCTGGGCGGGCAGGCCTGGCGCAACCTGCCAGCAGGCCGGGCGCGCAAGCAGCTGCGCCATGCCTGCGTGCGCTTCCAGCAACTGACCGCGCCCAGCGCCGCCAAGGCAGTGGAAGATACCGCGTTCTACCGCAGCGCGCGGCTGCTGTCGCGCAACGATGTGGGCTTCGACGCCGAGCGTTTCAGCGCCCCGCCCGAGCACTTCCACAACGAGGCCCAGCGGCGCCTGCGCGATTTCCCCGACAACCTGCTGGCCACCGCTACCCATGACCACAAGCGCGGCGAAGATACCCGCGCGCGCCTGGCCGTGCTCAGCGAGCGCGGCCCGTGGCTGGCCAGCCGAATGGAACACTGGCGCGAACTGGCCACGCCGTTGCGTACGCAACTGGATGACGGCCTGGCACCCAGCCCCGGCGACGAGCTGATGCTGTTGCAGACCTTGCTGGGAAGCTGGCCGCTGGACCTCGACCTGCACGACGACAACGCCCTTGGCCAGTACGCCGAACGCATGCGCCAGTGGCAGCAGAAGGCCCTGCGCGAGGCCAAGCTGCGCAGCAGCTGGAGCGCGCCGAACGAGGCCTACGAAAGCGCCTGCGCCCGCTACATCGACGGCCTGCTGCTGGACGGCGAGAACCAGCAGTTGCGCAGATCGCTGGCCGACGCCGCGCACCTGGTGGCCTGCCCCGGTGCCCTCAACGGCCTGGTCCAGGCCCTGCTGCGCATGACCTCACCCGGTGTGCCCGACCTGTACCAAGGCACCGAATACTGGGACTTCAGCCTGGTCGACCCGGACAACCGCCGCGCCGTGGACTACGCTTGCCGGCGTCGCACCCTGGACGATGCAACGCCGGTAGCCGAGCTGCTGGCGCACTGGCGCGACGGCCGCCTGAAGCAGGCGCTGATCGCCCGGGTGCTGGACTGCCGTCAGGCCCATGCCGAGCTGTTCCGTCGTGGCGCCTACCTGCCCCTGACCGTGCACGGCCGGCATGCCGACAAGGTGGTCGCGTTCGCCCGCCTGGGCGAAGGCGAACGGGCCGTCATCATCGCGCCACGCCTGGCCAGTACCCTGCTGGCAGGTGCACCGATACCCCTGATCCCGGCACAGAACTGGGAAGACACCCGGGTAAACCTGCCGTTTGCCTTGTCGCCTGCCAACTCGACGGGACTTTTCCCCAGTGCTGCGGTCAGCTCTTGCAGGGAGCTGTTGTTGAGCGCCGTGCTGGCGGAGTTTCCGGTCAACCTGCTGATACAACAATCTTGAGCATCAGGAGCGTCATGATGAGTGTCGATGAAAAACGCATCCGCGAATTTGCCTACCAGATCTGGGAGTCCGAGGGTAAGCCCGCCGGCCAGGAAGATCGCCATTGGGACATGGCTCGCAAGTTGGCCGAAGCCGAGGCGCTGGCACCCAAGGCTGCGCCGCGCAAGCGGGCCCCGGCCAAGCCCAAGGTAGCGGCTGAGCCGGTTGAGAAGGCCGTGGCAGCTAAGAAACCCCGGGCGGTGAAAAAGCCGGCTGCCGGTTAAGCCTGTACCGGCCTCTTCGCGGGTAAACCCGCTCCCACAGGTACGGCGTAACGCTCAGGCCTGACCCCATTCCTGTGGGAGCGGGTTTACCCGCGAAGAGGCCGGTGCAGGCCAACGCAGCTCCCTCCCCCCTACCACGGCTACAGAGGACCGCCATGAGCCCCCGCACCCCGAAGAAAACCCGCTCGGTCGCCCCTTCGCGTATCCGCGAAGGCCTGCCATTCCCCCTCGGCGCCACCTGGGATGGCCTTGGGGTCAACTTTGCCCTGTTCTCGGCCAATGCCACCAAGGTCGAGCTGTGCCTGTTCGACTCCACTGGCGAGCACGAAATCGAACGCATCGAGCTACCCGAATACACCGACGAGATCTACCACGGGTACCTGCCCGACGCGCACCCCGGGCTGGTCTACGGCTACCGCGTGCACGGCCCTTACGAGCCAGAGAACGGCCACCGCTTCAACCCCAACAAACTGCTGATCGACCCGTATGCCAAGCAATTGGTCGGCAGCCTGCAATGGTCCGAAGCACTGTTCGGCTACACCATCGGCCACCCCGACGGCGACCTGTCGTTCGACGAGCGCGACAGCGCGCCCTTTGTGCCCAAGTGCAAGGTGATCGACCCCGCCTTCACCTGGGGCCGCGACCAGCGCGTGCTGATCCCCTGGGAACGCACGATCATCTACGAGGCCCACACCCGTGGCATCAGCATGCGCCACCCGGCGGTGCCGGAAGAACTGCGCGGCACCTTTGCCGGCCTGGCCAATGACGAGTTGCTCAAACACATCAAGGAGCTGGGCGTTTCCAGCATAGAGCTGCTGCCGATTCACGCCTTCGTCAACGACCAGCATCTGCTGGACAAGGGCCTGAACAACTACTGGGGCTACAACAGCATCGCCTTCTTCGCCCCGCACCCGCGTTACCTGGCCAGCGGCAAGATCGCCGAATTCAAGGAAATGGTCGCGCACCTGCATGACGCCGGGCTGGAGGTGATCCTCGACGTGGTCTACAACCACACCGCCGAAGGCAACGAGCGCGGCCCCACGCTGTCGATGCGCGGCATCGACAACGCCTCGTACTACCGCCTGATGCCGGACGACAAGCGCTACTACATCAACGATTCCGGCACCGGCAACACCCTGGACCTCAGCCACCCCTGCGTGCTGCAACTGGTCACCGACTCGCTGCGCTACTGGGCCGGCGAAATGCACGTGGACGGCTTCCGCTTCGACCTGGCGACCATCCTTGGCCGCTACCACGACGGCTACAGCGAACGCCACGGCTTCCTCGTCGCCTGCCGCCAGGACCCGATGCTGAGCCAGGTGAAGCTGATCGCCGAGCCCTGGGACTGCGGCCCGGGCGGTTACCAGGTGGGCAACTTCGCCCCGGGCTGGGCAGAGTGGAACGACCGTTTTCGCGACACCGTGCGCGCCTTCTGGAAAGGCGACGAAGGCCAACTGGCCGACTTTGCCTCGCGCATGACCGCGTCGGGGGACATGTTCAACAACCGTGGCCGGCGCCCCTATGCCTCGGTCAACTTTGTCACCGCCCACGACGGTTTCACCTTGCGCGACCTGGTGTCTTACAACCACAAGCACAACGAAGACAACGACGAGAACAACCAGGACGGCACCGATAACAACCTGTCATGGAACTGCGGTGTCGAGGGGCCAACCGACGACCCGGCCGTGAATGCCCTGCGCATGCGCCAGATGCGCAACTACTTCGCAACCCTGCTGCTGGCCCAGGGCACGCCGATGATCGTCGCCGGCGATGAGTTCAGCCGCACCCAGCACGGCAACAACAATGCCTACTGCCAGGACAGCGAGATCGGCTGGGTGAACTGGGACCTCGACCAGGAGGGCCTGGAACTGCTGGCCTTCGTCAAGCGCCTGACCCGCCTGCGCCTGGCCTACCCGGTGCTACGCCGCTCGCGCTTCCTGGTGGGCGACTACAATGAGGCAATCGGCGTCAAGGACGTGACCTGGCTGGCACCGGATGGCAACGAGATGAGCGTGGAGCAATGGGAAGACCCGCACGGGCGCTGCCTGGGCATGCTGATCGATGGCCGAGCCCAGGTCAGCGGCATTGCCCGGCCAGGTGCCGAGGCCACCGTGCTGCTGATCGTCAATGCCCACCACGACATCGTGCCGTTCAAGTTGCCGACCGTGCCCGAAGGGGATTACTGGAGCTGCCTGGTCGATACCGACCGGCCTGAGCTACGCAAGGGCCAGCATCTGCAGTTCGACAGCACGTTCGAGGTGAAGGGGCGGTCGTTGCTGCTGATGGTGTTGCAGCGGGATGAGGAGTGAACCGTAATGGCGCAGGGAGGTCGTAAATTTTGATCACCCCATGCTATCCCTGTGGGAGCGGGTTTACCCGCGAATGCGCCAGCCCAGACAACCCAAATGCCTGATCGGGCCTCTTCGCGGGTGAACCCGCTCCCACAGGGTTTGGTCATATCAGTCAGGAACACCAGCAGGAGTAACCGTGAACCCCGAAGCCGGCAGTAAAGGTTTCGCCAGTGTCAACCAGGCCCCGGCCGTGAAGCGGCTGCAAGTGCTGACGGTGAACACCCACAAGGGCTTCACCGCGTTCAACCGGCGCTTCATCCTGCCGGAACTGCGCGAGGCGGTGCGCAGTACACAGGCCGATATCGTCTTCCTTCAGGAAGTGCTCGGCAGCCACGACCGCCACGCCGCGCGCTACCCTGGCTGGCCGCAGACTTCGCAGTACGAGTTCCTCGCCGACAGCATGTGGAGCGACTTCGCCTACGGCCGCAACGCGGTCTACCCCGACGGCCACCACGGCAACGCGCTGCTGTCCAAATACCCGATCATCGAACACCGCAACCTCGACGTGTCGATCACCGGCCCCGAACGTCGTGGCCTGCTGCACTGCGTCCTCGATGTACCCGGCCAGCACCAGGTGCATGCCATCTGCGTGCACCTGTCGTTACTGGAAAGCCACCGCCAGAAACAACTGCAACTGCTGCGCAAGCTGCTCGAATCCCTGCCCGCCGAAGCACCGGTGATCATCGCCGGTGATTTCAACGACTGGAAATCCCATGGTAATCGCACCCTGGGTTTGCAGAATGACTTGCATGAGGCCTTCGAGCGCCACCATGGCCATTTGGCACGCACCTATCCCGCGCGGCTGCCGCTGCTGCGCCTGGATCGCGTCTACCTGCGCAACGCCGAAAGCCATGGGCCGCGGATTCTGGGGCACAAACCTTGGTCGCACCTGTCGGACCACTTGCCTTTGTCGGTCGAAGTCAGGCTTAGCAATCATTCTTCATAGTCACGACACGGCAAATAGCGAACCCGGCTATGCCCCGATTATTTGTCTGATGATTCAACAAGTTGGACGAAACCACGGAACCTGAACACTTTCTTCACGCTTTCTTGACGCAAGCGGCGCGCTCTCCTTAGCTGAACATATCAAAGCAGTAATGATCTCGCGCCGGGCCTCTAGCTCGCGCCTTCGTGCGCGCTGGCGAAAGCCTGGCGTGCTGGTTTGGGTCGCCCACTGTTTTTGCCGTACAGCTCGTGACAACAGGCCAGGTCCTAGGGCTGTAACACAAAAACAAAGGAGATCCGCCATGAAAAGTTCCTCGAACCACTTGCGTTTCGACAGCATTTTCTACGCGGTTTCCACGTCGCTGCTTCTGGCAACCCCGGTGGAAACTATCGCGTATGAACTGCAGGACGACCCGATCTCACCCGGCTTCCTGCACCAACCGGCAGTACCACAGCTGTCGCTCGACCCGTTCAGCGCCAGTGGCTTGAGTATGGGTACCTTGAACGCGTTTACGCAAAAGATGAGCGAGCGCCATGGGCAGGCTGCACCGGACCTGGTCGCCAGCCAGTGGGCGCAGTTCTTCCCCACCACTGCGCGCAATGGCGCGCAGCCCCCGGACCAGCTGGAGGCACCCAGCCAGCAACTGACGATCGGCCCGGACCTGTTCGTGCGCGAAACTGCAGCGGGCAATGTGCACCGAGCGGGGATCTTCGTGGGGCAAAACAATCTGCAGACCAGCTTCAACGGCATGCGCCGGCTGCTGGGTGACAAGCAACGCAACGCCGTGAACCTCAGCGGAGAAAGCCTGGGGGTGTACTGGAGCATGACCCATGAGCAGGGCTGGCATCTGGATGCCGTGGCCATGGGGTCGCGCATCGACGTCAATGGCCGTGGCGAGAATGGCCAGCGACTGGACGACAGCGGCCACGCGATGACCTTTTCGCTGGAAGGCGGCATACCCATCGGCCTGGGTGGCGGCTGGGTGATCGAGCCGCAGGCGCAGTTGATCAACCAGCAGTTCTTCCCTGGCAATCGGGCGCAGGAAGAGACCTTGCAGGCCTTCGACAGCCAGCCGAGCTGGAGCGGCCGTGTCGGTGCCAGGCTGTCCGGGCGTTATGAAGTACGCGGCATGCCGATCGAGCCCTATGTGCGGACCAACGTGTGGTATGACTTCAGCAATGCCGATGAGGTGAAGCTGGACCAGGTCGACAAGATCTCCAGCTCGCGCTACTCGACCACGGTGGAACTGGGGTTGGGGCTGGTGGCGCGGGTGACGCCTTCGGTGGCGTTGTTCGTCAGTGCCGATTACAGCAGTGATGTGGATGACAACGATTTGAATGGATTGATTGGCAGCCTTGGGGTTCGGATGCGGTGGTAGGCAGGGTCGGCCCTTTCGCGGGTGAACCCGCTCCCACAAGGTGCGCACAGCGGTTGAAGCTTGTGCAATACCTGTGGGAGCGGGTTTACCCGCGAAGAGGCCAGTACAAGCAATACATCAAGCAGGTTTCATTATCAGAACCCCAAGCGGCGGTAGGTTAAGCGCCAGCGACTGCGGCTGGCCATGACTGGCTATTTCGTCGCTCACCACCACCCCCAGGTTGCCGACATTGGACCCGGCATACAGCTCTGCATCACTGTTCAACAGCTCTTGCCAGCGCTCGCCAAACGGCACGCCAATGCGATACCCCTCGCGCGGTACCGGCGTGAAGTTGGCCACCACCAGCACCGGTTCGCCGCTGCTGCTCCAGCGCAACCAGGCATACACGCTGTTCTGCGCATCGTCACCGATCAGCCACTGGAACCCTTGCGGCTGGCAATCCAGCTCGTGCAACGCCGGCACCTCGCGGTACAGGCGGTTGAGGTCACCGACCAGGCGCTGTACACCCTGGTGCTCAGGGTACTGCAGCAGGTACCAATCCAGCTCGCCATCGTGGTCCCACTCACGCCACTGGCCGAACTCGCAGCCCATGAACAGCAGCTTCTTGCCGGGATGGGCCCACATGAAAGTGAGGTAGGCGCGCAGGTTGGCGAACTTCTGCCAGCGGTCGCCGGGCATCTTGTCGATCAGCGAATGCTTGCCATGTACCACTTCGTCGTGGGAAATGGGCAGGATGAAGTGCTCGGAATAGGCGTAGATCAGCCCGAAGCTCATCTCGTTGTGGTGGTAGGTGCGGTGCACCGGGTCGTTCTGGATGTAATGCAAGGTGTCGTGCATCCAGCCCATGTTCCACTTGTAGGCAAAGCCCAGGCCGCCCTGCTGGGTCGGCTGACTGACGCCGGGCCAGGCGGTGGACTCCTCGGCGATGATCAGCGCGCCAGGGGCCTCGTGGGCAGCCACGCCGTTGAGGTGGCGGATGAAGTCGATGGCCTCCAGGTTCTCGCGCCCGCCGTGGCGGTTGGGCACCCATTCGCCGGCCTTGCGCGAATAGTCGCGGTACAGCATCGAGGCCACGGCATCGACGCGCAGGCCATCGATGTGGAAGTGCTTCAGCCAGTGCAGCGCCGAGGCCATCATGAAGCCACGCACCTCGTTGCGGCCAAGGTTGTAGATCAGCGTGTTCCAGTCCTGGTGGAAGCCCTCCAGGGGGTTTTCGTATTCGTACAGGGCGGTGCCGTCGAAACGCGCCAGGCCGTGTTCGTCGGTGGGGAAATGCGCCGGCACCCAGTCGAGCAGCACGCCAATCCCGCCCTGGTGGCAGGCGTCGACGAAAGCGGCAAAGTCCTCGGCGCTGCCGTAGCGCGAGGTGGGCGCGAACAGCGACAGCGGCTGGTAACCCCAGGAGCCGCCGAACGGGTGCTCCATGATCGGCAGCAGTTCGATGTGGGTGAAGCCCAGTTCCTGAACGTACGGCACCAGGCGCTCGGCCAGCTCGCGCCAGTTGTAAAAGCGCCCGACCTCACCCGCCTCATCCAGCTCGCAGCGCCACGACCCCGGGTGCAGTTCGTAGATCGACAGCGGCGCGCTGTAGGCATGGCGCTGCGCGCGTTGTGCCATCCAGTCGTGGTCTTGCCAGTGGTGGCTGAGCGCCCCCGCTACCTTGGAGGCGGTGCTCGGTGGCAGTTCGGTGGCGCGCGCCAGCGGGTCGGCCTTCAGCGGCAGAATGCCGTCCTTGCCCAGCACCTCGAACTTGTAGGTTTCGCCCACGCCCAGGCGCGGCACGAACAGCTCCCACACCCCGGCGCTGTGGCGCAGGCGCATGGGGTGGCGGCGGCCGTCCCAGTTGTTGAAGTCGCCCACCACCGACACCCGCCGGGCGTTCGGTGCCCACACCGAGAAACACACGCCGTCGACGCCATCCACCTGCACAGGTTGGGCGCCGAAGCGCCCGGACAGGTCGCGGTGGTTGCCTTCGGCGAACAGGTACAAGTCCATGTCGCCCAGTTGCGGGCCGAAGCTGTAGGGGTCTTCGGTAACCTGCTCGCCACCGGCCCAGCCGATCTGCAGCAGGTACGGGTGTGCCTCATCGAGGTGCGCGGTGAACAACCCGGGCAGGCTGCCCTGCTCCATTTCGGCGAGGATGCGCCCGTCATGCCGGGCCAGCATGCGCACATTCAGGGCATTGGGCAGGAAGGCGCGGACCACTTGCCCGCCCGCGCCGTCGCCATGGGGGCCGAGTACCGCAAATGGATCGGCGTGCTCGGCGCGGGCCAGGGCGTCGAGGTCCCGTTGCCGAAGGCCGCCGTTTTCACGCGTTGTAACGTTCATTCTGACTCTCCCCAAGTACTGATCAGTCCATGCAGGCCATGCAAAGGCACGGCCAGCCAGCTCGGACGGTTTTCGGCTTCGTATGTAATTTCGTAGGCAGCCTTCTCCAGGCAGAACAGCTCCAGTGCGGCACGCTCGCCCTCGGCCTGCTGCCAGGCGTGAGGCATGGCCGCGGTGGCCAGGCCATAGGCTTCGACAAAGGCATGCCGCGACTGGTGCAGGTACTGCCTGGCTACACGTTGCCGGGCTTGGCGCGCCGGGTCGGAAAGGTCCACCGCAGACGCGCTGCGCAAGATCATCGCAGCAGCATAGTCGAAGGATCGCAGCACGCCGCTGACATCCTTGTACGGGCTATGTCTTGCCCTGCGCTCTTGCAGCGGCCGGGCCGGTTCACCTTCGAAATCGATGAGGTAGGCGTCGCCCTGCACCACCAGCACCTGGCCCAGGTGCAGGTCGCCGTGCACGCGCATCAGCAGGCCGCCCTGGGCCTGGTGGGTCAGGTCGGCGATATGTTGGGCCAGGCCGTCGCGCTGTTGCTGCAAGTCGTCGACCAGCGCCTGGCTTTCGCTGTCGAGGCTGTCGCGGTGCTGGGCCAGCAGGTCGAGGGCATGGGTGAGTTCGGCACTGATCTGCGCACTCCAGCGTTCGCTGTCGTCGGCATCGCTTGGGCGCGGCTTGAAGGCCTCGTCATTGGTCGGTGCGGCCAGCAGCAGGTGCATCTCGCCCAGGCGCTGGCCGAGCAAGGCGGCAAAGCCGGTAAGTTCGGCCATTGCATCGGTGTGCGCATCGGCGTCGAGGCTGGAAGGCTCCATCTGGTCGCGAATGGCCCGCTCCAGGGTGTTCTGGGTCCAGGCCCAGGCGTCACCCTGGTTGCTCAGGTAGCCCTGGGCGATCATCAGCAGGTGTGGCGCGCCCTGCTCGTCCACCCGGCTGACCCAGGCCAGCAGCGGCGAAATGTTGGCAAAGCCTGCGGCGGTCAGGTAGGCGCTCATTTCCAGCTCGGGGTGCACACCGGGGTTGACCCGGCGAATCAGCTTGAGCACCACCTGGTCGCCGATCACCACCGAGCTGTTGGACTGCTCGGCGCTGAGGTAGCGCACGCTGCTTTCGTCGTTCAACGCCAGGCCCGCCAACTGCTGCGTGCTTTCGAAGCGCAGCTCGCCCTCGCCATTGCCACAAGGCAGATGCATGCCATCCTCACAGGCTCGCAGCACCGCGCGGATGAACGGCTCGAGGACGAAGGCGTCGGTGATCAGGCCAACCTGATGGGCACGGCGCACCCGTGACAGGGCCAGCTGCTGTGGCAGCGCGCTGTTGATCTGCTCTTCGGGCAGCAGGCCGAACGGCAGTTGGTAGCGGTTGGCCACACCGTCGCTGAGCACTTCGATCTCACTGAGCAGCACCGGTGTGGTTGCCGTACCGAAGCGCACGCCGTAGCAGAGGCGCACCGCGTCGATCGGCCCTTCCTTGCCGGCGAACCAGCGCCGCTTGGGCAGGTACTGCGGCAGGATGGCGCTTTGCAGGGTATCGCTGGCGGGGGCTTGCAGCAGTTCTTCCATGCGTTTGCGCAGTACCAGTGTAGTCAATTCGGGTAACCCCTCGGTGGCCTGGATGTGCCAGCTGGGCATGCGGTCGTGGCTGGCCAGCAGGAACCAGTAGAAGGCGTAGGGTGGCAAGGTCAGCAGGAATGGCAGTTGCCCGATCGGCGGGAAGGCGCTGCCGCCGAGCATCTCCACCGGCACTTTGTCGGCGTATTGTGACAACTCCAGTTCAGCCGCCTGGGCGGCGCGGGACACGTTGGCCACGCACAGGATGACTTCGGTGTTGCCATCGGCGTCGGTGTACTCGCGCAGATAGGCGAGGATGCGCCGGTTGTTCGGCGTGAGGGTACGCAGGCTGCCGCGGCCGAAGGCCTTCTGCTGCTTGCGCACCGCCAGCATGCGCCGGGTCCAGTTAAGTAGCGAGTGCGGGTCAGCGGCCTGGGCTTCGACGTTTACGGTCTGGTAACCGTACAGCGGGTCCATGATCGGTGGCAGCACCAGGCGCTGCGGGTCGGCGCGAGAGAAACCGCCGTTGCGGTCCGGCGACCATTGCATGGGCGTGCGCACGCCGTCGCGGTCGCCCAGGTAGATGTTATCGCCCATGCCCAGTTCGTCGCCGTAATACAGGGTGGGCGTGCCGGGCATCGACAGCAGCAGGCTGGTGAGCAGTTCGATGCGCCGGCGGTCACGCTGCAGCAGCGGCGCCAGGCGGCGGCGGATGCCCAGGTTGATGCGGGCGCGGCGGTCTTCGGCGTAGTAGTTCCACAGGTAGTCGCGCTCGCGGTCGGTGACCATTTCCAGGGTCAGCTCATCGTGGTTGCGCAGGAAGATCGCCCATTGGCAGTTGGCAGGGATTTCCGGTGTCTGGCGCAGGATATCGGTGATCGGGAAACGGTCTTCCATGGCCAGGGCCATGTACATGCGCGGCATAAGCGGGAAGTGGAAGGCCATGTGGCATTCGTCGCCCTCGCCTTCGC
The DNA here is from genome assembly GCF_900277125.1 of Pseudomonas inefficax. GTDB lineage: Bacteria > Pseudomonadota > Gammaproteobacteria > Pseudomonadales > Pseudomonadaceae > Aquipseudomonas > Aquipseudomonas inefficax. The sequence goes on from NZ_OPYN01000172.1 coordinate 82,968, forward strand.
CAAAATACGGGCGGGTGTCCTCGGGCCACTGGTTGGCCTCGGCCAGCAGCATGCGGTCGGGGTAGTTGGCGTCGATTTCGGCGCGAATCGCCTTGAGCACATCGTGGGTTTCGGCAAGGTTCTCGTTGTTGGTGCCGTCGCGTTCGATCAGGTAGGGGATGGCGTCCAGGCGCAGGCCATCGACACCCAGGTCGAGCCAGAAGCGCATCACCCCGATCACTGCCTTGAGCACTTGCGGGTTGTCGAAGTTGAGGTCGGGCTGGTGCGAGTAGAAGCGGTGCCAGAAGTACTGGCCGGCGACCGGGTCCCAGGTCCAGTTGGACTTCTCGGTGTCGAGGAAGATGATGCGCGTGCCATCGTACTTCTGGTCGTCATCCGACCACACGTAGAAGTCCCGTGCCTTGCTGCCGCGCTTGGCATGGCGGGCGCGCTGGAACCAGGGGTGCTGGTCGCTGGTGTGGTTGATGACCAGCTCGGTGATTACCCGCAGGCCGCGTTTGTGCGCCTCGGCGATGAAGCGGCGGGCATCGGCCAGGTTACCGTAGTCGGGGTGCACGGCCTTGTATTCGGCGATGTCATAGCCGTCGTCGCGGCGTGGCGAGGGATAGAACGGCAGCAGCCAAAGGGTGTTGACGCCCAGCTCGGCGATGTAGTCGAGCTTGCTGATCAGGCCGGCGAAATCGCCAATGCCGTCGTTGTTCGAATCGAAAAACGACTTGATGTGCAGCTGGTAGATGACGGCGTCCTTGTACCACAGCGGGTCGTCGATGAAGGCTGCCGGGCGGGAACGCTTGGCCATGTGCTGCTCCTTTCAATTCTGGTTGCTGTGTCCCTGATGCACAAGCAACTGACTTGACACGATTCCCTGTGGGAGCGGGTTTACCCGCGAACACCGGCGAAGCCGGTGCCATGCTCCGCAGCGCCTGCTTCGCGGGTGAACCCGCTCCCACAGGGGATGGCGTGTACCTTGCTAACGGGCCTTTTCGATGCGCCAGATACCGAACGGCAGATGCCAGGGTTCGATGCGCATCCATTGGGTCTTGCCGTACCACGACCAGCGATGGCCGTTCATCAGGTCTTCACCATGGGTTTCGGCGTTGTCATCCAGCCCCAGCTCCCACAGCGGCAGCTCGAAATGCGCCTCCTGTGCGTTGTGCGGGTCGAGGCTGATGGCCACCAGGATGTAGTTGTCGCGCTCGGGCGTGCGTTTTGCGAAGTACAGGATGTTGTCGTTCCAGCAGTTGAAGAACGCCACGCCCAGGTGGGTCTGCAAGGCGCGGTTCTGCCGGCGGATGCGGTTGAGCTGGGCGATCTCGGCAATGATGTTGCCGGGTTGGCTGAAATCGCGTGGGCGAATTTCGTACTTCTCCGAATCCAGGTACTCCTCCTTGCCCGGCAGCGGCGTGCCTTCGCACAGTTCGAAGCCCGAGTACATGCCCCACAGCCCCGAGCCCATGGTGGCCAGCGCCGCGCGGATGAGGAAGCCGGCCCGGCCGGAGGTGTGCAGGAAGTACGGGTTGATGTCGGGGGTGTTGACGAAGAAGTTGGGCCGGTAGCACTGGCTCCATGGCGGCTGGTTGAGCTGCTCGAAGTACTCGCGCAGCTCCTGTTTGTGGTTGCGCCAAGTGAAGTAGGTATAGCTTTGCGCGTACCCGACCTTGCCCAGGCGGGCCATCATCGCCGGCTTGGTGAAGGCTTCGGCGAGGAAGATGACCTCAGGGTACCGGCTACGCACATTGGCGATCAGCCATTGCCAGAATGGCAGTGGTTTGGTGTGCGGGTTGTCGACGCGGAAGGTCTTCACCCCCTCCTCGACCCAGCCGACCACCACATCGCGCAAGGCCAGCCACAGCGAGGGGACGGCGTCGGGGGCATAGAAATCGACGTTGACGATGTCCTGGTATTTCTTCGGTGGGTTCTCGGCATAGCGGATGGTGCCGTCCGGTCGCCAGCTGAACCAGCCTGGGTGCTCCTTGAGCCAGGGGTGGTCCTGGGAGCACTGGATGGCGAAGTCGAGGGCGATTTCCAGGCCATGTTCGGCCGCCGCGGCCACCAGGCGGCGGAAGTCGTCGCGGCTGCCCAGTTGCGGGTGAATCGCCTCATGCCCGCCTTCCGCGCTGCCGATGGCGTACGGGCTGCCCGGGTCGCCGGGCGCTGCCGTGAGGGCGTTGTTGCGGCCCTTGCGGTGCTGCATGCCGATGGGATGGATGGGCGGGAAGTACAACACGTCGAAGCCCATGTCGCGAATCATCGGCAGGCGCGTGTGCACATCATTGAAGGTGCCGTGGCGCTCGGGGCTGTCGGTGATCGAGCGTGGGAACAGCTCGTACCAGCTGGCGAACTGCGCGGCAGGGCGGTCGACATCGACGGGGAATTCACGGCTGCGGGCCAGGTAGCTGCGATGCTCGGCATCGCTCATCAGGCGGGCGGTGGCGGGGTCGAGAAACAGCGCCACCTGGTCGTCGGTGTTCAACGTGGGCAGACGCTGCTGCAAGGCCTGGAGCTCCTCGCGCAGGGCTCCGTTGCACAGCTCGATGCCCTTGCCCAGCATCAATCGGCCTTCTTCCAGCTCCAACTTGACCTCGACACCGGCGTGGTACTTCTTCTCCAGGTCGTGGCAATAGGTGGCGAACGGGTCGATCCAGGCCTCGATGCTGAACAGGTGCGGGCCCAGATCGGTGGGGGTGAACTCGGCCAGCCACAGGTCGTTGCCCGGCGAGTGCATGGGCACGCAATGCCAGCGCCGGCTGTGGGCCTGGCGCCAGTTGAGCATCACCGCCAGGCGGTCATGGCCGTCGCTGTAGACCTTGCTGCTGACCTCCACCGGCTGGCCACTGATGGCCTTGGCAGCGAAGGTGCCGGCTTCGAGCACGGGTTGGGTGTCTTCGATCACGATGCGCGGCGCCAGCAGCGCCTGGGACAGGCTGATGGCCTGGTCCGGGTGATCGTTGGCCATGGGCACGCTTTCGAAGGGCTCGTTTCGTGACATCGGACCTTGCTCCCTCAGGCTGGTGGCGGTAAGGATTCAGAGCCGGGCACAGGCGTGGGGTTCAAAAAAATTGAGCAAACGGCAGCTGCGCGAAGTCGAAGCCTGCAGCACCTCTTCAATTACCCAAGCGAGGTCAGGCCATGAACATTCCCATTCCACCGGAGACTCCCGATCCCAACATCGACGACCCGAGCCTGCCGCCGCCCGTGCCGGAGGAAGACCCGGACGAGCTGCCGATCAAGCCGACCGTGCCGCCGACAGTGGGCGACCCGCCGAGCCAGGAGCCACCGGTGAAGGCTTAAGGGTAGACCAGGATGATGTGTTGGCAGGGCCGGCCTCTTCGCGGGTAAACCCGCTCCCACAGGGACCGCGCCGACCTCGAACGCGGCGCTGTCCCTGTGGGAGCGGGTTCACCCGCGAAAGGGCCAGCAGCATCAATACATCAACCAGCAGTTAAAGCCGAGATCTCCGCCACACTGATCTCCCGCATGCGAAACTTCTGCACCTTGCCGGTCACCGTCATCGGGTACTCGTCGACGAAGCGGATATGCCGCGGCACCTTGAAATGGGCAATGCGCGCCTTGCACCAGCCCTGCAGCTCCTCGACCGTGGCACTGTGCCCCGGGTGCAGCTTTATCCAGGCGACGATCTCCTCGCCATAACGGCTGCACGGGATGCCGATCACCTGCGCATCGGCCACCGCCGGGTGGGTGTAGAAGAACTCTTCCAGTTCCCGCGGGTAGATGTTCTCGCCGCCACGAATGATCATGTCCTTGTTGCGCCCGACAATGCGCACATAACCATGCTCGTCCATCACCGCCAGGTCGCCCGAATGCATCCAGCCGGCCGGGTCGATGGCATCCGCGGTGGCCTGGGGATTGTCCCAGTAGCCGAGCATCACGCTGTAGCCGCGGGTGCACAGCTCACCGATCTCGCCGCGCGGGACGATGCAGCCGTCGGCGTCCACCAGCTTGTTCTCCAACTGCGGCTGGGTGCGACCGACGGTGGTCACGCGCAGCTCCAGGTGGTCGTCGGGGCCGGTCTGCAGCGACACCGGGCTGGTTTCGGTCATGCCGTAGGCGATCTGCACTTCGGCCATGTGCATCTGGTCGATGACCCGGCGCATCACCTCGATCGGGCAGGTGGCGCCAGCCATGATGCCGCTGCGCAGGGTCGACAAATCCATTTGCGCGCGCGCGGGGTGGTCGAGCATGGCGATGAACATGGTCGGCACGCCATAAAGGATGCTGGCGCGCTCTTCGGCCACGGCGCGCAGGGTGAGCTCGGCGTCGAAGGCGTCGTTGGGGTAGATCATGGTGCTGCCGTGGGTGATGCAACCGAGGTTGGCCATGACCATGCCGAAGCAGTGGTACAGCGGCACCGGGATCACCATGCGGTCGCGTGCGGTCAGGCCCAGGCTTTCGCCGACCATGAAGCCGTTGTTGAGGATGTTGTAGTGGCTGAGCGTGGCGCCCTTCGGCGCGCCGGTGGTGCCGGAGGTGTACTGGATGTTCACCGGCTGGTCGAACTGCAGGCTTTGCTGGCGCGTCGCATAGGCCTCGGTCGAGGTCTGCCCTGCCCGCTCGGCCAGCGCCTGCCAAGGCAGGAAGCCTGCCGGCGGGTTGGCGGCCAGGCTGACCACTCCACGCAGGTCGGGCAGGCGTTCACTGGCCATTTCACCCGGGGTGGTGCTGGCCAGCTCCGGTGCCAGTTCCTGGACCATGGCGTGGTAGTCGGACGTCTTGAAGGCATCGGCACATACCAGCCAGCGGCATCCGGACTGGCGCAGCACGTATTCCAGCTCGCCCACGCGGTAGGCCGGGTTGATGTTGACCAGAATCGCGCCGACCTTGGCGCTGGCCAGCTGCAGGATGCACCACTGGGCGCAGTTGGGCGACCAGATGCCGACCCGATCGCCGGTGTTCACGCCCAGGGCCATCAAGGCACGAGCATGCACTTCGACCTGCTCGGCCAGTTGCCGCCAGCTGTAGCGCAGGCCCTGATGACGCGACACCAGGGCCTCGCCGTCGGCGTAGCGGGCCACGGTGGCATCGAAGGCCTGGCCGATGGTCTGGGTCAGCAAGGCTTGGTCCTGGCGACCGCGGGTATAGCTTGGTTGACTCATGGGTGTCCCTTCTTGTGGTTGTTCTGGGCACGACTGAAGCAAGCGGGAATACTCTGGCGCAGATTTACGTTTACGTAAAGGTGATGAGTCGATTGACAGTGGACGCATGCAGGTTTACGTTAACGTAAAGGTGATGAACGACACCATCCCTCAGGCTTGACGCCGAACCCTGTGGGAGCGGGCGTGCCCGCGAATGCGATCACTCAGGCAATGACGGTGGTCCTGCTGACGCATTCGCGGGCACGCCCGCTCCCACAGGGTTCGGCGCCAGATCCATGAGCCAGGGTGTTTCCTACATTTCAAGAACAACAAGGTGCCCCAGCATGCATTACCCCACCCTGAACTTCGCCCTGGGCGAAACCATCGACATGCTCCGCGACCAGGTGCGCACCTTCGTCGCCGCCGAACTGGCCCCGCGTGCCGCGCAAATCGACCACGACAACCTGTTCCCCGCCGACATGTGGCGCAAGTTCGGCGACATGGGCCTGCTGGGCATCACCGTGCCGGAAGAATACGGCGGTGCCGGCCTGGGCTACCTGGCCCACGTGGTGTCGATGGAAGAAATCAGCCGTGGCTCGGCCTCGGTGGCCCTGTCCTACGGTGCCCACTCCAACCTCTGCGTCAACCAGATCAACCGCAACGGCAGCCACGAGCAGAAGCTCAAGTACCTGCCCAAGCTGATCAGCGGCGAGCACATCGGCGCCTTGGCCATGAGCGAGCCCAATGCCGGTTCCGACGTGGTGTCGATGAAACTGCGCGCGGAAAAGCGCGGCGACCACTACGTGCTCAACGGCAGCAAGACCTGGATCACCAACGGCCCGGACGCCAACACCTACGTGATCTACGCCAAGACCGACCTGGACAAGGGCGCGCACGGCATCACTGCGTTCATCGTCGAGCGTGACTGGAAAGGCTTCAGCCGCAGCAACAAGTTCGACAAGCTGGGCATGCGTGGCTCCAACACCTGCGAGCTGTTCTTCGACGGCGTCGAAGTGCCGGAGGAAAACATCCTCGGCCAGCTCAACGGTGGCGTGCGCGTGCTGATGAGCGGCCTGGACTACGAGCGCGTGGTGCTGTCCGGCGGCCCGACCGGCATCATGCAAAGCTGCATGGACCTGGTGGTGCCGTACATCCACGACCGCAAGCAGTTCGGCCAGAGCATTGGCGAGTTCCAGCTGATCCAGGGCAAGATCGCCGACATGTACACCCAGCTCAACGCCAGCCGCGCCTACCTGTATGCCGTGGCCCAGGCCTGCGACCGTGGCGAGACCACCCGCAAGGACGCCGCCGGGGTGATCCTGTACACCGCCGAACGCGCCACGCAAATGGCGCTGGAGGCGATCCAGATTCTTGGCGGCAACGGCTATATCAACGAATTCCCGGCAGGCCGCCTGCTGCGCGACGCCAAACTGTACGAGATCGGTGCCGGCACCAGCGAAATCCGCCGGATGCTGATCGGTCGCGAACTGTTCAACGAAACCCGCTGAGCACAAGGGACGGGCGCACATGGCTACCTTGCACACCCAGATCAACCCGCGTTCGGCGGAGTTCGCCGGCAACAGCGCGGCCATGCTCGAACAGGTCCAGGCCCTGCGCGGCCTGCTCGCCCAAGTGGCCCAGGGCGGTGGGCCCAAGGCTCAGGAGCGGCACACTTCGCGCGGCAAGCTGCTGCCGCGCGAGCGTATCGACCGCCTGCTGGACCCGGGCTCGCCGTTCCTCGAAATCGGCCAGCTGGCTGCCCATGAGGTGTATGGCGAAGACGTGCCCGCTGCGGGCGTGATCGCCGGCATCGGCCGCGTCGAAGGCGTGGAATGCATGATCGTGGCCAACGACGCCACGGTCAAAGGCGGCTCCTACTACCCGCTGACCGTAAAGAAGCACCTGCGTGCGCAGACCATCGCCCTGCAGAATCGCCTGCCGTGCATCTACCTGGTGGACTCCGGCGGCGCCAACCTGCCACGCCAGGACGAAGTGTTCCCCGACCGCGAGCACTTCGGACGCATCTTCTTCAACCAGGCCAACATGAGCGCACTGGGCATCCCGCAGATTGCCGTGGTGATGGGCTCGTGCACCGCCGGCGGTGCCTACGTGCCCGCAATGGCCGACGAAGCGATCATGGTGCGCCAGCAGGCGACCATCTTCCTCGCCGGCCCCCCACTGGTAAAGGCCGCCACCGGTGAAGTGGTGAGCGCCGAAGACCTCGGTGGCGCCGATGTGCACTGCCGCACCAGCGGCGTGGCCGACCACTATGCCGACAACGACGAACACGCCCTGGCCCTGGCCCGACGCAGCGTGGCCAACCTCAACTGGCACAAGCTGGGCAAGCTGCAACGCCTGGCCCCGGTGGCACCGCTGTATGCCGCCGACGAGCTGTACGGCGTGGTGCCGGCCGATGCCAAGCAACCGTTCGACGTGCGCGAGGTAATCGCGCGCCTGATCGACGGCTCGGTATTCGACGAGTTCAAGGCGCTGTTCGGTACCACCCTGGTGTGCGGCTTCGCCCACCTGCACGGCTACCCGGTGGCGATCCTCGCCAACAACGGCATCCTGTTCGCCGAGGCCGCGCAAAAAGGCGCACACTTCATCGAACTGGCCTGCCAGCGCGGCATCCCGCTGCTGTTCCTGCAGAACATCACCGGTTTCATGGTCGGCAAGAAGTACGAAGAAGGCGGTATCGCCAAGCACGGCGCCAAGCTGGTCACCGCCGTGGCCTGCGCCCAGGTGCCAAAGTTCACGGTGATCATCGGTGGCAGCTTCGGCGCCGGCAACTATGGCATGTGCGGCCGGGCCTACGACCCGCGCTTCCTGTGGATGTGGCCCAACGCCCGCATTGGCGTGATGGGGGCTGAACAAGCGGCTGGCGTGCTGGCCCAGGTCAAGCGCGAGCAGAGCGAACGCAGCGGCCAGGCCTTCAGTGCCGAGGACGAAGCCCGGCTCAAGCAGCCGATCCTTGACCAATACGAGCACCAGGGCCACCCCTACTACTCAAGCGCCCGCCTGTGGGACGACGGTGTCATCGACCCGGCACAGACCCGCGACGTGCTCGGCCTGGCGTTGTCCGCCGCGCTGAACGCACCGATCGAACAAAGCCGCTTCGGCATTTTCCGGATGTGACCATGAGCGATTTCAGCACCCTCGAAGTGATCCGCGACCCGCGCGGCTTCGCCACCCTGTGGCTCAGCCGCGAGAACAAGAACAACGCGTTCAACGCCTTGATGATCCGCGAACTGATCATCGCCCTCGACCAGTTGGCCGAGGACGCCAGCCTGCGCTTCGTGCTGCTGCGCGGCCGCGGCCGGCACTTCAGCGCCGGCGCCGATCTGGCCTGGATGCAGCAGTCGGCGCAGCTGGACTTCAACACCAACCTGGATGATGCCCGCGAGCTGGGCGAGCTGATGTATGCCCTGCACCGCCTCAAGGCGCCGACCCTGGCCGTGGTGCAAGGCGCGGCCTTTGGCGGCGCGCTGGGCCTGATCAGCTGCTGCGACATGGCCATCGGTGCCGAAGACGCCCAACTGTGCCTGTCGGAAGTGCGCATAGGCCTGGCCCCGGCGGTGATCAGCCCGTTCGTGGTCAAGGCCATCGGCGAGCGCGCCGCGCGCCGCTATGCCATTACCGCCGAGCGTTTCAGCGGCGTGCGGGCCCGCGAGCTGGGCTTGCTGGCCGAGGTATACCCGGCCAGCGAACTGGACGCCCAGGTCGAAGCCTGGGTGAACAACCTGCTGCAGAACAGCCCGCAAGCACTGCGCGCCACCAAGGACTTGCTGCGTGAAGTGGACGACGGCGAACTCAGCCCAGCCCTGCGCCGCTACTGCGAAAACACCATCGCCCGCATCCGCGTCAGCGCCGAAGGCCAGGAGGGCCTGCGCGCCTTCCTGGAAAAACGCTGCCCCGCCTGGCAAACCGACGACAAGAAGGAGCCGCGCCCATGAGCCGCCCCGCTTTGACCACCCTGCTGGTCGCCAACCGCGGCGAGATCGCCTGCCGGGTGATGCGCACCGCCAAGGCCATGGGCCTGACCACCGTGGCCGTGCACAGCGCCACCGACCGTGATGCCCGGCACAGCCGCGAAGCCGATATCCGTGTCGACCTCGGCGGCACCAAGGCTGCCGAAAGCTACCTGCTGGTCGACAAGCTGCTGGCCGCAGCCAAGGCCAGCGGTGCCCAGGCCATCCACCCGGGTTATGGCTTCCTGTCCGAGAACGCAGGCTTCGCACGCGCCATCGAAGAAGCCGGTCTGATCTTCCTCGGCCCACCGGCCAGTGCCATCGATGCCATGGGCAGCAAGTCGGCGGCCAAGGCACTGATGGAAGCCGCTGGCGTGCCGCTGGTGCCGGGCTACCACGGCGAGGCCCAGGACCTGGACACCTTCCGCGCCGCCGCCGAACGCATCGGCTACCCGGTGCTGCTCAAGGCCAGCGCCGGCGGCGGTGGCAAGGGCATGAAAGTGGTCGAGGACGAAAGCCAGCTGGCCGACGCCCTGGCCTCGGCCCAGCGTGAGGCGCAGTCGTCGTTCGGCGATGCGCGCATGCTGGTGGAAAAGTACGTGCTCAAGCCGCGCCATGTGGAAATCCAGGTATTCGCCGACCAGCACGGCAACTGCCTGTACCTCAACGAGCGTGACTGTTCTATTCAGCGCCGCCACCAGAAGGTGGTGGAAGAAGCCCCTGCGCCAGGCCTTTCACCCGAATTGCGCCGGGCCATGGGTGAGGCGGCAGTACGTGCGGCCCAGGCCATCGGCTACGTGGGCGCCGGCACCGTGGAGTTCCTGCTCGATGCCCGTGGCGAGTTCTTCTTCATGGAGATGAACACCCGCCTGCAGGTGGAGCATCCAGTCACCGAGGCCATTACCGGGCTCGACCTGGTGGCCTGGCAGATTCGCGTGGCCTGCGGCGAGGCCCTGCCGATCACCCAGGAACAGGTGCCGCTGATCGGCCATGCCATCGAAGTGCGCCTGTATGCCGAGGACCCAGCCAACGAATTCCTGCCGGCGACCGGCAAGCTGGCGCTGTACCGTGAGTCGGCAGCCGGCGAAGGGCGACGGGTGGACAGCGGGGTCAGCGAAGGCGATGTGGTGTCGCCGTTCTACGACCCGATGCTGGGCAAGCTGATCGCCTGGGGCGAAGACCGCGAGCAGGCGCGCCTGCGCTTGCTGGCCATGCTCGACGAATTTGCCATTGGCGGGCTGAAGACCAACATCGCCTTCCTGCGGCGCATTCTCGCCCACCCGGCGTTTGCTGCAGCCGAACTGGATACCGGCTTCATTCCGCGTCACCAGGAGGTTTTGCTGCCCGCGCCTCAAGTGCTGCCAGCAGGCTTCTGGGAAGCCGCAGCCGAGGCCTGGTTGCAGGGCCAGGCCGCACATCAGCGGGACGACGACCACAGTTCGCCATGGGCCGAACGCAACGGCCTGCGCCTGGGCCTGCCGGCGCGCAGCACCCTGCACCTGGTGAGTGGCGGGCAAGACCAGGCGGTTGCCCTGGAGCGCAGCGCTGCGTCTACCTGGCAACTGGTGGGCGAGCAGTTGGTTCATGACCAGGCGGGCGTGCGTCGCCAGCATCTGGCGATCCGCCGTGGTGGCACGCTGTACTTGCACTGGGACGGCGAGATACATGCCATCGAAGCCTTCGACCCGATTGCCGAGGCCGAGGCCAGCCACAGCCACCAGGGCGGCCTGGGCGCGCCCATGAACGGCAGCATCGTGCGCGTGCTGGTAGAGCCTGGGCAGGTGGTGGAAGCAGGTACGGCGCTGGTGGTGCTGGAGGCCATGAAGATGGAACACAGCATTCGCGCGCCGCATGGCGGCACGGTGAAGGCGTTGTTCTGCCAGGAAGGCGATATGGTCAGCGAAGGGACGGTGCTGGTCGAACTGGCGGAATGAGGGTACCCGGGGGCCGCTTTGCGGCCCTTTCGCGACACAAGGCCGCTCCCACAGGTACGGTGCATGCCTTGAGGTTGGCGCGGTACTTGTGGGAGCGGCCTTGTGTCGCGAAAGGGCTGCGCAGCAGCCCCGGCAATCTAGAAGGCCCCATGTACACGCACGACCACCCCCAGAAACTCGCAGCCATCCTCACACAGCAGCGCCGGATAGTTGCTGTTCAATGCCTTCAGGTACCGCTGCCCACCTTCCTCGGCCAGCTCACGGAAAATCGCCGGTTTGCCCGGCTGACGGGCGATAACCAAACGCCCTGGCTCGGCTTCCAAGCCAGGGTCAACCAACATCCGCATGCCCTGCGGCACACTGCGGCCACTGACGGCACTCATGGCATCGTTTTCCACGGTCAGCCAGAACGCCTTGCCCTGGGCCAGATAGTCCGTCTGTTCGAATACGCCAGGCTCCGTAACATCTGCAACACCTAGCTCATCCCAACCCAGCACCGGGTAGCGGAAACACACGATGTATTGCATGAGGTCCAGCTCATCATCATCGTCATCCACCTCGTAAATGCCGCGCTCCTCGCCAACCTGGCCAACAATGCGCAACTGTAGGCTGACGTTGTAGTGCGGCATGCCAATCTCGACGAATGTGCGGTTCATCGATTCGATCTTCGGCTGACGCCGCTTGTTCACCCAATGCCCCACGCTGCCTTGAGACACGCCAACGCGTTCGGCAAGCTGCTCTTGAGTGAGCCCTAGCTCCTCCATCCGGTCACGGACGAGGGCAATCCATTTATCCATATTCATCGCTGGCACGATACGGACTGCCTTCTAGCGCTCAATAAACATTCAGTATTATTTATCGGAAAGCACAAAAATACACCAGGTATTAGTATCGACCTGAACCCTTTCCTTACTGGTGTTAGCAGGTATCAGGATGAAACCACCGAAAAACGACGAAACAGATCTCGACAGCGAAGCCGCCCGCCGCGCCCTCGACTACTACCTCAACCCCAACCCGCCGCGCCCCACTCAGGAGAACAGGATCTGGACCCTGCACGAGGGGGTAACCAAAGACCAAGCCCAGGAGCATGCC
>NZ_OPYN01000173.1 GCF_900277125.1 Pseudomonas inefficax
GGCGAACACGCTGCTGGCGGCCATATAGCTCCAGTGATAGGGCATATAGAACAGCAGAATGAAGATCGGGATGAGCNGGACGNGTAGAACGGNGAGNAGGTTTGGAATATNCATCGGTACGACTGGCCNCAANTTGNGCCCGCATTCTACTCGCTATGCAGGCTGGCATAAATCGACTCGGCAAGCTTTTTACTTATGCCGGGTGCTTTGGCGATTTCATCAATACTGGCGCGGTTGAGCTCCTGCAGGCCGCCGAAATGTTTCAGCAGGTCGCGCCGGCGCTTGGGCCCTACCCCGGCCACATCCTCCAGGCTGGACACCCGGCGGGCCTTGCCACGGCGGGCGCGGTGGCCGGTGATGGCGAAACGGTGGGCCTCGTCACGGATCTGCTGGATCAGGTGCAAGGCCGGTGAGTCGCCCTTGAGGGTGAACTCATGGTGCACGTCGTTCAGGTACAGGGTTTCGAAACCGGCCTTGCGCGTCACGCCCTTGGCCACGCCAAGCAGGGTCAGGTCGCTGAAGCCCAGCTCCTGCATCACGTCACGGGCCATGTTCAGCTGGCCTTTGCCGCCGTCCACCAGCAGCACGTCGGGCAGCTTGCCCTCGCCGTCCTTGATGCGCCCGTAACGGCGGGTCAGGGCCTGATGCATGGCGGCGTAGTCGTCACCGCCGGTGACGCCTTCGATGTTGAAGCGGCGGTAGTCGGACTTGAGCGGGCCTTCGGGGCCGAATACCACGCAACTGGCCACGGTGGCTTCGCCGCTGGAATGGCTGATGTCGTAGCACTCCAGGCGCTGCGGCACCTCGTCCAGGCCCAGCACCTCGGCCAAGGCCTCGAAACGTGCGGCCATGTGCTGGCGGTTGGCCAGGCGCGCATTGAGCGCCTGCTCGGCGTTGGTCACCGCCAGCTGCTGCCAGCGGGCGCGGGTACCGCGTACCCGGTGGCTGATGGTCAACTCGCGGCCGCGCAGGGTCTGCAGGGCTTCGCTGATGGCTGCAAAGTCTTCGTGCACCACGTTGACGATCAGTTCGCCCGGCAGTTCGCGCTCGGCATTGCCCAGGTAGTACTGGGAAAGGAACGCGGCCATCACTTCGGCCACCTCCTCCTCGATACCTACCTGCGGGAAGAAGTTCTTGCTGCCCAGTACCCGCCCGCCGCGCACGCTGATCAGGTGCACGCAGGCGCCACCAGGGTTGACGAAGGCGGCGATAACGTCGACATCGCCGCTGCCGCCTTCGATGTACTGCTGGTCCTGGACCCGGCGCAACAANGCGATCTGGTCGCGCAACTCGGCGGCCTTCTC
>NZ_OPYN01000174.1 GCF_900277125.1 Pseudomonas inefficax
AGGACAAGATTTCATGCAGCCGCCACCCGCCTCTGCCCGAAAACCATATTGCGCAAGGGTCGGACAAGGTCTTCATCAACGGCCAGCCTGCAGCGCGATCGGGTGATAAGACCACCTGCGATGCCACGATCGATGTGAATGAGAAGGTATCGCCGAATGTACGCATTGGCGGCGGAACGGCGACGGTTCGGGATATTCGCAATGGCAAGAGCAAGGTTGCGATGTTTACCGGGATTATTGCGGGGATACTTCTGGCCCGACGCATCAGAGTTCCCCGCCGGCGCCCCACGACGGCAGCAATACAAAAACCCAAACCGAAAATATGTCCCTGTGCAGGCAACCCGGTACAGGTCTCCACCGGGGGCAAAGTTCTTAGTGGTCCAGGGGATGTAGATTTCAGCCTACCTGGCTTAATAGGCATTGATTGGGCCCGGAGCTACGATAGCAACGACAAGCGCACCAATGGCCTGTTAGGCATGGGCTGGAGTGTGCCTTACGAAGTGGAACTGCTTCGCACCGCGCATCCTCAGGGTGGTGAGCTGTGGATCTATGTTGATGATGAAGGCGGTCGTCTTGAGCTCGGGCGCCTTAGCGCCGGTGACGCCTTCGTCAGCGCCGTGGACGGCTTGGCCTTCTTTCATCTCCAGGATGGTCAGACCGTCGTGGAAGACATTTATGAAGGGCTTTACCGAGTATTCGACAGAGATCCAGTCAACCCGCATCGCTCACGACTGATCAGGCTCGGTGATCGTAACCTCAACGTCCTTGACCTGCTGTATGACAACCAAGGGCGTCTACAAGCGCTCTATGACAAGTACGGCGTGACGGTTGTACAGCTCCACTATGACGCCAGACATTCAAAGCGTGTCAGCAAAATATCGCGGATGTTTCTGAAAAGCGGCGAAACGCCGAGCATCGAGCGAAACGAGGCGTTGGCCAGCTACCATTACACCGACAGCGGTCAATTGCATGAAGTCTTGGACGCGACAGGACAATTGATTCGGCGTTTCACCTACACCGCTGAGGGTTATCTCAACAGCCACCAACTCGCCAGCGGCGCTCTCCGTGAGTACGAATGGGCACGCTTCACCATTCCGAAAAAACGCTCACCCGCAAAGCGTGCCGACGGAACGCCTTACCACCCACCGATGCCTCTTGAACCGCAATCCGACCATGAATGGCGGGTCATCCGCCACTGGGGGAGCGACGGCGAGGAGTATCGCTTTGAGTACGATCTTCAGGCCGGAGAAACCGTGGTAACTGATGGCCTCGGTCGTCGCGACCACTATTTCTGGGGACCGTTCTACGAGATATACAAGCATGTCGATTCGCTTGGCAACTGCTGGCAGGAGGAAATCATCGCCGGCCAACTGGTCAGAAGCACTGACCCGCAAAACGGCGAATGGCGCTACAGCTATGACCATATCGGCCGACTGATCGAGACGCGTGACCCACTTGGCCGCACTGAGCACATCGATTACTTGCGCCACTGGGCGCTTCCGACTCAGATAACCGATGGTGCCGAACGTGTTCAGCGATACAGCTACGACAGCCATGGCAACTTGCTGTGGGAGCAGGATGCCCTCGGCCGCAGAACGCAATATCAATACTCCCCTGAAGGGCGCGTGACTTGCGTCACTGATGCGTTAGAGAAGTGCAAGTACCTGAGCTGGAATACCCATGGTCAGTTACTCAGCTACCGAGATTGCAGCAACAACCAGACCCTGTATCACTACGACTCAAATAACCGCCTGTGCGAGAGCATCAATGCCCGTGGAGAACGTACTCACTTCCGCTATGACGCTCGCGGCTACCTTGTAGAAAGCGAACGGGCTGATGGCCGCGTTGACCGCTATGAGATTGATATTGCAGGCCAGCTGACCCGCTACACCGACCCCGCGCAGAAAATCCTGCGGTTCCGCTATGACCATAGTGGTCGCTTGATAGAGCGTCTGGATGCTATGGGCCATAACGTGCAATTTCGCTACGACGCCTATGGCCGCTTGCTGCAACTCACCAACGAGAACGACGAGGCATACCGTTTCGGCTGGGACGAACTCGACCGCCTGGTTGCACAGCAAGATTTGGACGGTAGCGGCAAAATCTACGAATACAACGTGCTCAACGAAGTCGTCGGCCTCACCCATGTGCCCTCTTCATATGAACAGCCAGCACTCTCCGAAAACGCGCCACCAACACGATCAAGCTCGATTCGTCATGATTTCGAGCGAGACGCATTGGGCCGGCTATTGCGCAAGCGCACAGAGGATGGCATCACCGAGTACCAGTACGACACCGCTGACAATCTGCTAACCATCGAGTTCACTGACAACCTGGGTGAAAAGCAGCAACTTGAATATAGTTACGATTCTGCGGGCCAGCTACTGAGCGAAACTAACAGTGCTGGCCTGCTGCAATACCGCTACGACGAACTGGGCAACCTGCAGACTCTGACACTGCCTGATCGACGCAAGCTCAATTATCTCTACTACGGCAGCGGGCATCTGCACCAGATCAACCTGGATGGTCGGGTTATCAGCGACTTTGAACGCGATGCGCTGCATGACGAAGTGCTGCGCACCCAAGGCAATTTGATCACTCGCTCTCATTACGACAAAAGTAGCCGTCTGGAAAGAAAAGCCATTCATTACCGGAATGCCCCAATTGAAGCACTGCCACTGCTTGAAAAGGCCTACCGATATGATGCCATTGACAACCTGGTTGGCGAGGTATTCACTCAAACCCAACGCCGGGGCATGATCAACGCCGCCAACGATGAACATGCTCATGTCGAACAGATCATCGGCCGTTTTCACAATCTTCCCCACACCGGCAGTAGCTACATTGGCAGCAACCGCTACGGCTACGACTCCAACGAACAGCTCCAAACCGTCCATCAGTCACGACCAGGCCGGCAGGCAACACACGTCGAGGATTTCAAGTACGACAAGGCTGGCAACCTGTTCGACGGCCCCAAGCTCAATGGCCTAATCAAGCACAACCGTGTATTGGTCTATCAAGACAAGCGCTACCGTTATGACCGATTTGGTCGGCTATGTGAGAAGCGCATCGGAAGCAATTGGGTGCAGTACTTTGAGTACGACGCCGAGCATCGACTCGTTAGCGTTAAGCAGCAGCGATGGGGGGAGAGCGAGCGAGTAGTATTCGGCTATGACCCCCTCGGTAGACGTATCAACAAGGAGGTATACAAAAACAACCAAGCCTCCCCGTACCGAAAAGTTTTCTTCCACTGGCAAGGACTAAAACTGCTACAGGAAGCACAGGGAGAAGAGCTCAATTCGTACGTCTATATTAGCCCGGAGAACTATGAGCCGTTGGCGCGGATAAACGGGAAGACGGGCAAGGAGGAAATTCAATACTTCCATACCAACTTAGCCGGGCTACCCGAGCAACTAACTGACCTCAGCGGTAATACCCTATGGCGCAGTGACTATCATGGGTGGGGAAACACCCGAGACGAATGGCCCAGTCCGCATCAAGGACAAGAGCAAAACCTCCGATATCAGGGACAATACCTTGACCGTGAGATTGGACTACACTACAACATATTCAGATTTTACGACTGTGACATTGGCCGCTTCGCACAGACTGACCCAATAGGACTAGCGGCAGGAGCAAATTTATATACCTATGCTCCTAACCCAATAACTTGGGCAGACCCCTTAGGGCTTTGCCCGTGTCTACCTACGAAATACCACAAGAGAACAACAAAAGAAATCGCCCGCTTAAGGTATAATTTCGAACGATCCGGTGGCGTTAGGCAACGCTTCTTAAGGCATCTATCCAAAGACCCTGATGCGCTATTACGATGGGGCCCCGAAGCAGTCGCCAAAATGATGAAAGGAAAACTTCCAGACAACATGGTTGTCCACCACAAAAAACCTATATTCCGCGGCGGCAACAACAGATACAAAAACTTAACACTGATGGATAAACTGGAACATGACCAAAACAGTAAATTACTACATTGGTACCCAGAAGGGCAAAACCCATTTGGCCTTGACTAGGAAATCAGCAAATTGAAATTAGAATGCAGCAAGTGCAAAAGCGAATTCCAGAGCCAACCAGAACAGAGCGAATTCATTGCCCAATCCAGAAAGAAAGGAATGACCGCCATAATGATTGAATGCCCCCTTTGCAAAAAACACTTTCTATTGAACCCTTTCACAAAGGACGCAGCTAAAACTCACCCAGAAAAAAACGCCAGCTTCAGATGCCCAAAAATCGGGTGCACCGGTATCGTTTCATTCATCTCCGATAAGCCTGAATTCTGGGGCTGCGGCGAGTGTGGAAGTGTTTGGCCTACAGAAACATCACTATTCTCAGATATAAACAAGATAATCAAATCATTTCCACATCGTGCGAAGGCATACATAAAGAATGGAGATGGCTATACGTCTACTACTGAGAGCCTACCTCCCCTAGACTACGATAGCAACGTATTCTCTGAGTTACATCGCGAGTAAGAGGCAAGAAGCACTTGCATCAAGGACGCTCCAATCAACTTGCCGCCTAGCGGCGGCAAGTCGAAACTGTCCACATTTGTCTTGTTTTGAGGGTGGTTTCGCCCGATTTTTCGGGTAAGTGCGCAACTCGCCCATACCCATCAGATGTTTTCGAGCCATCCACAGGTTCGAAAGCGCGAACAGCGTGGTCAGTAGAGCCGTGCTTTTCAGCAGGTCACGAAACGTACTTTCACATAGCCGAACCTGAGCCTTGCAGTACTCGATCTTGCACTTGGCCTTATACAGCAGGCTGCGTTTACTCAACTTGGAGTAGGTGCTGCGGCGCGCTGCGATTTGTCAGACCACCTTGCGATCTACATGCTCTTCACGCTTCTCAACACCGGTATAACAACCCATGGCGCAAATCGTTCACGCCGCCCGCATGGGCGATGAAATCCTGCATCCGTCCCTGATCGCCGAATGGTCAGTGCCGTTGCAGAGGCCGTCATTTATGCCGCAGCCACCGCCGCCGTGGCTGCCGCTATCAGCCTGGCCGTTGTCGGTACTGTCGCGACAGGGGGCGCAGCTGGCATCGCCATCGCCGCCGTTGCGGGGGTGGCGGTCGGTGCGATGAGCACCCTTTCGGTCGGTGAAGACCAGACTGTCGGCGATGCCATCTCCCGCTTTTGCGACAGCCTTGGCAACAGCGTGGATGCACCCGCCCCCTATGGAGAGATCGAAAGCGGGTCACACAACGTGTTCATCAACAGCAAGCCCGCCGCTCGCGCAGCCGGTATCACAGGGCCGCCAGGAGGGGGAGCGGCCGACGCAGAGCAGCAGAGCCTTCGATTCTGGAGAACGTAGGTTCCATGGCTATGGCGGCGGTGCCCTACCTGCTCCCGGTGGTGGGGTTGGGCATGGCGATCCGCGACATCTTCAACCCGCCCGTCACTACGCCAAAGGACCCTGGCGCGGAATCCAAAGAGCAGGACAAGATTTCATGCAGCCGCCACCCGCCTCTGCCCGAAAACCATATTGCGCAAGGGTCGGACAAGGTCTTCATCAACGGCCAGCCTGCAGCGCGATCGGGTGACAAGACCACCTGCGATGCCACGATCGATGTGAATGAGAAAGTATCGCCGAATGTACGCATTGGCGGCGGGACGGCGACGGTTCGGGATATTCGCAATGGCAAGAGCAAGGTTGCGATGTTTACCGGGATTATTGCGGGGATACTCATTTCACGACGGTTTGGGCGCATCAAAGGTTGTAAATTGGGCAACCCCGTTGCGGTCGCCACGGGTAGCAAGTTCCAGGACGGCCCAGAGGATGTTGATTTCAACTTACCTGGCTTGCTGGGAATCCAATGGGCTCGTCGTTACGACAGTAGAGACTTACGCACCGGCGGCCTGTTCGGAAAGGGCTGGAGTGTTCCTTATGAAGTTGAACTGGTCCGCGTCCCGCATCCTGAAGGCGGCGAATTGTGGATTTACGTCGATGAAGAAGGCAATCGCCTGGAACTCGGGCGCCTGCGCGCCGGCGATGCCTTTGTCAGTGTTGTGGACGGCTTGGCTTTCTTCCAGTTGGAGGATGGCCAAACAGTTGTCGAGGACATTCATGAGGGGCGCTACAAGGTTTTTGATGTCGACCCGCACGAGCCCAGTCGTTCAAGACTCATCAGGCTGAGCGACCGCAATCTCAATTACGTAGATGTGCTTTACGACAAACAAGGTCGCCTTCAAGCACTCTATGACTAGTACGGCCAGACGGTTGTCCAGCTTCACTATGATGCTGCGCATACAAGGCGCGTATGCAAGGTGTCGCGGCTCTTCCTGTCAAATAACGGTGAGCCCGCTATCGAGCGGAACGAGCTGCTGGTCAGCTACAGCTATACCGACAGAGGGCAGTTGCAAGAAGTTCTGGATGCAACGGGCCAGGTGGTGCGTAACTTCGGTTATACCGAAGAAGGCTATCTGAAGCGTCACCAACTGGCCAGCGGCGCCGTCCGCGAGTACGAATGGGCGCGCTACACCTTTCCTGAAAAACGTCCTACGCCAAGACGGGCGGATGGCACACCTTATCGCCTGCCACCGTTACTTGAACCGCAACCTGACCACGAATGGCGGGTGGTTCGCCACTGGGGCAGCGATGGTGAGGAATACCAGTTCGAGTACAACCTCGAAGAAGGCGAAACCCTCGTAACAGACGGACTGGGACGTATAGACCGCTATTTCTGGGGCCCGCTGTACGACGTTTACAAGCATGTCGATGCACTTGGGAACTGCTGGCAAGCAGAGATCGTCGCCGGCCAGTTGGTCAAACGAACTGATCCACAGGGCGGCGAGTGGCGATACAGCTATGATGATATCGGGCGTCTGATCGAGACGCGTGACCCGCTTGGGCGAAGCGAACGCATAAGCTATCTGCGCCACTGGGCCTTGCCCGTTCAGGTCACAGACCGAGCAGGACGTACCCGGCGCTACGGCTACGATGCTCATGGCAATTTGCTGTGGGAGCAGGACCCACTGGGCCGGAGCACACAGTATCAATACAACCCGGAAGGTCGCGTCACCCACGTCACCGATGCCCTTGAAAAGACCAAGCACCTGGGTTGGAACACCCGTGGCCAGTTGCTCAGCTATCGCGACTGCAGCAACAACCAGACGCTGTACCACTACGACTTGTATGGTCGCCTGAGCGAAAGCATCAATGCCCGGGGAGAGCAGACCCACTTCCGCTATGACGCTCGCGGCTACCTCATAGAAAGCGAACGGCCCGATGGCCGTATCGACCGCTACGAAGTTGATACCGCCGGCCAGCTGACGCGCTACATCGATCCTGCGCAAAAGAAGCTGCAATTTCGCTACGACCTCAGCGGGCGTATGGTCGAACGGCTGGACGCCATGGGTCACAGCGTAAGATTTCGCTATGACGCCTACGGTCGACTGCTCCAGCTCACCAACGAGAACAATGAGTCGTACCGCTTTGGCTGGGACAAACTGGACCGCCTGATCGCGCAGGAAGACCTGGATGGCAGTGGTCGCATTTATGAATACGACGTGCTGGATGGAGTCACCAGCCTCACTCACGTGCCCTCTCCCCATGAACAAGCGCCTTTGTCCGAGAACGCCCCAGCAACTCGAACAACTCCGATTCGCCACGACTTCGAACGTGATGCCATCGGCCGCCTGCTGAGCAAGCGCACCGAGGATGGCATTACCGACTACAGCTACGACACCGCCGACAACCTGTTGTCCATCATTTTCACGAATAATCAGGGTGAAAAACAGCAGCTTGAATACACCTACGACCCCGTAGGGCAACTGTTGAGCGAAACTAACAGCGCCGGGCTGTTGCAGTACCGCTACGACGAGTTGGGCAACCTGCAGACGCTCACCCTCCCCGATCAACGCAATATCAATTACCTCTACTACGGCAGTGGGCACCTGCACCAGATCAACCTGGACGGCCGGGTCATCAGCGACTTCGAGCGTGATGCCGTGCATGACGAAGTCATGCGTACACAAGGTAGCCTGATTACGCGCACCCGTTATGACAAAAGCGGGCGCTTGAGTGGCAAGGCAATCCACTACCGCGATGCGCCCGCTGAAGTTCTGCCATTACTGGACAAAACCTATCGATATGACGCCAGCGACAACCTCATCGCCGAAGTCCTGACCCAGACCCAACGTCGCAGCCTTGGCGACATTGCAGCTGATGACACCGCGCACCTTGAGCAGATCATTGGCCATTTTCATCGTTCGTCTCACACAGGCAAGAGCTACACCGGCAGCAACCGTTATGGCTACGATCCGAACGAACAGCTGCAGAATACCCACCAGTCTCGCCCCAACTGGCAAGCGACACAGGTTGAGGATTTCAAGTACGACAAGGCCGGCAACTTGTTCGACGGACCGAAGCTCCACGGCTTGATCAAGCACAACCGTGTGCTGGTCTATCAGGACAAGCGCTACCGCTATGACCGATTTGGGCGATTGTGCGAAAAAAGGATTGGAAGTAACTGGGTACAGCACTTCGAGTACGACGCCGAACAACGCCTGATATGCGTAGACCAGTACCGCAGCGGTGAGCGTGAACGTGTTATGTTCCGATACGATCCTCTGGGAAGGCGAATCAGCAAGGAAGTTTATCAAAGCGATCACTCGGAACCTCGTCAGCGAGTCCTGTTTCACTGGCAGGGGTTACGCCTATTACAGGAAATTCAGAGCGGCCTATCTAGTCTATACGTTTACACCAGTCCTAAAAGCTATGAGCCTTTGGCTCGAATTGATGGGGGTTACGGAAAAGAAAGCATCCAGCATTTCCACACTAATCTGGCAGGCCAACCTGAACAGCTGACCGACGAAAGCGGCGGCACTATCTGGCGCAGTGACTATTGCGGCTGGGGGGAAATTAGAGAGCAATGGCAAGATCAAAGAGAATCGCGAGAGCAAAATTTGCGAAATCAAGGACAATATCACGATCGCGAAATCGGACTTCATTACAACACATATAGATTTTACGACCCAAGCATTGGTCACTTCACCCAACCTGATCCCATAGGGCTTTCCGGAGGTATAAATTTTTATCAATATGCCCCCAATTCAATTAGTTTCGTCGACCCATTAGGCTTAGCCTATGATCCAATTTCTGCATTACTAGAACTTGGTTTCACAGGTGTAGAGCAGACACAGAGCGGTGGCCTTGACTACAGAAACAGCAATGCACTTTACACAGAGAAAAATATCAACCCTGTGGTAACCATTGAATATACTGGGGATTATGCGCTGGATGCGCAGGCAGCAAACACCAAAGCCGGACTGAATCAAAAATCAACTCCTAGGGGCTATGTATGGCATCACGTTGACGACTATAATGCCCAGACCAATCGCGGGACCATGCAGCTTGTAAAACAGACCGCACACCTCGGAATAACTCACAATGGAGGCGTAAGTCAGTACGCAGCCGTGACAGGCAAAAGGTATACACATCCAGCCAGATTTTCTAAAGGAGCAAAACCGTGCCCGTAAAATTGATAGAAAGTGAACAACCCATATCCACAAGCGACTTTCTTGAATTCACAAAATCAATAAATGCACACCCAACAAGTGAATTCACGAACTTTTACCTGACCAATAACGGCGGATTCATTGATGATAAACAACACACCGAATCCGAGTTTCTAATAAATAGCTTTTTATCAATAAAATATGGTGAAGCCACGATAGAAAACGTCTACAAACAACTAGTCAAAAGCACCCCTTCGCTAGCCGGACTCATACCATTTGCCTATGATGACTGCGGCAACCTATTCCTACTATCAACAAACAACGACGATAATGGCCGCGTTTACCTATGGTTACCAAGCGAGAGCGAGAAATTCCCAATTTCTGACACATTCAATAGTTTTCTTCATATTCTCAGCTCTACATGAAGTGGCCACCATGAATAACAAAATTTAATAATTCGAAACATTCTATCTACAGGTATGTGCGCAAATACATGTAGGATAATTTGGGCGATATGACGACAGACTTAAAACAGAAGGCTGTTTTCCTACAGTTTATTTGAAGCCTGGAGTTCACCGCTATCGAGGTCCATATGTACGACGTTTACAAACATGTCGATGCGATGGGGAACTGCTGGCAAGCAGAGATCATCCCTGGGCAGTTGATCAAACGAACTGATCCGCAGGGCGGCGAGTGGCAATACAGCTAGGACGATATCGGGCGTCTGATCGAGACGCGTGACCCGCTTGGGCGAAGCGAACGCATAAGCTATCTCCGCCACTGGGCCTTGCCCGTTCAGGTCACAGACGGAGCAGGACGTACCCGGCGCTACGGCTACGATGCCCATGGCAATTTACTGTGGGAGCAGGACCCACTGGGCCGGAGCACACAGTATCAATACAACCCGGAAGGTCGCGTCACCCGCGTCACCGATGCCCTCGAAAAGATCAAGCACCTGGGTTGGGGGTTAGCTTTCCGGACACAGCCAGAACGGCACTCTCTCTACTCGTCCCTAGGCCCCCCATCTTAGACAAGTCCCAGCAAAACGAGTAACTGCATAATTGGCAACCCGGTTGCTGTAGCCACCGGCAGCAAATTCTAGGACGGCCCCGAAGACACTGGCCTACTGGCCCATCACTACCCGCGTGTGCCAGCAGGTACTACTTCGACGACGGTACGGCCAAAGGCTATGACAGGGGCTGATTGCCGCGATGACCTGGACCCAATCTTGAACGGATCAACCGCGCATAGGGCATGCTCAGCTCAGGCGAGCGCATCTTGCTGGCGGCAATAGCCACCTTCTACAACGCGTAACACGGCAGCAAGCTGCTGGGCAAAGTGGGCGTTCAAGGACTGGCGGATCTGTGCAGGCTCGACTTGAAACGCCGACAGATCATCGCCACGCTGCTGCTCAGCTATGAAGGGTGGTAGATAACCTTGCTTCATCCCATACAGCCACGATTCGGGGCTTGACTTCGTTCTGCTGCGGCTGCGCACCTCATCTATCAGGTAAGGTCCTGCAGTTGGAAAATTCAATCAGCCCCCTCTGGCAGTTGGCCAGCCCCTCTCTACACTGCGATCAATGCCGCTTGCTGGCCTGGACGTCGCGCCTGTGCACGGACAAAGAGCAGTAACCCTTGGAATGGTCCTCCCTACGTGCAGGTAGTCGGCATGGCGCTTCAACTCGACCTGGTGCGGGTCTTCTACGCACTGATATCACTCAAACAGAAGCTGTTTCCTCGACCGTTGAACCAAGAGGAAGCCAGCCTGCTGGAACACTACCGCAGTTTGTCCGAACAGGACCGTATTGCAGTGCGCTATATGTGCACTGCAATACGGGAAACCTCCAAGCATCACCCCCGCCGCTGAAATCGGGAGCGCTGGACGACCGATTTAGGCCGGACGTGCTGAACCTAATGACGCATGCCTGGCCCATGCCCGCTGGCGTTGCCGGCACGCCAAGAAGGACGATGCGTTTCTCGCTTGCGAGATCGCGCGCTCAATGGCCCAGCGACAATGCCGAGTAGCGACGATCATCAGGATCGTGCAGCCACCGCGATGGGTCACATCATCCGAGTGATCGGTATGGACCATCACGTTGCCTTGCATTTCTCACCGAGAAAGGGCACGACCAGGCGAAGCGATGCCAACGTGTTGTCCAGCTCCTCCACCCGGTCGTACACGGCCTGAGCAAAGCACTCGGCGGGCGTTGCCTTGACGCTGACCGTACCTGCGTTCACCGCCTGCAGCCCTTTTAACGCATAGCTGCAGAAATGGGGTTCAAGGCACCGCAGTCCGGCATGCTTGATGAGTGAAAATTGTTTCATCCATTCAAAGCCTGATTAAACATTATGTTTATATCCTGCGTGATGGCTGAGGCACTATAGTTGACCCGATGACTCGGTTTTCCTGTGACGGGTTCTTGCTGGCCCATTGCAGTTGAGGTTAGGAAAGTTCGTACATGGAGGTTCGATGTTCAACACAGCTGCCCGCGACCTGGCGCTTTTGCACGAGCTGCCAGCATTACTGAACACGCTTCCTGCCTTCGGAGAAGCGTTGGGATTTCACTTTTACAGTTTCAGTTACAGTAGTCCGACCCACGAGGTCTACGCGAGCAACCTTCTATCGGGAGGCCGATGGCTTATCCAGGCGGCACTTGAGGCGAAGCCTCATCACGACCATCAATACTCGTGCCCTCCCGTTCTTTGGACCGACAAGGCTTTGCCGGGACGGCCTCACTTGTGGGACGTTGCGCAAGAGCTTGGTATGCGCCACGGCCTTATTCAGCCCATTTACGATGGCGAGTTGCAAAGCAGCCTGACCTTCTTGCGTCCACACGTCAGCCTTTCGACCCAAGAGCTGTATCAAAAAGCGGCGCAGATCATGTTGCTGGGTGACCACCTGCACCGTGCTGCCGTTTGCAGTGCCGCTGTCGGTGGCGGTCACGCGCCCAGCGCACCTTCTCACACTGTTCAAGGCCCAGCGGCGGGTAGTAGATCCAGTGCAGCGGGTACGCCGGGAACCAGGCGTGCTTGAGCAAAGCTCCGCTGGCCACCAGCAAGGCGAGCACGACTGGCAGGCCTGTTCCTGCAGCATGCTCATGGCAGACGCCATCAGCGAAGGATGGCGAACTGGTGGCGCAAACGGTGGATGCGCAAAAAGCGGAAGCCGCGCAGAACGGATTGAAGGCCACGCCAAACCTGCGCCTGATCAACAATCATACCCGCTACCCCTTGATCCGGCACGGCCCCATCGAGCCCGATGCCCTGCTTTCAGCAGTTAAAGCAGAAGCTCGGCCCCGCCCAGTGGTGTATCCATCGCAGCAATGGTGAGCTCGATCATTCGCGTTCTCTTCGCCTTCTGGCGAGCACTATTGATCTCCCCCATAATTTCGTCGATGCTCGCTTGCCCTCCTGGCGGAGGTGACTTACTTACTTCCTCCAACTGGCGGTAGAAAACCTTGTCCCGCCTAGCGAAGTCCTCCTTATAAGTGTTGTCCAAATAATCACTCCAGAAAGGCTGCTCTACCAGCCACTCCGCCAGCCTAGGCTGCGTTTCAAGCGCCAGCACTTCATCACGGATCCGTCCAATACGACGCGCATCCAGCATCGCATCCGCTTGATAGACCATCTTATCTGCTTCAATTGGCAACTCTAAATGATCACGTAACGCCAACTGATATCCCATCACCACCTCTAGCGGATCTACATTGCGGCGCGTATGCAACCATGACGGCATGCGTTCCTTGAGTAATTCTTCGACCATTTCCAAACGCCACTGGCGCCTTCCAAAACGCAACAAGGCTGCTTGAAGATCTTCCGCGCTCGCATCTTCGACAATTTGCCACGCCTTCATACGCACCTCCAGCATGCTAAATCGCCATAGGTGACCATCCTGGCAAGTCAGCCCGTCATCGACATGCTCAAAAAGAACTTCACGCAGGCGCTCACTGGATTGCATTCGCGTCAACAGCTGATAAACCCGGTTTGCCAACACACGAGGCTGCCGACGGAAAGCAGCACCCTTTTGAAGTTCACGAAGCAGAATCATGACACCGGTGGAATTATCGTAACCCTCCACCTGTGCCCAATACTCCAGCAGTTTCTCCCGAGTATTCATAGGTAAAGCTGTCGCCCAGCGTTCGGCCACAGTGCTGCTGGAGTCCACTGCGCGCGATGCCTGCCGTAGACGTGCTAGCGTAGCGCCATCGAGGGCGTTGCCATCGAGACGTATGGTTCGCCCGGTCCAGGAAGGAAGGCCCAAAAGCTCCTGTGGCAACCGGGTAATTCGATTGTTCCGAAGGTCCGCCATCTCCAACTGGGAGCAGTCTTCCAGGCCGTTAGGAACTGTGTCGATCTGCGTATTGTTAAGCCGTATTATACGCAACCGGCTCATTCCGCTTACGGAGAACGACTTGCCAAGCGGGTTATGCCCTAGGTTGATAACCTCCAAGCTCTCGCAACTTGCCAGGACGGTAGCTTGGACAGCGTCCAAAACAATCTGATTATTATAAAGATTTAAAACTCTAAGCCTCCCGAGTGCCAGTTGATTTGGCAGGCGCTTCAAGCGGTTACCAGCCAGGCACAACGTGCGTAGATTAGGAAAAGAATTTAAAAATCCAGGTGACACACGGGCTAACTCCATGCCTCGAAAATCAAGCGAAGTAATTTCCGAAAAACGAATATCCGCCGGCAAATCTGGAAGTCGGCCTGGACGAAGCCCTGATAGAAGTATACTGTCAATGCCTTCCCCTTGGACAGGAATACGTCGCCACGCCATGATCAACCGTTCCTTGATCCGCCCCCGCACTAAGCGGCTGGTAGCGTCCTGCAAGGTTTCTGTATGCCAACTATGTAACGTTTCCTCCAATTGAAGTAGTTGTTGTCGCAACCTCGGCAACTCTTCCCAAACGGTCGTACCCGCCCGCTCCAACCCCGCAAGCCACTGATTAATTTCATCGACATCATAATGTGGGTAGATTCGCCTTACCTCGGGATACAAAGCACTAGGGCCCAAAGCACGAATCGCACCTCTTCCACTTAGCGGGAAGCCCAATCTATTTCCATCCAATCGTTGCAGCGCCATCAGGCTTCCATGACGAACAGGGCTCAGCATCCGTTCGACTTCCCCCCTTCGTTGCGCTGTCTCATGCGCCAAACGTGCACGCAACCTCACGGGAAAGGGGTCCCCCAGTTCCATGGCAGCACGTTCGGGCTGCTCGAATGCAGAAGTGATTACTGAAAAGAGCTCCCCAACCGCGCCAAATGGGTGTCCGTTGCGGAACAAACTGAATTGGCCGTCGACATGGATCAACTGGTACTGCGCGCCCCTTCCTCCGGTGTCAAGCAGCAATGGACCATCCAGACCGCGATCAAACAAACGCCAGTGTAGATCGGGCGCATGCGTAACGTGTTTGATCATAGCCAAAGCGACGCGAGCAAGGTCCGCTGTCTGAGGAGTATCCAATACAAATGCCTCCTGCACGCGGATGGTACGCAACCGCAATGACAGCGTCCGTGCGGCTTCGGCTAAACGGAGTGATACGCGCCCCGTCTCAAGAAAACGTTGTCGGTCTTCTACTCTTGCCAAACGCAACAGCGCTTCCGCGGCCGGCCGATGCAAGCTCGGAAACATACGCATCAATCCGTCAACATTGGTAACCGTTCCTGCGCTCCAAGCGTGGTACAGCTGCCCTACCAATTGTCTCCGGTGCCGCCCAACCAAACCGGCTAACGCCGACTCTGATACATCGCTCGCCCCTGGCAAGGCTCGGGCTGCATCCAAGGCAGCGACATCCACTACGGGCACCCCCAGCTTAAGGCAGTTAGCTAATTCAACAACCCTTTCGGCCAACTGCACACGAACAACGGTGTCAAGCAACTCTGCCGGCGCACCTTCACCACGTATATGCAAAGTACGCAACTGATCAGTCTGTAAACCGTGTATGGCACATACTTTGTCGATCTCGTCATCACTTAGCTTGTTAAATGGCTCACCCCATCTGCGGAACATCCGATGCATGTCCGTCCAGCTAGCCGGATCATCACTTTGTAGCCGCCAGCACCCCGCCGAATTATTTGTCAGCAAAGGACCGTGTCCATTCTTTGGTTGCAGCTGCCACTCGTTGTCCGCAGTGCGTTGTACTGGATAAGTATGCCCTTCGATTTCAACCCAATGGTCATTATTTCGCTTATAGATACCCTGCTCCATCTTTTGGAGTCCTGCTGGTCGCGGACTGCGAAAAGGCGCAATATCCATCGTCCAAAGCTTGTCACTGCCATCTTCCATCCGTGTAGCGACTAGACTGTCAATTTTTCTAGACCCCGCAAAAGCGCGCTGCGCCAACTTTCCTCCAGCGACCATGGCCGCAACTTCGGTCGCACGCTTGCTCACATTGAAGAAGTGATCTATCGCCTCACTCGTGTCGCCCTCGTTCCAATCCTCGACGCCTTCAATGACCTCACTGAGCATCTCCCATGCAAGTATCGCCAGTAGCGCCAAGCCAATTTCCGGCACGAAGATACTGGCCAATCCCAAAAGCAACCCGCCGTCCGAGGACAGTCGCTGGTAATGCTCGCCCTTCAGCTGGCGGTCCAAGCGAACGACCGGCGATAAAATAGATGCGCTGTCCTCTATAACTCTACGGCTTCGGGTTGCCGCCAAGTGGGTAAATAGCGGAAGCGGATAATCTTTCATATGCTCTTTTAAGTCCCGAGTCGCCCACGCCGTAATATCCCCCAGTAGATTATCGACCTGCGCAAAGAAAGCGGTGCGCTCGCGTAATGGCAGGAAGCGCTTGAAAAAGATTTGATACTTCTTTTGACGTAGGCGACCATTGGCGACCGATTGGGAAAACGTCTGCAGGCTATCGCAGGCACTCCACGGCCCATAGGGATCGCCCGGGATATAAACTAGAACGCGCTTACGGTTCTTACCGAAAAATAAGCCGTCCTCCATGACATCTAGAACCACAATTTGCTCAAGCGAGCATCCGAGCAGTTGCAACTGCCTCGGTTTAACCTCGTTACCATCAAGCCTGCCAACCTTGCCCGTGCGACAGAGGTCGGCAATGAGCTTGAGCTCCGAATCGGTCAGAGTGTTGTAATGAAATCGCGCTTTGTAGGCGTCTATCAGCATATCTGACCTGAGAGCTCGTTCCAGCAATGAGTCCACGGTCACTTGGCCGCCGCTGTCATACCACGGCGTATATAGTATTTCCCGCAAATGTCCCTCGTACTGCGCCCCCAAATCAAGCTCACGGCACAGCTGGGCGAACTCAACCGCAGAAGGCCTGTTGACTGCCCGGCCCTGTGCATCCACCAGACAGTTGCCCTGCCGCTGCCCCCCTTCGCTCGCCTCATTCGCCGTAAAATTCCAGAGCACAGCCTCCATCAAAGGAATGGTCTTGTACTCCACAGTGTGAATCGGCGCTCGGTTGGGGCCCCAACTGGTCACTGGCTTGAATACACCCTGATCGAACCTCATGCTTCTCACATCAAAGCTCGAATCAAAAGCACTCAGCGCCGTCTGCATGAGTGGAACAGTGAAGTCATCAATACGCTGAATCTGCCCAAGTCTGGCACTCACCAGCCGCCGATTTTTCAGGCTGGTTTTCATTGCCAAATTCAGCTCGTCCAATTGTGCTGCGGTGAGTTTCCTTAGCCAGGCCGGTTGCCGACTGGCAATCAAATTGTCCTGATAAGCTTGCGCTAATGCCTGTAAGGTAGGCGCTTCCGGTTGCGGGGAATCAGCTGTGACCGTCATGGCTTGCTCCTGAATTTCGGCACCTGAGCCTAAAGGGTCATTTCAAGTTTCAGTGTCTAATTAATTACCACTTAGATACACGAGTCTGCCCCCCCGGATGTACAACCCGGTCGTGACCGAACGCTACCTGCAGTACTTCGTCAGGCTGCTGAGGCCGCAGGCACTACGTTGGAATCTTCTATGCTCAACAGCGATACGCCTTCTTACAACTTTCAGAACAAGCAAACACCCTGTTTAGAGCTATACACGTGTTCACCGCTTAAGATCATGGGCCACCCATCAGGTACAGGGAACGCCTATGAGCATCAACAGCAAGAAACGACGTGACAGCAAGAAAGCCAAAGCCAAGCGCAGCAGCACACCGTTGCTACCGCCTGCCCTGTACCAACTCAACCGCTTCCGAAAGGACTACATCAAGAGCTGGGGCGTCAACTCCAAAGGGCATCTCGACCAAGGTCATTACGGCTGGATGGCCGAGCGCTTGGTTGGCTACCCTCGCACGTTGGAAATCGGCTGCGGCGTCGGCCACTCCACATTGGCCCTGCTGAAACAGGGGCATACTGTCGTCTGTATCGAAGAGAATCCCCATTGCATTGCAGCCACCCAGCGGCTCGTGTCTGAAAGCGGCTACTCCGTCGCGGTCATTGCACGGGAAACACCCAAGAGCCTGGATGACAACGCCTATCGGCTGATTTACAAGGATATCGGCAGTGTTCCGCAGGCAGATTGCCTATTGATCGAAGGCGATGCCTTGAATGACCCGAAACTGGAGGCTTGGCTCGAACAGCAGCCCAAGTTCGACTCCGTTGCCTGCTGGCTGCTGGGTACCCACGATGCGCGCGGACACAACATCGCCGTCGACCTCGCCTCCATGCCAACGCCTCGCGAGCACCGCATTTTTGTCCAGAACAACGTGTATGAAGTGGCGGATCGAGTCCTTCGTTCGGGCGGAATACTCACAGTGATCGACCGGGCAGAGACGCCCTCGAACGAAGCGCTTGTCACCAAAGTGATGGACCATCACCGCGAACAAGCCAGTGTCACTTCGCTTGTAGTCAAAACCGTTGACCACACGCCACACGTAGAGTCAGAAGCACAGGGAGCCATGCGTATGCTGTTCACGCCCGGCGAAGACACTCCACCCGACCTCACGGCTGAAACGCTGCCCGACTTCTCGCTCTGTTCGACGACCTCGGTCAAGCCCTGAGCCTCCCCGGTTGCCAGCAGGCATCGGTAGCGAAAGCGACACTCTGGCTCAGGAAACAGTTGGTTTAGCCCTGGCGGCCGGATAGACACTCATCGAGATGCGGGCCTGCTTGCACAACCAGTAGAAACGAAATGCCACTGCCTGGGCCCTTTGGCACCAACGATCAGTGCAAGGCCAGCAGTGTCTTTGAGGTTTAGTTCTTGCCGGTAGGATTTACTTGGCGGACAGCGGTTCTGCCATCAATCCGCTACGCCAACTACCCGGAATCGCTGTACTTAAATATGTACTTCAATTTCGTGGCTGTTGGTGGATTCAGGCAGACTGCGCTGAAACGAAAAAAGACGCCGACGCGTCTTTTTTCAATGATTTACAGACTTCCAAAGAACCCTGTAAATCTATATTTGGAGCGGGAAACGAGACTCGAACTCGCGACCCCGACCTTGGCAAGGTCGTGCTCTACCAACTGAGCTATTCCCGCGTCGTGATGGGTGCCATTCTAGCGATTTCCAAAACGGCGTCAACCCCTTGATTCAAAAAAACTTTTACTTCTGCTCAGAGCCTTCGCGCAGGTGCGGCCAGGCGGCCAGCAGGTAGTGCACCATCGACCACAATGTCAGCCCAGCCGCCACCAGCAGCAGCGCGTAACCCAGAATTACCCAGAAGGTCACCGCCGGCGGGTTGGCCAGCAGGATCACCAGCGCCAGCATCTGCGCCGCGGTTTTCCACTTGCCAAGGTTGGACACCGCCACATGCGCGCGCGCGCCCAGCTCGGCCATCCACTCGCGCAACGCCGATACCACGATCTCGCGGCCGATGATCACCGCAGCCGGCAGGGTCAGCCAGAAATTGGCGTGGGTCTGCACCAGCAGCACCAGGGCCACCGCCACCATCAGCTTGTCGGCTACTGGGTCAAGAAACGCACCGAACGGCGTGCTCTGCTGCAGGCGACGCGCCAGGTAGCCGTCCAGCCAGTCGGTGGCGGCGGCAACGGCGAACACGCTGCTGGCGGCCATATAGCTCCAGTGATAGGGCATATAGAACAGCAGAATGAAGATCGGGATGAGCAGGACGCGTAGAACGGTGAGCAGGTTTGGAATATTCATCGGTACGACTGGCCGCAAGTTGAGCCCGCATTCTACTCGCTATGCAGGCTGGCATAAATCGACTCGGCAAGCTTTTTACTGATGCCGGGCGCTTTGGCGATTTCATCGATACTGGCGCGGTTGAGCTCCTGCAGGCCGCCGAAATGTTTCAGCAGGTCGCGCCGGCGCTTGGGCCCTACCCCGGCCACATCCTCCAGGCTGGACACCCGGCGGGCCTTGCCACGACGGGCGCGGTGGCCGGTGATGGCGAAACGGTGGGCCTCGTCGCGGATCTGCTGGATCAGGTGCAGGGCCGGTGAGTCACCCTTCAGGGTGAACTCGTGGTGCACGTCATTCAGGTACAGGGTTTCGAAACCGGCCTTGCGCGTCACGCCCTTGGCCACGCCCAGCAGGGTCAGGTCACTGAAGCCCAGCTCCTGCATCACGTCACGGGCCATGTTCAGCTGGCCTTTGCCGCCGTCCACCAGCAGCACGTCGGGCAGCTTGCCCTCGCCGTCCTTGATGCGCCCGTAGCGGCGGGTCAGGGCCTGGTGCATGGCGGCGTAGTCGTCGCCGGCAGTGACGCCTTCGATGTTGAAGCGGCGGTAGTCGGACTTGAGCGGGCCTTCGGGGCCGAACACCACGCAGCTGGCCACGGTGGCTTCGCCGCTGGAATGGCTGATGTCGTAGCACTCCAGGCGCTGCGGCACCTCGTCCAGCTGCAGCACCTCGGCCAGGGCCTCGAAACGTGCGGCCATGTGCTGGCGGTTGGCCAGGCGGGCATTGAGCGCCTGCTCGGCGTTGGTCACCGCCAGTTGCTGCCAGCGGGCGCGGGTACCGCGTACCCGGTGGCTGATGGTCAGCTCGCGGCCACGCAGGGTGTGCAGGGCTTCGCTGATGGCTGCGAAGTCTTCGTGCACCACGTTGACGATCAGTTCGCCCGGCAATTCGCGCTCGGCATTGCCCAGGTAGTATTGGGAAAGGAACGCGGCCATCACTTCGGCCACCTCCTCCTCGATACCTACCTGCGGGAAGAAATTCTTGCTGCCCAGCACCCGCCCGCCGCGCACGCTGATCAGGTGCACGCAGGCGCCACCAGGGTTGACGAAGGCGGCGACAACGTCGACATCGCCGCTGCCGCCTTCGATGTACTGCTGGTCCTGGACCCGGCGCAACAAGGCGATCTGGTCGCGCAACTCGGCGGCCTTCTCGAAATTGAGGGCCATGGCGGCCTTCTCCATCTCGGCATTGAGCTCGTTGCCCAGTTGCTGGCTACGCCCTTCGAGGAACATCACCGAGTGGCGCACGTCCTCGGCATATTCCTCGGCGGTCACCAGGCCCGTGCAGGGCCCTTTGCAGCGCTTGATCTGGTACTGCAGGCATGGCCGGGTGCGGTTGGCGTAGTAACTGTCTTCGCACTGGCGCACCGAAAAGGCCTTCTGCAGCAGGCTAAGGCTTTCGCGAATGGCTCCGGCGCTGGGGTACGGGCCAAAGTAGCGGCCCTTGGCCTTCTTCGCCCCACGGTGGATGCCCAGCCGCGGGAACTCACCGTCGGAAAGGAACACGTAGGGGTAGGATTTGTCATCGCGCAGCAGGATGTTGTACGGCGGCCGCCATTCCTTGATCAGGTTCTGCTCCAGCAGCAGCGCCTCGGTTTCGTTGGCGGTGATGGTGGTTTCGACCTGGGCGATGCGGGCCACCAGCGCGGCGGTCTTGGGCGCCAGGCCGGTCTTGCGGAAATAGCTGGCCAGGCGCTTCTTGAGGTTCTTGGCCTTGCCCACGTAAAGCAGCCGGGCTTCGCCGTCGAACATCCGGTAGACGCCCGGGCGACCACTGCAGGTAGCCAGGAATGCGCTGGCATCGAAAACTTGGGACATGAGGTTTTACAGGCTTGCGTCGACCATGCCGTGGCGAACGGCCAGCAAGGTCAGTTCGACGTCGCTGGTGACGGAGAGTTTTTCAAAGATCCGATAACGGTAAGTATTGACGGTCTTGGGCGAGAGGCACAACTTGTCGGAGATGATCTGCACTTTCTGGCAACCAACGATCATCAGGGCAATTTGGATTTCCCGTTCCGACAAGGCATCGAACGGCGAACCCTGCGGCTGGAAAGGTTTCAACGCCATCTGCTGGGCAATCTGCGGGCTGATGTAGCGCTGGCCGGCGAAGGCCAGGCGGATGGCCTGGACCATTTCGTCAAGGCCGGCGCCCTTGGTCAGGTAGCCAGCAGCACCGGCCTGCAACAGGCGCGTGGGGAACGGGTCTTCCTCGCACACAGTCACGGCAACCACCTTGATGTCCGGATGGCTGCGCAGCAGCTTGCGGGTGGCCTCCAGGCCACCGATGCCGGGCATTTTCACGTCCATCAGCACCACATCCGGCTTCAGTTCACGGGCCAGCCTGAGCGCCGACTCGCCCGAATCGCCCTCACCCACCACCTGCAGGCCATCGATGTCGGCCAGCATGCGTGTAATACCGGTTCGTACCAGATCGTGATCGTCGACCACTAAGACCCTAATCAAGCACACACCTCGTCAGCAGGGCGATTGGATCCTGCCACCTTAACAAAATTTTTCACGGCGGACCTAACGCATTCCTTCCGTAAGAAACGCCTGACGTTCAACCGTAAGCGGCCTCATTGTCTGCCGGGATTTGTCGTTATTGGTCAAACGCCGCAACAAGTGCCAAAGGGCCGCTTGGTCGTCGCATGACAATTGCCGGAAAGCCCCCAGCAAACCGGACTCATCGGTGCTCAGCCCCTCCAGCGGTACGGGGGTGCGAGTGCCGCTGAGCACATAAAGTGCATCCACGCCCCTGGCTGCCAAAGCCGCCAGGTAGTCGACCCGCGGCGAACGTTCACCACTCTCGTATTTGCCTTGGGCATTGGGTTCGACCCCGCCGATATCGCCAAACACGCGCTGGGTCATCCCCAGGCGTTCTCGCTCTTCCCGCAGCCGCGGACCGATTCCATTCATGGGGGTCTCCTTGTCCCTGATCACAATCACGTACGGCCTACCCGTCTGCAGGCAGCCGTGAACGCCTGGGTTCACTATGCCGATGCTCACCAGTCGCGACAAGCCATCATTGAGCTATTAGTCGATCGTGCGCTGCATGCGCACAAAGCATTCGTCCTCGCCCATTTCGACGAAGCCGTGGCGCTGGTAGAGCACGCGCGCCGGGTTGCTGCGAAACACCATCAGCCGCAGCAGCGGCAGGTGCCGCTGGCGGGCCCACAGTGCCAACTGCTCCAGCACCCAACTGCCGACCCCTCGCCCACGGTGCTCGGGTAGCAGATGCAACTCGCGAATGAACAGCGCCTGGCGGTCCTGACTGAGGCTGCAGAAGCCGAGCACGGCGTCGCCTTCGGTCACCAGCCATTGCTCGCGCCAGCCCCAGGCTTCGTCGAAGGCTTCCTCTAGCCACAGCAGGTCGTATTCGCGGTAGTACGGCAGCATGGCGCGGCGCGTGAGGTCGCGGGCGAAGGTGCGGTGGGTGTCGTTGGCGGGGGTTAGTTGTAGAGGCATGGGTTCTCTGGTCTGGCAGCTCTTGCACTGTCGTTTGTAGGAGCGGCCTTGTGTCGCGAGAGGGCTGCACAGCAGCCCCGGGATTTCGGCATGGAGCCATTATTGCCGGGGCCGCTCTGCGGCCCTGTCGCGACACAAGGCCGCTCCTACAGGGGTCAGCACAGTCCCGATAAATCATTATCGTTCATTGGGCGTAGCACACGGGCGAACTGCCGGGCCCACGCCTGTCCAGTTCATCCTCGAGCCATTCGGCCAACACCCGGGCATTGTTGTGCTCGGTGTCCTTGCCCGCATAAAGCAATGTCAGCGTGCCCTTTCCGGCCAGATCCAGCAGCGGGTACCAGTGCTCGGGGTGGGCCGCCAGCTCCTGCCGGTACTGCTGGGCGAAGCCGGCGAAATCCACTTCTCCTTGGTGAAACGCCTTGCGCAACTCATCAGAGGGTGCAACTTCGCGCAACCACTGCCCGTGCAGGTCGTCCTTGCGCTTGTTACGCGGCCACAGGCGATCAACCAGCACGCGCTGGCCGTCGTCTTGCTCAACCGCTTGGTAGACGCGCTTGCAGCGAATCATGGGTTTCTCCTGCCACTACCGTCCGTCTTGAGCCTAGATAATTCATTGATCGAGGTCACGGCCGGGTTACGAATTGTTTCTATGCTCAAGGCCTTCGGCACCCTTGCCCACTCCAACCGGAGCCACCATGGCAACCCCTTCACTGGCCAGCCTGCCGCAACTGGCCCAACGCGATGCCCGCCCGCAACTTGCCCACAAGCCTGGGCGTGCCACCCTGGTATTGTTCTTCGGCCTGCTGCTGGCCGGCATTGCCTACACCGCCTGGAGCCTGAAGCAGGACGTGGCGGCCAGCGGTACGGTAATCACCACGGTCACGCCATTCCTGCTGCTGGGCCTGGCGTTACTGATTGCCCTGGGCTTCGAGTTCGTCAATGGCTTCCATGACACCGCCAACGCAGTGGCCACCGTCATCTACACCCACTCGTTGCCAGCCC
The DNA here is from genome assembly GCF_900277125.1 of Pseudomonas inefficax. Classification (GTDB taxonomy): domain Bacteria; phylum Pseudomonadota; class Gammaproteobacteria; order Pseudomonadales; family Pseudomonadaceae; genus Aquipseudomonas; species Aquipseudomonas inefficax. The sequence goes on from NZ_OPYN01000174.1 coordinate 24,058, forward strand.
CCGTCGCCGTGGTCTGGTCCGGGCTGTGCAACTTCCTCGGGGTGCTGCTTTCCAGCGGCGCGGTGGCGTTCGGCATCATCGCCCTGCTGCCGGTGGAGCTGATTCTGCAGGTTGGTTCCTCGGCCGGCTTCGCCATGGTCTTTGCCCTGCTGCTGGCGGCGATCATCTGGAACCTCGGCACCTGGTGGCTGGGCCTGCCGGCCTCATCCTCGCACACCCTGATCGGTTCGATCATCGGCGTGGGCGTGGCCAATGCGCTGATGCATGGGCGCGACGGTACCAGTGGCGTGGACTGGGCCCAGGCCAGCAAGGTCGGTTATGCCCTGCTGTTTTCGCCACTTATCGGCTTTGCCTGTGCCGCCCTGTTGCTGCTGGCACTGCGCGCGCTGGTCAAGCGCAAGGCGCTGTACCAGGCGCCGGAAGGCCAGACACCGCCACCGTGGTGGATTCGCGGCGTGCTGATCCTGACCTGCACCGGGGTGTCCTTTGCCCACGGCTCCAATGACGGCCAGAAAGGCATGGGCCTTATCATGCTGATTCTGGTTGGCACCCTGCCGATGGCTTACGCACTGAACAAGACCATGCCCAATGAGCAAGCCTTGCAGTTTTCCGCGGTCGCCGAAGTTACCCGCCAGGCACTGGTGCGCGGAACCCCGCAAGCGGCACCGGCCGACCCGCGCCAGGTGCTGACCACGTTCATTGCCGAGCCCAAGGCCAACCCGCAACTGATACCGGCGCTGGCAGCGCTTACCGGCATGATCGGCGAAGAGGTCAAAGGTTATGGCTCGCTCAAGCGGGTACCAGCCGAAGCCATGGCCAACGTGCGCAACGACATGTACCTGACCAGCGAAGCCATCCGCCTGATCGAGAAGAACCAGCTGGTAGGGTTCGATGCCGGCACACGCAGCCAGTTGCTGCTGTTCAAGACCCAGCTGGACGATGCCACCCGCTACATCCCGCTATGGGTGAAAGTGGCCGTGGCCATTGCACTGGGGCTGGGCACCATGGTCGGTTGGCGGCGCATCGTGGTAACGGTAGGCGAGAAAATCGGCAAGACCCACCTCAGCTATGCCCAAGGGGCTTCGGCCGAAGTGGTGGCAATGTGCACCATCGGTGCGGCGGACATGTTCGGGTTGCCGGTGTCGACTACCCATGTACTGAGTTCCGGGGTAGCCGGGACCATGGTGGCCAACGGGTCGGGGATTCAGAAGCGCACGCTGGTCAACCTGCTGATGGCCTGGGTGCTGACCTTGCCGGCAGCGATGCTTTTGGCCGGTAGCCTGTACTGGGTGCTGCACCAGATATTCTGAATCTGTACACCATCCCCTGTGGGAGCGGGTTTACCCGCGAATGCGTCGGTAAACCCAACATCGCATTCGCGGGTAAACCCGCTCCCACAGGATCGGAGTCAACTACTCAACCTGGAATTTTCAGGCCGCGTTGCACGGCCGGCCGCTCGAGGAATGCCGCCAGCACCCGCTGCACTTCCTGTAACTGATCGAAGCCGACCAGATCACGGGCGTTGTAACGCTCAACCAGGTTACGCACCCACGGGAAGATCGCGATATCGGCAATGCTGTACTCGTCGACCATCCATTCCCGGCCTTTCAGATGCCGGTCCAGAACACCGAGCAGGCGCTTGGACTCGTTGACATAACGGTCGCGCGGGCGCTTGTCCTCGTATTCCTTGCCAGCAAAGAAATGGAAGAACCCCACCTGGCCGAACATTGGCCCGATGCCACCCATCTGGAACATCAGCCACTGCAAGGTCTGGTAACGCTGGGCCGGGTCCTGGCTGAGCAACTGGCCGCTCTTCTCCGCCAGGTACTGCAGGATCGCTCCCGACTCGAACAGCGGCAGCGGCTGGCCACCCGGGCCGTTGGGGTCGAGGATGGCAGGGATCTTGTTGTTGACGCTGAGCGATATGAACTCGGGGCTCAGCTGGTCATCGTTGTCGAAGCTGACCTTGTGCGGCTCATAGGCCAGGCCGATCTCTTCGAGCATGATCGACACCTTGACACCGTTGGGCGTAGGCAGCGAGTAAAGCTGCAGGCGTTCGGGGTGTTTTGCGGGCCACTTGCGGGTAATGGGGAAAGCACTGAGATCGGTCATGATCAACCTTGCCTGGGGAGTGAACCTCTCACTCTAGAGACATCCCCGGCCGCTGACCATCACCGACCACTCATCAGCACGGTCGGCTCAGGCTTGGCCGTGGGCCTTGAGCTTGAGCTTTTCGGTATCGACGCGGACGAACACCGAGTCAGCCGTCACCGTCAGTACATCGCCGGCCCAGACTTCGCAGATTACCCGGGTCTTGCGCCCGACCTCACCCTCCACACGCGCCTTGAGCAACAGTTCCACGCCCATGGGTGTGGGCTTGAGGTAGCTCAGGCCAAGGCTGCCAGTGACACAGTCGATGCGCGGCAGGCTCCCCGCTTCGCGACCTTCATTGCGGTAGTGGTAAGCCATAGCCGTCCAGTTGGAGTGGCAGTCGACCAGCATCGCCAGCAGCCCGCCGTAGACCAGGCCGGGCCAGCCGATGAAGGTGCTGTCGGGCGCGTGCCGGCACACCAGGTGGATGCCGTCGGCGTCCCAATGGCTTTGCAGGTGCAGGCCGCTGGGGTGAGAGCAACCGCAACCGTAGCAAGTGCCGTCGGGTGCGGCGAGGGCCTGGAGGGAAAGGGAATGGTCGTTCATACGCTTCCTGTGCTTATTGATATGGGGGGCGCCCAACGCCCCCACATTAAAGCAGAAACATCAGGCCGTCTGGGTAGCCACACTGGCGCGCCGCTGGGTCAGCGAAACCAGCAGGATGAACGTTGTCACCCCGGCGGTCATCAGCGTCTCGTAGCGGTAGGCATCGCTGAACAGCATGTAGCCCAGTACCATGACGATGGTGCCGATCACCAGCCAGGTCAGCCACGGGAACAGCCACATCTTCAGCTCCAGCGGCCGCCCTTCACGCTCGGCGCGGGCACGCATGCGCAGCTGCGACACGGCAATCACCAGGTACACCAGCAAGGCGATGGCGCCGGTGGTGGACAGCAGGAAGCCGAATACCTTGCCCGGGAACACATAGTTGACCAAGCACCCGGCAAAGCCGGCCAGGGTCGAGAAGATGACCGCCACGGTTGGTACGCCAGAGCCGGAAATACGCTTGGTCACGCTCAGCGCCTGGCCGCGGGCACCCAGCGAATAGAGCATGCGCGACGCGGTGTACAGGCCCGAGTTCATACAGCTGGTCACGGCCACCAGCACCACGATATCCACCAGCAGCTTGGCGCCCGGCACGTTCAGCACCTCAAGCACACGCTGGAACGAACCCACCGCTTTCAGCCCTGGGTCGTTCCAGGCCACCAGCGACACCACCAGGAAGATCGACGCCAGGTAGAAGATGGCGATGCGGTACACCACCAGGTTGGTGGCGCGGCGAATCTTGTCTTTCGGGTTGGCGGTTTCGTCAGCGGCAATGGTGACGATCTCGGCGCCGAAGAACGAGAAGATGGTGATCAGCACGCCACCGAGCACGGTGCCGAAACCGTTGGGCATGAAGCCGCCGTTGTCCCACAACCGGCTGACCCCGGACACCTCGGCCAGTGGCCAGACGCCGAACACTGCCAGGCTGCAGACCACGATGAAGGCGATGATCGCCACCACCTTGACCAGCGCGAACCAGTACTCGAAGGCACCGAAGTTCTTCACGCTGATCAGGTTGGTACCCGACAGCACCAGCATGATGAGGAAGGCGAACAGCCACGACGGCACGCCAGGGAAATAGGCATGCAGGATATCGGCACCGGCGATGGCCTCGACCGGAATGATCAGTACCCAGAACCACCAGTACAGCCAGCCGATGGTAAAGCCTGCCCAGGGGCCGATGGCTTCGGAGGCATAGGTGGAAAACGAGCCGCTGTTGGGGTTGGCGATGGCCATTTCACCCAGCATGCGCATCACCAGCAAGACCAGCAGGCCGGTCATGGCGTAGGAGATGAGGATGGCCGGGCCGGCGGTGGCAATGGCGTTGGAGGACCCGATGAACAAGCCGGCGCCGATGATGCCGGCGATGGAAATCATGGATACCTGACGGGACGTCAGGCCGTGCTGCAGGGAGCGCTGTTTGTTGTTTTGTAGCGAAGCCATGAAGAACCCTCGAATGGGTCGGCCGCAGCGGAGCGGCTGAAGACTGGAGCAGAATTCTTATAAATTTCTGATGTTCGTTGTTGTTGTTTTGCAGATGCCGGAAGCGGGTACTGACCTCCTCTTCGCACGACCGGTTGTAATCGTTGATCCAGGTCAGTATTAATCTATAGGGCGGGGTCAACAAACGACCTTTTCGAAACACATGATTCCGTTACGGAATGAACTCCTTCCTTTTTTGCTCGGTATTTGCCTGTCATGTCCAAACGCCTGATGCCTTCGACCACCGCCCTTCAGTGCTTCGAAGCGGCCGCCCGCCACCTCAGCTTCACCCGCGCGGCCCAGGAACTGCACTTGACTCAGAGCGCCGTCAGCAAGCAGGTCGCGCAGCTCGAGGACATGCTTGCGCACTCGCTGTTCCAGCGCATTCGCCGCCGCCTGCACCTCACCCCGGCCGGCGCGCTGTACCTCACCGAAGTGAACAAGATCCTCACCCAGATCGACATTTCCAGCCGTTACATCCTCAGCTACGGCGACGAGACCGAAGTGCTGCGCATTGCCACCCAGCCCACCTTCGGCGCGCGCTGGCTGGTGCCCCGGCTGAAGGGTTTTGGCGACCGCTACCCGCGCATTCACCTGGATATCCGCAATGAACTGGAGCCGTTCGACCTGGTGCAGGCCAAGGCCGACATTGCGTTTTTCTTCGGCCAGGGCACCTGGCCCGGGGCAACCTGCATCGAGCTGTTCAGCGAAGAGGTGGTGCCGGTATGCAGCCCGCAGCTGCTGGCCAACCACCGGTTCGACAGCGCCCAGGCGCTGACCGAGCACCGCCTGTTGCAGTGCGTGTCACGCCCGGAGGCCTGGCACGAATGGTTCCTGGGGCTGGGGTTGCATAGCCAGAACAGCTACCACGGGCCACGCTTCGACACGTTCTACCTGTGCATCCGCGCTGCCATTGCCGGTTGCGGCATCGCCCTGATTCCGCGCTATCTGGTGGCCGAAGAGCTGAGCGAGGGCAAGCTGGTGGTGGCCTGGGACCACCCGGTGGCGAGCAATGGCCGGCACTTCATCGCCCATGCCGAGCATGCGGCCGAAGTGCCCAAGGTGCGGGCCTTCGTGCAGTGGATTCGGGAACGGGTGGCTGAGGGAGGTTGATTGGACCTGTAACGGCCTCTTCGCGGGTAAACCCGCTCCCACAGGGATTGCACAGCTTTCAAGCGTGGCGCCGTACCTGTGGGAGCGGGTTCACCCGCGAAGAGGCCAGTGCTAGCAATACAAAATCCAGCCAAGATCGAGAATCCACGGAATGATCGCAATCGAATAATTCGTTTGCGGAATAACCCGCCAACACGCTTGGATAATAAGAAACTCGAACAAGGTCCGCGTGCCCCATGAACCAGGAAAGTATCAGCCAATCCATTGCCATCGTTCATCCGATCACACTTTCCCATGGCCGTAATGCCGAAGTATGGGACACCGACGGCAAACGTTACATCGACTTCGTCGGCGGTATCGGCGTACTCAACCTGGGCCACTGCAACCCGGCCGTGGTGGCGGCGATCCAGGCCCAGGCCACCCGCCTGACCCACTACGCATTCAACGCAGCCCCGCACGGCCCATACCTGGCGCTGATGGAGCAACTGAGCCAGTTCGTACCAGTAAGCTACCCATTGGCCGGCATGCTCACCAACAGTGGCGCGGAAGCTGCGGAAAACGCCCTGAAAGTGGCCCGCGCTGCCACCGGCAAACGCGCGATCATCGCCTTCGACGGCGGCTTCCATGGTCGCACCCTGGCCACCCTGAACCTCAATGGCAAGGTCGCCCCGTACAAGCAGCGGGTCGGCGAACTGCCGGGGCCGGTGTACCACCTGCCCTACCCCAGCGCCGACACCGGGGTTACCTGCGAACAGGCCCTCAAGGCCATGGACCGCCTGTTCAGCGTCGAGCTGGCAGTGGAGGATGTGGCGGCATTCATCTTCGAGCCGGTGCAGGGCGAAGGCGGGTTCCTTGCCCTTGACCCAACCTTCGCCCAGGCCCTGCGCCGCTTCTGCGACGAGCACGGCATCCTGATCATCATCGACGAGATCCAGTCCGGGTTCGGCCGCACCGGCCAGCGCTTCGCCTTCCCGCGCTTAGGGCTTGAACCCGACCTGCTGCTGCTGGCCAAGAGCATTGCAGGCGGCATGCCGCTGGGTGCGGTGGTCGGGCGCAAGGAGTTGATGGCAGCGCTGCCCAAGGGCGGCCTGGGTGGCACCTATTCAGGCAACCCGATCGCCTGCGCAGCGGCCCTGGCCAGCCTGGCGCAGATGACCGACGAGAACGTCGCTACCTGGGGTGAACGCCAGGAGCAGGCAATCGTGCGCCGCTTCGAGCGCTGGAAGGCCTCGGGCCTGAGCCCGTACATCGGCCGCCTGACCGGCGTCGGTGCCATGCGCGGGATCGAGTTCGTCAATGCCGACGGCAGCCCGGCACCGGCGCAACTGGCCAAGGTGATGGAAGCGGCGCGGGCCAAGGGCCTGTTGCTGATGCCCAGCGGCAAGGCGCGGCACATCATCCGCCTGCTGGCACCGCTGACCATCGAAGCCGAAGTGCTCGAGGAAGGCCTGGATATCCTCGAGCAGTGCCTGGCGGAGCTGGGCTCCTGAGAACAACCGGGGCTTAAAGACCCAGTTCCTGCGGGGTGAGCATGTCGGACTCGAAGGCAATCCAGCCGCCTTCGAGTTCGGCATGGCCGTTGACGATCGGGCCGTAGTAGGTCAGGCCGTTCTCCAAGGTCACGCAGATGTGCGTGGCGTTCTTTTCGGGGGCTGCGAGCGTACCGACGAAATGCACCTTTTTCAGTGTTTCGGTCACCGCTTCCAGGCCAACGCGCATGTTGGGGTTTTCCGAGGCTTCGGTGTCGCCGCCACGGTCTTCGGCGCTGATGGTGATGGTGGCGATGTACGGGTACTTGGTGCTCAAGCGGGGTTACCTCAGTGGGTGTGTAGGCGTATGGGCGCGTAGAGTACGGCAGGTGATCTCTATTGTCTCTACCGGCCTCTTCGCGGGTAAACCCGCTCCCACAGGGACTACACATCATTCAAAGGCTGTGTTGTACCTGTGGGAGCGGGTTTACCCGCGAAGAGGCCAGGCCTGCAAAAGGTGATCTGAAAGGCCCGATCTGTTAGGGTGCCCGGCGATGCACGCCACACCACACGAGGATCCAGAGTGAGCGCCGAAGAACCCCTTATCGCCGACCTGTTCGAAGTCGACAAACGCCTGTCCCTCAAGCCCGTGGTGGACTTCAACAGCTACCTGCGTAACGCCTTCGGCGAAGGCCCGTGCCGTTGCCACCGCTGCACCGAAGGTGGCGACCAAAGCACCTACAGCCACGCCCACACCTTCACCTTCGACGGCCGCCAGTGGCACCGCCGCTTCGCCAGCACCTCCGGTAGCGACGTCGCCCAAGCCCTGAAAAAGGCCTGGCTGTCGTACACCAAGGCCGACCTCAACCTGGTCGGCAACCTGGACCTGACCACCCTCAAGACCTTCACCGAAGCCGCCCTTCACGCACGCCTGCTAGCCCTGTTGCCTGCCAGCGGCCTGGCCCGCGAAGTGGATGGTCAGTGGCTGCTGCAGGCCCAGGCCGACTGACGGCCCGGCGGTAAAGCAGGATTCTCCCGTTCTGCTACCGTGGGAGAATCCGCTCATCCGCAGGTAGTCCGCCATGGCCCGTACAACGCCCATCGAGCTGTACCGCAATATCGGCATCGTCGCCCACGTGGACGCCGGCAAGACCACGACCACCGAGCGGATCCTGTTCTACACCGGGGTCAACCACAAGATGGGCGAGGTGCACGATGGTGCCGCGACCATGGACTGGATGGCCCAGGAGCAGGAGCGCGGCATCACTATCACCTCGGCAGCGACCACCGCCTTCTGGCAAGGCTCGACCAAGCAGTTCGCCCACAAGTACCGCTTCAATATCATCGACACCCCCGGCCACGTCGACTTCACCATCGAGGTGGAACGCTCGCTGCGCGTGCTCGATGGCGCGGTGGTGGTGTTCAGCGGCGCGGACGGGGTCGAACCGCAGTCCGAGACAGTATGGCGCCAGGCCAACAAGTACCACGTGCCGCGCCTGGCCTACATCAACAAGATGGACCGCCAGGGCGCCGACTTCCTGCGCGTGGTCAAGCAGATCGACCAGCGCCTGGGCCACCACCCGGTACCGATCCAGCTGGCCATCGGCAGCGAAGAAAACTTCCAGGGCCAGATCGACCTGGTGAAGATGAAGGCCATCTACTGGAACGATGCCGACAACGGCACCAGTTACCGCGAAGAAGATATCCCTGCCGAGCTGCAGGCGCTGGCTGACGAATGGCGTGCGCATATGGTCGAAGCAGCGGCCGAGGCCGATGACGAACTGACCTTGAAGTTTCTCGATGGCGAAGAGCTGAGCATCGAAGAAATCAAGGCCGGCCTGCGCAAACGCACCCTGAACAACGAGATCGTGCCGACCATCCTCGGCTCGTCATTCAAGAACAAGGGCGTGCCGCTGATGCTCGACGCGGTCATCGACTACCTGCCCGCCCCGTCGGAGATCCCGGCCATCAAGGGCACCGACCCGGATGACGAAGAAAAGCACCTGGAGCGGCACGCCGACGACAGCGAGCCGTTCTCGGCGCTGGCGTTCAAGATCGCCACCGACCCGTTCGTCGGCACCCTGACCTTCGCCCGGGTCTATTCTGGCGTGCTCAGCTCCGGTAACGCGGTGCTCAACTCGGTAAAGGGCAAGAAGGAACGCATCGGCCGCATGGTGCAGATGCACGCCAACCAGCGCGCTGAAATCAAGGATGTGTGCGCTGGCGACATCGCCGCACTGA
>NZ_OPYN01000175.1 GCF_900277125.1 Pseudomonas inefficax
ACTGCCTTCTGGCAAGGCTCGACCAAGCAGTTCGCCCACAAGTACCGCTTCAATATCATCGACACTCCCGGCCACGTCGACTTCACCATCGAGGTGGAACGCTCGCTGCGCGTGCTCGATGGCGCGGTGGTGGTATTCAGCGGCGCGGACGGGGTCGAACCGCAGTCCGAGACAGTATGGCGCCAGGCCAACAAGTACCACGTGCCGCGCCTGGCCTACATCAACAAGATGGACCGCCAGGGCGCCGATTTCCTGCGCGTGGTCCGGCAGATCGACCAGCGCCTGGGTCACCACCCGGTGCCGATCCAGCTGGCCATTGGCAGCGAAGAAAACTTCCAGGGCCAGATCGACCTGGTGAAGATGAAGGCCATCTACTGGAATGATGCCGACAACGGCACCAGTTACCGCGAAGAAGATATCCCTGCCGAGCTGCAGGCGCTGGCTGACGAATGGCGCGAAAAGATGGTAGAAGCTGCCGCCGAGGCCAATGAAGAACTATTGAACAAGTACCCTGATCTCAGCATCGACGAAATCAAGGCAGGTCTGCGGCAACGTACATTAGCCAACGAGATCGTGCCGACCATCCTCGGCTCGTCATTCAAGAACAAGGGCGTGCCGCTGATGCTCGACGCAGTCATCGACTACCTGCCTGCGCCCTCTGAAATCCCGGCGATCAAGGGCACCGACCCGGATGACGAAGAAAAGCACCTGGAGCGACACGCCGATGACAGCGAGCCGTTCTCGGCCCTGGCCTTCAAGATCGCCACCGACCCGTTCGTCGGCACCCTGACCTTCGCCCGGGTCTATTCTGGCGTGCTCAGCTCCGGTAACGCGGTGCTCAACTCGGTAAAGGGCAAGAAGGAACGCATCGGCCGCATGGTGCAGATGCATGCCAACCAGCGCGCTGAAATCAAGGATGTGTGCGCCGGCGACATCGCCGCACTGATCGGCATGAAGGATGTGACCACCGGCGACACCCTGTGCGACATGGACAAACCGATCATCCTCGAACGCATGGACTTCCCCGACCCGGTGATTTCCGTGGCGGTGGAGCCGAAGACCAAGGCCGACCAGGAAAAGATGGGCATCGCCCTGGGCAAGCTGGCCCAGGAAGACCCGTCATTCCGCGTGCGCACCGACGAAGAGACCGGCCAGACCATTATCTCGGGGATGGGCGAGCTGCACCTGGACATCATCGTCGACCGCATGCGCCGCGAGTTCAATGTCGAGGCTAACATCGGCAAGCCGCAGGTGGCCTACCGCGAGAAAATCCGCAACACCTGCGAGATCGAGGGCCGCTTCGTCCGCCAGTCCGGCGGCCGGGGCCAGTATGGCCACTGCTGGATCCGCTTCGCCCCCGGCGACGAGGGCAAGGAAGGCCTGGAGTTCATCAACGAGATCGTTGGCGGCGTGGTACCGCGCGAGTACATCCCGGCGATCCAGAAGGGTATCGAAGAGCAGATGAAGAACGGCGTGCTGGCCGGCTACCCGCTGATCAACCTCAAGGCGGCGGTGTACGACGGCTCGTACCACGACGTCGACTCCAACGAAATGGCCTACAAGATTGCCGCCTCGATGGCCACCAAGCAGTTGTCGCAGAAAGGCGGCGCGGTGTTGCTGGAGCCGGTGATGAAGGTGGAGGTGGTGACACCCGAGGAGTATCAGGGCGATATCCTCGGCGACCTTAGCCGGCGCCGCGGGATGATCCAGGATGGTGACGAAACGCCGGCTGGCAAGGTGATCCGTGCAGAGGTGCCGCTGGGCGAGATGTTCGGCTACGCCACCTCGATGCGCTCCATGACCCAGGGCCGGGCCAGCTTCTCGATGGAGTTCACCCGTTATGCAGAGGCACCTGCGAGCATTGCCGATGCCATCGTCAAGAAGAACCGCGGGGAGTAATTCGTTCTCCTGTGCTGGCCTCTTCGCGGCTAAAGCCGCTCCCACAGGGAATGCACAGTAGTCACTGGCTGTTGTCCCTGTGGGAGCAACTGTCTTACTCAATTTCTAAAGGCTGGCGCGATCCCTGTGGGAGCGGCTTTAGCCGCGAAGAGGCCGGCACAGGCAACAACCCTTCTCAGTGCTGCTCCCCGGCCCGTTTCAGCAGCTTCTTGCAACGCTCGGACAGATGCACCACCCGCAATTGCTTGCCAGCCTTGGCATACCGCTCGCGCAAGGTCTTCAACGCGGCAACCGCCGAATAATCGACAAAGCTCAAATGCTGGCAGTCCAGGGTCACCCTGGCCGGATCCTTGGCCGGGTCGAACTGGTTCAGGAACACCGTTGTCGAGGCAAAGAACAGCGTGCCGTGCACCTGGTAACGCTTGCCCCCTTCCCCATCGTCATGGCTGTCGGCATACAGCTCCCGCGCATGCTGCCAGGCAAAGTTCACCGCCGCGATCACGACACCGAACAGCACCGCAACCGCCAGGTCGGTGAACACCGTTACCACGGTGACGGCAATGATCGCCAGCACATCGCTGGCCGGTACCTTGTGCAGCACCCGCAACGACGCCCAGGCAAAAGTCTGCTGCGCCACCACGAACATCACCCCGACCAGCGCCGCCAGCGGAATACGCTCGATCAGCGGCGACAGGAACAACACGAACAGCAGGACCATCACCCCGGCTACCACACCCGACAGCCGGTCACGGCCATTTGAGCTGAGGTTGATCACCGTCTGGCCGATCATTGCGCAACCGCCCATGCCGCCGCACAGGCCGGAAACCATGTTGGCCGCACCCAGCGCAACGCACTCGCGGTCCGGGTAGCCACGGCTCTCGGTGATTTCATCGGTAAGGTTGAGGGTGAGCAAGGTTTCCAGCAGGCCGACCATGGCCATCAGCACGGCGTAGGGGGCGATGATCTTCAGGGTCTCGAGGTTCCACGGCACATCCGGCAGTGCCAGGTGCGGCAGGCCACCAGCGATGCTCGCCATGTCGCCGAGGGTGCGCGTAGGCAGGTCGAGCACGTACACCAGCAGGCCGACACCGAGGATCGCCACCAGCGCCGGCGGCACCGCGCGGGTCAGCTTCGGCAGTACGTAGACCACCAGCATGGTCAGCGCCACCAGGCCGATCATCAGGTACAACGGCATTCCAGTGAGCCAGTGTTCACCCTGCTTGAAATGCTCGAGCTGGGCCAGCGCGATCACGATCGCCAGGCCGTTGACGAAGCCGAGCATGACCGGGTAAGGCACCAACCGCACCAGCTTGCCCAGGCGCAACAGGCCGAACAGCATCATCACCACGCCGCCCAGCAAAACCGTGGCCAGCAGGTACTGGGCGCCGTGCTGCACCACCAGCGCGACGATCACCACCGCCATCGAACCGGCAGCCCCGGAAATCATACCCGGCCGGCCGCCGAACAGCGCCGTAAGGGTGCAGATGATGAAGGCGCCATACAGGCCCATCAGCGGGTTCAGGTGGGCCACCAGGGCGAAAGCGATACACTCGGGCACCAGGGCGAACGAGGTGGTCAGGCCGGCGAGCAGGTCGGCGCGGAGTCGGGCGGGTTTCATGAGCATCCTGGGGTCGGTCCGGGCGGACGGGACAAAAACAAGGGTCGCGATGTTACGGAATTTGCCCGTCAACAGCCACCGTTCAACGCACCCGGTCGCGACTCTGCACGGCCAGGTCCAGCGCCCGCTGCATGTCCAGCCGCGCAGAGCGGCCAAGGTCGGGGTGATGCAATTGCCCGTTGCGCTCCGATGGCAGAATCGGCGCGGTCAGGTCCTCGGCATCCATGGCTTCGAAATCCTGCTCGGTGCCCAGGGTCAAGGCGCTGCGCCGCAACAGCATGCGCACCTGCTGCGGGGTCAGGGCCGGGTTGATCGCCAGCATGGTCGCCACGGTGGCGGTCACCAGCGGGGTGGCATACGACGTGCCGCAATGCGGCTCGGCGGCCGGCGCCGGGCGGATGCAGGCAGCCGCACTGATGTCCACACGCATGTCGATGTTGGAACTGTGGCGTTTGCGCACATGGCGCGGGTCTTCGACTGGCAACGGCCTGTCACTGCGCTGGTGGCCGCCCACCACCAGCAGTTGCTCGGTGATGAACGAGGACGGCAGCCGATACTCATCGGTCCCCGACCAGGACGCGCCATTACCGGCCGAGTTCACCACTACCACGTCAGGATGCTTGGCCCGCAACCAGAGGAAGAACTCTTCGAGCAGCTCTTCATAGCCGCTCATCGCCAGCCCGGAACGTACCAGCGAATCGACCTCATCGCCCTTTACGTTCTTCGCCCCGACCCGGTGAATCCCCCAGCTCCAGTTCAAAACCCGCACGCCGTCTTCGACCAGGTTCACCGAGGCAGCGATGTTCGCCGTGATGCCGGCATCGGAGTTGCGCTCGACGATGACATCAAAGCCAGGGTTCTGCTTGCCCAGCCCAGGCAGAAAGCCGTCGCCCTGCGCTGCCAGGATGCCGGCCACATGGCTGCCGTGGCTGGTCGGGCGTTCGCCGTCGCGGCCGTACAGGCAGGTCCGGCCCGTATCGCAGCGGCCGCGGTAGCTTTCGAACGCCGGCGCGTCGAAGTCGAGATCGCGCTCGATCACACCCACCCGCACCGGCTGTACCGGCACAGCGGAGGCAGCGATACGCCGCTGGTAGAAGTACAGGGCGTCCATGAAGCGGTTGGCGGCCCATTCATCCGCCTGGACGATGGCCGCCTGCTCGCGCCCGCCACCTTCCTCGCCACGCTCCGGGGCAGACTCCTCGACAATCACTGCATCGACGCTAACTTCACTGCCCATGCGCAGGATCATCGCGTCGCGCTGCACCAGGTCGCCCACCGGCAAGCGTAACTGGTAGACATTCAGCGGTGGTATGGCACCCACGACCTGGGCGCCGTACTTCCCGGCGATCCGTCGGGCTTCGCCGAGGCCATCATGTTTTTCCTCGATCAAAAGGCTTACCAAGTCCACATAGGTGGTGAGGCCATCCATGTTCTTCGCCACTTCATCAGGCCCGGCGGCCACAACATGGCTGCGCTGGCGTGTCAGCCAAACCGGGTTGCTGGTGCGCTCGCCGTCCTCCAGCCACAGCGGAGCACTGCGCAGGGCTTGTTTGGCCAACTTCAGCGTAAGCCGGTCACCTTGCCGCTCGAAATCGGCTGTCGGCAGCCGCGCACCACCGAGCCAGACCGTCGGCAGCTGCGCCCCGAGCCCCTCGGCGCGCAGGCACCATTGCTGCTGGCCATCGCCAAGCAGGTCGCCACAACGCTGCAACTGCTTGATGCGCAACGAATCAGCTGCAGCCTCGGCACAAAGGCTGCACAGGCACAACAACAAGATCAGAACACGCTTCATGCACTCAGCCCCAATCAATCCCTGTGCGTGCGACTGGTGAGGTAGATCAAAGGTTCAGCTGCGGCCCGCCGCCTTGTCCCGTGCAAGCCATTCAGCCATGGAAGCATCCTCAAGTGCGTACTCTCCGCGATTGGCCTTCCATACCAGCTCCTTGTCACGCAGGGCATCGAGGGCCTTCTGGACGCTGGTCGTGCTGGCTTTGATTTCCGCCCGGGCCTGCTCCAGCTTACGGTTCACATCCCCCAAGGTTTGCTCGGTAAATGGCGAAAACGGCTGCCGGCCCAACGTCCGCTCGGCCATTACCTCAAGCACCGCCTGTTGCAAGGCTGACAGGTCGTTCCAGGCGCTTTCGTAGTCACTCCAAACGCCCGCCTGATGATTGAGCGCCCCTGTGCGCAGTAATTCACCCAGGTTGCCCGCCTCACCCAGGCCCACGCTCACTTCGGCCAACAGCTTGTTGAGCATTTCAGGGCGGCGCCCGACCAACTCGAACGCGTACGCAAGGTCCTCGACCTTGAACTGGTTGCTGGCGGCCAGGCGCCGGTTCCACAAATCGGTGATGAACTCGACATACTCACGCCCCAGCAAGGGGAATGGCGTGATGCTGGCCCCAAAGAAGGGTTGCTTGCTCTTGAGCACCAGGTTGGCCAGCTTGTCGCGGCTGGAGCCAGTGAACACCAGACGCAAGCCGTCCGGGCGGTCACCACGGTTGAGATGGTCACGCGCGGCTTTCAGCGCGAACATCGCATTCAGGCCATCTTCGCTGTTGAGGGCATGCTGGGCCTCGTCGATGATCAGTACCACCATCTGCCCCGACACTTGATGCAATACGGCAAGTGCCTGAGCCAAGGTAGTCCCCTCAGGCAGTTGCGGGCGAGTAAAATCCCAGCTGAGGGTACGCAGCAGGTTTATCTTGTCGATACCGGCCTTTTTCGCAGCCTTGGCCAGCGCACCTTCGAAGCTGCCCAGCGCAGCACCGATGGCGCCACTGATGAGTTCTGCCGGCGCGGCGTCGCGATCCGACCACAGGTCGACATAAACCGGAAGCCAGCCGCGCTGTACGCATTCCGGAATGAAGTCGTTGTTGAGGAAGGTGCTCTTGCCCGTACGTCGGGGCGCGGCGAGGAACATGCCCGAGCTGTAATCGACCAGCGACTCGCCGGCCAGGTCTTGGCCCAGAGCCTTGGCCAACTGATCACGACGTAGAAGCGGGCGGATGGGTGACATGTAATTACCCTCAATTATCTTGATGACTATAATTTATAGCCTACAAGATAAAACCCGATAAATCACCCACTCAGCCACATCACCAACGTGATCCAGATCCGGCAGCCAGCCGCTAAATTTGCCATCATGTTGATTCCACCTGCGGAGATCATGGACATGCCGCTACGCCCCCTTTTCGCTTCCCTGCTGCTGGTCGCCAGCCTCAGCGCCCAGGCCGCCACCGATGTCGTACCACTACAACACCGCAGCAGCGCCGAACTGCTGCCCGCCGCCCAGGCGTTCATCGGCAAGGACGGCAGCGTCACGGCGTTCGAGAACAAGCTGATCGTCAACGCCAGCCCCGAGCGCATCGACGACCTGCGCACCCTGCTGCAACAGCTGGACACCGCACCCAAGCGCCTGCTGATCAGCGTCGACAACAACGACAGCAACTTTCAGGACAACCGTGGCAATGCACGTGTCATCCACTACGGCACCAGCAACCGTGACGGCGGCATGCAGCAGATTCAGGCCAGCGAAGGCCAACCGGCGCTGATTCAGGTCGGCCAGAGCATCCCGATCACCAGCACCAGCACCGACGGTTACGGGCGTATTCAGAGCGACACCGAATACCGCAACGTGACCCAGGGTTTCTATGTCACCCCCAGCTTGAGTGGCGACACGGTTCGTCTACAAATAAGCACCAATAATGACCGCATCAGCCATGAACGTGCAGATGTAGTGAAAGTGCAAAGCACCGACACGACAATCACCGGCAAGCTCGGCGAGTGGATCACCCTGGCGGGTTACAACCAGCAGAGCCAAGCCGACCGTAGCGCGTCAAGCCACAGTTACAGTACCCAACGGGGTGAAAACATGACTTTGCGTGTCAAAGTCGACCTTCTTGACTGATCCCAGGCAATTCAAGGCTTCGACCAAAGGCCTTGAAACTGACTGCCAAGTCGCATTAGACCAAAGATGTAGTAATTGAAAAAAACCACTACAAAACATTTGACAGGGTCTTTTTCCCAAGGGCATGATGGCCTCGCTCCCGCTAATCAGGGGCCCTGGCAAGGGCCTTCGAGGCGCACTCCTCCCACCCTTGGAGGCGTCTCGTGTCTATACGGCCCACAAGGCGGTTCGACGGGATTGCGACTGCAACGAAGAAGTTGTCCCGAGGGACGGAAGCGCATCACCGCAGTACTGGCAATCGCGTAGCACCGCAGCAAGGCAACCACGAGCCGACCTGCCGGAGCACCCTTTCGCCTGGCCTGCACACCCTTCCCCTTCGAGCCTTCGCGTTCGCCGCCGCCGCAATCCTGCGAACAGGACAGCCGCCAGCTCCTGATCTGCTCCGAGCATCAGCACAATTACCCCAAGATCGATGCGACGAGGTTTATTTCCATGGCACTGACACGCGAACAGCAAATTGCAGCCCTCGAGAAAGACTGGGCCGAGAACCCGCGCTGGAAAGGCGTGACCCGTACCTACACCGCCGCTGATGTCGTTCGCCTGCGTGGCTCCCTGCAGCCGGAGCACACCCTGGCCCGCCTGGGTGCAGAAAAACTGTGGAAGCTGGTCACCGAAGGTGCCCACCCGTCCTTCCGCCCAGAAAAAGATTTCGTCAACTGCATGGGCGCCCTGACCGGCGGCCAGGCAGTGCAGCAGGTCAAGGCCGGCATCCAGGCCATCTACCTGTCCGGCTGGCAGGTTGCCGCCGACAACAACTCGGCCGAGTCCATGTACCCTGACCAGTCGCTGTACCCGGTCGACTCGGTACCGACCGTGGTCAAGCGCATCAACAACTCGTTCCGCCGCGCCGACCAGATCCAGTGGAAAGCCGGCAAGAACCCGGGCGACGAAGGCTACATCGACTACTTCGCGCCGATCGTGGCTGACGCCGAAGCCGGTTTCGGCGGCGTATTGAACGCCTACGAGCTGATGAAGAACATGATCGAAGCAGGCGCCGCCGGCGTGCACTTCGAAGACCAGCTGGCCTCGGTGAAAAAATGCGGCCACATGGGTGGCAAGGTACTGGTACCGACCCAGGAAGCCGTGCAGAAGCTGGTGGCCGCGCGCCTGGCAGCTGACGTATCGGGCGTGCCGACCATCATCCTGGCCCGTACCGACGCCAACGCCGCCGACCTGCTGACCAGCGACTGCGACCCGTACGACCAGCCGTTCGTGATTGGCGAGCGCACCCGTGAAGGCTTCTACAAGGTACGCGCCGGCCTCGACCAGGCCATCGCCCGCGGCCTGGCCTACGCGCCGTACGCCGACCTGATCTGGTGTGAAACCGCCAAGCCGGACCTGGACGAAGCCCGCCGCTTCGCCGAAGCGATCAAGAAGGAATACCCGGACCAGATCCTGTCGTACAACTGCTCGCCTTCCTTCAACTGGAAGAAGAACCTGGACGACGCGACCATCGCCAAGTTCCAGCGCGAGCTGTCGGCAATGGGCTACAAGCACCAGTTCATCACCCTGGCCGGCATCCACAACATGTGGCACGGCATGTTCAACCTGGCGCACGACTACGCCCGCAACGACATGACCGCCTACGTGAAACTGCAGGAACAGGAATTCGCCGACGCCAGCAAAGGCTACACCTTCGTGGCGCACCAGCAGGAAGTGGGCACTGGCTACTTCGACGACATGACCACCGTGATCCAGGGTGGCGCTTCGTCGGTGACTGCACTGACCGGTTCGACCGAGGAAGAGCAGTTCCACTGATAGTGGGTTGCTGCTGAAAGAAGGCCCGGGGCTTGTGAAAGCCCCGGGCCTTTCTTTTTGTCCGCACCACACCTACCAGGAATACACGGAACCTGTAGGAGCGGCCTTGTGTCGCGATAGGGCTGCGCAGCGGCCCCAGGATTTCGGCGCAGACGCACATATCGCTGGGGCTGCTGCGCAGCCCTCTCGCGACACAAGGCCGCTCCTACAGGGGTGATCGTGCAGTCCTGCGGTACCTCAGTGCTTCATGCCCAGCTCTGCATCATCCATCAGCGCCTTGGCCATCGCGCTCAGGTAATGGGCGGCCCAGATCATCATTGGCTTTTCATCCATCAGGCCGGTGATGGTCAGTTCGCGCACATAACCCATCAATTTTAGAAGGTGGTCTTGCCGACGATGAATTGGGTGTCTTCTGTGGTCATTGTTGAATCCCCTGAAAATTCTCGACTGCCTGGACGGGCCCTTTCGCGGGTAAACCCGCTCCCACAGGGACTGTGCAAGTCTTGAAGACTGTGGTGAACCTGTGGGAGCGGGTTTACCCGCGAAGAGGCCCGCCCAGACAACACATCGCTCAAGCCTCAGTGCAAAGTCCGAGGCTCAGCTGGCATCTGCACCTGGATCAATGCCGACTCAAGCAAAGCCCGCAGCGCCTCAAGCTCATGCATCGAGGTCATCATCAGGATCGACGCCGGGGATTTGGGCTGCAGCAGCAAGGCCTGATGCACCACGGTCGCCGCGCACAGTGCGTAGTCGGTGGCCTGGATCAGGGTGTCTTCGAGGGAATGGGAGATATGGGGTGGATCGGGGACAACTTTCAGCATGACTCGCTCCTTTCTTTCCTGTTTGGCTACATCCGCCCGCTGTCAAACGGTTGGGTGGCAGCTATGCGTGGGTTGACAGACCGGTGGAAAGAAAGAAAGACCGGCGCACGCGAGCGTGCCCACACGCACAGCCGCCATTGAGGCAAAGCGAGTGCACCTTCTTTCAATTCCGGCCTGTCAAAGCCGTGTCGTTGATGTGCAACGACACGCCGAGACTAGAGCGCCGCCAGAGCAGCCGCAACGGAAAAAAGGCGGCAAGAGTATGTTTGGGAAATGGCCTACATGGAAGGGGACAAATCTGTTTTATGGCGAAATTCGGCAGCGCCTGCGCCGGCCTCTTCGCGGGCGCGCCCGCTCCCACAGGTTCTGTGCAGGTCTTGAAGGCTGTGGTGATCCTGTGGGAGCGGGCATGCCCGCGAAGGGGCCGGTACAGGAGGAAGCAAAACCCGGGATCAGGTCTATGCTTGAGGCAGCACAGCCGCAAGGACCGCCCATGCTTCGTCCACGCCACTTGATGATTTTCGCCCTGGCCGCCGCTGCCCTCTATCTATATGCACTGGCCAGCGACAACACCCTGCTCGCCCTGCTGGCCAAACCGATCCCGGTACTGGCCCTGATCGCCTGGCTGCGCAGCGTTCCCGCCACACCTTATCGCCGCTGGATCACCCTCGGTCTGGCACTCTCGGTACTCGGCGACATCCTGCTGGCTATCCCCGCCGACCTCTTCGTGTTCGGCCTGGTCGCATTCCTCTTTGCCCACCTGGCCTATCTGCGCGCGTACTGCGGTACAACCTTGCGCTACGCCCTACCCGCACTCCTGTTCAGTGTCATCACCGGCATCACCCTGTTCAGCGTACTCGCCAGCCACGGCCTCGGCCCACTACTGATCCCGGTGGCGCTGTATGCCCTGGCCATCAGCGCCATGCTTTGGCGCGCCCTGGCCTGCGGCGGGCTGGCCGCACTTGGCGCCTGCCTGTTCGTAATGTCCGACAGCCTGATCGGCATCGACCGCTTCGTCAGCCCGTTCACCATCGCGCCGTACCTGATCATCCTCACCTACTGGCTCGGCCAGTGGGCGATCGCTTCATCAGCCAGCCATCGCTCGATCGATAAAATATTGACCCAGAGCGGGGCGAACGGTGTCGGAAGCTGCTAGAACAGGCGTTTTTGGCATTTGCAAGTAGGGGGAATCGCCAGATGAACTTTACAAGACGCAGAACAGGAGAAATATCAGGCATCGGGTCAAATGATATTAATTATCATTACGAAACTTGCAATTCGTTACCCCCTGCAAGAAACATAATTAACAAAACCGCACGCAATGCCCGAATCTCAAGGCTTTCAGCCAGTTACGAGCAGGTTTTGTACTTAATCCTACGAATAAATTTGCGACAGAAATTTTACTTGCACCGGGTTTACCCATAAAATCAGCGCGATTGATTCAGCTGCGACATTTGGTCACTGCATGTGCGACACCAGGTCGCCGCTCTACACTTATTTCAGACTGCAGAGCTGGGTCTCTGTATAAGGATCTCTAGCATGTCCGATTCGGCAGGACTCATCGCCCACAACTGGGGCTTTGCCATCTTCCTCCTGGGTGTCGTCGGCCTGTGCGCCTTCATGCTCGGCCTGTCCAGCCTGCTCGGTAGCAAGGCATGGGGCCGTGCCAAGAACGAACCCTTCGAATCCGGCATGCTGCCCGTCGGCAGCGCCCGCCTGCGCCTGTCCGCCAAATTCTATCTGGTCGCGATGCTGTTCGTGATCTTCGATATCGAAGCCCTCTTTCTCTTTGCATGGTCTGTGTCCGTCCGCGAAAGCGGCTGGACCGGATTCGTCGAAGCACTCGTTTTCATAGCAATTCTGTTGGCTGGTCTTGTCTACCTATGGCGCGTCGGGGCACTTGATTGGGCTCCCGAAGGTCGCCGCAAGCGGCAAGCGAAGCTGAAACAATGAGGCTTTGGCATGCAATACAATCTCACCAGAATCGATCCGGATGCGCCCAACGAGCAGTACCCGGTCGGTGAACGGGAAACCGTCACCGATCAACTGCTGGAGGACCAGGTCCACAAGAACATCTTCATGGGCAAGCTCGAAGATGTGCTGCGTGGCGCGGTCAACTGGGGTCGCAAGAACTCCCTCTGGCCGTACAACTTCGGCCTGTCCTGCTGCTACGTGGAAATGACCACGGCCTTCACGGCACCCCACGACATCGCCCGCTTCGGCGCCGAAGTCATCCGGGCCTCGCCGCGTCAGGCCGACTTCATGGTCATCGCCGGTACCTGCTTCGTGAAGATGGCGCCGATCATCCAGCGCCTGTACGAGCAGATGCTCGAGCCCAAATGGGTCATCTCCATGGGTTCGTGCGCCAACTCCGGCGGCATGTACGACATCTACTCGGTCGTTCAGGGGGTCGACAAGTTCCTCCCCGTGGACGTCTATGTGCCCGGCTGCCCGCCACGCCCTGAGGCTTTCCTGCAAGGCTTGATGCTGCTGCAGGAGTCGATCGGCCAAGAACGACGCCCGCTTTCCTGGGTTGTTGGTGATCAAGGTATTTACCGTGCCGAGATGCCAGCCCAGAAAGACCTGCGTCGTGAGCAGCGCATTGCAGTAACCAACCTGCGCAGCCCCGACGAAGTCTGATCCAGCGACCTGCCGCCCGCTCCCCTGGAGCCGGCGGCCTGGCTTCATTCTTAACGTTGACCCAAAGCGACCGAGACCATGACAGCGGACAACGCTATTTTCATTCCGCCTTACAAGGCTGACGACCAGGATGTGGTCGTCGAACTGCACAACCGTTTTGGCGCCGAAGCATTTGTCGCCCAGGAAACCCGCACCGGCATGCCCGTGCTGTGGGTCAAGCGCGAGCAACTCAAGGAAGTGCTCAGCTTCCTGCGCGGCGTAGCCAAACCGTACAGCATGCTGTACGACCTGCACGGCGTCGACGAGCGCCTGCGCACCCAGCGCCGCGGCCTGCCAGCCGCCGACTTCAGCGTGTTCTACCACCTGCTGTCGATCGAGCGTAACAGCGACGTGATGATCAAGGTGTCGCTCAGCGAAGGCGACCTGAACCTGCCGAGCGTGACCGGTATCTGGCCGAACGCCAACTGGTACGAGCGCGAAGTCTGGGACATGTTCGGCATCGACTTTGCCGGCCACCCGCACCTCAGCCGCATCATGATGCCGCCCACCTGGGAAGGCCACCCGCTGCGCAAGGACTACCCGGCCCGCGCCACCGAGTTCGATCCGTACAGCCTGACCCTGGCCAAGCAGCAGCTTGAAGAGGAATCGGCACGCTTCAACCCGGAAGCCTGGGGCATGAAGCGCCAGGGCGCCAACGAGGACTACATGTTCCTCAACCTCGGCCCCAACCACCCTTCCGCGCACGGCGCCTTCCGTATCGTCCTGCAGCTGGACGGTGAAGAGATCGTCGACTGCGTGCCGGACATCGGCTACCACCACCGTGGCGCCGAGAAAATGGCCGAGCGCCAGTCCTGGCACAGCTTCATCCCCTACACCGACCGTATCGACTACCTCGGCGGGGTAATGAACAACCTGCCGTACGTGCTCGCCGTCGAGAAGCTGGCCGGCATCAAGGTGCCACAGAAGGTCGACACCATCCGCGTGATGCTGGCCGAGTTCTTCCGTATCACCAGCCACCTGCTGTTCCTGGGTACCTACATCCAGGACGTCGGCGCCATGACTCCGGTGTTCTTCACCTTCACCGACCGCCAGCGCGCCTACACCGTGATCGAAGCGATCACCGGCTTCCGCCTGCACCCGGCCTGGTACCGCATCGGTGGCGTTGCCCACGACCTGCCGCGCGGCTGGGACAAGCTGGTCAAGGACTTCGTCGAATGGCTGCCCAAGCGCCTCGACGAGTACGAAAAGGCTGCCCTGCAGAACAGCATCCTCAAGGGCCGTACCATCGGCGTTGCCGCGTACAACACCAAGGAAGCGCTGGCCTGGGGTACCACCGGTGCCGGTCTGCGTGCCACCGGTTGCGACTTCGACCTGCGTAAAGCCCGCCCCTACTCCGGCTACGAGAACTTCGAGTTCGAAGTGCCGCTGGCCCACAACGGCGATGCCTACGATCGCTGCATGGTCCGTGTCGAGGAAATGCGCCAGAGTATCCGCATCATCGACCAGTGCCTGCGCAACATGCCGGAAGGCCCGTACAAGGCGGACCACCCGCTGACCACGCCGCCGCCGAAAGAGCGCACCCTGCAGCACATCGAAACCCTGATCACGCACTTCCTGCAAGTCTCGTGGGGCCCGGTCATGCCGGCCAACGAGTCGTTCCAGATGATCGAGGCGACCAAGGGCATCAACAGTTACTACCTGACGAGCGATGGCGGCACCATGAGCTACCGCACCCGGATCCGTACCCCGAGCTACCCGCACCTGCAGCAGATCCCTTCGGTGATCAAAGGCAGCATGGTCGCCGACCTCATTGCGTACCTGGGCAGTATCGACTTCGTTATGGCTGACGTGGACCGCTAAGCATGAACAGCACGCTTATCCAGACAGACCGTTTCGCCCTGAGCGAAACCGAGCGCTCGGCCATCGAGCACGAAATGCATCACTACGAGGACCCGCGCGCGGCGTCCATCGAAGCCCTGAAGATCGTCCAGAAGGAACGTGGCTGGGTGCCGGATGGCGCCATCCATGCCATCGGCGAAGTGCTGGGCATCCCGGCCAGCGACGTCGAAGGCGTGGCCACCTTCTACAGCCAGATCTTCCGTCAGCCGGTCGGCCGCCACATCATCCGCGTGTGCGACAGCATGGTCTGCTACATCGGCGGCCACGAGTCGGTAGTCAGCCAGATCCAGAGCGAACTGGGCATCGGCCTCGGCCAGACCACCGCCGACGGCCGTTTCACCCTGCTGCCGGTGTGCTGCCTGGGCAACTGCGACAAGGCCCCGGCACTGATGATCGACGACGACACCTTCGGTGACGTGCAGCCGGCTGGCGTTTCCAAACTGCTGGAGGGTTACGTATGACCATTACTTCCTTCGGCCCGGCCAACCGCATTGCGCGTACCGCCGAAACCCATCCGCTGACCTGGCGCCTGCGTGATGACGGCGAGCCGGTCTGGCTGGCCGAGTACGAGTCGAAGAACGGCTATGCTGCCGCGCGCAAGGCGCTGGCGCAGATGTCCGCCGACGACATCGTGCAAAGCGTCAAGGACTCCGGCCTCAAGGGCCGTGGTGGCGCGGGCTTCCCCACTGGCGTGAAGTGGGGCCTGATGCCCAAAGACGAATCCATGAACATCCGCTACCTGCTGTGCAACGCGGACGAAATGGAGCCGAACACCTGGAAGGACCGCATGCTGATGGAGCAACAGCCCCATCTGCTGGTCGAGGGCATGCTGATCAGCGCCCGCGCCCTGAAGGCCTACCGGGGCTACATCTTCCTGCGTGGCGAATACACCACCGCAGCAAAAAACCTTAACCGCGCCATCGAGGAAGCCAAGGCCGCCGGCCTGCTGGGCAAGAATATCCTCGGCAGCGGTTTCGATTTCGAGCTGTTCGTGCACACCGGTGCCGGCCGCTACATCTGTGGTGAAGAAACCGCACTGATCAACTCGCTGGAAGGCCGCCGCGCCAACCCGCGCTCCAAGCCGCCCTTCCCTGCCGCCGTGGGCGTGTGGGGCAAGCCGACTTGCGTGAACAACGTCGAAACCCTGTGCAACGTTCCGGCCATCGTCGCCAACGGCAACGACTGGTACAAGTCGCTGGCCCGCGAAGGCAGCGAAGACCACGGCACCAAGCTGATGGGCTTCTCCGGCAAGGTGAAGAACCCGGGCCTGTGGGAACTGCCGTTCGGCGTCACCGCCCGCGAGCTGTTCGAAGACTACGCCGGTGGCATGCGCGACGGCTTCAAGCTCAAGTGCTGGCAGCCAGGCGGCGCCGGTACCGGCTTCCTGCTGCCCGAGCACCTCGACGCGCAGATGTACGCCGGCGGCATCGCCAAGGTCGGCACCCGTATGGGTACCGGTCTGGCCATGGCGGTGGACGACAGCATCAACATGGTTTCGCTGCTGCGCAACATGGAAGAGTTCTTCGCCCGCGAGTCGTGCGGCTGGTGCACCCCATGCCGTGACGGCCTGCCGTGGAGCGTGAAGATGTTGCGCGCACTGGAAAAAGGCCAGGGCCGCGCCGAAGACATCGAGACGCTGCTGGGGCTGGTCAACTTCCTCGGCCCAGGCCGTACCTTCTGTGCTCACGCACCGGGTGCCGTCGAGCCATTGGGCAGTGCCATCAAATACTTCCGCTCGGAATTCGAGGCCGGTGTCGCTCCAGCTGGTGCTGGCGATGCGCTGCGTCCGAACCTGGCAAAGCCGATCGTGGTCGGCGCATAACAAGATGATTGAGGCGGGTGGTCCGTGCCACTCGCCAGCTTGCCGGCCGGCCCGAGAAATCGCGGCGTGTCGCAAGCTCACCGATTTCCATTAGCCACGCCCGCTCACGCGGGCCAACGAAGAACTTTGAACAATGGCCACTATCCACGTAGACGGCAAAGCGCTCGAAGTCAACGGTGCAGACAACCTGTTACAGGCCTGTCTGTCGCTCGGCCTCGACATCCCTTATTTCTGCTGGCACCCGGCGCTCGGTAGCGTTGGCGCCTGCCGGCAGTGCGCGGTCAAGCAGTACACCGACGAGAACGACACCCGTGGTCGTATCGTCATGTCCTGCATGACCCCTGCCTCCGACGGCACCTGGATCTCCATCGACGATGAAGAGTCCAAGGCGTTCCGCGCCAGCGTCGTCGAATGGCTGATGACCAACCACCCGCACGACTGCCCAGTGTGCGAGGAAGGCGGTCACTGCCACCTGCAGGACATGACGGTAATGACCGGCCACAACGAGCGCCGCTACCGTTTCACCAAGCGTACCCACCAGAACCAGGACCTCGGCCCGTTCATCGCCCATGAGATGAACCGCTGCATCGCCTGCTACCGCTGCGTGCGCTACTACAAGGACTATGCCGGTGGTACCGACCTGGGCGTGTACGGCGCCCACGACAACGTGTACTTCGGCCGCGTCGAAGACGGCGTGCTGGAAAGCGAGTTCTCCGGCAACCTGACCGAGGTCTGCCCGACCGGCGTATTCACCGACAAGACCCACTCCGAGCGCTACAACCGCAAGTGGGACATGCAGTTCGCCCCGAGCATCTGCCATGGCTGCTCCAGCGGCTGCAACATCAGCCCGGGCGAGCGCTACGGCGAACTGCGTCGCATCGAAAACCGCTTCAACGGTTCGGTCAACCAGTACTTCCTGTGCGACCGTGGCCGCTTCGGCTATGGCTACGTCAACCGCAAGGATCGCCCACGCCAGCCACAGCTGGCCGACGGCACCAAGCTGGGCCTGGACGCCGCCCTGGACAAGGCCGCCGACCTGCTGCGCGGGCGTACCATCGTCGGTATCGGCTCGCCACGCGCCAGCCTCGAGAGCAACTACGGCCTGCGTGAACTGGTGGGTGCCGAGTACTTCTACTCGGGCATGGAAGCCGGCGAACTGGCCCGCGTACGCCTGGCCCTGAACGTGCTGAACAACAGCCCGCTGCCGGTGCCGACCCTGCGCGATATCGAAGACCACGACGCCGTGTTCGTGCTCGGTGAAGACCTGACCCAGACCGCTGCCCGTGTCGCACTGGCGGTGCGCCAGGCCACCAAGGGCAAGGCCGAGGCCATGGCCGAAGCCATGAAGGTGCAGCCGTGGCTCGACGCCGCCGTGAAGAACATCGGCCAGCACGCACTGTACCCGCTGTTCATCGCTTCGCTGGCTGAAACCAAGCTGGACGACGTCGCCGAAGAGTGCGTGCACGCCGCCCCCGCCGACCTGGCCCGTATCGGTTTCGCCGTGGCCCACGCCATCGACGCCAGCGCCCCTGCCGTCGAAGGCCTGGACGCCGAAGCGAAAGCTCTGGCCCAGCGTATCGCCGACGCCCTGGTCGCGGCCAAACGCCCGCTGGTCGTAGCCGGTACCTCGCTGGCCGACCCGGCGCTGATCGAAGCCGCCGCCAACATCGCCAAGGCGTTGAAGCTGCGCGAGAAGAACGGCTCGCTGAGCCTGGTGGTGCCTGAAGCCAACAGCCTCGGCCTGGCCATGCTCGGTGGCGAGTCGGTCGATGCCGCGCTGGACGCAGTCATCAGCGGCAAGGCCGACGCCATCGTCGTGCTGGAAAACGACCTGTACGCCCGCGTACCGGCCGCCAAGGTCGATGCAGCCCTGGCCGCAGCCAAGGTAGTGATCGTTGCCGACCACTCGAAAACCCCGACTGTCGACCGCGCCCACCTGGTGCTGCCGGCCGCCTCGTTCGCCGAAGGCGACGGCACCCTGGTCAGCCAGGAAGGCCGTGCCCAGCGCTTCTTCCAGGTGTTCGACCCGCAGTACCTGGACAGCAGCATCCAGATCCACGAAGGCTGGCGCTGGATGCACGCCCTGCGTGCCACCCTGCTGAACAAGCCGGTCGACTGGACCCAACTGGACCACGTCACCAGCGCCTGCGCCGAAGCCGCGCCGCAACTGGCCGGCATCGTCAACGCTGCGCCAAGCGCCGCGTTCCGCATCAAGGGCATGAAACTGGCCCGCGAGCCGCTGCGCTACTCCGGCCGTACCGCCATGCGCGCCAATATCAGCGTGCACGAGCCGCGTACCCCGCAAGACAAGGACACCGCGTTCGCCTTCTCCATGGAAGGCTACTCGGGTTCGGCCGAACCGCGCCAGCAGGTGCCGTTCGCCTGGTCGCCGGGCTGGAACTCGCCGCAGGCCTGGAACAAGTTCCAGGACGAGGTCGGTGGCCACCTGCGTGCCGGTGACCCGGGCGTACGCCTGATCGAATCGCAAGGCGACCGCCTGCACTGGTTCAACGCCATTCCGGGCGCCTTCAACCCGGCCCGTGGCACCTGGACTGCCGTGCCGTTCTTCCACCTGTTCGGCAGCGAAGAAAGCTCCTCGCGCGCCGCCCCGGTACAAACGCGCATTCCGGCAGCCTACGTGGCCCTGGCCAAGTCCGAAGCCGACCGCCTGGGCGTCAACGACGGTGCCCTGCTGAGCCTGACCGTGGCCGGTGTGGCTCTGCGTCTGCCGCTGCGTATCAATGAACAGCTGGGCGCTGGCCTGGTCGCGTTGCCGAAAGGCCTGGCTGGCATTCCGCCTGCCATCTTCGGTGCATCCGTCGAAGGTCTGCAGGAGGCAGCACAATGAGCTGGTTCACCCCCGAAGTGATCGATGTGATCCTCACCGTGCTGCGGGCCATCGTGGTCCTGCTGGCGGTGGTGGTCTGCGGCGCGCTGCTCAGCTTCGTCGAGCGCCGCCTGCTGGGCTGGTGGCAGGACCGTTACGGTCCGAACCGCGTCGGCCCGTTCGGCATGTTCCAGATCGCTGCCGACATGCTGAAGATGTTCTTCAAGGAAGACTGGAACCCGCCCTTCGTCGACCGCGTGATCTTCACCCTGGCACCGGTAGTGGCCATGAGCGCCCTGCTGATCGCCTTCGTGGTCATCCCGATCACCCCGACCTGGGGCGTCGCCGACCTGAACATCGGCCTGCTGTTCTTCTTCGCCATGGCCGGCCTGTCGGTCTACGCGGTGCTGTTCGCCGGCTGGTCGTCGAACAACAAGTACGCCCTGCTGGGCAGCTTGCGTGCCTCGGCGCAGACCGTGTCGTACGAAGTGTTCCTGGGCCTGGCGCTGATGGGCGTGGTGGTGCAGGTGGGTTCGTTCAACATGCGCGACATCGTTGAATACCAGGCCCAGAACCTGTGGTTCATCATTCCGCAGTTCTTCGGCTTCTGCACCTTCTTCATCGCTGGCGTCGCCGTGACTCACCGTCACCCGTTCGACCAGCCAGAAGCGGAACAGGAACTGGCCGACGGCTACCACATCGAGTATGCCGGCATGAAATGGGGCATGTTCTTCGTCGGTGAGTACATCGGCATCATCCTCATCTCGGCGCTGCTGGTAACCCTGTTCTTCGGCGGCTGGCACGGCCCGTTCGGCATCCTGCCGCAACTGTCGTTCCTGTGGTTCGCACTGAAGACCGCGTTCTTCATCATGCTGTTCATCCTGCTGCGCGCCTCGATCCCGCGCCCACGCTATGACCAGGTGATGGACTTCAGCTGGAAGTTCTGCCTGCCGCTGACCCTGATCAATTTGCTGGTGACCGCTGCGATCGTGCTCTACAACACGCCAGCCGTCGCGGCCCAGTGAGGATTTGACCCATGTTCAAGTATATCGGCGACATCGTTAAGGGCACCGGCACCCAGCTGCGCAGCCTGGCAATGGTGTTCTCCCACGGGTTCCGCAAGCGCGACACCCTGCAGTACCCCGAAGAACCCGTGTACCTGCCGCCGCGCTACCGCGGCCGCATCGTCCTCACCCGCGACCCCGATGGCGAGGAGCGCTGCGTAGCGTGCAACCTCTGCGCGGTGGCCTGCCCGGTTGGCTGCATCTCGCTGCAGAAGGCCGAGACCGAGGACGGCCGCTGGTACCCGGAGTTCTTCCGCATCAACTTCTCGCGCTGCATCTTCTGCGGCCTGTGTGAAGAAGCGTGCCCGACCACCGCGATCCAGCTGACTCCGGATTTCGAAATGGCCGAGTTCAAGCGTCAGGACCTGGTGTACGAGAAAGAAGATCTGCTGATCTCCGGCCCCGGCAAGAACCCTGACTACAACTTCTACCGTGTTGCCGGCATGGCAATCGCTGGCAAGCCGAAGGGCTCTGCACAGAACGAAGCCGAGCCGATCAACGTGAAGAGCTTGCTCCCATAAGGACAGAAAGATGGAATTCGCTTTCTACTTCGCATCCGGGATCGCCGTGGTCTCCACCCTTCGGGTGGTGACCGGTACCAACCCCGTGCACGCCTTGCTTTACCTGATCATTTCGCTGATTTCCGTGGCCATGATCTTCTTCGCCCTGGGTGCGCCGTTCGCCGGCGCCCTGGAAGTGATCGCCTACGCTGGCGCCATCATGGTGCTGTTCGTGTTCGTGGTGATGATGCTCAACCTCGGGCCGGCTTCGGTCGCCCAGGAACGGGGCTGGCTCAAGCCCGGTATCTGGGCGGGGCCGGTGATTCTCGCCGCCCTGCTGCTGCTGGAGCTGCTGTACGTGCTGTTCGTCACCCCGAGCGGCGCTGGCATCAGCGGTACCACCGTGGGCCCGAAAGAAGTCGGCATCAGCCTGTTCGGCCCCTACCTGCTGGTGGTCGAACTGGCTTCGATGCTGCTGCTGGCCGCGGCCGTCACCGCCTTCCACCTGGGCCGCAACGAGGCGAAGGAGTAAATCATGGGTGCTATCCCTCTCGAGCATGGTCTGGCAGTCGCCGGCATCCTGTTCTGCTTAGGTCTGGTTGGCCTGATGGTCCGCCGCAACATCCTCTTCGTGCTCATGAGCCTGGAAGTCATGATGAACGCCTCTGCCCTGGCGTTCGTCGTCGCCGGTGCCCGTTGGGTCCAGCCCGACGGCCAGGTGATGTTCATTCTGGTGATCAGCCTGGCAGCCGCCGAGGCCAGCATTGGCCTGGCCATCCTGCTGCAGCTGTATCGCCGCTTCCACACTCTCGACATCGATGCTGCCAGTGAGATGCGCGGATGAACCTTCTCTTCCTGACTTTCGTCTTCCCCCTCATCGGCTTCCTGCTGCTGTCGTTCTCGCGCGGGCGGTTCTCGGAGAACCTGTCCGCCCTGATCGGCGTCGGCTCGGTAGGCCTTTCGGCGGCCACGGCCGCCTACGTCATCTGGCAATTCAACGTCGCCCCACCTGAAGGCGGCGCGTACAGCCAGCTGCTGTGGCAGTGGATGTCGGTGGACGGCTTCGCGCCTAACTTCACCCTGTACCTGGACGGCCTGTCGGTCACCATGCTCGGCGTGGTCACCGGTGTCGGCTTCCTGATCCACCTGTTCGCGTCCTGGTACATGCGTGGCGAAGCCGGCTACTCGCGCTTCTTCTCGTATACCAACCTGTTCATCGCCAGCATGCTGTTCCTGATCCTTGGCGATAACCTGCTGTTCATCTACTTCGGTTGGGAAGGCGTGGGCCTGTGCTCGTACCTGTTGATCGGTTTCTACTACAGCAACCGCAACAACGGTAACGCGGCACTCAAGGCATTCATCGTCACCCGCATCGGCGACGTGTTCATGGCCATCGGCCTGTTCATCCTGTTCGCCCAGCTGGGTACCCTGAACGTGCAGGAACTGCTGGTGCTGGCCCCGCAGAAGTTCCAGGCTGGCGACACCTGGATGGTGCTGGCAACCCTGATGCTGCTGGGTGGTGCGGTCGGTAAATCGGCCCAGCTGCCACTGCAGACCTGGCTGGCCGACGCGATGGCCGGCCCGACCCCGGTTTCGGCGCTGATCCACGCGGCAACCATGGTGACCGCAGGCGTTTACCTGATCGCCCGTACCAACGGCTTGTTCCTGCTGGCACCGGACATCCTGCACCTGGTGGGCGTGGTCGGTGGCGTGACCCTGGTACTGGCCGGCTTCGCCGCGCTGGTGCAGACCGACATCAAGCGTATCCTCGCCTACTCGACCATGAGCCAGATCGGCTACATGTTCCTGGCCCTGGGCGTAGGCGCCTGGGACGCGGCGATCTTCCACCTGATGACCCACGCCTTCTTCAAGGCCCTGCTGTTCCTGGCTTCCGGTGCGGTGATCGTGGCCTGCCACCACGAGCAGAACATCTTCAAGATGGGCGGCCTGTGGAAGAAACTGCCGCTGGCCTACGCCAGCTTCGTGGTCGGTGGCGCTGCCCTGGCTGCCTTGCCGATCGTGACCGTGGGCTTCTACTCCAAGGACGAGATCCTCTGGGAAGCCTTCGCCAGCGGCAACACCGGCCTGCTGTACGCCGGCCTGGTCGGCGCGTTCATGACCTCGCTGTACACCTTCCGCCTGATCTTCATCGCCTTCCACGGCGAAGCCAAGACCGAAGCCCATGCTGGCCACGGCATCAGCCACTGGCTGCCGCTGGGCGTGCTGATCGTGCTGTCGACCTTCGTCGGCGCGTGGATCACCCCGCCGCTGGCAGGCGTGCTGCCTGAAAGCGCCGGCCACGCCGGTGGCGAAGCCAAGCACGCGCTGGAGATCACCTCGGGTGCCATCGCCATCGCCGGTATCCTGTTGTCGGCCCTGCTGTTCCTGGGCAAGCGCCGCTTCGTCAGCGCCGTGGCCAACAGCGGCATCGGTCGTGTCCTGTCGGCCTGGTGGTTCGCTGCCTGGGGCTTCGACTGGATCTACGACAAGCTTTTCGTCAAACCGTACCTGCTGATCAGCCACATCCTGCGCAAGGACCCGGTTGACCGCACCATTGGCCTGATTCCTCGGATGGCGCGTGGCGGCCACGTTGCCATGAGCAAGACCGAGACTGGCCAGCTGCGCTGGTACACCGCCTCTATCGCCGTGGGTGCCGTGCTGGTGCTCGGTGCCGTGGTAGTGGCTGCGGTATGACTATGAATCTTGCGACTTTGCCAAAGGAAACCAACCCGTCATGATTTTGCCTTGGCTGATCCTGATCCCCTTCATCGGCGGCTTCCTGTGCTGGCTGGGTGAGCGCTTCGGCGCCACCCTGCCGCGCTGGATCGCGCTGCTGACAATGTCCCTGCTGCTCGGCATCGGCCTGTGGCTGTGGGGCAACGGCGACTACACCCTGGCCCCCGCCCCGGGCGCCGAGCCTGCCTGGGCCCTGGAATACAAGGTCCAGTGGATCCAGCGCTTCGGCATCAGCATCCACCTGGCCCTCGACGGCCTGTCGCTGCTGATGATCCTGCTCACCGGCCTGCTCGGTGTGCTGTCGGTACTGTGCTCCTGGAAAGAGATCCAGCGTCACGTCGGCTTCTTCCACCTCAACCTGATGTGGATCCTCGGCGGCGTGGTCGGTGTGTTCCTGGCCCTGGACCTGTTCCTGTTCTTCTTCTTCTGGGAAATGATGCTGGTGCCGATGTACTTCCTCATCGCGCTCTGGGGTCACAGCTCGGCAGACGGCAAGAAGACCCGGATCTACGCGGCGACCAAGTTCTTCATCTTCACCCAGGCCAGCGGCCTGATCATGCTGGTGGCGATCCTCGGCCTGGTGCTGGTCAACTACACCAACACCGGCGTGATCACCTTCAACTACAGCGACCTGCTCAAGGCCGAGCTGCCAGCCGGTACCGAGTACCTGCTGATGCTGGGCTTCTTCATCGCCTTCGCGGTGAAGCTGCCGGTAGTGCCGTTCCACTCCTGGCTGCCTGACGCTCACGCCCAGGCACCGACCGCAGGTTCCGTGGACCTGGCCGGTATCTTGCTGAAGACTGCGGCCTACGGCCTGCTGCGCTTCGCTCTGCCGCTGTTCCCGAACGCCTCGGCCGAGTTCGCGCCAATCGCCATGACCCTGGGCCTGATCGGTATCTTCTACGGTGCCTTCCTGGCCTTTGCGCAAACCGACATCAAGCGCCTGGTCGCCTTCTCCAGCGTCTCGCACATGGGCTTCGTGCTGATCGGTATCTACTCCGGCAGCCAGCAGGCCCTGCAAGGCGCGGTGATCCAGATGCTGGCCCACGGCCTGTCCGCTGCCGCGCTGTTCATCCTGGCCGGCCAGCTGTACGAGCGCCTGCATACCCGTGACATGCGCCAGATGGGTGGCCTGTGGCACCGCATCGCCTACCTGCCAGCCATCAGCCTGTTCTTCGCCGCCGCCTCCCTGGGTCTGCCAGGTACCGGCAACTTCGTCGGCGAGTTCCTGATCCTGATCGGCAGCTTCGCCAGCGTGCCGTGGATCACCGTGATCGCCACCACTGGCCTGGTGTTCGGTTCGGTGTACTCGCTGATCATGATCCACCGCGCCTACTTCGGCCCGGCCAAGAGCGACAGCGTGCTGGCCGGCATGGACGGTCGCGAACTGATCATGGTCCTGGGTCTGGCAGTACTGCTGATCCTGCTGGGCGTGTATCCGCAGCCGTTCCTCGACACCTCTGCCGCCACCATGAGTGGTGTGCAGCAGTGGCTCGGTTCCGCTTTCACTCAACTCGCTTCGGCCCGGTAAGAGCGCTATGGAATTCACCACTCAACACTTCATCGCATTGGCGCCGATGCTGATCACCACCATCACCACGGTGGTGGTGATGCTGGCGATCGCCTGGAAGCGCAACCACTCGCAGACCTTCCTGCTGTCCACCGTGGGCCTCAACCTGGCCCTGCTGTCGATCCTGCCGGCGCTGAAGGTCGCGCCGCTGGCGGTCACTTCGCTGGTCACCATCGACAAGTTCGCCTGCCTGTACATGGCGATCATGCTGGTGGCGACGCTGGCTTGCGTCACCCTCGCCCACGCCTACCTCGGCGAAGGCTCCAAGGGCTTCCCGGGCAACCGTGAAGAACTTTACCTGCTGCTGCTGATGTCGGCCCTCGGTGGCCTGGTGCTGGTCAGCGCCAACCACCTGGCCGGCCTGTTCATCGGCCTGGAGCTGCTGTCGGTACCGGTCTACGGCCTGGTGGCGTATGCCTTCTTCAACAAGCGCTCGCTGGAAGCCGGCATCAAGTACATGGTGCTGTCGGCCGCAGGCTCGGCCTTCCTGCTGTTCGGCATGGCCCTGCTGTACGCCGACGCCGGCAGCCTCACCTTCGACCAGATCGGCAAGGCCCTGGCCGCTACCAGCATGCCGAGCCTGCTGGCCCAGCTGGGCCTGGCCATGATGCTGGTCGGCCTGGCCTTCAAGCTGTCGCTGGTACCGTTCCACCTGTGGACCCCGGACGTGTACGAAGGCGCCCCGGCACCGGTCGCAGCCTTCCTGGCCACCGCCAGCAAGGTTGCTGTGTTCGCCGTTGTCGTGCGCCTGTTCATGCTCTCCCCTGCTGCCAGCAGCGGCGTGCTGAGCACCGTACTGGCAGTGATTGCCGTGGCCTCGATCCTGATCGGTAACCTGCTGGCACTGACCCAGAGCAACCTCAAGCGCCTGCTCGGTTACTCGTCCATCGCCCACTTCGGCTACCTGGTCATCGCCCTGGTCGCCAGCAAGGGCCTGGCCCTGGAAGCCATGGGCGTGTACCTGGTCACCTACGTGATCACCAGCCTGGGCGCCTTCGGTGTCATCACCCTGATGTCCTCGCCTTACGGCGGCCGTGACGCCGATGCGCTGTACGAGTACCGTGGCCTGTTCTGGCGCCGTCCGTACCTGACCGCAGTACTGACCGTGATGATGCTGTCGCTGGCGGGTATCCCGCTGACCGCCGGCTTCATCGGCAAGTTCTACATCATCGCCACCGGCGTCGAGTCGCACCTGTGGTGGCTGGTCGGTGCGCTGGTGATCGGTAGCGCCATCGGTGTCTACTACTACCTGCGCGTCATGGTCACCCTGTACCTGGTCGAGCCGAACCTGCGTCGCCACGACGCCCCGCTGAAGTGGGAACAACGCACTGGCGGCGTCATGCTGCTGGCCATCGCCATTCTTGCCTTCGTGCTGGGTGTGTACCCGCAACCGCTGCTGGAAATGGTCCAGCAAGCCGGCCTGCAACTGATCGGCTGATTGCCCCGGCAACACAAGACACCCCGCTTATGCGGGGTGTTTTTTTATCTGCAGGTTTTGTATCCGTAGGCATGAAAGCTCATTCGCCGGGGTTGTCCTGCACAGCTCCCGGCAGCGCTGCCTTGCGCAAATCACCATTGGCCGAAGGCAGGTAGACTTCCGGGTTGGGCATACCGCTGGGCGAGAGTTCATGGGTCATCTCGAACTCGGCGCGCACTGACCAGCCACAGGCCTCGGTGGTGCATTGCAAATAAGCGATCCGCAGGAAAATATGACGCCCTTCGCTGGTACGGATACGCATCCGGCTATGGCAATGCGGGCAAACCAGCTTGTAGGTACTCACGGCAAGTACCTGCAAGCATTGTTTGGCTTAATCTTCTGTAAGAATGATCGTTTCGCTGTGTCAGTATTAGCCGCAGATGTGTATCGATTGTTCAGCTTGATGTTTCTCATCTCAGAAATGCTCCTAAAAACGCAGGGCTGTATTCATAACGAGTAGTTTAAGCCCATGGAATATCATTAAACCAGTCATGGATATTTGTTATGAGTACTCACGTACTTGCTGCAGTGCTAACACGCCTCAAGCTTCTGACCGGTACCCAGTCGGATGCCGAACTGTCGCGCAAACTCTCGATCAGCCCACAGACGCTGAGCAGCTGGAAGGTGCGCGACAGTATTCCGTACTCGCTATGCGTAGATATCGCCAGGCAGCATGCGTGTTCGCTGGATTGGTTGTTGCTGGGCGAAGCCGAGCAGAGCCCCGCGGCCCAGGATGAAGCAGACTGGGAGTGCGACATGCTCGAGCGGCTGCGAACGCTGTCACCAAGCGATCGCCAGGCCATCCTGCTGGTCATCAAGGACAAGCAGCGCATCCAGCAACTGGAGCAGAAACTGAATGCGCTTCGCGGGGCGGCCAATGACTAACCCCGGTGCCGCCAGCGCTGGATAAGCTCGCGCAGGTCCAGCGTATCCAGCCAGACCATGACCTTGAGGCTGATGGGGATTACCACCACGGCAGCCACGAATGCCGCCATGCCACGAGTCAGCAAAGGCACCAGTGACGAAACCAGCGGCTCGAACAGATGGCCAACCCCTACGGTCACGAACACCAGCAAGAGTCTCTTGCCCAGCGTCAGGCGCCTGGTCGTATTGGTGATCAACCGGTCACGCGCCGCACTCACCAGCAAAGCCCCCAGAAGCGCGGCGAACAGTACATTGCCATCCATGCCCAGCAACTCCATCAGCGGCGGGGCCAGGCTGTCGAAAACAGATTTTTCAGCCATGGGCAGCCCCTCGGTGCGTCGCCGACAAATAGGCGGTCGAGCCCAGTTTATGCATGACCGCGGCTTCGACAAAGCGGATGTAGCACACCCGCAATGCACGCCCCTGATCATGCCCGGCCACATCCTCGAGGCGCTTGTACCCCCGTTCTCGCAGCACCGCGCGCCAGCGTGCGAATTCGCGTGCCGCGTCGATGGCGGCGCAGCGTGCGGCCACTTCCAGCGCGGCCTCACTGACTGGCCGCTGCAGGTTCAGGCGCTCGCGCAGCGTGGCCAGGTCCACCCGTGGCCAGAATGGGTCATGGCAATCGGCAAAGCGCGATAACCGAGGGTCGTTGCCCATGTGTCACCTCTCACTGCTCGGCCAGCATGCCGTAGCGAATGGCCTTGATCACCGCCGCCACCCGGGTGGGCACATCGAACTTGCGCAGGATGTTCGACACGTGGAAGTTCACCGTCGATTCCTTGCACGCCAGGATCTGGCCGATTTCCCATGAGCTTTTGCCGTAGGCACACCACAACAATACTTGCTGTTCACGTGGTGTCAGGCGAACCGGGGCGTCCGCCAAGGGTTGCTGCGAGTGTCGCGCGTTGTCAGTCATGCTTGAACTCCACGGGTTATGAGAGGCATCGCTGCCGATCTGCAGTCACCTTACGAAGCGCTGGCCGCCCTGCTCCATCGCTGCGGCTTGTAACGAACTTTCGTACAAAACCGTCTGACGAAGGTTGCGCGATATTTGTCGTCTTTCCTCGTGCTCCAAGCGGCATTTCGCTCGTCTCAACGCCGTTGTCCATTCGCCTTTCGCCTGGAGTCGTACAATGCGTTGCGTTTTGCCCCTGCCATCCTGCCTCGGCCTGCTGGCTGCTTTCGCTGCCCCTCAGCCTGCCCTGGCGGCACCTTCGGTCGAGTTGGGCCAAGTGCTGATCACCGATGAGGAGCAGAACGACCTGAGCGCAGCCGCCGAACGCCTGCACCAAGTGCCGGGCGCCAGCAACCTGGTGAACATGCAGCGAGTGGGGCAAGGCCGGGTCGCCAGCAATCAGGATGTACTGGCCTACCAACCCGGGGTATTCGCCCAATCGGCGGGCAACGATGGCATCAAGCTGTCGATTCGCGGTTCGGGCATCAACCGCGCACCGGGGGCCCACGGTTCCGGGGTGTACACGATGTTTGACGGCCTGCCCCTGACCGGCCCGGGCGGTACGCCCTACGAGCTGTTCGAGCCGCTGTGGCTGAGCCGTGCCGAAGTGCTGCGCGGCGCCAACGGCTTCGACCAGGGCTCCCTCGCCCTTGGCGGCGCGATCAACTATGTCACCCACACCGGCTACGACGCCGTGCCGCTGCAGGTGCGCTACGAAGTCGGCAGCCGCGGCTACCAGCACCGGCATATCAGCTCGGGGCAGGTGCTGGGCAATCTCGACTACTACGTGGCCCTGACCGATTCGGAATATGACGGCTACCAGGCGCACAGCAGTGGCAGCGCCAAGGGCGTTGCCGCCAACGTCGGCTACCGCTTCAACCCGAACCTGGAAACCCGCTTCTACCTGCGCTACCGGGAAACCGAGAACGAGCTGGCCGGGCGCCTGACCAAGGAGCAGATCAAGCACCACCCACGTGCGGCCAACCCGGCCTACCTGGCCCGCGACGACAGCCGCCCGCAGCCGGGCAGCACCTGGGTGGGCAACAAGACCACCTTCTACCTCGACGACGATGCGCGCCTGGAAGCCGGTCTGGTCTACCACGACTACCCGATGGACCTGCGCGAAGGCCCGATGCGCCTGAAGGTGGCCTACACCGATGTCAGCGGCACGCTGAACTACTTCCGTCGCGATACCTTGTTCGGCCACGAGAGCAAGACCACCATCGGCTGGCGCACCACCAAGCACCTGCCCAACAGTGGTGCTTCGCAGTTCAACCGCAATGGCGATGTGTTCGGTGAGCGCACCCGTGACTTCACCTACCAGGGCTCGGACACGGTGCTGCATGTGGGCAACGACCTGGAGCTGGTGCCGAACCTGTGGCTGACCACGGGCCTGGCGATGATCTATACCCGCCGTGAAAGTGATGTCACCTACCCTGCCGAGGGCGGCAAGGTGAGCATGCATGACTGGGACTATGCGCCACGCGTGGGGCTGCGCTATGACATCCGCCCGGACTTGCAGGTATACGGCAACCTGAGCCGCTCGGTAGAGCCGCCACACCCGTGGTCGCTGATCTGGAGCTCGCCCAAAGTAGGCGGCAAGCAGATCCAGCCGATCGAGATGCAGAACCAGACCGCCACTACCCTGGAGCTGGGCGCGCGCGGCGATTCGGTGCTTGGCCGCTGGGACATCGCCTGGTACTACGCGCAGGTGCGCCATGAACTGCTGGCCGTGGAGGTGGTGCCGAACTTCACCTCGGAGTTCAACGCCAGCCCCACCGTGCACCAGGGCGTGGAAGCCGGCCTCGACAGCACCCTGTGGGAGCGCGCCGGTACTGGCAAGCTCAGCCTGCGCCAGGCCTACACCTTCAGTGATTTCCACTACCGCGATGACGACCAGTTCGACGACAACCGCCTGCCGGGCATCCCCATGCACTACTACCAGGCAGAGCTGCGCTATGACTGGCCGAGCGGCTTCTACGCCGGGGTCAACACGCAGATGGCGTCGAAGGTGCAGGTGGACTACGCCAACAGCTACCACGCCGATGAATATGCCTTGCTCGGCGCGCGCCTGGGCTGGGATTCACCGAAGCAGGACTGGCAGACCTGGCTGGACCTGCGCAACCTGACCAACAAGCGTTATGCGGCGACGGTGACACCGACCTACGACGATGCCGGCAAAGACAACGCCCGCTCGACGCCGGGCGAAGGCTTTGGCGTGTACGCCGGGGTTTCCTACAGCTTCCGCTAATCCGCTGCGCACAGCTTTTTGTAGGAGCGGCCTTGTGTCGCGAAAGGGCTGCGCAGCAGCCCCGGCAATTTATGTTGCGAAGCTAAAATCCTGGGGCTGCTACGCAGCCCTTTCGCGACACAAGGCCGCTCCTACAGGGATCGTGCGCTCAGCGATGATTGCTCAAGGCAGGTCAAACAGCCCGGTTCAACTTAACCCACGAAGCAAACTTGTCGACAAACGCCTGCAAGAACGGCCGGGTCTTGTCATTGAGCTTGCCTGCGTCATCGAACAGGCTCGCTGCGCCGCCGATATAGGCCTCGGGCATCTGCATGCACGGCATATCCAGAAACACCAGCGACTGGCGCACGGCATGGTTGGCACCGAAACCACCAATAGCCCCCGGCGACACACTGACCACCGCCGTTGGCTTGCCTCCCCAGGCGCTCTGCCCGTAGGGCCGCGACCCCACATCGATGGCGTTTTTCAGGCAGCCCGGCACCGAACGGTTGTATTCCGGGGTAACGAACAGCACCGCATCGCTGCGGCGGATTTCGTCGCGAAAACGCTTCCAGGCCTCAGGCGGTGCGTCGGCCTCGACGTCCTCGTTGTACAACGGCAGATCGCCGATCTCGACGATCCTCAGGGCAAGGCTGGACGGCGCCAGCTCCGAGAGTGCGCGGGCGACCTTGCGGTTGTAGGAATCCTTGCGCAAGCTACCGACGACAACCGCTACCGAATACACCTGGCTCATGGCAATTCCAACCTTTGCTGAGTAAAGGGACGTTGTAGTTATAGATGACCGTTCCTCGGCGCCTTGGTTTTTTTTCCGCGGGGCGAAAACTTCCGACGCTGTTCCACGGTCTATGCCTGCAGACATTTCCCACGCAATTCAGAGGTTTCCACCCAAATGGCAGCAGTAATGGTCGGCCAATTCCACGCCCGTGACGCCGAAGGCCGCATCTACCCCGTGCACGAGTTCCAGGAGTCGACCCTGCAAACCGACGGCAGCACGCTGGGCGCCCCCATCACCACCTATCGCCTGGCCATCGGCGACAAGGTCAACCACCTGGGCGAAAACCGCTTCGAACTGGCGCGCAGCGGCGTCGAGATCATTCGCATTCCTTGATGCAATCCACCGTGTAGCGGCCGCTTTCGTTCTGCAGGCCGTGCACGTCGGCGACGAAACCTGGGAAGCCCTGGTTGAACGCCCGGGCGAATGCCAGGTAATCGAGTATCGAGCGGGTCGCCTCGGTGAACCGCTCGCCCGGCATGATCAATGGAATACCAGGCGGGTACGGCACCAGCATCACCGCCGCCACCCGCCCCAGCAGCATCTCGATCGGCACCGCTTCAACCTCACCGCGCACCATCTGGTCATAGGCCCGGGCCGGGCTCACGGCCACCTCCGGCAAGCGCGTGAACAGCCGCTTCAGCTGCTTGGCCGTGGCATTTGCCCGGTAGCAACCATGCAACTGGTCGCACAGGTCGCGCAGGCCCATGCCCTGGTAGCGTGAGGCATCGGCAGCCACCACGCTCGGCAGGCAGATGTTCAGGGCGGTATTGCCGTCATAGTGGCGCTTGAACTCCAGCAACTCGGTAAGCAAGGTGCTCCACTTGCCCTTGGTGATGCCCATCGAGAACAGCACAAGAAAGCTGTACAGGCCGGTTTTCTCCACCACCAGCCCCCGCTCCCAGAGGAACTTGCTGACCACCGCCGCCGGGATGCCATGCTCGCCCAGCACACCGCCCGCGCTCAGGCCCGGCATTACCAGGGTCACCTTCAACGGGTCGAGCAGCACATAGTCGTCTGCCACCTCGCCAAAGCCATGCCACTCCGCCCCCGGCTGCAGCAGCCAGTCCTGCGCGGCCAGGCGGTGGATGCCTTCGGCACTCGGCGGCTGCCAGATGCTGAACCACCAGTCGTCGGCAGCGATATGCTCGCGCAGGTTGGCCAGGGCACGGCGAAAGCTCAGCGCCTCGTCGAACATTTCCTGCAACAGCGAACGCCCGGCCGGCCCCTCCATCATGGTCGAGGCCACATCCAGCGAAGCGAGGATGCTGTATTGCGGCGAGGTCGAGATGTGCATCATGAACGCTTCGTTGAAGCGGTCACGGTCCAGCTGGCGCCTGGCCCCGTCCTGCACATGAATCATCGAGGCCTGGCTGAACGCGGCCAGCAGCTTGTGGGTGGAATGGGTGCTGAACACCAGCGGGCTGTCTGCCGCGCAGGCCGTGCCCATGGCATGGCGCCCGGTGAAGAACTCGTGGAACGCCGCATAGGCGAACCAGGCTTCGTCGAAGTGCAGCACCTCGACACTGGCGCCCAGGCTCTGCTTGATCAGCCCGGCGTGGTAGCACAGGCCGTCGTAGGTGGAGTTGGTCACCACCGCCAGCTTGATGCGCTGCCCGCGATCGCGGGCAAGAGGGTTGGCCTGGATCTTCGCCTGGATCGCCTCGGCGCTGAACTCGCTGAGCGGGATCGGGCCGATGATGCCCAGTTCGTTGCGCTCCGGGCACAGATAGAGGGGAATGGCACCGGTCATGATGATCGCGTGCACCACCGACTTGTGGCAGTTGCGGTCCACCAGCACCAGGTCATCGCGGCCAACCATGGCGTGCCAGACGATCTTGTTGGCCGTGGAGGTGCCATTGATGACGAAGAAGGTATGGTCGGCGCCAAAGTTGCGTGCGGCCCTGGCTTCGGCTTCGGCCAAGGGGCCGGTGTGATCGAGCAGCGAGCCCAGCTCCGGCACGGAAACGGACAAGTCCGAGCGCAGGGTGTTTTCCCCGAAGAACTGGTGAAAGGCCTGGCCTACTGGGCTTTTGCGATAGGCCACGCCACCGCCGTGGCCCGGGGTGTGCCAGGAATAGTTGGACTGCGCGGTGTGCTGTACCAGGGCCTTGAAGAACGGCGGCAACAAGCCGTCGAGGTAGATATGTGCGGCACGCGCCACCTGGCGCGCAAGAAACGGCACGGTGTCTTCGAACAGGTAGAGGATGCCGCGCAGCTGGTTGAGCTCGCTCATGGCTTCGGCAGGGGCGTTTTCCAGGGTAACCTGTTCGCCCAGGGCGAAAATCGGCAGGTTGGGGGCGCGCAGGCGGGCCAGGCGGATCAGCTCGGCCATGTTCTGCAGCAGGTGGGTATTTTCGCCGACGCCCTCGGCGGCAATCAGCATGCAGGCCAAGCCATGGTGGGTGGCGGCGACCAGGCAGGCCTCGGCATGGTCGGCGGCGGCGAGGATGGCAAAGCCGTCCTGGCGCAGTTCCTCGGCGATGCCCCGCACGCGCTCGCCAGCGACGCTGTCGGCCTTGATGGCACGGTGGACAATGAGGATGGGGAACTTGAGGTCCTTGTACATCAGGTGGCTACCTCCGAAGGACATGGCGTCCATTTCAGGGTAGTTGAGCCTTGTACTGCCTGTACTGGCCTCTTCGCGGGTGAACCCGCTCCCACAGGGACTGGATTGTATTCAAGACCAGTCGATTGTCTGTGGGAGCGGGTTCACCCGCGAAAGGGCCAGAGCAGGCGAAAGATCAGCCAGCAGGTGTCTCGGTCAGAGCCTGCCACATGGATGGCCCACCCGCCGACTTGGCAATGGCCGCCAGGCGCTCAGCATGCGCCTCCAGCTCCTCGGCACTGGCCATGATCACCCGCCCGGGCACACGCCCGGTAATACGGCGAATCTCGCTGCCGCCAGCACCGCCCCCTTCATCCCCGGCTTCTGCCCCATGCCCGGCCAGCGACAGGCTGGTCTGGCCACCGGTCATCGCCAGGTAGACGTCAGCCAGCAGTTCCGAGTCGAGCAATGCGCCGTGCAGTTCACGGCCCGAGTTGTCGATGTCGTAGCGTTTGCACAGCGCATCCAGGCTGTTGCGCTGACCCGGGTGGCGCGAGCGCGCCAGCAGCAGGGTGTCGAGGATGGTGCAGTGCTGCGAGATGTCCGCGCGGTCCTGCTGGCCCAGCAAGGCAAATTCGTTGTTGATGAAGCCAACGTCGAACGCCGCGTTGTGGATGACCAGCGTGGCGCCCTGGATGAACTCGAAGAACTCCTCGGCCACATCGCCAAAGCGTGGCTTGCCGACCAGGAAGGCATCGGTGATGCCGTGGACGTTGATGGCGCCCTCGTCACTTTCGCGGTCCGGCTGCAGGTAAACGTGGAAGTGCCGCCCGGTCAGGCGCCGGCCGATTACCTCGACACAGCCGATCTCGATGATCCGGTGGCCTTCGCTGACCGGCATACCCGTGGTTTCGGTATCGAGAATGACGAACCGTTTATCTTGCTGCTGCTCCACGCGGGGCGCTCCAACTTGCATCAGTTACAAAGGATGGAATTGTACCCCAGCTCAACGCTTGGCGCGCACCTCATCGACCCCACGGTTGGCCAGCTGGTCGGCGCGTTCGTTGCCGGGGTGGCCGATGTGCCCGCGTACCCACTTCCAGGTCACCTTATGGCGATTGACCTGCTCATCCAGCTGCTGCCACAGGTCGGCGTTCTTCACCGGTTCCTTGGCCGCGGTTTTCCAGCCGCGCTTCTTCCAGTTGGTCATCCATTCGTTGATGCCCTTCATCACGTACTGCGAGTCGGTGGTCAGCACCACCTCGCATTCGCGCTTCAGCGACATCAGGCCCTGGATCGCAGCCATCAGCTCCATGCGGTTGTTGGTGGTCTCACGCTCGCCGCCCCACAGTTCCTTCTCGACGCCCTTGTAGACCATCAGCACGCCCCAGCCGCCAGGGCCCGGGTTGCCCTTGCAGGCACCATCAGTAAACATCTCGACGCTATCGCTCATGTACCACTCTTGAAGTCAGTGCTTGTCAGTTTCGGGGTTGGCCGCCGTGCGGTTGACCTTGGCCAGCGGCAGCGGCAGCAGTTTGCCCATAGGCTCGCGGCGCTCCGGGCGCAACGGCCGCAGGCCCACCACCATCTTGCGCGCCACCAGCAGGTACACCCCGCCTCCGGAGCCCTGCCAGCCGCCGGCCATCCGTTCCCAGCCCTGCAGGCGGTGCTGCCAGGCCGGCGAGGCAAGCGGCGGACGATAGCACCCGAAGCGGCGTTTCTCCAGCGCGAAGCCCAGCAGGTTGAGCCAGTCGCCCACCCGCGACGGCGAGATGCAACGGGCCTTGCGCAGGGCGCCGTGGCTGAAGAAATGGCGCATGCCCCAACTGCTCCAGGGGTTGATCCCGACGATCAGCAGGTGCCCGCCAGGGCG
This sequence comes from Pseudomonas inefficax, assembly GCF_900277125.1. GTDB lineage: Bacteria > Pseudomonadota > Gammaproteobacteria > Pseudomonadales > Pseudomonadaceae > Aquipseudomonas > Aquipseudomonas inefficax. The sequence goes on from NZ_OPYN01000175.1 coordinate 35,928, forward strand.
CACGGCGCTGGCCGCCTCGCGCAGCAGGCCGTGGGGCGACAGGCTGAAATCCAGGCCATGCTGCAGCACCACCACATCGGCGGCGTGCTCGCTCAGTGGCCAGGCCTGCTCTTCGCAGACAATCTCCACCCCCGGCAGCGGCGCGCCGAGGCGCACGTTGCGCTGCACCTGGGGCGCGCTGGGCGGCGGCTCGGCGCAGGGCCCGTAGTGCACAAGGTAACCCCCGAAGAAGCGCCCGAGTTCTTCTTCCAGCAGTTTTTCCTCCTCCTTGAGCATCAGTTGGCCGAGTGGGCCGTTGAACCACTCACGGGCCAGGCTGATCAGCTTGACCCACTCCGGGTCGGCCTGGGCAAAGGCTTGGTCGGTCATTGCGCTCTCCCTCGAAGGTTCTCGCACCGCGCCATCGCGGCTAAGATGCCTTCATGTGCCACGCTAGGCGAATCGGATCCGCACCATGATACAGATCGATGCTCTCCCCGCTTTCTCCGACAACTACATCTGGTTGTTACAGGATACTGCCAAACGCCGCTGCGCGGTGGTCGATCCGGGTGACGCCGGCCCAGTGGAACGTTGGCTATCGGCCAACCCCGGCTGGGTACTGAGCGACATCCTGGTCACCCACCACCACAATGACCACGTTGGCGGCGTGGAGCGGCTCAAGCAACTGACCGGCGCCCGGGTCTGCGGCCCGGCCCGCGAGCACATTCCCTGCCGTGACCTGGCGCTGGACGAAGGTGACCAGGTGACCGTGCTTGGCGTGACCTTCCAGGTGCTGGCCGTGCCCGGCCATACCCTGGGGCATATCGCCTTGTTCAGCGACCAGCCGGCAACACCCGTGCTGTTCAGTGGCGACACATTGTTCGCCGCCGGTTGCGGGCGCATGTTCGAAGGTACCCCCGAACAGATGCAGCCTGCCCTCGCCCGCCTGGCTGCCCTGCCAGAGCAGACCGCAGTGTACTGCGCCCACGAATACACCCTGAGCAACCTGCGTTTCGCCAAGGCGGTGGAACCCGGCAACCCGCACGTTCAGCAGCGGTTCGAGGACGTTACCCGTTTGCGTGGCGAAAATCGCATCACATTGCCATCAACGATCGGTCTGGAGCGCCTGACCAACCCCTTCCTGCGCACCTCTGAAACATTAGTTAAACAAAAAGCAGACGAATGGAAGGGACATTCAAACCCCTCGCATGTCGCTGTTTTTGCTGCCTTGAGGTCTTGGAAGGACACCTTCTGATAACCTCAAGATATATCGCAAGCGATGGTCAAAGGTTGACCAGGCCCGGAGCGGTTTCTAGAATCGCCGAAATTTTTCGCCCGGAAACCTGTGTCAGCCGATGTCTTCACGTAGCCGCAGAACCTCTCATTCCGTCGCCCTGACGCGCCTGGCCCAAATCAGTGCGTTGGCCCTGGCCGCCACTTTGGTGGGTTGCCAGAGCACCCGTCAGCTCGACGAATCCGATAGCGTTCGCGCGCACAACTACCAGGCGCGGATCAAGCACAAGCCTTCACCGCTGCTGGTCAAGCCGGCCGAGCAGGCACCACAGGATGTGTGGGAACGCATGCGCCAGGGCTTTGCCCTGCAGGACAACATCGACGTCAACCCGCGCATCGAGCAGCAGCGCCTGTGGTTCGCCAGCAACCCAAGCTACATCGAAAGCGCCGGCGAGCGTGGCAGCCTCTACCTGCACTACATCGTCGAGCGCCTCGAAGAGCGCGACATGCCGCTGGAGCTGGCCCTGCTGCCGGCCATCGAAAGCGCCTACAACCCGATGGCCTACTCGCGCGCCCACGCCGCAGGCATGTGGCAGTTCATTCCGTCCACCGGGCGCCACTTCAACCTGCGCCAGACCAACTTCTACGATGGCCGTCGCGACGTGACCGCCTCGACCAATGCCGCACTCGACTACCTCAGCCGCCTGCACGACATGTTCAACGGCGACTGGCTGCTGGCCCTGGCTGCCTACAACGCCGGCGAAGGCACGGTCAGCCGCGCCATCGAGCGCAACGAGCGGCTCGGCCTGCCCACCGACTACTGGAACCTGCCGCTGCCGCAGGAGACCCGCGACTACGTGCCCAAGCTGCTTGCCCTGTCGCAGGTGGTACTCACGCCGCAAGCCTATGGCGTGAACCTGAACCCGATCGCCAACGAACCGTACTTCGAGGCGGTGGCCATCAACGACCGCCTCGACCTGTCGCGGGTAGCAGCCTTCGCCAACATCGACGAAGACGAGCTGATCCAGCTCAACCCGGCATTCAAGAAGCGCATGACCGTGGACGGCCCGCAGCAGCTGCTGGTACCCACCGCCAAGGCGCAACTGCTGAGCGACAGCCTGTCCAACCTCAAGCCCGAGCAACTGGTCAGCCTGCAGCCGAACAAGGCCGTGTTCGCCCGCGCCGTGGCCGAAGCCAAGGCTCCGGTCGCGGCGCGCAGCTACCGGGTCAAGCGCGGCGATAATCTGGGCGCAATCGCCAAGGCCAACCGCGTTTCGGTCAAGGACATCAAGCGCTGGAACCGTCTCTCCGGCAACAGCGTGCGCGCTGGCCAGGTGCTGGCCCTGCGCGGTGGCAGCGCGCCGAGCGCTGCTGGCAATCGGGTAGCCGCCTCCGGGAAGCGCTCCACCCAGTACAAGGTACGCAAAGGCGACTCGCTGTACCTCGTGGCCAAGCGCTTCAACGTGGAAATGAAGCACCTAAAGCGCTGGAACCCACGCAGCGGCCATGCCCTGAAGCCAGGCCAGACCCTGACCGTCTACCTCTCGCATTGATACGAAGCCCGGGGCCTTTGCGCGGCCCTGTGGGAGCGGCCTTGTGTCGCGAAAGGGGCGCGAAGCGGCCCCAGGATTTCAGCTTCGCCGCGTAAACTGCTGGGGCTGCCATGCAGCCCTTTCGCGACGCAAGGCCGCTCCCACAGGTACCGCGTCACCTGCAGCGACCGGCAACTGGCTGAACCACTCGCCCCACCTTCAAAACCTCTCTTTTTCCAACCCCACCAAGCTGTTACTGTACCCCGATCAAAGCCCAACGCCTCTGGATCGGATGCCGACTTGATACGTCCCCTCCTGCTGTCACTCAGCCTGGCCTTGAGCTTTCCCGCAGCCGCGATGGTGAGCGAAAGCCACGGATACGCGCAGTTCGGCACGCTCAAGTACCCAGCCACATTCACCCATTTCGACTGGGTCAACCCGCAAGCGCCCAAGGGCGGCACCTTGCGGGCCATGGCTTTCGGTACCTTCGACACCCTCAACCCCTATACCTTCAAGGGGTCGAGCCCGATTACCACGCCCAATTTCCAGCAATACGGCGTCAGCGAGCTGAACGAGCCGCTGATGGTCGGCACCGGCCAGTACGACCCGTCCGGCGACGAACCAACCTCCAGCTACGGCCTGATCGCCCGCTCTGTGGAGTACAGCGAGGACCGCAGCTGGGTGGTGTTCAACCTGCGCCCGGAAGCCCACTGGCATGACGGCAAGCCGATCACCTCGGCAGACGTGGCCTTCTCCTACCGCACGCTGCTCAAGGATGGCCACCCGATCTACCGCACCAACCTGCAGGAAGTGCAGCGGGTGGACATCCTCGGCCCGCTGCGCATCCGCTTCGTGTTCAAGCGCGCCGGCAACCCGTTGCTGATCCTGCGCCTGGGCGAAATGCCGGTGCTGCCCAAACACTACTGGCAGAAGCGCGATTTCAAGGCCACCACCTTCGAGCCCCCGCTGGGCAGCGGCCCCTACCGCATCACCCAGGTCCAGCCTGGGCGCCGGCTGGTGTTCGAACGGGTAAAGAACTACTGGGGCAAGGACCTGGCGGTGAACCGTGGCAAATACAACTTCAACCGCGTGGAGTACGAGTTCTACCGCGACGCCACAGTCGCCTTCGAAGCGTTCAAGGCCGGTGAGTTCGACATCTATATCGAGCACCAGGCGAAGAACTGGGCCAACGGCTACAACTTCCCGGCCGTGCGCCGGGGCGAGGTAATCAAGGCGCAGATCCCGCACCGCATCCCCACGCAAACCCAGGGCCTGTTCATGAACAGCCGCAGGGCCACCTTCAGCGACCCACGGGTACGCCAGGCGCTGGGGCTGATGCTCGACTTCGAGTGGACCAACCGCGCGCTGTTCAGCGGCGCCTATCGCCGCTCGACCAGCTACTACCCCAACAGCGAATTCGCCGCCACCGGCCTGCCCACCGGCAAGGAGTGGTTGCTGCTGGCGCCGTTCCGCGACCAGTTGCCGGCCAGCCTGTTCAGCGAACCCTACAAGGTCAGCCAGACCGATGGCCGCGGTATCAGCCGCCACACCCTGCGCCAGGCCCTCGGCCTGCTCGCCGAGGCCGGCTGGAAACTGAACGGGCAGCGCCTGGTCGACAGCAAGGGCCAGCAGCTGCGCATGGAGCTGCTGCTGGTAAACCCCAACCTTGAACGCATCCTGCAACCTTATGTCGAAAATCTGGCCAGCATCGGCATCGATGCGCGCTTGCGTACCGTGGACCGCGCCCAGTACAAACAACGCCTGGACCAGTTCGATTTCGACATGATTCTGATGACCCTGAACCAGACCCTGAGCCCCGGCCTCGAACAGTGGCTGTACTTCCACTCCAGCCAGGCCACGACCAAGGGCAGCAAGAACTATGCTGGGGTCAAGGACCCGGTGGTCGATCATCTGCTCGACACCCTGCTCGCCGCCCGTACCCGTGATGACCAGGTCGCCGCCGCCCGCGCCCTGGACCGGGTGCTCTCATGGCAGTACTACATGATCCCCAACTGGTACCTCGACAATCATCGCCTGGCCTACCGCAACCGGTTCGCCTTCGTCACCACGCCGCCCTACACCCTTGGGCTGAACAGCTGGTGGATCAAGACTTCGGAGAAAGCCCAATGACGCCAATGCACCGACTGCGCCGGCTGGCCGGCAGCCTGTTGCTTGCCTGCCTGAGCCTTCCCGCCCTGGCCGCACCGCAGCACGCGCTCACGCTGTATGACGAACCGCCCAAGTACCCGGCCGACTTCAAGCACTTCGACTACGTCAACCCTGACGCGCCCAAGGGCGGCACCTTCCGCCAGTCCAGCTTCGGCGGTTTCGACAGCCTCAACCCGTTCATCAACAAGGGCGTGCCAGCCGAGAATATCGGCAGCATCTACGACACCCTGATGCGCCAGAGCCAGGACGAGCCGTTCACCGAGTACGGCCTGGTGGCCGGCAAGATCGAAAAGGCCCCGGACAACAGCTGGGTGCGCTTCTACCTGCGCCCCGAGGCACGCTTCCACGACGGCCACCCGATGCGCGCCGAAGACGTGGTGTTCACCTTCAATGCCCTGATCAAGGACGGCGCGCCGCTGTACCGCCAGTACTATGCCGACGTCGCCGAAGTGGTCGCCGAAGACCCGCTGACGGTGCTGTTCACCTTCAAGCACAAGAACAACCGTGAGCTGCCGCTGATTCTCGGCCAACTGCCGGTGTTGCCCAAGCACTGGTACGAAAGCCGCGAGTTCAACCGCGGCAACCTGGAAATCCCGCTGGGCAGCGGCCCGTACAAGGTCGCCGAGGTCAAGGCCGGGCGCTCGGTGCGCTACGAGCGGGTCAAGGACTACTGGGCCAAGGACCTGCCGATAAACCGCGGTTTCTACAATTTCGACGTGATGACCTTCGACTCCTACCGCGACACCACTGTCGCCCTGGAAGCGCTCAAGGCCGGGGCGTTCGACTATGCGCTGGAAGTCAGCGCGAAGAACTGGGCCACTGCCTACAACGTACCCGCCGTGCGCGATGGCCGGCTGATCAAGGAAGAGTTGCCCAACGGCAACCCCACCGGCATGCAGGGGTTCATCTTCAATATCCGCCGCCCGGTGTTCCAGGATGTGCGCGTGCGCCAGGCGCTGAGCTTGCTGCTGGACTACGAGTGGACCAACAAGCAGTTGTTCAACGGCGCCTACACCCGTACCGGCAGCTACTTCGAAAACTCGGAAATGGCCGCCCGCGGCCTGCCCGGCCCCAACGAGCTGAAAATCCTCGAACCGCTGCGCGGCAAGGTTCCCGAGCAGGTATTCAGCCAAGCCTTCCACAACCCGGTCAGCGACGGCAGCGGCATGATCCGCGAACAGCAGCGTCAGGCCTACAAGCTGCTGCAGGAAGCCGGCTGGAAAATCGTCGACGACAAGATGGTCGATGCCCAGGGCAAGCCGGTGAGCATCGAGTTCCTGCTGGCACAGACCGAGTTCGAACGCATCCTGCTGCCGTTCAAGCGCAACCTCGCCGACCTCGGCATCGACCTGAACATCCGCCGAGTCGACGTTTCCCAGTACATCACTCGGCTGCGCTCGCGCGACTACGACATGATCGTCGGTGGCTACCCGCAGTCCAACTCGCCGGGCAACGAGCAGCGCGAGTTCTGGTCCAGTGCCGCCGCCGACAACCCTGGCAGCCGCAACTTCATCGGCCTGCGCGACCCGGCCATCGACCAGCTGGTGGAGCAGCTGATCAATGCCGATTCGCGCCAGAGCCTGATCGACCACTGCCGAGCCCTCGACCGCGTGCTGCTGTGGGGCTACTACGTGATTCCCAACTGGCATATCAAGACCTGGCGCGTGGCCTACTGGAACCACATCGGCCACCCGGACGTCTCGCCCAAGTACGACATCGGCATCGACACCTGGTGGATCAAGCCTGGCGTAACCCCGGCCGCCAGCGCAGCCACTGCGGACGAGGCCGAATAACATGCTGGCCTACATCCTGCGCCGCCTGCTACTGATCATCCCGACCCTGTTCGGCATCCTGATCATCAACTTCATCATCGTCCAGGCCGCCCCCGGCGGCCCGGTCGAGCAGATGATCGCCAAGCTCGAAGGTTTCGAAGGCGCCACCAGCCGCATTGCCGGTGGCGGTGCCGAAGTGTCCGTGGCTGGCTCCAACTACCGTGGCGCCCAGGGCCTGGACCCGGCACTGATCGCCGAGATCGAGCGCATGTACGGCTTCGACAAGTCGCCGCCCGAGCGCCTGTGGATCATGATCAAGAACTACGCCCGGCTGGACTTTGGCGACAGCTTCTTCCGCGATGCCAAGGTCATCGACCTGATCGTCGAGAAGATGCCGGTGTCGATCTCGCTGGGGCTGTGGAGCACGCTGATCATGTACCTGGTATCGATTCCGCTGGGCATAGCCAAGGCCGTGCGCCACGGCAGCCACTTCGATGTGTGGACCAGTTCGGCGATCATCGTCGGCTACGCCATCCCGGCGTTCCTGTTCGCCATTCTGCTGATCGTGCTGTTCGCCGGCGGCAGCTACTTCGACTGGTTCCCCCTGCGTGGCCTCACCTCCAACAACTTCGACGAGCTGAGCACCACCGGCAAGGTGCTGGACTACTTCTGGCACCTGGTACTGCCGATCACCGCGCTGGTCATCGGCAACTTCGCCACCATGACCTTGCTGACCAAGAACAGCTTCCTCGATGAGATCAACAAGCAATACGTGGTCACTGCCAAGGCCAAGGGCCTGAGCCGGCCACGGGTGCTGTACGGCCATGTGTTCCGCAACGCCATGCTGCTGGTCATTGCCGGTTTCCCTTCGGCGTTCATCGGCATCTTCTTCACCGGCTCCTTGCTGATCGAGGTGATCTTCAGCCTCGACGGCCTCGGCCTGATGAGTTTCGAGGCGGCCATCAACCGCGACTACCCGGTGGTCTTCGGCACCCTGTTCATCTTCACCCTGCTGGGGCTGGTGGTGAAACTGATCGGCGACCTGACCTACACCCTGGTCGATCCACGCATCGACTTCGCCAGCCGGGAGCACTGACATGGCCTTGTCCCCCCTTAACCGCAGGCGCTTCGAGCGCTTCAAGGCCAACCGCCGTGGCTGGTGGTCGCTGTGGCTGTTCCTGATCCTGTTCGGCCTGAGCCTGGGCGCCGAACTGATCGCCAACGACAAGCCGATTGCCGTGCGCTACGACGGCGAATGGTACTTCCCGGCGTTCAAGCGCTACCCGGAAACCACCTTCGGCGGCGAATTCCCGCTGGAAGCCAACTACAAGAGCCCGTACATCCGCGAACTGCTGGAGAAGAAAGACAGCTTCGTGCTGTGGGCACCGATCCCGTTCAGCTACCAGAGCATCAACTACGACCTGCGCGTACCCGCACCGGCCCCACCGTCGGCGGACAACTGGCTGGGCACCGACGACCAAGGCCGCGATGTGCTGGCACGGGTGATCTACGGCTTCCGCATTTCGGTGCTGTTCGCCCTGACACTGACCGTGCTCAGCTCCATCGTCGGCGTGATCGCCGGTGCCCTGCAGGGCTTTTATGGCGGCTGGGTCGACCTCGCCGGGCAACGCTTCCTGGAGGTCTGGTCGGGCCTGCCGGTGCTGTACCTGCTGATCATCCTGGCCAGCTTCGTGCAGCCCAACTTCTGGTGGTTGCTGGGCATCATGCTGCTGTTCTCGTGGATGAGCCTGGTGGACGTGGTGCGCGCCGAGTTCCTGCGCGGGCGCAACCTGGAATACGTGCGCGCCGCCCGCGCGTTGGGGATGCGTAATGGCGCGATCATGTACCGGCACATCCTGCCCAACGCCATGATCTCGACCATGACCTTCATGCCGTTCATCCTCACCGGCGCGATCGGTACCCTCACCGCCCTGGACTTCCTCGGTTTCGGCCTGCCGCCTGGCGCACCGTCGCTGGGCGAGCTGGTGGCCCAGGGCAAGTCCAACCTGCAGGCACCCTGGCTGGGCATCAGCGCCTTCGCCGTGCTGGCCTTGATGTTGAGCCTGCTGGTATTCATCGGCGAATCCGCCCGCGATGCCTTCGACCCGAGGAAGTGACATGAGTGAACAGAACCTGATCGAAGTGCGCGACCTGGCGGTGGAATTCATCACCGGTGACCAGGCCCACCGCGTGGTGAACGGCATCAGCTTCGACATCCGCAAGGGTGAGACGTTGGCACTGGTGGGCGAGAGTGGCTCGGGCAAATCGGTCACCGCGCACTCGCTCCTGCGCCTGCTGCCCTACCCCCTGGCCCGCCACCCCAGCGGCAGCATCCGCTACGAGGGCAAAGACCTGCTGCAGCAGAACGAGAAGACCATGCAGCGCATTCGCGGTAACCGCATTGCGATGATCTTCCAGGAGCCGATGACCTCGCTGAACCCGTTGCACTGCATCGAGAAGCAGATCAACGAAATCCTCCTGCTGCACAAGGGCCTGACCGGCAAGGAGGCCACGGCGCGCACCCTGGAGCTGCTGGAGATGGTCGGCATTCCCGAACCACGCAAGCGCCTGAAGGCCCTGCCCCACGAATTGTCTGGCGGGCAACGCCAGCGGGTGATGATCGCCATGGCCCTGGCCAACGAGCCGGAACTGCTGATTGCGGATGAGCCGACCACGGCGCTGGACGTGACCGTGCAGTTGAAGATTCTCGACCTGCTGAAGAAACTGCAGGCGCGTTTGGGCATGGCCCTGCTGCTGATCAGCCATGACCTGAACCTGGTGCGGCGCATCGCCCACCGCGTGTGCGTGATGCAGCACGGGCAGATTGTCGAACAGGCCGAATGCGCCACGCTGTTCAGCGCACCGCAGCACCACTATACGCAGATGCTGATCAATGCCGAGCCCAGCGGGCTACCGGCGCACAACCCGGTGGGCGCGCCGTTGCTGGAGGTGGAAGACCTCAAGGTGTGGTTCCCGATCAAGAAGGGCCTGCTGCGGCGCACGGTCGACCATGTGAAGGCGGTGGACGGGGTCAACTTCAGCTTGCCGCAAGGGCAGACGCTGGGGATTGTCGGCGAGTCCGGGTCGGGCAAGTCGACGTTGGGGCTGGCGATCTTGCGGCTGATCTCCAGCCAGGGCGGCATTCGCTTCCATGGGCAGAACCTGGAAGGGCTGAACCAGAAGGCCGTGCGCCCGTTGCGCCGGGAAATGCAGGTAGTGTTCCAGGACCCGTTCGGCAGCCTGAGCCCGCGCATGTGCGTGGCGGATATCGTCGGTGAAGGGTTGCGCATTCACGGCATTGGCAACGCGCAGGAACAGGAAGCGGCAATTATTGCGGCCCTGGAGGAAGTGGGGCTGGACCCGCGCACCCGGCATCGCTATCCGCATGAGTTTTCCGGTGGGCAGCGCCAGCGTATTGCCATTGCCCGGGCGTTGGTATTGAAGCCGGCGCTGATCCTGCTGGATGAGCCTACGTCGGCGCTGGACCGCACGGTGCAGCGGCAGGTGGTGGAGTTGCTGCGCAATCTGCAGCAGAAATACAACCTGACCTACCTGTTCATCAGCCATGACCTGGCGGTGGTCAAGGCGTTGAGCCACCAGTTGATGGTGATCAAGCATGGGCATGTGGTGGAACAAGGAGATGCGCAGGCGATCTTCCACGCGCCACAGCATCCGTATACCCGGCAGTTGCTGGAGGCGGCGTTTCTGGAGGTGGATGCGGCCAGTTAGCTTTTGGGGCTGCTGCGCAGCCCATCGCCGCGGTTCGTCGCCACGACAAGCCAGTTCCCACCCCGACCGCGCCGCCTTCAAGCCATGCGTTATCCCGGTGGGTCATTTCCCAATCCTCGCCGAACCCAAGACTTGCACCCAGGCTGATTAATGTGTCGCCAGGGCCGGCCCTTTCGCGGGCACGCCCGCTCCCACAGGGTCACCACAGGCTTCAAGACTTGCGCAGTACCTGTGGGAGCGGGCGTGCCCGCGAAGAGGCCAGTCCAGGCAGTCGAGAATTTCAGGGGATTCAAAATGACCACGGAATACACCCAATTCACTGTCGAGAGGCCGATATGGATGACGCCGAACTGGGCTTTTGTGGGAGCGGCCTTGTGTCGCGAAAGGGCTGCAAAGCAGCCCCGGCAATTTGTGCTTTAAGCTGAAATCCGGGGCCGCTCTGCGACCCTATCGCGACACAAGGCCGCTCCCACAGAAGTCGCATGCCTCCGGGAGACCGCGCCAGCATCATCTGTTGGCCGTCCTCGGTTGTGATCGCGTGCTGTACCTCGTCGACGACCTTGAAGTCATCATCAAATTTTCTGACAACAATCGTCTTCCATCATCATCCAGATCGAGCATAAATTCTCCACCGTCAACCCCAGCAGCAACGGTAGAGCCCATGTCCAGCACACAACACCAGCCCGCCTCCCCTGCCCTGACCACGCTGATCCAGCGTTCCGGCCTGCCCAGCCCTGCGCTCGGCGAAGTCCAGGCACATGCCGTGCTGCAAACGCACTACGGCATTGCCGGCAACCTGTCGCCACTGGGCAGCCAACAGGACCTTAACTTCCGCGTAGACGCCCCCCAAGGCAGCTTCGTGCTCAAGGCCTGCCACGGCAGCTACGCCCAGCTCGAACTGGAAGCCCAACACGCGGCCCTGGCCTACCTGCGCGAACAGGGCTTGCCAGTGCCCTCCGTGCGCCCGGCAAGCGACGGCCAGATGCTGCTGGCGCTGGAAATAGACGGGCAACCGCTGCGCCTGCGCCTGCTCGACTACATCGAAGGCGAACCGTTGACCCGCCTCAAGCACATGGAACCACGCCTGATGGCTGAACTGGGCGGGCTCTGTGCGAAGCTGGACAAGGCACTTGCCAATTTCGATCACCCAGGCCTTGCGCGCACCCTGCAATGGGACCCGCAGCATGCCCAGGCACTGATCGCTCACCTGCTGCCGGTGCTGCAGGACAGCGAGCAGCGCGCCCGTATCGAACACGCCACCCGCCAGGCCAGCGAGCGCCTGACGCCGCTGGTTGCTCACCTGCCAAGCCAGGCCGTGCACCTCGACATCACCGACGACAACACGGTGTGGGCCCGTGATGCCCAGCGCCAATGGCAACTGCAAGGGGTGATCGATTTCGGCGACCTGTTGCGCACCTGGCGCATCGCCGACCTGTCTGTGACCTGCGCGGCGCTGCTGCACCATGCCGAGGGCGACCCGCTGCGCATCCTGCCGGCCGTGCGTGCCTACCAGGCGCTCAACCCACTGAGCGAAGCCGAACTGCGCGCACTGTGGCCACTGGTGCTCAACCGCGCCGCCGTGCTGGTGCTGAGCAGCGAGCAGCAACTCGCCGTAGACCCCGGCAACCAGTACACCCGCGACAACATCGCCCATGAATGGGAAATCTTCGACACTGCCACCGCCGTACCCTTCGCGTTGATGGAAGCGGCCATCCTGCAAGCTGCGAGCCTGCAGCCTGCCACGCCGGACCTGAGCGGCTGCGCTCCCCTGCTCCCGGAACTGGATGGGCAGGCAGTGGCGCGCGTCGACCTGGGCGTGCTCAGCGTGCATTGCGAGGCGGGCAACTGGGAGCAACCGGGCTTCGACCAGCACCTGTTGACCACGCAACCGGCCCCGGCCTGCAGCCTGCACGGGCAGTATCGCCTGTCGCAAACCCATATCGACCGCCCCGAAGAGCCCGCCACCTGCGCCTTGGGCGTCGAGTTGCATGTACCCAACGGCAGCCTGGTACAAGCGCCAGATGCCAGCACCTGGCAGCGCCATGGTGACGGCCGCGGCTGCCTGCGCAGCGCGCACTGGGCATTGTGGCTGCAAGGCCTGGAAGACACGCCTGCAGATGGCCAGGCCGTGGAAAAAGGCCAGTCGCTGGGCAGCAGTTGTGGCTTCCTCAGTGTGCAACTGTGCCTGGACAGCAGCATCCAACCGCCGTTCTTCGCCACCCCATCCCAGGCGCCTGGCTGGCTGGCCCTGTGCCCGTCACCCGCTGCGCTGCTGGGCTTCGACTGCAATGCCGAGCCGCTGCCCGACCCGCAGGCCCTGCTGGCTCGCCGCGACGCCAGCTTCGCCCGTTCGCAGAAGCACTACTACGCGCAGCCGCCTCACATCGAACGCGGCTGGCGCAACTACCTGATCGACATGCAGGGCCGCTCGTACCTGGACATGCTCAACAATGTCGCGGTGCTGGGCCACGGCCACCCGCGCATGGTCGCCGAGTCTGCGCGGCAGTGGTCGCTGCTCAATACCAACTCGCGCTTCCACTACGCGGCCATCACCGAGTTCTCCGAACGCCTGCTGGCGTTGGCACCCGCAGGCTTCGACCGGGTGTTCATGGTCAACAGCGGCACCGAAGCCAACGACCTGGCGATTCGCCTGGCCTGGGCCTACAGCGGCGGGCGCGACCTGCTCAGCGTGCTGGAGGCTTACCACGGCTGGTCGGTGGCCACCGATGCCATTTCCACCTCCATCGCCGACAACCCGCAGGCCCTGGAGACCCGCCCGGACTGGGTGCACCCGGTCGAGGCGCCGAACACCTTCCGTGGCCGCTTCCGCGGCGCCGACAGCGCCACCGACTACCTGCGTGACGTCGACGCCAAATTGGCCGACCTCGACGCCCGTGGCCGCCAGTTGGCGGGCATCATCTGCGAACCGGTTTACGGCAATGCCGGTGGTATTTCGTTGCCGGCCGGTTACCTGCGCGAGGCCTATGCCAAAGTACGTGCCCGCGGCGGCGTGTGCATTGCCGACGAGGTGCAGGTCGGTTATGGCCGGCTGGGCGAGTACTTCTGGGGCTTCGAGGAACAGGGGGTGGTGCCCGACATCATCACCATGGCCAAGGGCATGGGCAACGGCCAGCCACTGGGCGTAGTCATCACCCGCCGCGAAATCGCCGAAGCGCTGGAGGCCGAGGGCTATTTCTTCTCCTCGGCCGGTGGCAGCCCGGTCAGTTGCCGCATCGGCATGGCCGTGCTGGACGTGATGCAGGAGGAAGGCCTGTGGGACAACGCCCGCGACACCGGGCGCTATTTCAAGGCGCGCCTGCAGGCGCTGGTCGACAAGCACCCGCTGGCCGGCGCCGCGCATGGTTCGGGCTTCTACCTGGGGCTGGAACTGGTGCGCGACCGCGCAACCCTGGAACCGGCTACCGAGGAAACCATGACGCTATGCAATCGCCTGCGTGACCTGGGCATCTTCATGCAGCCGACCGGTGATTACTTGAACATCCTCAAGATCAAGCCGCCGATGTGCACCAGCCGGGCGAGCGTGGACTACTTTGTCGACAGCATTGATCGGGTGTTGGGCGAAGGGCTGTAAGGAACTGGGTGGGGCTGGCGGCGTTGGCCTTTGGATATTCATCGCCCGTGAGCCCCAGCGGTCTGTGGGAGCAGGCACACCCGCGAACACCGGCAAAGCCGGAGCCATCAACCGCGTCGTCTGTTTCGCGGGCGCGCCCGCTCCCACAGGTGCTGCGCTGGCTTGGAGTTGACGCTGTACCTGTGGGAGCGGCTTTAGCCGCGAATACCGGCGAAGCCGGTGCCCTACACCGCGCAGGCTTCTTCGCGGGTAAACCCGCTCCCACAGGTACCGCACAGGCTTCAGGTTCACGTTGGACCTGTAATGCGCCGCACCAGCGGCGCTCGATCCCACAGGGGCCTAAAAACTTCGCCCCATCTATTACTATTCGCTCACAACCCCCCACCTCAGGTTCAATGAACATGGCCTTTACCAGCGACTCCCTGGCAATCTTCCTCGCGGTGCTGGAGGCAGGCTCGTTCTCTGCCGCCGCGCGCAAGCTGGGGCGTGTGCCGTCGGCCGTGAGCATGGCCATCGCCCAACTGGAGGCGGAGCTGGACCTGGTGCTGTTCGACCGCGCCACGCGCAAAGCCTTGCCCACCAGCGCCGCCCTGGCTCTGGAGCCCCAGGCCAGGCAGGTGATCTGCCAGCTCAACCTGCTCGACGCCCAGGCCCTGCAACTGCACAAGGGTCTGGAAAAGCGCCTGACCATCGCCATGGCGCCCGAGCTGCAGACAGGCCGCTGGAGCCAGCCACTGGAAACCCTCGCCCAGGAATTTCCCAGCCTGGAAATCGAGGTGCGCTCGGCCACCCAGGCCGAAGCCATCCGCCTGCTGCATGACGGCAGCGTGCAGCTGGCACTGGTCTTCGAACGGCCTGGCATCGACGAGCGCGAGTCATTCCTGGAAGCTGGCAGCCAGTTGCTGGTTGCCGTTGCCTCCCCTCGCCATCCGGCCGGGCAGAACAGCGGCACGCCATTACCTGAAGAGGCTTTCGCCGAACAGCGGCAAATCATCGTGGCCTCGGGCAAGGCCACCGGGTCGGACCCGCGCATGGTACTGTCGCGACGCATCTGGCTGACCGACAGCTACCTGGCCACGCTGGACCTGGTGCAATCGGGCCTTGGTTGGGCCTATCTGCCGCAGCCGTTGGTGGAACCGTTGATCGCTTCAGGCGCACTGGCGGAGGTGCGTTTCGACAACATGGCCAGCCGGTTGCGCTTGTGGGTGGACATCATCTGGGTCAAGTCGCGCCCGTTGGGGTTGGGCGCCCGGCGCTACCTTGAAGTGGTGCGCCAATGCTTTGAAACAGAATCCCCGAGGTCCTGAGCGATACGACTGTCTCGTCCTAAAGCGAAAAATCCTACAACTGGTTAGGAAGCCAATAACTACCTGCAGCATTGATTCCCCGTTAGGTTTCTGCTCGCCATCAAGAAGAAAAGGAACTTCTCATGTCGAGCCAGTCCGCGCAGGGATACGTGCAGTCGGTCGATCACTTCGCCAACCAGCAGCGCCAACCAGACGAGGCCCTCTACCTTCTACTGGACCCATTCGCCGGCTGCCCGCCTGAGCACCCGCTGGCCATCGCTGCCCTCGGTGAAGCGCTGGGTAGTGATGCCGTAACGCGCGTCGACTGCAGCGGGCGGGTGCAGGATCCTGAGTGCTGGCCAGCTCTGGTGCGGCTTGCCAAACCCGGTGATGCGCCCACAGCCCTTGCATCATTGAGTGCGACCTGCGCCGCTCGTGAATCGGCAGCTACCTGGCACTACGTGTGTGGCTGGCTGATCAGCGATCAACCCGCCGACCTCATCGCCCGGCACATCAGCCAGCAGTGCCAGGTGCTGCACCAACCAAAACCGCACGGTATCACCGCCTGGTTCGAACCCGTGCGGCTGGCGCTGCTGCGCGCGACCCTGAAAAACGCAGGCGAAGTCCTCGGACCTGTTCGCAGCTGGCTACATCCCGATGGTTGTGGCAGTTGCGAGGTATTCGAGCGAAAACCCATGGCAGGCGAACTGGCCGTCCCCGAGGCCGTAAGGGCGACACAGCATGTTGCACCACAGATCATTCAGCTGCTCTGTGCCTGGCATCGCCTGAGTGCCGTGCAGCATTCCCATGCAGGCCTGCCGGAAAACGCCCCCACCCATGCCATGAACCTGATCCTCAAGGCGTTCAAGCAGGGCCTGCGCGACCGCGCCGATATCCAGTGCATGAGCCTGCACATGCTCATGGTCCACCCACTGCTCCTTCAGCACCCGACCATCCAGCACGCGGTGGAAAAGGCAGCTGCCGGCGAGCAGCGCCTGGCGTACCGCTTCGCCAGCTACGACGACTGCACCTGGTCGCACATCGTCGCCAGCCTGCCGAACGGGCGTTTCAGCAGATCGGCTACCACGACTTTGACGCGACCTCCCCTGTTTCGGGCGAGTACTTCATCCAGATGATGGCCGCCTGCCTGGCCGGCGGGCCCACTGAAACCCTGCCTCAGGAGGGTCAGCCGCTCGGGATCACCCAGCATATCTGGCAGCAGCTGCTGGAAGACGACCGCAGCCTGCTTTACCAGGCGCTGCTGGCCAAGAATCAGAAGCTGATGCAGCAGGTGACCAGCGCGCTGGCCGGGGACGACTTCGGCAAGGTGTACGACATCATCAAGGGCATCGCCGGCACCGCCGACGGCCAGCTGTTGATGATCAAGCCGATACAGGATGCCGTTGGCCAGTTGCTGGCCGCGACCAACAGCGCAGGGAATGCGCTCAGCCAGCACCTGAATGAACGGACCAAGACCCTGATCGGCCATGTGCATCGCTCGGCGTTTGCCCTGTTCGCCGGGCAGAAGGTGATGCCGCTGCGAGTGTCGCTGACAGTGGGCGAGTACATGAGCCTGCTCAACGAGGCCCTGGAGGCGCGGACGGATGCGTTTCTGCAGCAGGTAGACAAGCAGTTCCGTGATCCCCTGGGCCGCAAGGTGCGGGCCATGGTGCTGAGTGGCGCGATCAATATTGCGGCAGCGGGTAACCGCAGCCAGATGATCGAGGTGATGCTCTGGACGTTGGAAAGCGCCGAGAGTTTGCAGGCGCGGTTGGTGCAGTTGCGTGAGGGTGCAGCCGGCGGCGTCGGGGCGCTGGTACGCAATGTTGCGATTGGTGCGGGTACGCTGCGTGCGCAGGTTACGGGTGGTTTGAAGATCAGTTCTACAGCAGCGCAAAGCGTGGCAAGCGATGCGATGCGCAGCCTGCGGGATGCGGCGGCGAGTAGCGGAAGCGTAAAGCTGCTGCTTGCCTTGGGGGGTATATGGTTCCAGCAGGATAGTCTGGGCAAGAACTATCGGGCGTTGCAAGAGACGCATCAGAATAATCCGGAGGCGCTTGCGGCGATCTGGTCTTCTTCGCTTGGGTTGTTGGGGGTGAGTGTCGAAGCGGCAGGGCTTGCTGTCACACTTGTACGACCGAAGATACCGTGGCCCCGAGCAGTGACAACGACTTCTTTGGGAACCGGTATGGCTCGATACGGCGCCGGCATTGCGGCAATTGCTGGAATGATGGATGGGGCACAGTACCTGTTCGCCAGCCTGCGCACTCATAAAAGCGGAGATTTAACGTCAGCAGATAGATACAGGACTGCGGGCATAATGGCTGGCGCTTCCGCCATTGCAGGTGTACTTGGGGCTTTTGGCCCCGCCACATTATTTGGCCCAATCGGTATAGCAATCATTCTAGGATTGGCCGCCTATGCAATAGCTTCCGAGGCAAAACAAAACGAATCCTCTCCAACAGAGCTTTGGGCTCGTCAAAGCAGATGGGGATTATCTGAAGACAACCGTCTCTGGACCAAAGCGAAGCATCTTGACATTGCAATTGGTGCTTTGAATGCGGCAGCAATTGGCGTTCAGGCTGAGATTTCTATAATAACTCAATTCACCAGCCATACGAACATGCAGACTTCCGAACCAAAAGGGATGATCATCGGCAACGACCCTGCAATACCCGCAGAATACACGCTTAACTATTACTTCCTATTGCCTAATTACGCCGAGGGCACATCTCGCCATGAGTGGCATTTAAGCATTCACCGTACTGGTGCTCAAAGAGAAATCATTACCGTATCGGGTGACAGCACTCCCACTAACCAATTGCAGATCAGCCTACCAAAGGGGAAAGGAGTCTTCGGCCACATTGACAACCCAAAGCCTTTGGTGCGCTTCAACAACAAGAGCAGTACGTTGACCATACAGGGAGCTCTGCCTTTGCTGGTAGATCATCACATCAACGCCATTGAATTTAGCCTGCATTACTGGCCAGACAAGCAGGACGAACTTGGGCATGCCCATGTAACAATAACAGAAAACTACATGCACAGCTTGGAGCCCCTGACAAAATGGCCCGACCCATATTAAATCCTGCCTGCCCGGGCTGGAAGGAAGACCTCCCCGCCCCTTACACAGTCAACTCAATAGAAAAATATATGGGCAATCAAATACCTAACCATCAGTGCATGACTTACTTAGAAATTCCGCGACAAAGCGTATCATCACGAGGGATGATTTCAGCCTTTGCCTTCCTCTTGTGCATATTTTTCGCCTTTAGCCTTTACATGATGACACTTACGCTCGACCCCCGAAATTTTGAATCGCTGCTGCTCTCAATATCTGAAATCTTCCTGGTTACCTGGCTGGTTACTATAGGACTTCGCATGGATATTTCTCCACCTCGCGACGAACCCATCAGGTTCAACCGTACGCGCCAGAAAATCTACGCTTACAACTTCAAACGCCAATGGTGGAACCCCTTCGACAAAGGCAAGGTCGTGCCGGTCAGTTACGACTGGTCCCAAGTCCGCGCCGAGCGCTGGTCACAAACCGGCGCCCTGCCAAACGGCGGGCTCATTTTCAAATGGGGTGTCATGCTGTCCATCGTCGCGCCGGGCACGAACAACGTCATCGACCGTTTTCACCTGAGCACCATGGGTGCCGACCAGCATGCCTGGGCCTACATCTGTACCTACATGCAGGAAGGTCCCTCAGCCCTGCCACCGCCCGGGGAGCCCAAGGATCACAACGATGTGCTCTGGTGTGAGTTCGCGCTGCGCCTGGCACCCCGAGTAGAGTGGCCAGCGGAAATGGATCTGGAGTCGAGAACCGCCCCCTGAGCTTACCGTCTTGCGCTGCTTGCGCTGGCCCCATCGCCAACATGCCAGCTCTCATAGAACTGCACATAACTCATTGAATTAGCGGGGACTCTGTGGGAGCGGCTTCAGCCGCGAACACCGGCGCAGCCGGTGCCATGCATCGCGCTGGATTCTTCGCGGGCACGCCCGCTCCACGGGGGTTACATGGTCGGCGCCACCAACCTGTATCCCACCCCTGGCTCGGTGATGATGAACCGCGGCGCCGTAGGGTCATCACCCAGCTTCTGCCGCAAATGCCCAACCACAATCCGCAGGTAATGGGTGTCATCCACATGGGTAGGCCCCCAGATATCCTTGAGCAGTTGCTGCTGGGTAATCACCCGCCCCGGGTGCCCGGCCAGTTGCGCCAGCAGCGCATACTCCTTGCGGGTCAGCGCCACTTCCACGCCATCCAGGGTCACCCGGCGAAAGGCAAAGTCAACCATCAGCGGCCCAAAGCTGGCCGCCACTTCCGAGCCACCGGCCTGCGGCACCTGACGCAGCAAGGCGCGCACCCGCGCCAGAAACTCCTGGATGCCGAACGGCTTGGTCACATAGTCGTTGGCACCGCCATCCAGCGCATCGACCTTCTGCACTTCACTGGCGCGCACCGACAACACCAGCACCGGCACCGCGCTCCATTCGCGCAGGTCACGCAGTACCTGCTGGCCGTCCATGTCCGGAAGACCCAGATCAAGCACCACCAGGTCCGGCTTGCCCAAGGCCGCCTGGGCCAGCCCTTCCGTGCCGGTGGCGGCCTCGAGCACCTTGTAGCCTTGCGAGGCCAGGCTGATGCGCAGAAACTTGCGGATCTGCGGTTCATCGTCGATGACCAGGAGGGTGGCGGACTGACTCATGGGGTTTCGCTTTCGGTTTCAGGTTGAGGAGGCAGCGGCAAGCATAAAGTGATGCTGGTGCCCTGGCCATCGATGCCTTCGCCGACCAAAATCTGCCCGCCATGGGCGCCGATCATGCCCTGGCAGATCGCCAGGCCCAGGCCGGTGCCCTGCCCGCCGCGGTCGCCGCGAGCGGCGGTGTAGAACATGTCGAAGATCTTCTCGCGGTCAGCCACGGGAATGCCGGGGCCCTGGTCGCTGACGGCGAAACACAACCGGGCGTCCTGCACCGCCACCTGCAGTTCCAACCGGCCATTGGCTGGCGAGAAGCGCGCGGCATTTTCCAGCACGTTGACCAACGCCTGCTCGATCAGTGCCGCGTGGACGTACAGCAACGGCAGCTCGGCCGGCACGTCAGTGTGCACCCGCAGCGGCGCCAACACAGCGCGCAGGCGGTTGAGCGCGCTGCCTACGATGTCGGCCGGGGCCACCCAGTCGCGGGCCAGCTTCAAGCCGCCATGGCCCAGGCGGGTCATGTCGAGCAGGTTCTGAATGTAGCGGTCGAGGCGTTCGGCCTCGTTGCGGGTGCCCTCCAGCAGTTCTCGGCGGTCGGCGGTGGGGATCGCCTCGCCCAGCGCCAGCAGGCTGTCGATGCTGCCGCGCATGGCGGTCAGTG
Organism: Pseudomonas inefficax; assembly: GCF_900277125.1. Lineage (GTDB taxonomy): Bacteria > Pseudomonadota > Gammaproteobacteria > Pseudomonadales > Pseudomonadaceae > Aquipseudomonas > Aquipseudomonas inefficax. The sequence goes on from NZ_OPYN01000175.1 coordinate 56,587, forward strand.
GGGTACGCAAGTCATGGGAAACGGATGCAAGCAAGGCGCTGCGCAGCTGCTCGGTTTCGCCATGCAGGCGCGCGGCCTCCAGCTGTTCGGCCAGACGGGCGCGCGCCAGGGCCTGGGCCAGTGGTTGACCAAGGGCGGTGAGCAGGCGTCGGCGCGGATCGCTAAGCGGCCGGCCCGAACGCGGGCGCACACCGAGCAGTGCCAGGGGCTGCTCATCTACCGCCAACGGCCACCACCACCAACGGCCATTGGGCAAGGTGTCGCTGCCATGACCGGCGGCCTGGCCGTGCTGCCAGGCCCACTCTGCGGCGGCGCGTTCGTTATCGCTGAAGGCATGGGCTTCGCCGCTGGCCACCTGCAATCGGCCTTCGACATCGCGCTCCAGCAGGCACACCTGCATGTCCTGCCAACCGTCCAGGTGCTGGCCGGCAGCGTTAAGCACCGCCTGGCGGTCGGTGGCCACTGTCAACCGGCGCGACAGGTCAAGCAGCTGGCTGGTCTGCGCCTGGGTCTCGCGCAGCGCCTGCAACTGGCGACGCTGGCGGGCGGCCAGGTTGCCGGTGAGCGCGGCCATCAACAGAAAGAACACCAAGGTCAGCACGTCTTCCTCGCGCTGGATCCTGAACGACAGGTTGGGCGGGATGAACAGGAAGTCGTAGGCCAGGAACGACATTACCGCGCAGGCCAGCGCAGGCCCCAGGCTGCTGCGCACCGCCACCAGCAACACCGCGGCCAGGAACACCAGCGAGATATTGGGCAGGGCCAGCACACTCGACACCGCCCAGGCCAGGCCCGCGGCCATGACCGTGGCCAGCAGCGCCAGCAGGTAATGGCGCCAGACCCACACCCGCCGCACCGCCGATCGTGGCGCTTGCGGCTGCGCGTCGCGGTCCAGCACGTTGATTTCCAGGCCGTGGCTTTCGCGCAATAGTCGCGCGGCCACACCGGCACCGAACAGGCGCCGGCGCAGGCGGTCACGGGACTGCCCGACCAGCACCAGGCTGGCCCGCCGTTCGGCGGCATGCTGGATCAGCGTGCGCACCACTTCGCCGGCACGCAGCAGTACCACCTCCCCGCCCAGGCGTTCGGCCAGTTGCTGGGCAGCTTGCAGGCGCAGCCGTGCGGTTTCGTCGCGCAGGCGGCCGTTGTCCACGTGCACCAGGCTCCAGGGCAGGTGGCGGCGTTGCGCCACGCGGCTGGCATGACGCACCAGGCGTTCGGCCTGGTCGTCGCCATCCACGCCTACCAGCAAGCGCCCACGCAGGGCTGGGGCTTCCTGGCCGCGCTGGCGATAGCCGTGGGCCAGGTCGGCATCCACCTGGGCAGCAGCGGTCTGCATGGCCAGCTCGCGCAGGGCGGTAAGGTTGGTTTGCGAGAAGAACGCATCGATGGCGGCCCGCGCCTGCTCGGGCACGTACACCTTGCCTTCGCGCAGGCGTTCGAGCAGCTCACGGGGTGGCAGGTCGATCAGCACCAGCTCGAACGCTTCCTGCAGTACCCAGTCCGGCAGGGTTTCGCGCACTTGCACGCCGGTAATATCGCGGACCTTGTCGTTGAGGCTTTCCAGGTGCTGGACGTTGACCGTGGTGTACACGTCGATGCCGGCAGCCAGCAGCTCCTGTACGTCTTGCCAACGTTTGGCGTGGCGGCTGCCGGGGGCATTGGTGTGGGCCAGTTCGTCGACCAGCACCAGGGCCGGCGCGGCCTTGAGCAGGCCGTCGAGGTCCATTTCCTCGAGGGTGACGCCGCGGTATTGGCTGCGCAGCAGGGGCTGCTGCTGAAGGCCGCCGAGCAGTACCTCGGTTTCGGCGCGGCCATGGGTTTCGACCACTCCGGCCAGCACTTGAACGCCCTGGCGTTGCTGGGCGTGGGCGGCCTGGAGCATGGCGAAGGTCTTGCCGACGCCGGGGGCGGCGCCAAGGAACACCTTCAGCCGGCCCCGGCCGGTTCGCGGGAGGGTAGCCAACAGCGCGTCTGCGCGGGTGGAGTCACTCATCTTTCATCCTTTGTGTGGCGGCGTCCTGCAGCCTCTTTTGGGCCTGCTTCGCAGGCCTTCGCGGGCTTGCCCGCTCCCACAGGGTGATCGCAATACTCGGAAGCTGCGCTGTACCTGTGGGAGCGGGCAAGCCCGCGAAGGGCCGCAAAGCGGCCCCGATATCAGTGACCCAGCTGCTCAAGTGCCTGGTTCAAGGCCAGCACATTGACCACCGGCGGGCCGATCAATGGGTGCAGGGTGGCCTCTTCCAGCAAGCCTTGCAAGCGCTCCACCGGCAACTGCCGCGCCGCCGCCACCCGAGGGATCTGGTAAGCCACGGCCTCCGGTGGCAGGTGCGGGTCGAGGCCGCTGCCCGAAGTGGTCAGCAACGCCTGGGGCACCGGCCCCTGCTGCGCCCGGTACAACGCAGCCGCATCACCCTTGACCCGCTCGGCCAGCGCCGGGTTGCTCGGCGACAGGTTGCTGGCGCCGCTGGCTACGGTAGCGTAGGCGCCCGCCGACGGCCGTGCGTGGAACCAGCCATCACCCTGGAAATCCTGGGCGATCAGCGCCGAACCGCGCACCCGGCCCTGGTCATCGCGCACCAGGCTGCCATTGGCCTGGTTGGGGAAAGCCACCTGGGCAATGCCAGTCACCGCCAGCGGATACAGCGCGCCAGTCACCAAAGTCATCAACAGGGCCAGGCTCAATGCCGGGCGTACATAAGCATTCATGTTGGCCTCCTCAGACCAGGTGCAGGGCATTGAGCAGCAGATCGATCAGCTTGATACCGGCAAACGGCACGACAATGCCGCCCAGCCCGTAGATCAGCAGGTTGCGACGCAGCAGGTGCGCCGCACTGGCCGCCTGCACCCGCACACCACGCAGCGCCAGTGGAATCAGCACGATGATGATCAGCGCGTTGAACACGATGGCCGACAGAATCGCACTCTGCGGGCTGGCCAGGTGCATCAGGTTGAGTACCCCCAGCTGCGGGTAGATGGCGGCGAACAGCGCCGGCAGGATGGCGAAGTACTTGGCTACATCGTTGGCGATGGAGAAGGTGGTCAGCGCGCCGCGGGTCACCAGCAGTTCCTTGCCGACCTGCACCACGTCCAGCAACTTGGTCGGGTCGCTGTCCAGGTCGACCATGTTGGCCGCCTCGCGCGCAGCCTGGGTGCCGTCGTTCATGGCCATGCCCACATCAGCCTGGGCCAGTGCCGGGGCGTCGTTGGCACCGTCGCCGCACATGGCCACCAGGCGGCCGTCGTTCTGCTCCTGGCGGATCCGCGCCAGCTTCTTCTCGGGCGTGGCCTCGGCCAGCACGTCATCCACGCCGGCCTCGGCAGCGATGGCGGCAGCAGTCAGCGGGTTATCGCCGGTCACCATCACCGTGCGAATGCCCAGCTTGCGCAGCTCGGCAAAGCGCTCGCGGATGCCGGGCTTGACCACGTCCTTGAGGTGGATCACGCCGAGCAGGCGCTTGTCGATGCACACCAGCAATGGTGTACCGCCGCTCTGGGCAATGCGCTCCACTTCACGGGCCAGTGCCTGGGGCATTTCCAGGCGTTGCATGCCGACGAACGCCAGCACGGCATCGACGGCGCCCTTGCGGTAGCGGCGCTGCTGCAAGTCGATGCCCGACAGGCGCGTCTCGGCGCTGAAAGCCACCGCCTCGAACTGCCCGGCGGCTGGTTCGACGAAGTCGTGCAGCTGACGCAGGTACTCGACGATCGACTTGCCTTCGGCGGTGTCGTCCGCCAGCGAGGCCAGCAAGGCGCCCTCCCCCAGCTCGCGAGCGGTAATGCCCGGTGCGGCGTGCAGCGCACTGCAGCGGCGGTTGCCGAAGGTGATGGTACCGGTCTTGTCGAGCATCAGCGTATGCACATCACCGGCAGCTTCCACCGCACGGCCCGAGCGGGCGATGACGTTCAACCGCACCAGCCGGTCCATGCCGGCGATACCGATGGCTGACAGCAGGCCACCGATGGTGGTGGGGATCAGCGTCACCAGCAGCGCAGCGAGGAAGATCAGCGGCAAGCTGCCACCCACGAAGTGGGCAAACGGCTGCAGCGTCACTACGACGACAAGGAAGATCAGGGTCAGGCCGATCAGCAGGATGTCGAGGGCGATCTCGTTCGGGGTCTTCTGCCGCTTGGCGCCTTCGACCAGGGCAATCATGCGGTCGAGGGTCGACTCGCCCGGGTTGCTGGTGATGCGGATCAACAACCAGTCGGAGACCAGCCGGGTATTGCCGGTCACCGCCGAGCGGTCGCCGCCGGACTCGCGGATCACCGGCGCGGACTCGCCGGTAATGGCGGCCTCGTTGACCGCAGCGATACCGTCGAGCACTTCGCCGTCACCGGGGATCATTTCGCCGGCCACCACGCGCACCACGTCGTCCTTGCGCAGCGCGCTGGCCGCGACGGTCTCATAGCTGCCATCGCGCTTGCGACGCTGGGCGGCAAGGCCCTGGCTACCGGCCTTGAGGCTATCGGCGCGGGCCTTGCCACGGCCTTCGGCCAGGGCCTCGGCGAAGTTGGCGAACAGCACGGTGAACCACAGCCACAGGGCAATCTGCACGGCTACGCCGGTGCTTACGCCGCTGCCGGGGGCGAAACACAGGACGGTGGTCAGCACAGCAGTCAGGGCGACCACCAGCATCACCGGCGAGCGCTTGAGCTGACGCGGGTCGAGCTTGACGAATGCCTGCACCAGCGCCGGGCGCCACAGCGCGGCGAAGCGGGTCTGGTCCTTGGCACTGTGCCGGGCTTGTACTTCAGGAATGGGCATGTTCATGTTCGGTCCTCAAAAACCCAGGCTCAAGTGTTCGGCGATCGGCCCAAGGGCCAGGGTCGGCAGGAAGGTCAGGCCACCGACCAGCAGGATGGTGACCAGCAGCAGGCCGGTGAACAGCGGGCCATGGGTGGGGAAGCTGTTGAGCCCCTGGGGTGCGCTTTTCTTTGCCGCCAGGCAGCCGGCCAGCGCCAGCACCGGCAGGATGTAGCCGAAGCGACCGACAAGCATGGCCAGGCCGATCATCAGGTTGTGGAACACCGTGTTGGCACCGAAGCCGGCAAAGGCCGAGCCGTTGTTGGCCGTGCCCGAGGTGTAGGCATACAGCAGTTGGCTGAAGCCATGCGCACCCGGGTTGCTTACTGCACCGGCCGGGCCTGGCAGGCTTGCGGCGATTGCCCCGAGCACCAACACGCCGACCGGCATCACCAGCAGGGTCGCCACCAGCAACTGCACTTCGCGGGCCTGCAGCTTCTTGCCCAGGTATTCCGGGGTGCGGCCGATCATCAGCCCGGCCAGGAACACTGCGATCAACACGAACAGCAACATGCCGTAAAGCCCTGCACCGACGCCGCCGAAGATCACCTCACCGACCATCATGTTGACCATCGCCACCATGCCGGTCAGCGGGTTGAGGCTGTCATGCATGGCATTGACCGAACCGTTGGAGGCTGAGGTGGTAGTCACTGTCCACAGCACCGAACCGGTGGTGCCGAAGCGGCTTTCCTTGCCCTCCATGGGGGCGCTTTGCTGTACCTGCGCGCTCTCGAGGGCCGGGTTGGGCTGGTACTCGGACCACAACGCCGTGCTGCCGCCGATCAGAAACAAGGCAAGCATGCAGGCAAGGATGGCGCGGCTCTGGCGCAGGTCCTTCACGTAGTGGCCAAAGGTGAATACCAGCGCCACCGGGATGAGAATGATCGAAGCCACCTCGAACAGGTTGCTCCAGGCCGTGGGGTTTTCGAACGGGTGCGCCGAGTTGACGCCGAAGAAGCCTCCGCCGTTGGTACCCAACTGCTTGATGGCGATCTGGCTGGCGGCCGGGCCCAGCGGAATGGTCTGCTCGGTGCCTTGCAGGGTGACCGCGTGGGCATAGTCGGCCAAGGTTTGTGGTACGCCCTGCCATACCAGCAGCAATGCCAGCAGCAGGCATAGCGGCAGCAAGCCGTAGAGGGTGGCGCGGGTCATGTCGACCCAGAAGTTGCCCAGCGTCGTGGCGCTGCGCCGGGCGATGCCACGGCACAGGGCGACCAGCACGGCCAGGCCGGTGGCGGCGCTGACGAAGTTCTGCACGGTCAGGCCGAGCATCTGGCTCAGGTAGCTGACCGACGCCTCACCGCTGTAGGCCTGCCAGTTGGTGTTGGTGACGAAACTGACGGCGGTGTTGAACGCCAGCGACCATTCCTGGCCGGGCAGATGCTGCGGGTTCAATGGCAGGTAGCCCTGCAACAGCAGCACGGCGAACAGCAGCAGGAACCCGGCCAGGTTGAAGGCCAGCAGGGCCAGGGTGTACTGCTGCCAGTTCTGTTCCTGGCTGGCGCGCACGCCCGCCAGCCGGTAGCAGGCCTGCTCGACCGGGCCCAGCATGGGCGACAGCCAGGTGCGCTGGCCTTCCATGACCTTGAAGTAGAACCGCCCGAGCCAGGGTGCCGGTAGCAGCACGATAGCGAAAAATGCCAACAGCAAGGCGAAGTCGTAACTGTGCATGGCCGCTCCCTAGCTGCGATCGGCGCGCAGCAGCGCCACCAGCAGATAAAACGCCAATGCCAACGCCAGCAGCAGTGACAGCCCGTCGAGCATGTTCATGTGTGGTTCTCCCCGTGGTGCGGCTTGGGCCGCTTTGGGGAAATTGTCCGAGGGAGAGGCGTAAAGGGGCGAGATCGGAGGATGGGGATGGGAATAAAGAAGGTGTAAAGATCAGCGGTTTGGGTTGTCTGTACTGGCCTCTTCGCGGGTGAACCCGCTCCCACAGGGACTCCACAAGGCTCAAGGCCTGTGCTGTACCTGTGGGAGCGGGTTCACCCGCGAAGAGGCCGGTACAGGTTTACTGCTGAGGCGGCTGCGGGGCGGCGTTGCGGCTCCAGTCCAGCAGCAGGCTGTAGCCGACCGCCAGCAAGGTCGGCCCGATGAACAAGCCAATGAAACCAAAGGCGATCAAGCCGCCGAACACGCCCAGAAGCACGATCACCAACGGCAGGTTGCCGCCACGGCTGATCAGGTACGGCTTGAGCACGTTGTCCACCCCACTGATGATGAAGGTGCCCCAAACCCCCAGGAACACCGCCATGCCGTATTCGCCCTTCCATACCAGCCAGGCAGTGGCCGGAATCCAGGCCAGTGGCGGGCCCATGGGGATCAGGCTGAGCATGAAGGTCACCAGCCCGAGCACGATGGCCCCGGGCACACCGGCAATCAGGAAGCCGATCAACGCCAGTACTCCCTGCGCGGCGGCCGTCCCGATCACCCCGTTGACCACCCGCTGCACCGTACCGGCCACCAGCTCCAGGTAATACTCGGCGCGCTCGCCCATCAAGCGGTGCAGCAAGCGCAGGACGAACGCCGACAAGCGCGGGCCATCGCGGTAGAAGAAGAACACGAACACCAGGCTGAGGGTCAGCTCCAGCACACCGCTGCCGATCTGCGCGCTGCGCGCCAGCAACCAGTTGCCCACCTGCCCCAGGTGCGGCTTGACCGAGGCCAGCAAGGCCGCGCCCTGCTGGTCCAGCGATTGCCACCAGCTGACCAGGCGCTCGCCAACCAACGGGATGCCACCCAGCCAGGCCGGCGCATCGGGCAGGCCGTCCACCTGCACGTCACGCACGAACGCCGTCGCATCGCGAATGTGATCCGCCAGGTTGAACCCCAGCCACACCAGCGGCAGCGCCACGATCAGGATCCAGGCGGTGGTCAGCAGGCTTGCCGCCAAGGTTTCGCGCCCGCCCAGCGCACGCGTCAGCAAGCGCATCAACGGCCAGCTGGCAAAGGCCAGGATGGCCCCCCACAATAGCGCTGAAATGAAAGGTGCCATTACCCACAGGCCGGCACCCAGCAACGCCAGCAGCAGAATCTGGACCAGCAAGCGGTCGTTGTTAGCCATGGTGGTGCTCGTTCAACGGATCAGTTCAAGGTGCAGGCCGTCGGTAGGCGCGCTACCGACTTCGAGGCGGCCACTGCGCACCCCCGCCTTGACCAGCGCCTCGCGCCAGGCTCCAGCCTGGGCGCCACTGAGGCTGGCACGCAGAGTGCTGTCAAGGTTCAGGCTGCGGGCCAGCAGGTTCGCCCAGGCGTCTTGCGGTGCGGCCAGGTCAGGGTAGTCGAGCTTGCCGGTGTCGCGCATTTCGCGCAGCACCGTGGCGGCGGTCGGCAACAGTTCGCCCAGGGGGCTGCCGGCGACGAACTCTTCCACGTGCAGGTAGGCGCGGCGGTTGCCGCGGGTGACGCTGTACAGCGCAACCAGGGTATCGGCCTGCTCCGCCGAGCGGCGCAGCAGGATGAACGCCTGCTGCTCGTCGCCGCCGTTGAGGCGGGCATTGCCGAACACATCATTGGCCCACAGGCTGGCCTCGCCGCAATCGCGGCCCTGGCACCAGAACAGCGGGTAGCCGCCATCGCGCTGCAGTGCTTCACGAGCGCTGGTGAAGGCTTCGCGGGCGGTACGTTCGACCGGCAGTTCATAGGTTACCGAGCTGACCTGGCCACGGCTTTCGACCTTGTCCTCGACCCGCAGGCGGCCGCTGATCTTGCGCAGCGGGCCCATGGGATAGACACGCTCCTGCTCCACGGCCGGGCGCTGGTCGACCACCTTGGCGTCCACCGGCACCGGCAGGCTGCCGGCCCACGACACGGGGCTGGAGAACACCAGGCAGGCAGCGAAGGCAATACGGATGGCAACAGGCGCGCTCATTGGCGACCCAGGCGGCGCTCAGCGCCGAGATAAAGCTCCAGGATGTCTGGCAGTTGCATGGTTGTCTCCCTGTTCAACCCGCCAAGCCTCGACACTTGTCCGGTGCAAGTCAAGCAAAGCCAAAGAAGCGATTGAAACAGTCTGCGACAAGGGCCGCGCCCTGCTCATCGTTCAGGTGCAGGTGATGGCCACCGGGCAGCGTCACCTGCTCAAAGGGTAGCTGCTCCAGCAACCCGGTGTGGCGCACCAGCATACCGTCCGCGGCGACCACCAGGCGCGCGGGGCAACTCACCCTGTGCACATAGGCCATGGCCTGGGCCTCGCTCAGGCGCACTGGCGAGGGCAGGGTCAGGCGGCTGTCGCTGCGCCAGCTGTAGCCACCGGGCACCGGCATCAGGCCACGCTGGGCCAACAGCTCGGCCGCCTCGCGGCTGACCGCGACCATGCCTTTCATGCGTGCCTGCACGCCCTGCTCCAGGGTCGTGTACACCGACTTGCGCTTGCCATCCAGGCGCAACTGGGCTTGCAGTGCCATGCCCAGCCGCTCACCGGCATCCTGCTCGGCGCCAGTCGGCGGGATGACGCCGTCGATCAGGGCCAGATGGCTGACCCGCTCCGGTAACGCGCCAGCCAGTTGTACCGAAATGATTGCCCCCAGCGAATGGCCCAGCAGGGCGAAACGTTGCCAACCCAGCTGTTCGGCCACACGCAGTACATCATGGGCGTAATCGGCCAGGGCGTAGCCGGCGCCGAGCGGCCGGTGCTCGGAGTAACCATGCCCGGCCAGGTCCAGGGCGACGATGCGCAGGCCTTTCAGCTGCGGCGCCAGGCGGGCGAAGCTGTTGGCGTTGTCCAGCCAGCCATGCAGGGCGATCACCGGCAAGCCGTGCTCGGGGCCAAACAGGTGCGCCGCCAGTTCGATATGGCCCAGGCTCAGGCGAATCTCCTCGACCTGTGCACTCATGCCTGGCTCCAGCGGTCGAACAGGCCTTTGATCAAGCTGGCAGTGTCGGTTGGCCGCTCCAGCGGAAACATGTGACCACCTGGCACACTGTGGTATTCACCCCTGGGCATACCGCGCACGGCCAATGTGTGGTGGCGGCGAATGACATTGCTGCGCTCGCCGCGGACCATGGCCAGTGGCACCTGCAACTGCCGCGCGGGCGCAGGGCTGGTATGCGGAATGCTGCGGTAGATGCTGATTTCCGTGGCCGGGTCGAAGCGCAGCTGCAGCCCCTGCTCCATCGTCTGCAGGCCGTGCTCTACGTAGGCATCGAGGCAGTCGGGGTCGAAATGGCGGAACAGTGACTTGCCGGCAAAATAGTCCCGGGCACTGTCGCGGTCATTGAAGGTTTCGCGGCGCCCCAGGGTGCGACCAGCCGGGGTGATACGGTCGATGAAGCCCAAGCGCTTGGCGGTACGCAGCAGCCATTGATCGGCGCGGGTAAGCACCGGCGAGTCGAGCATCACCACGCCGCGGTAGTACTCGGGGCAGCGCAAGGCGGCGTGCAGGTGCAACACCCCGCCCAACGAATGGCCGACACCCCATACCGGCTGGCCCTGCCGGGCCAGGTGGTGCAACAGTTCGTCGACCAGGCTCTGCCAGTTGTCGTCCACCGGAAAACGCGGATCGTGCCCGTGCTGGGCCAGGTGCTGCACCTGGTAGTCCGGCGCCAGGGCAGCAAACAGCTTGCCGTAGGTGGCCGAGGGGAAACCGTTGGCATGGGCGAAGAAGATCTGCTGCGACATGGCACCGGGTCCGGATGGGGAATGATGGCCCATTGTCGGCATCGCCGGGCGGTTCGGCAATGTCCGGAAAGGTCATCTGCGAGGGCAATCAGGTCAGGCTTGCGGGCGCAAATGTATTGCATCAATCTCCTGACCTGCGCGAACTCCTGTAGGAGCGGCCTTGTGTCGCGATGGGCCGCAAAGCAGCCCAAGGGTTTCAGCGCAGATGCACAAATTGCCGGGGCTGCTTCGCAGCCCATCGCGACACGAGGCCGCTCCTACAGCTGACCGCGGGGCTCAAGCCGGCGAGTTGATCGCCCGAAGGGTCATCAGACCAGCCAGTGGCCAGTCCCCTTCCAGCTCCGCCAGGCTTGCAGTGCTCATGCCTGCCGGTTGCTGCTGGTGACCATGCTCCAATGCCCCGACCAGGTTACCCACCAGCGGCTGGTGGCTGACCAGCAGCACATGCTCCAGGCCCAGGCGCTCGATTTCGCCGATCACCTGCTGCACATCACTGTCCGGCGTCAGCCAGGGCACGGTGCACACCGGCTCGGCGAAGCCCAGGGTGTCATGCACCAGGGCGGCGGTTTGCTGGGCGCGTACGTAAGGGCTGGCGATGATCGCCTGCAGCGGCTGGCCCAGCAGGCGGGCGGCGCTGTGCAGCACCTGCTCGCGACCATGGGCGGTCAGCCGACGCTCGGCATCGCTGTTGGCCCGCGGCTCCGCTTCGCCGTGGCGCAGCACCCACAGCTTCACAGCTTGGGCTCCTCGTCACGCACCGGGTGCGGGGCCGGGGCCACGGCGTGCGGCGCCTCGCCTTCCGGGGCGCGCGGTGCCGGCCAGTCGGCGAACGGCCAGGGCTTCTGGTCGCTGTGGAAGCTGCCGAAACGGCCGATCTGCGCCAGGTACTGGCTCAGGCTGTCGCCGAAGTTCATCAGGCTGGCGCTGGGGGCGCCGTACACCAGGCGGTAGATCAGTTGTACCAGCACCAGGCCACCGAGCAGCAGCTCGGCCAGTTGCCAGACCACCAGGAACACCAGCATCCACAGGACCCGCAGGATGATCGACTCGCGCTGGGCGCGTTCGGGCGTATCGTTCATGTGTTGCTCCTTGCTGTTGTCAGAGCCGCTGAAGGCTCAGTTGAAACCGCTGATGGAAATGAAATCGACATCGGTCTTCGGCTCGGCACGCATCAGGTGCTCGATCACCTGGTTCAGCGTGCGGCCTTCGAACAGGATGGCATGCAGGCCTGCCACCAGCGGCATGTACACCTGCACCTCTTGCGCCTTGGCCTTGAGCACCTTGAGGGTGTTGACGCCTTCGGCCACTTCGCCCAGGCGGTTGACCGCCTGCTCCAGGCTCAGGCCCTGGCCCAGCGCGTGGCCGACCTGGTAGTTGCGGCTCTTGGGCGAGGAGCAGGTCACGATCAAGTCACCGACACCGGCCAGGCCGAGGAAGGTCATGGGGTTGGCGCCCTGGCTGACGGCGAAGCGGGTCATCTCGGCCAGGGCGCGAGTGATCAGCATGCTCTTGGTGTTCTCGCCCATGCCCAGGGCCACCGCCATGCCGGCGATGATGGCGTAGACGTTCTTCAGCGCCCCGCCCAGCTCGACACCAAAGCGGTCGGCACTGGCGTAAACGCGGAAGGTACGCCCATGCAGCACCGCCTGCACCTGCTGGCACAGCTTTTCGTCTTCGCTGGCGACTACCGTGGCGGTCAGCGCATGCTCGGCGATTTCACGGGCCAGGTTGGGGCCAGACAACACGCCGATGCGCGCCTCGGGGGCGATTTCCTCGAGGATCTGGCTCATCAGCTTGAAGCTTTGCGCTTCGATGCCCTTGGTCAGGCTGACCAGGCCCTTGCCGCGCAGCAGCTCGGCATGCGGGGCCAGCACGCTGCGCAAGGCGCTCGATGGCAGGGCGACGAAAATCAGCTCGCTGGCTTGCAAGGTGGCCAGCAGGTCGCTGACCGGCTCGACGCCATCGTGCAGGCGGATGCCCTTGAGGTAGCGCGGATTCTCGCGATTGACGCGCATGGCCTCGGCCTGATCCGGGTCGCGCATCCATTGGCGCACCGGCACACCGTTTTCTGCCAGCAGGTTCGCCACGGCGGTGCCGAAGCTGCCGCCTCCCAGAACTGCAACAGGTTGCTGTTCAGTCATATCCAATCCGTTAAAGCCAAAAGTTAAGTGGCGACCGGGCCATTATACGGCTCGCCTGCTACAGAACCAGTGTCAGTACTGGCCTCTTCGCGGGTAAACCCGCTCCCACAGGTAAACGCAGCCTTCAGCAGCGGTACGGTCCTGTGGGAGCGGGTTTACCCGCGAAAGGGCCGCCACGGGCAATGCAGATCACTGGCAAATAAACCACGGTCAGTTACCATGCCTGTTTCAATCCTGATACAAGGCCGCTTTGTGTTCCCTGGCACGCCCCCGTACCCGCGCCTGCTCATACTGACTGCCCTGCTCGGTGGCCCGGCCGTGGCCGATGACCTGTTCATCGACAACACGGACCTGCCGCAGGTTCTGACCGCCACGCGCCTGAAACAATCCCCCGCCGCAGTCCCGGGCAGCATGACCGTGCTCGACAGCGAGCTGATCCGCGCCAGCGGTGCGCGGGACATCCCCGAGCTGCTGCGCCTGGTGCCGGGCATGATGGTGGGTTACAACGCCGGCAACCAACCCACGGTCAACTACCACGGTAGCAACGTCAACGATGCCCGGCGCATGCAGGTGCTGATCGATGGCCGTTCGGTGTACCGCGCCGGCCTGGCCACGGTGGACTGGAGCGACATCCCCGTGGCCCTGGAGGATATCGAACGCATCGAGGTGTTCCGCGGCCCCAACACGGTCAGCTACGGCGCCAACGCGTTGATGGCCGTGGTCAACATCCTTACCCGCAACCCTGCCGACAGCCATGGCACGCGGCTGAAGATGACCCGCGGCCAGGACGGCATCAACGATTTCTACGCGAGCCACGGTTTCGGCTGGGATGGTGGCGACATGCGCCTGTCGCTGTCCGGCCAGCAGGACGATGGCTTCGACGAGAACCAGTTCGGCCAGGACTACCGCGACAGCCGCCGGTTGACCCGCTTTACTATCAACGCCAGCCACAGCCTGGCACACGACCAGACCCTGGAATGGCAACTGGCGGCGAAGGAAGGCAGCAATCAGCGGCCTTATACCTATCAGCCGGTGTTCGCCAGGTACGAAGCCGGCAACAACGCTGATGTCAACGCCAAGGATTACGCCGGCTCGTTGCGCTGGACCAAGGATTTCAGTTCCGAGCACAGCCTGTATATCCAGGGCTCGGCCCAGCATTTCGACCGTCAGCAGGTGTGGCGCGCCTGTGACGCCTTGCAGTCGTTCAGCCCGGAATTGACCCAGCTCTGGCAAATCAACCCTGACTTCGCCGAAAAAGTGGCGCGCGGCATTGCTACCGGCGCGCCGCTTTCGACCGACGATCCGGTTCTGAAAGGGCTGCTGCAGAAGGTTCAGCAGCAGTGGGAGAACGGTGGCAAGAACCAGGTTTGCGGCGACGTCGACCAGAGCACCCGCGAAACCCGCTACGATCTGGAAATCCAGGACACCCTGAGCCTGACCGACAGCCTGCGCCTGCTCAGCGGCATGAACTACCGCTATGATCGTGCCGACTCGCAGACCTACTTCAATGGCAGCATCGACGACCAGACCTGGCGCCTGTTCGGCCAGCTGGAATGGCGCGCCGACGAGCACTGGATCCTGCAGGGCGGTGCCATGTTCGAGGACTCGCGCCTGTCAGGCAGCTCGCTGACCCCGCGCGTGGCGGTCAACTACCTGATTACCCCACGCCATGGCTTGCGTGCGGTGTACTCCGAGGCAGTGCGCTCGCCCGACATGTTCGAGAACAACGTCAACTGGAGCTACACGGTCAAGAACCTGACCCCCAACGCCTTCGGCCTGCAGAACGGCGAATACTTCGTCAAGACCCGCGGCCCGGGTGACCTCGACCAGGAACGCATGCGCTCTCGCGAGCTGGGCTACAACGGCTACTTCAGCGACATCGACCTGAACATGGATGTGAAGCTGTTCTACGACGAGATCACCGGAATGATCAGCGAGCCCCTGAAGAACAACCAGTACATCGCCAGCAATGCCAACAAGGCCCGTTTCAGCGGCAGCGAGGCGCAACTGGACTGGCGCCCGACCCTGCGCGACCGCCTGCGCCTGACCTACGCCTACGTGGATGCCTGGGCCAGCAACCACGCCGACCGCCGCCTCGGCGCCCGCAACAGCGGCTAGGCCGGGTGGGTGCGCGAGCGGGGTGACGACTGGTCGCGCGCGCTGTTCTATTACGGTGACGATGCACTNAACCAGTATCGCTACGAGCGCCTGGACCTGCGCCTGGCCAAGCGCTTCCGGGTGCATGGCAGCAACCTGTACCTGGCCGCGCTGTGGCAACAGCGCCTGGACGATGAGCCGACCACGACAATCCAGAACCGCTACAACAGCCGTCACCGGCTGAGCGTGAGCGCGGAGCTGGAGTTCTGATGGCCNTGCTGCTGCGCCTGTTGCTGTTGT
>NZ_OPYN01000176.1 GCF_900277125.1 Pseudomonas inefficax
ACACCTGCGAGATCGAGGGCCGCTTCGTCCGCCAGTCCGGCGGCCGGGGCCAGTATGGCCACTGCTGGATCCGCTTCGCCCCCGGCTACGAGGGCAAGGAAAGCGTGGAGTTCATCAACGAAATCGTTTGCGGGGTGGTAGCGCGCGAGTACATCCCGGCGATCCAGAAGGGTATCGAAGAGCAGATGAAGAACGGCGTGCTGGCCGGCTACCCGCTGATCAACCTCAAGGCGGCGGTGTACGACGGCTCGTACCACGACGTCGACTCCAACGAGATGGCCTACAAGATTGCCGCCTCGATGGCCACCAAGCAGTTGTCGCAGAAAGGCGGCGCGGTGTTGCTGGAGCCGGTGATGAAGGTGGAGGTGGTGACGCCGGAGGAGTACCAGGGTGACATCCTTGGCGACCTGAGCCGGCGCCGCGGGATGATCCAGGATGGAGACGAAACGCCGGCCGGCAAGGTGATCCGTGCCGAGGTGCCGCTGGGCGAGATGTTCGGCTACGCCACCTCGATGCGCTCCATGACCCAGGGCCGGGCCAGCTTCTCGATGGAGTTCACCCGTTATGCAGAGGCACCTGCGAGCATTGCCGATGCCATCGTCAAGAAGAACCGCGGGGAATAAATGCTTCTCTTGCACCGGCCTCTTCGCGGGCATGCCCGCTCCCACAAGGGTTATGCGATCCCTGTGGGAGCGGGCGCGCCCGCGAAGAGGCCGGCACAGGCAACAACCCTTCTCAGTGCTGCTCGCCGGCCCGCTTCAGCAGCTTCTTGCAACGCTCGGACAGATGCACCACCCGCAATTGCTTGCCAGCCTTGGCATACCGCTCGCGCAAGGTCTTCAACGCGGCAACCGCCGAATAATCCACAAAGCTCAAATGCTGGCAGTCCAGGGTCACCTTGGCCGGGTCGTTAGCCGGGTCGAACTGGTTCAGGAACACCGTTGTCGAGGCAAAGAACAGCGTGCCGTGCACCTGGTAACGCTTGCCCTCCTCTCCATCCTCATGGCTGTCGGCATAGAGCTCCCGCGCATGCTGCCAGGCGAAGTTCACCGCCGCGATGACAATGCCGAACAGCACCGCCACCGCCAGGTCGGTGAGCACCGTTACCACGGTCACGGCAATGATCGCCAGCACATCGCTCAGCGGCACCTTGTGCAGCACCCGCAACGACGCCCAGGCAAAAGTCTGCTGCGCCACCACGAACATCACCCCGACCAGCGCCGCCAGCGGAATACGCTCGATCAGCGGCGACAGGAACAACACGAACAGCAGGACCATCACCCCGGCTACCACACCCGACAGCCGGCCACGGCCATTTGAGCTGAGGTTGATCACCGTCTGGCCGATCATCGCGCAACCGCCCATGCCGCCGCACAGGCCGGAAACCATGTTGGCCGCACCCAGCGCAACGCACTCGCGGTCCGGGTAGCCACGGCTCTCGGTGATTTCATCGGTCAGGTTGAGGGTGAGCAAGGTTTCCAGCAGGCCGACCATGGCCATCAGCACCGCGTACGGCGCTACGATTTTCAGGGTTTCGAGGTTCCACGGCACATCCGGCAGGGCCAGGTGCGGCAGGCCACCGGCGATGCTCGCCATGTCGCCGAGGGTGCGCGTAGGCAGATCGAGCACGTACACCAGCAGGCCGACACCGAGGATCGCCACCAGCGCCGGCGGCACCGCGCGGGTCAGCTTCGGCAGTACGTACACCACCAGCATGGTCAGCGCCACCAGGCCGATCATCAGGTACAACGGCATTCCAGTGAGCCAGTGTTCACCCTGCTTGAAATGCTCGAGCTGGGCCAGCGCGATCACGATTGCCAGGCCATTGACGAAACCGAGCATGACCGGGTAAGGCACCAACCGCACCAGCTTGCCCAGACGCAGCAGGCCGAACAGCATCATCACCACGCCGCCTAGCAGCACGGTGGCCAGCAGGTACTGGGCGCCGTGCTGCACCACCAGCGCGACGATCACCACCGCCATCGAGCCGGCAGCGCCGGAAATCATCCCCGGCCGGCCGCCGAACAGCGCCGTAAGGGTGCAGATGATGAAGGCGCCATACAGGCCCATCAGCGGGTTCAGGTGGGCCACCAGGGCGAAAGCGATACACTCGGGCACCAGTGCGAACGAGGTNGTCAGGCCGGCGAGCAGGTCGGCGCGGAGTCGGGCGGGTTTCATGA
>NZ_OPYN01000177.1 GCF_900277125.1 Pseudomonas inefficax
TCAGCAGGATGTCGAGGGCGATCTCGTTCGGGGTCTTGTGCGGCTGCGCGCCTTCGACCAGGGCAATCATGCGGTCGAGGGTCGACTCGCCCGGGTTGCTGGTGATGCGGATCAACAACCAGTCGGAGACCAGCCGGGTATTACCAGTCACCGCCGAGCGGTCGCCGCCGGACTCGCGGATCACCGGCGCGGACTCGCCGGTAATGGCGGCCTCGTTGACCGCAGCGATACCTTCGAGCACCTCGCCGTCACCGGGGATCATTTCGCCGGCCACCACGCGCACCACGTCACCCTTGCGCAGCTCGCTGGCCGCGATGGTCTCGTAGCTGCCATCGCGCTTGCGACGCTGAGCGGCAAGGCCCTGGCTACCGGCCTTGAGGCTATCGGCGCGGGCCTTGCCACGGCCCTCGGCCAGGGCCTCGGCGAAGTTGGCGAACAAAACGGTGAACCACAGCCACAGGGCGATCTGCACAGCTACGCCGGTGCTCACTCCGCTGCCGGGGGCGAAACACAGGACGGTGGTCAGTACCGCCGTCAGGGCGACCACCAGCATCACCGGCGAGCGCTTGAGCTGGCGCGGGTCGAGCTTGACGAATGCCTGCACCAGCGCCGGGCGCCACAGCGCGGCGAAGCGTGTCTGGTCCTTGGCACTGTGCCGGGCTTGTACTTCAGGAATGGGCATGTTCATGGTCGGTCCTCAAAAACCCAGGCTCAAGTGTTCGGCGCTCGGCACAAGGGCCAGGGTCGGCAGGAAGGTCAGGCCACCGACCAGCAGGATGGTGACCAGCAGCAGCCCGGTGAACAGCGGGCCATGGGTGGGGAAGCTGTTGAGCCCCTGGGGTGCGCTTTTCTTTGCCGCCAGGCAGCCGGCCAGCGCCAGCACCGGCAGGATGTAGCCGAAGCGACCGACAAGCATGGCAAGGCCGATCATCAGGTTGTGGAACACCGTATTGGCACCGAAGCCGGCAAAGGCCGAGCCGTTGTTGGCCGTGCCCGAGGTGTAGGCATACAGCAGTTGGCTGAAGCCATGCGCACCCGGGTTGCTGACCGCACCCGCCGGGCCGGGCAGGCTGGCGGCGATGGCGCCTAGCACCAGCACGCCGACCGGCATCACCAGCAGGGTCGCCACCAGCAACTGCACCTCGCGCGCCTGTAGCTTCTTGCCCAGGTATTCCGGGGTGCGGCCGATCATCAGCCCGGCCAGGAACACTGCGATCAGCACGAACAGCAACATGCCGTAAAGCCCTGCACCGACGCCGCCGAAGATCACCTCACCGACCATCATGTTGACCATCGCCACCATGCCGGTCAGCGGGTTGACGCTGTCGTGCATGGCATTGACCGA
>NZ_OPYN01000178.1 GCF_900277125.1 Pseudomonas inefficax
CCACGGTGGACTGGAGCGACATCCCCGTGGCCCTGGAGGATATCGAACGCATCGAGGTGTTCCGCGGCCCCAACACGGTCAGCTACGGCGCCAACGCGTTGATGGCCGTGGTCAACATCCTTACCCGCAACCCTGCCGACAGCCATGGCACGCGGCTGAAGATGACCCGCGGCCAGGACGGCATCAACGATTTCTACGCCAGCCACGGTTTCGGCTGGGATGGTGGCGACATGCGCCTGTCGCTGTCCGGCCAGCAGGACGATGGCTTTGACGAGAACCAGTTCGGCCAGGACTACCGCGACAGCCGCCGGCTGAACCGCTTCAACCTCAGCGTCAGCCACAACCTGGCGATCGACCAGACCCTGGAATGGCAACTGGCGGTAAAGGAAGGCAGTAACCAGCGGCCTTATACTTACCAGCCGGTGTTCCCCTATGTCACCGAACGGGGCGACAACGCCGACGTCAATGCCAAGGACTATGCCGGCTCCGTACGCTGGAACATCGACTTCAACCCCGAGCACAGTCTTTACGTCCAAGGCTCGGCCCAGCATTTCGACCGCGAGCAGGTCTGGCGCGCCTGCGATGCGGCGCTGTCGTTCAGCCCCGAACTGACCCGGCTGTGGCAAATGAACCCCAACTATGCCGAGCAGGTGGCACGCGGCGCCAACAACCCGCCCCCCAGCAGTAACCCCGAGGAGCAGGCTCTGGTCGATGTAATCAAGGACCAGTGGAACAATCGGGGCGGCAAGAACGTGGTCTGCGGCGACGTCGACCAGAGCACCCGCGAAACCCGTTACGACCTGGAGATCCAGGACACCCTGAGCCTGACCGACAGCCTGCGCCTGCTCAGCGGCATGAACTACCGCTATGATCGTGCCGACTCGCAGACCTACTTCAATGGCAGCATCGACGACCAGACCTGGCGCCTGTTCGGCCAGCTGGAATGGCGCGCCGACGAGCACTGGATCCTGCAGGGCGGCGCCATGTTCGAGGACTCGCGCCTGTCCGGCAGCTCGCTGACCCCGCGGGTGGCGGTCAACTACCTGATCACCCCCCGCCATGGCCTGCGTGCAGTGTATTCCGAGGCTGTGCGCTCGCCAGACATGTTCGAGAACAACGTCAACTGGAGCTATACGGTCAAGAACCTGACCCCCGCCGCGTTCGGCCAGAAGAACGCCGAGTACTTCGTCAAGACCCGCGGCCCGGGCGACCTCGACCAGGAACGCATGCGCTCTCGCGAGCTGGGCTACAACGGCTACTTCAGCGACATCGACCTGAACATGGATGTGAAGCTGTTCTACGACGAGATCACCGGAATGATCAGCGAGCCCCTGAAGAACAACCAGTACATCGCCAGCAATGCCAACAAGGCCCGTTTCAGCGGCAGCGAGGCGCAACTGGACTGGCGCCCGACCCTGCGCGACCGCCTGCGCCTGACCTACGCCTACGTGGATGCCTGGGCCAGCAACCCCGCCGACCGCCGCCTCAGCGCCCGCAACAGCGGCTCGGCCGGGTGGATGCGCGAGTGGGGTGACGGCTGGTCCAGCGCGCTGTTCTATTACGGTGACGATGCACTCAACCAGTACCGCTACGAGCGCCTGGACCTGCGCCTGGCCAAGCGTTTCCGGGTGTATGGCAGCCACCTGGAGCTGGCCGCGCTGTGGCAACAGCGCCTGGACGATGAGCCGACCACGGCAATCCAGAACCGCTACGACAGCCGTCACCGGCTGAGCGTGAGCGCGGAGCTGGAGTTCTGATGGCCCTGCTGCTGCGCCTGTTGCTGTTGTGCCTGTGGCCGATGGGGCCGCTGTCAGCCAGCGAAATCGTATTGGTAGGCGCGGAAGACCAGCCCGGTATTCGCGGTTTCGTCGCTGCGCTGGAAAGCCGCCGGCCGCAAGATCATGTGCATTTCCAGACCACCGCCGACCTGCCACGGCCGAGCAAGCTCAAGGCTGACCAGCGCCTGATCCTGCTGGACAACGCCGCACTGGAATGGCGCCTTGGGGAAACCGCCGGCCCGCCGGCTCTGGCCATGAGGGTCAGCCGGGTACAGGCTGAACAGCGCCTGGGAAAGTCGCGGCCCGCGTTCCTCACGCTGTTGTGGAGCGACCCGCCCCTGGCCCGGCAGCTGCGCCTGGCGCGCTACCTGCTGCCGCAGGCCCAGCGCATTGGGGTGTTGTACGGTGAGCACAGCAGCTTTCTGCTCGAAGAGCTGCGTCATGCCGCCCGCGCGTTGGGCCTGGAGATCATTGCCCAGGACTGGCCCGACCCGCGCGACAGCCGCCCTCTGCAACATTTGTTGGCCAACAGTGACGTGCTGCTGGGCCTGGACGACGCCGACCTGTTCAACTCCAAGACTGCGAAGAACCTGCTGTTGAGCAGCTATGGCCGGCAGATGGCGCTGATCGGCCCGAACGCCGGGTTCGTCCGCGCCGGCGCCCTGGCCAGCACCTTCAGTGACCAGGACGATTGGCTGGCGGTGCTCGACCAGTTGCTCGACCAGCCACCGGCGCGCTGGCCGCGCAGCCTGTACCCGGCACGCTTCGGCGTCAGCGGCAACCAGCAGGTGGCACGCGCCCTGGGCCTGGAACCGATCGATCCGAACGCCGCCGCCAAGGCCCTGGCCGAAGGAGAACCCACCCCATGAGCAAACGCCTGAGCTGGGACATTCACACCCGCACCCAGATCATCAGCCTCGGCCCTGCCCTGCTGCTGACCTTGCTGCTGATCAGCTTTTTCACCTTCGTGCGTATCCAGGACCTGCGCCAGGAACTGAACCACACCGGTCAACTGATCGCCAACCAGCTGGCGCCAGCCTCGGAATACGGGGTGATCTCGGGCAACAACGAAGTGCTCGAGGGCCTGATGCGCGCCACGCTCAGCATCCCCCACGTGCGCTTCCTCGAGGTGCAGGACAGCCGCAACCACATCCTGGTGTACGTGGAGCAGTCCGACGAAAGCGCCAACCGCGCGCAACGCGTCGAAGTGTTCCAGGCGCCCATCCGCCTGCAGCAGATCCGCCTGGACAGCGACTTCCTGCAACAGGGCAAGGCCACCACCCCGGCCATCGGCGACGATTACCTGGGCCGGGTGATCGTCGGCATGTCCGATGACGCCTTCAGCCAGCGCCAGCAGGAAATCGTGATCAAGGCCGGTATCCTCGCGCTGTTCGCCCTGCTGTTTACCTTCCTGCTGGCACGCCGCCTAGCCCTGAGCCTGGCCAAGCCGATCAGCGACATGGGCCATGCGGTCAAGGCCATCCAGCAGGGCGAGTACCACACCCTGTTGCCGGTGGTCGATGACAGCGAACTGGGCCATCTGGCACGCCACATCAACAACCTGGCCCACGCCCTGGAGCAGGCCAGCAACGAACAGAAGCAGGCCATTGCCGAGCTGATCCAGGCCCGCGAGGAGGCCGAACAGGCCAACCGCGCCAAATCGGACTTCCTGGCGATGATGAGCCACGAACTGCGCACGCCGATGAATGGCGTGCTGGGCATGCTGCAGTTGCTGGAAACCACGCAGCTGAACAGCGAACAGGCCGAGTACACCGCAGTAGCCAGCGAGTCCACCGGGCACCTGCTCAAGGTCATCAACGACATCCTCGACTTCTCGCGCATCGAACGCGCCGCGCTGCAACTGGAACACATCGACTTCAACCTGGGCGAGCTGATCACCAGCAGCGTCCAGTCGTTCCAGCACAGCGCCCAGCAGCGCGGCCTTGCCCTGCACCTGCAACTGCCGGCGGGTATCGAGCAGTTGCAGGTGAACGGCGACCCCACGCGCATCCGCCAGATCCTGCTGAACCTGGTCGGCAACGCGCTGAAATTCACCGAACGCGGCCAGGTGCAGGTCGAGGCGCGCTGGCAGGTGCTCGACCGCCAGCTGATCTGGCTGACCTGCAGTGTGCGCGACACCGGTATCGGCATCGATAGCGAGCGCCTGGAAATGATGTTCGTCGCCTTCCAGCAAGCCGACAGCTCGATTTCCCGCCGCTATGGCGGCACCGGGCTGGGCCTGTCGATTGCCCGCACCCTGGCCGAACGCATGGGCGGCAAGCTGCGCGGTGAAAGCCGTGAAGGCCTGGGCTCGACCTTTACCCTGGAGATGCCTCTGGCCCTGGCCAGCCCTGCCCCGGTCGCGCTGACGCCGCCAAGCGCTGCACCACCGGCGGTGGCCGACAATGATCAGGTGCTGCTGGTAGAGGACAATCCGGTCAACCAAAGCGTCATCGAGGCCATGCTGCGTAGCCTCGGGCTGGCAGTATGCACGGCCGAGGACGGCCTGGAGGCGGTCGAACGGGTCAGCCGGCAGCGTTTTGCCGCCGTGCTGATGGACTGCCGCCTGCCGCACCTGGACGGCTATGAAGCCACCCGGCGCATCCGCCAGCTGCCCAACGGCGCCAGGCTACCGATCATCGCCCTGACCGCCAACGCCTTGCAGGGCGACCGCGAGCGTTGCATGGCGGCCGGCATGGACGATTACCTGAGCAAACCCTTGCGCCGCACCGAACTGCAGCGGGTGCTACAGCGCTGGCTACCCGGTCAGACAACCGCGACTGGCGATAAATGCTAAAGTGCGGCAGTCTTAAACACTGGACAGGACCTTCATCGGACCTGAAAATAGACCTTTCAGTGCACACCTGTACTTCTTTGACCGGGTGCACTGTGACTTTCACCACAACGCAATAGTCTACCTGTAGGCTGCCGCCCCGGACGCGATGCGTATCGGGCCGGCCGGGAAGATTCATCCCCTGCCGCAGGGGGTTATTGAGGAGCTCGCATGACCAAACAACACGCCTTTACTCGGGAAGACCTGCTGCGCTGCAGTCGCGGTGAGCTGTTCGGCCCAGGTAATGCGCAACTGCCCGCGCCGAACATGCTGATGGTCGATCGCATCACCCATATCAGCGAAGAAGGCGGCAAGTACGGCAAAGGTGAATTGGTCGCCGAGCTGGATATCAATCCGGACCTGTGGTTCTTCGCCTGCCACTTCGAAGGCGACCCGGTAATGCCAGGCTGCCTGGGCCTCGACGCCATGTGGCAGCTGGTAGGTTTCTTCCTCGGCTGGCAGGGCCTGCCAGGCCGCGGTCGCGCCCTGGGTTCGGGCGAGGTGAAGTTCTTCGGCCAGGTACTGCCGCAAGCCAAGAAAGTCACTTACAACATTCACATCAAGCGCGTCCTGAAGGGCAAGCTGAACATGGCCATCGCCGATGGCTCGGTCAGCGTCGACGGCCGCGAGATCTACACTGCCGAAGCCCTGCGGGTCGGCGTGTTCACCTCCACTGACAATTTCTAAGGGTTATTCGCATGCGCCGCGTCGTTATCACTGGTCTGGGCATCGTATCGTGCCTGGGCAATGACAAAGCTACCGTCACCGAAAACCTGCGCAACAGCCGTCCGGGTATCCGTTACAACCCGGAATACAAGGAAATGGGGCTGCGTAGCCAGGTTTCCGGGTCCATCGACCTCAACCTCGAAGAACTGATCGACCGCAAGGTCTACCGCTTCGTCGGCCACGCTGCTGCCTACGCCTACCTGGCGATGCAGGATGCGATCAAGGACGCTGGCCTGACCGAAGAGCAGGTTTCCAACCCGCGTACCGGCCTGGTGGCTGGCTCCGGCGGCGCCTCGACCCTGAACCAGATGGAAGCGCTGGACACCCTGCGCGAGAAAGGCGTCAAGCGCGTCGGCCCATACCGCGTTACCCGCACCATGGGCAGCACCGTTTCGGCGTGCCTGGCCACCCCGTTCAAGATCAAGGGCATCAACTACTCGATCTCGTCGGCCTGCGCCACTTCGGCACACTGCATCGGCACCGCCCTGGAGCAGATCCAGTGGGGCAAGCAGGACATCGTCTTCGCCGGTGGCGGTGAAGAAGAGCACTGGAGCCAGTCGTTCCTGTTCGATGCCATGGGCGCCCTGTCGACCAAGCGCAACGAAACCCCGGAACTGGCCTCGCGCGCCTACGACGCCGACCGTGATGGCTTCGTCATCGCCGGCGGTGGCGGCATGGTAGTGGTCGAGGAGCTGGAACACGCCCTGGCCCGTGGCGCCAAGATCTACGCGGAAATCGTCGGCTACGGCGCCACTTCCGACGGCTACGACATGGTTGCCCCGAGCGGCGAAGGTGCCATCCGCTGCATGCAGCAGGCGCTGTCGACCGTCGACACTCCGATCGACTACCTGAACACCCACGGCACCTCGACCCCGGTCGGTGACGTTGCCGAGATCAAGGGTGTTCGCGAAGTATTCGGCGACAAGGCACCGAAGATCAGCTCGACCAAGAGCCTGTCGGGTCACTCGCTGGGTGCTGCGGGCGTGCACGAGGCGATCTACTGCCTGCTGATGATGGAAAACAACTTCATCGCCGGCTCCGCCAACATCGACGAGCTGGACCCGGAGGTCGCCGACCTGCCGATCCTGCGCAAGACCGAAGAAAACGCCAAGATCGACACGGTCATGAGCAACAGCTTCGGCTTCGGCGGCACCAACGCCACCCTGGTGCTCAAGCGCTGGGAAGGCAAGTAAGACGCTGCTGCGGTAAACGAAAACGCCCCGACTGGTTCGGGGCGTTTTCATTTGTATCGCCTGTACTGGCCTTTCGCGGGTAAACCCGCTCCCACAGGTACAGCGCCGGTTCAAGAGCAGCGCGGCCCCTGTGGGAGCGGGTTTACCCGCGAAAGGGCCAGCACAAGCGAAATACTATTGCTTGGGCAACACAGCCAGAAAATTCTCCCTGGCCACCTTGTTGGCAACTTGTTCCGGCAATGCATCCAGAAACGGCCTGAACCCGTGCATCTGCTCCCCAAGGCTGCCAAACCGCCCTACCACATCCGAACCCAGCATGAACCGCTCCGGGAACTTCTCGACCAGTGCCAGCCACTCCTTGCGCGGCACGCCCCGGTCATCCAGCAGATAAGGCTCCAGTACGCTCCACGACAAATCGATATAAAGATTCGGATAATCTTCCAGCAACCGCGTCAGTACCGGCAGCAGAAAGTCCATCTGCGTCTGGTGCCGATGAATCTCCATGCTGCTGCCGGCGTGCGCCCAGATGAACCGCGTGTGCGGGTGATTGCGCAGCGGCTCTTCGATCTCGGCAAGGTACAGCGGGTTGCGCTCGCGCTTGGAGGTGATGTTGGAATGCAGCAACACCGGCAGGTCGCGCTCGGCCGCCAGGTGATAGATACGCGTCATGGCTTCGTTGTTGGCGCGCGGCGTTTCGCCCGTGGTCAGTGCGGTCAGGTCATCGTGGCGGGTGAACACCTCGCCAATGCCCTGCCACAGCCCCGGATGCAGATCGAGCATGCGCTCGATATGGCTGACGGCATTCTTGTCGACCGGGTTGAAGCCGGTCAGGAACGGATGAAAGCGTTTACGCTGCGCGTCCGGCAACTGCTGTAGTGCCGCAGCCACATAGGTGTCGGTGGCGCTGTACCAGTAGGCATCGGCATCGTCACCGGCGTAGTAGCGCGGGCGCTTGGGCTCGTCTTCATGCCACTTCTTGGCCACCGGCACGCCGGAAATCATCGACTGCTCGATACCAGCGGCATCCATGGCCTCGATCAGCGCCGGCATGCCTTCGCTTTCCTGGAAGAAATCGACGTAATGCAGGTGGGCATCACTGTAGCGGTAGTCGCGCGCCTGCGCCGCCTGGCACAGCGAGGCGGATAACAGCACGCAGGCAAGCGCTCTGGCGATCATGGGGCAGGTCCTTCTTCGGCTACGAACCCAATAGACCGGCCGACAAACGAGACGGTTCAGCCGGGGCCGGCAAAACGCTATGCTTGGGGCATTTCCCCTCCCCTGGAGCCTTTGCCATGAGCAGCCCTCTGGTCATCCACCCACGTGCCGAATCGGTCGAGGGCCAGCCGATCCTGCGCCCGCTGCCGTCGGCCCAGTGCCGCAGCGTCGGCCCGTTCGTGTTTTTCGACCACATGCTCGAAACCGACTACGCCCCGGGGCATGGCATGGACATCCGCCAGCACCCGCATATCGGCCTGTCGACCCTTACCTACCTGTTCGAAGGGGCAATCCTGCACAAGGACAGCCTCGGCTCCGCGCAGCGAGTGCTGCCGGGCGACGTCAGCTGGATGACCGCAGGCAGCGGCGTGGCCCATATCGAGCGCACACCTGAAGATGCCCTGGCCCATGGCTCACGCCTGCATGGGTTGCAGGTCTGGCTGGCATCACCGCGCGAGCATGAACAGGGCCCGGCGAGCTACAGCCACCACCCGGCGGCCAGCCTGCCGGTCAGTGACAGCCTGGGGGTGCGCATCTGCATGATTGCCGGCAGCGGGTTCTGCCTGGAATCGCCGGTGCCGGTGCTATCCCCTACCCTTTACGCACATGTACAGATGCAGCCGGCGACCACGCTGCTGGTGCCGAACGAGCATGCGCAGCGGGCGCTGTATCTGCTCGATGGTGAGCTGATGATGAATGACGAGGACGTGGAACCGTGCAGCCTGGTGGTCCTGCCGGAGGGCGAAGAGGTGACGCTGTATGCGCAAGGTGAGTGCCAGCTGGTGCTGATTGGCGGCGCACCACTGGATGGGCCGCGGCGGATGAACTGGAATTTTGTCGCCAGTGATGTGGAGCTGATCGAACAGGCCAGGGCCAAGTGGGCTGCGGGGGACTGGCCGGTGGTGCCGGGGGAAACCTCCAGGATCGAGTTGCCTAGGTGATTTGGGGCTGCTTTGCAGCCCATCGCGACACAAGGTGTTCTGGTCAAGTATTTCCGGACACCAGTTACGGTGATCAAGCCGCCTGCTGCTCCATAGCTATTGGCGACAAGTAGTTGTTGTAGCTATGGAGCCTGATTCGGTTGTATCGCATGAAGAAGCTGGTCATGTCCTGCTTGGCTTCTTCAATTTCCTTGTAGCCCTTGGGCGGCACCCATTCTGACTTGAGTGTCCCAAAGAAACGCTCCGTCGGTGCGTTGTCCCAGCATTGTCCCCTCCGGCTCATGCTCTGCGTTATCCCATGCTCAAGCAGCTCGGACTGGAAGCGCTGGCTGGTGTATTGGCAGCCTTGATCCGAGTGAAACATCAAGCCTGCATGCTTGCCCCTAACCCCTACCGCCATCCTCAGCGCCTTGCTAACCAAGTTGGCGTCGTTGATCAGGGAAAACGCCCAGCCAACGATCCGACGCGCGAACAAATCAATCACTACTGCTAGGTGATACCAGCGCTTCCCGACCATCAAACTGGTCACATCACCGCACCAGACCTGGTTAATTGCTGTTGGCTCAAAGTTACGCGCGAGCAGATTCTTGGCCACAAAC
>NZ_OPYN01000179.1 GCF_900277125.1 Pseudomonas inefficax
TCACATCCTGGGGCTGAAGCCGGTCCCAAGGGTATGGCTGTTCGCCATTTAAAGTGGTACGCGAGCTGGGTTTAGAACGTCGTGAGACAGTTCGGTCCCTATCTGCCGTGGACGTTTGAGATTTGAGAGGGGCTGCTCCTAGTACGAGAGGACCGGAGTGGACGAACCTCTGGTGTTCCGGTTGTCACGCCAGTGGCATTGCCGGGT
Organism: Pseudomonas inefficax; assembly: GCF_900277125.1. Classification (GTDB taxonomy): domain Bacteria; phylum Pseudomonadota; class Gammaproteobacteria; order Pseudomonadales; family Pseudomonadaceae; genus Aquipseudomonas; species Aquipseudomonas inefficax. The sequence continues at coordinate 208 of NZ_OPYN01000179.1, forward strand.
AGCTATGTTCGGAAGAGATAACCGCTGAAAGCATCTAAGCGGGAAACTTGCCTCAAGATGAGATCTCACTGGGATCTTGAATCCCCTAAAGGGCCGTCGAAGACTACGACGTTGATAGGTTGGGTGTGTAAGCGCTGTGAGGCGTTGAGCTAACCAATACTAATTGCCCGTGAGGCTTGACCATATAACACCCAAGCAATTTGCTGACGCGAATTGCGGTGGTGAAGACGAAAGAACCGAAAGTTCGCAACATCACAAATATCGCATATCCGAATTCGCTGGGCTGTCCATCTGGACATTCTGGCAACAGAATTTCTTGACGACCATAGAGCATTGGAACCACCTGATCCCATCCCGAACTCAGCAGTGAAACGATGCATCGCCGATGGTAGTGTGGGGTTTCCCCATGTGAGAGTAGGTCATCGTCAAGATTCATTTCGCAAAACCCCTATCTGCGCATGCAGGTAGGGGTTTTGTCTTTCTGGCGCAAAAATCTCCAGCCCTACGCAATCCCCTGTGTGGGAGCGGGCATGCCCGCGAAGCAGGCGACGCGGTGCATGGCACCGGCTGCGCCGGTGTTCGCGGCCACGGCCGCTCCCACAGGGACCGTATGAACACGTGAGGAGCCTGATGGCATTCGGCTCTTTCGGGCATTCGCATGATATCGTTTCCCCCCAGCCACCAGCGCCAGCCAGAGACCTCCCGATGCCCAACACCACTCACCTCCACCCCGGCTTCATGATCGTCCACGGCAACCGCCTCGACGACCTGCGCAGCCTGGTGGTGAGCTGGATGCGTCGCTATCCCCTGGCGCCCCTGGAAAACGAAATCGCCCTGGTGCAAAGCAATGGCATCGCTCAATGGCTCAAGCTGGCCCTTGCCGAAGACCCTCGGGACGATGACCAGGGTGGCTGCGGCATCGCCGCGGCCATCGACGTGCAACTACCAGGCAGCTTCATGTGGCAGCTGTACCGCAGCGTGCTGGGCCGCGACGAAATTCCCGAAGTCTCCCTGCTCGACAAGGCACCGCTGACCTGGCGCCTGATGCGCCTGCTTCCGGCCCTGATCGAACGCCCTCATTTCGAGCCGCTGCGGCGCTTCCTCACCGACGACAGCGACCTGCGCAAGCGCTACCAGCTCGCCGAGCGCCTGGCCGACCTGTTCGACCAGTATCAGGTCTACCGCGCCGACTGGCTCAAGGATTGGGCCGCTGGCGAGCATATCCTCAATACCGCCCGCGGCGAGCGCAAGGCGCTGCCCCCGGGCAACCGCTGGCAGGCTGAGTTGTGGCGTGCATTGCTGGATGATGTTGGCGAGCAAGGCATGGAGCAAAGCCGCGCCGGGGTACATCAGCGTTTCATCGAACGGATCAACAGCCTGGAACAGGCACCTGCCGGTCTGCCGGCCCGGGTGATCATATTTGGCATATCCTCGCTGCCAGCCCAGGCCCTTGAGGCACTGGCGGGCCTGGCACGCTTCAGCCAGGTGCTGCTATGTGTGCACAACCCCTGCCGCCACCACTGGGCCGATATCGTTGCCGACAAGGACCTCTTGCGCCACCAGTACAAGCGCCAGCAACGCAAGCAGGGCATGCCCTTGCAGCTGGACGACCAGTCGCTGCACCAGCATGCCCACCCCTTGCTGGCTGCCTGGGGTAAACAAGGCCGCGACTACATCAACCTCCTCGACAGCTACGATGACCCGGGCAGTTACCAGGGCGTGTTCAGCGACGGCCGCATTGACCTGTTCAGTGACGGCTCGCCCACCACACTGCTCAGCCAGTTGCAGGACGACATCCTCGAGCTGCGTCCGCTCGCCGAAACCCGCGAGCGTTGGCATCCAGTCGAGCCGGCGAAGGACCGCTCGATCCGCTTCCACATCGCCCACAGCCCGCAACGTGAAGTGGAGATTCTTCACGACCAGCTGCTGGCCCGGTTCAGCGCCGACCCAACCCTGCGCCCACGTGATGTGATCGTCATGCTGCCGGCCATCGATACCTACGCGCCGCATATCCGCGCCGTATTCGGCCAGTTGCAGCGCAACGATCCGCGCTACATCCCGTTCACCCTGGCCGACCAGGGCCAGCGTGGCCGCGAACCCTTGCTGATTGCTCTCGAGCACCTGCTCAAACTGCCGGACAGCCGCTTCGCGGTCAGCGAAGTGCTCGACCTGCTGGACGTGCCGGCAGTCCGCGCCCGTTTCGGCATTCGCGAAAACGACCTGCCTACCTTGCACCGCTGGATCGAGGGAGCCGGCATCCGCTGGGGCCTCAATGCCGAGCAGCGGGCCAGCCTGGGCCTGCCCGCAGGGCTGGAACAGAACAGCTGGCGGTTCGGCCTGCGGCGCATGCTGCTGGGTTATGCCGTAGGCGTGGGCGAGGCCTGTGACGGCATCGAACCCTACGATGAAATCGGTGGCCTGGATGCGGCACTGATCGGCCCGCTGGTCGCATTGCTCGACGCCCTCGAAGTGGCCAGCCAGGCCTTGTCCGAGCCTGCTACTGTCAGCCAGTGGGGCGAGCGGCTGCATGCCTTGCTGCAAGTGTTTTTCCTGGCCGAAGGCGAGCGCGACGAGTTTCTGCTGATGCAGCTGCAGGATCTGCGTGACAGCTGGCTTGAAGTGTGCGAAGCCGTCGGTCTGCAAGACCCATTGCCGCTGACCGTAGTGCGCGAGGCCTGGCTCTCGGGCCTCGACCAAGGCAAGTTGTCCCAGCGCTTCCTCGCCGGCTCGGTCAACTTCTGTACCCTCATGCCGATGCGCGCCATCCCGTTCCGGGTGGTCTGCCTTCTGGGCATGAACGACGGCGATTATCCCCGTGCTCAGCAGCCGCTGGACTTCGACCTGATGGCCAGCGACTACCGCCCCGGTGACCGCTCGCGCCGTGAGGATGACCGCTACCTGCTGCTCGAGGCGCTGTTGTCGGCCCGCGACCAGTTGTATGTCAGCTGGGTCGGGCGCAGCATCCGGGACAACAGCGAACGCCCGGCCTCGGTCCTGATCGGCCAGTTGCGCGACCACCTTGCCGCCGGCTGGCAGCTGGCAGCTGCGGAGCCGGGGCAGCCAGCAGAGCCGGGCGAGCAACTGCTGCACGCGCTGACCCAGGAGCACCCGCTGCAACCTTTCAGCCCACGTTACTTTCAGAAAGACAGCCCGCTGTTCAGCTTTGCTCACGAATGGCAGGTACTGCACCAGCAAGACCACGAAGAGGAGCAGGGTGACCCCGGCCTGCCGCCTTATCATGCCGATGAGGCTTTGAGCCTGGCTCAGTTGAGTGATTTCCTGCGTCACCCTGTGCGGCACTTCTTCAGTCAGCGCCTGAAGGTGTACTTCGAAGCGCTGGCAGCACCGACGCCGGACGAGGAACCCTTCGTCCTCGATACCCTGCAACGGTACGGCGCCAGTGAAAGCCTGCTGGGTGCAGCGCTGGCCGAGCCGGACAATGCCGAACAGGCCCTGCAGGCCCAGGCCCGGCGCTTGCAGGCCTGCGGCGTGCTGCCCCTGGCCGGCTTCGGCGAGCTGCTGCAGCGCGAGCTGATCGAACCCCTGCCAGACCTGCTGCAACGCCATCGCCAGTTATTGCAACGCTGGCCACAGCTGGTCGAGGGGGCATTGCCTGTGCATTTCGAGCACGGCTCGCACTGCCTCGAAGGCTGGCTTGGGCGGGTGTTCCAGGCAGATGACCAAAGCCTGCTCAGCATAACCACCGTCCCCAACACCATCAGTGCCGGGCGTAACGCCCTCAAGTGGCACCGCCTGATTGCGCCCTGGGTCACGCACCTGGCGGCCTGCGCGGCGGGCTACCCCTACAACAGCGCACTGGTGGCCAGCGACCTGACCCTGCTGCTCGCGCCATTGCCGCAAGCGCAGGCGGCGCAGTTGCTGGGGGACCTGCTGGTAGCCCGCCAGGCGGCAATGAATGCGCCATTGCCTGTCGCGGCCAAGACCGCATTTGCCTGGCTGGCCCAGGACGATAGCGACAAAGCCCTGGCTGCTGCAGCCCGCGCGTACGAAGGTGACGAGCGCACCAGCTTCGGCGAGCGCAGTGAAAGCATCGCCCTGGCCCGACAGTATCGCGATTTCGCCGCTCTCACCGCTGATGAAACCTTCGAAGGTTGGTGCGAAGCCTTGTACCGCCCATTGTTCAACGCCCCGTGGCAGACCCTGGGCAACCCGGAGAAAGGCGCATGACCCAGGACCGTCCCCTGGCACTGAGTTTCCCCCTGCATGGCAGCCAGCTGATCGAGGCCAGCGCCGGCACGGGCAAGACCTTCACCATTTCGGCGCTTTACCTGCGCCTGATCCTCGGTCACGGCGGCGAGCAGGGTTTCGATCGCGAGCTGCTGCCACCGCAGATCCTCGTGGTGACCTTCACCGATGCCGCCACCAAAGAGCTGCGCGAACGTATCCGTGCCCGCCTGGCCGAAGCTGCGCGGTTCTTCCTTGGCGAGCTGGAGGCGGCGGACCCGCTGCTGCACCAGCTGCGTGGCGACTACCCGGAAGAAGCCTGGCCACGCTGTGCCGGGCGCCTCGAAATCGCCGTGCAGTGGATGGACGAGGCTGCGGTGTCGACCATTCACGGCTGGTGCCAGCGCATGCTGCGCGAACATGCTTTCGACAGCGGCAGCCTGTTTACCCAGACCCTGGAAACCGACCACAGCGAGTTGCTGGGCCAGGTCATGCGCGATTACTGGCGGCGCTTCTGCTATGGCATGCAAGGTGATGCGCTGGCCTGGGTGCGCGCCCACTGGGGCAGCCCCGATGCCTTGCTGCCGCGGATACGCCCGCTGTTCGGTCGCGTGCGCGCGCAGCAGGACGGGCGAGAGCCTGCGGCACTGATCAAGGCATCGCTGCAGCAGCGTGGCGAGCAGTTGGCCCGGCTCAAGGCGCCTTGGGCGCAGTGGGCCGAGGAACTGCGGCAGATCTGCCGGGATGCGCTGGCCGCCAAACAGGTCGATGGCCGCAAGATGCAGGCTCGTTACTTCGAACCCTGGTTCGACAAGCTCTGCGCCTGGGCCGCGGACGACCAACTGGCGGAACTCGACCTGGGCACCGGCTTCACCCGCCTGACTCCGGCGGGTATGGCCGAAGCCTGGAAGGGCGCACCACCCGAGCACCCGGCCCTCGACGCCATGCAGAGCTTGCAGCAACAGTTGCAGGCTCTGGACAGCCCGGATGCCTCGTTGCTCGAGCATGCCGCCAACTGGGTATCGGCGCGCTTCGAAGTGGAGAAGCGTCGGCGCGCGGAAATGGGTTTCGACGACATGCTCCTGCGCCTGCAGCACGCCTTGGCCAGCGAGGCCGGAGAGCGCCTGGCCAGCCTTATCCGCGAGCAGTTTCCGGTGGCGTTGATCGACGAGTTCCAGGACACCGACCCGGTGCAGTACGGCATCTTCGAGCGCATCTACCAGATCAGCGAAAACCGCGCCGAAACCGGCCTGTTCATGATCGGCGACCCCAAGCAGGCGATCTATGCCTTCCGTGGTGCCGACATCTACACCTACCTCGCCGCCCGCCGTGCCACTAGTGGTCGCCTGCACAGCCTTGACACCAACTACCGCTCCAGCAAGGCCATGGTCGCGGCGGTCAACCAGGTGTTCCTGCAGGCCGAGGCGCGTCAGGCAGGGCGTGGCGCATTCCTGTTCCGTGAGGCCGATGACAACCCGCTGCCGTTCATCGAGGTACGCGCCAAAGGCCGTGGCGAGCAGCTGTTGATCGATGGTGAAGCTTGCGCAGCCCTGCAGTGCTGGCAACTGCAAAGCGAAGAGCCGGTCTCCGGTAGCGTATACCGCCAGCAGCTGGCAGCCAGTTGCGCCAGCCATATCGTCGCCTTGCTCAATGGTGGCCAGCAGGGCACGGCTGGTTTTCAGAATGCCGAGGGCGAACTGCGGCCGTGCCTGCCATCGGACATCGCCATCCTGGTGCGCGATGGCCATGAAGCGCAAATGATCCGCGCCGAACTGGCCGTGCGCGAGGTGCGGAGTGTGTATCTGTCCGACAAGGACTCGGTATTCGCCGCCCAGGAGGCCCACGACCTGTTGGCCTGGCTCAAGGCCTGCGCCGAGCCCGATTCGGAGCGCCTGCTCAAGGCCGCCCTGGCCAGCCTCACCCTCGATCTGTCGCTGGCTGCGCTGGACCGCCTGAACCAGGACGAGCGGGTCTGGGAAGACTGGGTCATGCGCTTTCGCCGTTACCGCGACACCTGGCAGCGCCAGGGCGTGCTGCCGATGCTTCGGCACCTGCTGCATGACTTCCAGTTACCGCGTACCCTGATCCGCCGCAGCGATGGCGAGCGGGTGCTGACCAACCTGCTGCACCTGGCCGAGCTGCTGCAGCAGGCCGCCGGCGAACTGGACGGCGAACAGGCGCTGATCCGCCACCTGGCCGAACATCTGGCCAGTTCCGGCCAGGCTGGTGAAGAGCAAATCCTGCGCCTGGAGAGTGATGAGCAACTGGTAAAGGTGGTGACCATCCACAAGTCCAAGGGCCTGGAATACCCCTTGGTCTACCTGCCGTTCATCTGCACCAGCAAACCGGTGGACGGCAGTCGCCTGCCGCTGGCCTGGCATGATAGCCAGGGCAACAGCCATCTCACCCTCACCCCAGACCAGGAACAGATCGAGCGCGCCGACGATGAGCGCCTGGCCGAAGACCTGCGCCTGCTCTACGTGGCCCTGACCCGTGCCCAGCATGCTTGCTGGCTGGGTGTCGCCGACCTCAAGCGGGGCAACCAGAAGAGCTCGCAATTGCACCGCTCTGCGTTCGGCTACCTGCTGGGAGGCGGACTCGCCCTGCCGAGCTCGCAACAACTGACGGACTGGTTGCAGGCCTTGGCTGCAACGTGCCCGCACATCACCTGCCCGGGCCTGCCGTCGGCAGATGAGCAGGTGTATCGCATGCCGCACGCCGAGCGTGAGCTGCTGCCTGCCCGCAAGCCGCGCCGCGCAGCGGGCGCCGAGCATTGGTGGATTGCCTCGTACAGTGCCCTGCGCGTCGGCGACCAGACCCTCGGTGCCGACAGCTCCCAGGCCCAACAGTTACTGGATGATGAAGTGGTCGATACTCAGGTGCTGCGCGAGGTCCCGGCTGACAGTGGCGATATCCACCGCTTCCCGCGCGGGCCAAACCCCGGCACCTTCCTGCATGGCTTGCTGGAATGGGTTGGCCGCGAGGGCTTCAGCCAGGTCAGCAGCAATGCACAGCTGATCGAGCGAACCGTTGGCCAGCGCTGCAACCGTCGCGACTGGACCGGCTGGATCCCCACCCTGACCCACTGGCTGCAGCGCCTGCTGGGCGAAGCGCTGCCGTTGCCGGGCAGCGACCTCGGCGTGACGCTCGGGCAGTTGCGCCACTACCAGATCGAAATGGAGTTCTGGTTCGCCAGCCATCAGGTCGATGCCGAACAGCTCGACCGCCTGGTGGTACGTCATACCCACCGCGGCCTGGCGCGGCCGGCGGCGCAGCCGACCTTGCTCAATGGCATGTTCAAGGGTTTCATCGATCTGGCCTTCGAGCTGGACGGGCGTTACTACGTGACCGACTACAAGTCCAACTGGCTGGGGCCGGATATCCAGGCCTACGATGCCCTGGCCATGGAAAAGGCCATCCTCGAACATCGCTACGACCTGCAGTACGTGCTGTACCTGCTGGCCCTGCATCGCCAGTTGCGCGCCCGCCTGCCTGACTACGACTACGACCGCCATGTCGGCGGCGCTCTGTTCATCTTCCTGCGAGGCGCCAGCAGCAGCGGCCACGGCGTTTACCACGCCAAGCCACCGCGTGAGCTGATCGAAAGCCTCGATGCGCTGTTCCGTGGCGAGCACCCGCCCGTACAGCAGGACCTGTTTGCTGGAGCCGTGATATGAGCCGAAGCCTCGTCGACCTGTTGCCCACCCCGCTGCACGCCGAGCACCTGCTCGCACTGGCGCCGCAGCATGACAGCGGCGACCTGCTGCAACTGCTCGACCGCTGGGTAGAGCGAGGCTGGCTGCGTGCCCTGGACCGTGCGTTCGTATCGTTCCTGGAAGAGCGAGCCCCCGGTAGCGACCCCCTGCTGTTGCTGGCCGCCGCCCTGGCCAGCCACCAGCTGGGCCACGGCCATGTCTGCCTCGACCTGCAGCAAACCCTGGCCGAGCCCGATTTCGCCCTGTCGTTGCCACCTGAAGGCGATGCCTTGACCGGCCCCTTGCTGCTGCCCTCGCAGTTGCTGGCCAACCTCGACCTGCACGCCTGGCGCCAGCGCATTGCCGCCAGCCCGCTGGTGGCGGCCGGTGATACCCCGGGCCAGCAAGCGCGGCCTCTGGTGCTCAGCGGCGAGCGCCTGTACCTGCGCCGTTACTGGAGTTACGAGCGGCGCATCGACCATACCCTGCGCCAGCGCCTGTCCCAGGTCGAAGCACCTCCGGGCGACCTGCCTGGCCGTCTGGCGCAGCTGTTCGACGGTGGTGCGCCGGCTGGCCAGGTGGACTGGCAGAAGCTCGCCTGTGCACTGGCCACCCGCGCCGGTTTCAGCATCATCACCGGCGGCCCCGGCACCGGTAAGACGACTACCGTGGTCCGCCTGCTGGCCTTGCTGCAGGCGCCGGCGGTGGAGCAGGGCAGGCCACTGCGCATTCGCCTGGCCGCGCCGACCGGCAAGGCGGCCGCGCGCCTGACCGAATCCATCGGCCAGCAGGTCGAGCGCCTGCAGGTCAGCCCCGAGGTGCGCGGTCAGATCCCCACCGAGGTCAGCACGGTACACCGCTTGCTCGGCAGCCGCCCCGGTTCGCGGCACTTCCGCCACCATGCCGGTAACCCGCTGCCGTTGGACGTGCTGGTGGTCGACGAAGCGTCGATGATCGACCTGGAAATGATGGCCAACCTGCTCGATGCCCTGCCGTCACGGGCACGCCTGGTACTGCTGGGCGACAAGGACCAGCTTGCCTCGGTCGAGGCCGGCGCGGTACTGGGCGACCTGTGCCGGGATGCCGAGGAGGGCTGTTACTCGCCGGCTACCGAGGCATGGCTGGAGCAGACCGGTGGCGAGTCGCTGGCGGGTAGCGGCCTCAAGGCCGGCGATGAGCAGCGCAACCCGCTGGCCCAGCAGGTGGTGATGCTGCGCTTCTCGCGGCGTTTCGGCGAAGGCAGCGGCATTGGCCAGCTGGCCCGGCTGGTCAACCGCCAGGATTCCCATGCGGCGCGCAACCTGCTGGCCGCGCCGCCGCCCGATGTGCACAGCCTGGCCCTGAAGCACGAGCAGGACCGCGCCTTCGACCGTCTGCTGCTCGACGGACTCAACCGCGGCAGCGACGGCCCGCAGGGTTACCGCAGTTACCTGCGCACCCTTGGCCGCTTCCGCCCGGCCCTCGATACCGCCATTGACGACCCCGCGTGGGAGCAATGGGCGGGCAAGGTGCTGCACAGCTTCGAGGACTTCCAGTTGCTGTGTGCGGTACGCCGCGGCGCCTGGGGTGTCGAAGGCCTCAACGAGCGGGTGGCCCGCGTGCTGCACAATGCCGGGCTGATCGACAGCCAGCAGCCCTGGTACGAAGGGCGCCCGGTGCTGGTGACCCGCAACGACTACGGTCTGGGCCTGATGAACGGTGACATCGGCATCGCCCTGCGCCTGCCGGATGAGCGCGGCGAACCCTTGCTGCGCGTGGCCTTCCCGCGTAACGACGGCAGTGGCGGCGTGCGCTTCGTCCTGCCCAGCCGCCTGAACGAAGTGGAAACGGTATTCGCCATGACCGTGCACAAGTCCCAGGGCTCGGAGTTCAGCCACACCGCGCTGGTGCTGCCGGATGCGCTCAACCCGGTGCTGACCAAGGAGCTGGTATACACCGGCATCACCCGCGCCAAGCACTGCTTCAGCCTGGTCGAGCCCCGCCAGGGTATTTTCGAAGAAGCGGTCGCGCGCAAGGTACGGCGTATTTCCGGCTTGATGCTGGAGCAGGTCTGACCCTGTAGTGAGCCAATAGGAGATCCCCTGTGGGAGCGGGCGTGGCCGCGAACACGGGCGCAGCCCGTGCCAGCCACCGTGGTGCCTGCTTCGCGGGCACGCCCGCTCCCACAGGGATCGCATTGGATCAGCGCCTTTCATACAAGCATGCGGCCATGTGCTATCGTTGCGCCGATATCGGAAAGGGCCTCAAGAGATTCCCACATGAAAGTGGCCGCAAGGCGAATGACGAGCTGTGCGCTTTCGCTATTGCTGGCCGCCCTGTTCCTTTCCTCAGGCCCGGCCCAGGCAGACTCCGCCATGACTGCCGTCCAGGCGCAGCAACGTGCCAAGGCTGTCACCCAGGTGGTGCTGGGCATCTTCAGCTATGCCCGCTGGCCCGTCGAACCCTCGCCCTTGCGCCTGTGCCTGGTCGGCCCGACCGAATACGCCGATGACCTGATCAAAGGCCATGTGCAGGAGTCCGGCCGGCCGCTGCAAGTGCGGCGGCTGCTGGCAGACGATAGCCAGGTCGCCCAGGCCTGCGACGCTATCTACATCGGCAAGCTCGACCAGGGCCAGCGCGACCGGTTGTTCGAGCGCGTCAGCGGCCACCCGGTGCTGAGCATCAGCGAGGCAGATGACCCGTGCACGGTCGGCAGCCTGTTCTGCTTGCGGGTCAGCGACCAGCAGGTCGCCTTTGAAGTCAACCTCGACTCGGTGGCCCGCTCCGGCGTACGCATTCACCCCAGCGTGCTGCAGTTGTCGCGGCGGCGGGCGGTGCAACCATGAAACCAAACCGCAAACGGGGCGTGCGACCGACCCTGCGCTCGGTGCTGGGCCGTGGCCACCTCAGCGTCGCTTTGCTCGCTGTGGGCCTGGCCGGCATATCCCTGACCCTGCTGGGCGTGCTCGCCCTGCGCGTTTACGCCAATGACAACCTGCACCTGATCGCGCGCTCGATCAGCTACACCGTGGAAGCGGCGGTGGTGTTTGACGACAGCGCTGCGGCCAATGAATCGCTGGCGCTGATCGCCAGTACCGAGGAAGTGGCCGAGGCCAGGGTCTTCAACAACGAAGGCGAGCAACTGGCGCATTGGCAGCGCAGCGATACCGGCGTGCTCGCGCGGCTGGAAGCCCAGGTCGCCACCGCCTTGCTGGATGAGCCAATCAACCTGCCGATCACGCATCAGCAACAGCAGGTCGGGCGCATCGAACTGGTCGGCCAGGGCCGTAGCCTGTTGTTGTTCCTGTTCAGCGGGCTGGCTGGCATCCTGTTCTGTACGGTGCTCAGCGCTCTGGCTGCCCAATACCTGTCGCGGCGTCTGCTCAGCGATATCGTCCGCCCGCTACGCGGCCTGGCCAGTGTCGCCCACGCCGCCCGCCGCGAGCGCAGTTTCGACCGGCGCGTGCCGGAAGCGCCGATTGCCGAGCTCAACGAGCTGGGCAATGACTTCAACGCGTTGCTGGATGAGCTGGAGGTATGGCACAGCCACCTGCAGAACGAAAACCAGACCCTGGCCCACCAGGCCAGCCACGACAGCCTGACCGGCCTGCCCAATCGCGCCTTCTTCGAGGGGCGCCTGAGCCGCAGCGTGCGCAATGCCGAACGGCAGCAGGATCACCTGGCGCTGCTGTTCCTCGACAGCGACCACTTCAAGCAGATCAACGATACCCTCGGCCATGCGGTGGGCGACGAAGTGCTGATCAGCGTGGCCGACCGTGTGCGTGCCCAACTGCGCGAGCACGATCTGGTGGCGCGCCTGGGTGGCGACGAGTTCGCTGTGCTGCTGACGCCGTTGCATTCGCGCCAGGACGCCGAGCACGTTGCCGAGAAGATCGTTGCCAGCATGAAGCTGCCGGTGCAGCTGGACAATGGCCGCAGTATCGCCACCTCGTTGAGTGTCGGCATTGCCTATTACCCCGATGACGGCGCCGACCCCGCCAGCCTTCTGAATGCCGCCGATGCCGCGATGTACCAGGCCAAGCGCAAGCGCCGTGGCCATTGGCAAGTGGCGCAGACGGAGCGGTCCGCCAGCGAAGTCAAGAACAGGAGTTGACCCCGTGATACAGCGTTTGCGTTTCCCCCTTTGGGCCTTGTTGCTCGCCGTGCTGGCGCTGACCGGCTGCCAGAGCGCTCCGCCCAAAAGCCTCACCGCCGAACAGATTGCCGTGCTCAAGCGCGAAGGCTTTACCCCGACCGATGAAGGCTGGGCCTACGATTTGTCTGGCAAGGTGCTGTTCGGCAGCGACCTGGACAGCCTCAACAGCCAGAGCCAGGCGATTGTCGAGCGCATTGGCAAGGCGCTGCTCGGCGTTGGCATCCAGGGTGTGCGGGTGGACGGGCATGCCGACGCGTCAGGCAAGGCGGCGTATAACCAGCAGTTGTCCGAGCGCCGGGCGCAGAGCGTGGCCAAGGCGCTGATCGAGGTGGGCATGCAGGCGCAGAACATCCAGTCCCGCGGCTTGGGCAGTAGCCAGCCGGTGGCGGATAACCGTACCAGCGCCGGGCGTACCGAGAATCGGCGCGTGTCCATCGTGGTGGCTTCCTACTGACCACCGCCTCACGGGCCAGGCAACGCGGCGCCTGGCACCGGCTGCGCCGGTGTTCGCGGGCACGCCCGCTCCCACAGGTACTGTGCTGGCTCCGAGATTACGCTGTACCTGTGGGAGCGGGCTTGCCGGCGATGGGCTGCGAAGCAGCCCCATCATTCCTGAGCAAACCGCATCTCCCGGGTCTCACCCATCAACAACGGCGCATTCGCCTCCGTCACCCCGCGAATGTAATCCCACAACAGGGTAATCCGCTTCAATTTGCGCAAATCCTCCCGGCAATACATCCAGAACGACAAAGAGGGAAAGGGTTAATCCAATAGATTCAAGGGGTTAACCACCATGAGCGTCATCCTACAGAGCCCCCCTGTTACAAGTGTTGTCACAACCCGCACGATGCCCTTGAGGCCACATTGCCGACTAGCCAGTCCCTACCACTACCGGCGACACGGTACCTACTACTTGCGCATTCGCATGACAGGTAGCGTGAGCAGGATGGTGTCTGTGTCTCTGAAGACCACTGATCGAAGGCGTGCAATGGAGACCTCTAGTCACCTCATAGCGTCACTCCAAACCTTCCACATTGAGCGGCCTGAAGCCTTGTGGAACGATCTACGGGAGCATCTGCTGACATTGGTGAGTCGCACCGTGGTGTCTGCCGATGACTGTCATCCCTTTCATCATTGGGGGGATATGTACCGGAGCGTCACCGTTCCCCCAAGCACAGTGGAAACACCGAACAGAGAGGTGATGAGCACAGCGCCAGCAGAGTCACCGATGACCTTTGATGCACTCGCTCAGTTGTACATGGCTGATCGTGCTGGAGAGCAGAAACCTTCAACCCTGAAGGAAACGACTTTGTGTCACAAGGTGATCAGTGAGCATCTGGAGGGATTGGACTTCAGGAACCACTCAAGAGAAGACCTTGTAGCGTTCAGGGGGCGACTAGCCCAAGGACGGATGCCCTCAACGGTAAACAAGTTGATTGTGAAGATGTCGGCTGTGCTCGCATGGGCTATGGAGAATGGGCACCTGAGCAAGACATACGACAAGAAGCTGAAACTTACAAAGGGGGTTGAATCGACCCGTAAGGCTTTCTCACAGCATCAGGTGAGCAAGCTGATGGAATATGCGAACAACCTTCCAGAGGCATCATGGAAGCGGTGGCTGCTCAGCCTAGGCATCATCACTGGCGGGCGGCTGAAGGAGATATGCCAGTTGACTCCGGGTGACGTTGTAGCCATGAAATCTGGCCTTGTTGCCATTCACATCAATGAGGCAGGGGAGGGGAAGTCAATCAAGAACAAGCAGAGCGAGCGACTGGTGCCGCTTACTGACCGTGCCTATGGTTTCGACCTAGCAGCGTTCTTAAGGTACGTCGATGTTATCCGCCGCAGTGGGAGCGAATCGCTGGCCCAGATTGGTTACAGGCCGTCAGGTGAGTGGGTTAATCAGCACGCTATCCCTGCTGCTCTAGGGGATGAATATGAACGCGGCTTAGTATTTCACTCATTGCGGCACTCTCTGGCTTCGTTGATGCAAGCGAAGGGGGTTCCTGTTACTCACGCTCAGGCTGTAATGGGTCATGCTTCAGGAACGATCACCTTTGATACCTATGGAGCTGGGGTTCCTGTGGAAGTGATTGAGAAGATGTTGAAGGCTGTGTTTATCCAAGCTGATCTGGAGTATGTGTCGGAAAAATAGTTGACTAAAAGTGCAGATAACGCATGTAACCTATTGACAAATGAGAATCATTCGTGATATAGTGTGCGTATGTTAAGAGATTAAAGCTCAGTGCTTTTCAGGGTTGTACAATCCTTCCTCTTAATATTTTCTTACACCGCTCACCGGTGTTGCTGAACAACTGTAGTTCATGGCCTTTCCTTTCTGACCTACGGTTGTTCCTGCCGCTGTGGTTCTCACCATGGTGGTACACATTTCTCCTTTTTCCTCTCGTTCACTTCATTGTGGCGAGAGGTTTTATTTTTGTCTTCAATAATTTAATCACTATCCAATCGCATGGAGGATACCCTATGTCTGAAGAACGTACATGCTTAAACTGTCATACACCACTCATCAACAAACGAAGTCACGCTAAGGTGTGCTCAGGCAAATGTCGAGTAAAAAGGTGGCGAGCACTTAAGGAACAATCAGTGCTGGTCCCCTTCCGTATGTCTGTTGTTAACCATACTGATTTGTTCTTGAAGGCGTATGCCGCGAATCTGAGCATGGATATTTACCTTAACAGACTGGTGAGCAATCACCTTACCTGCAACCCATAAAAAGGAACTAAGAATGACGAATAATGAGATTCACCAGCATCTGAAATACTACAAATCACTTCGTGCAGCAGCAGCCTGTACAGGTAACCGTGCAGAAGGTCAACGTTGCTCAGACATGATTGAACTGTTGTCTGGATACTTGGTTGGTGGTTCACGTTGAACATTGACGCATTTACCAAAGGACTTCAGCGAGCTAACGCTAATCGCAAGCAGCGACAAGTAAAGCAGCAAGATGCAAACGTTGTGAGCAACAAGCCAGTCTTAACTAAACATGCACCAGCACTTGCAGATACTCCATCGCTTGACCTAGAACATTACAGAGTCGAGCTTATCGCCAAAGCAATTGCACACATTAACAACAAATAACAAAGGAAATGAACGAATGACAGAGAAAATTAAAATCAGTGGTACACCGCCGCAGTGGAGTCAATCAGAATACGACCGACGTGTAGAGGGATGGGTTAATGCATATCGTGGTACTGAGCGAAGTATGGAGTTAGTAAGAGCCAGTCTTGAGCATGAGTTCCTTCAAGCTGTGATTGACAAAGCGAGTCAGGGTTATACGATCACGCCGATCAAGCGCGTGATGCACGCACCTTTAGACCATAGTGTCTACATGGTTAAACCGCTGGCGGTACAACAGGTTGACATTGAGGAAATCAAAGCCGAAGTGAAGGCTGAGTATATTGAATGGTTGGAGAAGGAACATACTAGGTATCAGGACCTACTCCGCCAACAACTGATCCAGAGTCAGCAGGAAAAGGAGGCTAAGGCCGCAGAACAAGCAGCAGCAAAGAAGTTGGCTGAGATCGAAAAGCAAGTCCAAGCTTGCTACAAGCCGCTTGAGATTCCAGCGTAACCATCAACGCGACCTAAGGGTCAGTAACAGTGAAGTTATCAGGGCGCTCCACATTAGCTAACGCTGGTGTGGAGCTTTTTTGTATCCACGGGGAAGTGGTTTTGATCCGATAAACATTGGTGATTACCGATCAAATGCTCAACCCATGTCCAGTTCGCACTGAAACATCGTCATTTTAAAACGGATAGGACGCTTGCTCTTATTTGTTGAGAGATAATATTGCTAATGCGGCAGGAAGGCGTCAACCGATTGATTCTGAGCGATTTAACTGGCCGGGCATGAAAGGGGTGGCGGGTAGAGGCTATCGTTGCTCAAATCGAAGCAGGAAAGCTTACAGAGGCTTGATGTGTAGTAGATGAGAATTGATTTTATCTAAATAAGAGTTACTTGCATTTGCGTCAACTTTCGTGTAGAATACGCAGCCTCAATCCAGTACGCCCCGGTGCAACGCACCCATCTCCACACGAACTGCACTCGTAAGAACGAACTGCACGCTGTAGGGGGATTTCCTGCGTCTACGGATTGTCCTAAGGGACTGTTTGAGAAACACATCACAGCTAAAGCTGTAAACACACATGGCAATACCTTGAGGAACTGCCTATGCAAATGAACTGAACAAGGAGAATTGAAGTAATGGCAAATGGTAATTTGGATTTCTACTGTCGCTGCAAGAAGTGTAAAGGGTCCGGCCTAGGTTGGATAAATCATATCGACGGCACGTGGGTTCGAGTGCACCGATCCTTCATTGATGGTTTTGTAGTTGACACCGCAACTGGTGAAATTCTTGGTCCTGATGATGCATCGTCTATCTATGCTGATCGGTATGACTACAAGCGGTCACTGGCTGATTGTCGTAGCATTGATGACTTCGAAGAGCATCTAAAACATGTTGATCTTCGCAAGTTGCCACCACGTAACAAGGCACTGCTCGACAACATGCAGGCTCAGGCTGATTGGGTTTGGAAGATTTCGAACAAAACCATTGATTGCAGGATTACAGCACCAGTGATGAAAACTTTGAAGGTGCTTGAGCGTGCTATCAAGTATCGAAACATGTTGGCAATCACTCAGGTCGGTTTGGCAAAGCTGCTGGGGGTGCATGTTGATGACTTAATGCGGAAGCTTAAACCTTTACAGGATAGAGGCTTTGTTCGTGTCCGTACCTCCCGCACCCCATTATGTGCAGTGAGGAAAGGTGAGGTGATTCTCACTGTTAACCCACGATTCATATTCCGTGGTGACGACTGGCTTAAGGACAAGTATGCAACTGCTTTGTATAAGCAGGGTGGTGATGTTAATAACCTTGTTACGCCTAACCCCGTTCCAAAGCCTTGGACAGGCGATAGGACGGCACCTGATGGTTTTCCACCATGTACAATGCAATTCACGGTGTACACGACAGAACAGCTTGAGCTGAATCTGCATGGCCGTTATGTCGAATACGGCGAGAGTGTTAAAGCCATGCGATTAGCCCAGATGGAGTTACCATTGCAGCTTGCCGCATGAACCCAAAAAACCCTGCAAAAAGTTGAGTTTCTGCTGGTAAAAATGCTCTGCAGCCCGCATGGATACTGGGTTGCGGTGAGTTCCTACTACAAGTGGGATAGGGAACCTATCGACAGATGGTGACCGTGCTTTTGTCTTCTGTGGAGATTTTCCACAGGGTAGGTTTTCTTCAGGGTGTACACCCTGCAAAGAATGATCTAGGAAAAATGGAAGAGGAGATGGGTACAAAACCCATCAAAATAAAGAGATCATGACTCATAGCGAAGCTATGAATATTGCTTTCCTGTACTGAGTACAGAAGACAGATCAAGAGCTTATCGGACTTATTGTCCTCTTCTTAAAAAGCATTCGCCTTGCGGCTCACCTGCTGACACTAAATGTATGAGTGATGATGTTTGGCAAGGAAACCGATAGGTTGACGCTCTTGAGGATTTATCCTCATTTATCTTTCCTCAGCGTCAACGCTGAATAGGGTTACCCTAGATCATCCGAAAGACAGGGTGAGTAAAACACACAAACACAACACCATCATCCTCACCGTCGAACGGTGAGAAACAATATTCACCAATGTCGTCACACCCTTCTTTCCAATGTCGTCATACCCCTTTTGATTTTCCTCCATTCTCATATTTGATCGCCGGGAATTTCATCATTCCAATCCCATGCTGACGATGATCGCTCCTGTCCTGGGCGTTCAGGTAGGTGTGCAGTCACCGCTGAGTGCCAATACCGATTTGGGTGTACATCAGGCAGTACATTCTGATGACCTCAAAATAGCCGCCCAGCTGTACCGATAAATTATGTTTGACGACCCTAAGCGGCTCATCCATAATCGGTACACCCAAAACGATACAGGCCGAATTCATCATGTTCATTCGTGGCTACCTTCGGGCATCGACACAAGATCAAGATGCAAACCGTGCACGTGCTGCTCTGTCTGAGTTCGCCATTGCACACGGCCACAAGGTCGCCACGTTCTACGTTGAGAACGTGTCTGGTGCAAAGCTGGAGCGTGAAGAACTCAATAGGCTGATTGATGACAGTCATGAAGGTGATGTGCTGCTCATCGAGCAAGTGGACCGTTTGTCCCGTCTCCAAGCTGATGACTGGGATGATTTGAAAGCTCGCATCAAAGACAAGGGCATCAACATCGTTAGCCTGGACCTACACACTAGCCATACGGCGTTGACTAATTCAGATGCTACTGATGACTTCACTAAAGGTATGATTAAGGCCATCAACGGTATGCTACTCGACATGCTGGCTGTGGTTGCACGCAAGGACTATGAAGACCGTCGCCGCCGTCAAGCTGAGGGTATCAACACTGCGAAGGCTAAAGGGGTGTACAGGGGCCGCAAGACAGATGAAGCCTTGCATGAGCGTATCCGTATGGCCCTTGAAGGCGGTCAGAGTCTACGTAAGACGGCAACCGTTGTTGGTTGTGCGCTCAGCACCGTACAACGAGTACAGAAAGAGATGAAAGCAGCTTTCTAAGGTCGGCTTCATACAGAGCCGCATGGGCCAACCCTGTGGGGCAGGGTAGATATACATCCAGTCGCCTCGCTAAAGCTTCCTATAAGCTTTAGTGGGGCGTTCTTGTTTGTACACGCCAGTAGTCGCCATCGGATTCCATAAAAATAGGCAAGTAGACTCTTCTGACAGTCCGGGGGTGTTAAACCCGGTCGATCAATCTCCGTGTCGGATTTTGGCTACAGAACATCCCTAGTTTGACTGAAAACCCAATTCTGAAGTTGAGGGGGATTAGTTTGTGGTAAAAAGAGTTTTCGCTTGCGCGAAACATCTGAAAGAACCTGCACATGGACGATTGACAGGAAGATAGAAGATTCTGATGTGCGGGTAGAATAAAACATATTGATATCTTTGGTGGGGACTACTCAAATCCACTTTTGAAGAATTCGACCAGTCGATTTGTCCATTCTTCATATTTTGCGTATTCAATGCTTCCCTGTCTTTCTCTTTTCATTGTTATGGTAATGTCTATATTGGCTTCATAGTTTAAATTTGAATGTTCGTGTCCAAGGTGGAACATTACCTTTCCGTCTTTGCAAACTTCCGGGTAGGCTACTTCCAAAGAGTTGGCTACATCAATCGAAAACTCAAATTTAACAAATGGGTTCTCTAGGGAGACTTTATCTCCGCTCATCGATAATGTTGTATTTGGGGGTAAGGTCAACCCCTTTGTCATCCTAACCTTATCGCTAAGAGAGAAACCCTTGCCAAAATTTCCGATAACTCTATCTATTTCATCCTTGGATATGAATGTGTCGTCGCTTTTATCATCCTTTGAATTCCTAAAGCTAGATAAATAACTACCTTTGTAAAGCTTTTTCTTCATCTGCCAGTCGGCATAATCATCAAGCCAATACCCAAAGATGCAGTTTAGTAAGAAAAACTTTGTGGCGTCTGCCAAACCATCATCTTCATTAAGTGCATTTTCTGGAATTAGGACCTTGCTGCCATCGCTATACTTAGCTAGTGTTTGTATGCAGGCAAGACTTAGAGCTTCGCGGTTGAAGATAATGAATTTAGATTTGAATGGAAGTAAAGAAAAAACATCAATTACGCAGTCGTTGCTTATTGTCATGTGTAGTTTAATTGACTCCTCTTTTTTCTTCTCCTCTAATCCAAGACAAACATTCAGATAGAACATGACGAAGGCGGCGGCCAGTGCGGCAAAGGAGAATGCTATATCCTTTGAGTTTAGGTTCTTTACAACTATCTCATAGCACGCCCAAGCAATCCCTATGAGAATTGCAAATAACGGCAAGAGAAATGGCATGGGTGGGAGGAAAATGCTCTTCATAGTGCTAGCTCCACTGTAGTTCCCTATGGCTTCTTTGCTATATTATTTTATGGCTATCTCTTCAAGGAGTGGCATGATTGGTGCTCAGTCTTCAATGCTGTCAATTGCAAAATTTATGAAGGATGAACAACAGATTAGCATGAATCTGGCGTCAGCTTTTGTTGGAGTGGTAGAGCTATCTAGCAGTGCGTGTCGTATACCGCCAGCATCACTTGTGTAGCCATAAAGTGTCATGAATGCCGACTTCATACTGTTGTGCAAATTGTGCTTGGTTTCCAGTATTTTTAGTGCTTGACCCAGTGTGGCCTTATCGTCGCCAACTAGTTTTTTCGCAAGGGACTCAACAGCACTTATGCTTTCTTTAATCGAGTTTCGATAATCTGGATTTTCTTTGTCGGTTAGCAGGCCTAATGATCGCTGCAAATGGACTCTTACGCCTGCATAGCGGTCTGACTTGGAAATTGCAGATTCAATTTCTTCAATTTCTTCAGGAGACGTAATTGGTGTAACTTTTCCCACCGCAAAGCGATAAGCGGAATTTTCCCGATCCAGTACTTTGTTGAATTCATCGATAAGAAGCGTTGATGAGCCCATGTAGTTAATCTCTACTACAAACTCTAAAAAGCTATACACACGATGCCAAGGGGCTTTAAAAAAATACTCTCGCATACCTTGCTTGAATACTGACCAGCGATCAGGCATGAGGTCGACGGGTTTCTTAAAGTACTGCGAATACAATGCTTGAGCAAAGCCATGAAAATTTGACCATGCAAGATTGTCAGAGTCAAAGTCATAACTTGGGTTGTACTGTGAAAACAAATGAATAGTCAGCACGTTCCAGAGAGATGCAGTTAACTCTTTATCAATGCTGTCAGCTTGCGCAACTTTATGTGTGGGAGCCAAGCCCATTCGTTGCGAAAAATCCATCGTCACCATCGCACCTCATCTTTGCCTGTCGTAGCCAACGGCGGCTTGATCCATGCTCGTAGTGTACACGGTGGCTGATTGCCAATGGCCACTAGGTTGATCATACATGCATACGGCTTAGGCTCACTCTTACTCCAAGGTGATGGTGCTCAGCCGGTCACCGGGGAGGGGACGGCCATGAACTGGCTCAACCTCTGTCACAAATGCTGTCACAAATGCTGTCACAACCTCTGTCACAAACCGTTGTCATTGCACCCTAGCGGTGGGTAGGATGAGCAACCCTTACTCCTTGTCGATCTAGGCTACGCAAACCGCATCTCCCGGGTCTCACCCATCAATAACGGCGCATTCGCCTCTGTCACCCCTCGGATGTAATCCCACAGCAGGGTAATCCGCTTCAACTTCCTCAAATCCTCCCGGCAATACATCCAGAACTGCCGCGTCACCTCGATTTCTTCCGGCAACACCGTCACCAAGCGCGGGTCCTGCGCCGCCAGGAAGCACGGCAAGATCGCCAGCCCACGCCCCTGCAACGCCGCTGTGTACTGCGCAATCACGCTGGTACTGCGCAAATGCGCGCTGGCGCTGGGGATCAGGTTGGCCAGGTACAGCAGCTCCGAACTGAAGGCCAGGTCGTCCACATAACTGATGAACGGGTGCCTGGCCAGGTCCGCGATCTGGTGGATCGGTGCGTGGCTGTCCAGATAATCCTGGGTCGCATACAGCCGCAAACGGTAGTCGCACAGCTTGCAGCACACATAAGGCCCATGCTCCGGTCGCTCCAGGGCGATGACGATGTCCGCCTCGCGCTTGGACAGGCTGATGAAATGCGGCAGCGGCAGGATATCTACCGAAATCGCCGGGTAAGCATCGACGAAGTGGCTTAGCTGCGGGGTGACGAAGAAGCTGCCGAAGCCTTCGGTGCAGCCCATGCGCACATGCCCCGACAACGCCACGCCCGACCCGGAGACCTGCTCGCAGGCCATGTGCAGCGTGCTCTCGATCGACTCGGCATAGCCCAGCAGGCGTTGGCCCTCGGCGGTGAGGACAAAGCCGTTGGTCCGGGACTTTTCGAACAGCAAGGTGCCCAGCGCACCCTCCAGCGAACTGATGCGCCGCGACACGGTGGTGTAGTCCACGCTCAGGCGCTTGGCGGCGCTGCTGGCCTTGCGGGTACGGGCCACTTCGAGGAAGAACTTCAAATCGTCCCAGTTGAGCGCGCTCAGGGATGTGAGGTCTTTTTGCATGATGATCCGGTTTTTTTGTGCGTTCTTGTTGGATGTTTGCACATCTATACTCGAAACAAGCCTCAGGACGCCACCTCGCGTTTGCCCGGCAATGGCGATCTCGTCCCGACAATAATTCCAAGGAGAACGCAGATGAACGCACCGCAATCCCCTGCCCAGACCAAAATCGAACAGGTCAAAATGCTGATCGACGGCCAATGGGTCGAGTCCAGGACCACCGAATGGCGCGACATCGTCAACCCGGCCACCCAAGAGGTGCTGGCGCGCGTACCGTTCGCCACGGTAGAGGAAGTCGACGCGGCCGTGGCCGCTGCCCACCGCGCCTTCCAGACCTGGCGTAACACGCCGATCGGCGCGCGCATGCGCATCATGCTCAAGCTACAGGCGCTGATCCGCGAACACACCAAACGCATCGCCCAGGTCCTCAGTGCCGAACAGGGCAAGACCCTGGCCGACGCCGAAGGCGATATCTTCCGCGGCCTGGAAGTGGTCGAGCACGCCGCGTCCATCGGCACCCTGCAGATGGGCGAATTTGCCGAGAACGTCGCTGGCGGCGTCGACACCTACACCCTGCGCCAGCCTATCGGCGTGTGCGCCGGCATTACCCCGTTCAACTTCCCGGCGATGATCCCGCTGTGGATGTTCCCCATGGCCATCGTCTGCGGCAACACCTTCGTGCTCAAGCCGTCCGAGCAGGACCCACTGTCGACCATGCTGCTGGTCGAGCTGGCGCTGGAAGCCGGCGTACCGGCTGGCGTGCTCAACGTGGTGCATGGTGGCAAGCAGGTGGTGGACGTCATTTGCACCCACCAGGACATCAAGGCGATTTCCTTCGTCGGCTCCACCGAAGTGGGCACCCACGTGTACAACCTGGGCAGCCAGCACGGCAAGCGCGTGCAGTCGATGATGGGCGCCAAGAACCATGCGGTGGTGCTGCCCGATGCCAACCGCACGCAAACCGTCAACGCCTTGGTCGGTGCCGCCTTCGGCGCTGCAGGCCAGCGCTGCATGGCCACCTCGGTGGCGGTGCTGGTGGGCAAGGCTCGCGAATGGCTGCCGGACATCAAGGAAGCGGCCAGCAAGCTCAAGGTCAGTGCCGGTTGCGAGCCAGGCACCGATGTCGGCCCGGTGGTTTCCAAGCGCGCCAAGGAGCGTGTGCTGGGCCTGATCGAAAGCGGCATCAAGGAAGGCGCCAAGCTGGAACTTGACGGCCGTGACGTCACGGTACCGGGTTATGAGCAAGGCAATTTCGTCGGCCCGACCCTGTTCTCGGGGGTGAAGACCGACATGCAGATCTACACCCAGGAAATCTTCGGCCCGGTGCTGGTGACCCTGGAGGTAGACACCCTCGACGAAGCCATCGCCCTGGTCAACGCCAACCCGTTCGGCAACGGCACCGGCCTGTTCACCCAAAGCGGTGCGGCAGCACGCAAGTTCCAGAGCGAAATCGACGTAGGCCAGGTCGGCATCAACATTCCGATCCCGGTCCCGGTACCGTTCTTCAGCTTCACCGGCTCGCGTGGCTCCAAGCTCGGCGACCTCGGCCCGTACGGCAAGCAGGTGGTGCAGTTCTACACTCAGACCAAGACCGTCACCGCCCGCTGGTTCGATGACGACAGCGTCAACGACGGTGTGAACACCACCATCAGCCTGCGCTAAGGAGAGAGTCATGCGTATCGCATTCATCGGCCTCGGCAACATGGGCGCACCCATGGCCCGCAACCTGATCAAGGCCGGGCACCAACTGAACCTGTTCGACCTGAACAAGGCCGTGCTGGCCGAACTGGCAGAACTGGGTGGGCAGATCAGCCCTTCGCCAAAGGACGCCGCGGCCAACAGCGAGCTGGTGATCACCATGCTGCCGGCTGCGGCCCATGTGCGCAGCGTGTACCTGAACGAGGATGGTGTGCTGGCGGGTATTCGCCCCGGCACGCCAACCGTGGATTGCAGCACCATCGACCCGCAGACTGCACGTGATGTGTCCAAGGCCGCAGCGGCCAAGGGTGTGGATCTGGGCGATGCGCCGGTGTCCGGTGGCACCGGCGGCGCAGCGGCAGGCACCCTGACCTTCATGGTCGGTGCCAGCACCGAGCTGTTCGCCACCCTCAAACCGGTATTGGAGCAGATGGGCCGCAACATCGTGCACTGCGGTGAAGTCGGCACAGGGCAGATCGCCAAGATCTGCAACAACCTGCTGCTGGGCATTTCGATGATCGGCGTGTCCGAGGCCATGGCCCTGGGCAATGCACTGGGCATCGACACCAAGGTGCTGGCCGGCATCATCAACAGTTCGACCGGGCGTTGCTGGAGCTCGGACACTTACAACCCGTGGCCGGGCATCATCGAAACCGCGCCGGCATCGCGTGGCTATACCGGTGGCTTTGGCGCCGAGCTGATGCTCAAGGACCTGGGGCTGGCCACCGAGGCTGCACGCCAGGCGCATCAACCGGTGATCCTGGGGGCCGTGGCCCAGCAGCTGTATCAGGCCATGAGCCTGCGCGGCGAGGGTGGCAAGGACTTCTCGGCGATTGTCGAGGGTTACCGCAAGAAGGATTGACGAGCGAGGACTTCATCGCGGGCCAGGCGGCCTTCCCTCTGTAACTGCGCACCAGAGGGAAGGGCGCCTGATCCGCGATTTTTTTTTGCTCCCGATTCAGCAGGCAGCATATGACCCTGTGGGAGCGGGTTCACCCGCGAATGCTGCAGTAGCTTCACCGCTGCATTCGCGGGTAAACCCGCTCCCACAGGGGCTATGCAAGCCTTGAGATCAAGCGAACACGAAATACTTGCGCACAGTCTCGACCACTTCCCAGGTGCCTTTCATCCCAGGTTCGATCACGAACACATCACCTGCTTTCAGGTGCTTCGGCTCTTCGCCTTCCGGGGTGATGATGCAGTAGCCATCGAGGAAGTGGCAGAACTCCCACTTCTCGTAGTTGACCTCGAACTTGCCCGGGGTGCAGATCCAGGTGCCCATGATCTTGCTGCCGTCGGCCGACAGGTAGGCGTTGAGGTTGACGGTGTGCGGATCGCCGCCGATGCGCTTCCACTTGGTGGCGTCCACGACCGGCGTCGGGCAGGTTTCGCGCAGGACGGTGATGAAATCGGACATGGCACAACTCCTGGTGACTGGCTGAATGACTCGTCACCATAGGGCCATTGGCCGAGCCGCAGTTGCCTGGGCTCGACGTCCAGCTGTCTGGTCGCGCTATGCCAGGCGGTTGACCTCGACGGTAATGTGCGCCAGTTCGTCGTGCACGCCCAGGGCCTGGCGCACGCTGTCGGCGCTGAGTACGCCCTGGGTTGCCAGGCCGAGAATGCAGGCGTACTGGTCCTTGCCCACGCGCCATACGTGCAGGTCGGTAATGCTGGCCGGCACCGGCAGCTGCGCCACCACCTCCCGGATTTCTTCCACCACCGGCGCATCCATCTCCGCATCCAGCAGCACCCGGCCGGTATCGCGCAGCAGGCCGCGGGCCCACAGCGCCACCAGTAGCGCACCTACCAGGCCCATGACCGGGTCGAGCCAGCTGGCGCCCCAATACTTGCCGGCGAGCAGGGCGACGATCGCCAGCACCGAGGTCGCGGCATCGGCAACCACATGCAGGTAGGCCGAGCGCAGGTTCAGGTCGTGATGGTGGTGGCCATGGGCATGGTGATGGTCGTGGCCATGGTGGTGATGATCGTGATGGTGATGGTCATCACGCAGCAGCCAGGCGCAGATCAGGTTGACGGTCAGGCCTACAGCGGCGATGAATATCGCCTCGTCATAATGTATCGGCCCCGGTGCCAGCAGGCGCTCCACCGACTGGAATGCCATCAGCCCGGCAACGCCCAGCAACAGCAGGGCGCTGGAGTAGCCGCCAAGAATCTCGATCTTCCAGGTGCCGAAGGCAAAGCGCCGGTCGCCGGCATAACGCCGCGCGGCGGCATAGGCCAGCAGCGACAGGCCCAGGGCCAGGGCGTGGGAGCTCATGTGCCAGCCGTCGGCCAGCAATGCCATGGAATTGAAGAACCAGCCCCCGGTAATTTCCGCCACCATCATCACTGCGGTCAGCCACACGGCCAGGCGCGTCTTGCGCTCGGCGCCCAGGTTGCTGGTATGGAACTGGTGGCTGTGCTGCCAGCGGTCTGAGGTTTGTGTCGCCATGGTTTATCATGCTCCCGGAACGTCGAGAAACATACTATACCCCAGTATACCTAGCATGGTGTGAAACCCAATGGCACATACCCTGAAGAGCAAGAAGCAGCTGCTGACCCGGGTGCGCAAGATCAAGGGCCAGGCGGCTGCCCTGGAGACAGCGCTGGAGCAGGACAAGGACTGCCTGGCGATCCTGCAACAGATCGCCGCCGTGCGCGGTGCGGTGAACGGGCTGATGGCCGAAGTGATGGAAGGGCATATCCGCGAACACCTGGTGGCGGACGGGCTGAGTGCCGAGGCGCGGCAGGACGAAGCGGACAAGGTGGCGGCGTTGCTGCGGTCGTACCTCAAGTAGCAGACCGGCGGCACCGATACCCTAGGGGGGTATCGGTACCCGATGGTACCTGCTGATTTCCTACGTGTCAGAAGGCATGTTCTTACTTTGCCATCCAATCTGTCCGCTAGTCGCGACGCGTATGCATAGTGTGTAGTGCGCTTTGTTCTGGTCAATTCGGTGTGTATGATACACATCGACTGCCGAGGAAGAATGAATGCGCAGTCGTGAAGTTATCCAGCTTATTGAAGCCGACGGCTGGTACCAGGTTGATGTGAAAGGTAGTCATCACCAGTTCAGACACCCGACAAAAAAGGGGCGAGTCACGGTTCCTCACCCCAAGAGTGAACTCCCCAAGGGCACAGTACGCAGCATCTTGAAGCAGGCTGGCTTGATTCAAGCCAACGGCACTGCCAGCACGAGCATCAACGGAGGTAGTCAATGAAATTCCCGGTCGTATTGCACAAAGACGCCGACTCGGACTACGGCGTGACCGTACCTGATGTGCCCGGTTGCTTCAGCGCCGGTGCCACTGTTGCAAAAGCACTGGAGAATGTTCAGGAAGCGCTGGCACTGCATTTTGAAGGGTTGGTCGCAGATAACGAGGCGTTGCCGCAGGCACAGGAAGTCGATGTCCATGTGGCGAACCCTGACTATGAAGGTGGGGTCTGGGCCGTTGTGGATTTTGATGTCACCCCGTACCTGGGCAAGGCGGTTCGCTTCAATGCGACGCTACCGGACAACTTGCTTCAACGAATCGACGAAAAAGTGAAGCGTGATCATCGCTATGCGTCCCGCTCCGGTTTTCTGGCTTCGGCTGCACTGCGAGAGTTGGCTCTTTCGCACTGATCGGTACGCTCACTTTCGCTACGCCCACCAATACCGCACAAAATGGAAGAACACCGGCGCGGCAAAGCACACCGAATCCATGCGGTCGAGCATGCCGCCGTGGCCTTCGATCATGTGCCCCCAGTCCTTCACCCCACGGTCGCGCTTGATCGCCGACATCACCAACCCGCCGAAGAAGCCCATGGCGTTCACCGCCAAGGCCATCAGTGCGGCCTGCCAGAAGGTGAACGGGGTGATCCAGCACAGCAGGGCACCGATCAGGGTGGCCAGCGCCACGCCGCCGGCCAGGCCTTCGACGGTCTTGGATGGCGACAGGTTGGGCGCCACCTTGTGCTTGCCGAACAGCTTGCCGCACACGTACTGCAGCACGTCGCTGATTTGCACCACCAGGATCAGCCAGGCGATCAGCAGCAGGTTGCGGCCCTCGTAACCCGGGATGTCCAAGGTCATCAATGCCGGTACCGACGACACGCAGTACACCGCGATCATCAACCCCCACTGCACCTTCGAGGCGCGCTCGAGAAAGCGCGTTGTGTCGCCGCCGAAGCTGGCCAGGATCGGCAGCAACAGGAACAGGTACACCGGGATGAAGATGCTGAACAACCCGTACCAGTCCATGGCGATCAGCACGTACTGCACTGGCAGTGCAACATAGAACGCCGCCACCAGCGCCGGGTAGTCACTGCGCCGGGTCGGGGTGAGGGTCATGAACTCGCGCAGGGCATAGAACGATACGCCGTAGAACAGCACGATCACGCCGTACTTGCCGAACAGGAAGGCGATGCCGATCACCAGTACCATCACCCACCAGGCGTTGATGCGGGCGTTGAGGTTGTCGATCACCGCGTGCGGTGCCGGGCCGGCGCGCCATTTGAGCAGGCGGCCGATCACGCTGGCGAGCAACAGCAGGGCGCCGATGCCGGCGAACAGGGAAAGGGTGTTGTCGTCCATCTCAGGCATCCTTGGGGGCCAGGTTCAGCAGGGCTTGGCTGGCCCGCTCGAGAAAGGCTTGCTTGCTTTCATCCGCCTGCAGGTGCAGCGGCTCGCCAAAGCTCAATGTGCACAACAACGGCAATGGCAAGGCACGACCCTTGGGCATCACCCGGTTGAGGTTGGCGATCCATACGGGCACCAGTTCGACTTCGGGGTTGGCTGCTGCCAGGTGGTACAGCCCGCTCCTGAACGGCATCAGCGGCTCGTCGCCGAGGTTGCGGGTGCCCTCCGGGAAGAAGATCAGTGAGTCGCCCTGGGCCACGGCTTCGAGGATCGGCTGCAACGGGCTGCCCTGGCCGGCACTGTGTTGCCGGTTGATCAGCACACCATTGAAGACCTTGCGGATGAGAAAGTCGCGAATGCCCGGTTTGGCCCAGTAATCGGCGCCGGCTACCGGACGGGTACGCTTGCGCAGCGGTTGCGGCAGCGAGGCCCATAGCAGTACGAAGTCGCCATGGCTGCTGTGGTTGGCGAAGTACAGGCGCTGCACCGGCAGCGGTGTACAGCCCAGCCACAGGGCGCGGGCACCGGTGATCAGGCGGGCGGCGGAAGTAATGAGGTAGGCGGTCAGGTTGGCGAGCATGGATTGGTAGTCATCCCTTCAAAGGCAATGTCAGCAGGGTGGCCAGGGCCAGCGACAGCTGCAGGCCCAGGCACACTGCCTGGCAGCGCAGCAGGGCCAACGCGGCCTGGCTGCGTGCAGGCCAGGCGCGGGAATCGGTGGCCTGCGGTTTGAGCTTCAGCTCGAACAGGGCATGGTCCAGGGCCTGGGTGTCCGCTGCCAGGTCGCGGCTGGCGGCGAGGCGGGCGAACAGTTCGGCATCCAGGGCCACGCGAATGGCCCAGTACTTGTGCAGTACGCCTAGTACCAGCAGTACAACGCACAGCAGGCTGGCCATTGGTTGCAACTGGGCCCCCAGCAAGGGCGCCAGGCCGTAGGCCAGGGCCAGCAGGGTGAGGCCGTCCGACAGGCGTTCCATTTGTTTGCCACGTCCCAGCAGGCTGGCCACCACGTACAGCGTCATGGTTGTGTCCCTAGCTGTTGCAAGGCTTGGCGATGTGCGCTGTGCAGGGTCACGCCGGGTCGGGCCTTGCGGATCAGCGCCTCGGCCTGGCGAGCATCAGTGCAGCGACCCGTAAGTACCAGCCAGGCGGCCACGGCGCTGGCACTGCGCGAATAGCCCAGGGCGCAACAGACCAGCACCGGGCCTTGGGAGCGCAGGCGTTCGATGGCGATGGCGGCCTGGTGCAGCAATGGGCTTTCCGGGGCGATCAGGTCCAAGGTAGGAAAACATGCATAACCAACGGCGGACGCGACCTGTGTAGGAGCGGCCTTGTGTCGCGAAAGGGCTGCGAAGCGGCCCCAGATTTTCAGCTTCGTAGCAGATATTGCTGGGGCCGCTTCGCGGCCCTTTCGCGACACAAGGCCGCTCCTACAAGGGGCCGCGCTGTCCTGGACCTGACACGGTAGCTCCGCGCACAAATCGACTACCGCAGCGAACTGCGCTCCACACCCAGGAATCCGCCCAAGGTAGACGCCATCACACACTTCATCCGCCTGCGGATGCCGCCAGGTCCACAACCGCGAGTTGACCCACGCCCCTACCAGGTACGGTGCCAGCAGCCAGCTGGCTGCATTGGACAAGCGCCCATCGGCGCCTTTCTG
This sequence comes from Pseudomonas inefficax, assembly GCF_900277125.1. Taxonomy (GTDB): domain Bacteria; phylum Pseudomonadota; class Gammaproteobacteria; order Pseudomonadales; family Pseudomonadaceae; genus Aquipseudomonas; species Aquipseudomonas inefficax. The sequence continues at coordinate 30,302 of NZ_OPYN01000179.1, forward strand.
AAACCCGCCTGCACCGAGCACGCCATAGTTCAGCGCCACCAAAGCCAGCGACACGGCCGGCCAGGTCAACCACAGCCAGGCACCGCCCAACGCNACGGCAGGCACTGCGCACAGCAGCCCCCCCACTGCGTAGAACAACGCCAACCGCCAACGCTTGGCATCCCGCGCAAGGCGCAACTGCTGCCAGGGCAGTTGCCCTTGATGTGGCCACAACCAGACGCAGACGAACCCCGCCAATGCCCCTGTCGGCACATCGATGAAATGATGCTGCCAGGTGGTCAGCACCGACACCCCGATCAGTGCCATCCAGCCATGCATCAGCCAACGCCAGGGCTGGCGCTGCACGTGCCGGGCAAACATCGTCCAGATGATCACAAGCAGGGCAATATGCAGCGAAGGCGCCTGGTTGAACGGCTTGTCGAAGCCCATCAGCACATCGAACATCCAGCCGAACACCCCGCCCAGTTCCGGCCGCTCGAAGGTGAAGCGCAGCGGCCAGAGCAGGAAGCAGCTGACGCTGATCAACTGTGCGGTCAGCAACGCCAGCGCGTGCCGGTCCATTTCCTGGCGCGTGCGCGGCAGCAGGAAGGACAAGCCGTAGAGCAGGTCGATCGACCAGTACGGGATGATCGTCCACGGCCACAACGGCATGCGGCTTTCCCAGCCGAAGACCAGGCTGCCGACATCACTGCGCCCGGCGGTGTGGTTGTTCGCCAGCCCGTAGCTGAGGAAAAACAGCGGCCCCAGCAACAGAAGCCAGAACACGCCCCGGCGGATCAGCCCGGGCTCGCGTGATGGGCTCATTCAGCGCACCCGTTGTGCCAGGCTGACACTGAAAATGCCCCATTCATCGATGCGCTGGGCCAGCTTGCGGAACCCCGCCGCCTCTACCAGCTGGTCCATTTCGGCCTGGCTACGCCGACGCATCACCCAGGCTTCGCCGCCGCGGTGGCTGGTGAGGGCGCGGGCGATCATTTCCAATTGCGGGTGCCACGGCTGGCCGGTGTAGACCAGGTAGCCGCCATCTTCCACCGCGTCGGCCAGGCCGGCCAGTGAGTTGCCCACCAGCTGGTTGCTGGCGAACAGTTCGTACAGGCCGGAGACCACGGCCAGGGTAGGCGATTGCTCCAGCGTGGCCAGGCTCTGGCGGTCGAAAGCGTCGCCCTGGACGAAGCGGGCGATGTCAGCCAGGCCCTTTTCCACGATCAGCGCGCTGCCTTGCCGCACGTTCAGCTCGCTGTAGTCGCGCAGCAGGATCGAGTCCGGCAGTTGCTCCAGCTCTTGCAGGGCTTCGAGGATGTAGCGGCCATGGCCGGCAGCAATATCGACGATGTGCACTGGCCGCTGCTGTTCGCGCAGGTGGCCAATGGCCAGGCGCAGCAGCTCTTCGACGTGCAGCTTGCGCTGGCGAATGCCACGCCAGCCGATGGCATCGAGATAGTTCCGGTCGACCAGGCGGCCGAGCTTGCCCTTGCCGGTCGCCTGGTTACGGTAGACGTAGTCGAGGGTGCTGCCGGAGTCGAAACCTGTGTCGAAACCCAGCTTGACGCCTTCGGACAGCCCCTTGCCCAGGCGCAGGCCGGCGCGGGTAGCGCGCCAGTAAAGGTCGCGGGGCGAGTTGCGCGGCAGCGCTGCGGCCAGGCTTTCGGCCTCGGCGCAGCTGGCGCCGGTCTTGTCGGCATCGAGCAGCGACGGCAGGGCTGCGGGGCTGGCGAAGCAATGTTCGACGAACCGCTCGATGCGCCGCAAGGCATGGGCCCGATCACGCTCGCCCAGGGTGTCGTGGAAGAAGCCTGGCAGGATGTGCATTTCCTTGCGCGCACTGCCCAGGCGTTCGAAGAAGCGTTCCTGCGGCTGGCGTTCGACCACGAAGTCGGCACCGGACACCAGCAGCTGGGTCGGCAGCTGGATGGCCTGGGCATCCGCTACCACCCGGTCGGCGGCTTCGTACAGGCCCAGCAGCATGGTCACCGAAATCGGCCGGCTGATCAGCGGGTCGGCCACGTACGACATGACCCGTTCGGGGTCGTGGGTGAGCAGGCGAGGCTTGACGTAGCTGTTGACGAAGAAGTTGCCGCGCAAGGCCTTCAGCAGCCTCAGGCCAGGGCGGGCAAATGGCACGTACAGTTTGACCTTGAACGCTGGCGAGGCCAGCACCAGGCAGCGCACCTTGGGTGCGTAGTCGTGGGCCCAGGTGGCGACCAGCACGGCCCCGACGCTCTGCGCCAGCACCACCAGGTCCTGTTCGGCGATGCCATGGCTGGCCTGGATGTGCTCGATGAAGGTCTGCACATCGCGCACGCTGGTGGCGAAGCCCGGGCTGTCGCCGCGCGCGCCCGGCGACTGGCCGTGGCCGCGGGCATCCCAGGCGAAGAAATCGTAGCCCGGCATGTCCAGCTCATCGGCCAGGTGGGCCATGCGCCCGCCGTGTTCGTGGCCGCGGTGGAACATCACCACGGCCCGGCGTGGCTGGTGTTGGTTACGAGTGGCAGGCCAGTGACGGTAGTGCAGCTCGACGCCGTCATGGGTGGAGAAGTGCAGCGCTTGCGCTTGGCGCATGGTCGACATCCTTTTACGACGGCAGTGGGCTCAGCGGGTTTCGGCCAGCCCCTGGCGAACCCGGTTGTAGAGGGTATAGAGCGAGAGTGCGAGGATGACCAGCAACAAGCCGTTGATCCAGGCGCCGTTCAGCACGCCGAAGGCAACACCGGTACCCAGCACGCCGAAAGCGAACGCCCGGTCGCTCTTGCCCATGGGGCCGTCGTAGCGCCGTGAGGCGCCGGCCAGCGGGCCCATGACACCGGCGTATTCGCTGAAGGTGGCGCTGAGTACCACGAGTACGATCAAGGTTGGCGATACACCGGCCAGCAGGGCGAAGGGCAGGTACAGCGCGGCATCGGCGATCACGTCGCACAGTTCGTTGAGGTAGGCGCCGAGGGTGGATTGCTGGCCGAACTCCCGGGCGAGCATGCCGTCGACGGCGTTCAGCGCCATGCGCAGCAGCATCCAGACCGGCACCAGGATGAACAACCAGGTGAGATGCGGCAGGACGGCTAGCAGCAGGCCCAGCAGGACTGACAGCAGGGCTGCGGCGACGGTGACCTGGTTGGCGGTGACACCGCGGTCGTGGAGGCGCTGGACAGCAGGGCGGAGCAGGGCCTGGAAGCGCGGTTTGAGCTGGTAGATCGATGCCACTGGAAGGTCCTTTTCGGTGGGTCGTTATGGCGCCATTGTGTGCGAGCCTTCTTCGCGGGTAAACCCGCTCCCACAGGCACCGCGTCTACTCGAGAGATATTACATATCCTGTGGGAGCGGGCCCGCCCGCGAACACGGGCGAAGCCCGTGCCATCCATCGCGGTGGCTGCTTCGCGGGCTCGCCCGCTCCCACAGGCACAGCGCCCATCCGAGAGATATCACATATCCTGTGGGAGCGGGTTCACCCGCGAACACGGGCGAAGCCCGTGCCATCCACTCAGTCAGCGGGTGAGGGTGGTTACCAACCCTGCGGCATACCCCGGCAATGCTGCAAAATCGCGCGCACACACCAGCAACCGGCGATTGGCCCATGGTTCCGTCAGCGCCGCCCAGTGCAACGGCAACACCCCTTGCCAACGCTTCACTGCAGCCAGCGGCACAATCCCCACTCCGGCTCCGCCCGCAACCATGCGGATCACGCCATCGAACCCTTCGGCACGCACCCGAACCCGCATGCGCAGCCCCTCGCGCAGCGCCTGCTCTTCCAGGTACAACGCCAGTGCACTGCCGGCTCCCAGGCCGACATAGCCATGGGCCAGGCTATCGATAAAGCTCGGCGCGACCTCGCTGGCCAGCGGGTGGTGCAGCGGCGTTACCAACACCAACGGGTCTTCGCGAAACGGCCGGGTCTGCAGGTGCGCGCTGGGCGCGGCGGTCGAAACGATGCCCAGGTCTGCCATGCCCTGGGTAATCGACTGCACGATGCGCAGGCTCGGCAACTCCTGCACATCCACGCTGACTCCGGGGTTTTCAGTCAGGTAGCTGGCCAACAGTTCCGGCAGGTACTCCGTGAGCGCGGCCGTGTTGCACAGCAGGCGCACCTGGCCCTGCTGCCCTTGCGCGTACTGGCCCAGGTCGAACTGCAGGCGCTCGGCCTGCTGCGTTATCAGCCGGGCATGCTGTAGCAGTGCCTGGCCGGCCGGGGTTGGCTGCACGCCACGGCGGTTGCGTTCCAGCAGAGGGATGCCCAGCGATGCCTCCATGGCGCGGATTCGCGCGCTGGCTGCTGCCAGCGACAGATGGCTGCGGCTGGCGCCGGCGGTGATGTTGCCGCACTCCAGGGTGTGCTGGAACAGCCTGAGGTCGATAAGGTCGAAATGCATGTGGCTCTGTCCTGGCAAGAGTCTGGCTGAGTATATGGCAGATTTTCAGCCCGGCCGGCACACGCCATCATCGGCCCATGGATACCTTGCTCGCTTTCTATCAGAACATTGGCCCAGCGCTGTCGCTGCTGGTGGTGCTGACCTTCCTGCTGGCCGGGGCAGTGAAGGGGGTGATCGGCCTGGGCCTGCCGACCATCGCCATGGGCCTGCTGGGCCTGGCTATGTCACCGGCGCAGGCTGCGGCATTGCTGATCGTGCCTTCGACCCTCACCAATCTGTGGCAGCTGGCCAGCGGTGGGCACCTGCGGGGGTTGCTGGCACGCCTGTGGCCAATGCTGGCGATGATCTTCGTCGGTACCTTGCTGGGCAGTGCCTGGCTGGGGATTAACAGCGGCCCTTGGGCCGTACATGCACTGGGCGCGGCCTTGGTGGTGTATGCACTATACGGGCTGGTCGGCCCGGGCTTGCGCCTGGCGCCGGGGCGGGAGCGCTGGCTGGGGCCGCTTTGCGGGTTGGTTACGGGCGTGGTCACGGCGGCGACCGGGGTATTCGTGATACCAGCGGTGCCCTACCTGCAGAGCCTGGGTTTTAGCCGGGAACAGATGATCCAGGCCCTGGGCCTGTCATTCACGGTTTCGACCCTGGCCTTGGCCGTTGGCCTGGCCGGGCAGGATGCCCTGGGTGGCCAGGCGCTGGGTGCTTCGCTGCTCATGCTGGCGCCGGCCTTGATCGGCATGCAGGTCGGCCAGTGGCTGCGTCAGCGCATCAGCGCGCAGCTGTTCAAGCGGTGCTTCTTCCTCGGCCTGGCCGCACTCGGCGGCCATTTGCTGATCAGCGGTTAGCGCTGGGTGCGCTGAGCATGTCGATCATCTGGATGTCGAAATCGCGTTCCAGGTAGTCCATGCGTTTTTCGAAGAACGCGGTCATGTGCGGCAGCGCCGAATGCACATCCAGCGCGGCCTTGTCGGCCCAGACCTCGAAGAACACGAACAGGCTGGGGTCCTGCTTGTCACGCAGCATGTGGTACTCGATGCAGCCCGGCTCCTGGCGGCTTGGCTCGACATAGGCGCGGAACAAGGTTTCGAACGCTTCAGCCATTTCCGGGCGGGTCTTGGCTTTGAGGATGAAGGCGTACTGCTCACTCATGGATCGCTACTCGGTGATGGGGAGGGTGATACGATTCTAAGGCAATAATGGGTTATTTATTCGTGACTTCAGGTCAATTGTATTTTGCCCATGCATTACTGTATCCCGCGCCCGCGAGCCCCTAACCTGCCGGCCTGAATTTTCCGCGAGGCCCGCATGAAGAAGATCCTTTTGCTCAACGGTGGTAAACAGTTCGCTCACTCCGACGGTCGCCTCAACGCGACTTTGCACGAAGCGGCTATCGCTCACCTGGACCGGGCCGGTTTCGATGTGCGCCAGACCTTCATCGACGGTGGTTACGACGCCCAGGAAGAGGTGGAGAAGTTCCTCTGGGCCGATGTGATCATCTACCAGATGCCCGGCTGGTGGATGGGTGCGCCATGGACCGTGAAGAAGTACATCGATGAAGTGTTCACCGCAGGCCACGGCAGCCTGTATGCCAACGACGGCCGTACCCGTGCGGACCATTCGCAGAAGTACGGCAGCGGTGGCCTGGTGCATGGCAAGCAGTACATGCTTTCGCTTACCTGGAATGCACCGCAGCAGGCATTCGACGACCCGAGCGACTTCTTCGAGGGCAAGGGGGTGGACGCGGTGTACTTCCCGTTCCACAAGGCCAACCAGTTCCTCGGCATGACCGGGCTGCCGACTTTCCTGGCGGTGGATGTGATGAAGCGGCCGGATGTGCCGGCTGCTTTGGCGGCCTATGAGGCGCATCTGGACAAGGTGTTCGGCAAGGCGCAGTAAGGTTTTTCCTGTGCTGGCCTCTTCGCGGGTAAACCCGCTCCCACAGGTATCCCACAGTCTTTGAGAACCGCGCAGCACTTGTGGGAGCGGGTTCACCCGCGAAGAGGCCCGTACAGGCATTGCTGGACTTGGCCTCGACAACCGGCTATCTAATCCCAGCAGAGACCAACCACAGGCGCAGATGTGAAAACCCGATCCGAAGAACTCCAGGTATTCGTCGCCGTCATCGACTGCGGCTCTATTTCCGCTGCTGCCGAGCAGATGGGCCAGACCCCGTCCGCTGTCAGCCGTACCTTGTCGCGCCTTGAGGGCAAGTTGGGTACCACGCTGGTCAACCGCACCACTCGGCGCATGGACCTGACCGAGGAGGGTCGCTTCTTCCTCGAACGCGCTCGGTTGATCCTGGAGCAGATGGACGAGATGGAAGAGCGCCTGTCGATGAACCGCCAGACCCCTACCGGGCGCCTGCGCATCAACGCCGCCGCGCCGTTCATGCTGCATGCCATCCTGCCGTGGATCGGCGAATTCCGCCGCCAATACCCTGGCATCGAGCTGGAACTCAATACTGACGACCTGATCATCGACCTGCTCGAGCAGAGCACCGATGTGGCGATCCGTATCGGTGAACTGGCCGACTCCAGCCTACACGCGCGCAGCCTTGGATGCAGCCCGGTACAGGTGCTGGCCAGCCCGGCCTACCTCGAGCAGCACGGCACGCCGCAGCGGGTCGAGGACCTGGCCAAGCACTGCCTGCTCGGCTTCAGCCAGCCCGAATCGCTCAACCACTGGCCATTGCGCCATGCCCAGGGTGACCGCTGGAGCATCCGCCCGTCGCTGATCGCCTCCAGCGGCGAGACCTTGCGCCAACTGGCGCTGGCCGGCGAGGGCATCGTCAGCCTGTCGCACTTCATGACCCACGAGGACATCCGCACCGGGCGCCTGCAAGTGCTGCTGAGCGAAGCCAACAACGGCTACCGCCAGCCGATCCATGCGGTGTACTACCGCAACACCCAGCTGGCGCTGCGTATCCAGTGCTTCCTCGATTTCATACAGCGCAAGCTGGCGATGTACGCCAGCTGAGTTGCCTGAACGCGACAGATCCTGTCCACAGGCGGCGAAACTTCCTGCGGTTGTTTGCACAGTCGAAGCGCTTCGGCCTTACTGACTGCTCAACAAAAACAACACCAAGGAAGTGTCATGCGTATTGCTCCGTTCCAGTACCTGGCTCTCGCAGCCGCGATCCTGAGCTGTTCCTCGGTTCATGCCGCCAACCTTGAGGGCGGCGCAGTAGCCGCCCCCGATCAATATGGTGCACAGGTGGCCGCCGACATCCTCAAGAAAGGCGGCAACGCGGTGGATGCGGCAGTGGCCACGGCTTTCACCCTGGCGGTGACCTATCCCGAGGCTGGCAACATCGGCGGTGGCGGGTTCATGACCCTGTTCGTCGACGGCAAACCCTACTTCCTCGACTACCGCGAAGTCGCGCCCAAGGCCGCCACGCGCAACATGTACCTGGACGAAAAGGGTGAGGTCATCGAAAACCTCAGCCTGGTCGGGGCACGCGCTGCTGGCGTACCGGGCACGGTGATGGGGTTGTGGGAGGCGCACCAGAAGTTCGGCAAGCTGCCCTGGAGCGAACTGCTGACCCCGGCCATCGGCTATGCGAAAAACGGCTTCAAGGTGGCGGCAAAGCAGTACCAGTACCGCAACGATGCCCAGGGCATGTTCAAGACCGCGACCAATTTCAACGACTACTTCGGCAACATGAAGGTCGGCGAGCTGTTCAAGCAACCGGAAATGGCCCAGACCCTGGAGCGCATCGCCGACAAGGGCGTGAGCGAGTTCTACCAGGGCAAGACCGCCGACCTGCTGGTGGCGCAGATGCAGGCCGACAAGGGCCTGATCACCAAACAGGATCTCAAGGACTACCAGGCCGTATGGCGTGAGCCGATGGCCGTGAGCTGGCGTGGCAACGTGGTCTATACCGCGCCACCGCCAAGCTCCGGTGGTGTCGCCCTGGCCCAGTTGCTGGGCATCAAGGAAAACCGCGCGGCGGACTTCAAGGGTGTGGCGCACAACTCGGCGCAGTACATACACCTGTTGGCCGAGATCGAGAAGCGCGTGTTCGCCGACCGCGCCGACTACCTTGGCGACCCGGGCTTCACCAAGGTGCCGGTGGATCAGCTGGTGGCCAAGGACTATCTGGCCAAGCGCGCCGCGCAGGTCAACCCGAAGGCCATTTCCGATACAGACAAGGTCAAGCCGGGCCTGGAACCGCACCAGACCACGCACTTCTCGATCGTCGACAAGCAGGGCAATGCGGTCAGCAACACCTACACCCTCAACCTCGACTACGGCAGTGGCGTGGTGGTAAAAGGCGCCGGCTTCCTGCTCAACGACGAGATGGACGATTTCAGCGCCAAGCCGGGGGCGGCGAACGCCTTTGGTGTGGTTGGCGGCGATGCCAATGCCATCGCCCCGGGCAAGCGCATGCTGTCATCCATGAGCCCCAGCCTGATGACCCGCGATGGCAAGGTCGAGCTGGTCATCGGTACCCCGGGCGGTTCGCGAATCTTCACCTCGATCTTCCAGGTGATGAACAACCTGTACGATTACGGCATGCCGCTGGACAAGGCAGTGGCGGCGCAGCGCGTGCACCATCAGTTGCTGCCCAAGGACACCATCTACTTCGACAGCTATGCGCCGCTGACCGGGCCGGTGGCTGATGAGCTGAAGAAGATGGGCTATGTGCTGGAGGACCAGGGTTGGGAGATGGGCGATATCCAGGCGATCCGGGTTGATGGGACGAAGCTGGAGACCGCTTCGGATCCGCGTGGGCGCGGGGTAGGGATGGTCATCAAGTAAGCGGTCGTCAGTGCCGGCCCTATCGCCGGCAAGCCAGCTCCCACAGGTACGGCGCAGCCCCCGAGGCCTGTGCTATCCCTGTGGGAGCCTGGCTTGCCGGCGATGGGCCGCAAAGCGGCCCCAGATTCCAGGATCAGACGCGGAACTGGCTGACCAACGTCTGCAATTGCCCGCCAAGGCGTGCCAGCTCCACGCTGGACGCCGCCGTCTCGTCACTGGCTGCCGCCGTCTGCTCTGACACGTCGCGCACATTCAGGATGCTGCGGCTGATCTCTTCCGCCACCGCACTCTGCTGCTCCGCCGCCGCGGCAATCTGCTGGTTCATCGACTGGATGCTAGACACCGTGCTGGTGATGCTCTCCAGCGAAGCCCCAGCCTTGCGCGCCAATTCGACGCTGCTGTCGGTCAGGCTACGGCTGCCCTGCATGGCGTTCGCAACTTGCTGGGTGCCATGCTGCAGGCTGGCGATCAGCTCTTCGATTTCCTCGGTGGATTTCTGTGTGCGCTGGGCCAGGCCGCGCACTTCGTCGGCAACCACCGCAAAACCACGGCCGGCCTCGCCGGCACGCGCTGCCTCGATTGCTGCGTTCAGCGCCAGCAAGTTGGTCTGTTCGGCCACCGACTTGATCACGTCCATCACGCTGCCGATCTTCTGGCTTTCCTGCTGCAGCAGGTTCATGGCTTCGGTGGAGCGGTGCATGTCCTCGGCCAGGCGCTCGATCTGGCCAATTGCTTCGCCCACCACGCGGTCGCCGGCACGGGCTTCGTCATCGGCGCCGGTGGCGGCATGCGAGGCCTGTTCGGCATTGCGCGCCACTTCCTGAACGGTAGCGGCCATTTCGTGCATGGCGGTGGCCACCTGGTCGGTCTCGACCTTCTGGTTGTTGGCGCCGGCGCTGGTCTGCTCGGTCACCGCCGAAAGTTCCTCGGCAGCGCTGGCGATCTGGGTGACGCCATCGCGGATGCCGCTGATCAGCTCGCGCAACGTGGTGCCCATGCGGGCGATGCCTTGTTGCAGCACGCCCAGTTCGTCGCGGCGGGTGACGCGCAGGTGCTGGGTGAGGTCGCCGCTGGCGATCTTTTCCACTGCCACCATGGTGTCGCGCAGCGGGCGAGTGATCTGCCGGGTGATCAGCACTGCCGCCAGCACGCCGACCAGCAGCGCCAGCAGCGTGGCGATGGCCTGCAGGCTGCGGGCCTGGGTGCTCTCGATGTCGCGGCGCTGCAGCTGGATCTGGTACAGCGCGTCGCTGCGCTTGACGATGTCGGCACCTTGTACGGTCATTTCGGCGCGCGCAGTGGTGATGTTGGCGACAGCATCGCGGAACTGGCGCACGGCGTCACGGTAGGCCAGTACCGAGCCTTCGAATTGTTGCAGGCGTGTGTCTTCGGCCGGCAGCTGGCGCTTGAGGTTGTCGATCTCAGCCAGCGCAGCGTCCAGCTGGCGCAGGGCGGCCTGTTCGTTGGCGGCACTGTTTTCGGCAATGTAGCCGCGCACATCGATGCGTACCTGCAGCAGTTGCTGGCGGGCCTTGCTGATCAGTTGGTACTGGGCCAGGCGCACGCTGTCGGCTTCGGGGCGTGCCATGACTTCCTGGCTGAGGGCGTCCATGGCCTGGTCGGCACGGCTGGCCGAGCCGTCCATGGCCGTGCGCGCGGTGCGGGTGGCGTCGTAGCCCTGGCGCATCTTGTTCAGCGACACCTTGTAGGCGCTGATGGTCTCGCCCAGTTCACCCAGCAGCTTGATGTTTTCCGGGCTCTTGAAGGTGCTGGCCAGGTAGGCCTGCTGTTTGCTGAAGGCGTCCAGCTTGGTCTGGGTGTTGGCGGCGGCGGCATCGTCGCCGTTGGCGATCATGTACTGCAGGCGCGCAATGCGCAGGTCGGTCAGGTCCTTGTTGAGCTGGCCAATATCACCCATCCAGTTGCTGCGGTCGATCAGGCTGCCCAGGCTGGTCCAGCCGGTCAGGGCCAGCAGGCCGGTGAGGATCAGCACCAGGCCGAAGCCCAGGCCGAGTTTGAGGTTGACGCTGATGTTGGCGAACCAGCTGTTCATGCACGCTCTCCAGAAGTTGTTTTCGCTCGCTTGATCTCCGATCGCCAGGCGTTGTTGTTCTGGATGCCCGCTGATTCGTGCAGGGGTTATCGGCAGTAATGGAGGAAGCTGAAACGCTTTTTCAGCAAAAAAGCAGAATTGAGGGAGCAAGTGCCTTGCTCAGAATCTAAAAGCTAGCGCAGTCCTTGTGGGAGCGGGCGTGCCCGCGAACACCGGCGGAGCCGGTGCCATCCACCGCGCTGGATTCTTCGCGGGCATGCCCGCTCCCACAGGGATTGCGTCGGCTGTGGCGGCTATTTAAAGGTTGCGCGCGCTGAAGGTATCGCAGCGGTTCACCTCACCCTCGGCAAACCCGGCCTTGAACCAGCGCACCCGCTGCGCCGAGGTGCCGTGGGTGAACGAGTCTGGTACCACGCGCCCGCGACCTTGCTGCTGCAGGCGGTCATCGCCAATGGCATTGGCCGCGTTCAGCGCCTCTTCGACGTCGCCCGGCTCCAGCCAGTTCAAGCGCTTTTGCGCCTGGTAGGCCCATACACCGGCCAGGCAGTCGGCCTGCAGCTCCTGGCGCACCAGCAGGCCATTGTCACCTTCCATGCGCTGGCCACTGCGGCGCGCTGCATCGACCTTGGCCGACACGCCCAGCAGGGTTTGCACGTGATGGCCGATTTCGTGGGCGATCACGTAGGCCTGGGCAAAGTCGCCGGCGGCGGCGAAGCGGGTTTCCATTTCGCGGAAGAACGACATGTCCAGGTAGACCCGCTGGTCTGCCGGGCAGTAGAACGGCCCTACTGCCGCCGAGGCAAAGCCACAGGCCGAATTGACCTGGCCGCTGAACAGCACCAGCTTGGGGTCGCGGTACTGCTTGCCGCCCTCGGCGAACAGGGCTTTCCAGGTGTCCTCGGTGTCGCCCAGGATCGAGGCGACGAATTCGGCCTGCTGGTCGTTGGCCGGCGGGGCCTTGCCGCCCACACTTGCGGGCGCCTGCTGCTGTTGTTGCTCCATCTGGCCGGCGAGCTGGCCAAGAATCTGCAACGGGTCCTGGCCGGTGAGCCAGCCGATGCCGACAATCAGCAGTACCGCACCAAGCCCCAGCCCTTTGCCACCGCCGAAACGCATGCCGCCGCCACCACCTTCGCCTCGGGCATCGACCACATTGTCGCTGCGTCGGCCTTTTCGCCAATCCATGAATGCTCTCCGAAGCGTGAAACAAGAAGACAAAGATTAGTCCACGAAGGCGGCAAGTGTCAGGCCGAGGTGTTTATACATAACCAGATGGTTATGTTCGCTGTGACTGAATTCAATATTCATTGCGGGTTACCTGCCTGAAACTGCATATGGGAGCGGGCTCGCCCGCGACAGGGTTTCAAGACCCCCCTCGCATTTCCATAATTCCAAGAGAGGAAACCGGCATGCCCGCCCAGGACAACAGCCGCTTCGTGATCCGTGATCGCAACTGGCACCCTAAAGCCCTTACGCCTGATTACAAGACGTCCATTGCCCGCTCGCCACGCCAGGCACTGGTCAGCATCCCGCAGTCGATCAGCGAAACCACTGGTCCGGACTTTTCCCACCTGGGCTTCGGCGCCCATGACCATGACTTGCTGCTGAACTTCAACAACGGCGGCTTGCCGATCGGCGAGCGCATCATCGTCGCCGGCCGTGTGGTAGACCAGTACGGCAAGCCTGTGCCGAACACCCTGGTGGAAATGTGGCAGGCCAACGCCGGCGGCCGCTACCGTCACAAGAATGACCGCTACCTGGCACCGCTGGACCCGAATTTCGGTGGCGTCGGCCGCTGCCTGACCGACCGTGATGGTTACTACAGCTTCCGCACCATCAAGCCGGGCCCGTACCCATGGCGCAACGGCCCGAACGACTGGCGCCCGGCGCACATCCACTTCGCCATCAGCGGTCCGTCGATCGCCACCAAGCTGATCACCCAGCTGTACTTCGAGGGTGACCCGCTGATCCCAATGTGCCCGATCGTCAAGTCGATCGCCAACCCGCAAGCCGTACAGCAGTTGATCGCCAAGCTCGACATGAGCAACGCCAACCCGATGGACTGCCTGGCCTACCGCTTCGACATCGTGCTGCGCGGCCAGCGCAAGACCCACTTCGAAAACTGCTGAGGACCCCGCCATGCCAATCGAACTGCTGCCGGAAACCCCTTCGCAAACTGCCGGCCCCTACGTGCACATCGGCCTGGCCCTGGAAGCGGCCGGCAACCCGACCCGCGACCAGGAGATCTGGAACCGCCTGGCCAAGCCGGACGCGGCGGGCGAGCACATTCTGCTGATCGGCCAGGTGTATGACGGTAACGGCCACCTGGTGCGCGATTCGTTCCTGGAAGTGTGGCAAGCCGATGCCAACGGCGAGTACCAGGACGCCTACAACCTGGAAAACGCCTTCAACAGCTTCGGCCGCACCGCTACCACCTTCGATGCCGGTGAATGGACCCTGCACACGGTCAAGCCGGGTGTGGTGAACAACGCAGCGGGCGTACCGATGGCGCCGCACATCAACATCAGCCTGTTCGCCCGGGGGATCAACATCCACCTGCACACGCGGCTGTATTTCGATGACGAGGCCGAGGCCAATGCCAAGTGCCCGGTGCTCAACCTGATCGAGCAGCCGCAGCGGCGCGAGACCCTGGTGGCCAAGCGTTGCGAGGTGGACGGGAAGACGGCGTATCGCTTCGATATCCGTATTCAGGGGGAAGGGGAGACGGTGTTCTTCGACTTCTGAGTTGGATCTCGGGGCCGCTTTGCGGCCCATCGCGACACAAGGCCGCTCCTACAGGGAATCGCGTCCTTCTGTAGGAGCGGCCTTGTGTCGCGATGGGCTGCAAAGCAGCCCCGGCGATCTGAAGGTCAGCGCCGAACCAGCAGAACCCCACTCTCCATATGGTGGGTATACGGAAACTGGTCAAACAACGCACATCGCTCGATGCGGTGAGTGTCCTGCAATTGGGCAATGTTCGCTGCCAGCGTCTCCGGGTTGCACGAGATGTACAGGATCCGCTCGAAACGCCGGGTCAACTCGCAGGTATCCGGGTCCATCCCCGCGCGCGGCGGGTCGACGAACACCGTACCGAACTCGTAGCTCTTCAGGTCGATGCCTTCCAGCCGGCGGAACGGCCGCACCTCATTCAGCGCCTGGGTAAGCTCTTCTGCCGACAGGCGCACCAGCCGCACGTTATCCACAGCGTTCTCGTCGAGGTTGCTCAGCGCGGCATTGACCGAGGTCTTGCTGATTTCCGTGGCCAGCACCTGGCGCACCCGAGTGGCCAGCGGCAGGGTGAAGTTGCCGTTACCGCAATACAACTCCAGCAGGTCGTCGTCACGCTCGCCAATCGCCTCGAAGGCCCAGCTCAGCATCTTCTGGTTCACCGCGCCGTTGGGCTGGGTGAACGCGCCTTCTGGTTGGCGGTAGCTGAACACACGGCCAGCGACTTCGAGTTTTTCCAGCGCATAGTCACGGCCGATGACCAGGCGTTTGCCCTTGGAGCGGCCGATGATGCTCACGCCCAGCTCTTCGGCCAGCTGCCGTGCGGCCGTTTCCCAGGCCTCGTCCAGCGGGCGGTGGTAGCACAGGGTGATCATGGCATCGCCGGCCAGGGTGGTCAGGAACTCCACCTGGAACAGGCGGTTGCCCAGCGCCTCGCTGGCCTGCCAGGCCGCCTTGAGGCGGGGCATCAATGCATTGATGCGCTGGCTGGCGATGGGGAAGTCGTCGATCAGGATCGCCTTGTGCTTCTCGCCCGGGGCGAACATGGCGTAGTGGCGCTGGCCATCCTCGCGCCACAGGCGGAACTCGGCGCGCAGGCGGTAATGCTCGCGCGGCGAGTCGAAAACAGCCGGCTCCGGCGCGCCGAACGGTGCCAGCAGCTCGCGCAACCGGGCCACCTTGGCGTCCAGCTGCGTGGTGTAGGAGGAGGGGTCGAAAGCAGCACTCATGCGTTGAACCAGCCCAGCTTGATGACGAACAGGATGGAAAGGATCACCAGGGCCGGGTTCAGGTCGCGGTGGCGGCCGGAGATCAGCTTGACGGCGGTCCAGGAAATGAAACCGAAGGCGATGCCGTTGGCGATCGAGTAGGTCAGCGGCATGGCCAGGGCGGTCACTACCACCGGTGCGGCTTCTGTGACGTCGTCCCAGTTTATTTCTGCCAGGCCCGAGGCCATCAGCACCGCGACGAACAGCAGCGCCGGGGCGGTGGCGAAGGCCGGCACGCTGCCGGCCAGCGGGGCGAAGAACAGCGCCAGCAGGAACAGCACGGCGACCACGATGGCGGTCAGGCCGGTGCGGCCACCGGCGCTCACGCCGGCGGCGGATTCGATATAGCTGGTGGTGGTCGAGGTACCCAGCAGGGAGCCGGCCATGGCTGCGGTACTGTCAGCGATCAGGGCACGACCCATCTTCGGCATGTGGCCGTCCTTGCCCATCAGCCCGGCACGCTTGGCCACGCCGATCAGGGTGCCGGAGTTGTCGAACAGGTCGACGAACAGGAAGGCGAAGATCACGCTGACCAGGCCTACGTCCAGCGCGCCGGCGATGTCCAGCTGCAGGAAGGTCGGGGCCAGCGATGGCGGCATCGAGACCACGCCGCCGAAGGGTGTCACGCCCATCAGGATCGAGGCGATGGTCACGACGAGAATGCCGATCAGCACGGCGCCGCGCACCTTCAGCGACTCGAGGCCGACGATCAGGAAGAAGCCCAGGGTGGCGAGGATCGGTGCTGGCTGCTTGAGGTCGCCCAGGCCCACCAGGGTGGCCGGGTTATCGACGACGATGCCCGCGTTATGCAGCGCAATCAGCGCCAGGAACAGACCGATACCCGCGGCAATGGCCGAACGCAGCGGCAGCGGGATGCTGTTCACGATCCATTCACGGATGCGGAAGATCGACAGCAGGAAGAACATCACCGCCGACAGGAACACCGCGCCCAGCGCCACCTGCCAGGTGTGGCCCATGTGCAGGACCACGGTGTAGGTGAAGAACGCGTTCAGGCCCATGCCCGGCGCCAGGGCGATCGGGTAGTTGGCGATCAGGCCCATGGTCACCGAGCCGATGGCTGCGGCCAGGCAGGTGGCGACGAAGATCGCGCCCTTGTCCATGCCGGTCTCGCCGAGGATGCTCGGGTTGACGAACAGGATATAGGCCATGGCCAGGAAGGTGGTGACGCCCGCGAGAATCTCGGTGCGCACATTGGTGTTGTGTGCTTTTAGTTGAAACAGCCTTTCCAGCATGCCCGCTCCCCAAGGCGCCCCCGGCGCCATGAATGTATCGACCCCATCAGCAAAGCACAGACCGTACCGGTTGCCGTGGTTTTGTGTGGGGAGGAAAAAAGCCGCGCATCATACCAGCATGCTTGGCGGGGGCCTATGGCCGTTGGGGAATGGGTTCTGCATGGCCTGTTCTGGCCCCTTCGCGGGCTTGCCCGCTCCCACAGGGACACCACAGGGCCTGAGGGCGGCGCGGTCCTTGTGGGAGCGGGCAAGCCCGCGAAAGGGCCAGAAAAGGCGAGCGATCAACCATTATGCAACCGATCCCGCCTGGCCAGTGTCGGGAACAGTTTTATCCACACCCCAGTCACCAGCAAAGTGCCCACCCCACCCAGCACCACCGCCGGCACTGTACCAAACCAGTGCGCGGTCACCCCCGATTCGAACTCGCCGAGCTGGTTCGAGGCACCAATGAACAAGCCGTTCACTGCACTCACCCGCCCGCGCATTTCATCCGGCGTCTCCAGCTGCACAAAAGCTCCGCGAATGACCATGCTGATCATGTCCGCCGCGCCCAGCACCACCAGCACTGCCAGCGAAAACCAGAACGAGGTCGACAGGCCGAAGGCGATGGTCGCCACGCCGAATACGCCCACCGCGGTGAACATGGTCCGCCCTACGTTGCGTTCGAACGGGAAGCGCGCCAGCCACAGCGACATCAGCAACGCCCCCACCGCTGGTGCCGAGCGCAGCAGGCCCAGGCCCAGCGGGCCGGTGAGCAGGATGTCCTTGGCGAACACCGGCAGCAGCGCGGTGGCCCCGCCCAGCAGTACGGCGAACAAGTCCAGCGAGATGGCGCCGAGGATGTCGGGCCGGCTGCGGATGAAGCGGATGCCGGCCAGTAGCGACTCAATGCTGGCGCGTCCGCGCTGGGCCACCTGGCCGCGCGCCTGCAGGCTCAGGGTCAGCACGCAGGCGATGGCGTACAGGGCCACGGTAGGGCCGTATACCCAGATGCTGCCGAAGGCATACAGGAAACCGCCCACCGCCGGCGCCACGATGGTTGCTGCCTGGGTAGCCGAGGCCGAAGCCGCCACCGCGCGCGGGAACAGCCCGGCCGGTACCACGTTGGGCAGCAGCGCCTGGGTCGCCGGCATTTCGAATGAACGCGTGGCACCGAGCAGGAAGGCGAGGGCGAAGATCAGCTCGCGGGTGACGTTGTCGGTGGCACTGCCCAACGCCAGTGCCAGGGCTATCAGTCCCTGCAGGCTCTGGCACAGCGCAGCGACCTTGCGCCGATCATAGCGGTCGGCGACATGCCCGGTGTGCAGCATGAACAGCACCCGTGGGGCGAACTCGACCAGGCCGACCAGGCCCAGATCCAGCACATTGCCGGTCAACTGGTAGAGGTGCCAGCCGATAGCCACGGTGAGCATCTGGAAGCCGCTGGCAGTAAACACGCGGGCCAGCCAGAAGGCCAGGAAAGGGCGGTGGTGACGCAACAACTGCGGTGCGGAATCGGACATCGGAAACCAGGGGCCTCGGCGCAGTAGAGGGGGACGCAGCGTATCATCTGTTTGTAACAAACAGTTACTGTTTGCCGAGATCGGCACTTTTTCACGCGCTGTGAAAGGGGGTGGGGCAACCGGTCACGCGGCAATCAACCACACGGCCCGGCGGCCCATTCAGGACTATGCTTCCTAGCAATCGTTGATCTGGATCAATCGTTCCAGATGTAACGATCGGGCCCTTGGGCTGAAATCCCTGCGATCGAACAGAACAATTCCAACGCGCCGCACTCGACTACCGTGGGGGCAGTGGGCGATTGGGCCAGCGGCCCGGACGCCGGATTATCTGAAGAGGAAGCACCATGTTCGGAATAGAGGCCTTAGAGCTCGCCCGAATGCAGTTTGCCTTTACCGTATCGTTCCATATCCTGTTCCCGGCCATCACCATTGGCCTGGCGAGCTACCTGGCAGTCCTCGAAGGCCTCTGGCTGCGGACCAACAACCAGGTCTACCGTGACCTTTATCACTTCTGGTCGAAAATCTTCGCCGTCAACTTCGGCATGGGCGTGGTTTCCGGCCTGGTGATGGCCTACCAGTTCGGTACCAACTGGAGCCGCTTCTCCGACTTTGCCGGGGCCATTACCGGCCCGTTGCTCACTTACGAGGTGCTGACCGCATTCTTCCTCGAGGCTGGCTTCCTGGGGGTCATGCTGTTTGGCTGGAACCGCGTCGGTCGAGGCCTGCACTTCTTCTCCACGGTGATGGTGGCACTCGGCACCCTGGTCTCGACCTTCTGGATCCTCGCCTCCAACAGTTGGATGCAAACCCCGCAAGGCCACGAGATCATCGATGGCCGGGTGGTGCCAGTGGACTGGTTTGCGGTGGTGTTCAACCCCTCCTTCCCCTACCGCCTGATGCACATGGCCACTGCCGCGTTCGTTGCCACCGCGTTCTTCGTCGGTGCCTCGGCGGCCTGGCACCTGCTGCGCGGGCGTGACAACCCGGCGGTACGCAAGATGCTGTCGATGGCCATGTGGATGGCGCTGATCGTCGCCCCGATCCAGGCGGTGATCGGTGACTTCCATGGCCTCAACACCCTCAAGCACCAACCGGTGAAAATCGCCGCGATCGAAGGCCACTGGGAGAACGTGCCCGGCGAGCCGACCCCGCTGATCTTGTTCGGCATCCCCGACATGCAGGCCGAAACCACCCGCTTCAAGCTCGAGATCCCGGCCCTCGGCAGCCTGATCCTGACCCACAGCCTGGACAAGCAGGTGCCGGCGATGAAGGAGTTCCCGCCCGAAGACCGGCCCAACTCGACCATCGTCTTCTGGTCGTTCCGGATCATGGTCGGGCTGGGCTTCCTGATGATCTTCGTCGGCCTGTGGAGCCTCTGGCTGCGCAAGCGCGGCACGCTCTACACCTCGCGGCCATTCCTGCACCTGGCCTTGTGGATGGGACCTTCCGGGTTGATCGCGTTGCTGGCCGGCTGGTTTACCACTGAAATCGGCCGTCAGCCCTGGGTGGTGTATGGCCTGATGCGTACGGCGGACGGCGTGTCCAACCACAGTTACGCCCAGCTCGGCTTCACCCTTGTGGCTTTCGTGGTGGTGTATTTCGCCCTGTTCGGCACCGGCCTTGGCTACATGATGCGCCTGGTGCGCAAAGGCCCGCAGACCGGTGAGGGTGACGAGCACAACCCGGGTGGCCCTGGCACCAAACGCACGCCGGCGCGGCCGCTGTCCGCCGCCGATGATGGCCATGAGGCCAATTCCGCCAGCCTGAGCAAGGAACACTGAGCCATGGGTATCGACCTTTCGCTGATCTGGGCCGTGATCATCATCTTCGGCGTCATGATGTACGTGGTGATGGATGGCTTCGACCTGGGCATCGGCATGCTCTTCCCGTTCGTCAAGGGCGAGCGGGACCGCGATGTAATGATGAACACCGTCGCCCCCGTATGGGACGGTAACGAAACCTGGCTGGTGCTAGGCGGTGCGGGGCTGTTCGGGGCATTCCCGATGGCCTACTCGGTAGTGCTGGAGGCGCTGTACCTGCCGTTGATCCTGATGCTGATCGGCCTGATCTTCCGCGGCGTGGCCTTCGAGTTTCGTTTCAAGGCCACCGCCGACAAGCGCCATATCTGGGACAAGGCGTTCATCGGGGGCTCGCTGGTTGCCACTTTCTTCCAGGGCGTGGCGCTGGGTGCTTTCCTCGAAGGCTTCAAGGTGGTCGACCGGCATTTCGCCGGTGGCACCCTTGACTGGCTGACCCCGTTCAGCCTGTTCTGCGGGCTGGGACTGATCGTTGCCTACACGCTGCTGGGCTGCACCTGGCTGATCATGAAGACCGAAGGGCCGCTGCAGCAGAAGATGCACGACATCGCCCGGCCGCT
This sequence comes from Pseudomonas inefficax, assembly GCF_900277125.1. GTDB lineage: Bacteria > Pseudomonadota > Gammaproteobacteria > Pseudomonadales > Pseudomonadaceae > Aquipseudomonas > Aquipseudomonas inefficax. Next base: position 50,598 of record NZ_OPYN01000179.1, read on the forward strand.
GGCGCTGGTGCTATTGGTGGTGATCGGCATCGTCAGCCTGTGGACACCGATCGCCTACCCGCAGATCGCCGACCGCTGGTTCAGCATGCCTAACCTGGTCTGGTTCATGCCCGTGCCGATCCTGGTGCTGGTAACCTTCTACGGGTTGCTCAAGGCGGTGGCGCGCAATGCGCACTACACGCCGTTCCTGTTGACGCTGGTGCTGATCTTCCTTGGCTACAGCGGCCTGGGCATCAGCCTGTGGCCGAACATCATCCCGCCGTCGATTTCGATCTGGGATGCCGCGGCGCCACCGCAGAGCCAGGGCTTCATGCTGGTGGGCACACTGTTCATCCTGCCGTTCATCCTCATGTATACCTTCTGGAGCTACTACGTGTTCCGCGGCAAGGTGACCCATGAAGACGGCTATCACTAGGAGGGCAGCATGATGACCGGCAAGCATGGTTTTGAAGAGAAGAAACCTTTGTGGCAGCGGCTGGGCTGGCTGCTGCTCATCTGGGCGATGAGCGTGGCGGCCCTGGGCGTGGCGGCCTGGGTGATGCGCCTGTTCATGGGGGCCGCCGGCCTGACCACCCATTGAACCCAATGGGGGCGCTTTGCGCCCCTTTCGCGACACAAGGCCGCTCCTACAGGGACCGCGATCACTCAGATTGTCGCGTCTCCCTGTTGGAGCGGCCTTGTGTCGCGATGGGCTGCGAAGCAGCCCCAGGGCCTATTTACGGGCTTTCAGGATAACGAACTTGGGCGTAGCCGCGACCTGCTCCACCCCGCGGAACAAACGCGCCAGCTTGCTGTGGTAGCCCAGATGCCGGTTACCCACGATATACAAAGCCCCACCCACCACCAACGCCTCACGCGCCTGCTGGAACATGCGCCAAGCCAGGAAATCGCCCACCACCTGCTGCTGGTGGAACGGCGGGTTGCAAAGCACCACATCCAGCGACTGCTTCTCTACCCCGGCCAACCCATCGGCTGCTTCGAACACCGCCGGGCGCTCGCCCAGCGCGGCCTGCCAGTTCTCCCGCGCCGATTGCACCGCCATGTACGACTCGTCAACCAAGGTGTATTGAGCATCCGGGTTGACCAGGGCGCTGGCTATCGCCAGCACGCCATTGCCGCAGCCCAGGTCCGCTACCCGCGCACGGCCCAGTTCGCGGGGCAGGTGCGGCAGGAACGCCCGCGTGCCGATATCCAGCCCCTCACGGCAGAACACGTTGGCGTGGTTGAGCAGTTCCAGCGCAGGCGCATCGAGGCGGTAGCGGCTAGGGTAGGGCGAGCGGGCAACCGGCCGTTCGGCCACCGTCGCAGTCAGCAAGCGGGCCTTTTTCTGCGCCAGTGAGGCCTGCACCGGGCCGATGTACTTCTCCATCAGATCACCGGCCGCTCGTGGCAGGTGCTTGATCATCGCCCCGGCAATCACCTGCGCACCAGGCGCCAGGTGGCCCTGCAGGCGGATCAGTTGTTCTTCGAGCAGGGCCAGGGTCTTGGGCACGCGCACCAGTACCCGATCGAACGGGCCTTGCCAGTGTTCGCTGGCCGGCACGAACGGCACGCTGTCGAACGGCAGGCCATTGCGTGCCAGGTTCTTTTCCAGGGCCAGGTGCGCCAGGTGCGAATCGCCACTGCTGACCACCTGCAGCTTGCCTGCCAGGCTGGCGGCCAGGGCGCCGAAGCTGTCATTGAGCACCAGCACCCGGCAGTTGGCCTCGGGGGCCTGTTCGTGCAACTGCGCTAGCAGGTACTCGTCGGCGGCATCGAAAGCCTGCAGCGGGTCGTTGGCCTGTTCCGGCTGGCGGATCAGGTCGAGTTCGGCGTATGGGGTGGTCAACAGGGGCATGGCGTCTGGCTCGGGTACGAAACTGCCCGTTGCGGTTCGCACCGGGCTTTGCCGGGGCGATTCTACAGGGCTTTGCCCAAGGTCGCAGGTTTGAAGCTCAGATCCAGCCACGCATGGCGGCGATGGCGATGGCACCGGCCTTGTTGGCGGCGTTGGTCTTGGTGATGACACTGCGGATATGGAAGTTCACCGTGCTTTGCGACAGCGACAGTATGCAGGCCACGTCGTTGGCAGTCTTGCCGGCGGCCGACCATTTCAGCACTTCCAGCTCCCGCTCGCTTATTTTTGGTTGCGGCGGGCACAGTGCCTTGAGGTGGTGTTCGCCAAGTACCGCATGCAGGGTTTGGCACAACCAATGCACATTGCCCGCCTTGCTGTAGAGTTCGAGCTTGTCGATGGCCCCGGCGGGCCTGGCCACGCTGATCTGGCTTTCGTTGTGCTGGTGGTCATGCAAAGACTGAGTCCAGCCATGACGCAGACCGTTCCGGCAGGCCGCTTCACGAAACTGCGGGGCCTCGCGATACAGGTCGTCGGTCCACAGCACCGGCATGGTCGAGCTATGGCTCACATTGGCGGCCGGGTCCTGCTTGTAGAACTCTTCGCGCTGGTAGCGCTCGATCCACTTGTGGGGGTAATTGCTGTACAGGAACAGGCGGGGTGTTTGCGTCGCGATCTGGATGCGAATGTTCAGCCCCAGGTACTCCATGCCCATGTCCTGTGCCAGGTGTACGGCGATGTCGAACAACCTCTGTGGGCAGCGTTCGTTGGCGAACGCGAGAAGATGCTCGGGTTTCCAATTAAGCATCTGAAATGCTCCTTGCCTCGGGATCCAGTCCGTTTGGGTGCCCGCATCAGTGTAGGAAAAGACTTGCCGAATCGCTGAGATTTTTTTGTTATAGGGGTCAGGATTCGCTACGACTTCGGCAGGATCGCCGTAGATGAGGCCCTACAAAGCAGTGGTTTTTATCCGCGCCACTTTGCGCGACACTGTGCGCACGCCAAACTTGGAGCCCGATATGACCGCTAGCGCCGAAAAGTTCACCCGCCAGACCCTGCTCGATGTTCAGCCGCTCACGCCGAACCTCTTCAGCCTGCGGGTTACGCGCGATGCGGGGTTCCGCTTCCGTTCCGGCCAGTTCGCCCGCCTGGGTGTGACCAAGGCCGATGGCAGCGTGGTGTGGCGCGCCTATTCCATGGTCAGCGCGCCCCATGACGAGCACCTCGATTTCTTCTCGATCGTGGTGCCAGGAGGGGAGTTCACCAGCGAGCTGAGCCGGCTGGGGGCAGGCGATACCCTGCTGATCGACCGCCAGGCCTTCGGCTTCCTGACTCTCGACCGCTTCGTTGGAGGCCGCGACCTGTGGTTGCTGGCGACCGGTACTGGCATTGCGCCGTTCATGTCGATCCTGCAGGACTTCGAGGCCTGGGTGCGTTTCGACAACATCAAGCTGGTCTATTCGGTGCGCGAAGCGAAAGAGCTGGCCTATGTGGATGAGATCGCCGGGCTGGAACAGCGTGATTACCTGGCCGAATTCGCCGGCAAGTTGCAGTTCATTCCGGTGGTGACTCGTGAACAGCACCCAGGTGCGTTGAACCAGCGTATTACCACGCTGATCGAGAATGGCGGGCTGGAGGAGGCGGCGGGGTTGCAACTGTCGCCGGAGCACTCGCGGGTGATGCTGTGTGGCAACCCGGAGATGATTGATGAAACGCGCAAGGTACTGAAGGCGCGCGACCTGCAGTTGAGCCTGAGCAAGCGGCCGGGGCAGGTGGCTGTGGAAAACTACTGGTAAGGCCGTTGGGGCCGCTTTGCGGCCCATCGCGACACAAGGCCGCTCCTACAGGGGAGCGCGACTTCCTGGGAGATGCAAAAGCCTTGTAGGAGCGGCCTTGTGTCGCGATAGGGCTGCAAGGCAGCCCCCGGCAATCTCAGGGCAAGCGGTTCTGGTTCTGCGTCTTGAGCAAATCGCGAATCTCGGTCAGCAAGGTCTCTTCAGCCGAAGGCACTGGCGGCGCAGACGGCGCCACGGCTTCTTCGCGCTTCAAGCGGTTGATCGCCTTGACCCCCATGAAGATGGCAAAGGCCACGATCACGAAGTCGATCACGGTCTGGATGAACTTGCCATACGCCAGCACCACCGCCGGAATGTCACCTTCGGCAGCCTTCAGGGTAATTGCCAGGTCGCTGAAGTCCACGCCACCGATCAACAGGCCCAGTGGCGGCATGACCACGTCACCGACGAAAGACGAGACGATCTTGCCGAAGGCCGCGCCAATGATGATACCAACCGCCATGTCGACGACATTGCCTTTGACCGCGAAGGCCTTGAACTCACTGATCATGCCCATGTTTGGTTCCTTGTAACAAAAGGTAAGGTTTACGCAGTGTAAGCCACTCAAACGCTTCATGCGTTGTGCTCAGGGCCACAGACTGCGGTTAGAACGAATAGTTTTGTCGCATCCCAAGGCGTTCGAGACACATCCAGCTCGGCTATCATGGCGGTTTTTCCTGGAGACCCAGCCATGGCCAAGGCCAAGCGCTTGTATGGCTGCACCGAGTGCGGTGCGACCTTCCCCAAATGGGCCGGCCAGTGTGGCGAATGCGGGGCCTGGAACACCCTGGTCGAGACCATGATCGAAAGCGGCGGTGCCGCTGCGCCCAGTAGCGGCCGTGCCGGCTGGACCGGCCAGCAGGCGCAGATCAAGACCCTGGCCGAAGTCAGCGTCGAGGAAATCCCGCGCTTCACCACAAGCAGCACCGAACTGGACCGGGTGCTGGGCGGTGGCCTGGTGGATGGCTCGGTGGTGTTGATCGGTGGTGACCCTGGCATCGGCAAGTCGACCATCCTGCTGCAGACCTTGTGCAACATTGCCGTGGGCATGCCGGCGCTGTATGTCACCGGCGAGGAGTCGCAGCAGCAGGTGGCCATGCGCTCCCGGCGCCTGGGCCTGCCCCAGGACCAGCTCAAGGTGATGACCGAAACCTGTATCGAGACCATCATCGCCACGGCCCGTGTCGAGAAACCGCGAGTCATGGTAATCGACTCGATCCAGACCATTTTCACCGAGCAACTGCAATCGGCACCCGGCGGCGTGGCACAGGTGCGCGAAAGCACGGCGTTGCTGGTGCGCTACGCCAAGCAGAGCGGCACGGCGATCTTCCTGGTCGGCCATGTGACCAAGGAAGGCTCGCTCGCCGGCCCGCGGGTACTCGAGCACATGGTCGATACCGTGCTGTATTTCGAAGGCGAGTCCGATGGTCGCCTGCGTCTGCTGCGGGCGGTGAAGAACCGTTTTGGCGCGGTCAACGAGCTGGGTGTGTTCGGCATGACCGACCGTGGCCTGAAGGAGGTGTCCAACCCCTCGGCAATCTTCCTCAACCGCACCCAGGAGGAAGTACCGGGCAGCGTGGTGATGGCGACCTGGGAGGGCACCCGGCCGATGCTGGTAGAGGTGCAGGCGCTGGTCGACGACAGCCACCTGGCCAACCCGCGCCGGGTGACCCTGGGCCTGGACCAGAACCGTCTGGCCATGTTGCTGGCAGTGCTGCACCGCCACGGTGGTATTCCCACCCATGACCAGGACGTGTTCCTGAACGTGGTGGGCGGGGTGAAGGTGCTGGAAACCGCCTCGGACCTGGCATTGCTGGCGGCGGTGATGTCCAGCCTGCGCAACCGGCCCCTGGCCCATGGCCTGCTGGTGTTTGGCGAGATCGGCCTGTCTGGCGAGGTGCGGCCGGTGCCCAGTGGCCAGGAGCGTTTGAAGGAGGCCGCCAAGCATGGTTTCAAGCGGGCTATCGTGCCCAAGGGCAATGCGCCCAAAGAGGCCCCGGCAGGGTTGCAGGTGATTGCCGTTACCCGGCTGGAGCAGGCGCTGGATGCATTGTTCGAGTAATTTTTAGCCTGTACTGGCCCTATCGCCGGCAAGCCAGCTCCCACAGGTACTGTGCAAGACTTCAAACCTGTGGAATTCCTGTGGGAGCTGGCTTGCCGGCGATAGGGCCCTGACAGGTAAATGAAAAAGGGGGCCGACGATGCGCGTCGGCCCCCCACCTCACCGCTCAGTCAGCAGTCAATGTTCGGCAACCGGCGTGCGCCTGACCGTCTCATTGCCATGCTCATCCAGCTCCAGCATCGGCACTTCATTACCCTCGGCATCGAACAGCTTGCCATCCTTGAAGTAGTCGCCATCACGCAGCGCTGAAATGTCCGAGTACTGGATGGTGCGCTCGTACGCGGCGGCAAATACCGACTGCTGGTCCGAGTTGCCGGCGGTGAAGTGGTTGAAGATCAGGTTCAGCAGGATGGCCATGATCGCCGCCGAGCTGATGCCCGAATGGAAGATGGTCTCGAACCAGTTCGGGAAGTGGTGGTAGAAGGTCGGTGCGGCAATCGGGATCATGCCGAAGCCCAGCGAGGCAGCGACGATGATCAGGTTGACGTTGTTCTTGTAGCTGACCTTGGACAGGGTGCGGATACCGCTGGCCGCCACGGTGCCGAACAGCACGATGCCCGCGCCACCCAGTACCGGAGTAGGGACAGCGGCAATCACCCGGCCCATGATCGGCAGCAGGCCGAGCACCACCAGGATCACGCCACCGGTGGCCACCACGTAGCGGCTCTTGACCCCGGTCACGGCTACCAGGCCGACGTTCTGGGCGAACGCGCTCTGGGTGAACGAGCCGAAGATCGGCGCCAGGATGCTCGATGCCATGTCGGCGCGCAGCCCGTTGCCCAGGCGCTTGGAGTCGACCTTGGTATCGATGATCTCACCCACGGCGAGGATGTCCGCCGAGGTTTCCACCAGCGTCACCATGATCACGATGCACATCGAAAGGATCGCGGCGATGTGGAATTCCGGCATGCCGAAATGGAACGGCGTAGGGAAGGCGAACATCGGGCCCTCGGTGACCTTGCTGAAGTCGGCCATGCCCAGCGCCCAGGCGATCAGGGTGCCGACCACCATGGCCAGCAGGATCGACAGCCGCGAGATCGCCGCGCTGCCCAGCTTGCTCAGCAACAGCACGATGGCGAAGGTCAGGGCTGCCAGGCCGATGTTGGCCACGCTGCCGAATTCCGGCGAGGCGCTGTTACCACCCATCACCCAGCGAGCGGCCACGGGCATCAGGGTCAGGCCGATGGTGGTGATGACGATGCCGGTTACCAGCGGTGGGAAGAACTTGGTGATGCGCGAGAACACCGGAGTGATCAGAAAGCCGATAAGCGACGCTGCCATGACCGCGCCGAGCACGCCCGGCAAGCCACCGCCGCCCTCGCTGCTGAGGATTGCACCCATGGTTGCCACACCGGCGAACGAAACGCCCTGCACCAGCGGCAACTGGCAGCCGAAGAACGGCAGGCCAAGGGTTTGCAGCAGGGTGGCCAAGCCACCGGCAAACAGCGACGCGGCGATCAGCATGCCGATTTCGGCGCCGTTCAGGCCCGCGGCCTGCCCCAGGATCAGGGGTACCGCGACGATCCCCCCGTACATGGTCAGCACATGCTGCAGACCATAGGCCAGGTTGGCACCAAGGCCGAGGTTTTCATCCTCGGGGCGCTTGGTGGGAGACGTGCTAGGGGACGTAGTCATGGAGCAGGCTCTCTGTTTATTGTTGTGGCGCTACTGTAGACACTTCCTACAAATGATTGCCACTAAAATTGTATACAATATTTTGATTGGAGCGCGCACAAGAGCGTCCGCAAGGTGTGCGGAGACCCAATGCAGAAGGCGTACCAACTCGACAGAGGCTGTGCTAGAGGGGTGTGTACAAAGCGCCGCTACCCAGGCTTAAAGCTGTCTGGGTAGACAAGAAACACAAGGTGGGGAAGCCATTAGCTAGCTAAGAGATTTCATTCTTCGATGAGTTCGCGCAGCTCACGCATCATTTCGGTGCTGTCGGCGAGGTTCAATTCCACAAGACGGTGCAAATGACTCATCGAATCGACGTCTATATACAGGCAGATAAAGCCCAGGCGGGTAGCTTCTTCATGGCGCAACTCCACCTGCATTTGCACGCGCACATCGCGGTCGAGATGGATGATCGCATCGAAGTCTTGGGTCAGATCGGCGTCCCACGGCTCGGGGCGATTGACCAGAAGGCCTTTTAACGACAGATCCAGAAGCTTTACCGGCCAGCGGCGGTCGCCCTGGCGCAGCTCGGTGGGGGCATCGAAATCGATGCGCTGGAAACGGCGGCGTTCGTCGTGATGGCTCATGGGGTAGATCCTCGCATGGGTCTTCAGGTGACATCCTGACTATAGTTAGAGTGGTATGTACATCAGGTACCGCAATCTGGCTGCAGAGGCTCTAGACCAAAGCAAGTATGGCAATGCGCGATGACTCGCCCTAGACTCGGTGGGCGGTCTTTTCCAATCCACCAGCTGGAAGCAAACCATGAACAACAATAATAGCCTGCTACGCCACATTCCGTGGCTGGCGCTGGCAGTCCTAGGAGCCTGCGCGCTGGGTGTGGTTGCCCTGCGTCGCGGCGAGGCGATCAATGCCTTGTGGATCGTGGTCGCGGCAGTGGCCCTCTACCTGGTCGCCTATCGCTACTACAGCCTGTTCATCGCCACCAAGGTGATGCAACTCGATCCGCGCCGTGCCACCCCGGCGGTGCTCAACAACGACGGCCTGGACTACGTCCCGACCAACAAACACATTCTCTTCGGCCACCACTTCGCTGCCATTGCTGGCGCAGGGCCCTTGGTCGGCCCGGTACTCGCCGCGCAGATGGGCTACCTGCCCGGTACGCTGTGGCTTATCGCCGGCGTGGTGCTGGCCGGTGCGGTGCAGGACTTCATGGTCCTGTTCCTGTCCACCCGCCGCAACGGCCGCTCGCTGGGCGACATGGTGCGCGAGGAGATGGGCCGCATACCGGGTACCATCGCCCTGTTCGGCTGCTTCCTGATCATGATCATCATCCTTGCGGTGCTGGCGTTGATCGTGGTCAAGGCCCTGGCCGAAAGCCCCTGGGGCATGTTCACGGTGATGGCGACCATCCCGATCGCGATGTTCATGGGCATCTACATGCGCTACATCCGCCCGGGCCATATCGGTGAGATTTCGGTCATCGGCGTGGTGCTGCTGCTGGCTTCGATCTGGCTGGGGGGCCAGATCGCTGCAGATCCGACCTGGGGCCCGGCGTTCACCTTCACCGGCGTGCAGATCACCTGGATGCTGGTGGGCTATGGCTTCGTCGCTGCGGTACTGCCGGTATGGCTGGTACTGGCGCCACGTGACTACCTCTCGACCTTCCTCAAGATCGGCACCATCGTCGGCTTGGCCATCGGTATCCTGATCATTGCCCCCGAGCTGAAGATGCCGGCGCTGACCCAGTTCACGGACGGCACCGGCCCGGTGTGGAAGGGCACCCTGTTCCCGTTCCTGTTCATCACCATCGCCTGTGGCGCGGTGTCGGGCTTCCACGCGCTGATCTCCTCGGGGACCACGCCGAAGCTGCTGGACAACGAAACCAACGCCCGCTACATCGGCTACGGCGGCATGCTGATGGAATCGTTCGTTGCCATCATGGCCATGGTCGCCGCCTCGGTGATCGAACCAGGCGTGTACTTCGCCATGAACAGCCCGGCCGCTGTGGTCGGTGCCGATGTGGCGTCGGTGGCGCAAACGGTCAGCAGCTGGGGCTTCCTGATCACCCCTGAGCAGCTCGAGGCTACCGCCCGCGACATTGGCGAGCACACCATCCTGGCCCGTGCCGGTGGTGCACCGACCCTTGCGGTGGGTATTGCGCAGATCCTGCACCAGGTACTGCCGGGTGAAAACACCATGGCCTTCTGGTACCACTTTGCGATCCTGTTCGAGGCCCTGTTCATCCTCACCGCGGTGGACGCTGGTACCCGTGCCGGGCGCTTCATGCTGCAGGATCTGCTGGGCAGCTTCGTGCCGGCGCTCAAGCGCACCGAATCGTGGACTGCCAACCTGATCGGTACTGCCGGCTGCGTGGCGCTGTGGGGCTACCTGCTGTACCAGGGCGTGATCGACCCGCTGGGTGGCATCAACACCCTGTGGCCGCTGTTCGGCATCTCCAACCAGATGCTGGCCGGTATCGCGCTGATGCTCGGCACCGTGGTGCTGATCAAGATGAAGCGCCAGCGCTACGTCTGGGTCACCCTGCTGCCGGCTGTGTGGCTGCTGATCTGCACCACCACCGCAGGCCTGATCAAGCTGTTCGACCCGAACCCGGCAGTCGGCTTCCTGGCCTTGGCCAAGAAGTACAGCACTGCGCTGGACGCCGGCCAGGTACTGGCCCCGGCCAAGGACATCGGGCAGATGCAGCACGTGATCTTCAACGCCTACACCAACGCCGGCCTGACCGTGCTGTTCCTGGTGGTGGTGTTCAGCGTGCTGTTCTTCGCTGTCAAGGTCGGCTTCGCCGCCCTCGGCCGCAAGGAGCGCACCGACAAGGAAACCCCGTTCCAGGCTCTGCCTGACGCTTGAGAGGACTGCTGCGATGTTCAACGACCTGGGTCGACTGGGTAAGTACCTGGGGCAGGCAGCCCGCCTGATGGTCGGCATGCCCGACTACGACAACTATGTCGAGCACATGCAGAAGACGCACCCGGACAAGCCGGTCATGACGTACGAGGAGTTCTTCCGCGAACGGCAGGAAGCTCGATACGGTGGCAAGTCCGGGCCCAAGTGCTGCTAAGTCCAGGCTAGCGCGGTACTGTGTAGGAGCGGCCTTGTGTCGCGATCGGGCCGCAACGCGGCCCCGGCATTGTTGGCTGCGAAGCTGAAAATCCGGGGCCGCGTTGCGGCCCGATCGCGACACAAGGCCGCTCCTACAGGGATCGCGCTCCCCCCGTCCATTTCACTGCACAGGAGATGTTCTGCGTGCAGACGCCTATTCCCGTAACCGTACTCACTGGCTTCCTCGGTGCCGGCAAGACCACCTTGCTCAAGCACATGCTCAAGGCCGAGCATGGCCTGAAGATCGCCGTGATCGAAAACGAGTTCAGCGAGGCCGGCATCGACAGCCAACTGCTGGGCGACGAGCCGGTGCAGGTGATGACCCTGGCCAATGGCTGCGTGTGCTGCAGCATCCACGGCGACCTGACCCGTGCCTTGTACCTGCTGCTCGAACGCCTGGATGCCGGCGAGATCGCCTTCGACCGCCTGGTAATCGAATGCACCGGCCTGGCCGACCCGGCGCCGGTGGCACAAACCTTCTTCATCGACGAGGAACTGCGTGAGCGCTACATCCTCGACGGCATCATCACCCTGGTCGATGCCGCCCACTCCGAGCTGCACCTGACCCAGACCATCGCCCAGGCCCAGGTCGGCTTTGCCGATCGCCTGCTGCTGAGCAAGACCGACCTGGTCGAGCCCGCTGCAGTCGAGGCCCTGCGCGAGCGCCTGGCCCGCATCAATGGCCGAGCTGCGGTCCGCGTGGTCGAGCATGGCCGCATCGACCTGGCCGAGCTGCTTGATGTGCGTGGTTTCAACCTCAACCCGGATCTGGGCGCGAACCTGAAGCCAGCGCTACGCCCGCTGCTCAAGCCCGCTACCCCGGACCGGATCTCCACCTTGGTGCTGCGCACGGAAAGCCCGTTGGACATCGACCGCCTCAGCGACTTCATGAACGAACTGCTGGAAACCCACGGCAAGCAGCTGCTGCGCTACAAGGGCGTGCTGAACATTGCTAGGGAAGCGCGCAAGCTGGTGTTCCAGGGTGTGCTCAAGCTCTACGGTTTCGACTGGGACGCCGAGTGGGCCGAGGGTGAAACCCGCGAGAGCGTGATGGTGTTCATCGCAGACGAACTGCCCGAAGCTACTATTCGGGCTGGGTTCGAGGCGCTGGCTGCGGGCTGAGCCGGCGTGGGGTGTGGGGCGCGAACCACTGCGGCCATGAGCTGCGGTGGCGTGTTTCGACCTCGATGCACGGGATCAGGCGCTCGGTCAGCAGCGCCGTCTGCCGCACCGCCTTGGCGGTGCGGTACTTGACGCTGTGGATGCACTCGCGGTCGCCGAACTCGCAGCTGTTGAGCGAGGTGCCGCCACAGGGGCCATTGGCCAGGCCCTTGGGGCAGGTTTCCGGGCAGATGTACAGGGTGTCTTCCAGGCGGCAGCGGCCGCAGGTGTCGCAGCCTACCAGCGGTTTCTTCACCGCGTGTTCCACCTTGTGCAGCACCTGCGCGCCGAGGCGGGTGGCCCACATCGGCTGGCGCACGGCCCAGCCAAATGCCTTGCTCAGGCCATTGCGGCGGCTGAACAGCAGCGAATGCATGCCATGCATCAGGTGATAGCGCGCTTTCTCCTTGAACGAGGCATCGACCCGTGACTCGCCCTGGCGCCAGCTTGCCTGCGGCGGATTGAAGCTGACTGCCGGCATGCCGGGCATCTGCCAGCTGGCCTGCCAGGCCGGCGCCCATTGTTCCAGGGTGTGGATTTGCGCCTGCCAGTGCTCGATGCGTGCCTCCAGGGCCAGCAGTTGCTTGAGTTCATGAACCCCCGACAGATGCACGCCGGCGTAGCCCATCAGCTTCACGCCGATGATCTGCAAGGCCAGGCGGTCGACGCTGCGCGCCTGGGCAAAGGCCTTGGACTGCGCCGCTTCTGCTTCCAGCATGTCGCGCATGGACGGTGTGACGGTCACGCCGGCCACGTGCTCGAGCATCGTCGCACGCCCGTGGGTCAGGCTCATCAGGCAGGCCAGCATCGGCCTGGGCGTGGCCTGGCGGCTCATCCAGTGCATGGCTTCCTGGTGTTTGCCGGCATCGAAACCCAGTTGCAGGGTGAGGAAGTCGGCACCCGCCGCCAGTTTTTTCTCGGCCTTGAAGTATTGGGCGCCGCCTTCTTCCTCACAGTACTTGAACGGGTTGAGCGCAGCGCCAAGCAGCCAGTGCGGGCAGGCCTGGCGGGCGATCTGCAGGGCTGCGACCGATTCCAGGTAGCGCACCGGGCGCTGGCCGGGCTGATGGCCCGGCAGGCGGTCGCCGGTGAGTAGCAACAGCTGGTCCAGGCCGGCGGCATCCATGCGTTGCAGTTGGGCGAGCAGGTGGTGGCGTTCGCGGTCTTTTCCGGAGAAGTGCGGCAGGGCGGGTACCGGGTTGCCGAACGAGGCGAGGGCGTCCAGTGGTGACATGTCCAGCGGGCTGCCGACGCGGTCGCCGATGGCCACGGTCATTGGCCAACCGCAGAGGTGCGCACGGGCCAGGATCTCGTCCATGGCGGCAAAGCGTTCTGCGGAGGGCTTGGGGACGAACTCCATGACGCAGACGAAGGTGTATTCGCGCAGCGCGGTTTTTAACAGGCTCATGGGGCCGGGTACCTGGTTTGGTCAGGGTGGCATTGTGCGGCAGAAGGCGGGTGGGGTCATGTCCGGATGCGCAGGGTGGTGCTCTGAATGAGACATTCGGGTTTGTCTGTGCTGCCCTCTTCGCGGGCGCGCCCGCTCCCACAGATAATGCATGAACCTTGAAGCTTGTGGGGAACCCTGTGGGAGCGGGCATGCCCGCGAAGGGGCCAATACAGGCAGTACAAATTCATGATCATGAGAAAACCTTGAGTTCATCTCAAATTTAATGAGTTTGTCTCAAGATGGCTGCACCCGGAAAATCCCCCTCATCCATTTATGCATGCTGAGGGACAAGACATGGCACTGGCACACAACCTGGGCTTTCCACGTATCGGCCGCGACCGCGAGCTGAAAAAGGCCCAGGAAGCCTACTGGAAGGGTGAACTCGACGAAGCCGGCCTGCGCGCGGTCGGCCGCGAGCTGCGTGCCCGCCACTGGCAGGTGCAGAAAGATGCCGGCATCGAACTGCTGCCGGTCGGCGACTTCGCCTGGTACGACCAGGTGCTCACCCACTCGCTGACCTTCGGCGTGATCCCGCAGCGTTTTCGCAGCAACGACGCTGCCAGGCCCACCCTGCAGACCCTTTTCGCCATGGCCCGTGGCGCCGTGGGTGACAGCTGCTGCGGCAGCGCGCACCCCCAGGAAATGACCAAGTGGTTCGACACCAACTACCACTACCTGGTCCCCGAATTCACTGCCGACCAGCAGTTCGCCCTGAGCTGGGAGCAGCTGTTCGAAGAAGTGGCAGAAGCCCAGGCTCTGGGCCATGCGGTCAAGCCAGTGGTAATCGGCCCGCTGACCTACCTGTGGCTGGGCAAGGCCAAGGGTGGCGATTTCGACAAGCTGGAGCTGCTCGACCGCCTGTTGCCGCTGTACGACCAGATCCTCAACCGCCTGGCTGCCCAAGGCGTGGAATGGGTACAGATCGATGAACCGATCCTGGCCCTGGACCTGCCTCAGGCCTGGAAGAACGCCTACGAGCGCGTCTACAACATCCTTCAGCGGGCGCCACTGAAGAAGCTGATCGCCACCTACTTCGGCGGCCTGGAAGACAACCTGGGCCTGGCCGCCAACCTGCCGGTCGATGGCCTGCACATCGACCTGGTGCGGGCGCCCGAGCAGTACCCGACCATTCTCGACCGCTTGCCGGCCTACAAGGTGCTGTCGCTGGGCCTGGTCAACGGCCGCAACGTCTGGCGCTGTGACCTGGAAAAGGCGCTGGAGGTATTGCGCCATGCCCATGAGCGCCTGGGGGAACGGCTGTGGGTGGCGCCGTCCTGTTCGCTGTTGCACAGCCCGGTGGACCTGGACCGTGAAGACCAGCTCGATGCCGAACTGCACAGCTGGCTGGCCTTCGCCGTGCAGAAGTGCCAGGAAGCGGCACTGCTGGCCAAGGCCATCAATGCCCCGCAAGCCGACGATGTTGCCGCCGCACTGGCCCAGAGCCAGGCCGTGCAAGCCAGCCGCGCCGCTTCGCCGCGTATTCACAAACCTGCCGTGCAGGCCCGCCTGGCAGCCATCAAGCCCACTGACAGCCAGCGTCAATCGGCGTTTGCCCAACGTATCGTCAAGCAACGTGCGGGGCTCGACTTGCCCACCTTTCCGACCACCACCATCGGTTCGTTCCCACAGACCCCGGCGATTCGCCTGGCACGCCAGGCCTACAGGCAGGGCAAGCTGACCGAGGCCGATTACGCCGAGGCCATGCACAGCGAGATCCGCCATGCGGTGAAAATCCAGGAGGACCTGGGCCTGGATGTACTGGTGCACGGTGAGGCCGAGCGCAACGACATGGTCGAATACTTCGCCGAGCAGATCGATGGCTATGCGTTCACCCGCTTCGGCTGGGTGCAGAGTTACGGTTCGCGTTGTGTGAAGCCTGCGGTGATCGTTGGCGACCTGAGCCGGACGAAGGCCATGACCGTAGAATGGATCACCTATGCCCAGGGCCTGACCAGCAAGGTGATGAAGGGCATGCTGACCGGGCCGGTGACCATGCTGATGTGGTCGTTCCCGCGTGAAGACGTGAGCCGCGAGGTGCAGGCGCGTCAACTGGCGCTGGCGATTCGCGACGAAGTGGTCGACCTGGAAGCGGCGGGTATCAGGATCGTGCAGATCGACGAAGCGGCTTTCCGTGAAGGCCTGCCGCTACGCCACGGCGCCTGGGCCAATTACCTGGAGTGGGCCACCGAGGCCTTCCGCCTGGCTGCCTCGGGGGTGCGTGACGAAACCCAGATCCACACCCACATGTGCTACAGCGAGTTCAACGACGTGATCGAGTCGATCGCCGCGATGGATGCCGACGTGATCACCATCGAGACCTCGCGGTCGGACATGGAGCTGCTGGCGGCGTTCGAGCGGTTTGCCTATCCCAACGAGATCGGCCCGGGTGTGTATGACATTCATTCGCCACGGGTGCCGACCCGTGAGGAAATGGTCAAGCTGCTGCGCAAGGCTGCCCGGCGTATCCCGGCCGAGCGCTTGTGGGTCAACCCGGATTGCGGGCTGAAGACCCGTGGCTGGCCGGAGACCGAGGCAGCGCTGATCAATATGGTTGCCGCTGCTCGCGAGTTGCGCGCTACCGCCTGATTATTCGCCGCCTGTACCGGCCTCTTCGCGGGTAAACCCGCTCCCACAGCAGCACCACTGCATTCAAGTTGTGCACGGTACCTGTGGGAGCGGGTTTACCCGCGAAGAGGCCGGCACAGACACTACAAACCCCCTAGAATGTCGGCTCCGATTCAAATCGACAGGGAGTGATGCGATGAGAGTTCTGGTAGTCGGCGCCAGCAAGGGCCTGGGCAAGGCCTTCATGGAAGGGCTGGGAAAACCGGGCGATACAGTGATTGGTGTGTCGCGCGCCAAACCAGCTGCAATGAACATCGGCAAGGGCATCGAAACCCGCTGGATCGAAGCCGACCTCGGCCAGCCGGTTACGGCCGTCGAGACCATCGCCCGGGCTCTGGCCGATGGCGGGGTGGACACTCTGATCTACAACCTCGGCTTGTGGGAGGCCGAGGCCTTCGAAGCGCACTACAGCTTCCTCGTCGACCGCGATGCGCAATTGCAGCGCATGGTCGACTGCAACATCACGGCAACCATCCTGCTGATCAAGCGCCTGCTGCCGTTGCTGCTGGAAAGCGAAAAACCACGCATCATCCTTACCGGTTCCACATCGGGCCTGCCCCAGAGCGGTCGCCCGGAAGTCACCTTCGCCGCTTCCAAGTTCGCCCTGCGCGGCATTGCCGAGGCCTTGCGTGAAGGTTATCGGGGGCAGGGGCTTGGGGTGACGTGCCTGAACCTGGGCTACCTGAATACCGAGGATGGTCTGGAGGTGCCGTTGGCCGAGGCTGCAGTGCGGGGGGAAGGGGGGCTGATACCGCTGCACGATGTGGTGCTGATGGTGCGCACGCTGCTGGAGTTGTCGGCGGCGAGTTATGTGCGCGAGCTGACTCTGCCGGCTATTGCCGATGAGCGATTCTGATATCTGAGGTTTCTTTGCAAGCAGGCCCGCCCTCACAGGTGCAGCACAAATTTCAAGGCGTGTGCGGTACTTGTGGGAGCGGGCAAGCCCGCGAAGAGGCCGGGCCTGTTTAAATCAATCGCTGATTCAACGCTCGATGGCCAAGGCCACCCCTTGCCCGCCACCGATGCACAGGGTCGCCAGGCCTTTCCTGGCATCCCGCTTGATCATTTCGTGCAGCAGGGTCACCAGCACCCGGCAGCCGGAAGCACCAATCGGATGGCCCAAGGCAATCGCCCCGCCATTCACGTTCACCCGCGCAGCATCCCATTCCAGCGCCTTGCCCACGGCCAGCGCCTGCGCGGCAAAGGCTTCGTTGGCTTCGATCAGATCCAGCTCGGCCAATTGCCAGCCGGCTTTGTCCATGCAGCGCTGGGTGGCCGAAACCGGGCCGATGCCCATGATCGCCGGGTCTACACCGGCACTGGCATAAGCCGCAATCCTGGCCAGAACCGGCAGGCCCAGGGCCTCGGCCTTGGCAGCGCTCATCAGCAGCACGGCGGCGGCGCCGTCATTCAGGCTCGAGGCGTTGCCGGCGGTGACGCTGCCATCCTTCTTGAACGCCGGGCGCAGTTTGCCCAGGGATTCGGCGGTGGTATCCGGGCGTGGTTGCTCGTCCCGCGCGAACACCTTGGGCTCGCCCTTTTTCTGCGGCAGCACGATCGGGGTGATTTCATCATCGAAGCGGCCGGCCTCCATGGCCGCCACCGCCTTGCGCTGCGACTCGGCGGCAAAGGCATCCTGCTGCTCGCGGCTTAGACCGTACTGGTCCACCAGGTTTTCGGCCGTGATACCCATGTGGTAATCGTTGAAGGCGTCCCACAGGCCGTCGGTGATCATGCTGTCGATCAGCTGGCCATGGCCCATGCGCTGGCCGGTACGGGCCGAAGGCATCACGTAGGGGGCAAGGCTCATGTTCTCCTGGCCGCCGGCGATTACCACCTCGGCGTCACCGCAGCGGATGGCCTGAGTGGCCAGGTGCAGCGCCTTCAGGCCCGAGCCGCAGACCTTGTTCAGGGTCATTGCCGGCACGCTGAAGGGCAGGCCGGCCTTGATCGCGGCCTGGCGTGCAGGGTTCTGCCCGGCGCCGGCGGTCAGTACCTGGCCCAGGATGACTTCGTCGACCTGCGCCGGGGCCAGCCCGGTCTGCTCCAGCAGGCGCTTGATCACGGCGGCGCCGAGGTCTACTGCAGGTACGGTGGCCAAGGCGCCCTGGAAGCTGCCGATGGCGGTACGGGTTGCTGCGACGATGACCACGTCGTTCATGTTGTTGTTCTCCGTGCGATGGGCGTAATGCCCCAAGCATCGGTGGCTTTGGCTCATTTGTTAAGTTTGTTTTTCTTTATGATTGATCTGGAAAGCAAATGAATGAGCGCAAAGTGGCCCGCAGAACTACGCTTAGGGATGCGCTACAACACTCATCTGAATGGAGTTCATGCCCATGCGTACATTGATTGCCCTGACCCTCTTGATCGGCAGCGGTAGTGCATTCGCGGCCACCGAATGCACCACCGCAGACAAAAGCACCTGGCAGGATCAGGAAAAATTCCAGGCGCAGCTCAAGGAGCAGGGCTACAAGATCAACAAGTTCAAGGTTACCAAGGGTAACTGCTACGAGATCTACGGTTTTGACAAGGATGGCAAGAAGGTCGAAATCTACCATGACCCAGTGACGGGCAAGGCAGTCAAGACCGAGTACCACGATTGAACAGCGACGGCACGGTGCAGCTGTGGGACCCCCTACTGCGGCTGTGCCACTGGTCGATCGCCGTGGTGTTCTTCGCAAATTACTTCTTCAACGAAGAAGGTGACGACTGGCACCAGTGGCTGGGCTACTACGCACTGGCCGTTGTGGTGGTGCGTGTGATTTGGGGCTTTGTCGGGCCACGCAGCGCGCGTTGGGCCGATTTCTGGCCAACCCCGGCAAACCTGCTCGGGCATGCCCGGGCGTTGCTGCATGGGGAGCTTGACCATCACATGGGGCATTCGCCGATTGGCGCGCTGGTGATGGTGCTGATGCTGACCTGCATCGCCGGCCTGGGCCTTACCGGGTGGGCGTCGGAGGAGGTGGACGCGCTGTTTGGCGTCGATTGGCCGATGGACCTGCACAGCTGGCTGGCCAATGGGCTGCTCGTGCTGGTTTGCGTGCATGTGCTCGCGGCCGTCTACGAGAGCGTGCGCATGCGGGAAAACCTGCCGTGGTCGATGATCACTGGGCGCCGTCGCCACCGCGATTGATTGTGGCGGCCTCTTCGCGGGCTTGCCCGCTCCCACAGGTATTGCGCAGCCTTCAGGATTTGCGCCATCCCTGTGGGAGCGGGCGAGCCCGCAAAGAGGCCGGCACAGGAAAACCTCGGTTTTGAATCCCTCTGATCACCCCGTAATATGTGTCGGATAACCTGCAGGGGTAGTCTCACCCTCTGATCAACCGGAATCGCCCACGGTGGCGCTTCCCCCGGCATAAACCTGACGAGGTACAGACATTGGCCATCATTCATCCTAAGGTCCGCGGTTTCATCTGCACCACGACTCACCCGAAGGGCTGCGAGCTCAACGTCCGTGACCAGATCGAAGCCACCCGCAAACTGGGCGTGCGCGAGGATGGCCCGAAGAAGGTCCTGGTCATCGGTGCTTCCAGCGGCTACGGCCTGGCAGCCCGCATCACCGCGGCGTTCGGCTTCAAGGCCGACACCCTGGGCGTGTTCTTCGAAAAACCAGGCACCGAGACCAAGGCCGGCACCGCTGGCTGGTACAACGCTGCAGCCTTCGACAAGTTCGCCAAAGCCGAGGGCCTGTACAGCAAGTCGATCAATGGTGACGCTTTCTCCGACGAAGCCCGTGCCAAGGTCATCGAGCTGATCAAGAACGAAATGGGCGGCAAGGTCGACTTGGTCATCTACTCGCTGGCCTCGCCAGTGCGCAAGCTGCCGCAAACCGGTGAACTGGTGCGTTCGGCCCTGAAGCCGATCGGCCAGCCATACAAGTCGACCGCCATCGACACCAACAAGGACACCATCATCGAGGCCAGCATCGAGCCGGCTACCGAGCAGGAAATCGCCGACACCGTTACCGTCATGGGTGGCCAGGACTGGCAGCTGTGGATCGACGCTCTGGCGGGCGCCAACGTGCTGGCCGAAGGCGCCCGCACCGTGGCCTTCAGCTACATCGGCAGCGATATCACCTGGCCGATCTACTGGCACGGTGCGCTGGGCCAGGCCAAGCAGGACCTGGACGAAACTGCCCTGCGCCTGGACAAGAAACTGGCCGGTGAAGTGAAGGGCGGCGCCAACGTGGCGGTACTGAAGTCGGTGGTTACCCAGGCCAGCTCGGCCATCCCGGTGATGCCGCTGTACCTGTCGATGGTGTTCAAGATCATGCAGGAGAAGGGTGTTCACGAAGGCACCCAGGACCAGCTGGACCGCATGTACCGCGACCGCATGTACCGTGCCGACGGCGCGCCGGCCGAGGTCGACGAGAAGGGCCGCCTGCGCCTGGACGACTGGGAACTGCGTGATGACGTGCAGGACGCCTGCAAGGCGCTGTGGCCACAGGTGACCACCGAGAACCTGTTCGAGCTGACCGACTACGCCGGTTACAAGAAGCAGTTCCTCAACCTGTTCGGCTTCGAGCGCGCTGACGTCAACTACGACGAAGACGTGGCTACTGATGTGAAGTTCGACTGCGTCGAGCTGTAATCGCTATCGGCCTGTACCGGCCTTTCGCGGGTAAACCCGCTCCCACAGGGATCTCACCAAGCCTGAAGGCAGTGGGGGCCCTGTGGGAGCGGGTTTACCCGCGAAGAGGCCGGTACAGGCTATAAAAACTTTGCTAGCTTTGGCGCACAACAACAGGGAATGTGCCATGAGCAGCCTCACCCAACCCGCCACTGCCTTTCGCCACACCGCAGCCGACGGCTACAGCCTCGGCGGCTTCCGCTGGCGCCACGCCCGGCCTGACCCCCAGCGCCCGCTGGTGATCATCAACGCTGCCACCTCGGTACGCTGCCGCTACTACTCGCGTTTCGCCGACTACCTGTTCGCCCAAGGCTGCGATGTGCTGACCTACGACTACCGTGGCATCGGCGAATCCCGCCCGGCCTCGCTGCGCGGCTTCCAGGCATCTTGGAGCGACTGGGGCCGTCTGGATTTCGAAGCCATGCTGATGCACGCCGCAGAACATTTCCCCGGCCAGCCGGTGGACGTGGTGGGGCACAGTTTTGGCGGCTGCGCAGTGGGGCTGGCACCGTCGGCGAGCAAGGTTCGCCGGGTGGTGATGGTTGGCGCACAATTCGCCTACTGGCGCGATTACGCGGCTGGCCAGCGCTGGCAGCTGTTCGGCAAGTGGCATGTGGTAATGCCGCTGCTCACCCGGGTGTTCGGTTATTTTCCCGGCAAGCGCCTGGGTTGGCTGGAGGACACGCCATCCGGCGTGGTGCATGACTGGACCACCCATACCCCGCGCTATGAGCATCGACCCAGCGGGCGTGCACTGGAGGCACTACCGTTCGCCCAGGTGCGGGCGGCGACGCTGGCCATCAGCCTGACCGATGACCCCTTTGGTACCGTGGCGGCGACTGAGCGTTTGCTGGGCTATCTGCAGGGCGCCGAACGCAAGCACCTGCGTATTGCGCCTGTGGATATCTCGGTCGATGAAATTGGCCACTTTGCGTTCTTCCATGACCGGTTTCGCGAAAGTTTGTGGCCGGTGGCGTTGCAGTGGTTGCGGCAGGGGGGGCTGGAGAGCGGGATGCCGGGAACCATCATGGATTGATGGTAGGTTGGAAAATCTGGGGCTGCGTTGCAGCCCATCGCGACGCAAGGCCGCTCCCACAAGAGATCGCATTTCTTCTGTGGGAGCGGCCTTTGTGTCGCGAAAGGGCCGCAAAGCGGCCCCGGCAATCTTACGCCTTGCGCGCAAGCGGCAGCTCGGCGAACTTGACGCCCGCCAGCCCATGCTCGATCAGCGCACGGATATTGCCATGGTCGCTGCCTTCGGGCGTGGCCACCACATCACGGTAGTGCTCGCCGAAGGCCAGCAGCGCTTCCTGGTCGCTCAGCCCTTCCAGCAGCGCCAGGCCCAGGGTCTTGCACGAACCTTCGTTCTGCCCGGCCGCATTCGCCACGCCGCCATTGTCGAAGGCCTGTGGCTGGTAGCTGTAGTTCTCGGCAATGAACGCCAGGGTATCGGCAAACACGTGTTGGCCGCTGGCCAGGCTGGCGCGCAGGGTGTTCAGGTCAGTCACGGGGTTTTCCTTTTTCGAACGCCGCTTGTTGGTCGGCGCTGGCTTCTTTCTGGTATTGGGCTTTCCACTCGGCGTAGGGCATGCCGTACACCGCTTCGCGGGCGTCATCCAGGCTCAGGTCGAGCTGGCGCTCGTCAGCCGCGGCCTTGTACCACTTGGACAGGCAATTGCGGCAGAAGCCGGACAGGTTCATCAGGTCGATGTTCTGCACGTCGGTGCGCTTCTGCAGGTGTTCGACCAGGCGCCGGAACGCGGCGGCTTCGAGTTCGAGCTGTTGCTGTGGGGTCATGGGCTTCTCTCAGGTCATGCGGTTCTTCAGGTGGCGGCCACCGTTGATGACCACCTGGCTGCCGGTGCTGTACTGGCTGGCGAGCAGGTACTTGACCGTCTCGATCAGCGGGCCGGCGCCGGGTTCGAACTCCAGCAGGGCCTTCTTCAGGGTCTGCTGGCGGTAGGTTTCGTCACCCCCTTCCTTGAGGATCAGCAGCCCCGGCAGGATACCGTTCACATGCACCTTGGGCGCATATTTTTCGGCGAATGACAGCACCATGTTCTGCAACGCGGCCTTGGTCGCGGCGTAGCCGATGTGGCTTTTGCTGCCGCGCGAAGAGGTTTCGTCGCAAATGTGAATGATGTCGGCCTTTTCCACCTTGGCCAGCAGGTCGCCCAGGGCCAGGTTGAGATGGTAGGGCGCTTCGACGTGCAGGCGGAACATGGTCTCGAGGTTGTCGAGGCCATCGTCGAGCCAAAGCGAGGCGTTGTGGATGATCGCGCGCAGGCCGTCGTAATGGTTGTGCAGGTGGTCGATCAAAGCCTGGCGGTCGGCCAGCTGGC
This sequence comes from Pseudomonas inefficax, assembly GCF_900277125.1. Taxonomy (GTDB): domain Bacteria; phylum Pseudomonadota; class Gammaproteobacteria; order Pseudomonadales; family Pseudomonadaceae; genus Aquipseudomonas; species Aquipseudomonas inefficax. The sequence goes on from NZ_OPYN01000179.1 coordinate 73,354, forward strand.
ACAGGTCGGCCTGGAACTGCACGATGTTCGGGTGGGCCGTCTGAGGCTGAATGCTGCGGCTGGCACTGACCACCTTATGGCCGGCCTGCGCCAGTTCAAGGGCCAGGGCCAGCCCGACGCGCTGGCTGGCTCCGGTAACGAGAATGGGGCTGTTCATGTTCGGGGCGGTCAACTTGTCTGTCCTTTGGTTGCCGCCCAGCATACCCGAACTGTCTTCCGCGTGTACGGCCTGGCCTCAGCGGCTACGCAGGGCGCCAGCGGGGGCCGCAGATGCATGCAGCCAGCCGGCCAGCAGGCGCGTGGACAGGGGGATGAACAGGTAGACCATCAACGGCGTCAGGCCCAGGGTGCTGAGCAGTACCCGTGGTACCAGGTCCAGGGGTGCCAGCCAATGGCCGAACACCAGATTGAACACCAGCGAGACCGGGAAGAAGGCCAGCCAGATGGCCACGGCCTGCTTCCAGCGTGGCGGTTTTTGCACCATGTTGGTGCCAAACCAGTCATCAATGCCGCTCACGCGCGCCTCTTTGGGGCGTTCGAACAGGCCGTTGCCGCGTTGCAACCAGGCCCGGCGCGAGGCGGAATGCTCCCAGGCATGCAGGGTCGGCTCGTCGCTGAAACGGAAAATGATCTGGAATTCGTCGCTGTCGCGGGGTGGCGCGAGGATGCCCGAGCCAAGGTAGCCGGGGAAGTCGGTTGCCAGCTGTTCGCCTTCATGCAGCCAGGCCAGCAGGTCCTGGTAGCGGCCATGGGCGGCGCGGCGCGACACCATCAAGGTAACGGGTGGGGTAGACATCGTGTATCTCCTGGCAACAGGGCTGGCGGGTAGCCGGCCCCTTTGGCTGTGTGGCCCGGGGTGGTGGGCGACGCAGGCGTGCATGCAAGAATCGGGCGCGGATTATCGCCCATGCGCGATCTTCGGCAACTGTCAGCCGGCAAACGGTTGCGGCCCAGCGTCTGGTGTAGCCGTAGTAGACTAGGTGTTCAACTTGGGCAGACAGGGTACTCCGTGCAGATGAACGACCAGGGGCTGAATCCGGTAATCGATGCGGGCCTCGCGCAGCAGGACCTGTTTCCGATCCGTGAGGTTTCCCGTCTGACCGGCGTCAATGCCGTGACCTTGCGCGCCTGGGAGCGCCGCCACGGCCTGATCCAGCCAACCCGCACCGACAGCGGCCACCGCCTGTATTCCCAGGCCGATATCGATGACATCCGTCGCATTCTTGGCTGGCTGGAGCGCGGCGTGGCGGTAAGCAAGGTCGCCAGCATCCTCGCGCGCGACCATGCCCTTGCCGGCCAGGCAGGTGGCGCGGCGGGTGCCTGGGTGCGCTGGCAGCAGCAGATTCGCCAGGCGCTGCAACGTTTTGACCTGGCCAGCCTGGACCGCCTGTTCGACGAGGTGTTTGCCGCCTGCACCCTGGACCAGGTATTTGCTGAAGTGTTCATGCCGGTGTGGCATGACCTGGCGGCCGGGCAGGGCGGCTACGGGCAGGCCAGCGAGTGGCTGTTCCTCGATCAGTTCTTGCGTGGCCGGGTGTCCACTCGCTTGCAACTAGCCCGTGCACCGCGCAGCCGCATGGTGCTGCTGGCGCCGTTGCCGGGGCAGTGCCACGAGCTGGAACTGCTGGTGACCAGCCTGACCCTGGGCAGCGATGAAGTTGGCGTAACGCCATTGGCGAGCGGGCAGCCGCTGGAGGAACTGGCACTGGTCTGCGAGCGCCTGAAGCCGAATGTCCTGGTGCTGTTTTCCCATCAGCCGCCCACAATGGAGCTCACCCGGCGCCTGACGCGCCTGGTGGCAGGGCTGGAATGCCCGATGTTACTGGCTGGTGAAGCGGCGGAACTGGCACAGGACAGCCTTGCTGGCAGCCCGATTGCCTGCCTGGGCGCGCAGGGTAGCGTGATGCGCCAGCGTTTGCGGCAGTTTCTGGCCGGTCAGCTCGATACCTGAGTGTGAAGCTCGGGGTGAGCCCGGCGATGGGCCTGGAGGATATAGTCACGCAGGCGTTCGATCTCTTCGGCCGGGCTTTGGCTAAGATCGTAGGCGGCCAGGTCCGGGCCGATGCGCCGCCCCAGCACGCCATGCAGTTCGATGGGAGGGATGTTGCCAGGGGCGAAGCGCAGTTCGAAGCGGGCTGGTGCCGCTGGCAGGCCACGGACTTCGAGCAACGTACCCTTGAACGAAATATCGCGAACCCACAGGCCGCTTTCCTGCCCATGGGCATCGAGCAGTGCGCTCGGCTGCTCCATCGACAGGCGCCAGGGGCGCAGCATGGGGCCGTCTTCGTAGATTTCCGGTGAGCCCAGTTGCAGGTGCAGGGCATGGAACTCGTCTTCCACCAGTTGCAGCGGGAAGCTGATCTGCTGGTTGTTGAACTGCGCCTGCAGGGTTACCTGTTCGTTGGCCACCAAGCGGGTGAGCAAGCTCTGGATGCGGCGGTCGCCATTGACCAGCAGGCTCGACATGGGGTCGGCCAGGTTCAACTGCGGCGAATGCTGCATGTTCTGTATGAAATCCAGCTCGTCCTGGGTCAGGAGCGCTTCTGCTTGCATGATCGAACTCGATGGCGATTTCTTCAACGGGATTGACCGTGCGTGGCTTACCTGGTTCAGGTGCGTTCGTCGGGTTTCGGACGAACGCGCAGCTGCGCAAGTTCCCGCTCCAGTTCGACCTGGCGAGTGACGTCTTTCTGAATGCCGATGAAGTAGGTGCGCTGTTCGACGTCGTGCCTTACCGGGGTGATCGACAGTTCGTTCCAGAAAGCGCTGCCATCCTTGCGGTAGTTGCGCAGCACTTCGCGGCACGGTCGGCCTTCGGCCAGGGCCTTGCGGATGCGGGCGCGGCCAAGCTGGTCGCGGTCGTCTGCCTGCAGGAAGCGGCAGTCCTGATAGAGAATTTCGTCACGGCTGTAGCCGGTCAGGCGTTCGAAGGCCGCGTTCACGTAGATGAGGATGGTGTCGTCGCCTTCCTGTTCGGCGACCACGATGCCGTCATTGGACGCATCGACCATGGATTGCAGCAGTTGCGCGTTGATCATGTTCGGGCCGTTGAGTAAACAAGGGTGCGAAGCAGGGCTGGGGATGGTGACTTTGGTAGAGGCGGCCTTTTGCCAGCGCCGGATGCTAGTATCCTACGTTTTCACTCAGTTTCGGAATCCTCTACCCGATGAAAGTCGCCATTATTTCCGGATCGGTCTATGGCACCGCCGAAGAAGTCGCCCGTCACGCTGAATCGCTGCTCAAGGCTGCGGGCCTGGAGGCCTGGCATGCGGCGCGCGCCACCTTGCAGGACCTTCAAGGTTTCGCCCCCGACGCTTTGCTGGCCGTGACATCGACCACTGGCATGGGCGAACTGCCGGACAGCCTCATGCCGTTGTACAGCAGCATTCGTGACACCCTGCCTGCGGCCTGGCGTGGCCTGCCGGGTGCGGTGATTGCGTTGGGTGACAGCAGTTATGGCGATACCTATTGCGGTGGTGGCGAGCAAATGCGCGAACTGTTTGCCGAACTGGGCGTGCGGGAAGTGCAGCCGATGCTGCGCCTGGATGCCAGCGAGACGGTGACACCGGAGGCGGATGCAGAGCCTTGGTTGGCTGAGCTTGTTCAAGCACTGAAGGCCTGACTCGAGGCTTCACGCGATCCCTTGTAGGAGCGGCCTTGTGTCGCGAAAGGGCCGCATAGCGGCCCCAGCAATGTTTGCAACGCCGCGGAGATCCTGGGGCTGCTTTGCAGCCCTTTCGCGACACAAGGCCGCTCCTACAGGGATCGCGTCAGCCGGGATGTTCGCGTAGTAAAGACAACCACGCCTGCGCCGCCCGTGACAGATACGCACCACGCCGCCAGATGAACGCGATATCCCACCGCAAATCCCCTGGCGAGCGCAGCGGCAAACGCACCACACCGGGGCGCTCCAGCGCTTTCGCCACCACACGGGGCAGCAGCACTACGCCCTGGCCCGCCGCCACAAGCGCCGCGAGGAAGTCCGCCTGGCCACTGCGTCCGCCTTCCCTGGGGGTAAAACCCTCCTGCTGGCACGCCTTCAGTAGCCGATCGTTCAGCACGAAACTGCGCTGGTAAAGCAGGAACGGCGTATCGGCCAACTGCCGCAAGTCCACTCCGCCCTGGCCCGCAAGCTTGTGGCCGGCAGGCAAAAGGGCATCCAGCGGTTCGTTGCAGAACGGCTGGTACTCGAACGCCTCGTCAGCGGGGGTCAGGCTGCCACCCAGTTCCAGTTCGCCACTTCGGACCGCCTGTTCGATGCTGCGGCTGCCGCCTTCGAGCAATTGGATCGCGATGTTCGGGTGACGCCGCCGATACTCGGCGAACAACCCGGCGAACAGCGCGTCGCTGCCCAGCATCGGCAAGCCCAGGCGCAGCTCACCGCGGCCCATCTGGCTGAGGTCGTCCAGTTCGCTGAGCAATGCCTGACGCTGGCGCAGCAAGGCTTCGCCACGCTCCAGCACAATGCGCCCGGCAGCGGTCAGGTGCAGCTGCGAGGCCTGGCGCTCCAGCAGTGGCTGGCCCACATCTTGCTCCAACTGGGCAACCTGTTTGCTCACTGCCGACTGGCTGATGTGCAGGGTCTGCGCCGCCTGGGTAAAACCGCCGCGGTGGACCACTTCGATAAAGCTGCGCAGCTGTTTGAATTCCATGATCGCAATTCCATTCTGGAATGGCATTCAGTCTAACAATTCGCTTCTGGCCTAGGCAGCCAAATCTTAAAATGAGGGCCTGTCGAGGAACCACCATGAAACCCGCGTTGTTGAAAAAAGCCCTGCGCCTGCTCGTCGAGCTGGCGATCCTCTGCGCACTGTTCCTGCTCGGTGGCCAGCTTGCCACTTGGTTGGGCTGGCCGATTCCTGGCGGCGTGATGGGCCTGGCATTGCTGCTGTTGCTGTTTGCCTCGGGTGTGCTCAAGCCGGCCATGCTGCAACTGGGCGCCGGCTGGCTGATGGCTGAGATGCTGCTGTTCTTCATCCCGGCGCTGATGAGCCTGCTCGATTACGGCGCCCTGATCCGTGACGAGGGCTGGCGCATCCTGCTGGTGATTGCCGTGAGCACCCTGATGGTAATGGTGGTGACCGCATTGACCGTGGAACTGGTGTGCCGCTGGAGGTTGCGCCGTGAGCCTTGAACCCATGCCGCTGTTCTGGCTGGCCCTGACCTTGCTGGCGTACCTGGGCAGCCGCTGGTTGTACCGGCGCAGCGGGCGCTACCTGCTGTCGCCGCTGATCCTGGTGCCGGTACTGTTGCTGGCGGTAGCCGTGCCGCTGCACACCGCCTATGCCGAATACGCCCGCAACACCCATTGGTTGATGAGTGTGCTTGGTCCGGTGACCGTGGCATTCGCGGTGCCGATCTGGCAGCAACGGGCCATGCTGGCGCGCCACTGGCCGGCATTGATGGTGGGCATGGTCGCTGGTAGCAGCGCTTCGATCGCCAGTTCCTGGGGGTTGGCTCATATGTTGGCGCTCGACAGCGCGACCAGCCTGTCGCTGGTGCCGCGTTCGATCACCACGCCTTTTGCCATGCCATTGGCCCATGACCTGGGTGGCGTACCGGAGCTCACGGCGGTATTCGTGATGTTCACCGGCGTGCTGGGCGCCATGTTCGGTGGCGTGCTGCTGCGCTGGTTGCCGTTGCGCACACCGCTGGCGCGTGGCGCGCTGTTCGGCGTCGGCGCCCATGGTGCCGGTGTCAGCCGGGCGCAGGAGGTAGGCCGCGAGGAAGGCTCGGTGGCTGGCCTGGTCATGGTCCTGACCGGGTTGTTGAACCTGTTCGCGGCACCGCTGCTGGCCATGCTTCTCTGACCGTTCGTGCCACTGACTCGCCAAGTCATCAAGCTGGCTGGAAACGCAAGTTCCAGCGCGTGGGCTGCTGGCTAGACTCAGCCTCGACATAGAGAGCACATGTAAGTGCCGAGGTGACATGCAATGACCGCAGCCTTGCTCTATTCCGCCGACACCACTTCACCGGGACCGTTCTGATGCCTATGGCCGAAATTCCATTGTGCGTCTGGCGTACCCGGGGACAGAGTTTCACTTTCCGGGGCCAGAGCATCCGCTACTGGACCGCAGGGCAAGGAGAGCCCCTGCTTCTGTTGCACGGCTTCCCCACCGCCAGCTGGGATTGGCACTACCTGTGGGGGCCTTTGGCCCAGCGCTTCCGAGTGATCGCCTGCGATATGCTCGGCTTTGGCGATTCGGCCAAACCGGTCGATCACGTGTACAGCCTGATGGAGCAGGCCGACCTGCAGCAGGCCTTGCTCGCCGAGCTGAAGGTCGACCAGCCGGTGCATCTGTTGGCCCACGACTACGGCGGCAGTGTGGCCCAGGAAATGCTGGCGCGGCATCATGAACAGCGCGCCAATATCGCCAGCTGCGTATTCCTCAATTGCGGGCTGTTCCCCGAAAGCTGCCGCATGCTGCTGATCCAGAAGCTGCTGCTCAGTCGCCTGGGCTGGCTGGTAGGGCGCTCGTTCGGGCGTGACGACCTGGTGCGCAACGTGACGCAGGTCTACGGCCCTTGCACCCACCCCAGTGAAAGCGCGCTGGATGATTTCTGGAGCCTGATCGCTGCCAATGGTGGCACGCGTATCTTGCACAAGCTGGTGGGTTACATGCCGGAGCGCAGGTTGCACCGCGACCGCTGGGTTGGCGCGATGCAGCAAGAAGGCGTGCCACTGCGCTTCATCAATGGCGTGGACGACCCGCTGTCCGGTGCGCACATGGTGGAGCGCTACCGGCAACTGGTACCGGAGCCGGACACCGTGCAGTTGCAGGGCATCGGCCATTACCCGCATACCGAAGCGCCGGTGCAGGTGCTGCGCCATTACCTGGCCTTTCGTGAACAACCGCTGAGCTATTCCCTGCATAAAGTGGCGTGGTCCTGACAGGGCCTTGCCGACGATAGGCCGCACAGCGGCCCCATGACCATCGCGCTGCGTTATTGCCAGGCATTCAGCCTGCGTGAGCTTGATTGTTCGCCCGCCGCTGGCGGCGGACACTCGGCTGACCTGAACCTGCCTGGAGCCATGAGCATGAGCGAGCCTGTCCGTCTGCAAGATCGCGTGGTGATCGTCACCGGAGCCGGGGGTGGCCTGGGCCGTGCCCACGCGCTGCTGTTCGCTGCGCGTGGTGCTCGGGTGGTGGTCAATGACCTCGGCGGCTCCACCCACGGAGAAGGTGCCAGCTCTTCCGCCGCCGACCGGGTTGTAGAGGAGATCCGCGCCGCTGGTGGCAGTGCCATTGCCAACCATGACTCGGTCAGCCACGGCGCGCGTATTGTCGAGCAGGCCCTGGACAGCTTCGGCCGGGTCGATGTGCTGGTGAACAACGCCGGTATCCTGCGTGACAAGACCTTCCACAAGATGGAAGACAGCGACTGGGAGCAGGTGTATCAGGTGCATGTCGAGGGGGCCTACAAGGTCACCCGCGCTGCCTGGCCGCACCTGCGTGACCAGAACTGGGGGCGGGTGATCTTCACCGCTTCCACGTCCGGCATCTACGGCAACTTCGGTCAGGCCAACTATGGCATGGCCAAGCTGGGCCTGTATGGGCTGACTCGTACCCTGGCGATCGAAGGGCGCAAGCACGGCATCCTGGTCAACGCCATCGCACCCACGGGTGGCACCCGCATGACCGAAGGGCTGATCCCGCCCCAGGTGTTCGAACGGCTCAAGCCTGAGCTGGTCAGCCCACTGGTGGTGTACCTGGGCAGCGAGCAGTGCCAGGGCAGCGGTGAGCTGTTCGAAGTGGGCGGCGGCTGGGTGGGCAAGGTGCGGTGGGAGCGCAGCCTGGGGGTAGGCTTCGATCCTCGCGAAGGCTTTACCCCGGAACAGGTGGCGGAGAACTGGGCACGGATTGGCGACTTCGACGGGGCAGTGCACCCAAAGGACAGCTTGCAGGCGTTGCAGCAAATGATGGCGAACTTGCAGAAGTATCCGCTGGGCTGAGCTTTGTACTACCTGTGCTGGCCTCTTCGCGGGCTTGCCCGCTCCCACAGGGATATCACTGCCCTCAGGCTTGGTGATATCCCTGTGGGAGCGGGCATGTTCTGGTCAAGTATTTCCGGACACCAGTTACGGTGATCAAGCCGCCTGCTGCTCCATAGCTATTGGCGACAAGTAGTTGTTGTAGCTATGGAGTCTGATTCGGTTGTATCGCATGAAGAAGCTGGTCATGTCCTGCTTGGCCTCTTCAATTTCCTTGTAGCCCTTGGGCGGCACCCATTCTGACTTGAGCGTCCCAAAGAAACGCTCTGTCGGTGCGTTATCCCAGCATTGTCCCCTCCGGCTCATGCTCTGCGTTATCCCATGCTCAAGCAGCTCGGACTGGAAGCGCTGGCTGGTGTATTGGCAGCCTTGATCCGAGTGAAACATCAAGCCTGCATGCTTGCCCCTGACCCCTACCGCCATCCTCAGCGCCTTGCTAACCAAGTTGGCGTCGTTGATCAGGGAAAACGCCCAGCCAACGATCCGACGCGCGAACAAATCAATCACTACTGCTAGGTGATACCAGCGCTTCCCGACCATCAAACTGGTCACATCACCGCACCAGACCTGGTTAATTGCTGTTGGCTCAAAGTTACGCGCGAGCAGATTCTTGGCCACAAACGCTTCAACGCCTTTGGAGCGATTTCGATGCGGACGGCGTTGCTTGCTGTCCAGATTTGCCTCCTCCATGAGTTTTCCGGCCAGATACCTCCCCACCTTGAGCTGCTGGGCCTTCAGGTGCTCAGAGATCATTCTCGCACCCGCGCTTCCCCTGCTTTCGCCGTGCAGTTGAATGACTTTTTCTCTGAGTTCGTCACGCTTGGTATTCGGCACTGAACGGCGGCGAAGCCAGTCATAAAACGCGCTACGGGACACGCTCAGCGCACTGCAAAGGAGGCTGGTCGGATACGAACCTGACTCTCTCAGTTCCTCGATCAGGAAAAACGATCGGGATCCGACATCAAGAGAGCCGTAGCCTTTTTTAAGATTTCAGCCTCGGTCTCCAGGCGCTTGATCTTGGCTCGCAGTTGCTGGAGCTCTCGCTGTTCGTCGCTGATCGCTTTGGTACCGGCTACTGGCTGGCCCTTCTGTCGCTCTTTACGTACCTGATCAACCCAGCGGCGCAGGGCTGTAGGGCCGACGTCCATTGATGCGCAGACGTCGGGAATCGAGCAGTGGTCATCTAGAACCATGCTGGCAGCACGTTGCTTGAACTCGCGGGTGTAGGTCTTTCGTTCTTGCATGAAACCTCCTGATTGGGCGAATCATATCGCCCTTAAGAGGTGTCCGGGATCATTAGGCCAGTTCAAGGCCGCTCCTACAGGGGGAACGCGTAACCCTTGTAGGAGCGGCCTTGTGTCGCGATGGGCCGCACAGCGGCCCCGTGCAATCTCAGCGCTGGAACACCTCAGTCAGCAGGTTATGCATCGAGCGGAACGCCCGCTCCGAGGTGCGCCGGTCATACTGCATCTTGCCCGGCACATTGGCATTCGGGTCGGTAAAGGAGTGCACCGCCCCGCCATAGCTCAGCAACTGCCAATCCACCTTGGCCGCGTTCATCTCCTCCTCGAACGCCGGCAACTGCTCCTTCGGCACCAGTGGATCGGAAGCGCCGTGCAGCACCAGCACCGAGCCCTTGATGCGCTTGGCATCTTCAGGGTTCGGCGTGTCCAGCGTGCCATGGAACGACACCGCCGCGCGCAAATCCGCACCGCTACGGGCCAGCTCCAAGGCACAGCAGCCACCAAAGCAGAAGCCGAACGTGCCGACCTTGCCCGGCTCCAGCAGCGCCTTCGACTGCCCCAGCAGTTGCGCCAGGGCTTCCTGCATGCGCTTGCGCAGCTCCCCTCGGTCATTCTTCAACGGCATCATCGCGGCGCCGGCCTCGTCGGCGTTTGACGGGCGCAGCGATTGCCCGTACAGGTCGGCAATCAGTACCACATAGCCCTTCTCGGCCACTTCCTTGGCGATGCGCTCGGCCCCTTCGCCAATACCCATCCAGTTCGGCGCCATCACCAAACCAGGGCGGCCCAGCGCACCCGGCTCATAGACCAGGCGGCTTTCGTAGGTCTTGCCGGACAGGTGATAAACCAGCGATTCGACGATTACTTTGCTCATCAAGCACTCCTTTGGCATTCGTCATAAAAAAGCCCGCCGAAGCGGGCTTTCCTATCCATCAACTCAAGCAGACAGCTCGACCAGCAGCTTGTTCAGGCGACGAACGTAAGCCGCAGGGTCCTTCAAGCTGTCACCGGCCGCCAGGGCCGCCTGATCGAACAAGATGTGCGACAGCTCGGCGAAGCGGTCTTCGCTCTGCTCGTTGTCCAGCTTCTCGATCAGCGGGTGAGTCGGGTTGAACTCGAAGATCGGCTTGGACTCCGGCACCTTCTGCCCGCTGGCTTCGAGGATCTGGCGCATCTGCAGGCCCAGGTCCTGTTCGCCGATGGCCAGGATCGCCGGCGAGTCGGTCAGGCGGTGCGACACGCGCACTTCGGCCACGCTGTCACCCAGCGCGCCCTTCAGGCGCTCGACCAGGCCTTCCTTGTCCTTGGCGACTTCCTCCTGGGCCTTCTTGTCTTCTTCCGAATCCAGCTTGCCCAGGTCCAGGTCGCCACGGGCGACGTCGACGAAGGCCTTGCCGTCGAACTCGTTGAGGTAGCTCATCAGCCACTCGTCGATACGGTCGGTCAGCAGCAGCACTTCGATGCCTTTCTTGCGGAAGACTTCCAGGTGCGGGCTGTTCTTGACCTGCGCATACGACTCGCCGGTGAGGTAGTAGATCTTGTCCTGGCCTTCCTTGGCGCGGGCCAGGTAATCGGCCAGGGCGACGCTCTGCTCGCCGCTGTCGTCCTGGGTGGACGCGAAGCGCAGCAGGCCGGCGATCTTTTCCTTGTTGGCGAAGTCTTCGGCCGGGCCTTCCTTCAGCACCTGGCCGAAGTTCTTCCAGAAGCCCTTGTACTTCTCGGGCTCGTTCTTCGCCAGCTTCTCCAGCATGTCCAGTACGCGCTTGGTCAGCGCGGTCTTCATCGAGTCGATGATCGGGTCTTTCTGCAGGATTTCACGCGACACGTTCAGCGACAGGTCGTTGGAATCGACCACACCCTTGATGAAGCGCAGGTACAGCGGCAGGAACGACTCGGCCTGGTCCATGATGAACACGCGCTGCACGTACAGCTTCAGGCCGCGTGGTGCTTCGCGCTGGTACAGGTCGAACGGCGCGCGGGCCGGCACGTACAACAGCGAGTTGTATTCGAGCTTGCCTTCGACCTTGTTGTGGCTCCACGCCAGCGGGTTTTCGAAGTCATGGCCGATGTGCTTGTAGAACTCCTGGTACTCCTCGTCCTTGATTTCGGTACGCGGACGGGTCCACAGGGCACTGGCACGGTTGACGGTTTCCCACTCTTCGGCCGGCTGTTCTTCGCCTTCGGCGGCAGCTTGCTCTTTCGGCAGCTGGATCGGCATGGCGATGTGGTCGGAGTACTTCTTGACCACGTTGCGCAGGCGCCAGCCATCGGCGAACTCCTGCTCGTCCTTCTTCAGGTGCAGGACAATGCGGGTGCCACGCTGTGGCTTGTCGATGGTGGCGACTTCGAACTCGCCCTCGCCTTTCGACGACCAGTGCACGCCTTCGGCGGCCGGCTGGCCGGCACGGCGGCTGTACACGTCGACCTTGTCGGCGACGATGAACGCGGAATAGAAGCCCACACCGAACTGACCGATCAGGTGCGAGTCCTTCTTCTGATCACCGGTGAGGTTCTTCATGAAGTCGGCAGTGCCGGACTTGGCGATGGTACCCAGGTGGGCGATGACCTCTTCGCGGCTCATGCCGATGCCGTTGTCCTCGAGGGTCACGGTACCGGCGTCCTTGTCGAAGCTCAGGCGGATCTTCAGGTCGGCATCGCCCTCGAACAGCTCTGGCTTGGCCAGGGCCTCGAAGCGCAGCTTGTCGGCGGCGTCGGAGGCGTTGGAGATCAATTCACGCAGAAAGATCTCCTTGTTCGAATACAGGGAATGGATCATGAGGTGCAGCAGCTGCTTCACCTCGGTCTGGAAGCCCAGCGTTTCTTTTTGAGTCTCCACACTCATGGTCTTCAAAACTCCGATCTGATGGCAGTAGGCGCCTGGCGGCCGGCTTGGCCTGCGTTAGCGGCGGATGTCACTCAGATGGGGGCTGCCCGGATGATTTCAAGGGCTTTTCCGGTTCGATCTTGAAATGCGCGCGGGCTGTGGCAATCGGCGACTGCCTGTCACCCTGCCAGGCGGTGATCGCCACATTGGTCACCCGCCGGCCTTGGCGCCATAGCTGGCACTGGGCGTAGGTATCGCGAAAGTGCCCGGCGCGCAGGTAATCGATGGAAAAGTCGATGATCTTCGGAATGCTTGCGCTCTCGCTGAAGATCAGCAGGTACAGCGCTGCCGACAGCTCCATGAAGCCCGCGATCACACCGCCGTGGATGGCCGGCAGCAGCGGGTTGCCGATGTTGTCCTGGCTGGCCGGCAGGCAGAACAGCAGGTCATCGCCTTCGCGCTCGCATTCGATGCCGATCAGGCCGGCATAGGGGATCAGCGCAAGTAATGGCCGATAGTCCCCCACCGCGTGGGCGGCGTTGAGCTGTTGGCGAACCTCGTGCGGAATCATGCCCCGCCCTCCTTCAGGTTGTTGCCGAAGCGGATGCCACCCTTGATCTCCTGGCCCAGGCGCATGAACGTGCCCACCACCTGGCAGATCGGCTGGGCGGGGTCGTCCTGGTAGGCCGTGCCACGGGTGAAGATCACGTCGCGGGTGACCCGGTAGCACTGGGCATGGCCGTAGATGTCCTTGCCGGCCTCGGCCGGGTGCATGTAGTCGATGCGCAGGTCCAGTGTCGGGCACACTTCGAAACGCGGCAACACGCACAGCGTGGCCATGCCGCAGGTGGTATCCATCAGCGTGGTCAACGCGCCGCCATGTACGGCGCCGCTCTGCGGGTTGCCTACGATGGCCGGTGACCAGGGCAGCACCAGCGTCATGCCATCGGCATTGGCATGCGCCACGCGCATTTGCAACAACTGACAATGTTTCAGGGCCGAGAGAAAACGCTCGGCCATCGCCATCAAGGTTGAATCGCTCATTGGCTGTTTTCCTGCGCGTTGCCGCAGCGGCATAAAAACGTTAAAAAGTCTATATAGAACGATGCGTTATATATGTGTAATCTTCGCGGAACTTATTCCGCGTAGTTGCACTCGAAGGAACAAGTCACTTATTCCACCAAGGAGAAATACCCCCATGCGTAAACCTTTTGCTTTTGCTCTGATGCTGGCTGCTGCCATGGGCCTGGCCGCTTGCGATAAAGCGAGCGAAGACAAAGCCCAGGACGCACAGCAACACGCCGAGCAAGCCCAGGAAAAAGCGGGCGAAGCTCAGGATAAGATGAACGAGGCCGCCAAGGAAAACGCCGAAGCCGCCAAAGATCAGGCCGAAGCCGAGCAGAAGGCCGCCGAAGAAGCCGCTCCGGCTACTCCGGCTCCAGAAGCCGCTCCAGCCACCCCAGCTGCTCCAGCCGAACCTGCCAAGCAGTAATCGGCGAAAACAAGAAAACCCGACATTGTCGGGTTTTTTTGTGCCTGAAACTTGGAGGTTAAACGTTTCAGGTGCCAGGAGCGGCGGTTTCCTTTGCGGGTTCGATCGAAACACTTTCGGTAGGTGTGAACACCATCACATCTAACACATCCGAATGGAACTCGCGGCGATAAAGAATCAGCACTACCCCGACACTCATGCCCATGAACAACCACGGGCTGATGAACCAGCTCAACATGGCCATGCCAAAGTAATAGGAACGCAGACCCAAGTTGAACTGGTTGGCAGCAAGCGACAACACCCGCGCTGCCCGCGAGGCGAATGCCTTGCGCTCCAGTTCATTGACCAGCCGTTCACCGATCATCGGCGCCGACCCCACGAGTACTGCAGCGAAGTTGTATTGGCGCATGCACCAGCTGAAGGTGAAAAAGGCGTAGACGAATACCATGGCCAGGCACAGTAGCTTGATCTCGGACATGCCCTGGGAGGTCTGCTGCACCAGCGGCAGGTCGGCCAGCAGTGACAGCGCCCGGTCGGAGGCCCCGAGCACGGTGAGAATACCGGCGAGGATGATCAGCGTGCTGGAAGCGAAGAACGAGGCGTTGCGCTCGAGATTGCCGATCACGCTGGCATCGGCAATGCGGTTGTCGCGCAACAGCATGCGGCGCATCCAGTCTTCGCGGTACAGGTGCAGCACGCTGGCCAGGCACGCGGTGTCGCGGCCCTTCCAGATGGCATAGCGGGTATAACCGCCCCAGCACAGGGCGAACCAGGCGATGGCCAACAGGTTGTTGAAGTTGCTTTGGATGAAATTCATGCAGGATTCCCGGGAGGGCCAGATACCTGAAGGATAGGGACCGGATTTCGACGCTGGCAAGCGGCAAAAGGCACACACACACCCAGAAATCCGCATTGCCTGTACTGGCCTCTTCGCAGCACAAGGCTGCTCCTACAGGTACGGCACTGCACTTGTAGGAGCAGCCTTGTGCTGCGAAGAGGCCAGTACAGGCAAACAAAAAGCCCCGCATCCTCTCGGATACGGGGCTTTGAAGTTTCCACCTTGGCGAGCACCCTTCGGCTTGTGGCCGGCGCCGCCCTCAGGCTTCGACTATCAGGCCAGCGCTTCGCGCGGCTTGCCAAGCATGCGATCGCAGGCCACGGCGCCAACCAGGGTCACCACCGAAGGCACCAGCCAGGCCAGGCCTTGGTCGCTCAGTGGCAAGTGGGCCATGAAGTCCGGCAGCACATGGGCAATGCTGCTGCCCTTGATCGCATCGACCATGCCGAACAGCAGCGACACCAGCATCACTGGCGCCAGGATGCGGGTCGGCGAGTTCCACAGGTCCTTCACGAAGCTCAGCCCGACCACCACGATGCACGGCGGGTAGATCGCGGTGAGCACCGGAATCGAGAACATGATCAGCTTGGTCAGGCCAAGGTTGGAGATCAGCAGCGAGAAGCCCGCCAGGATCACCACCAGTGCGCGGTACGACAGCGGCAGAACCTGGCTGAAGTACTCGGCGCAGGCACAGGTCAGGCCAACCGCTGTCACCAGGCAGGCCAGCGCGATCAGCACGGCGAGGAAGCCGCTGCCCAGCGAGCCGAAGGTGTGCTGCACATAGGCATGCAGTACCGCCGCGCCGTTGGTAGCGTCAGCCGCGATGTCGTGGCTGGTTGCCCCCAGGCGGAACAGGCTGATGTACACCAGGGCCAGGCCGACACCGGCGATCAGGCCGGCGATGATGGCATAGCGGGTAATCAGCTTCGGCGACTCGACACCGCGCGAGCGGATGGCGTTGACAATGACGATACCGAACACCAGGGCACCCAGCGTGTCCATGGTCAGGTAACCATCGGAGAAGCCCTTGGAGAACGCTGCGGCGGCATAGGCCGGCTGCGCTTCACCAATGGTGCCGGCAGGCAGCGCGAATGCGGCGATGCCCAGTACCGCCAGGGCGATGATCTTCAATGGCGCCAGGAAGCGACCCACGGTGTCGAGCAGCTTGCCCGGGTACATGGACACGGCCAATACCACGAGGAAGTAAACCAGGCTGTAGATGAACAGCGCCAGCGGGCTTTCACCAGTCAGCGGCGCAACGCCCACTTCGAACGATACGGTCGCGGTACGCGGGGTGGCGAACAGCGGGCCGACCGAGAGGTAGCACACGGCCGCCAGCAGGCCACCGAAGAACTTGCCGATCGGGCTGCTCAGGGCATCCATGCCACCACCAACCTTGGCCAGAGCGACCACGGTGATGACCGGCAGGCCCACGGCGGTAACCAAGAAGCCCAGGGCCGCCATCCATACGTGCGGACCAGACTGCAGACCAACGATAGGCGGGAAGATGATGTTGCCAGCGCCCACGAAAAGCGCAAACGTCATAAAGCCAAGCGCCAGGATATCCTGGCCTTTGAGAACTTTCATTTAAGGTAGTACCACACTGCTGAAATCGGGATTCGAGAGGGGATTTCCCTTTGGATGAGGGGAAATGCTGCCCGGCTTGATAGGCCAGACCCGTTTAGCGTGTCGTTCCCTTTTGGGGTACGGGCACAGAGTGAACGCGTAATGTAACTGTTTTGTCAGTCAAACGCACTGGCACAGTGCTGCTTGTCCGATGTGCGTACATGTTTGTCGTCTGTGCGACCGAGGACAGCGAGAATTATCCTCGGATTGAAACATTCGTCTGCGTGAAAATTCCTATCAAACTCATCGAAAAATCCATGTTGCCTGTACCGGCCTCTTCGCGGGCTTGCCCGCTCCCACAGGGGATCACCACAAGTTTCGAATGTGTTGCTCTCCTGTGGGAGCGGGTTTACCCGCGAAGAGGCCGGCACAGGAGTACCCCCGGAAACGACAAAGGCCACCCGAAGGTGGCCTCTGTGCGCGTGGGGGGTGTAGCAGTATTACTTCTTGACTTCCCAGCCAGTCAGCTCGGCCAGGGCCTTGCCGATGTCAGCCAGGGAACGCACGGTCTTCACACCAGCGTCCTGCAGGGCGGCGAACTTCTCGTCCGCAGTGCCCTTGCCGCCGGAGATGATGGCGCCAGCGTGGCCCATGCGCTTGCCCGCAGGTGCGGTAACACCGGCGATGTAGGAAACGACAGGCTTGGTGACGTTGGCCTTGATGTAGGCAGCAGCTTCTTCTTCAGCCGAACCGCCGATCTCACCGATCATGACGATCGCTTCGGTCTTCGGGTCTTCCTGGAACAGCTTCAGGATGTCGATGAAGTTGGAGCCCGGGATCGGGTCACCACCGATGCCGACGCAGGTCGACTGGCCGAAGCCGGCGTCGGTGGTCTGCTTCACAGCTTCGTAGGTCAGGGTGCCGGAACGCGAAACGATACCGACCTTGCCTGGCAAGTGGATATGGCCTGGCATGATGCCGATCTTGCACTCGCCCGGGGTGATGACACCTGGGCAGTTAGGGCCGATCAGGGTCACGCCCAGCTCGTCGCACTTGACCTTGGCATCCAGCATGTCCAGGGTAGGAATGCCTTCGGTGATGCACACGATCAGCTTGATGCCGCCGAAGGCAGCTTCCAGGATCGAGTCCTTGCAGAAAGGAGCCGGAACGTAGATGACCGAAGCGTCAGCGCCGGTAGCTTCCACAGCTTCTTTCACGGTGTTGAACACTGGCAGGCCCAGGTGGGTGGTGCCACCCTTGCCTGGGGTTACGCCGCCGACCATCTTGGTGCCGTAGGCGATGGCCTGTTCGGAGTGGAAAGTACCCTGCGAGCCGGTGAAGCCCTGGCAGATGACTTTGGTGTCTTTATTGATCAGGACGCTCATTACTTGCCCTCCGCAGCTTTGACAACTTGTTGAGCAGCGTCGGTCAGGCTGGTTGCCGCAATGATGTTCAAACCGCTTTCTGCCAGTACTTTAGCGCCCAGTTCGGCGTTGTTGCCTTCAAGGCGAACGACGACCGGAACTTTAACGCCGACTTCTTTCACTGCACCGATGATGCCTTCGGCAATCATGTCGCAGCGAACGATGCCGCCGAAGATGTTGACCAGGACGGCCGCGACATTGCTGTCGGACAGAATGATCTTGAACGCTTCGGTAACGCGCTCTTTGGTAGCGCCGCCGCCAACGTCGAGGAAGTTGGCTGGCTTGCCGCCGTGCAGGTTTACGATGTCCATGGTACCCATGGCCAGGCCGGCACCGTTGACCATGCAGCCGATGTTGCCTTCGAGGGCAACGTAGTTCAGTTCGAACTTGGCAGCGTGGGCTTCACGAGCGTCGTCCTGCGACGGGTCGTGGAAGGTTTTCAGCTTGGGCTGACGGTACATGGCGTTGGCGTCGATGTTGATCTTGGCATCGAGGCAGTGCAGGTCGCCGTCGGCCTTGATCACCAGCGGGTTCACTTCCAGCAGGGCCAGATCGTGATCCTTGAACAGCTTGGCCAGACCCACGAAGATCTTGGCGAACTGTTGAACTTGCTTGCCTTCCAGGCCCAGCTGGAATGCCAGCTCGCGACCCTGGAACGGCTGAGCGCCGACCAGCGGGTCGATGGTGGCCTTGAGGATTTTCTCAGGCGTTTCGTGGGCGACTTTCTCGATGTCCACGCCACCTTCGGTGGAAGCCATGAACACGATACGGCGGCTCGAACGATCGACTACAGCGCCCAGGTACAGCTCTTTGGCGATGTCAGTGCAGGATTCGACCAGAATCTTGGAGACGGGTTGACCGTTGGCATCGGTCTGGTAGGTAACCAGATTCTTGCCCAACCACTGTGCAGCGAACGCCTTGGCGTCTTCTTTGCTGCGAACCAGCTTGACGCCGCCCGCCTTGCCGCGACCACCCGCGTGAACCTGGGCTTTTACCACCCACTCGTTCCCGCCGATCTTGTCGCAGGCTTCTGCAGCTTGCTCAGGGGTATCGACAGCGAAACCCTTGGAAACTGGCAGGCCGTATTCAGCGAACAGCTGCTTACCCTGATACTCGTGAAGATTCATGCTTTTTACCGTCTTCGTTAGGTACTGCGCTTCGGCGCTGCGCCATCGCTGGCGCCGCACCACCTGTGACCGTTGACCCCGGGTTTTCCCGTGTGATCCGGTCCGGCGGACTTTCCGCGGTGAGTCATGCACGCAAGACTCACGACGGGCAGCCCGCCGTGGTTTCTTATAATTAACGCTTCTTACGGTTGGCCACGTGAATGGCGCCGCCATTCACCGCCAGCGCTGCTTCATGCAACGCTTCGGACAGGGTCGGATGGCTGAAGACCATCATGCCCAGGTCCTCGGCACTGGTGCCGAATTCCATTGCGATTGCGCCCTGCTGCACCAGTTCGGCAGCCGATGGGCCAATCACGTGTACACCCAGGACGCGGTCGGTCTTGGCATCGGCGATGACCTTGACGAAACCACCGGTGTCGTTGGCAGCCATCGCACGGCCGCTGGCCGCGAACGGGAAGGTGCCCACGTTAACCTCAACGCCTTCGGCCTTCAAGGCCTGTTCGGTCTTGCCGACCCACGCGATTTCCGGGTGGGTGTAGATGACCGACGGGATCAGGTCGTAGTTCATCTGGGCCTTGTGGCCCTTGATGCGCTCGACCACCATGATGCCCTCTTCCGAGGCCTTGTGGGCCAGCATCATGCCGCGGACCACGTCACCGATGGCGTAAACGCCAGGAACGCTGGTAGCGCAGTAGTCGTCGACGAAGATGTAGCCACGCTCGTCGATGGTCACACCACTGTCGGCAGCCAGCAGATCAGTGGTCACTGGGCGACGGCCGACTGCAACGATCAGCTTGTCGAAGGTGATCTTCTGCTCGCCGTTGGCGTCGGTGTAGGTCACTTCGACTTCGTTGCCGTTGACTTTCGAGCCGGTGACGCGCGCGCCCAGCTTGATGTCCAGGCCTTGCTTGGTCAGGGTCTTCTGGGCTTCTTTCGACACGGCGGTGTCGGCAGCCATCAGGAAGGTGTCCAGGGCTTCCAGCACGGTGACTTCAGCACCCAGACGAGCCCATACCGAGCCCAGTTCCAGGCCGATAACGCCAGCACCGATAACACCCAGACGCTTCGGCACGGCCTGGAATTCCAGGGCGCCGGTGGAGTCGACGATGACGTTCTTGTCGACCGGAGCCGGTGGAATGTCGATCGGGCGCGAGCCGGAAGCCAGGATCACGTTCTCGGCTTCGATGACTTCGGTGGTGCCGTCAGCCTTGGTGACTTCGACTTTCTTGCCGGCCAGCAGCTTGCCGTGGCCCTGGATCGAAGTAACGCCGTTGGCCTTGAACAGGGTGGCAACGCCACCGGTCAGGTTCTTGACGATGCCAGCCTTGCGGCCAACCATCGCGGCGACGTCCATCTTCACTTCGCCAGTGGAGATACCGTGGACGTTGAAGCTCTCTTTGGCTTCCTTGTATTTCCAGGAGCTGTCCAGCAGCGCCTTGGAAGGAATGCAACCTACGTTCAGGCAGGTGCCGCCCAGGGCCAGCTTGCCCTCGGCGTCGGTGTACTTCTCGATACAGGCAGTCTTCAGACCAAGTTGTGCGGCCTTGATGGCAGCCACATAGCCGCCAGGACCTGCACCAATCACCACTACGTCGAATTTCTGGGTCATAAAAGATTCCTTATCAGCTACAAGCTACAAGCCGCGAACCGCGCGGCATGGCTTCCTGCGAAGCCAGGGCCGGCACGGTACGCAGCCAGAGGGTTAGATGTCCAGCAGCAGGCGAGACGGATCTTCCAGCAGGTTCTTGATGGTGACCAGGAAGGTTACCGCTTCCTTGCCGTCGATCAGGCGGTGATCGTACGACAGCGCCAGGTACATCATCGGGCGAATCACCACTTGGCCATTGATGGCCATCGGGCGCTGGATGATGTTGTGCATGCCGAGAATGGCGGCCTGCGGCGGGTTGACGATCGGGGTCGACATCATCGAACCGAAGGTACCACCGTTGGTGATGGTGAAGGTGCCGCCGGTCATCTCTTCGATGGCCAGCTTGCCGTCACGGGCCTTCTTGCCGAATGTGGCGATGCCGTTCTCGATTTCCGCCAGGCTCATCGACTCGGCGTTACGCAGTACCGGTACCACCAGGCCACGGTCGCTGGACACGGCAACGCCGACGTCGGCGTAGCCGTGGTAGACGATGTCGTTGCCGTCGATCGAGGCGTTGACAGCCGGGAAGCGCTTCAGGGCTTCGGTGGCAGCCTTGACGAAGAACGACATGAAGCCCAGGCGTACGCCATTGTGGGTCTTCTCGAACAGGTCCTTGTACTTCGAACGCAGGGCCATGACTTCGGTCATGTCGACTTCGTTGAAGGTGGTCAGCATGGCCATGTTCGACTGGGCTTCGACCAGACGCTCGGCGATCTTGGCGCGCAGGCGGGTCATCGGCACACGCTTCTCGGTGCGGTCGCCAGCGGCAACCACAACCGGGGCAGCAGCGGCAGCGGCGGCAGGCTTGGCAGCTGCAGCAGGCGCCGACTTCTTGTTGGCGACGGCAGCGACGACGTCTTCCTTGGTGATGCGACCACCTTTGCCGGTGCCGGCAACGGTAGCCAGGTCGATGCCGTTTTCTTCAGCCAGCTTGCGCGCGGCCGGGGCGGCAACCGGGTCTTCTTCGCCAGCGTCGGCAGCAGCGGCAGCCGGGGCAGCAGCGGCCGGGGCGGCAGCAGGTGCAGCGGCAGCAGCACCGCCTTCAACGATCGAACCCAGCACTTCGTCGGACAGGACGGTGTCGCCCTCGCCCTTGACGATGGCACCCAGCACGCCGTCGGCGGTGGCCAGTACTTCCAGGACGACCTTGTCGGTCTCGATGTCGACGATCAGCTCGTCACGCTTGACTGCATCGCCCGGCTGCTTGTGCCAGGTGGCAACGGTGCCATCGGCAACCGATTCCGGGAAGGTTGGGGCTTTGATCTCGATAGCCATTATCTGTGTTTCCTTAAATTCGGTTTCAGGTGCGCGAAGGCATTAAACAGTGAAGGCGTCTTGCAGCAGTTTTTCCTGCTGTTCGGCGTGCTTCGATGCGTAACCACAGGCTGGCGCGGCGGAAGCGTCGCGGCCGGCGTATTCCAGGACCAGTGCCTTGTTGTGGCGGCCCAGGATACGGCGCATGTGGTGCTGGCTGCTGTACCAGGCGCCCTGGTTCATCGGCTCTTCCTGACACCAGACCGCATGCTTGAGGTTGGTGTAAGGCGCCAGGATTTCGACCAGGTCGTCCTCAGGGAACGGATACAGCTGCTCGATACGCACGATAGCGATGTCTTCGCGGCCTTCGGCACGGCGTTTTTCCAGCAGGTCGTAGTAAACCTTGCCGCCGCACAGGACCAGGCGTTCGACCTTGGCCGGATCGAGGCTGTCGATTTCCGGGATCACGGTCTGGAACGAGCCTTCTGCCAGCTCTTCGAGGGTCGAGATGGCCAGCTTGTGGCGCAGCAGCGACTTCGGCGTCAGCACGATCAGCGGCTTGCGCAGCGGACGGATGACCTGACGACGCAGCAGGTGGTAGATCTGGGCCGGGGTGGTCGGTACGCAGACCTGGATGTTGTGCTCGGCGCACAGCTGCAGGTAACGCTCCAGGCGCGCGGAGGAGTGCTCCGGGCCCTGCCCTTCATAACCGTGTGGCAGCAGCATGGTCAGGCCGCACAGGCGGCCCCACTTGTGCTCGCCGCTGGTGATGAACTGGTCGATCACCACTTGCGCACCGTTGGCGAAGTCGCCGAACTGGGCTTCCCAGATCACCAACGCGTTCGGCGTGGTGGTCGAGTAGCCGTATTCGAAGGCCAGTACCGCTTCTTCCGACAGGAAGGAGTCGTACAGTTCGAACTGTGGCTGGCCCGGGAACAGGTTCTTCAGCGGTACGTAGGTGCTGGCGTCCTTCTGGTTGTGCAGCACCGCGTGACGGTGCGAGAAGGTGCCACGGCCGATGTCCTGGCCGGTCATGCGGATCGGGTGACCTTCGAACTGCAGGGTGGCGTAGGCCATGGTCTCTGCATAACCCCAGTTGATCGGCAAGCCACCGGCCTGCATCTTCTGACGGTCTTCGTAGATCTTGGCGACCTGGCGCTGGACGACGAAACCTTCCGGGATCTCCAGCAGCTTGGCCGACAGTTCCTGCAGGGTCTTGAGGTCGAAGCGGGTGTCGTGACGCGCGGTCCAGGCATGGCCCAGGTACGGACGCCAGTCGACGAACAGCTCGCGGTTCGGCTCCTTGACCAGGCTCTTCACCACGTGCAGGCCGTTGTCCAGCGCGTTGCGGTACTCGTCGATCTTGGCCTGGGCGCGCTCGGCATCGATGCGGCCGGCCTGGATCAGTGCCTCGGCGTACAGTTCACGAGTCGTGCGCTGCTTGCTGATCTGCTGGTACATCAACGGCTGGGTGCCGTTCGGCTCGTCGGCCTCGTTGTGGCCGCGACGGCGGTAGCAGACCAGGTCGATGACCACGTCACGCTTGAACTGCATGCGGTAGTCGATGGCCAGCTGGGTCACGAACAACACGGCTTCCGGGTCGTCGCCGTTCACGTGCAGGATCGGCGCCTGGATCATCTTGGCAACGTCGGTGGCGTACTCGGTGGAGCGCGCGTCCAGCGGGTTGCTGATGGTGAAACCAACCTGGTTGTTGATCACGATGTGCACGGTGCCGCCGGTCTTGAAACCGCGGGTCTGCGACATCTGGAAGGTTTCCATGACCACGCCCTGGCCGGCGAACGCTGCGTCGCCGTGGATCGAGATCGGCAGCACCTTGTCGCCAACGGTGTCGTTGCGGCGGTCCTGACGGGCGCGCACCGAACCCTCGACCACTGGCGAGACGATTTCCAGGTGGGACGGGTTGAACGCCATGGCCAGGTGCACTTCGCCACCCGGGGTCATCACGTTCGAGGAGAAGCCCTGGTGATACTTAACGTCACCGGAGCCCAGCTCGTTCATCTTCTTGCCTTCGAACTCGTCGAACAGCTCGCGCGGGTTCTTGCCGAAGGTGTTGACCAGCACGTTCAGGCGGCCACGGTGGGCCATGCCGATCACGACTTCCTTGGTGCCGTAGGAACCGGAACGCTGGATCATCTCGTCCAGCATCGGGATCAGGCTTTCGCCGCCCTCGAGGCCGAAACGCTTGGTGCCCGGGTACTTGGTGCCCAGGTACTTCTCAAGGCCTTCACCGGCGGTCACGCGCTCGAGCAGGTGGGCCTGCACGTCAGCGGAAAACTCCGGACGGCCGCGCACGCTTTCCAGGCGCTGCTGGAACCAGCTGCGCTGCTCGGAATCGACGATGTGGGTGAACTCGGCGCCAATGGTGCGACAATATGTCTTCTGGAGCGCCTCGAAGATCTCGCGTAGGCTCGCTTCCTCTTTGCCGATGAACAGGTCGCCGGCACGGAAGGTCGTATCAAGATCGGCATTGGTCAAGCCGTAGTGATTGATCGACAGGTCTACGGGCGCAGGACGCTGCCACAACCCCAACGGGTCGAGCTTGGCAGCCTGATGGCCGCGCATACGATAGGCCTGGATCAGTCGCAGAACTTCAACCTGCTTCTTCTCGTGTTCACTGCTCACGCTCCCGGCGGATACCGGTTGGGCGCGGCGCTGGTTCTTTGCCAGCAGTACGAAATGGTCGCGGATTGTCGAGTGCGATACATCGGTAGCGGTGCTGCCGTCGGCGGGCAACTTCTGGAAGTAGGTGCGCCACTCTTCTGGCACAGCGTTAGGGTCGTGCAGGTAGAGCTCATAAAGCTCTTCCACATATGCAGCGTTACCACCTGAAAGGTGGGCGCTTTCCCACATGCGCTGCATCACGCTTTCTTGCATGCTTGGTCACCCTCGGTTAGGGGACTGATCGGCGAGAGCCACAGCAAACCTGGAAAAGTCCGAATACAGCGACTGAACCACGCCACTTGGATCCTGCTGATTTTCCGGGTACCAGCCCGGAAAGCCCCTGCTGGTCTCATATCTTCATAGGTATGAACGCAGGCTTTGTGGGCCCTTGTTCGGGTTTTACCTCAGTGCGGGCTCACCACCCGCACCTCGGCTTACTGCAGGTACAACACTTTGTATCAGGTGCCGCTTTGCAGCAGCATGTTACGTACGTGGCCGATTGCCTTGGTCGGGTTCAGACCTTTAGGGCAAACGTTGACGCAGTTCATGATCCCGCGGCAGCGGAATACGCTGAACGGGTCATCCAGCGACGCCAGGCGCTCCTGGGTCTTGGTGTCACGGCTGTCGGCCAGGAAGCGGTAGGCCTGCAGCAGCGCGGCGGGGCCCAGGAACTTGTCCGGGTTCCACCAGAACGACGGGCAGGAGGTCGAGCAGCAAGCGCACAGGATGCACTCGTACAGGCCGTCCAGCTTGTCGCGATCTTCCGGCGACTGCAGGCGCTCGATGGCCGGCGCCGGAGTGTCGTTCTGCAGGAACGGCTTCACCTTCTCGTACTGCTTGTAGAAGATGCTCATGTCGACGACCAGGTCACGAATGACCGGCAGGCCCGGCAGCGGGCGCAGAATCAGCTTGTTGCCCTTCACCACCGCCGACAGCGGGGTGATACAGGCCAGGCCGTTCTTGCCGTTGATGTTCATGCCATCGGAACCGCAAACACCTTCACGGCACGAGCGACGGTAGGAAAAACCTTCGTCCTGCTCTTTGATCAGTGCCAGCACGTCCAGCACCATCAGGTCCTTGCCGCCGGTATCGACCTGGAAGGTCTGCATCTTTGGCGCCGAATCGGTGTCCGGGTTGTAACGATAAACTTCGACTTGCAACATAGCGGCCATCCTCAGTAAGTCCGGACTTTTGGTTCGAAGGCTGGAACAGTCTTCGGCGCAAAGTTGACGCCACGCTTGGCGACGCGCTTCTCACCCGGGTAGTACAGGGTGTGGCACAGCCAGTTTTCGTCGTCACGGTCTTCGAAGTCTTCACGGGCGTGAGCGCCGCGGGACTCTTTACGGGCTTCGGCCGCAATGGCGGTAGCTTCGGCGACTTCCAGCAGGTTCTGCAGCTCCAGCGCTTCGATACGCGCGGTGTTGAAGGCCTGGGACTTGTCGTTGATCTTGACGTTGGCGATACGGTCACGCAGACCGGCCAACTGCTCGATACCCTTCTGCATGTATTCGCCAGTACGGAATACACCGAAGTAGTTCTGCATGCAGCTCTGCAGCTCGCGCTTCAGGCTGGCAACGTCTTCACCGGTGGTGCGCTCGTTCAGCTTGTTCAGGCGGTTCAGCGCAACATCGACGTCGGTGTCGCTGGCGTCGCGGTATTCCACGCCTTCGGTCAGCGCCTTTTCCAGGTGCAGGCCGGCAGCACGGCCGAACACCACCAGGTCGAGCAGCGAGTTGCCGCCCAGGCGGTTGGCACCGTGTACCGATACGCACGCCACTTCACCTACGGCGAACAGGCCCGGGATGATGTGATCGTTGCCTTCGGCGTCCATGGTGATGGCCTGGCCATGAATGTTGGTGGCAACGCCGCCCATCATGTAGTGGCAGGTCGGGATGACCGGCACCGGCGCGACCACTGGGTCGACGTGGGCGAAGGTCTTGGACAGTTCGCAGATACCTGGCAGGCGGCTGTGCAGCACTTCCTCGCCCAGGTGGTCCAGCTTCAGCAGTACGTGGTCCTTGTTCGGGCCCACGCCGTTGCCGGCGATGATTTCCTTGACCATGGAACGGGCGACCACGTCGCGGCCGGCCAGGTCTTTCGCGTTCGGCGCATAACGCTCCATGAAGCGCTCGCCGTGGGCGTTGATCAGGTAGCCACCCTCACCGCGGCAACCTTCGGTGACCAGTACACCGGCGCCGGCGATGCCGGTCGGGTGGAACTGCCACATTTCGATGTCCTGCACCGGCACGCCAGCACGCAGGGCCATGCCCACGCCGTCACCGGTGTTGATCAGGGCGTTGGTGGTGGAGGCGTAGATACGGCCGGCACCGCCAGTGGCCAGCACGGTGGCCTTGGACTTGATGTACAGGGTCTCGCCGGTTTCGATGCAGATCGCGATCACGCCAACGAATGCGCCGTCCTGGTTCTTCACCAGGTCAACTGCGTAGTACTCGTTGAGGAAAGTGGTGCCGGCTTTCAGGTTGCCCTGGTACAGGGTGTGCAGCAGCGCGTGACCGGTACGGTCGGAAGCGGCGCAGGTACGGGCAGCCTGGCCACCCTTGCCGAAGTCCTTGGACTGGCCACCGAACGGACGCTGGTAGATACGACCGGTTTCGGTACGCGAGAACGGCAGGCCCATGTGGTCCAGCTCGAAGACCGCAGCCGGGCCTTCCTGACACATGTATTCGATAGCGTCCTGGTCACCGATGTAGTCGGAGCCCTTGACGGTATCGTACATGTGCCAGCGCCAATCGTCGTTCGGGTCGGCCGAAGCGATGGCGCAGGTGATGCCGCCCTGGGCGGATACAGTGTGCGAACGGGTCGGGAAGACCTTGGTGACCACGGCAGTCTTGTGGCCGCCTTGAGCCAGCTGCAGCGCAGCGCGCATGCCGGCACCGCCGCCACCGATGATGATGGCGTCGAAGGAAATGGTTGGAATGCTAGCCATGGATCAGATACCCCAGAGAATCTGCACACCCCAGACGAAGTAAGCGAACATCGCAACGCCGCATACCGCCTGGAACAGGAAACGAATCGCAGTTGCCGACTTGCCGAACGACATTGGCGTCAGGTAGTCGGTCGCAATGGTCCACATGCCGACCCAGGCGTGAGCGCCCAGGGCAACGAGGGCCAGCAGACTGAAGATCCGCATCGCGTTGTTGGAGAACAGACCATGCCACTGGGTGTAGTCGATGCCTGGGTGGGCGACCACGTAGCCGATCAGGAAGAGGAAGTAAGCCGCGAGAACGACCGCAGAAACGCGCTGCGCCATCCAGTCATAGAGGCCCGAACGCGACAGGTTCGTGACATTGGTTACCATACCCAAACTCCCACCAGAACGATCAGCACCACGGAGATGACGATCACGATTTTCGAGCCCAGCTTGCCGCCTTCCAGCGTCTCACCGATGCCCATGTCCATGATCAGGTGACGTACACCTGCCACGAGGTGATAAAGCAGGGCGGACAGCAGGCCCCAGGTCACGAATTTGGCCAGCGGGCTGGTCAGACACGCCTTCACCTCACCGAAGCCTTCCTCGGAACCCAGCGACTTGCCCAGTGCATAAAGCATGATGGCAAGGCCGAGGAACAGGATGACGCCGGAGATACGATGCAGGATGGACGTGTACGCAGTGACGGGGAGCTTGATGGTCCTTAGGTCTAGGTTTACAGGTCGTTGGCTTTTCACGGCTTTTTTCACACTGAAGAGCCCCTAGCGAATCAGGGCAAAGTTGTTGGTAAGTGTACTGGTCAGGTACCCACCACCCAGGGAACGGCGACCCCCAGCAGTTCGGGCTTGCAAGCCCCTGGCGGTCGGGTTGCGAGTATAGACAGTTAGGCTGCTTATGACAACGTGACGGGGTAGCCCAAATAGCGCATTGCCTTTAGCTTGCAAAAGGCGTAAATGGGCGAGAATTTCGCGAAAAATCAGGCCTCAATGCCTGTTTCAACAAGCCTTTAGGCAAATTGACATCTGAATTTATCCCTCTATAGTGGTGCGGGCCCTGCGTGGGGGGTCTGTCTGATGATTTCAAGCATTAATAGGAGGCCACATGGCTGACAAAAAAGCGCAGTTGGTCATCGAGGGCGCTGCCCCCGTCGAGCTGCCCATTTTAACCGGCACCGTTGGTCCTGATGTAATCGACGTCCGCGGGTTGGGGGCCACTGGTCACTTCACCTTCGACCCTGGTTTCATGGCGACTGCCTCGTGCGAGTCGAAGATCACCTACATTGACGGCGACAAAGGTATCCTGCTGCACCGCGGCTACCCGATCGAGCAACTCGCCGAACAGTCCGACTACCTCGAAACCTGCTACCTGCTGCTCAACGGCGAACTGCCGAATGCCGAGCAGAAGGCCCAGTTCGTCAGCACCGTGAAGAACCACACCATGGTTCACGAGCAGCTGAAGTCCTTCTTCAACGGCTTCCGCCGCGATGCCCACCCGATGGCGGTGATGTGCGGCGTGGTCGGCGCCCTGTCGGCGTTCTATCACGACTCCCTGGACATCAATAACCCGCAACACCGCGAAATTTCCGCGGTGCGCCTGGTCGCCAAGATGCCGACCCTGGCCGCGATGGTTTACAAGTACTCCATGGGCCAGCCGATGATGTACCCGCGCAACGACCTGTCGTACGCGGAAAACTTCCTGCACATGATGTTCAACACCCCGTGCGAGATCAAACCGATCAGCCCGGTGCTGGCCAAGGCGATGGACCGGATCTTCATCCTCCACGCCGACCACGAGCAGAACGCCTCCACTTCTACCGTTCGTCTGGCCGGTTCGTCGGGTGCCAACCCGTTCGCCTGTATCGCCGCCGGCATCGCCGCACTGTGGGGCCCGGCCCACGGCGGTGCGAACGAAGCGGTACTGACCATGCTCGATGAAATCGGCGATGTCTCGAACATCGACAAGTTCATCGCCAAGGCCAAGGACAAGAACGACCCGTTCAAGCTCATGGGCTTCGGTCACCGCGTGTACAAGAACCGCGACCCGCGCGCCACCGTGATGAAGCAGACCTGCGACGAAGTCCTGCGCGAACTGGGCATCAAGAACGACCCGCAGCTGGAACTGGCCATGCGCCTGGAAGAGATCGCCCTGACCGATCCGTACTTCATCGAGCGCTCGCTGTACCCGAACGTCGACTTCTACTCGGGGATCATCCTCAAGGCGATCGGCATTCCGACCAGCATGTTCACCGTTATCTTCGCCCTGGCACGTACCGTGGGCTGGATCTCGCACTGGAAAGAAATGCTCTCCAGCCCGTACAAGATCGGCCGCCCGCGCCAGCTGTACACCGGCGAGCAGAAGCGCGACATCGTTGCACTGCAGGACCGCAAGTAAGCGTTGATCGCCGAACGCAAGAAGGCTGCCCTCGGGCAGCCTTTTTTATTTCTGCTCGGCGCGATGCGGTTTTGTGGGAGCGGCCTTGTGTCGCGAAAGGGGCGCGGAGCGGCCCCGGGATCTTAGGCTTACCGCAATATTGCCGGGGCTGCTTCGCAGCCCTTTCGCGACGCAAGGCCGCTCCCACAAGAAGCAGCCCTCACTAGGGCCGCCCCTCAGTTTTTCTCAGCCCGCTCCCGCAACCCTTTCAGGGTATTGAACGGCGCATCCACCACGAACTTGTTGGCCACCATCGCCGGCACGCTACCGCCCGGCTCGGTGTGTACCTGATAGGTCACTTCCGTGCTGTCGCCCTTGGGCACCAGTTTCCAGAAGCCTTCGACCTTCGCGACCCGCACAAAGCCCTTCTCTTCCGGGATATAGGTCGGCTCTTCCTTCAGGTTGCGCACCAGGCTGCCATCAGCACCCTTGACCGTGGTCACATGCAGCACCGAGTCCCGCGGCGTCACCGGCCATGGCGTATTGAACTGGGTGTAGGTCCAGCTCTGATCACCTTCGTGCTTGAGCAGCTTCTGCGACTTGCATTCGTGAATCCAGGCACAAGCCCCGACCACGTCCTCCTGCAACGCCTGCACCTTGGCCAGCGGCGCCTTGATCAAGGTGACGCCTTGATAGGCCTTGTACTTGGAACCGGCCACTTCGCTGAGGGAAACCTTGATCCCCTCCTCGTCCTTGGCCACCTGCCAGTTTTCGGCCCAGGCAGCAGGCGAAAGCAGAACACCCATGCCACACAGCAGTGCAATACGCTTGAACGATCTCATCATGTTTATCCTTGTTGTCGAAGATCCAGCCTGTCACGCCGCCGTCATCTGCTCCCACCAACCGAGAATCCTGATGGCCTCGTCACGGTCACTGCCGCACACCTCGACATCCGCCTTGAAACCGCCACACACTGCCGGCCGCTCGGGCTTGCCGAACAGGTCGCAGAGGTTGTCGACGGTCAGATGCAGGCAGCGCTCGCCAGCCGGCTTGCCATTGGGCATGCGCGGCATCGCAGAGGTAATGGACGGGGCGATGCAGCAGGCACCACAACCCTCACGGCAATTCATGGCTATTCACCAAAATCAGGACTCCCTGGAACAAAACGGGACGAACGTCCCTGGATAGTAACCGCTCAAACAGGCGTTTGAAATTGCTGGCATGATGAAATCTGCCGTGACCCGGCAGTCAGTTCACCGGCTACTGCCGGTACTCGAAATCGATGGCCGCCCCTTCCACGTCCCGACGGCTATCATTGCGCAGTTGCAGCTGCATTTCGTTGCTGATCAACCGGCCATTGAGCTGGAACGGGCTGTCGCTGGTCTCCGGCTTCTCAGTGAACATGGGCGGCAGCAAAGGTTTGCGTCGCTGTATAGGCGAAGGGCTGCCCACATTCGGCTCAAGGTTATCGACCATGTCGGCCGGCAGGCTGAGGTCGAGCTTCGCCTTGGGTAGCGGCTGGGCAATCTCCTTGCTCACCGGCTTGCGTGCCGCCCTGGCCTTGCTCTTACCGGCTTTTTTTGCCGCCTGCTTGTGCGCAGGCCTGGCTGCAGCCTTCTGCGCCGGCTTGGCTTTCTGCACCGGCCTGGCCGCCTGCGCCTGGCCTGCCGGCTGCGCAGCCTGGGCAACACCAGCCAGGCTGCACAGCGGTACAAGACACAGAATGAGGGCAAAACGGCGCAAAGCATTCATGGCAAATGGACAGACTGGCAGGAAAAGTGCGTATGCTCCCTGTTCCACGGGCGCGTGGCAAGTCTACAAAAGGGCTGCCGCTGGCTCCCGGCACAATTGCTGGGCCAGCAAACCGAGCGTGATCACCGCGCGCTCGGCTTCCTTGTTCCAGGGTATGCCGCAATTAAGGCGTATGCAGTGGTTGAACTGCTCGGTATTACTGAATATCAGCCCCGGCGCAATACTGATGCCCTGCTCCAGCGCGCGCACATGCAGCTCCTGGGTATTGACCCGCCCCGGCAGGCTCACCCACAGAATGAAACCGCCCGTCGGCCGGGTCATCTGGGTACCCTCGGGGAAGTGCTGCTGCACCGCCAGCTGGTAGGCACTGAGGTTCTTGCGGTACTCCTGGCGGATGTAACGCAGGTGCCGGTCGTAGCCGCCATTTTCCAGGTAGGCCGCCACACCCATCTGCGTCACGCTGCAGGCCGAGTGGGTGGTGAAGGTTTGCAGGCGCTGGATTTCGTCCTGATAGCGCCCGGCGACCATCCAGCCGACCCGCACCCCAGGGGAAAGGGTCTTGGAAAAACTCGAGCAGTAGATCACCCGGTCCAGCCGGTCGAACGCCTTCAGCGCCTTGGTCTTGCCCTGCTCGAACATCAATTCGCCATAGATGTCATCCTCGACGATCTGGATATCGAAGTCCGACGCCAGCCGCAGCAACTGCTTCTGCCGCTCCTCCGGGACAGTGCCGCCGAGCGGGTTGCTAAGGCGGGCGGTCAGGACCAGGGCCTTGATCGACCATTGGTTGGCCGCTAGTTGCAGGGCCTCGAGGCTGATGCCGGTGGAGGGGTCGCTGGGGATCTCGATCACCTTCAGGCCCAGCAGGTCAGCCAGTTGCAACAGACCGTAATAGGTAGGCGATTCGGCGGCGATCAGGTCGCCGGGACGGGTCAGCACGCGCAGCGACATCTGCAGCGCATCGACACAGCCATGGGTCACGATCACTTCACGCGGGTCGACCAGCACACCGGCATCACGCATGCGAATGGCGATCTGCCGGCGCAGCGGCTCGAAACCGGGGCTGAACATGTAGCTGAAGGCACGCGGGCTATGGAAGCGCGTCACCTTGGCAATCTGCTGGTGCAGGGCACGGACCGGCAGGTAGTCGACGTGCGGCACAGCGGCGCCGAATGGGAACACGCCATCACGGCGTGCCTCGGTCAGTACCTGCTGGATGATACTGGCGCGGGTGACCAGGCCGGGGCGCTCCACCCGAGCGATGTCCGGCGTCTGCGCGGTCAGGGCCGGAGTCTGGTGCACATAGTAGCCGGACTGCGGCCGCGCACGGATCAGCCCTTGGTCCTCGAGATTGGCATAGGCCTGCAGCACCGTGGCATGGCTGACGTTGAGCTGGGCGCTCATCTTGCGCACGGAGGGCACTCGCTCGCCTGGCTGGTAGACACCGCGACGGATGTCATCGGCCAGTTGCTGGGCGATACGCTGGTACAGCAGCAGGTTGGTCATGGCTGGCTCTCGACGCGCGGACGGGCTCGTTGTTCTTGTGTCGCTCACTGACGGTAGAGGATACCGTAACAGTTGCAAAGTGTACTGGGACAGATCGCAGGATAGTCAACAATACAGTTGCGTGACAGCTATGGAAACAATCAAGCCCCGGGTAGCCCGACGAAAAGAGGGGCTGCTTCGCAGCCCATCGCAGGCAAGCCAGCTCCCACAAGGATCGCACCAGCCTTTAGAAATTGAGCAAGACAGTTGATCCCACTTCGACACATTGACCTTAAGCCCTGCGCATTACCTGTGGGAGCTGGCTTGCCTGCGATGGGCCGCAAAGCGGCCCCCCTTTCACCCGATTCAGCGTGCTGGCGCCAGCTTACCCTTGTCATCGGAGAACACGATCTCCACGCGGCGGTTCTGCGCCCTGCCCCGCTCCGAGGCATTGGCCTCGATCGGATACTGGTCGCCGTACCCCTCGACCTGCAGACGCTTCTCGTCAATGCCCAGGTCCACCAGCATGTCGGCCACGGCCTGCGCCCGGTCGCGGGACAGCTTCAGGTTATCTTCGGCCGGCCCGGTACTGTCGGTGTAGCCCTCGATCCGCACCACCCGGCGCGGATTGAGCTGAAGGAACTGCACCAGCTTGAGCACGGTACGGCTTGCCGAGTTCTTCAGGTCGGCGCGGCCGGTGTCGAACAGCACGTCCCCCAGGGTCATTACCAGACCACGGTCGGCCTGCTCGGAGGCCAGCGCAGCGATCTGCGATTCGATCCACTTGCCCTGCTGCTGAACACTGGCCAGTTTGGCCTCGCGCAGGGCCAGCTGCAGGCGCTGGCGCTCCAGGTCGAGCTTGGCCTGGCGTTCCTGGTTCAGCGCCAGCTTGGCATGCTCGCTGGCAATTTCGCTGTAGCGCTGGCTCAGGTAGGCGTAATGGCGCACGTCGGCACCGGTGCCGATGTAGCTGGACAGGCGCTCGGCGCGGGCCAGCGACTCGCCGGCGCGAATCACGTCACGCGGCGCGCTGCGCAGCACATCGGAATCGTCCTTGACCTTCTGGAAGGCCGCGGCAGCGTCATCCAGTGCTGCGCTGCTGCGCTGGCTGGCGCAACCTTGCAAACCTGCCGCCAGCGCCAGCACGGCCAGCGCGGCCAATGGCACACGACGGATCATGGTTGCACCTCCAACTGCTTGCGCAGGCGCTGCACCCGCGACTGCAGCAATTGCAGCTGCTCTTCGCTCTTCTGGTTCAACACCTGGGCCTCGGCCAGGCGTGCATCCAGTTCGGCCTGCTCGGCACGCATGCGCGCATCGCGGTAGTCTTCGGTGAGCATGTTGGTCTTGGCCCGGGCCAGCTTGTCTTCAGCCAGCTTGAGCGCATCGACCTGCTCGGTGGCACCGACGGCCCTGGCCTGCGCCAGTGCCTGTTCGGAGATGCGCATCTGCTCGTCAGGGGCCGGATCGTTGGCGCAGCCAGCCAGGCCAAGCACGGCCAGGGCAAGGATCAATGGTTGGGTTCTCACGCAATCTTCCTAGTGTTTGGGGGCGTCCGACGGCACCTGCAGCTGCGCTTTCCAGCGCTCGACATTACGTTGCAGCACGGCTTCGGACGCACCGGAGATCGGCAATTCTGTCAGTTTTTTCGCCAGTTGCCCACGCAACCAGCTGTCATTGCAAGCCGAATTGTGGGAAAGGGCCAGATACAGACCCGGCCGATCCACCGGCAGGCCGCGGGCGATCAGGTCATTGCTCATGCCCAGGCTCTGGGCCATGGCCATGCCCGAATAGCGGCCAGCGAGCACATAATCCACCTGGCCGAGCACCAGCTTCTGGAACGCCTGGGTCAGGTTCTGTGCTGGCACCAGCTTCAGCTGGGCCTTGGCGAAAGCGGTAAAGGCCGGGGTCAGCCGCGCGCGCTCGGACAAACTGCCCTGGTACTGCGCCAGGTCCGCCGGGCCTTCGAAGGCCAGTGTGGCGTCGTGGCGCGTCCACACCAGGTATTCGTTGAGCTGCAGGGGTGGGTGGATGTAGTCCAGCGCAGTCAGTTGCTCCACCTGCATGGGGGTGTCGAGCAGCAGGTCCATGCGCCCGCTACGTACTTCTTCCAGCGCCTGGTCACGACGGCCGGCGCTCAGCACCTCCACTTTCACGCCCAGCTCGCCAGCCACCTGGCGCAGCAGGTCGACGTTGGCGCCGATCAGGTGTTTCGGGTCGTTCGGGTCCTGCCATGAATAGGGCGGCGCATCAGGGCTGCCGGTTGCTACCAGGCGTTCGCACTTGCCTGCCGCCATGGCCAGTGGTGACATCAGCAATGCCACACATGCCAGCGCCTTGCCCGTTCCGCACAATGTCATCCCTCACTCCTTGTATTGCTTCGCACCCTAGCGGCACACGCCGCCCCTGTAGGAGCAGCCTTGTGCTGCGAAAGGGCCTGCATGAACAACAAATATCTATGGCTGTGACTGCCTCTTCGCAGCACAAGGCTGCTCCTACAGGGGCCAGGACAGGTCACAAAAAAACCCGGCCCCCTGTACGAGGGCCGGGTTCTTTATAAGTGAAGCAGGCGGATCAGACCAGCTTTTCCAGCTCCGGAACCGCTTCGAACAGGTCAGCGACCAGGCCGTAGTCGGCTACCTGGAAGATCGGCGCTTCTTCGTCCTTGTTGATCGCCACGATCACCTTGGAGTCCTTCATGCCGGCCAGGTGCTGGATCGCGCCGGAGATACCTACGGCGATGTACAGCTGTGGCGCTACGATCTTGCCGGTCTGGCCGACCTGCATGTCGTTCGGCACGAAGCCTGCGTCGACCGCGGCGCGCGAAGCACCGACGGCAGCACCGAGCTTGTCGGCCAGGCTGTACAGGTGCTTGAAGTTGTCACCGTTGCCCATGCCACGGCCGCCGGAAACGACGATCTTGGCAGCGGTCAGCTCTGGGCGATCGGACTTGGCCAGCTCTTCGCCAACGAAGGCCGAGATGCCAGCGTTGTGCGCAGCACCAACGGCTTCGATGGCAGCCGAACCACCTTCGGCGGCCACGGCGTCGAAGCCGGTGGTACGCACGGTGATGACCTTGATGGCGGCGCTCGATTGCACGGTGGCAATGGCGTTACCGGCATAGATCGGGCGCTTGAAGGTGTCGGCGGACTCGACCGAGATGATCTCGGAAATCTGGTCAACGTCCAGCAGCGCGGCAACGCGCGGCAGGATGTTCTTGCCGTTGGTGGTGGCCGGGGCCAGTACGTGGCTGTAGGCCTTGGCCAGCTCGACAATCAGCGGCGCGACGTTTTCCGGCAGCACATGGGCGTAGGCAGCGTTATCGGCAACCAGCACCTTGGCCACGCCAGCGATCTTGGCTGCGGACTCGGCAACGCCGCCCACGTTCTGGCCAGCGACCAGCACGTGCACATCACCACCAATCTTGGCGGCAGCAGCAACAGTGTTCAGGGTGGCCGGGGCTACGGCACCGTTTTCGTATTCAGCGACAACCAGGATAGTCATTTAGATTACCTTCGCTTCGTTCTTCAGCTTCTCGACCAGTTCGGCCACCGATTTGACCTTGATGCCAGCGCTGCGGGCAGCCGGGGCTTCAACCTTCAGGGTCTTGTTGGTGGAGGCGAGGGAAACGCCCAGCGCGTCTGGGGTGACGGTCTCCAGCGGCTTCTTCTTGGCCTTCATGATGTTCGGCAGCGACGCGTAACGTGGCTCGTTCAGGCGCAGGTCGGTGGTGACGATGGCCGGCAGGTTCAGTGCAACGGTCTGCAGGCCGCCGTCGATTTCACGGGTGACGTTCAGCTTGTCGCCAGCCACTTCGACCTTGGAGGCGAAGGTGCCCTGGGCGAAGCCGGTCAGCGCAGCCAGCATCTGGCCGGTCTGGTTGTTGTCGCTGTCGATGGCCTGCTTGCCGAGGATGACCAGCTGCGGCTGCTCTTTGTCGACAACGGCTTTCAGCGCCTTGGCCACGGCCAGGGAGTTCAGTTCGTCAGCGGCTTCGACCAGGATGGCACGGTCGGCACCCAGGGCCAGGGCGGTACGCAGCTGCTCCTGGGCAGTGGTCGGGCCGACGGAAACGACGACGATCTCGGTGGCGACGCCCTTTTCCTTCAGGCGTACGGCTTCTTCCACGGCGATTTCGCAGAAGGGGTTCATGGACATCTTGACGTTAGCAAGGTCGACGCCGGAGTTGTCCGCCTTGACGCGAACCTTGACGTTGTAGTCGACCACTCGTTTGACAGCTACAAGAACCTTCATGGATTCCTCGTTACTCTCCGGTGAATAGATAGTCGCCTGGGGCCAGGCCCGGCGATGCGCGTGGGTACAAGGGCACCTCTAAAAACGTACCGGGAGGCGGTAACTTCACAGTGACCGAACAGTCTTGTCCGGACTCTTGCGACGAATACTTACGGGTCATTTTCTGTCGTGGCGTGTAAACTCCACTACAAACCGGCCCAAGGCCGCAAAACCCTGCTCCACACCTGGTCTTTAGAGGTGTACCTGCGCCCGGCTGCAAGCCTACGGCGAACGTAAAACCGCTCGTATCTTGACCGTAACACCCAATCCGGTCAATACGGCAAATCGGTCACCCTCCAGCCGCGTTCCTGTGATTTTACTGGCCTGCGGCAAATTCAAACAAACGTTTGTATTGGACCCGCCAAGTGGTGTAGATATAATGCGCGGCCAAGACAAAACGGTGTAGTCCGTCATTTGCCCAGCTACAGTTCCGCCGTTGCGTAGAACCGCTGCGAATGCCCCCGCACCCATAAGACAAAGCAACAGCACGAGCCTTGATGAGTAGGAGAGAACCAGTGGAACGCGAATACATGGAATTCGACGTGGTCATCGTCGGCGCAGGCCCGGCGGGCCTGTCCGCCGCCTGCCGCCTGAAGCAGAAGGCCGCCGAAGCCGGTAGCGAAATCAGCGTCTGCGTGGTGGAAAAAGGCTCTGAAGTCGGCGCCCACATCCTCTCCGGCGCAGTGTTCGAACCTCGCGCCCTGAACGAGCTGTTCCCAGACTGGAAAGAGCTCGGCGCGCCGTTGAACACCGAAGTGAAGCGTGACGACATCTACGTGCTCAAGGATGCCGGCAGTTCGACCAAGGTGCCTGACCTGTTCGTGCCCAAGACCATGCACAACCAGGGCAACTACATCATCTCGCTGGGCAACCTCTGCCGCTGGCTGGCCCAGCAGGCCGAGAACCTGGGCGTGGAAGTCTACCCAGGCTTCGCCGCCCAGGAAGCGCTGTTCGATGAAAACGGCGTGGTGCGCGGCATTGTCACCGGTGACATGGGCGTCGACCGTGAAGGCAACCCGAAAGATGGTATGTACACCCCTGGCATGGAGCTGCGTGGCAAGTACACCCTGTTCGCCGAAGGTTGCCGTGGCCACATCGGCAAGCAACTGATCAAGCGCTTCAACCTGGATAGCGAAGCCGACGTCCAGCACTACGGCATCGGCCTGAAGGAAATCTGGGAAATCGACCCGGCCAAGCACGAGCAGGGCCTGGTGGTGCACACCGCCGGCTGGCCGCTGGATGTGATGGCCAAGGACAACACCGGCGGCTCGTTCCTCTATCACCTGGAAAACAACCAGGTGGTGGTCGGCCTGATCGTCGATTTGTCCTACGCCAACCCGTACCTGTCGCCGTTTGACGAATTCCAGCGCCTGAAGCACCACCCGGTGATGAGCCAGTACCTCGAAGGCGGCAAGCGCATCAGCTATGGTGCCCGTGCCATCTGCAAGGGCGGCTTCAACTCGCTGCCGAAGATGGTCTTCAACGGCGGCGCGCTGATCGGCTGTGACCTGGGCACCCTGAACTTCGCCAAAATCAAGGGCAGCCACACCGCGATGAAGTCCGGCATGCTGGCCGCCGAAGCGGTGGCCGACGCTCTGATCGCCGGCAGCGAGGGCGGTGACCAGCTGAACGGCTACGTCAGCGCCTTCAAGGCGAGCTGGCTGTACGAGGAGCTGTTCGCCAGCCGCAACTTCGGCCCGGCCATGCACAAGTTCGGCCCACTGCTGGGCGCAGCGTTCAACTATGTCGACCAGAACTGGTTCGGCGGCAAGCTGCCGTTCACCCTGCACGACACCAAGCCGGACTACGCCTGCCTCAAGCTGGCGGCCGAGTCGCAGAAGATCGATTACCCGAAACCGGACGGCAAGCTCAGCTTCGACAAGCTCAGCTCGGTATTCCTCTCCAGCACCAACCACGAAGAGGAACAACCCTGCCACCTGAAGCTTGCCGACCCGAACGTGCCGATCGCCAGCAACCTGCCGCTGTACGACGAGCCGGCCCAGCGCTACTGCCCGGCGGGCGTGTACGAAGTGGTCACCCAGGAGGACGGCAACAAGCGCTTCCAGATCAACGCGCAGAACTGCGTGCACTGCAAGACCTGCGACATCAAGGACCCGGCCCAGAACATCACCTGGGTCACCCCTGAAGGCGCTGGCGGGCCGAACTACCCGAACATGTAAGGCCCTGCCCTTGCGCTAATTAAAAGCCCCCGGTTCTCACGAGCCGGGGGCTTTTTGTTTTGCCTGTTCTGGCTGTATTGGCCCGTGTAGGAGCGGCCTTGTGTCGCGATGGGGCGCGCAGCGGCCCCAAGATCTCCGCACCAGCACAAACTGCCGGGGCTGCTGCGCAGCCCTATCGCGACACAAGGCCGCTCCTACAATGACTGCGTGAGCTGGAGGTCTGGCTCAGTCATTGCGAGCGACTCGCGACGCCCGAAATACCAGGCGGTAAGCAGCCCGACCGTGCCCATGACCAGACAAAAGCCGACACACACCCACGGGCTCCACGGCATCAGCGCAATCAGCGCCAGCGGTGTGGTGCTGGCCCAAAGTGCGTAGGCCACGTTGTAGGTGAAGGAAATGCCCGACACGCGGATCTCGGCCGGGAACAACCCGACCATCACTGACGGCACCACTCCCACCACACCGCAGCTCAACCCCGCCAGCGCATAGGCCAGCCAGGTCATGCCCCACTGCCCCACCAGGCTGGCGTACAACGCGCCGATGCCCAGCGGCAGCAGCAGGCTGTAGAGCATCAGTGCGCGCCAGGCGCCCGCGCGGTCGACCAGCAACCCGGCCAGCACGCAACCGATATTGAGGAAGACGATGCCCACGCTGCTCAGAGCGAAGGTATGCCCCGCCGTCATGCCGAAGCGCTGCTGCATCACCGTCGGGGTAATCACCACCAGCACCACCACGGCGGACGTCAGCACACAGGTCAGCAGCGCCGCCGGTACCAACGCCCGGCGGTGTTCGCCCAGTACCCGCCGCAGCGGGAAGCTCACCGGCTGCTGCTGGCGCGCGCGCAGGGCAAGGAACACCGGTGTTTCGCTGAGCCAACGACGCAGCCACACGCCGATCACGCCGAATACCCCGCCGAGCAGGAACGGATAGCGCCAGGCGTAGTCGAGGATTTCCTGCGGGGTGAACAGCTGTGCCAGCAAGGTCGCGGTCAACGCCCCCAGCAGGTAGCCGAAGGTCAGCCCGGCCTGCAGGAAGCCCAAGGCGTAGCCGCGGCGACCGGCTGGCGCGTGCTCGGCGACGAAGGTCCAGGCGCTCGGCACCTCGCCGCCCACCGCCGCGCCCTGCAGGATGCGCAGGGCCAGCAGGATCAGCGGCGCGGCATAGCCGATGTCGGCGTAAGTCGGCATCACCCCGATCAACAGGCACGGCAGGGCCATCATCAGGATACTCAGGCTGAACACCCGCTTGCGCCCCAGGTGGTCGGCGAAATGCGCCATCAGGATGCCACCCAGCGGCCGCGCCAGGTAGCCGGTGACAAAGATTCCGAAGCTTTGCAGCAGGCGCAGCCATTCGGGCATCTCGGGCGGGAAGAACAGCTGGCTGAGGGTCAGCGCAAAGAATACGAAGATGATGAAGTCGTAGATTTCCAGCGCGCCGCCCAACGCCGCCAGGCCCAGGGTCCGGTGGTCGCCGCGGCTGAACCGGGGCGGGCGAGCGGTATCGATGGCAGTCATGGCAGGGTCCGCAAATCGGCAAAGGGCAAGAGGATAGCAAATAGCTGCCCCCTTGCCCCGCCCGCGGCGGCTTTAGCGGCTGAACATGCTATTGACGAAATTGGCCCGGGGCCGTGGCCGCGCCGTAGCAGCCGGCATGCTGCCCGGCAGCGGCGGCTTGCCGACCAGCAGCGGCGTATCGATGATCGCCATGAATGCCTCCAGTGCCTCGTTGTCGGGCGCCTGGGGCAGGCTCAGGCTGACGGCCTGGCGCTCGGTCTGCGGCACCAATGGCACCTGCAACTGGGTAGAGTGATAAAGCAGGGCATGCTGGATCTGCGTGCTGACGCGACAGAAGCGCGCCAGATCGACCCCGGCATGGCTGGCCAGCTCGATATTGCCCAACAACAGGTGGAAAGGCTGCAAGGCACTCAGCACCAGGCGCTGCAGCTCCTCGAAGCTGTCCACTGGCGCTATCCGGTAGTAACCCAGGCCGTTGAGCAGCCGCTCCAGCTGCAGGCGCTGGCAGGGGTGTGCGTCGGCGATGAGGATGCGCAGGGTCTTGTTGGCCATGGCGGGACCTGGGCAGTTGGGTAATGGGTAGGCTCCATGACCATACTGCGCCAGTAACGGCTGTTGCCAAGGCTACGCCTGGCAGGGGTCTTCTTTGATAGAAGTCGGGAAAACCGCGGAAATCAAGTGATCGACTGACGGAATTTTCATCTACATTCAACCCGGCGCTCAGGATTCCCACTCGCGCATGCGCACCCGGCAGTGCTTCATGGCATTGACGATGTGCTTTTCCACCAGGCTGCGGGAAATCCCCAGGTGCTCGGCAATCTGCTGGTGTGACAGACCTTCCAGCTTGCGCAGCAGGAAGCAGTCGCGGCAGACCTTGCTCAGCTCACCCAGGGCGCGCTGCATCAGCGCCAGCCGCTGGTCGAACTGCATGTTGTAGGTCGGCGCCGGGGTGTGCCAGCGCTCGTCGCTGTCCAGCACCTCCAGCGGCTCGGCCTGGCGTACCTGATGCCGCCGGTGGCGGTCGACCACGAGGTTGAGCGCGGTGCGGTAAAGGAAGGCACGCGGGTGCTCGATGCGCTCGGCGTCGGTGCGTTCCAGCACCCGCAGATAGGCATCGTGCGCCACGTCTTCGGCGGCCTGACGATTGCCCAGGCGCGCGGAAAGGAAGCCCACCAGTTCGCGATAGTAATGTTCCACGACGTTACCTGAGATCGTCCTGCCAGCCTATGCCAGAAAGCCCTTTCAGGCAGCAACGCGGGACCGAGTGATGTCAGCGTGCGATCTTACAAATTATAATTATTCTCAGCAACAAGGTGCATGGAGCAACGCCGTCGCCGCCCCAAGTGTATGCGCCCGTTCGTGGGAGCGGCCTTGTGTCGCGAAAGGGCCGCAAAGCGGCCCCGGCAATATTGCAATGATGCGAAGTTCCTGGGGGCGCTACGCACCCCTTTCGCGACACAAGGCCGCTCCCACAGAGATCTCGCCAAACCCTCCGTGCTAAATCCCCCTCTGCCACCTTCGTCTATCTGGCACCCCCTCGGCTGGATGTCTGCATGAGACCTTTAACCAACACCCGTCGCCGGCTCCTGCTCACCGGCCTGGGCCTGCTCGGCCTGGGCAGCCTGCTGGCCTGGAAGGCCCTGCCCTATGGCGCACAGCCGCTCAGCACGGTTGCCGTGACCCGCGCCGACATCGAAAGCAGCGTCACCGCACTGGGCACCCTGCAACCAAGGCGCTACGTGGACGTCGGTGCCCAGGCGTCGGGGCAGATCCACACCCTGCACGTGGAGGTCGGCGACACGGTGCGCAAAGGCCAGCTGCTGGTCGAGATCGACCCTTCGACCCAGCAGGCCCGGCTGGATGCCGGCCGCTACTCGATCGACAACCTCAAGGCCCAGCTGGCCGAACAACGCGCGCAGTTCCAACTGGCCCGGCAGCAGCTCAAACGCCAACAGGACCTGGCCGCCGCCGGCGCCACCCGCGACGAGGACATGCAAACGGCCGCCGCACAGCTGAAAGTCACCCAGGCGCGCATCGACATGTTCCAGGCGCAGATTCGCCAGGCCCAGGCCAGCCTGCGCAGCGACGAGGCCGAGCTGGGCTACACGCGCATCTACGCGCCGATGGATGGCACGGTAGTGGCGGTGGATGCCCGTGAAGGGCAAACCCTCAATGCCCAACAGCAAACCCCGTTGATCCTGCGCATCGCCAAGCTCTCGCCGATGACCGTGTGGGCCCAGGTGTCAGAAGCCGACATCGGCAAGGTCACGCCGGGCATGACCGCCTACTTCACCACCCTGGCCGGCGGCAAACGCCGCTGGACCAGCACCGTTCGGCAAGTGCTGCCGATCCCGCCCAAGCCACTGGAGCAAGCCAGCCAGGGCGGCGGCAGCCCGGCCAG
Source organism: Pseudomonas inefficax (assembly GCF_900277125.1). Lineage (GTDB taxonomy): Bacteria > Pseudomonadota > Gammaproteobacteria > Pseudomonadales > Pseudomonadaceae > Aquipseudomonas > Aquipseudomonas inefficax. The sequence goes on from NZ_OPYN01000179.1 coordinate 116,394, forward strand.
CGTCAGCAATGGCAGTGCCGGCAGCCAGGTGGTGCAGTACAGCGTGCTGCTGGATGTCGACAACCCGGACGGCGCACTGATGGCCGAAATGACCACGCAGGTGTTCTTTGTCGCCGGCAAAGCCAGCCAGGTGCTGACCGTACCACTGGCCGCGCTGGACGACGGCGATGGCCTGCGCCTGGCGCATGTGCTGACCGCCGACGGCAAGGTGGAACAGCGCCAGGTGCGCACCGGCCTCAGCGACCGCCTGCGGGTGCAGGTGCTGGACGGCCTCAACGAAGGCGAACGCCTGGTGATCGGCGCCCCTGGCGTCAGCGGAGGTTGAATGAGCACACCCCTGATCGAGCTGGTCGACATCCGTAAATCCTACGGCGGCGTCGAAACGCCCAAGGTCGATATCCTCCATGGCATCAGCTTGCGCATCCATCCCGGCGAGTTCGTCGCCATCGTCGGTGCCTCTGGCTCCGGCAAGTCGACCTTGATGAATATCCTCGGCTGCCTCGACCGCCCAACTTCCGGCAGCTATCGCTTCGCCGGCAAGGATGTGGCAGAGCTGGGCAGCGACGAACTGGCCTGGCTGCGCCGCGAGGCGTTTGGCTTCGTGTTCCAGGGCTACCACCTGATCCCCTCGGGCTCGGCCCAGGAAAACGTCGAAATGCCGGCCATTTATGCCGGCATCGCCGCTAACGAACGCCACGCCCGTGCCAGCGCCCTGCTCGGCCGCCTGGGCCTGGCCAGCCGCACCGGCAACCGCCCGCACCAGTTGTCTGGCGGCCAGCAGCAACGGGTGTCGATTGCCCGGGCGTTGATGAATGGCGGGCATATCATCCTCGCCGACGAACCCACCGGCGCCCTCGACAGCCACAGCGGCACCGAAGTGATGGCGTTGCTCGACGAGCTGGCCAGCCAGGGCCACGTGATCATCCTGATCACCCATGACCGCAACGTCGCGGCGCGGGCGCAACGCGTGATCGAAATCAGTGACGGGTTGATCATCAGCGATTCGGCCGCCGAAACACCTACCGTCGACAACGGCCGCGGGCTGCAGGCCGACCAGCTGCGCCAGCGCCTGGACCGTGGCGCGACCTTGCACGGCGCGTGGAAAGGCGAATTGCTCGAAGCCCTGCAGGCGGCCTGGCGGGTGATGTGGGTCAACCGCTTCCGCACCGCCCTGACCCTGCTGGGCATCGTCATCGGCGTGGCCTCGGTGGTGGTGATGCTGGCCGTGGGCGAAGGCAGCAAGCGCCAGGTCATGGCGCAGATGGCAGCCTTCGGCTCGAACATCCTCTACCTCAACGGCAAGCCGGCAAGCCTGGGCGAGCAGGCCGGCACCATCACCCTCGACGATGTCGCTGCAATCGGCCAACTGCCGCAGGTCAAGCACGTGATGCCGGTGATTGGCGAAAAGATGATGGTGCGCCACGGCAACAACAGCCAGCGGTTCTACGTGGGTGGCAACAACACCGGGTTCCCCGAGATTTTCAACTGGCCGGCGGTGCAAGGCAGCTTCTACACCGACGCCGATGAAACCAACGCTGCCGCGGTGGCGGTGATCGGCCAGAAAGTGCGGGAAAAGATGCTCGACCCTGGGCGCGACCCCTTGGGGCAGTACCTGCTGATTGGCAATGTGCCGTTCCAGGTGGTCGGCATCCTGGCCGGCAAGGGCGCCAGCTCTGGCGACCAGGACAGCGACGGGCGCATCGTGGTGCCCTACTCCGCTGCAGCCATCCGCCTGTTCGGCCAGCGCGACCCGGACTACATCGCTGTTGCTGCCCTCGACTCCACGCGGGTCAACGAAGCCGAAGCGGCCATCGACAAGCTGCTGCGCCAGCGCCACAACGGCCGCCAGGACTTCGAGCTGACCAATGACGCGGCGCTGATCCAGGCCGAGGCGCGCACGCAGAACAGCCTGTCGCTGATGCTGGGGGCGATCGCAGCGATCTCGCTGCTGGTGGGCGGCATCGGCGTGATGAACATCATGTTGATGACCGTGCGCGAGCGCACCCGTGAAATCGGCATTCGCATGGCCACCGGCGCGCGCCAGCGCGACATCCTGCGGCAATTCCTCAGCGAGGCGGTGATGCTGTCGATGGTCGGCGGCCTGGCCGGCATCGTCCTGGCCCTGGCCATCGGTGGCGGCCTGATGCTGGCTGAAGTGGCAGTGGCCTTTGCCCTGCCCGCCATGCTCGGCGCCTTCGCCTGCGCCGTCGTTACCGGCATCGTGTTCGGCTTCATGCCAGCGCGCAAAGCCGCCCGCCTCGACCCGGTCAAAGCCCTTACCAGCGAATAACCCATGACTCTGCCTAGCCGCATCAGCCTGTCGACCTTATGCATATGCCTCGCCGCTTGCAGCACGCCGCCAACACCCGCCAGCGGCATCGCCGCGCCAGCCGCCTGGCAAGGCGAAGTGGCATCACCCTCTGCACAACTGCCAACGACACAGTGGTGGCAAGCCTTCGCCAGCCGCGAACTCGACCGCCTGGTGCAGCATGCCCTGCACAATGCCCACGACCTGGCTGCCGCCACGGCGCGGGTACGCCAGGCCCAGGCCCGTGCCGTCATTGCCGGCGCGCCGCTGCTACCGGAGCTGAAGCTGGGCCTGGACGGTAGCCGCCAGCGCCTGCTGCACGGCGACGGCTACGACCAGCTGGATGTCAGCCGCAGCGAACCCACCAGCACCTCGTTCGACATGCAGCTCAGCGCCAGCTACGAAATCGACTTCTGGGGAGGCCTGCGGGCGACCCGCGAAAATGCCCTGCGCAACCTGGATGCCAGCCGCTTCGACCGCCAGACCGTGGAGCTGACCCTGGTCAGCGCGGTGGCTGACAGTTACCTGCAGGGGCTGGCCCTGCAGGAGCAGTTGCGCATTGCCCGCCTCAACCTGCGCAATGCCCAAGACGTGCTGGGCCTGGTCGAAGCACGCCAGCGCAGCGGTTCCGCCACGCGCCTGGAACTGGCCCAGCAGCGCAGCCTGGTGGCCGCGCAGCAACGCCAGCTGCCGTTACTGGAACAGAAGTGGCAAGACAGCCGGGTCACCCTGGCGACCCTGCTCGGCGACCCGGTGCAGTCGCTACCTGCCAGCCAGGACGCGATCAACACCCTGCAATGGCCCGCCATTGGCAGCGGCGTGCCCAGCGAACTGCTCACCCGCCGCCCGGACATTGCCGCGGCAGAAGCACGGCTGGCCGCCGCCAGCGCCAACGTGCAGGTCGCCCGCGCCGCCATGCTGCCCAAGCTCACCCTCGGGGCCAACCTGGGGGCTGGCGCCAATACCTTTGCCCATTTGTTCGACAGCTCCTACTACACCCTCACCAGCGGCTTGGTCGCGCCGATCTTCAACAACGGCCGGCTGCGTGCCGCGCGTGAACTGGCCGAGGCTGAACAGATGGAGTTGCTGGAGACCTACCGCAGCAGCATCCTGGCCGGTTTCGCCGACGTCGAGAAAGCCCTCAATGCGATCCGGGGCGTGGACCACCAGCGGCAGTGGCAGGATGAAGAGGTAGAGCAGGCACGCCTGGCGTTCGACCTGGCGCAGCAGCGTTATGGCGCGGGGGCGGAGACATTGTTGAGCGTGCTGGAAACCCAGCGCACCTTGTATGCGGCGCAGGACCAGCAGGCACAACTGCGCCTGGCCCGGTTGCAGGGTAGCGTGGCGTTGTACAAGGCCTTGGGGGGTGGGTGGCAGGTCGACCCCCTGCACGATCCGTTGTAGAAGACGACTTGCCGGCGACTCATGCCACGCGCCGCATGGCACCGGCTTTGCCGGTGTTCGCGGGCTCGCCCGCTCCCACAGAGAGCGCGTGTTGCCTGAACTCAGCGCCAAACCTGTGGGAGCGGGCAAGCCCGCGAAGGGCCGCAAAGCGGCCCCGATTTGCTTAATCGGAACGCGAGCGCTGCGCCACCTTCAGGTTGCGCGCATACCACGGCCGCTGCGGCACCTTGGGCCGCAGCTTGTCGAGCAGGTCGTCATCGCTGTAGATGATGCGCAACGCCAGCTTCATCGTCTCCGGGTCCATCTCTACACTGCGCCCGGGGCGCAAACCCGGCACCGTCGAGCAGCCATGGGTATCCGGTCCCAACCACGGGTCGGCCACCTCCACCCAGCGACCTGGCGCAAACCATGGCACGCCATTGACTTCCAGGCGCCGTACCTCGCCCGGATGCAGCCGCTCATGGGCGTGGAACCAGTCCTCGATGCGGTCGTCGATCCAACCATGAAAGTGCCAGAACACCGGGTTCACATGGGATGAAAACGGATCACCGAGAAAATCGTTCTGCTCGGCGAACCAGCGTTCGGCAAAATCATCCGGCGTGCGTGCCGTCGGCACCGGCATGCCGTTGGAGGGGTCGCGTGGCACCGATGCCCAGCGCATGTGCAGCCAGTCGTGCAGGCCCAGTTCCACTTCCGAACCGAACTGGCCCAGGGTCAAGGTGCTCAGGTACTCCGGGTCAGTGTAACGTGACTCCCAGACCTGGAAGTTGCCATGGAAGGTATCCGGTGTCTTGATGTCGCGTACCCACTGGGTGTATTCCGCATCACCGCTGGCCAGCCAGGTGGGCGGCAGGGCATTGCCGTCATGGTTGTCGAAGTAGCGAGCGAAGCCGGCCCGGTCGCGCTCCAGTTCCGGCTGCGGCAACGGGAAGCGCGTCCATGACGGCAAGTCCTGCAAGGCGCGGGCACTGCCAAGCATGTGCCGATGCATGAAGAAAAAATCCTCGCCCGAGCCGTTGCGGTCCTTGTGCCGGCCCCGCGCGTCACGCTCGCGGTCACGCGGCCCGGGCTGCCAGCCCAGGCCACGCAGGGCGCCCTGCTTGTCCTTGCTCAGTTTGTGCCATTTGTCCCGCGACGAGTGCCACAGCTGGTGGAACAGGCGATGCTCCGGGGCGGTCAGCCAGGCCAGCAGTTGCGGGTTCAGCGGGGTACGCTCGCGCGCCTCGGGGAAGCTGCGCTTCAAGGCCAGGAACTGGTTGTCCTCCACGGGCAGTGTCAGCGCGCGGTCCAGGCGTGCAATGCGCCCGCTGAGGGTCGCCGGCCCGGCGTTGCCGAACCGGCCCCAGACCTCGTCGAGCACGCTATGGCATTCATAGCGGGCCTGGGCCGAAAACAGGCGCCAGCGCAGGGTGCCCGGCTTGTCCGCCAACAGGTCGCCTACCACGCGGTAGCGCGGCTCTTCCGGCCCGCGCAGGCGCTCGGGGGTATCCAGGTAACCGCGCAGGGCCCGCCCGCTGGTCGTCACATCCAGGAACAGCTCCAGTTCACCCGTGGGTAGACCGTCCAGCCCCGCATCCCTGCCCTGCAGAGTCCAGCGCCAGATGCCGCGCAGTGTATCGCCCAGCTGCTGCAGGCGGGTATCGGCCAACTCGACGACGGCCTCGCCAGGGGTTTCCGGGAATTCCTCGGCGGCACGCTGGCGCTGCACATACAGCGCCCCCAGCGCACCGGGCACCACCACACCCGTCAATGCCACACCGGCGATGAAACCGCGTCGGGAAATCGTCATTGCATACCTGTGCATTCATTGCGGCCATGGAGCACGGCCCGTCCAAGGCTAGAACGTTGCACGGCAGGTGAAATTTAGCGGCTTGCCACCCCTGCCCTGAGGGCAACTCGGTCAATGTAGGAGCGGCCTTGTGTCGCGAAAGGGCCGCAAGGCGGCCCCGGCAATTTTGCAGAGGTGCAAAGATTATGGGGGCGCTGCGCACCCCTATCGCGACACAAGGCCGCTCCTACAGGGCCCTGCGCCAGCGACCTGATAGCGGCTAAATTTCCCGGGTGCGCGCTCGTTCACTGCAGGTAGCGGCGGCCTCTGTGCCCATCCCTCGACGGTGAACCTATTGAGATCAAGATGACGACTCCACGCTGGAAGAAAGCCCTGTTTATCAGCCTGGCCGCGGCGGTTGCCGCTGGCGCCGGGTTTGCCGCCTGGCACTACTTCGCCACACCCGCCGGCTACTCCAGGGAGTTGACCCGCCAGGCCAACGACCTGCAGGAACGCATCATCTCGTTCGACAGCCATGTCACCCTGCCGCTGACCTTCGGCACCGAAGGCAGCGAGGCCGACAAGGATGGCAATGGCCGCTTCGACCTGGCCAAGGCCGCACGCGGGCGTTTGTCCGGCGCGGCCCTGACCATCTTCGCCTGGCCGGAATCCTGGACCGGTGACGGTGGCCCGCACCGCCCCACCCCAGGCTTCGTTGAAGCCGCCCGCCACACCCAGGAGGTGCGCTACAACGCCATCACCGCCATGGCCCGCGACTTCCCGCAGCAGGTGGGTATTGCCTATACGCCGCAAGACATGCGGCGCCTGCACGGCGAAGGCAAGTTCGCAGTGTTCCTCAGCATGCTCAATGCCTATGCGTTCGGCGATGACATAGAGGAACTCGACCGCTGGGCCGCCCGCGGCGTGCGCATGTTCGGCTTCAGCTACGTGGGCAACAACAGTTGGGCCGATTCCTCGCGCCCACTGCCGTTCTTCAATGACACCGCCGATGCCCTGGACGGCCTGTCGCCAGTCGGCAAGCGCGCCGTGCAGCGCCTGAACGACCTGGGCGTGATCATCGATGTGTCGCAAATGTCCAGCAAGGCGCTGGCCCAGGCCGTTACCCTGAGTCGCGCGCCGGTGGTGGCCTCGCACTCGGCGCCACGGGCCATGGTCGATATCAGGCGCAACCTCTCCGACAAGGAGCTGCAACTGATCAAGGACAGCGGCGGCGTGATCCAGCTGGTGGCCTTCTCCACCTATCTCAAGCCCTTGAGCAGCAAGACCCAGGACAAACTCAACGCCCTGCGCGCCCGCTACGACCTGCCGCCACTGGCCAACCTCGACTACGCACTGATGCCCGGTGACCCGGTGATCGCCGGCTGGCCCGAGCAGAAGGTCGGCCAATACGCCAACGCGCTGTACGGCATTCTCGAGGAAGAACCGCCGGCCACGCTCAAGGACTATGGCGACGCCATCGACTACACCGTGCGCAAGGTCGGCATCGACCATGTCGGCCTGAGTTCGGACTTCAACGAAGGCGGCGGCATCGACGGTTGGCAGAACGCCAGTGAAGCACGCAACGTCACCGCCGAACTGATCAGCCGCGGCTACTCCGAAGCGGATATCGCCAAGCTCTGGGGCGGCAACTTCCTGCGGGTGTGGGAGCAGGTGCAGAGCGCCGCGCAACCTGTCGCCACCTCATCCCCCTGACCCTAGCGAGCCATTTGATGAACGATCGTCGCACCTTTCTCAAGCAGGCCGGCCTGCTTGCGGCCGCCCTGCCCCTCACAGGCCCACTGCTGCCGGCCGCCCATGCGGCAACTGCACCCCCTGCGACCGCCAGCGACTGGGCCGCGTTTCGCAACCTGTTCGAGCTCGACCCGGCGTACGCACACTTTGCCAACTTCCTGATCACCTCGCACCCACGGCCCGTGCGCGAAGCCATCGAGGCGCTGCGTGCCCGCTTCGACCGCCACCCGGCCCGCATGGTCGACTGGGACAGCCAGTCGGAGTGGAAGCACGAAGCCGCCGTGCGTGAATGGGCAGCCCGCTACCTCGAAGTGACGCCCCGGCAAATCGCCCTGACCGGCAGCACCACCGAAGGCCTGGGGCTGATCTATGGCGGGCTGAAAATTGCCCCGGGGCAGGAAATTCTCACCACCGTGCACGAACATTCGGCCGCCCGCCATACCATGGGTTTTCGCACCTTGCGCGATGGCACACCGGTGCACCGGTTGCGCCTGTTCGACGACCCCGCCAAGGTCACCAGCGACCAGGTACTGGCCACCATCGCGGCGGCCATCGGGCCGAAAACCCGGGTGCTGGGCATGACCTGGGTGCACTCGGGCAGTGGCGTGAAACTGCCCGTGGGCGAGATCGGCGCGCTGGTGCGCGAGGTCAATCGCCAGCGTGACGAGCAGGACCAGATCATCTACGTGATCGACGGTGTGCATGGCTTCGGCGTCGAAGACATGCGCTTTGCCGATCTCAACTGCGACTACTTCATCGCCGGCACGCACAAGTGGATGTTCGGGCCACGGGGTACCGGGATCATCTGCGCGGCGTCCACCGAACTGAAGCAGCTGAACCCGACCATTGCGACGTTTTCCGAGAATGAGGACTTTGCCACGGTGATGACGCCCGGGGGTTACCACGCGTTCGAACACCGCTGGGCATTGGGCAAGGCGTTCGAGCTGCACCTGCAGCTGGGCAAGGCGGCGGTGCAGGCGCGGATTCATGGGCTTAATGGCTATCTCAGGCAGCGGCTTGAAGCGCTGCCGGGGGTTGATCTGGTGACACCGCGCAGCACGCAGTATTCGGCGGGGTTCACCTTCTTCCGGGTGACGGGGCGGGATGCTGACGAGGTGGCCCGCTACCTCAACAGCCAGCGCATCGTGGTGGATGCGGTGTCGCGGGATGTGGGGCCGGTGGTGCGGACGGCGCCTGGGCTGTTGAATACCGAGGCAGAGATCGAGCGGTTGGTGGAGATGTTGAAGCGCTACCTGCGCGCTTGAAGGTTGCCTGTACCGGCCCTATCGCCGGCAAGCCAGCTCCCACAGATATCCAACAGACCTGAAGGTTTGTGCAGTACCTGTGGGAGCTGGCTTGCCGGCGATAGGGGCGCAACGCGCCCCCGGCAATCTCAAGTCAGGACTCGCCGCCGACCCACTTCAACCATTCCCCCACATCCCGGTAAATCCCGTCCACCTGCTCAACGATCCCCGACATGCGCAAGAAGTCATGGGTCAACCCCTCCACCCGGGCAAAGGTCACCGCTGTCCCGCCTGCCACCAGCCAGTCACGATAGGCCATGCCCTCATCATGCAACGGGTCATATTCGGCCACGAACAGGTAAGCCGGTGCCAAAGGCTGGCGCAGCGTCGACAGCAACGGCGATACCCGCCAGTCCAGGCGCTGCTCGCACTGCGGCGCATAGTGCTGGTAGAACCACTCCAGGGTGAGCGTCTCCAGCAGGTAACCCTCGGCATGCTCGCGATGAGACTCACGCTGGCAGGAGATATCGGTCACCGGATAGAACAGCAACTGTGCCAGCGGCTTGAACGCCAGCGCCTCGGGCTGCTCCACAGCAGTAATGGCCAGCACCGCCGCCAGGCTCGCGCCCACGCTGTCCCCTGCCAGCACCACCCGGCGATTGTCCAGGCCCAGCGACGCCGCCTGCTCAGCCAGCCAGTTGGCGGCGTCCAGCGCATCGTGCAGGGCCATCGGGAACTGCTGTTCCGGTGCCAACCGGTAGTCCGCCGCCAGCACCGCAAACTCGCCCAAGGCCGCCAGGCGGCGGCACACCGAGTCATGCGAGTCGAGGCTGCCGACCACATAGCCGCCGCCATGCAGGTACAGGATCACTGGCTGCAAGGCAGGCCCAGCATCGCCCCGGCGGTACAGACGAGCAGCCAGGCGGGCACCGTCGCGCGCGGTCATCTGCAACTCGCTGGCCGTGACGTTGCCGGGCGGGCTCGGGTCGAGTACCTGCGAGCTGCCCTCGAACTCGGTACGGGCCTGGGCCACGTCCATCGCGTGCATGGGCAGGCTCCTGCCCGTCAGCCGGCCAAATTCGACCAGTTCCAGAAATGCCGCCAGATCAGGGTGCAGTGCCATGTGGGTTCCTTGGGTGAAATGTGACTCGAGCCTCCCTACGGGACGTAGCAGCATGCCGAAAAATTACCCGTGCACACGGCTAAATCGTTGGTGCGAGCATTCGTTACCCCTGCACAACGAAAGACCGCCAGAGGCATACCGTGGACCTTCAGAGCATCCTCAGCAAACTGTTCGCCAACGCCCATGCCGTCGGCATCGAAGGCGTTTTCCAGTTCGTCTTCAGCCAGGACCTGGCCTTCTGGTCGGAGGTGCGCGACAGCAGCCGCACCGGTGCGGGTCGGCACAGCGCCCCGGACGTCACCATCGAGGTGACCGAGCGTGACTTCATCGGCATCATGGGCGGCACCGCCAACGTCGAAGAACTGTTCGCCAGCGCCCGCCTGAAGATCAGCGGCAACATGGGCCTGGCCACCTTGCTGCCGCAGATCATCAGCAACGCCCGCCGCGGCGCGCCGGCGGCCAAGGTATCGATGAACCAACGCTACCCGACACCGGCACGCTTCAGCGAACGGGTGTCGGCCGCGCAACCGGCACAGCGCGAGGTGGCACGCATTGCCCGCGCCGACATGTCGCTGGCACGCTTCCAGCGCGAATACCTGGAGCATGGGGCGCCGGTGGTCATCAGTGATGCCCTGCAGGACTGGCCGCTGTTCACCATGGGCCGCGAAGCTTCGCTGGAACATTTCGCCGAACTGCAGGGCATCACCCGGCACGGCGACTACGTGAAGAAGACCTTCTCCACCGACCGTGACTTCCGCTCCACCTCCATGGCTGACTTCATCGCCTCGCTGGACACCCCTGCCAAACCCGGCGAAACCCCGGCCTACATGGGCAACAACATCGTGCCGGAAAAACTGCTGACGCTGATTCGCTACCCGCAGTACTTCGCCCGCGAGAAGTTCATTGCACCGCGCATATGGATCGGCCCCAAGGGCACCCTGACGCCACTGCACCGCGACGACACCGACAACCTGTTCGCGCAGGTATGGGGGCAGAAATCGTTCATCCTCGCCGCGCCGCACCATCGCCCAGCCCTGGGCACCTGGTCGACCAGCCCGAAGGGCGGCCTGGACGGCTGCGACTTCAACCCCGATGCCCCGGACTACCAGCGTTTTCCGGCGGCGCGCGAAGTGCCTTTCCTGCGCGTGATGCTGCAGGCCGGTGACCTGCTGTTCCTGCCCGAAGGGTGGTTCCACCAGGTGGAGTCTGTGACCACCTCGCTCTCGGTGAACTTCTGGGTGAGTTCCGGGCGCGGTTGGTAGTCGGGATTACCAGGGGGCGCTGCGCGCCCCTTTCGCCGGCAAGCCAGCTCCCACAGGGACCGCGCCGACCGGAAGACTTGCGCTGTACCTGTGGGGCCAGCTACCACAGCGACTGCGCTGACCTGAAGGCTTGCGCTGTACCTGTGGGAGCCGGCTTGCCGGCGATAGGGCCGCGCAGCGGCCCCGGCAACCGATCAGACCGCCGCGATCAACGCCTCGGCAAACCGCTGCGCGACGTCGTCGATCTGCTCGCCACTGATGATCAACGGCGGCAGGAAGCGCACCACCGCCCCATGCCGCCCACCGAGCTCCAGGATCAGCCCGCGCTTGAGGCACTCGCGCTGCACCTTCGCCGCCAGCTCGCGGTTAGCCGCCGGATGCCCAAGCGCATCACGCTGCCCTTGTGGGGCCACCAGCTCCACCCCGAGCATCAGCCCCCGCCCGCGAACATCACCCAACTGCGGATAATCCCGCTGCAACTGCTGCAGGTGCTGGCACAGGCGCTGCCCCATGACCTCGGCATGCTCGGCCAGGCGATGCTCGACCAGGTAATCGATCACCGCCGAACCCGCCGCCATGGCCATCTGGTTGCCACGGAAAGTGCCGGCGTGGGCGCCCGGCTTCCAGGTGTCCAGCCAGTCGCGGTACACCACCACCGCCAGCGGCAGGCTGCCGCCAATGGCCTTGGACAGGGTGACCACGTCCGGGACGATGCCGGCATGCTCGAAGGCGAACATGCGCCCGGTGCGGGCAAACCCGCTCTGGATCTCATCGACGATCAACGCCACGCCAGCCTGCTCGGTGATGCGTCGTACACCCTTGAGCCACTCGATATCGGCCGGGATGACCCCGCCCTCGCCCTGTACCACCTCGAGAATCACCGCCGCCGGCAGCGGCACGCCGCTTTCCGGGTCGAGCAGCAGGGTTTCCAGGTAATGCAGGTTGGCCCTGATCCCGGCTTCGCCGCCCAAGCCGAACGGGCAACGGTAGTCGTAGGGGTACGGCATGAACTGCACACCGTTGCCGAGCAAGGCCCCCAGCGGTTGCTTCGGCCCATGGCTGCCCATAAGGCTCAGCGCCCCCTGGCTCATGCCGTGGTAGGCGCCATGAAAGGCCAGCACGGTGCTGCGGCCGGTTGCGGTGCGCACCAGCTTCAGCGCTGCTTCCACCGCATCGGTACCGGTCGGGCCGCAGAACTGGACCTTGGCTTCACGACGCAACGCCTCGGGCAGCACGCCGAACAAGTCCTGAACGAAGCGGTCCTTGACCGGCGTTGTCAGGTCCAGAGTGTGCAGCGGCAGCTCATCGGCCAGTACCCGCTGGATCGCCTCGACCACTACCGGATGGTTGTGGCCAAGCGCCAGGGTGCCGGCGCCGGCCAGGCAGTCGATGAACTGGCGGCCTTCGACATCTTCCACATGGATGCCACGGGCGCGCTTGAGTGCCAGCGGGATACGGCGCGGGTAGCTGCGGGCGTTGGATTCCTGTTGTTGCTGGCGTTGCAGCAAGGGTGAATCGGTGAACTCGTACAAGGCACGCGGCGCGCTGGCCGGCGGGACCTGGGCAAGGCAGGAAGCGGTGGGCATGGGTGAATCCTCGCAAGCAAGCGAAAGTGCGGGTGTTCGTCGCTTGGGAAACGCTTGAGTGCGGGGAGGATTTAGCGGTTGTTACTGTTTTTTACTCTGCCTGTGCCGGCCCTTTCGCGGGCTTGCCCGCTCCCACAGGTACTGCACAGGGTCTGATCCCTGTGGGAGCGGGCAAGCCCGCGAAAGGGCCGGCACAGACAGTGAAGATCAGCTGGCCGAGCGCGCCGGCACCTGCAACAACACCCGCAACCCATCACTGCGGCTGTCAAACTTCAGGCTACCGGCACAACGCTGCACGATCGCCTGCACGATCGCCAGCCCCAACCCGCATCCACCACTCTGCCCGTTGCGCCAGAAGCGCTCGGTCAGGTGCTCCAGGTCCGCCTCGGCAATCCCCGGCCCATGGTCGCGCACCATGAAGCCCACCTGGCCATCAGCCATCTGCACCTCAAGCTCCACCGCCTCGTCGCCGCCATGGCGCAAGGCGTTGTCCAGCAGGTTGCGCAGCGCCGCCACCGCCAGCGGCGCGGGCATGCCCAGGTAGATCTGCGTAGCTGCTTCAGGCAAGCGCAGCACGATGCGTCGGTTGTCACCGCCACCGGCATCCTGCACCGCCTGCCGGGCCACCTGCTCGGCGCTGCACTGCACGCCATCCTCAAACGACAGGCTGCCCTCCACCCGCGCCAGCATCAACAATTGCTCCAGCGTGCGGTGCATGCGGTCGGCCCCCTGCTCCGCATGCTCCAGCGCCTGCTCGCGCACGGCGCCATCGGTCATCCGCGCTACCTGCAGGTGGGTCTTGATCGCCGTCAGCGGGCTGCGCAGTTCATGCGCGGCATCGTCGGTCAGGCGCCGCTCACGCTCGATGGTCTGGGCAATGCGCAGGAACAGCTGGTTCTGGGTTTCCAGCAACGGTTGCAGTTCGCTGGGCATGCCCGCCACCTGCAGCGGCTCGACACTGTCCGCGCGCCGGCGGCGCAGGGCATCGCGCATGCGGTTGAGCGGCTCCAGCCCCTTGCCCAGGCCGATCCACAATAACCCAAGGCTGCCAAGCAGGGCCATCAGCACCGGCGCCGAGGCCGCCAGCAGGATCGACTGGTTCAGCGCCTCGCGCTCCATGTGCCGGTCGGCGGTGGTGATACGCACATCGCCATGGTTGTAGGTGAAGGTGCGCCACAGCGCGTCGTCGATGGTCTGGTCGCGGAAACCGCTGCGTTCATCGTCCATGACGCCATCGTGCTTGTGGTTGCTGGCGAGAATCTCGCCACGCAGCGAGCTGACCTGGCAGGCCATGCCGTCCGGCACGCTGAACTGATCGGCGGAAAAGTGCGCCTCACCGCCCTTGGCAGTCAGCGGCTGCGGCAACTGGTCGATCAACCCGGCGACCATGCGCGCCGAGGCCACCAGGCGCTGGTCGAGCGAGAACATCATCTGCTGGCGCAGGTCGCGCAGCATCCACGCGGCGGCGAGCGCCCAGATGATCACGAAGGCACTGCCCAGGATCAGGCTCAGGCGTACCCGCAGGCTCATGATGCGGCCTGCTCCGGCGCCTGGGCCGGGCCAAGGCGGTAGCCCAGGCCGCGCACGGTCTCGACGATGCCGTTGCCCAGCTTGCGCCGCAGATGGTGGATATGCACGTTCAGGGCATTGCTTTCGACTTCGTCGCTGAAGCCGTACACGCAATCCTTGAGCTGCTCGCTGGACAGAACCCGCCCGGGATTCTGCAACAGCGCCTGGAGCAATGCCTGTTCACGCCGGGACAGGTCGACCGGCTGGCCGGCCAAGGTTGCCTCGCAGCTACTCGGGTCATAGCGCAGCGGGCCGTGCTCGATCACATTCACCGCCCGCCCGGCCACCCGCCGCAGCAGGGTGTGCAGGCGTGCGGCCAGCTCGCGCAGGTCGAATGGCTTGAGCAGATAATCGTCGGCGCCAGCCTGCAGGCCATCGACCCGATCGGTAACCGCATCACGGGCGGTGAGCACCAGCACTGGCAGTGTCTCGCCTTTCTCGCGCAGGCGGCGCAACAGCTTCAGGCCGTCTTCGTCAGGCAGGCCAAGGTCGAGGATCATCACATCGAACTGCGCCGCCTGCAGCATCGCCCGTGCATCGGCCGCGTTGCCCACACGGTCCACGGTCAGGCCCTGGGCGGCAAGGCCGGCGCAGATGCCGGCGGCGATCAGGTCGTCGTCCTCACAGAGCAGAACGTGCATGGTGGGGCTCCCGGAATGGTGTGGCTGGCATTGCACCTTGGGCGGATTAAGGGGGGATTATGGACCTTTTTGTTGGTTGGGGGGGTGTTCACCTTGACCCTTTCAGCGCCTGTGAGATCGAGCGCCGCCCGCGCGGCGCTCGATCTGACAGGCGCTAGACATGTTGTGGCGAACACCAGGGCCTAAAGCAGCCCCTGCGGCGTATCCACATCCAGCAAAACCCCCGCATCCTCCACCTCAACCACCACACAACAATCCCGATGCGCTTGCACCACCGACCGAGCCCCTTCATCCCCGGCAAGCTGCCCCAGCCCCGGCCAGAATTCCCGCCCGAAAATCACCGGGTGCCCCTGCTGCCCAGCATGCCGTGGCAATACGATTTTCGATGTACTGGCGGCTTCCGCCAAACGACGCAAGGTTGCCGCTTCGATCCAAGGCATATCACCCAGCAAGATCGCCACCGCCTGCGCCTGGCTGTCACCCAACGACCTGGCGCCTGCCGCCAGGCTATGCCCCATCCCCGACGCCGCGTCCGGGCTGACGATCACCAGGCAATCGCCAGGCAAGGCAAAATCCTCGCCCCACTCGCCCGCGCGCAACACCACGCGCACATCATCGAATACCGCCCGAGCCCGCTCCACGCTATGGGCCAGCAGGCTGCGACCATCAGCCAACGTCGCCCGGCGCTTGTCGGCACCAAAACGCCGGCCGCTTCCTGCCGCCAGCACCAGCGCAACCACGCTCACAGCGCCGCCCTCTCGATGCCATTGCGCACCCGCAGAATATCGGCCAGCACCGCCAAAGCGATCTCGGCCGGGGTCTTGCTGCCCAGGTTGAGGCCGATCGGGGCGTGGATGCGGCCCAGTTCGACGTCACCCAGGCCACCGATCCGCCGCAGGCGTTCACGGCGCTTGTCGGAGGTCGCCAGGGACCCCATCACACCGATATAAAACGCCTCGGTGCGCACCGCTTCGAGCATCGCCAGGTCATCGATCTTCGGGTCGTGGGTCAGCGCCACCACTGCGGTGTCGGCATGGCAACCGCCATGGGCAATGAACTCCGATGGCAGCTCGCGGCGTACCTCGATGCCATCCAGCCGTACACCGTCGAGCACTTCGTCACGCGGCTCGCAGAGGATGACTTCGAAGCCCATGCCCTTGCCGAACTCGGCACAGAAATGCGCGACGCTGGAGTAACCGGCCAGCAGCAGACGCTGGGCTGCCCCCACACGCAAGCGTACACAGGCACCCTCACGCTCCACACGCGGCCCCTGGCTTTGGTCATCGACAAGCAGGCGCGTCCCCTCGGGCAGGCTCACTTCACGCAGCACACGGCGCTGGCCCTGCAATGCGCTCTCCAGCTCACGCAGGTGCGCCTGCACGTCGCATTCGGCCGGCAGGTTTTCCACCAGCACTTCCAGCACGCCGCCACACGGCAGGCGGATGCTCGAACGCGAGTCGCTGCCATCGCCGTAACGCACGATGGCCACCGGTTCGGGAAACGCTCCCCGCCCCACCCGCTCGAGAAAGTCGTCTTCGACGCAGCCACCGGACAACGAACCCAGCCACTGCCCGCTGGCGTTCACCGCCAGCAGCGAGCCCGGCGCACGGGGCGCCGAGCCATAGGTAGCGAGCACCGTGCACAACCACACCCGCTGGCCTCCGCACGACCACTGCAACGCCTGGCGGACCACCTGTAGATCGAGATGCTGCACCTTTACTCCACCTTCAGCTCGGCGAGCTGCTGTACGCTCAGGTCACCGGGCAATCCACCCCAGGCCTGGCGCAGGTAGTTGACCATATCCGCCACCTGCTGGTCATCGAGCTTGTCGGCAAAGCCCGGCATCGGCTGCATGCGCTCGAAGCCGGTGAACTGCTGTTCACGGATGCCTTCGAGGATCACCTTGACCAGGTTGCGCGAGTCGGCCTGACGCAGCACGGTGTTGCCGCGCATGGCCACGGCGATGTGCGGCTTGCCCTCGCCGTCCACCCCATGGCAGCCGGCGCAGACGTTCAGGTACTGCTGGCGGCCGCGCCTGGCGCTTTCGCTCATCTGCTCCAGTGCCACCGCCTGGATGGCCTTGGCCGGCGGTGGCTGGTCACCCAGCAGGTAGGTGGCCATGGCCGCCAAGTCGGCATCCTCCAGATGCTGGGTGCTGTGGTGCACCACCGGGAACATTTCGTTGAACATGCTGCCCTGAGCGCTGATGCCGTGCTTGAGGAAGGTGGTCAGGTCCGGCTGCGTCCAGCCGCGCTCGGCCAGGTCCTGGGCCAGCAGGCTCGGCGCCAGGTAACCACCCAGCAGGCCGCCGCTCAGGCGCTGGTCCTGCTGCAACGCACCGATCGGGTTGCGCGGGGTATGGCACTCGCCGCAATGGCCCATGACTTCGACCATGTACTGCCCACGCTGCCAGGCCGGGCTTTTGCCCTCGGTCGGTTGCAACTGCACGCTCTTGCCGTAGAGCATGTTCCAGCCGCTAAGCCCCTGGCGCACGTTGAACGGAAAGCGCAATGCAGTCTGTGGTGCCGGGCGGTTGATTGGCGGCACCGTCATCAGGTAGGCAAGGATCGCGTCCGAGTCTTCGCGCTTGATCAGGTGGTACGAGGTGTACGGCATCGCCGGGTAGAGGTTGGCGCCGTCCTTGCGCTTGCCCTCGGTTACCGCGGCGAAGAATTCGTCGGCGCTGTAGTTGCCGATACCGTACTGCTTGTCCGGGGTGATATTGCTGCCGTAAATGGTGCCGAACGGCGAATGAATCGGCAGGCCGCCAGCGTACGGCGCGCCGCCTTCGGCAGTGTGGCAGGCCATGCAGTCGGCCGCACGGGCCAGGTATTCCCCGCGCTTGACCTGCGCCTGGTCGGCTGCCTGGGCAAGCGAGGTAAAGGCAAGGCCGAGAGCCAGCGCCAGTGCGCTACGAACAAGACCCATGCTCAACCCTCCTTCACCAGGCCGAGGTCGTTGAGCACCGTGCGAGTAGCGTCGTAGTAACGCACGTAGCCAGTGCAACGGCAGATGTGATGGCCCAGGCTCGCCTCGATGCGGTCTTCCACCTCGCTCTTCTTCAGCGGCTGGCGCTGGGCGGTTTCCACCAGCACCGTGGCGGCATTGACGAAGCCCGGCGCGCAGTAGCTGCACTGGAAGGCGAACAGGTCGACGAACTTCTGCTGGATCGGGTTCAGCGTCAGGTTGCCGGCCTCGTCCTGTTGGGCATGGCCCTCGATGGTGCGGACCTTCTTGCCCTCGAAGTAATGCGCACCGGTAATGCAGGTGCGCACCTCCTCGCTGGTGCCGTCAGGGTTGTCGACGATCACCACACAGGCATGGCAGATGCCCTGGCCGCAGCCCAGGCGCGAGCCGGTGAGGTTCTGGTGTTCGTGCAGGTAGTCGATCATCGCCAGGTCATCAGGGACCTCGACCGGGCCGACCGGTTGACCGTTGAGGGTCAGTTGCAGTGGACGGTTAGCCATTGAGGGCCTCCTTGATACGGGCTGGGGTGATGGGGAGATCGCGCACGCGCTTGCCAATGGCATGCGCGACGGCATTGCCGATGGCACCGACGACTGGGATCATCACCACCTCGGCGATGCCCTTGGACGGGTCGGTCGGTGACAGCGGCGGGAGGATTTCGCTGGTCTGCTGCCACACCGCCACATCGCGAGCATGCGGCAGGCGGTAGCGGTTGAAGTTCCAGTCGCCCTCCCCGGGCCCGCCCTCGTACAGCGGCATTTCTTCGGTCAAGGCATGGCCGATGCCCATGGCGATACCGCCTTCGAGCTGGCCCTTGACCAGTTCCGGCACCAGCACCCGGCCGCACTCGACCCAGCTGTGATGGTTGAGCACCTGCACTTCGTGAGTGCCCTTGTTCACCTTGACTTCGACAATGGTCGCCACCGGGCTGTAGTAGGTAACCATGGCGTTGTTCAGCTGGGTATCGGGGTAGGCGGCGTTCTGCCGGTCGAGCAGGTGGTAGCCGTGGCTGCTCATCTGCGCCTTCTTGGCATTCACCGCGCCATCGCCGTACTTCACCGCCACCGCGTCGAGCGGGAAGCGCTCGCGCACGCCGTCGATGACGAAGTCGGCCTCGGCCCAGCTCCAGCGGTTGAAACCGTGCACGCTGACGCCGGTGACCAGGCCCATGTCATGGGCCTTCTGGGCCAGCTGGGCGAACGGGATCGGTGACAGGCCGTTGCCGGTCAGCTCGCCGTTGACCCACACCGCATTCTCGCGCCGCACCACCAGCGGGTTGGCCTGGCCGCCGTAAGGGCCTTGGCTCCAGATGGCCATGGCCGCCGGCCACAGACCGTGATTGAACAGCACGCGTGCCGCTTCGCGGGTGGCATGGCTGAAGTAGAACGCCGAGTTGGTCGCCGACGATGGCGAAGCGAGCTTGCCGACCCAACGCGGGTTGCGCAGCGCGGCATCCTGCTCGGGCTGGCTGATCAGGTACGGGTTGCCGCTGGTGGTCAGCTGCAGCTCCGGCCATTCGGTGACCGCGGTCTTCACCTCGTCGGCAGAGCGACCGAGGAAATCGCTGACCACCAGGGCCTGGGAGGTGGACATGCCGGTTCCCAGCTCGGTGCCGATGTGACGCAGGCTGATGCGCCCGTCGCGGCTGAACTCGATGCTGGCCATCGGAGCTTCGGAGCCGGTGCCGAAGTCTTTCTGGCAGATGGCAAAGCCCACGCCATACCAGTGGTCCGGGTCCTTGGCATCCATCTGCTGCTTGCGCGCGTCGCGGTTGCGCCACCAGTCGTGCACGGCGGCCTTGTCGAGAATCTCGTACAGGCGCAGGGCGCCGGCCGGGACCGCACCCTGGGTGTTCTTCATGCCCGACTTCAGCGCGTTGGCACGGCGCAGGTCGATGGCATCGACGCCCAGGCGCCCGGCGATTTCATCCACCATCATTTCGGTGGCGGCCATGGTCTGCAGGGTACCGTAGCCACGCATGGAGCCGGCCTCGACGCCCCGGGAATGATAGGCAGTGACCGAAAGGTCGTTCTGCGGCATGTAGTAGATCGACTGGGCCGCCGTGGCGCCCACCGCTGCCACCGACGGGCTGTAGTTGATACGCCCGCCACCGTCGCAGCTCATGTCGGCGCGGAAGATCTTGAAGCTGTTGTCCTTCTTGTCCACCGCCAACTGGTAGCGGATATCGAAGGCATGGCGCTTGATGCCGCTCTGGAACTGCTCGTAGCGGTCGTTGGCCAGGCGGATCGGTACACCGGCGCCATACAAGGCGGCCACGGCGGCGTAGAAGACGAAGATGTTGTTGTCTTTCGAGCCGTAGCCCACGGTATAGCCCGGGTGCATGTTCAGCGTGTTCAGGGCGAAGCGCGACGGCTTGATCATGTGCACGCATTCCTGCGCCACTTCGAACGGGCACTGGGTCGCGACCACGAAATGCAGCGTACCGCTGGCCGGGTCGTACCAACCGTTGCCGTTGTCCGGCTCCAGTGCGGCCGGCTCGATGGACGGCGTCTTGTAGCGCTCGTCGAACACCAGCCAGTCCTCGGGCGGGTTGTCCAACTGCTCGGCCATCCGCTTGGCGTAGAACAGGCCCTGCTCGGTCAGGTCGCCATGCTGGTTGGGCTGCTTCGACCACACCGGCTTGCGGTTGAGGATGGTGGGGAACAGCATGGAATTCTTCAGGCTGGAGAATTCATCGTCGTCGAAAGGCGTGGCACCGCCCACGCGCACGAAGCGGAAGCTGCCGTAGGGGTCGCGCTGGTACAGCGGCGCCTGGGCCCCATAGCGGATCGCCTGGTCGTTGAACTGCAGCTTGCGCTTGGCCTGGCGGAAGCGCTCGAAGTCGTGCCAGATCAGGATTGCCACCGGGTGGCCGATGAACATCGGCACCTTGCCGGGCGGCAGCAGCGGGTCGGGCGAGTGGGCCTCGGGCCAGGCGATGCCGTCCCGTTCCAGGTCGGCAGCGGTGACGATGCGGTCCGGTTGCAGGTCGGCGCCAAGCAGGCTGAGGTCATGGCCGGCATAGATACGGTCGGCCTTGGTCGCCTTGAGCAGCAGCGCATGGCCCTGCTGCGCGGGCCAGCCGGGCATGTCCTTGGCACGGATGTCGCGGGCGAACACCTTGTCGCCGCACACCTTGGACAAGGCATCGTTACGAAAACGCGCCTTGCCATCATGGTTCATCCACTTCTGCGGCGAGGTGGTGACGCGTTCTTCCATCAGCGCGGCGAACGCCTGGCTGCCGAGCGGCGCCATGGTCACGCCGACACCAGCTATCAGGCCGCCTTGCAGGAAGGCGCGCCTGGAAATATCACGGTTGGACATGCTTGATCCTCTGGGCAGCAGGGGGTCTGCCCTTTTTTTGATTCTGGTACTAGCTCGCAAAAAGCTGACCTGTGCGTCAACTTTACAGCAATTGTGGTGTCGCAGGCAAAGTCAAGCAGACAATATGTCGCGACATATATGGGATGTGGGGCGGAATTCGCGCTGTGGCTGGTAGGAGTTCGTCGGGGGATCTCCCAGACGCAGACAATCCCAAGGCATACACCTCCAAGCCCTGATGCCCCCCCTTGACCAAAAACCAGAGTTAACCTTGGGTTAATCGACCCAAGCCAGCATGACCCCTTTCAACGTACTGCCAAGGCGAAGACATGCGCGTCCTCCTGCTCTTCCTGACACTGCTGCTGGCCGGCCCATCGCAGGCCAACCCGTTCGATGTCAAACCGGACTTCCTGCCGGTCAACCAGGCCTTCGTGCTTACTCACGACCGCCAGGCCGATGGCCAGATGCGCCTGTTCTTCCAGATCCAGCCTGGCTACTACCTGTACCAGAAGCGCCTGAAGTTCGACGGCCTGCCTGCCGCGCAGCACCCGCAACTGCCAGCTGCCCTCAACCACCACGACGAGTTCTTCGGCGACAGTGCGGTTTACCGCGACCAACTCGAACTGCTACTCCCGGCCGATGCCCAGGGCCAGCTGCGCCTGGGCTGGCAGGGCTGTGCCGACGCCGGCCTGTGCTACCCGCCGCAAACCACGCTGATCGACCTGGGCGGCAGTGTGGCGCCGGCGGCCGAACAAGCCAGTGACCAGGCCCTGGCCAGCGATCTGCAAAAAGGGCACCTGGCCTGGAGCCTGCTGGCGTTCTTCGGCCTGGGCCTGTTGCTGGCTTTTACCCCCTGCTCGCTGCCGATGCTGCCGATCCTCGCCGGGCTGGTACTGGGCAATGGCGCCAGTGCCCGGCGCGGCTGGATATTGGCCGGGGTATATGTACTGAGCATGGCCCTGGTGTATGCCGCCCTGGGCGTGGTCGCCGCGCTGCTGGGTGCCAGCCTGCAGGCCTGGCTGCAGCAACCCTGGCTGCTGGGCAGCCTGGCGGGGCTGTTCGTACTGCTGGCCCTGCCGATGTTCGGTGCCTTCGAGCTGCAATTGCCCGCCGCCTTGCGCGATCGCCTCGACCGTGCCGGGCAAGGCACCCGTGGCGGCAACCTGTATGGCGCCGCGCTGCTGGGCGCGCTGTCCGGCCTGCTGATGGGGCCGTGCATGACCGCGCCGTTGGCCGGCGCGCTGCTGTACATCGCCCAGAGCGGCGACGTGCTGCAGGGGGCGCTGGTGCTGTTCAGCCTCGGCCTGGGCATGGGCGTGCCGCTGCTGTTGCTGGTGACCCTGGGCAACCGCTACTTGCCGCGCCCGGGCGCCTGGATGAACCGGGTCAAGGGCGTATTTGGCTTCGTGTTCCTAGGCATGGCGCTGTACACCGTGCGCGGCCTGCTGCCCGCAGCGCTGCTGCTCGCCCTGAGCGGCGCCTTGCTGATCGCCCTGGCCTGGGCGGCCTGGCCGGCCTTGCAGCGGTTGCCGGCGTTACGCGCAGTGCCGCTGCTGGGTGCCCTGTGGGGCGGCCTGCTACTGGTGGGGGCAGCGGCCGGTGGCGACGACCTCTGGCAGCCGCTGCGCCCATTCGCCGCTGGCGGTGCTGCGCCAACTACCGGCCAGCAGGCCGAGGACGCCTTTGTCACTGTCAGCCGCCCGGAAGACCTGCAACGCGAACTGGATGCGGCCAAGGCCCGTGGCCAGTGGGTGATGCTCGACTACTATGCCGACTGGTGCGTGTCGTGCAAGGTCATGGAAAAACAAGTGTTCGCTCGCAGCGACGTGCAGGCCGGCCTGGCCGGCGTGCACCTGCTGCGCCTGGACGTGACCGCCGACACCCCGGCCAGCCAGGCCTTGCTGCAGCGCTATCAGGTACCCGGCCCGCCCAGCATCATCTGGATCGGCCCGGAAGGCGACGAACGCCGCGCGCGGCGCATCACCGGTGA
Organism: Pseudomonas inefficax; assembly: GCF_900277125.1. Taxonomy (GTDB): domain Bacteria; phylum Pseudomonadota; class Gammaproteobacteria; order Pseudomonadales; family Pseudomonadaceae; genus Aquipseudomonas; species Aquipseudomonas inefficax. Next base: position 139,329 of record NZ_OPYN01000179.1, read on the forward strand.
AGTGGATGCGGCCGCCTTCCTGCAACACTGGACCCAGACCAGGAGCCAAGGCTGATGCTGACCGTAACCCTCGGGCCACTGACCATGGCCCTGAACCACCTGCTGATGCTCACCGCCCTGGTGATCGCCAGCATGGTCGGCTGGTGGGTCGCCCGGCGTGGCGGCGAGAGCCCGGAATCGGCACTGTTCAACCTGTTCCTGATCGGCCTGCTGTGCGCACGCGCCGGCTTCGTGCTGGCCTATTGGCCGATGTACCAGGACGACCCGCTGCAGGTCATCGACATCCGTGATGGTGGTTTCCTGTTCTGGTCGGGCCTTGCCGGCATCGTGCTCGGCGCGTTGTGGCAGGGCTGGCGCCATCCGGGGCTGCGCCGACCGCTGGGCTGGGCGCTGTTCAGCGGCGCGCTGTTCTGGGGCCTGGCCAGCCTCGGTGGTCACCTGTACAGCAAGGGCACCGAACTACCCGATTTGAGCCTGCGCAAGGCCAACGGCCAATCCGTGGCGTTGCACAGCTACCGCGGCAAACCGCTGGTCATCAACATCTGGGCCACCTGGTGCCCACCCTGCCGACGCGAAATGCCGGTGCTGCAACAGGCGCAAAGCGCCTACCCGCATGTGACCTTCCTGTTCGTCAACCAGGGCGAGACCCCGGAAAACGTCAGCACCTTCCTCGCCACCACCGGCCTGAGCCTGACCCACGTGCTGTTCGACGGCACCGGCCTGCTGGCCCAGCGCGTCGGCTCCATGGCCCTGCCTACCACCCTGTTCTACGACGCCGACGGGCGCCTGGTCGGCAGCCATCTGGGCGAGCTGTCCAAGGCCAGCCTGCGCCACGCCCTGGAGCCTTTCGACCGGGCCACCGCGCCCGCCCCTGCCGCACAAGGAAACTGACATGCGACTGACTGCACTGCTGCCCCTGTCCCTGGCCCTGCTGGCTAGCCCCACCCTACAGGCCGAAGAGCTGCCCAAGGCGATTCAACAACTGCAAGCCAAGGGCGCCGTGATCAAAGGCAGCTTCGACGCCCCCAACGGTCTGCGCGGGTATGCCGCCGAGTATCAGAATAACGGCCTGGCGCTTTACCTCACCCCTGACGGCAAGCACGTACTGGTCGGCAGCCTGTTCGACGAACAGGGCAAGGACCTCAGTGCCGAGCCGCTGAAAAAGCTGGTGTATGCGCCGATGAGCAAGGAAATCTGGGCCAAGATGGAAAAAACCGCCTGGATCGCCGACGGCAAGGACGATGCACCACGCAAGGTGTACCTGTTCAGCGACCCCAACTGCCCGTACTGCAACATGTTCTGGGAACAGGCGCGCCCGTGGGTGGAGTCGGGCAAGGTGCAGTTGCGCCATATCATGGTCGGCATCATCCGCGAGGACAGCCCAGGCAAGTCGGCGGCGCTGCTGGCGGCAAAAGACCCGGCCAAGGCACTGCAGGAACATGAAAAGGCCGGTAAGGCCAGCACACTGAAACCATTGGCACAGGTGCCAGAGGCGGTGCAGCAGAAGCTCGCAGCGAACATGGCGCTGATGGAAGAGATGGGCTTGCAGGCGACCCCGGCGATCTTCTATCAGGATGACCAGGGCAACCTGCAGAGCCAGCAAGGCGCGCCGCGGCCGGAGTTGCTTGGGAAGATTCTCGGCAAGCGTTGAAAGTTACGGTGCCTGCACCGGCCTCTTCGCGGGCATGCCCGCTCCCACAGGTGCAGCGCCAAACTCGAGAACAACGCCGTCTCTGTAGGAGCGGCCTTGTGTCGCGATGGGGCGCGAAGCGGCCCCAGGGTTTCAGCTTCGCAGCAAAGATAGCCGGGGCCGCTGCGCGGCCCATCGCGACACAAGGCCGCTCCTACAAGGGCCAGTGCTGGCTTGAGGAGATATCCAAGACAGTTGCTACCACATTGTCAGCACCGACTTCCAGGCATGCACAGGACCAGTAGGAGCAATGAGGCAACCTGATGGGGCAAGAATCTCCCACCAGGGACGGCGCAGACCTCAACTGCTCAGGTCACAACCCCTCCAGCTCAGCCATCAGGTCACTGAGCCGGTCTACCTTGGCGTCATCCAGCACACTGCCCTGCAGCCCCCGCACATACACCGCCAGCTCCTCCACCGTGCTGCACTCGAACATCGCCCGCAGCGGCACGTTCAACTGCAGCTGCTTCTGCACCCGCGAGGCGATCTGCGTGGCCAGCAGCGAATGCCCGCCCAGCTCGAAGAAGTTGTCGTGCACCCCCACTCGTTCGGCCTTGAGCACATCGGCCCATACACCGGCGAGTACTTCCTCGAGCTCGTTGCGCGGCGCCTGGTAGGCCTGGCTGTGCTGGTTACCGATGTCGATGGCCGGCAGGGCCTTGCGGTCAAGCTTGCCGTTCGCGTTGTGCGGCAGGTTGTCGAACCAGCCCCAGTGCAGTGGCACCATGTACTCCGGCAACTCGGCACGCAGGCGCTGCTTGAGCTGTTCCAGCAACGCAGCGTCGGCTGCAACGCCCTGATGCGCCACCAGGTAACCCACCAGGTGCTTGCCATTGGCGCCCTCCTGCACGCCAACGGCAGCGTCGCGGATCTCGACCTGCTCGTGCAGGCGGGCTTCGATCTCGCCCAGTTCGATACGGTAGCCGCGGATCTTCACCTGATGGTCGATGCGCCCGACATACTCCAGCACCCCGTCCGGGCGCTGCCGCGCCAGGTCGCCGGTGCGGTACAGGCGTTCACCCGGAGCACCATGAGGGTGAGGGATGAACGCCAGCGCCGTACGCACCGGGTCGCCGACATAGCCCCGGCCCACACCGGTGCCGGCCACGCACAGCTCACCTGTCGCACCTAGCGGCACCAGCGCCTGGTCCTCGCCAAACAGGTACAGCCGGTTGTTGTCGGTCGGCGTGCCGATCGGCAGGTAGCTGCCACGGGTCGAGGCGGCATCGACGCGGAAGAACGCCACGTCATCGGAGCACTCCGCCGGGCCATAGGCGTTGACCAGGCCGATCTGGGGGTAGCGCTGCAGCCACTGCGCCGCCAGCTCCGGTGGCATGGCTTCGCCGGTCGGCAGCATCCAGCGCAGGCCATCAAGGGCCTGGTGGTCGTTGGCCAGCATGCCCTGGATCAGCGACGGCACGCTTTCCAGCACGCTGATGCCGGTGGCCTGCACATGCGCCAGCAGGGCCTGCGGGTCATGGGCAATGGCGTTCGGCACGATCTCCACCCTGGCGCCGAACAGTGGCGCGGCAAGGAACTGCCACACCGAAATGTCGAAGCTCTGCGAGGCCGTCTGAGCGATCACGTCCTGCTCGCCAAGCGCCAGGTACGGCACCTTGCTCAACTGGTTGTTGAGCATGCCGCGCTGCTCGACCATCACCCCCTTCGGCAAGCCGGTGGAGCCTGAGGTGTAGATCACATAGGCGAGGTTCTCCGGCCCGCTGTGAATGCCGGGGTTGTGGCTGGCCACCGGGCTGGCCTGGATGTCTTCCCAGACCAGCAACTGCGGCCGCGTCGTCAGCTCCAGCTCATCCAGCAACAGCCGCCCTTGTTCGGCACAGGCCGCGCTGCACACCAGCACGGGTGTACGGCTGAGCTGGATGATGCTTTGCAGGCGCGCCGCCGGCAGGCCCGGGTCCAGTGGCAGGTAGCCGGCGCCGGCCTTGAAGCTGCCGACGATCATGCCCAGCAGCGGCAACCCGCGTTCGGCCAGCAGTGCCACCGGCTGGTCCACGTTCACACCCGCCGCGATCAAGGCATGGCCCAGGCGGTTGGCCGCCAGGTTCAGGCCGGCATAGTCGTAGGCGGCGTCCAGGCAGCGGGCCACGGTACGTTGCGGATGTGCGGCCACCTGCGCCTCGAACTGCGCAATGTAGCTCTGCTCCAGCGGATAGGCGCGTGCGGTACGGTTGCAGTCCTCCAGCAGGAAGCGCTGCTCTTCAGCACCCAGCAACGGCAGTGCGCTCATCTCCCCTTCAAAGCCTTGCACCAGCGCCAGCAGCAGGCGCTTGAACTCGGCCAGCAGGCGCTCGACGGTCGGGTAGTCGAAGTACCTCTGGTCGAACGACAGGTGCAGGCCAAGGTCATCGCCCGGGTAGCACACTGCTGTAAGCGGGAAGTTGGTGTGGGTACGCCCCGAGTCGGAGCTGGCATTCAGGTGCTGGGCGTGGTCGAGCACGGCAGTTTCCACCGGCGCGTTCTCGAACACGAACAGGCTGTCGAACAGTGGCTGGCCCTTGGGCAGCTCGCTGCATTCCTGGATCGCCACCAGCGGCAGGTATTCGTACTCGCGCAGCTCCATGTTGCGTTCCAGAAGGCCTTGCAGCCACTGGCGCACACTGCAGCGCTCACCCGCCACCGGCAATTGCACGCGCAGGGCGACGCTGTTGATGAACAGGCCGACGGTACGCTGCATCTGCGGCATGCTTACCGGGCGCCCGGCCACGGTCACGCCAAAGGCCACGTCGCGGTCGCCACTGTAGCGCGCCAGCACCAGTGCCCAAGCCGCCTGGGCGAAGGTGTTGACGGTGAGCTGGTGGGCCTGGGCCAGCTCGCGCAGGCGCACGCCATCGCTCACCGCCAGGCGGGTGTAACAGTCGCCGACGATCATGCCGCTACCGGCATGGTCATGGCGCAGCGGGCGGTCGCTGGGGATGGTGGTGGCGCGTTCGAAGCCGGCCAGGTTGGCCTGCCACCAGGCTCGCGCATCGTCCAGGCCCTGGCGTTGCAGCCAGCCGATGTAGTCGCGGTAGCGCGGTGGCACCGGCAAGCGGACCTGGCGCCCCTCGCCGAGGGCCTGGTAGATCTCGAAGAAGTCGTTCATCAACAGCGAGCGGCACCAGGCATCGATGAGGATGTGGTGGTTGCTCATCATGAACCAGTAGCGCTCGTCGGCCACACGCACCAGGCGCAAGTGGAACGGCGCCTCGCTGAGCAGGGCGAAACCAGCCTCACGTTCCTGCTTGTGCAGGGTTTGCAGGCGCTGCTCCTGGGCGTCATCGTCGAGGCCACGCCAGTCCTGGTAGTCCACCGGTGTGTTGCCCGGCTTGTGGATGATCTGCAGCATCGCCTCGCCGGTGTTCCAGCTGAACGATGCGCGCAGCGCTTCGTGGCGCGCCACCACCGCCTGCCACGCCTGGGCGAAGCGTTCGGGGTCGAGCGCGCTGTTGATGCGGTAGCGGTCCTGCATGTAGTAAAGGCCGGTGCCCGGCTCCAGCAGGGTATGCAGCAGCATGCCCTCCTGCATCGGCGTCAGCGGGTAGACGTCCTCGATTTGCGCGGCCGGTACCGGTAGCGCGTCGATCTGTGCCTGGGTCAGGTGCGCCAGCGGGAAGTCCGAGGGCGTGAAACTGCCGTTGCCATCAGCCAGGCAATGCTCGACCAGCGCCAGCAGCTCCTGGCGATAGGCTTCGGCCAGGCAGGCGATGGTCCGCTCGTCGTAGCGTTCGGTGCTGAAGGTCCAGCGCAATTGCAGGGCACCGCCATACACCTGGCCATCGACACTCAGCCAGTTGGGCAGCGGTGCATCGAGATCGTGGGCCAGGCCGGCCGGGGCGTCCAGCGGCTGGAACAGCGCCGTGCTGTCGAACTGTTGATCGAACTGGCCCAGGTAATTGAAGGTGATGCGTGCCTGCGGCAAGGCCGCCATCCGCTCGCGCCCGGCCGTATCGGCCAGGTAGCGCAGCACGCCGTAACCCAGCCCTTTGTGCGGCACCTGGCGCAGCTGCTCCTTGATGCGCTTGATCGAGCCTGCCCGCGCCGCATCGTCGTCGCCTGGCAACGGGCGCAGGCTCAGCGGGTAGGCATTGGTAAACCAGCCGACGCTGCGGGTCAGGTCCATGTCTTCGAACAGCCCGTCGCGGCCATGGCCTTCAAGCTGTACCAGCACTTCTTCGTCGCCGCTCCAGCGGCACAGGGCACGCGCCAGCGCGGTCAGCAGCAGGTCGTTGACCTGGGTGTGGTAGGCCGCCGGGGCCTGTTGCAGCAACTGCCGGGTCTGCGCCACATCCAGGCCGATGGCCAGGGTACGGGCGTGGCGGTGCAGGTTGCCGCCCTGCGGGTGATCGCAAGGCAGTTCGCGGCGCACACCGCCCAACTGGCCTTGCCACCAGCCCAGTTCGTCGCGCAGCGAATCGCTACCTGCATAGCTGGCCAGGCGTGCGGCCCAGTCGCCCATGGCGTGGGTCTTGGCCGGCAGTGGCTGGCCACGGTACAGCGCCTGCAGGTCTTCCAGCAGCACGCGCCACGACACGCCATCGACCACCAGGTGATGGATAGCCAGCAAAAGGCGCTGGCCGCCCTGCCCGTCATTTACCAGCAAGGCACGCAACAGCGGGCCCTGCTGCAGGTCGAGGCTGCGTTGCAGGTCGGTGTACAGCGGTTGGCAATCGGCGAAGTCGGCGACCGTGGCTGTCCGCAGCAATTGGCCGGTGGCAGGCGAAGCATATTCGGCCTGCCACCGGCCCTGGGCCTGGCTGAAGCGCAGGCGCAGGCTGTCGTGGTGCTGCACCAGGGCGGCCAAGGCTTGCTCCAGCACTTCCTCATCCAGCGGCTTGCGCGCCTCCAGCAGAACAGCCTGGTTCCAGTGCTGCGGCTGTGGTACTTCACTGTCGAAGAACCAGTGCTGAATCGGCGTAAGGCCAGCCTGGCCCTGGCGCTGGCCCTGCTCGATGCTGCTGGCGGCTTCGCTGCGCTGAACGACGGCCGCCAGGGTCTGGATGGTCTGATGCTGGAACAGGTCGCGCGGGGTGAACTGCAAGCCGGCCTGACGGGCCCGGCTGACCACCTGGATCGACAGGATCGAGTCACCGCCCAGTTCGAAGAAGTTGTCCTGCACGCCAACCTGGGCAACGTTGAGCACGTCGCGCCAGATCTGGGCCAACTGCGCTTCCACCTCGTTGCCAGGCGCCAGGTACTGCTGGCGCGCCTGCTCCAGGTCCGGCAGCGGCAGCGCACGGCGGTCGAGCTTGCCGTTGCCCATCAGCGGCAGGCTGTCGAGCAGCACCAGGTGCGCCGGCACCATGTAGTCCGGCAGGTGCTGGCGGGCATCGGCTTTCACCGCGTCGCGCAGCAGGCCCTGGGCCTCGCTATCGGCAGCGGCCTGCCGGCATACCAGGTAACCCACCAGTTGCTTGCCGCCGGGCAGGTCGAGGGCCAGCACCACAGCCTCGTCGACATCGGCATGCGCCTGCAGGCGGCTTTCGATTTCGCCCAGTTCAATGCGGAAACCGCGAATCTTCACTTGCTGGTCGGCGCGGCCGACGTACTCGACCAGGCCATCGCTGCCCAGGCGCACCAGGTCACCAGTGCGATACAGGCGCCCGCCTTCGCTGCCGAACGGGTCGGCGACGAAGCGCTCGGCACTGAGGCCGGGGCGGTCGTGGTAACCCTGGGCCAGGCCGGCACCGCCGACATACAGCTCGCCAATACCGCCTTGCGGCAACAGGGCAAGGTCTTCATCGAGAATGTAGGCCGTGCGGCTACCGATGACGCGGCCGATCGGTACACTGCCCAGCTCCGCCGACAATGTCTGTGGTGCCAGGCAGGCCAGCGGCATGACCACGGTTTCGGTCGGCCCGTAGGCGTTGAAGAACTGCTGCGGCGCGAAGGCCTGGCGGATGCGTTGCAGGTGTTCACCGGTCAGCGCTTCACCACCGGTAATGACCAGGCGCACTGGCAACTGCTCGCCCTGCCCGGCCAGGTACTGCGCCAACTGGCTGCCGTAGCTGGGCGTGAAGCCGAGGATGCTCACCTGTTGCTCGCGCACCAGCTGGCAGATGTCTTCGGCGCCCCACTGCCCCTGGGCGCGCAGCACCACCCGGGCACCACACAACAGCGGCACCCACAGGCGCTCGCTGGCGGCATCGAAATTGATCGAATAGAAATGCAGCTCGCAGTCGTCGCTGCGCATGCCGAAGGCGTCGATCACCGCCTGGCAGTGCATGGCGAACTCGCCGTGGCTGACTACCACGCCCTTGGGCTTGCCGGTGGAACCGGAGGTGTAGATCAGGTACGCCTGGTGCTGCGGCAGGTTGAGGTTGTCCAGTGGCGCATCGCTGTAGGCCGAAAGGCTGGCACTGTCGTCCTCGAGGCTCCAGCGCGCCACGCCTTCGGGCAGCTGCCCAAGGGTTTGCAGCAGCGCGCGCTGGCTGAGCAGCAGGCCGATGCGGCTGTCTTCGATCATGTAGCGCAGGCGGTCGAGCGGGTACTCGGGGTCGAGCGGCACGTAGGCGCCACCGGCCTTGAGGATGGCCAGCAGGCCGACGACCATTTCCAGCGAGCGCTCCAGCGCCAGGCCCACCCGCACCTGCGGGCCGACGCCACGCTCGCGCAGGGCACGGGCCAGGCGGTTGGCCTGCTGGTCGAGTTCGGCATAGGTCATGTGCCGGCCAGCGAAGGTCAACGCGCCAGCGTGTGGCGTGCGCGCAGCCTGGGCGGCGAACAGGCCGTGCACGGTCTGGTCGAGAGCGAAATTCGGCTCGCCCTGCAATTGGCCCGCTAGCATCTTCTGCTCGGCACTGCTCAGCATCGGCAGCTCGCACAGGCGCTGTTGCGGGTTGTCGAGCAGGCCGGCCAGCAATTGCTGCCAGTGCTCGGCCATGCGTGCGATGCGTGGTTCGTCGAACAGGTCACGGCTGTAGGTCAGGCAGCAACCCAGGCGGCCGTCGAGGTCGGTCACCTCCAGGTACAGGTCGAACTTGGTGGCGCTGGCGTCGTTGACCAGGTAATCCACCTGCATGCCGGCAAGTTGGCGGCTTTGCTGGAAGGCCCAGCGCTGCACGTTGCACATCACCTGGAACAGCGGATTGTAGGCACTGCTGCGCGGTGGCTGCAGGGCTTCCACCAGCTGGTCGAACGGCAGGTCCTGGTGCGACTGGCCTTCGATGGCAACCTGGCGTACCTGCTCCAGCAACTGTGCGGCGCTCATCTGGCCGTCCAGCTCGCAACGCAGCACCTGGGTGTTGAGGAACGCGCCAATCAGCCCTTCGCTTTCCGGGCGGATGCGGTTGGCCACCGGCGCGCCAATGCGCAGGTCACGCTGGCCGCTGTAGCGGTGCAGCAAGGCGGCCAGAGTGGCAGTCATGGTCATGAACAAAGTCAGGCCGCGCTGGCTGTTGAAGGCATGTACGCGGGCGACCAGCGCCGGGTCGAGCTCGAAGCGGTACAGCTCGCCACGGTGGCTCTGCACTGCCGGGCGCGGGCGGTCGGCAGGCAGCGCCAGCACCGGGTGTTCGTCGCCCAGGCGGGCCTGCCAGTAGGCCAGCTGGCGCGCACCCTCGCCGCTTTCCAGCCATTGCCGTTGCCACACGCTGTAGTCCAGGTACTGCACCGGCAGCGGCGCCAGCGGCGATTCGCGGTCATCGACGAAGGCCTCGTACAGCTCGCCCAGTTCGCGGGCGAAGATGTCCATGGCCCAACCTTCGGTGACGATGTGGTGCAGGGTCAGCACGAAGAAGTGCTCGCGCTCTTCGGCTTTGACCAGGCATGCACGCAGCAGCGGGCCGCGCTCCAGATCGAACGGCTGGTGCGCCTGGTCGTCGGCCAGTTGTTGCAGGCGTTGTTGGCGGACATCGGCGGGCAAGGCGCTGAAGTCCTGCCAGTCGAGGTGCAGGCCGCTGTCTTCGGCCACGCACTGGTACGGCACGCCATCGATGCTGGGGAAGGTAGTGCGCAGGGTTTCGTGGCGCACCACCAGCGCCTGCAACGCGCGCTCGAAGGCATCCACATGCAGGGTGCCGCGCAGGCGCGCCATGCCGCCGACGTTGTACGCCGGGCTGTCCGGCTCCATTTGCCAGAGGAACCACATGCGCTGCTGCGAGTACGACAGCGGCACCGCCTGGCGGCGGTCGACGCGGGCGATTGCGCCTTGCAGGTTGCGTTCGCCGGCAGCGCGGATACGCGCGATCTCGGCACAGAAAGCGCCTAGCTCGCTGGCTTCGAACAGGGCCTTGAGCGGCAGCTCGACATCGCAGGCCTGACGTGTGCGCGAGACAATTTGAGTGGCCAGCAGCGAATGGCCACCGAGGGCGAAGAAGTCGTCCTGCAGGCCGATGCGCGGCAGGTTGAGTACCTCGCGCCAGATGCCGGCGACCTGCTGCTGCAACCCGGTTTGCGGCTCGACGTGCTCCCGCTGCTGCCACACCGGGGCCGGCAATGCCTTGCGATCGACCTTGCCGCTGGGGCCCAGTGGCATCTGCGCCAGCGGGATGAGTTGTGCCGGCACCATGTAGGCCGGCAGTCGCTCAGCCAGCACTGCCAGCAACGCATCAGGCTGGGCGCTGCCACTGTAGTAGCCGACAAGTTGCGCACCTACGGCATCCTTGTGAATCAGCACCAGCGCCTGTTCGACCCCCGCTTGTGCCAGCAGGCAGGCCTGAACTTCCTCGGGCTCGACCCGGAAGCCACGCACCTTGAGCTGCTGGTCGAGGCGACCAAGGTACTCCAGCGCCTCGGTCTGCACCTGCCAGCGGGCGCGGTCGCCACTGCGGTACAGGCGCTCGCCATTGCCGTCGGCCTGGGGCACGAAGCGCTCGGCGGTGAGGCCCGGGCGGCCCAGGTAGCCACGGGCCAGGCCTGCACCGCCAAGGTACAGCTCGCCCGGCACACCGGGGGCGGTCAGTTCCAGCTCGTCGTCCAGCACACGGCACAGCACATTGCCCAGCGGGCGGCCGATCGGCGAGCGTTCGCCATCGGTAGCCTGGCAGTGCCAGTGGGTGACGTTGATGGCGGTTTCGGTCGGGCCATAGCGGTTGTGCAACTGCACCTGCGGCAGCACTTGCAGCACGCGGTCACGCAGCGCGGCGGGCAGCGCTTCGCCACCGGAGAACAGCCGGCGCAGGCTGGTGCAGGCACCCGCCTGCGGCTCCTGGACGAACACCTGCAACAGCGGCGGCACGAAGTGCAGCGTGGTCACGCCATGGGCCTGCACCAACGCTGCGATGCGCTGCGGGTCGCGGTGCTCGCCGGGGCCGGCGAGCACCAGCTTGCAACCGATCACCAGTGGCCAGAAGCACTCCCACACCGAAACGTCGAAGCTGATCGGCGCCTTCTGCATCAGCACGTCGCTGTCGTCCAGCGCGTAGCTGGCCTGCATCCATTGCAAGCGCTCGGCCAGTGCCGCGTGGGTATTGCCCACGCCCTTGGGTTGGCCGGTGGAGCCGGAGGTGTAGATCACATAGGCCAGGTTGTCGCCATGCAGGCGCAGGCCAGGGGCATGGCTTGGCCAGCTGTCCAAGTGCAACTGGTCGAGGGCGATGGCGCTGACGCCGTCAACCTGTGGCAGCTTGCCCAGCAGGCTGCTGTGGCTCAGCAACAGGCCCGCATTGCAATCGGCGAGCATGTAGGCCAGGCGCTCGGCCGGGTAATCGACGTCCAGCGGCACATAGGCACCACCGGCCTTGAGAATGGCCAGCAAGCCGACCAGCAGCTGCGGCGAACGCTCGACGGCGATGGCCACGCAGGTGTCGGGGCCGACGCCTTTATCACGCAGGTAGTGGGCCAGACGGTTGGCTTGCTGGTGCAACTCGGCGTAATCCAGGCTGCCACCGTCCCATACCAGGGCGGTGCGCTGCGGGGTCAGGCGTGCCTGGTCATTGAGCTGCTCGACCAGCAGCCGCTGCGGCGTCACAGCTGGTGCCTCGCCCCAGCTCAGCAGTTGCGCGCGGCCCGGCTCATCGAGCAATTGCACCTCGCCCAGCGCCAGCTGCGGCTCGGCGCACACCTGCTCGAGCAGGGCCAGCAGGTGCTGGGCCAGGCGCTTGACGGTGCCGGCATCGAACAATTCGGCGGCATAGTCGAAGGCCAGGCTCAGGCGGCCCTGGTGGTCTTCTTCACTGTGCAGCTGCAAGTCGAACTTGGCTTCACGACTGTGCCACGGCAGCTCTTCGGCCAGCAGGCCCGGCAGGCGGCGCAGGGCAGACAGGTCGCGTTGCTGGTGGTTGAACATGACCTGGAACAGGCCTTGCTCGCGAGCCTCGGGCAAGGCTTCGAGCAGCTGCTCGAACGGCAGGTCCTGGTTGGCTTGGGCATCCAGGGTGGCCTGGCGCACCTGGGCCAGCATCTGGTCGAACGGCAGGCGGCCATCGAGTTGCGCACGCAGCACCTGGGTATTGATGAAAAAGCCGACCATGCCTTGGGTTTCCAGGCGCGGGCGGTTGGCGTTGGGCACGCCGACACGGATATCGGCCTGGCCGCTGTAGCGGTGCAGCAGCGCCTGCCAGCCGGCCAGCAGCACCATGAACAGGCTGGCCTGCTGCTCGCGAGCCAGGCCATTTAGCGCTTCGGTGAGCCTGGCCGGTACCTTGAGGCTGAAGCGGGCGGCGCGGTGGTCGCGCTGGCTGGCGCGCGGGTGGTCGGTGCACAGGTCGAGCACCGGCAGTTCCTCCCCCAGGCGCGCCTGCCAGTACTGCAGCTGACGCTCGGCTTCGCCTGCGGCCAGCCACTGCCGCTGCCAGGTGCCGTAGTCGGCATAGCCCAGGGTCAGCGGTGCCAGGTTGGCCTCGAGGCCCTGGCAATGGGCGGCGTACAGTTTGGCGAATTCGTCGAGCAGGATGTTCAGCGACCAGCCGTCAGCGACGATATGGTGCAGGGTCACCCACAGCTGATGATGTTCATCGCCCAGGCGCGCCAGGGTCGCCCGCAGCAACGGCCCCCGGGTCAGGTCGAACGGCTGGCGAGCTTCGCTTTCACGCTGGGCGGCGACCTGCTCGGCGGCCTGGCCTTCGAGGTCCAGGCGGCGAAGGTCGAACGGCTGCTGCACCAGGATGCGCTGCAGGGCCTGGCCGTTCTCTTCGGCAAACAGGGTACGCAGTGATTCGTGGCGCGCCACCAGCGCCTGGAAGGCCGCTTGCAGGGCGCTTTCGTCCAGCTCACCGCGCAACTGCAGGCCGGCCGGAATGTTGTAGGCCGCCGACTGCGGGTCCAACTGCCATAGCAGCCACAGGCGGTTCTGCGCCAGCGACTGGGGCAGCGCCTGGGTGCGTTGCAGGGTGGCGATGGCACCGCCCCGGCCACCGCCTTGGGCGATGATCGCGGCCACGGCCTGGGCATAGTCGGCCAGTACCGGCGCCTCGAACAGGGTACGCAGGCCCAGGTTGACGCCCATCTCATCGGCCAGGCGTGCGGTGGCGTGGGTGGCGGCGATGGAGTTGCCGCCCAGCAGCAGGAAGTGGTCGTCTGCCGCCACCGCTTCGACCTTGAGGATGTCGCGCCACACACTGGCGATGCGCGCTTGCAGGTCATCACCAGCTACCGTCCTGGCAACGGGCTCGCTCACCTCAGGGAAACGGGCGTAGCAGTCCAGGCTGCCATCGTCCATGCGCAGACGGCAGGCCGAACGTTGCAGCTTGCCGCTGGACGTCTTGGGCAGCGCGCCCGGGTTCAGCAGCAGGACCACGGCCGGGGCCTGGCGGCAGGCGTCGGCGACCACCTGGCGCAGGGTATTGATCAGCTCCTGGGGCTTGATCGCCTTTTGCACGTTGCGGCTGATTTCCACCGCCACGCCGATGCCCTCCTCGCCTTGCTGCTCGACGGCGAACACCGCCACCCGGCCTTTGCGCAGCACATCCACTTCGCGCTCGAGGGTTTTTTCCAGGTCCTGCGGGTACAGGTTCTGCCCACGCACAATCAGCATGTCTTTCAGGCGCCCGGTGACGAACACTTCGCCATCGCGCATGAAACCCAGGTCGCCGGTACGCAGCCAGGTCTGGCCGTCCATCTCGACGAAGGTGCGGGCACTGGCTTCAGGGTTGCGCCAGTAACCCAGGGCGATGCTCGGGCCGCCGGCCCAGATCTCGCCCACCTGGTTGTCGCCCAGCACTTGCAGGCGTTGTGGTTCGACAATGCGCACGGCATGCCCGGGCTGCGGGTAGCCACAGCTCATCAGCACACTGCCCTTGCCAGGTTCCGCACGGTTGGCGGCGAAGGCTTGCGCGTCCAGCTCCAGCGCGGCGATGCCCTGGCCACGGCGGCTGCCGCTGACGAACAGGGTCGCTTCGGCCAGGCCGTAGCTGGCGAAGAAGCTCTGCGGGTCGAAGCCACAGGCCTGGAACTTGTCGGCAAAGGCCGCCAGGCTGTCCTGGCGGATTGGCTCGGAGCCGGAGTAGGCCACCCGCCAGCGGCTGAGGTCGAGCCCGGCCAGGGAGGCCTCGCTGATCCGCTCGCTGCACAGCCGGTAGGCGAAGTCGGGGCCGCCGCTGATGGTGCCGCCGTATTCGCTGATGGCCTGCAACCAGCGCAGCGGCCGGGCCAGGAAGTAGCCCGGCGCCATCAGCACACAAGGCACGCCGCTGAAGATCGGCTGCAGCAGGCCGCCGATCAGGCCCATGTCGTGGTACAGCGGCAGCCAGCTGACGATCACATCGTCGGGGTTGAGGTCGATGCCAAAGCCTTGGCGGATCAGTTGCTCGTTGGCCACCAGGTTGCCGTGGCTGACCTGCACACCCTTGGGCAGTGCGGTGGAGCCGGAGGTGTACTGCAGGAAGGCGATGTCATCACCCTTGAGTGCGGGCTCGCGCCATTTCGCGGCCAGCGCCGGGTCCAGGCCATCCACCGCCAGCAGTTCGGGAGCGTTGGCCACTGTCAGGGCCTCCAGGCCCTGCAGGCTGTCGTGCAGCGCCGCGACGGTCAGCAGCAGGCGCGGCTCGGCGTCATCGATGATCGAAAGCAAGCGCTGTTGGTGGTGCTGGCGCGCGGACTCCGGCGGGTAGGCCGGCACCGCAATCACGCCGGCATACAGGCAGCCGAAGAACGCCGCCACATAATCTGGCCCGCTGGGGAACAACAGCACCGCGCGGTCGCCGAAGCCGGCCCGGGCTTGCAAGGCAGCAGCGATGGTGCGGGCGCGCTGGTCGAGGTCCCGGTAGCTGAGCACCGCCTGCTCGCCGGGCGCGTCGGCCAGAAAGCGCAAGGCGACTTTGTCCGGGGTCTGCGCGGCGCGCTGCGCCAGGGCCTGGACCAGCGAGAGCGGGAGTTCGAAGGCGTCCGTCATGGGGTGTTCCTGCCAGTGTCTGGTTGGGTCGGGCCGGCTGCTGCGCGAACGTGGGCGCAGCGGCATGTGGCGGCCTGAGGTGTACACAGGGGAACGGATGGGCGGGGGGAGAAATTAGCGGGGTTGGGGGTTTTGGGTTGTGTGAAAGTTGGTGGGTTTATGCCTTGAGAGGTGTGGCGCCTGGCAGATCCAGCGCCGCGCGGGCGGCGCTCGATCTCACAGGCGCTGAAAATGCCCCGACAATGCGCCCAGCGATCCCTGCGCCTTAGAACTGAAATTACATGAAACCAATTACATTTCGCATTTGACAATCATTATCATTCTGAATAGCTTGTCGCCCGTCGTAGGAAGCTTCCCAAATTTGGGTGCGTCCTTTCCCCTCTGTGACAAGGTGATTTCCATGGCGGAACAACTATCCACAAGTAAGTGCGATTCACCATTACTCCAGCCCTTCGTCGACAACCGCAACATCCTGGTCAAGATCGCTGCCCGCATCACCGGCTGCCGATCGCGCGCCGAAGATGTGGTGCAGGACGCCTTTTTCCCACTCAGCGCCGCCCCGCAGATCACTTCGTCGTTCAAGGCGCAGCTGAGCTACCTGTTCCAGATCGTGC
>NZ_OPYN01000180.1 GCF_900277125.1 Pseudomonas inefficax
TCGGCATTCCGACCAGCATGTTCACCGTTATCTTCGCCCTGGCACGTACCGTGGGCTGGATCTCGCACTGGAAAGAAATGCTCTCCAGCCCGTACAAGATCGGCCGCCCGCGCCAGCTGTACACCGGCGAGCAGAAGCGCGACATCGTTGCACTGCAGGACCGCAAGTAAGCGTTGATCGCCGAACGCAAGAAGGCTGCCCTCGGGCAGCCTTTTTTATTCATCCTGTACTGGCCTCTTCGCGGGCTTGCCCGCTCCCACAGGAACTCCACAGGCCTCGAAGACCATGACACACCTGTGGGAGCGGGCAAGCCCGCGAAGAGGCCGGGACAGGCAACCCAGAAGCCTCAGTTTTTCTCAGCCCGCTCCCGCAACCCTTTCAGGGTATTGAACGGCGCATCCACCACGAACTTGTTGGCCACCATCGCCGGCACGCTACCACCCGGCTCGGTGTGCACCTGATAGGTCACTTCCGTGCTGTCGCCCTTGGGCACCAGTTTCCAGAAGCCTTCGACCTTTGCGACCCGCACAAAGCCCTTCTCTTCCGGGATGTAGGTCGGCTCTTCCTTCAGGTTGCGCACCAGGCTGCCATCAGCCCCCTTGACCGTGGTCACATGCAGCACCGAGTCCCGCGGCGTTACCGGCCATGGCGTATTGAACTGGGTGTAGGTCCAGCTCTGATCACCTTCGTGCTTGAGCAGCTTCTGCGACTTGCATTCGTGAATCCACGCACAAGCCCCGACCACGTCCTCCTGCAACGCCTGCACCTTGGCCAGCGGCGCCTTGATCACGGTGACGCCTTGATATGCCTTGTACTTGGAACCGGCCACTTCGCTGAGGGAAACCTTGATCCCCTCCTCGTCCTTGGCCACCTGCCAGTTTTCGGCCCAGGCCACAGGCGACAGCAGAACCCCCATGCTACACAGCAGTGCAATACGCTTGAACGATCTCATCATGTTTATCCTTGTTGTCGAAGATCCAGCCTGTCACGCCGCCGTCATCTGCTCCCACCAACCGAGAATCCTGATGGCCTCGTCACGGTCACTGCCGCACACCTCGACATCCGCCTTGAAACCGCCACACACTGCCGGCCGCTCGGGCTTGCCGAACAGGTCGCAGAGGTTGTCGACGGTCAGATGCAGGCAGCGCTCGCCAGCCGGCTTGCCATTGGGCATGCGCGGCATCGCAGAGGTGATGGACGGAGCGATGCAGCAGGCACCACAACCCTCACGGCAATTCATGGCTATTCACCAAAATCAGGACTCCCTGAAACAAAACGGGACGAACGTCCCTGGATAGTAACCGCTCAAACAGGCGTTTGAAATTGCTGGTATGATGAAATCTGCCGTGACCAGGCAGTCAGTTCGCCAACTACTGGCGGTACTCGAAATCGATGGCCGCCCCTTCCACGTCCCGACGGCTGTCATTGCGCAGTTGCAGCTGCATTTCGTTACTGATCAACCGGCCATTGAGCTGGAACGGGCTGTCGCTGGTCTCCGGCTTCTCAGTGAACATGGGTGGCAGCAAAGGCTTGCGTCGCTGTATCGGCGAAGGGCTGCCCACATTCGGCTCAAGGTTATCGACCATGTCGGCCGGCAGGCTGAGGTCGAGCTTCGCCTTGGGTAGCGGCTGGGCAATCTCCTTGCTCACCGGCTTGCGTGCCGCCCTGGCCTTGCTGTTACCGGTTTTTCTTGCCGCCTGCTTGTGCGCAGGCCTGGCTGCAGCCTTCTGCGCCGGCTTGGCTTTCTGCACCGGCCTGGCCGCCTGCGCCTGGCTTGCTGGCTGCGCAGCC
>NZ_OPYN01000181.1 GCF_900277125.1 Pseudomonas inefficax
GGCGTGGGTGGCGCTTGCCGTCGCTGATCTGCATCTGCTGCGGGTATGCCACATTGGCCTGCTCGCCCAGCCACGGCTGTGGCAGTTGCCAGAACAGCGCCCGCTCGCACAGGTATTGGCCAGGCTGTTCGCCGACCAGCAGCAGGCCACTGGCCAATGCCTGAGGTAACGGCTCGGGCAGGTGCCAGGCCAGGCGCTGGCAGGCGGTGTTGCGGGCCAGCAACCAATAACAGGCGGCCCACAATGCCTGATAGGGGCGCTCGGGGCACAGCCGCTCGAGATGAACATGCGGGGTAGCGCCCCCCTCCAGGTGCACCTGGATCAGTGGGCGGCCTTCGAGGGACAGGCTCAGCCAGCTGTCACCCTCCTCGGCACTGAGGCTGCGCCAGCGTGGCGCTGACTGGGGCTGCGAAGCGGCATCGAACGGCATTGGCTTGACTCACGGCAATGATGAAAAGGCTCACTGCTGAGTACGTTGCCGCACCACGGGAATTTAGTCGTGGGGGGCGGCCACCGTGATGCGGTAGGGCTCGAAGATGCGCGCCAGCTCGCCGCTTTCGCGCAGCGCCCGCAGAATCGCCGCGAACGACTGTTCGCCGATCGGCGCGCCAGGGCGCAGCAAGGCGTAGTGATGGTAGACCTGGTCAATGCGCTGTGAGGGCACCAACTGCTCCCGGCTGGCTGGGTTGCGCGCCAGGAAATCGCTGAGGTAGGAACGCGTGACCAGAGCGATGTCGGCGCGGCCGGCCTGCACCATAAGCAGGTTGCTGTCGTGGGAATAGGTCAGTGTCGCTTTGTAGGCGGTGCGCAGGTAGCCCGGGTCGGAGTTGAAGCCGGCGAACGCATAGTGATAGCCGTTGAACAGCGCCAGGCGCTTGCCGCGCAGGTCGTCGAAGTAATGTGGGTCAAGGCCGTTTGCCTTGCGGGCGACGAACACCTCGGCATCTTCCAGGCCCATGTCCACGCTCTGGTGAGCAATCTGCTGCCAGCCCCACGCCGGGTTCTCGAAAATGGCCATGTCGGTGCGGCCTTGCTGAAGGTCACCAAAACGCCGCTGGATGGAGGTGGGCACCACGACGAAGTGGTAGCGCTGCTGCGCGCGGTTGAGCGCTTCGACCAGCTGCGGCAACAGACCGCTGTCGGCACCCTGCTCGGGGCGTACCGTGTACGG
>NZ_OPYN01000182.1 GCF_900277125.1 Pseudomonas inefficax
ACCTGCAAGGGCCGAAACTGCGCGTCGGCCGCTTTGCCGACGGCAAGGTGCAGCTGCAACGCGGCCAGGCCCTGCGCCTGGACCTGGACAACACCCCGGGCGACAGCCGCCGGGTCAACCTGCCACACCCCGAGATCATCGCCGCCCTCGAGCCGGGCATGGACCTGCTGCTGGACGACGGCAAGCTGCGCCTGCGCGTCACCGCCAAGCACAGCGACGCCATCGACACCGAAGTCCTGGCCGGTGGCGAGCTGTCAGATCGCAAGGGTGTCAACGTGCCGCAAGCGGTGCTCGACCTGTCCCCGCTCACCGAGAAAGACCGCCGCGACCTGGCCTTCGGCCTGGAGCTGGGCGTGGACTGGGTGGCCCTGTCGTTCGTGCAGCGCCCGGAAGACATCACCGAAGCACGCCAGCTGATCGGTGACCGTGCCTACCTGATGGCGAAGATCGAAAAGCCATCGGCAGTGGAACAGCTGCAAGCCATCGCGGAGCTTGCAGATGCGATCATGGTGGCCCGTGGCGACCTTGGCGTGGAAGTGCCGGCCGAAAGCGTGCCGCAGATCCAGAAACGCATCATCGGCACCTGCCGCCAACTGGGCAAGCCGGTGGTTGTGGCCACGCAGATGCTCGAATCCATGCGTTTCTCGCCAGCACCGACCCGCGCCGAGGTCACCGACGTGGCCAACGCCGTGGCCGAAGGTGCGGATGCGGTGATGCTGTCGGCCGAGACTGCCTCGGGTGAGTACCCGCTGGAAGCCGTGCAGATGATGAGCAAGATCATCCGCCAGGTGGAGAACGGCCCGGACTACCAGGCCCAGCTCGACGTTGGCCGGCCGAAAGCCGAGGCTACCGTGTCGGACGCCATCAGCTGCGCCATCCGCCGTATCAGCGGCATCCTGCCCGTGGCGGTGCTGGTCAACTACAGCGAGTCGGGCGCCTCGACCCTGCGCGCGGCACGCGAGCGGCCGCGGGCACCAATCCTCAACCTGACGCCGAACCTGAACACCGCACGCCGTTTGAGCGTGGCGTGGGGCGTGCATTCGGTGGTCAACGACCGCCTGCGCCAAGTGGACGAGGTTGTTTCCACTGCGCTGGAGATTGCCCAGGCACAGGGCATGGCCAGCCGTGGCGACACGCTGCTGATTACTGCTGGTGTGCCTTTCGGTAAGCCAGGGTCGACTAACACGCTGCGGATCGAGACTTTGATCTGAGAATGCCGGGGGCGCTCTGCGCCCCATTCGCAGCACAAGGCTGCTCCTACAAAGGGACCGCGAAAGCCTCCTGCTCCACGGTCCCTTTGTAGGAGCAGCCTTGTGCTGCGAATGGAGGGCAAAGCCCTCCCCGAACACAGAAACACCAGACCTGCGGAAAACCCGAGGCCCAAAGAGGCCCACCGCTCCCCATCAACCTCAC
>NZ_OPYN01000183.1 GCF_900277125.1 Pseudomonas inefficax
AGGCGCAAGCCGCCTGGCTGGGCCTGTACGGTTTCAACGCCGCGCTGGCGGCGCNGGCGTTCAGCAGGCAGGGTGAAAAACCGTGGGTAACACTGCTGGCCATCGCCCTGGCCCTGCTGCTGCAACCCCTGTTCAAGCTGCTACCGGTACCCGGCCTGACCGCGCCCTTTGTCGCCGCCTGCTGGCTGATGCACCTGGGCAGCCATCTCGCCCAGCCCAGGCAGCGTGACGCCAGCCGCTTGCACAGCTGAAATGCAAGCCCTAGGCTCAGCCCATCGCTTTTGTGGAACGAGCCAATGAACAACCCTGCGAGCCTGCGCGAGCAGCTCTACATCATCGTCTTCCAGACCGATACCGTGGCTGGAAGACGCTTCGACAAGATCCTCCTGCTGATCATCCTGGCCAGCCTGGTTACCGTCATCCTCGACAGCATCGACGAAGTGCATCAAGGCTATGCCGGCCTGCTGGCCGGCATCGAGTGGGGCTTTACCGCGATCTTCCTGGCCGAGTACCTCACCCGCCTGTACTGCTCGCCCAAACCGCTGCGCTATGCCTTCAGCTTTTATGGCCTGGTCGATCTGCTGGCGATCGTGCCGGGGATCATCGCGCTGTACTACAGCGACGCCCAGTACCTGCTGATCATCCGGGTGATCCGGATGCTGCGGATCTTCCGCGTGCTCAAGCTCAGCCCGTATCTCAAGCAGGCGCACTACCTGATAGAGGCACTGCGCGGCAGCAAGCAGAAGATCATCGTGTTCCTGGTGACGGTATCGACCCTGGTGACAGTGTTCGGCACCTTGATGTACGTGATCGAAGGGCCTGAGCATGGCTTTACCAGTATTCCCAAGGGCATCTACTGGGCCATCGTCACCCTGACCACGGTGGGCTTTGGCGACATCGTGCCGAAGACGCCGCTGGGGCAGGTGATTTCGTCGTTGGTGATGATCATCGGTTACTCGATCATTGCCGTACCGACCGGGATCTTTACCGCCGAACTGGCCAATGCCATGCGCGGGGAGCAGTTGCAGCATGATTGCCCGACCTGCAGCAAGAAGAGCCATGAGCATGGGGCGGCATTCTGTTCCCGATGTGGGAATGTGCTGTTTCCCAAGCAATGATGTCGCCTGCTTTGGCCCTATCGCCGGCAAGCCAGCTCCCACAGGTACTGCACGATGCCCAAGACCTGTGCAGTACCTGTGGGAGCTGGCTTGCCGGCGATAGGGCCAGTAAAGGCAGCTGCATAACCAAAGTATTTTTTGTTCTTTAACCGCCACAAACCCACCCGCTATAGTCGCAGGCAAACTGCCAACACCTTCTCGATAACAAGGAAGCAACGTGAAAAAACTCTTCACCGCCTCGCTGCTCGCCGCAGGCCTTGCCCTGGGCAATTTCGCCCAGGCCGCCCCAACCTTGCTCAACGTTTCCTACGACGTGATGCGCGACTTCTACAAGGACTACAACCCGGCCTTCCAGAAGCACTGGGAAGCCGAGCACAACGAGAAGGTCAACGTGCAGATGTCCTTCGGCGGCTCGAGCAAGCAGGCGCGAGCGGTGATCGATGGCCTGCCGGCCGATGTCATCACCATGAACATGGCCACCGACATCAATGCCCTGGCCGACAACGGCAAGCTGGTGCCGGACAACTGGGTAACCCGCCTGCCGAACAACAGCGCGCCGTTCACCTCGGCCACTGTGTTCATCGTGCGCAAGGGCAACCCCAAGGCGCTGAAAGACTGGCCCGACCTGCTCAAGGATGGCGTACAGGTGATCGTGCCAAACCCCAAGACCTCGGGTAACGGCCGCTACACCTACCTGTCTGCCTGGGGCTATGTGCTCAAGCAAGGCGGTGATGAAAACAAGGCCAAGGACTTTGTCGGCAAGCTGTTCAAGCAGGCGCCGGTATTGGACACCGGTGGCCGCGCCGCCACCACCACCTTCATGACCAACCAGATCGGCGACGTGCTGGTGACCTTCGAGAACGAAGCCGAAATGATCGCCCGCGAGTTCGGCCGCGACCAGTTCGAAGTGGTCTACCCGAGCGTGTCGGCCGAAGCCGAGCCGCCGGTCAGCGTGGTCGACAAGGTGGTGGCGAAGAAAGGCACCCAGGCCGCAGCCGAGGAATACCTGAAGTACCTGTGGTCGCCAGCCGCCCAGGAAATTGCCGCACAGAACTACCTGCGCCCGCGTGACGCGACGGTACTGGCCAAGTACACCGACCGCTTCCCGAAAGTGGACTTCCTGTCGGTGGAGAAGACCTTCGGTGACTGGCGCACCGTGCAGAAGACCCACTTCAATGATGGTGGGGTGTTTGACCAGATCTACAGCAACAATCAGTAATTGATGTAAGCCTTACCGGCCTCTTCGCGGCTAAAGCCGCTCCCACAGGAACCCCACAGCCCCTCAGGTTTTGCACTGTACTTGTGGGAGCGGGTTTACCCGCGATGAGGCCAGCAAGGGCAACATCAGACCTGACGAAATACCAGGGCCTTCAAGCCCCCCGCCGGGTCCACATCAGGAAACTCCGGCGGGTTCTCCAGCCGCTCGACAAACGCCAGCGACGGCGCCTGCTCCGCCATCCCCTCGATCAGAAACTCCGGCCCGATGCCCGGGTCGTTCACGCACGCCAGCACCGTCCCGCCCTCGCTCAACAGCTCCGGCAAGCGCCGCAGGATCTTCGCGTANTCCTGGGTCAGCACGAAGCTGCCGCGCTGGAAGGTCG
>NZ_OPYN01000184.1 GCF_900277125.1 Pseudomonas inefficax
TGGACCAGCGAGNGCGGGAGTTCGAAGGCGTCCGTCATGGGGTGTTCCTGCCAGTGTCTGGTTGGGTCGGGCCGGCTGCTGCGCGAACGTGGGCGCAGCGGCATGTGGCGGCCTGAGGTGTACACAGGGGAACGGATGGGCGGGGGGAGAAATTAGCGGGGTTGGGGGTTTTGGGTTGTGTGAAAGTTGGTGGGTTTATGCCTTGAGAGGTGTGGCGCCTGGGGGACCGAGCGCCGCCCGCGCGGCGCTCGATCTCACAGGCGCTGAAAATGCCCCGACAATGCGCCCAGCGATCCCTGCGCCTTAGAACCGAAATCACATGAAACTAATTACATTTCGCATTTGACAATCATTATCATTCTGAATAGCTTGTCGCCCGTCGTAGGAAGCTTCCCAACTTTGGATGCGTCCTTTCCCCTCTGTGACAAGGTGATTTCCATGGCGGAACAACTATCCACAAGTAAGTGCGATTCACCATTACTCCAGGCCTTCGTCGACAACCGCAGCATCCTGGTCAAGATCGCTGCCCGCATCACCGGCTGCCGATCGCGCGCCGAAGATGTGGTGCAGGACGCCTTTTTCCGGCTCAGCGCCGCCCCGCAGATCACCTCGTCGTTCAAGGCGCAGCTGAGCTACCTGTTCCAGATCGTGCGCAACCTGGCCATCGACCACTATCGCAAGCAGGCGATGGAGCTGAAGTACTCCGGCAGCGAGGAGGAAGGCATGAATGTGGTCGTGCAAAATGCCTCTCCCGAAGCCACTCACATCAACCTTGCTGCGCTGGATGACATTGCCGAGGCGCTGAACGAACTGCCTCAGCGCACCCGCTATGCCTTCGAGATGTACCGCCTGCATGGCGTGCCGCAGAAAGACATTGCCAAAGAGCTGGGCGTGTCGCCGACGCTGGTCAACTTCATGATTCGCGATGCGCTGGTGCATTGCCGCAAGACGGCCAGTCGCCAGGCCTGATCAGGCAGAGTCTGCTTCTTCGCGGGCACGCCCGCTCCCACAGGATAAGCACAGACCTCAAAGGCTGAGGGGGACCTGTGGGAGCGGGCGCGCCCGCGAAGAAGCCGCCTCGATATCAAGCCAGTTTGCAGCGATCGAAGAACCGCTCCCGTCCCAGAATCATCAACGCCGCGCGCTTGTGCGGGAAGTCGAATTCCTTGTCGCAGTGGAAGCACTGGTCGTGCATGTAGCCGATCATCTTGCCATTGTCGGCACGCGGCTCGGCCACCACCCGCTGGGTGCGCGGATCATCCAGGAACAGGTAGTGCACCAGCGCCGATAGCCAGCTGGCCACCTTGTGCGGCCCGCGGTGGCTCTCCTCCCCTACCAGCATGTGGATGCCACGGTCGTAGTCGTCGGCCGGATAGAACGGCGCAATGCGGTCTTCCTTGGCCCAGTACGCCTCGAAGTAGGCAAACGGCTGGTCATCGAAGCAGCCGATCAGCGTCAGGGCATGCGGGTCGGCCTCGAGCTTGTCCAGGTATTCGCGGTGCTGCGCAAGGGTACCAGCCTCTTGCCAGAACGCCGCTACCCGTGGGTTGTTCTGCCAGCGGTTGAAGCGTTCAAGGTCGTGCTCGATCTCCAAGGTACGCAGCGATACCCAACTGCCCAGACGCGAATCGAAGCGCCGGTATACCTCGCCACGAGGCTTGGGCGCGCGGCGTGGGTGGCGCTTGCCGTCGCTGATCTGCATCTGCTGCGGGTATGCCACATTGGCCTGCTCGCCCAGCCACGGCTGTGGCAGTTGCCAGAACAGCGCCCGCTCGCACAGGTATTGGCCAGGCTGTTCGCCGACCAGCAGCAGGCCACTGGCCAATGCCTGAGGCAACGGCTCGGGCAGGTGCCAGGCCAGGCGCTGGCAGGCGGTGTTGCGGGCCAGCAACCAGTAACAGGCGGCCCACAAGGCCTCATAGGGGCGCTCGGGGCACAGTTGCTCGAGATGAACATGCGGTGTAGCGCCCCCCTCCAGGTGCACCTGGATCAGTGGGCGGCCTTCGAGGGACAGGCTCAGCCAGCTGCCACCCTCCTCGGCACTGAGGCTGCGCCAGCGTGGCGCTGACTGGGGCTGCGAAGCGGCATCGAACGGCATGGGCTTGACTCACGGCAATGATGAAAAGGCTCACTGCTGAGAACGTTGCCGTACCGCGGGAATTTAGTCGCGTGGTGCGGCAACCGTGATGCGATAGGGCTCGAAGATGCGCGCCAGCTCGCCGCTTTCGCGCAGGGCGCGCAGCAGTGCCGCGAACGACTGCTCGCCGATGGGTGCCCCCGGGCGCAGCAAGGCATAGTGGTGGTAGACCTGGTCGATGCGCTGCGAGGGCACCAATTGCTCCCGGGTGGCCGGGTTGCGCGCCAGGAAATCGCTGAGGTAGGAGCGTGTGACCAAGGCGATGTCGGCGCGGCCGGCCTGCACCATCAGCAAGTTGCTGTCGTGGGAATAGGTCAGCGTCGCGTTGAATGTCTTGCGCAGGTAGTCCGGGTCGGAGTTGAAGCCGGCGAACGCATAGTGGTAGCCGTTGAACAGCGCCAGGCGCTTGCCGTGCAGGTCGTCGAAGTAACTCGGGTCACGGCCATTGGCCTGGCGGGCGACGAACACCTCGGCATCTTCCAGGCCCATGTCCACGCTCTGGTGAGCAATCTGCTGCCAGCCCCACGCCGGGTTCTCGAAAATGGCCATGTCGGTGCGGCCTTGCTGAAAGTCACCAAAACGCCGCTGGATGGAGGTGGGCACCACGACGAAGTGGTAGCGCTGCTGCGCGCGGTTGAGCGCGTCGACCAGCTGTGGCAACAGACCGCTGTCGGCACCCTGCTCGGGGCGTACCGTGTACGGCGGGAAATGCGCCGCACCAATCCTCACCTCGACGGCATCGGCAGCCCATGTCGGCGCCGCCAGCCAGAACACGGCCAGCAGCATCAGGGAAGAGAGGGCCTTGAGGCCGGGCGCTGGAGTCAAGACGGACACTCATCACGGTTCATGCCTGGGTCCGCCTAAGCTAGGCGTTTTCCGTTCCGGGCACAACTGCCGGTTGGTGGCACTTTGCGCCAAAGCTGCGGGCAAATTGCCAGGGGGTGCCGGATGCCCTGAGTTTGGCTACGCTCTAGCAGGATCTGCAAGGGAGCCTGGTATGGGCCATTGGTTGGTGATCGACCTGGAAGCCACCACCGACGATGGTGGGTGGCCGGTCACAGAGATGGAAGTCATTGAAATCGGCGCAAGCCTGGTTACCCGCGAAGGCCGCGAGGTCGACCACTTCCAGCGTTTCGTGAAGCCTCGGCGGCGGCCGCAGTTGACACCGTTCTGTCGTGAGCTGACCCATATCAGCCAGGCCAGCGTGGACAGTGCCGCGTCGTTCCGCGAAGTATGGGCAAGCTTCGAGCATTGGCTCGGGCACCACCGTGGGCAGCTTCAGGCCTGGGTCAGCTGGGGCGACTACGACCGCCAGCAATTGCACCAGGAGTGGCAGCAGCATGGGCTGGACAGCCTGCTGCGGACCCTGCCGCACATCAACCTCAAGCAACGCTTCGCCAAGGCCCGCCACCTGCAGCGCCCCGCTGGGCTGAACGGTGCACTGCAGCTGGCCGGCATGCACTTTTGCGGGCAGCAGCACCGGGCCCTGGAAGATGCGCGCAATACCGCGCGGCTGCTGCCGTTGAGCCTGCCGGCGGACGCTACCTGAAAGCAGATGACGGAGCCCGTGGGCTTGGGCATACTGGCCAGCCCTTTTTCATCTCCCCTTTCAGGAGTCGCCCATGTTCCAGGTCAACGAGTACTTCAACGGCACCGTCAAGTCGATCGCATTCGCGGGCGAAGAAGGCCCGGCCACTGTCGGCGTGATGGCCCCGGGCGAATACGAGTTCGGCACTGCCAAGCGCGAGATCATGCACGTGGTTTCGGGTGCGCTGACCGTGAAGCTGCCAGGTAGCGACAACTGGGAAACCTTCAAGGCAGGCGACAAGTTCAACGTGCCGGCTGACAGCAAGTTCCAGCTGCAGGTGAAGGTGGATACCGCTTACCTGTGCGAGTACCGCGACTAAGCGTCAGCCTGGTCGGGCCTCTTCGCGGGCACGCCCGCTCCCACAGGTTCACTACAAGCTTCCGGGCCTGTGCCGTACCTGTGGGAGCGGGCAAGCCCGCGAAGAATCCAGCACTATCGCGACAGGAATGCCGCAACCTTCTCAGCCGCCGCCTGCAAATGCTGCTCATGGCTGAACCCCGAGGCCCTCAGCGGCTTCAGGTCATGGTCCCCCGCCACCAACCAGCACACCTCGATCGCCGGCGATAACGCATACCCTGCCACCGCCTCGCGGTTACCCAGCGCATCCCGCTCGCCCTGCACGATCAACGTCGGCGTCTTCAATTCAGCCAGGTGCTCGACCCGCGGCTTCTCTGGCTTGCCCACCGCATAGAACGGATAGCCCAGGCACACCAGTGCATCCGCCCCCAATTCATCGGCCAGCAGGCTGGCCATGCGCCCGCCCATGGACTTGCCTCCCACCGCCAGCTTGCCCGCGACCAAAGGTCGCACCTGCCGGTACACCTCGCGCCAGCATTCCAGCAACACCTTCTGCGGGTTTGGCGGCCGCTTGCCACCGGCAACCCTGCGCTCGGCCATGTACGGGAACTCGAAGCGCACTACCGCTACCCCAAGCGCCGCAAGCCTTTGCGCCATTTCGTCCATGAAGCCGCTGTCCATCGGCGCGCCTGCGCCGTGGGCCAGGATCAGGCAGCCCCTGTAGCCGCCATTGCCCCGAACGTGCGGGGGATCGCAGCGCAAGCCTGGGACATTTCCGACCTTCGCCCATTGATCCCCGTCAATACCGGCACTTTGCCCATTAATCATGCTTGCCTCGCTGTAAAGCCTGCCAATAACCGTGGATGGGAACCCATACATGAACACAACCAGCAGTACCGCCTATAACTACAAGGTGGTCCGCCAATTCGCCATCATGACGGTGGTGTGGGGAATCGTCGGGATGGGGCTCGGCGTCTTCATCGCCGCCCAGCTCGCCTGGCCTTCCCTCAACTTCGACCTCCCCTGGACCAGCTTCGGCCGCCTGCGCCCCCTGCATACCAATGCGGTGATCTTCGCCTTCGGCGGCTGTGCGCTGTTCGCCACCTCCTATTATTCGGTGCAACGCACCTGCCAGACCACCCTGTTCGCACCGGGCCTGGCCGCGTTCACCTTCTGGGGCTGGCAACTGGTGATCCTGCTGGCGGCCATCAGCCTGCCGCTGGGCTACACCAGCTCCAAGGAATACGCCGAACTGGAATGGCCGATCGACATCCTGATCACCATCGTCTGGGTGAGCTACGCCATCGTGTTCTTCGGCACGCTGATGAAGCGCAACACCAAGCACATCTACGTCGGTAACTGGTTCTTCGGCGGTTTCATCCTCACCGTTGCCATGCTGCATGTCGTCAACAACCTGGAGCTGCCGGTCAGCCTGACCAAGTCCTACTCGGTCTATGCCGGCGCCACCGATGCCATGGTGCAGTGGTGGTACGGCCACAACGCGGTGGGCTTCTTCCTGACCGCAGGCTTCCTCGGGATGATGTACTACTACGTGCCCAAGCAGGCCGAACGCCCGGTGTATTCCTATCGCCTGTCGATCGTGCACTTCTGGGCGCTGATCACCCTGTACATCTGGGCCGGCCCGCATCACCTGCACTACACCGCCTTGCCCGACTGGGCGCAGTCGCTGGGCATGGTGATGTCGCTGATCCTGCTGGCACCAAGCTGGGGCGGCATGATCAACGGCATGATGACCCTGTCCGGCGCCTGGCACAAACTGCGCAGCGACCCGATCCTGCGCTTCCTGGTGGTGTCGCTGGCGTTCTACGGCATGTCCACCTTCGAAGGCCCGATGATGGCCATCAAGACGGTCAACGCCCTGTCCCACTACACCGACTGGACCATCGGCCACGTGCACGCCGGCGCCCTCGGCTGGGTGGCGATGATCTCGATCGGTGCGCTGTACCACACCATTCCGAAAGTGTTCGGCAAGGAGCGCATGTACAGCATCGGCCTGATCAACGCGCACTTCTGGCTGGCTACCATCGGTACCGTGCTGTACATCGCCTCGATGTGGGTCAACGGCATCGCCCAGGGCCTGATGTGGCGCGCGGTCAACAGCGACGGCACGCTCACCTACTCGTTCGTGGAAACCTTGGTGGCCAGCCACCCAGGCTTCATCGTGCGCTTCGTCGGCGGTGCGATCTTCCTCAGCGGCATGTTCCTGATGGCCTGGAACACCTGGCGCACCGTGCGTTCGCCGGCGCTCGATGTCGCCCCTGCGAACGCCCAGCTGGCTTGAGGAGATCTGCCTGATGAAACATGAAGTCATCGAGAAAAACGTCGGCCTGCTGGCCCTGCTGATGGTGTTTGCCGTCAGTATCGGCGGCCTGACCCAGATCGTCCCGCTGTTCTTCCAGGACGTCACCAACAAGCCGGTGGAAGGCATGAAGCCTTACACCGCGCTGCAGCTGGAAGGCCGCGACATCTACATCCGCGAAGGCTGCGTGGGCTGCCACTCGCAGATGATCCGCCCCTTCCGTGCCGAAACCGAGCGCTATGGCCACTACTCGGTGGCCGGTGAAAGCGTGTGGGACCACCCGTTCCTGTGGGGTTCCAAGCGTACCGGGCCGGACCTGGCCCGGGTCGGCGGCCGCTACTCGGACGACTGGCACCGTGCGCACCTGTACAACCCGCGCAACGTGGTGCCGGAATCGAAGATGCCGTCGTACCCGTGGCTGGTCGCCCAGCAGGTCGACAACAGCCACACCGACACCAAGATGCGCACCTTGCGCACCCTCGGTGTGCCGTACAGCGACGACGACATCGCCGGAGCCCGCGACGCGGTCAAGGGCAAGACCGAGATGGACGCCCTGGTCGCCTACCTGCAGGTGCTCGGCACCGCGATCAAGAACAAGAGGTGAATGCGATGGGAATGGACATCGGCATGATCCGCGGCCTGGGTACCCTGGTGGTGATGATCGCCTTCATCGGCCTCACCCTGTGGGTATTCAACCGCCGCCGCGACCATGATTTCGCCGAAGCGCGCCTGCTGCCCTTCGTCGACGACCGCCTGCCCTCTGCCGGACAGGAACCTGCTGCAAAAAGGAGTAACGGGCAATGACCACCTTCTGGAGTACGTACATCTGCGTACTGACCATTGGTAGCCTGGTTGGCCTGACCTGGCTGCTGCTCGCCACCCGCAAGGGCCAGAGCAACAACACCACCGACCAGACCATGGGCCACAGCTTCGACGGCATCGAGGAATACGACAACCCGCTGCCCAAGTGGTGGTTCTGGCTGTTCGTCGGCACCCTGGTGTTCTCGGTCGGCTACCTGATCCTCTACCCGGGCCTGGGCAACTGGAAGGGCATCCTGCCGGGCTATGAAAATGGCTGGACCGGCGCCAACGAATGGCAGAAGGAAATGGACAAGGCCGACGCAAAATTCGGCCCGATCTTCGCCAAGTATGCTGCCATGCCCGTGGAAGAAGTGGCCAAGGACCCGCAAGCGCTGAAGATGGGCAGCCGCCTGTTCGCCTCCAACTGCTCGGTGTGCCACGGCTCGGACGCCAAGGGTGCCTTTGGCTTCCCAAACCTCACCGACAAGGACTGGCGCTGGGGTGGTGAAGCGGAAACCATCAAGGCTTCGATCCTGAACGGCCGCCATGGCGTGATGCCGGCCTGGGCTGAGGTGATTGGCGAGCAGGGCGTGGCCGATGTGGCTGCGTTCGTGCTGACCAGCATGGACGGCCGCAGCCTGCCGGAAGGCGCCAAGGCCGACCCGGCCAAGGGCAAGGAAATCTTCGCCGGCAACTGCGTTGCCTGCCACGGGCCTGAAGGCAAGGGCACTCCGGCCATGGGCGCGCCAGACCTGACCCACCCGCAGGCGTTCATCTACGGGTCGAGCTTTGCCCAGCTGCAGCAGACCATTCGCTATGGTCGCCAGGGTCAGATGCCGGCGCAGGCGGAGATTCAGGGCAACGACAAGGTGCACCTGCTGGCGGCTTATGTGTATAGCCTGTCACAGGACAGTGCCGCTGAAACTGTGACTGCCAAGTAATACTCCTGGGGCCGCTTTGCGGCCCTATCGCGACACAAGGCCGCTCCTACAAGGGATTGCGTACTTCCTGTAGGAGCGGCCTTGTGTCGCGACGGGCTGCAAAGCAGCCCCATTCCCACCTTGCCCCCGCTCTACCCCCTCCTTGCACCCCCTCCGAACACAACTAAGCTTGTTGCCTCAGTGGGCCTCGCTCCGAAAGGACCGAAGCAGACACGGCGCGTAGCCTGTCGCCGTCCCGATAAAAAGCTTGACCGATCGATCAGAAAAAGGCGAAAAACGGTACACATTACAAATATTTATTTGTGTACAATCGTCCAGACCCGATCGCTGCGGGACATCAGTGAACGGGCTCGGGCACGGGTCGGCGTACCAAAGTTGCGTTGCAGTAACCCTGATGGTTATCAATACTGGCGCCGATTTTTCGACCAACAAGAACATCAAAACCGTGGAACCTTAGCAATGAGCACAGCAATCAGTCCGACTGCTTATAACTATAAGGTCGTCCGCCAGTTCGCCATCATGACGGTGGTCTGGGGGATCCTTGGCATGGGCCTCGGCGTCTTCATCGCCTCGCAACTGGTATGGCCGCAACTGAACCTGGACCTGCCCTGGACCAGCTTCGGCCGCCTGCGCCCGCTGCACACCAACCTGGTGATCTTCGCCTTCGGGGGCTGTGCGCTGTTCGGCACCAGCTACTACGTGGTGCAGCGCACCTGCCAGACTCGGCTGATTTCCGACAGCATGGCCGCCTTCACCTTCTGGGGTTGGCAGGCGGTGATCGTCGGGGCGCTGATCACCCTGCCGATGGGCTACACCACCACCAAGGAATACGCCGAGCTCGAGTGGCCGCTGGCGATCCTGCTGGCCATCGTCTGGGTCACCTACGGGCTGGTGTTCTTCGGCACCATCGTCAAGCGCAAGACCAAGCACATCTATGTCGGCAACTGGTTCTACGGCGCGTTCATCGTGGTTACCGCGATGCTGCACATCGTCAACCACATCTCGCTGCCGGTAAGCCTGTTCAAGTCGTACTCGGCCTACTCCGGCGCCACCGATGCGATGATCCAGTGGTGGTACGGCCACAACGCCGTGGGCTTCTTCCTCACCACCGGCTTCCTGGGGATGATGTACTACTTCGTACCCAAGCAGGCCGAACGCCCGATCTACTCGTATCGCCTGTCGATCGTGCACTTCTGGGCGCTGATCACCCTGTACATCTGGGCCGGCCCGCACCACCTGCACTACACCGCGCTGCCTGACTGGGCACAGTCGCTGGGCATGGTGATGTCGATCATCCTGCTGGCACCAAGCTGGGGCGGCATGATCAACGGCATGATGACCCTCTCCGGTGCCTGGCACAAACTGCGCACCGACCCGATCCTGCGCTTCCTGGTGGTGTCGCTGGCGTTCTACGGCATGTCCACCTTCGAAGGCCCGATGATGGCCATCAAGACCGTGAACTCGCTGTCGCACTACACCGACTGGACCATCGGCCACGTTCACGCCGGCGCCCTCGGCTGGGTGGCGATGATCTCGATCGGCGCCGTATACCACATGATCCCGCGCCTGTATGGCCGCGAGCAGATGCACAGCGTCGGCCTGATCAACGCGCACTTCTGGCTGGCCACCATTGGTACCGTGCTGTACATCGCCTCGATGTGGGTAAACGGCATCACCCAGGGCCTGATGTGGCGCGCCATCAACGATGACGGCACCCTCACCTACTCCTTCGTCGAAGCCCTGCAGGCCAGCCACCCTGGCTATATCGTCCGCGCCCTGGGCGGTGCGTTCTTCGCCAGCGGCATGCTGCTGATGGCCTACAACGTGTTCCGCACCGTACGTGCCGCCAACCCGGCACAGGCTGAGGAAGCCGCCAAGATCGTCGTCGTGGGAGCGCACTGATGAAGCATGAAGCCGTCGAGAAGAACATAGGCCTGCTGGCCTTCTTCATGGTCATCGCCGTGAGCGTCGGTGGCCTGACCCAGATCGTCCCGCTGTTTTTCCAGGACGTTACCAACAAACCCGTGGAAGGCATGAAGCCGCGCACCGCGCTGGAACTTGAGGGCCGCGATATCTACATCCGCGAAGGCTGCGTGGGCTGCCACTCGCAGATGATCCGCCCGTTCCGTGCCGAAACCGAACGCTACGGCCATTACTCGGTGGCCGGCGAAAGCGTATGGGACCACCCGTTCCTGTGGGGCTCCAAGCGTACCGGGCCGGACCTGGCCCGGGTCGGTGGCCGCTACTCCGATGACTGGCACCGTGCGCACCTGTACAACCCGCGCAACGTGGTACCGGAATCGAAGATGCCGTCCTACCCGTGGCTGGTCGAGCACAAGCTCGATGGCAAGGACACCGCGAAGAAGATGGAAGTGCTGCGCACCCTCGGTGTGCCGTACACCGACGCCGACATCGCCGGGGCCAGCGACGCGGTCAAGGGCAAGACCGAAATGGACGCCATCGTCGCGTACCTGCAGGGTCTTGGCACCATCATCAAGAGCAAACGGTGACGCTGATGGATATCGGGATGATTCGCGGCCTGGGCACCGTCGTGGTGATGGTGGCATTCGTGGGCCTGGCGCTGTGGGTGTTCAACCCACGGCGCAAGAAGGACTTCGACGAAGCGACCCAACTGCCCTTCGCGGATGACCCCGAAGCCAGCCGGCACGTCGAGCAAGCAAAAGCTTCTGGGAGCAAAAAACAATGACAACCTTCTGGAGTCTGTACGTTACCGTCCTGACCCTGGGCACCATCTTCTCGTTGACCTGGCTGTTGCTGTCGACCCGCAAGGGCCAGCGCGAAGAGGTCACCGACGAAACCGTCGGACATGCCTTCGATGGCATCGAGGAATACGACAACCCACTGCCGAAATGGTGGTTCTGGCTGTTCGTCGGCACCATCGTCTTCGCCCTCGGCTACCTGGTGCTGTACCCAGGCCTTGGCAACTGGAAAGGCGTCCTGCCGGGCTACTCGTACCTGGATAACGACAAGCAGACCGAGTTCTCCAACGGCCAGCCAGGCTGGACCGGCGTGCACGAGTGGGAAAAGGAAATGGCCAAGGCCGACGCCCGCTTCGGGCCGATCTTCGCCAAGTTCGCCGCCATGCCAATCGAAGAAGTGGCCAAGGACCCGCAGGCTCTGAAGATGGGCGCGCGGCTGTTCGCCTCGAACTGCTCGGTGTGCCACGGCTCCGACGCCAAGGGCGCCTTCGGCTTCCCCAACCTCACCGACAACGACTGGCGTTGGGGCGGCGAGCCGGACACCATCAAGACCACCATCATGGGCGGCCGCCACGGCGTGATGCCGGCCTGGGCCGAGGTGATCGGTGACCAGGGCGTGGCCGATGTGGCCGCGTTCGTGGTCAGCAAGCTCGATGGCCGTACGCTGCCAGAGGGCGTGAAGGCCGATGCCGAGAACGGGCAGAAGATCTTCGCCGCCAACTGCGTGGCCTGCCACGGGCCTGAGGGCAAGGGTACGCCGGCAATGGGCGCACCGAACCTGACCCACCCACAGGCGTTCATCTACGGTTCAAGCTTTGCCCAGTTGCAGCAGACCATCCGTTACGGTCGCCAAGGGCAGATGCCGGCCCAGGAGCAGCTGCAAGGGAATGACAAGGTGCACTTGCTGGCGGCGTATGTGTACAGCCTGTCGCAGCAGGCTGAGCCGGTTAAGGCCGAGTAAGCAGGCCCGGCCTCTTCGCGGGTAAACCCGCTCCCACAGGTACTGCGCTTGCCTCAGGACCTGTGCGATTCCTGTGGGAGCGGGTTCACCCGCGAAGAGGCCAGCAAAGGCACAGCATTTCTCTCAGGGAAATGACCTGGATCAATTGACACCCGCCATAACACGATTCACACCACGAACCCAACGCGACTAAAGGTCGCAGTGCAGCCCCATACTGCCATCAGCGGCGTATCATGGGCCGCAGAGCGCTAGCAGATTGCGCGAGACTGCGGCCGGCACGCACTGGCTGCGGCGTTTCTCCACTGCCGTGGGACTTGATGATGAGCAAGCAAATTCCGGTACATGACGTCACCCCGCCTGCCAACAAAGGGAAGGATTCCGTCGACCTCTACGCCTCCCGGGAAAAGATCTACACCCGTGCCTTCACCGGCCTGTTCCGACGCCTGCGCATGGTCGGCGGGGCGGTGCTGTTCCTGCTGTACTTCGGCACCGTGTGGTTGAACTGGGGCGGCCACCAGGCCGTGTGGTGGAACCTGCCCGAGCGCAAGTTCTACATCTTCGGCGCGACCATCTGGCCGCAAGACTTCATCCTGCTTTCAGGCATCCTCATCGTGGCCGCCTTCGGCCTGTTCTTCATCACCGTGTTCGCCGGCCGCGTGTGGTGCGGCTACACCTGCCCGCAAAGCGTGTGGACATGGATTTTCATGTGGTGCGAAAAGGTCACCGAGGGCGACCGCAACCAGCGCATGAAACTCGACAAGGCGCCCATGAGCGGCAACAAGTTCCTGCGCAAGTTCGCCAAGCACAGCCTGTGGCTGCTGATCGGTTTCGTCACCGGCATGACCTTCGTCGGCTATTTCTCGCCGATCCGTGAACTGGCCACCGAATTCTTCACCGGCCAGGCCGACGGCTGGGCCTACTTCTGGGTTGGCTTCTTCACCCTCGCCACCTACGGCAACGCCGGCTGGCTGCGCGAGCAGGTATGCGTGTACATGTGCCCCTACGCGCGCTTCCAGAGCGTGATGTTCGACAAGGACACGCTGATCGTTTCCTACGACCCGCGCCGTGGCGAAACCCGCGGCCCGCGTAAAAAGGACTTGGACTACAAGGCCGCGGGCCTGGGCGACTGCATCGACTGCACCATGTGCGTGCAGGTCTGCCCCACCGGCATCGACATCCGTGACGGCCTGCAGATCGAGTGCATCGGCTGCGCCGCGTGCATCGACGCCT
Organism: Pseudomonas inefficax; assembly: GCF_900277125.1. GTDB lineage: Bacteria > Pseudomonadota > Gammaproteobacteria > Pseudomonadales > Pseudomonadaceae > Aquipseudomonas > Aquipseudomonas inefficax. The sequence goes on from NZ_OPYN01000184.1 coordinate 12,996, forward strand.
GTGACAACATCATGGACAAGATGAACTACCCCAGGGGGCTGATCAGCTACACCACCGAGCACAACCTTTCCGGGCAGAAGACCCACATGCTGCGCCCGCGCCTGATCGGCTATGCCGTGGTTCTGCTGGTGATGATAGTCGGCCTGGCCACCGCCTTCGCCACTCGTTCGCTGGTCGGTTTCGACGTGAGCAAGGACCGCGTGCTGTACCGCGAGAACGCCCAGGGCCGGATCGAGAACGTGTACAGCCTGAAGGTGATGAACAAGGACCAGCGTGACCACGTCTACGTGCTGGACGCCACCGGCCTGCCGGACCTGAAGCTTGAAGGCCAGCGCGAGATCCGCGTGGACGCTGGTGATATCGTCAGCCTGCCGGTGCAGCTGTCGATCGCGCCCGAGAAACTGCCGTCGACCACCAACGAAATCACCTTCATCCTCAAGAGCGCCGATGACAGCGACGCCCAGGTTGAAGCCAAGAGCCGCTTCATCGGCCCACAGATCCGCTAAGAGAGATAACCCACAATGCCTGCCACCGCCGCCAGCCCCTGGTACAAGCACCTCTGGCCCTGGATCATCATCGGCATCCTCGCCACCTCGGTGTGCCTGAGCCTGACCATGGTCAGCATCGCCGTGCACAACCCGGACAACCTGGTGAACGACAACTACTACGAGGCAGGCAAGGGCATCAACCGCTCGCTGGACCGAGAACTGCTGGCGCAGACGCTGGGCCTGAAGGCCGGCGTGCACCTGGACGAGCTGACCGGCGAAGTGGATGTGCGCCTGGCCGGCAACAGTGACCCGCAGAGCCTGGAGCTGAACCTGATATCGCCAACTCAGCCGGAGAAAGACCGCAAGGTGCTGTTGAGCCGGGTCGAGGCTGGGCGCTATGTGGGGCAGTTGGAGGACAAGGTTGACGGGCGGCGCTTCGTTGAGCTGCTGGGTAGCGAAGGTGGCCAGGTTTGGCGCTTGTTCGAGGAGGAGAAGGTGGAGCATGGTGTGACCTTGCAGCTGGGTGATGAAGCCCTCCAGGGAGCCGAGCACCAATAAACGCACCTCCGCCGCTCCTTGTGGGAGCGGGTTCACCCGCGAATGCGTCAGATCAGGCGATGATGTTTTCAGGTCTGACGCATTCGCGGGTAAACCCGCTCCCACAGGTGCCGTGCCCAGCCGGCCGATATGTTTAAGGCAACGATGTGATGACCCAACCCACCCCCTGCTACCACTGCGCCCTGCCCGTCCCCGCCGGCAGCCGCTTCACCGCCGTGGTTCTCGGCCAGCCCCGGCAGTTCTGCTGCCCCGGCTGCCAGGCGGTGGCCGAATCGATCGTTGCCGGTGGCCTGGAGCACTACTACCAGCATCGCAGCGACAACAGTGCCAACCCCGAGGCCCTGCCCAAGCAGCTACAGGACGAACTGGCCCTCTACGACCGCAGCGACGTTCAGCAAACCTTCGTTCGCCATGCTGGCGACCTGGCCGAAACCACCCTGCTGGTCGAAGGCATCAGCTGCGCCGCCTGCGGCTGGCTGATCGAAAAGCACCTGCGCAACCTGCCCGGCGTCGCCGAGGCGCGCCTGAACCTGTCCAACCACCGCCTGCTGCTGAACTGGCATGACAAGCAACTGCCGCTCTCGCGCCTGCTCGCCGAGCTGCGCCAGATCGGCTACGCCGCCCACCCCTATCAGCCCGACCAGGCCGCCGAGCAACTGGCCCGCGAGAACCGCAGCGCCCTGCGCCGCCTGGGCGTGGCCGGGCTGCTGTGGTTCCAGGCGATGATGGCAACCATGGCCACCTGGCCGGAATTCAACATCGACCTGTCGCCCGAACTGCACACCATCCTGCGCTGGGTAGCGCTGTTCCTGACCATCCCCATCGTGTTCTACAGCTGCGCTCCGTTCTTCAAGGGCGCTGCACGCGACCTGCGTACCCGCCACCTGACCATGGACGTTTCGGTGTCACTGGCCATTGGCCTGGCCTTCGGCGCCGGCATCTGGACCGCCATCACCGGCAGCGGCGAGCTGTATTTCGACACCGTGGGCATGTTCGCGCTGTTCCTGCTCACTGGCCGTTACCTGGAGCGCCGCGCCCGCGAACGCACCGCTGCGGCCACTGCGCAGCTGGTCAACCTGCTGCCGGCCTCGTGCCTGCGCCTGGACGCTATCGGCCGTAGCGAACGCATCCTGCTCAGCGAGCTGCAGCGCGGTGACACGGTACAGGTGCTGCCAGGCGCGGTAATCCCCGCCGACGGGCGCATCGTCGAAGGCCGCTCCAGCGTCGATGAATCGTTGCTGACCGGTGAATACCTGCCGCAGCCGCGGCAGGTCGGCGAGCGGGTCACCGGCGGTACCCTGAATGTCGAAAGCACCCTGAACGTGGCAGTCGAAGCCCTCGGCCACGACTCGCGGCTGTCGGCCATCGTCCGCCTGCTGGAGCGCGCCCAGACCGAAAAACCACGCCTGGCCGAAATCGCCGACCGGGCCTCGCAGTGGTTCCTGCTGTTCTCGTTGCTGGCCGCCGCGGCCATCGGCTTGTGGTGGTGGTACCTGGACCCGGCGCGGGCGTTCTGGATCGTGCTGGCCATGCTGGTAGCAACCTGCCCTTGCGCGCTGTCCCTGGCCACGCCGACGGCGCTGACCGCGGCCACCGGCACCTTGCACAAGCTCGGCCTGCTGGTGACCCGTGGCCATGTACTGGAAGGCCTGAACCAGATCGACACGGTGATTTTCGACAAGACCGGCACGCTGACCGAGGGCCGCCTGACCTTGCGCAGCATTCGCCCGCTCGGCAGCCTGCCCGCCGACCGCTGCCTGGCCCTGGCCGCAGCGCTGGAGAACCGCTCCGAACACCCCATCGCCCGTGCCTTCGGCCGTACCGCCACGCCTGCTGACGACGTGCAGACCGTGCCGGGCCTGGGCCTGGAAGGGCTGGTTGAAGGCCAGCGCCTGCGCATTGGCCAGGCCACCTTCGTCTGCGCCCTGAGCGGCGCGGAAATCCCCGGTGTGCCAGAGCCGCGCGGCCAGTGGCTGCTGCTGGGCGACCGCCAGGGCCCGCTGGCCTGGTTCGGCCTGGACGACCGCCTGCGCGACGATGCCCCAGCCCTGCTGGCGGCCTGCAAGGCCAGGGGCTGGCGCACGTTGCTGCTGTCTGGCGACAGCTCGCCGATGGTTGCCGAAGTAGCTGTGCAGCTGGGCATCGACCAAGCCATCGGTGGCCTGCGCCCGGACGACAAACTGGACCGGCTGAAGGCGCTGCAGGCCGCCGGGCGCAAGGTGCTGATGCTGGGTGACGGGGTCAACGACGTGCCGGTTCTGGCCGCCGCCGACATCAGTATCGCCATGGGCAGCGCCACCGACCTGGCCAAGACCAGCGCCGACGCCGTGCTGCTGTCCAACCGCCTGCAGGCGCTGGTACAGGCCTTCGAGCTGGCCCGCCGCACCCGCCGCAACATCGTCGAGAACCTGCTGTGGGCGACCCTGTATAATGGCCTGATGTTGCCGTTCGCCGCGCTTGGCTGGATCACTCCGGTCTGGGCAGCCATCGGCATGTCGGTCAGTTCACTGATCGTGGTACTCAACGCCCTGCGCCTGACCCGCCTGCCCCTGGCATCGGGCTTGCCAGCGAACGAAGCGCCCTTGCCCGCGAGGAAGTCGCCATGCCCGCCCTCTATGTCATGATCCCCGCGGCCCTGCTGTTGGTCGGCGTGGCCGTGTACATCTTCTTCTGGGCGGTGGACAGCGGCCAGTACGACGACCTGGAAAGCCCTGCCCACAGTATCCTGTTCGACGATCAGGACCCGCGCCACCAGGCGGCGGTGAAGCCAGACGACAACCAGGCCGAGACCGACAAGGAATCCTCGCCCCGTGCCTGACCTGCTGCCCCTGCTGGGCTCGGCGTTGATCCTCGGCCTGCTCGGCGGTGGCCACTGCCTGGGCATGTGCGGCGGTCTGATGGGTGCGCTGACCCTTGCCATACCGCCAGAACAACGTGGCCGGCGCTTGCGCCTGCTGCTGGCGTACAACCTTGGGCGCATTCTCAGTTATGCCTGTGCCGGCCTGCTGCTGGGCCTGGCCGGCTGGGCTGTGGCCAGCAGCCCAGCGGCCCTGGGGCTGCGCGTGGTGGCGGCGCTACTGTTGATCGCCATGGGGTTGTACCTGGCCGGCTGGTGGAGCGGGCTGACCCGCATCGAGGCACTGGGCCGGGGGCTGTGGCGGCATATCCAGCCGGTGGCATCACGCTTGCTGCCAGTGTCCAGCCTGCCCCGGGCGTTGTTGCTGGGGGCCTTGTGGGGGTGGTTGCCATGCGGGCTGGTGTACAGCACCTTGCTGTGGGCCGCCAGCCAAGGCAATGCCGGGTACAGCGCGGCGCTGATGCTGGCGTTCGGTGTGGGGACCTGGCCGGTGCTGCTGGCTACCGGATTGGCTGCGGAACGGGTAAACATTTTGTTGAAACGGCGCAGTGTGCGAGTGGCTGGCGGGGTGCTGGTGATGCTGTTTGGTATCTGGACGCTGCCTGGGCCGCATCAGCATTGGTTGATGGGGCATTGATGGGGGCCGCTTTGCACCCCTTCGCGGGCATGCCCGCTCCCACAGGATCATGTGTACCCCTGTGGGAGCGGGCAAGCCCGCGAAGGGCTGCAGAGCAGCCCCTATGCCCTTGATACAAATCAACACAGTTTCCTACAGACGGCCATAGACTCCGGACACTGCTGCTCTTTCCGGGGACCGCCCTCATGCTCGACGACCTACGTTGGGATACCGACCTGATCCGCCGCTACGATCTCGCCGGGCCACGCTACACCTCCTACCCGACCGCCGTGCAACTGCACAGCGAAGTGGGCTCGTTCGACCTGCTCCACGCCCTGCGCGAGAGCCGTCGGGCCGCGCGCCCGCTGTCGCTGTACGTACACGTGCCGTTCTGCGCCAACATCTGCTACTACTGCGCCTGCAACAAGGTCATTACCAAGGACCGCGCCCGCGCCGCGCCCTACCTGCAGCGCCTGGAGCAGGAAATCCAGCTGATCGCCTGCCACCTCGACCCTAAACAGCGTGTTGAACAGCTACATTTTGGCGGCGGCACACCAACCTTCCTCAGCCATGTGGAACTGCGCCAGCTGATGGCCACCCTGCGCCAGCACTTCCACCTGCTGGATGACGACTCCGGCGACTATGGCATCGAGATCGACCCACGCGAAGCGGACTGGTCGACCATGGGCCTGCTCCGCGAGCTGGGCTTCAACCGCGTCAGCCTGGGCGTGCAGGACCTCGACCCGGCCGTGCAGCGCGCGGTCAACCGCCTGCAGAGCCTGGAGCAGACGCGCACCCTGATCGAAGCCGCGCGCACCCTGCAGTTCCGCTCGATCAACCTCGACCTGATCTACGGCCTGCCCAAGCAGACCCCGGAAGGCTTTGCCCGCACCGTCGAAGAAGTGATCCGCCTGCAACCCGACCGCCTGTCGGTGTTCAACTACGCCCACCTGCCCGAGCGCTTCATGCCGCAACGGCGCATCGACAGCAACGACCTGCCCAGCGCGGCCGCCAAGCTGGAGATGCTGCACGCCACCATCGACCAGCTGACCGCAGCCGGCTACCGCTACATCGGCATGGACCACTTCGCCCTGCCCGACGACGAGCTGGCCATCGCCCAGGAAGAAGGCACCCTGCAGCGCAACTTCCAGGGCTACACCACCCATGGGCACTGCGACCTGATCGGCCTGGGCGTGTCGGCCATCAGCCAGATCGGCGACCTGTACTGCCAGAACAGCAGCGACCTCAACACCTATCAGGACAGCCTGTCCAACGCCCAGCTGGCCACCCAGCGCGGCTTGCTGTGCAACCACGACGACCGCATCCGCCGGGCGGTGATCCAGCAGCTGATCTGCCATTTCGAGCTGGATTTCGAGCCGATCGAACAGGCCTTCACCATCGATTTTCGCGGTTACTTCAACGACCTCTGGCCAGAGCTGCTGACCTTGCAGCGCGACGGCCTGATCCGCCTGGACGACAAAGGCATCCGCATCCTGCCTGCCGGCCGCCTGCTGGCGCGCTCGGTGTGCATGGTGTTCGACGCCTACCTGGCGATGCACAACCGCCAGCGCTTTTCGCGGGTGATCTGAAACCGAGTCGTTCAACCGCATGGACAAGTTTCCTTGCCAGGCACACTATGGGCACAGCGAAGGCCCTGGCGCACACCCGCCAGGGCCTGCCAGCTCGCACCACAACAGCGTACGCTGGCCTACAACCTACGCCGTGAGTTACCCTTACGTCTTATGTGTGCTTTCCCACAAGGATCGATGAAAATGTCCGAGCCAGTCAAACTGCGCCCACACAACCAGGCCCATTGCAAGGACTGCAGCCTGGCCCCCCTGTGCCTGCCCCTGTCGCTCAACCTGGAAGACATGGATGCACTGGATGAAATCGTCAAGCGTGGGCGACCGCTGAAAAAAGGCGAGTTCCTGTTCCGCCAAGGTGACAATTTCGGCTCGGTCTACGCAGTACGTTCCGGCGCCCTGAAAACCTTCAGCCTCAGCGACAGCGGCGAAGAGCAGATCACCGGCTTCCACTTGCCCAGCGAGCTGGTCGGCCTGTCAGGCATGGACACCGAGGCCTACCCGGTGTCGGCCCAGGCCCAGGAAACCACTTCGGTGTGCGAAATCCCGTTCGAGCGCCTCGACGAACTGTCGGTGCAGCTGCCGCAGCTACGCCGCCAGCTGATGCGGGTAATGAGCCGGGAAATCCGCGACGACCAGCAAATGATGCTGCTGCTGTCGAAAAAGACCGCCGACGAACGTATTGCCACCTTCCTGGTCAACCTGTCCGCTCGCTTCCGCGCCCGCGGCTATTCGGCCAACCAGTTCCGCCTGAGCATGTCGCGCAACGAAATCGGCAACTACCTGGGCCTGGCGGTGGAAACCGTGTCGCGGGTGTTCACCCGCTTCCAGCAAAATGGCCTGATTCGCGCCGAAGGCAAGGAAGTGCACATTCTCGACCCGATCCAGCTGTGCGCGCTGGCCGGTGGCGCAATCGAGGCCTGAGGCCGGCGTTTAGCGGGTATACTTGGGCATTCGTTTTCCCAGGATACCCGCAACAATGCACAGCGACGCCTTCGACCTCAAAGCCCTGATCCGCCCGGTAGTGGACTTCCCCAAACCGGGCGTGATCTTCCGCGATATCACCCCGCTGTTCCAGTCGCCGCGCGGGCTGCGCTATGTCGCCGACCAGTTCATCGAGCGCTATGTCGAAGCCGAGTTCAGCCATATCGGCGCCATGGATGCGCGGGGTTTTCTGATCGGCTCAATCATCGCCCACCAGCTGAACAAGCCACTGATCCTGTTCCGCAAGCAGGGCAAGCTGCCGGCTGACGTGCTGAGCGAGGGTTACCAGACCGAGTACGGCGAAGCCTTCCTGGAAGTGCATGCCGACAGCCTGTGCGAAGGGGATTCGGTGTTGATCTTCGATGACCTGATTGCTACTGGCGGTACGCTGCTGGCAGCAGCCAACCTGGTGCGTCGGACCGGGGCGCAGGTGTTCGAGGCAGCGGCGATCATTGATTTGCCGGAGCTGGAGGGGTCGCGCCGCTTGCAGGCTGCGGGTGTGCCGACCTTCTGCCTTACCGAGTTTTCTCTTAGCGAATACTGAGTGGATTTTGGGGCTGCTTTGCAGCCCATCGCGACACAAGGCCGCTCCTACAGAGACCGCGCCGCATTCAAGTCTGCGCGGCCCCTGTAGGAGCGGCCTTGTGTCGCGATGGGCCGCAAAGCGGCCCCAACAGTTCTCAATCAGAGCGAAATCGGCCGCCGCCCGGCAAACGCATGGGCCAAGGTCCCACCATCCACCAGCTCCAACTCGCCACCCAGCGGCACGCCATGGGCAATCCGCGACGCCACCAAGCCCTTCTCGCTCAGCAACTGGGCAATGTAATGCGCCGTCGCCTCCCCTTCCACCGTCGGGTTGGTCGCCAGGATCACCTCGGTGAAGGTGCCCTGCTCCTCGATCCGCGCCATCAGCTGCGGAATCCCGATCGCCTCCGGCCCCAGCCCGTCCAGCGGTGACAAGTGGCCCTTGAGCACGAAGTAGCGGCCACGGTAGCCGGTCTGCTCCACTGCATACACATCGGTCGGCCCTTCGACCACGCACAATTGGGTATCGTCACGGCGCGGGTCGGCACATTGCGGGCACAACTCCTGCTCGGTCAGGGTGCGGCACTGACGGCAATGCCCAACCCCTTCCATGGCCTGGGTCAAGGCCTGGGCCAGGCGCAGGCCGCCACTGCGGTCACGCTCGAGCAGTTGCAGGGCCATGCGCTGGGCGGTTTTCTGGCCGACGCCTGGCAGGATGCGCAGGCCATCGATCAGTTGGCGGATGAGGGGGCTGAAACTCATGTGGAAGGCCTGACAATTCAATAAGAGGCGGTTTATACCCAGCGGGGGCGGCGGCGTCAAATCAGCCTCCAGCCCTGCGCTGTCCCTGTAGGAGCGGCCTTGTGTCGCGATGGGGCGCGCAGCGGCCCCAGGATCTCAGCTTCGCAGCATGAATTGCCGGGGCTGCTATGCAGCCCTATCGCGACACAAGGCCGCTCCTACATGGACCACACCAGGTTCAAGAATAATGACCGCGCAGGCTGCAGGAACGCACAAAAAAACCGCCGCTGTCGTCAGCGGCGGTTTTTTCAGTAACGCAAATGCCCTTAGAACGGCATCTTGAAGCCCGGCGGCAGCTGCATGCCAGCGGTCATGCTGCCCATCTTGTCCTGGCTGTTCTGCTCGACCTTGCGCACGGCGTCGTTCAGTGCAGCGGCGATCAGGTCTTCCAGCACTTCCTTGTCGTCTTCATCAGTCGACATCAGGCTCTGGTCGATGCTGACACGCTTGACGTCGTGACGACCGGTCATCACCACGCTCACCAGGCCGCCACCGGACTGGCCGGTGACTTCGGCGTTGGCCAGCTCTTCCTGCATCTTCTGCATCTTTTCCTGCATTTGCTGGGCCTGCTTCATCAGGCCGGCCATGCCACCTTTCATCATGGGGAATACCTCGATTGGGTCATGTGATGCGGCCCGGCACCGGGCCGGCCGCATGGTTATCCGTTACTGGCCCTGGTTAACCAGGGCTTCTACAGGCTCAATAGTATCCTGCCGCACCTTGGCGCCGAACAACTTGATCATCTGCTGGATCAACGGATCCTGCTCGATCGAGGTGACCGCGTCCTGCTGGCGCTCGGCGCGTTTGCGCGCCGCCGCCTGCGCCGGGGTTTCCTGCTCGGGCAGGATCAGCTCGATGCGCAGGTTCAGCGTGCGCCCCAGGTGCTGGTTGAGCGCGTCGTTCAGGCGCCGCTGCTGTGTGGCGTTGAACAGCGCCCCCTGGCCAGGGTCCAGGTGCAGCAGCCAGTCGTCGCCATCAGCGGCAATCAACGTACAGTTTGCCGCGATGTTGCCTGTCATCCCGGACACAGGCAACTGTGGGAATAATTCCAGCCATTGCAAGGCCAGGCCGGTGGCCGGCTTGGCTGCCGGCAGCGGTTCAGCTACCGGCTTGGGTGCTTCTTCCTGCACATGTTCGGCCAGTTCGTCTAGGTAGCTGAAGCCGACCGGGTCGCTTTCGCCGCCGTAATAGTCTTCGTCCAGTGGCGGTTCATCGTCGCGGTCCATGCCCACGGCGGCATAGGCGGACGGGTCGAAGGGCGGCTCGTCGTCGTGTGCCGGGGCGGCAGGTGCCGGCGTGGGCGCAGCGGGCGGTGCAGGAACCGGTGCAGGCTCGGCCACTACCGGTGCTGCCGCTGGCGCGGGCTCTTCCCATGGCAGGTCGACCACCTCTGCCACCGGTTCTGGTTCTGGTTCTGGCTGTGGCTCGATGACCGGGGCAGGCTCGACAACCGGCTGTGGCGCTGGCTCGACCGGTGCGGGCGCCTGCACTTGTTGCGTGACAACCGGTGCAACAGGCTCGACGACAGCAGCGGCCGGCGGCGCCACGGCAACCGCCGGCGCTGCCACCTGTGTTGCAGGATCAGCTGTGGCCTGGCTGATCCCCACTGGCTTTAGTACCGGCTTCGGCGCGTCGTCGGTGTCGGCGGGGCGGAACGCCAGCATGCGCAGCAGGACCATTTCAAAACCGCCGCGCGGGTCTGGCGCAAGTGGCAGGTCACGGCGGCCGATCAGGCCCATCTGGTAATAGAACTGCACGTCCTCGGCTGGCAATGCCGAGGCCAGCGCCAGCACCCGCTCACGGTCGCCCTGGCCGTTGTCCACCGCTTCCGGCAGCGCCTGGGCAATGGCTACGCGGTGCAGCACATTGAGCATCTCGGCCAGCACGCCAGCCCAGTCCGGCCCCTGCTCGGCCAGGTCGCGAACGGCCTCCAGCAAGGCCCGGGCATCGCCTTCGAGCAGCGCCTGCAGCACACCATAAACCTGGCCATGATCGAGGCTGCCGAGCATGGCCCGCACATCGGCGGCCAGGACCTTGCCTTCGCCAAAGGCGATGGCCTGGTCAGTCAGGCTCATGGCGTCGCGCATCGAACCATCGGCGGCACGGCCCAGCAGCCACAGGGCATCCGGCTCGAACGGCACGTTCTCGGCGGCCAGCACATGGCTGAGGTGCTCGACCACCCGCTCCGGGCTCATGTTCTTCAGCGAGAACTGCAGGCAGCGCGACAGGATGGTGGCTGGCAGTTTCTGCGGGTCGGTGGTGGCGAGGATGAACTTGACGTAGGGCGGCGGCTCTTCCAGCGTCTTGAGCAAGGCGTTGAACGAGTGGGTCGAGAGCATGTGCACTTCGTCGATCAGGTAGACCTTGAAGCGCCCACGGCTCGGGGCGTACTGCACGTTATCGAGCAATTCGCGGGTGTCCTCGACCTTGGTGCGGCTGGCGGCGTCGATCTCGATCAGGTCGACGAAACGACCTTCGTCGATCTCCCGGCACACCGAACAGGTGCCACAGGGCGTGGAGGTGATACCGGTTTCGCAGTTCAGGCACTTGGCGATGATACGGGCGATGGTGGTCTTGCCCACGCCCCGCGTACCGGTGAACAGGTAGGCATGGTGCAGGCGCTGGTTGTCCAAGGCATTGATCAAGGCCTTGAGCACATGGGTCTGGCCGACCATTTCGCGGAACGAGCGCGGACGCCATTTACGTGCAAGAACCTGATAACTCATCGAAAAACCATCGTAGCCTGATCGAGCGGAAGATCGCTAATGCTAGCGGAGCGGGGGCAAAATTGCACCCTGCGCAAGTCGTCTAAGCTTTGAAACTGATGTGCCATCCAGGGAGGATTGCCTTTGCAAAGACTGCTGGCCCTGTTGCTGCTGTGGAGTACCTACAGCCAGGCTGAACAGCCCGTGTTGCGTTTTTCTGTCGCCGAAAGCTGGAGCATGCCATTGGTGCGCATCGAAGGCGACCAGCCAGTAGAAGGCATGCTGTACGACCTGATGCAGGCCTTGGCCAAAGAGGTGGGCGTACGCCCCGAATACCATGTCATGGCCCGGCTGCGCCTGCAGGAGGCGATGAACAGCGGTGATATCGATGTGCGCTGCTACGTCAGCACCCAGTGGTTCAATGACCGGCCGAGGGATTTTGTCTGGAGCGTCCCGCTGCTGCACCAGCGGGACCTGCTGGTAGGCCGCGCTGGCGACAGTACCCCGCTGCCCCCGGAGCAACTGCCTGCCCAGGCCATCGGCACAGTGCTTGGCTACGCCTATCCGACCTTGCAACCGCTGCTCGACCAGGGCCGCCTGCACCGCGAAGACAGCCGCAGCCAGTTGCTGGTGCTGCAGAAGCTGCAAGCCGGGCGCTATCGGCATGCGGTAAGCAACCAGCTGTCGCTGCAGTGGTTCAACCAGGGTCTCCCCGCCGAGCAGCAATTGCAGGCGCTGGCGGTGCTGGAGGACCAGGACCTGGGATGCATGGTACGCAATGACCCGGCGATACCGACCCAAGGGTTGCTGCGGGCACTGGTACGGATGAAGCAGTCGGGCGAGATCGAGCGGATCGTGCAGCGGTATGGGGGCGCGGGCAACCAGGAACCCATGTCTGTGGCTCGCCCCTGATCCCTTGGAGTATCGGCAGCAACTCTCTGAATCGAAATCTCAAAGCCGGCGCGGTCACTGTGGGAGCGGGCAAGCCCGCGAACACCGGCAAAGCCGGTGCCATCCACCGAGTTGCCTTCTTCGCGGGCATGCCCGCTCCCACAGGATTGTGCGGTGCAGACACAGTTTCTATTGCAGGCTCAAGCCTGGTGGTGCTGTCAGCAGGCTGATTGCGCGCTCGCCAGCAAACCCGCACTCAAGAACATCCCCACGCCAAACACAAAATGCGTGGCCAGGCTCTTGAGGCAGTTGCGCGCAGGCGTCGGCGTCCTCGACGCAAAGAACCCCGCGCCCATTGCCGGCTGCATGAAACACAACGGTGCCAGGACCGTACCCACACCGACCGCCACCGCAGGCAAAAGAGTAGGCGCCAATAGCCACCCTTCCCCTGCAATCACAACCAGCAACATCGCGAACAGCACGCCGATGGCGTAATGAATCCCCCATCCCAACGCCAGCTCATGCCGCACCGGTTCTGCCTTGGCAATCGCCTGGTGCCGCACACGCCCGTGCAGCAAATGCCCCGCCCAACGCCCGACCATGGCGAAATTCAGCGTGGCGACACCCATCCGCCTCAGCAGCAGCCCCCACAAGTCCATCACCATCGTGGCACCGATACCAATTGGCAAAGCAGCGGAAAACATCGCGGTAAACGTCATTGAACAAGCCCTCGAAGATTGACGGTCATCAGCATGCCGCGCAGCATAGAAGTTGAAGTCAACTTCAAGTCAAGGGCCCGAAATGGACATTGCCGACGTCGCCAGACGCACAGGCGTACCCGCCTCGACGCTGCGCTACTACGAGAAGAAAGGTTTGCTCAAATCACTTGCCGGGCGCGGCCAGCGGCGGCAGTTCGCAGCCGATGTTGCAGACCGACTGGCGTTGATCGCCCTGGGCCAGGCTGCGGGTTTTTCGCTGGATGAGGTGGGGGCAATGCTGGTGGACCTGCAGGTCGACCGGCAGATGCTGATAGCCAAAGCCGACGAACTGGATGCCCGGGTCAAACGCTTGCAGGCGATGAGCAAGGGCTTGCGGCATGCCGCGCAGTGCCCTGAGCAAGATCACCTGGCATGCCCGAAATTCCAGCGGCTGATGAAGCTGTCGGCCATGGGGTATGGGAAAAGGCCCAAGCGATCAACGGCTGCCTTGAACCATCCAGAATAATCACCCGGCCTGCACTCACACCCCAAATGATATCAATGCGCCACCACTCAGTGTAAAGTGGCGCGCCTCCGCGCCCAGCCATGCGCCGAGAAAAGTACCCATATTTAGGAAATGCTGTATGTCCACAGTACGCAATTTGACCGCTGCCGCCCTGATAGCACTGACCACGGGTTGTGCAACCGGCCTCAATTCAGCCCAGGAATCGGAACTTGCCAGCTATCGCGCCAGAAACCTCGCGGTTCAGGAAAAAAGCCCTGGGCTAGCTGCCGGCCTTGGCCTGCTTCCGGGTGGAGGCTCGTTTTACGGACGCGCATACGGCTTTGGCGTAGTGAACCTGCTGCTGTGGCCAATCTCGATTCTCTGGGACCCGGTGAGCGGGCATGACGCCGCAGAGATGCTCAACTACCAAGCCACCAAAGCCCACCTTGCAACGCTAAAAAAGCGCGACATGGACGAGCTTGATGCCCAACTGGAATCGGACTCGATCGACCTCAAGCGCTACACGCTCGACAAACGCAGGATCGATGAGAAGTACAACCTGTAAAGGCATTTGCCGAACAGCACAACGCTCGGCCTCCGGACAGGTTTCTCTAAAGTAATGAATACCTGCTGATACGGGCTTTCGATGGGGGTAGGACGACAGTGCCTACTCCGCCTAATCATCAAGATCGATGATAGATAATATCGATATTTGCCTGTTTTCTATCAGCCAAATGAAATGGAGAATGACGCCTGAACCTCAAATCCGGACTGTCTGATGCGCTTTCTGCCTTTTGCTGCTGCCTCCTTCACTATCACGCTGCTGGCGGGGTGCGCATCCGCGCCTAACCAACCGACAAAGGAGTTGGTAACCGCCAAATCTCCAGAAGCTTTTTCCGCTTGCGTCATGCAGAAGCTGCAAGAAAATCAGCAATCGCCAAACGTCACCCATACGAGCCGAAGCTATCGCGTGATCCTGAGCAGCCCTGTTGCGGCGGACAATGTGATCGAGACGTTCAAAGGGGACATGGGCGGGAAAGTCTACGTTTATCAGCGAGGGCTCTTTTCTGAAAACCTCGTTCGTGTAGCTTCGCAATGCGCTTGAGGAGAAATCGAGTAGGGTAATGCGAGAAATCCTTGAGAATTCAAGGACCTGAAAAGGAGGCAGCCCCACCAGCCACACCCCGGCACTCGATGTTCCCGCTATGGCTGCTCCCTTCCGGGCCTGACCAGGTTAACGGGTAATCAATGCGGGGGGACCGATGGGGCCACCACTACAAGGCTCGCTGAACAGCGAGTGGCGCCATTGTACCGGTCTTGGGGGCAGATACAACCTCTGGAGGAGAAAAAGTCATCATTTCTCAATGACTTGTCCGGGTCAGGATGGCATGGGACTGCCAATTCGCGGGTGAACCCGCTCCTACAGGGGTAGCGCTGACAGCAAGACCAGCGCAGGACCTGTGGGAGCGGGCGTGCCCGCGAAGCAGGCACCGCGGTGGATGGCACCGGCTTTGCCGGTGATCGCCGGCAAGCCAGCTCCCACAAGGACCGTGCAAGCCAGTGGATCTGGCCTTGGCCTTTCAGACAGCGATGCCCTGCTCGCCCAGGAAGGTGACGAAGGCATCTTCGTCCAGCACTTTGACCCCCAACTCGCTCGCCTTGGCCAGCTTGGACCCCGCCCCCGGCCCCGCCACCACGCAGTGGGTCTTGCCGGAAACCGAACCCGCCACCTTGGCGCCGAGGCTTTCCAGCTTTTCCTTGGCGATGTCGCGGCTCATGCGCTCCAAGGTACCGGTCAGCACCCAAGTCTGGCCGGCCAGCGGCAGGCCTTCGGCGACTTTCTTCTCGCTGCTCCAGTGCATGCCGAACGCCAGCAACTGTGCCTCGATGTCCCGGGCCAGTTTCTGGTTGGCTTCATCCTTGAAGAACTCGCGCACGGCGTCGGCCTGCTTGGCCGCCAGGGCCTGGCGCAGGTCGATGCCGTCGGCGGCAATGATCTTCTCCAGGCTGTCGAGCTTGGCCACCAGTTTCTCGGCACCGGTCGGGCCAACCGAGGCGATGTCGAGCTTGGCGATCATGCCGGCCAGCGTGGTGCTGGCGGCGAACTCGGCAGCCAGCTCGCCTTCGTCCTGCAGTTGCATGCCGCTATCGAGCAATTGCTTGATGACCTTGCGGTTGTGCTCGTCCTCGAAGAAATTGTGGATCTCGTACGCCACCTCCAGGCCGATGTCCGGCAGGTAGGTAAGCACCTGCGGCAGCGCCTGCTGCACGCGCGCCAGGCTGCCCAGCGAGCGGGCCAGTACCTTGGCGGTCTCCTCGCCTACGTCCGGGATGCCCAGGGCGTAGATGAAGCGCGCCAGGCTCGGGCGCTTGCTGGCTTCGATGGCATCCAGCAGCTTCTTGCTGGACACCTCGGCAAAGCCTTCCAGGCCGACGATCTGGTCGAACTCCAGCTTGTACAGGTCGGCCGGCGGACCGATCAGGCCTTCGTCCACCAACTGCTCGACGCTTTTCTCACCCAAGCCGTCGATGTCCATGGCGCGGCGCGACACGTAATGGATGATCGCCTGCTTGAGCTGGGCGCCACAGGCCAGGCGACCGACGCAGCGGTACACCGCGCCCTCGCTGGTGGTTTCCTTGCCCTTGCTACGCTTGACCAGCTGGGTACGCTCGACCTGCGAGCCGCATACCGGGCATTCACTCGGCACCTGCACCGGGCGTGCATCTTCCGGACGCCGCTCCAGCACCACCTGCATCACCTGCGGAATCACGTCACCGGCGCGGCGGATGATCACCGTGTCGCCAATGCGCAGGCCCAGGCGGGCGATCTCGTCCATGTTGTGCAGGGTGGCGTTGGACACGGTCACACCGGCTACCTTGACCGGCTTCAGTCGTGCCACGGGCGTTACCGCGCCGGTGCGGCCGACCTGGAACTCGACATCCAGCACCTCGGTCAGCTCTTCCATGGCCGGGAACTTGTGGGCAATCGCCCAGCGCGGCTCACGTGCGCGGAAGCCCAGTTCGCGCTGGGCGGCCAGGCTGTTGACCTTGAACACCACGCCATCGATTTCGTAAGGCAGGCTGTTGCGTCGCTCGCCGATGTCGCGGTAGTAGGCCAGGCATTCTTCGATGCCGGCGGCATGCTTGAGTTCGCGGCTTATCGGCAGGCCCCAGGCCTTGAGCTGCTCGAGGATGCCGATGTGGCTGTCGCCAATGCTCGCGGACACCTGGCCGACGCCATAGCAGCAGAACTCCAACGGGCGGCTGGCGGTGATTTTCGAATCCAGCTGACGCAAGCTGCCGGCTGCGGCGTTGCGCGGGTTGGCGAAGGTCTTGCCGCCGGCTTCGGCCTGGGCGGCGTTGAGCCGGTCGAAACCGGCCTTGCTCATGTACACCTCGCCGCGCACCTCCAGCACCGCCGGCCACCCCTGGCCTTGCAGTTTGAGCGGGATGTTGCGCACGGTGCGCACGTTGGCACTGATGTCTTCGCCGGTGGTGCCGTCGCCACGGGTGGCGCCCTGCACCAGCTGGCCGTCGCGGTACAACAAGCTCACCGCCAGGCCGTCGAGCTTGGGCTCGCAGCTGTAGTCGACCGCACCGGGCTGATCAAGCCCGTCTACCACCCGGCGGCCGAATTCACGCAGGTCGGCCTCTTCGAAAGCGTTGCCCAGGCTGAGCATGGGCACTTCGTGGCGCACCTGGCTGAACGCGGACAGGGCTTCGCCACCAACGCGCTGGGTGGGCGAGTCAGGGGTCACCAGGTGCGGGTGTTCGGCTTCAAGCGCCTTGAGCTCGTTGAACAGGCGGTCGTATTCGGCATCGGGCACGCTTGGCTCGTCGAGCACGTAGTAGCGGTAGTTGTGCTGGTCGAGCTCGGCACGCAGTTCGTGGATACGGGTTTCGGCGGTCATGGGATTTGTCTTCTCTTGCAAAGCAAAAGAGCAGCCTGGGGGTGGTGCCTGGTGTTCAGGGTTTTATTGCCTGTGCCTGCCTCTTCGCGGGTAAACCCGCTCCCACAGGGACTCCACTGCCCTTGCGGTTTGTGGTATCCCTGTGGGAGCGGGTTTACCCGCGAAGAGGCCGGCACAGGACAACAGCATCACCCGAACCGACCAGCACGCCCTCAGGCTGCTCTTTCGTCTGGATCTGTCAGCGCTTCTGGGTCAGCGCACGGCGCTCAAACTCGACGATGCGCTGGCGGTAGTGCTCGATGGTCTGGGCAGTCAGCACGCTGCGCTGGTCGTCCTTGAGCTCACCGTTCAGTTCGTGCGCCAGCTTGCGCGCCGCAGCCACCATCACGTCGAAGGCCTGCTTCGGATGACGCGGGCCCGGCAGGCCGAGGAAGAAGCTTACCGCGCGGGTGCTGAAGTGGTCGATGTCGTCCAGGTCGAACACACCGGGCTTGACGGCGTTGGCCATGGAGAACAGCACCTCGCCGTGACCGGCCATGCTCTCGTGACGGTGGAAGATGTCCATTTCACCGAAGCGCAGGCCGCTTTCCAGGATGTTCTGCAGCAGCGCCGGGCCCTTGAAGCCACTCTCGTCGCGGGAGATGACGCTGATCACCAGTACCTCCTCAGCCGGCGGCAGCTCCTTGACGCTGCTGCTGGCAGGCGCCGCACCGTTGCTGCGGGTATTTTCCGCGGCAAAGTCGTCATCGCTGTCGGCAAACAGGTCGGGCTCGCGCGGCTCGGCGCTCAGGTTCAGGTCGCCCTGCTGTGCATCTGCAGCCGCGGTGGCGCGCTTGCCGCGCTTGGCAGCCTTGGCCGGTTTGGGCTCACGCTCGCGATCACGCGCAGAAGCGCTGAGCGACGGCAGGTCGCTTTCATCCAGCTCAGGCTCCTTGTGGGTATCCAGCACCCGCGACGGGCCAAGCACTTCGGCATTGCCCTCTTCGTCCGGCAGGTTGGAATAACTGCGATCCAGACGGAATTTCAACTTGCCTTTCCCGCCGCGCATGCGGCGCCAGCCGTCGAAAAGAATCCCGGCAATGACAATGATGCCGATGACGATCAGCCACTCGCGCAGACCGATTTCCATGTAATCCCGTGCCTCTATAAAAATATGCTTGAAAACAAAGGGTTCAAAGCCCTTTAACACGTGGCGCCAACTCTATGTTCTGACAGGCGTTTTACCCACGCAAAAAACGAGTGACATTAAGCTAGCACGACCAAAGACAACTTTACACCGTCTGTCGCACATGGCGGGGGCATTTCGCTACAGAATATGCCCTTATCGTCGAGCATCAGGCGTCGACCATGGCCATGGCCTCCTCCACATCGACGGCAACCAGACGCGAACACCCTGGTTCATGCATGGTCACCCCCATCAATTGGTCCGCCATTTCCATGGCAATCTTGTTATGGGTGATGTAGATGAACTGCACGCTTTCACTCATTTCCTTGACCAGACGGGCGTAACGCCCGACGTTGGCATCGTCCAGCGGCGCGTCGACCTCATCGAGCATGCAGAACGGTGCGGGGTTCAACTTGAAGATGGCAAACACCAGCGCCAATGCGGTCAGTGCCTTCTCGCCGCCGGACAGCAGATGGATGGTGCTGTTCTTCTTGCCCGGTGGCCGCGCCATGATCGTTACCCCTGTATCGAGTAGATCTTCGCCCGTCAGTTCCAGATAAGCGCTGCCACCACCGAAAACTTTTGGGAAAAGTGCCTGTAATCCGGCATTTATCTGATCAAAGGTATCCTTGAAGCGGTTGCGGGTTTCCTTGTCGATCTTGCGAATGACGTTTTCCAGGGTTTCCAGGGCTTCGACCAGGTCGGCGTCCTGGGCGTCCAGGTAGCGCTTGCGCTCGGACTGCTGCTCGTACTCCTCGATGGCCGCCAGGTTGATCGCCCCCAGGCGCTGGATACGCGCCTCGAGCTGTTCCAGTTCCTGTTCGGTGCCTTGCTCGCTGGCCTCTGCTTCCAGAGTGGCGAGCACGCCTTGCAGGTCGTAGCCATCGGCCAGCAACTGCTCCTGCAAGGTCTTGCGCCGCACATCCAGGCCCTGGCATTCCAGGCGCAGCTGCTCCAGCTGGCCACGCAGCAGCTGGGCCTGTTGCTCGGCCTGGGTACGGCGCTTTTCGGCGTCACGCAGTTCGCGGTCGGCTTCGTCCATGTGCAGGCGGGCCTGGCGCATTTCCTCGTCGACGCTCATGCGCCGCTCCAGCAGTTCTTCCAGCTTCAGGCGCAGCTCTTCCTGCGGGGCTTCGCCCTCCTCCAGGTTCAGGCTCAGTTGCTCCTGGCGCTCGGTCAGGCGCGCGGCCTGCTGTTCCAGGCGCTCCAGGGCCTGCCGGGTGGAATCGTGCTGGGCACGCAACGAGCCCAGGCGAACAGCCAGCTGGTGGGCGTGATCCTTGTGCTGACGGGCCTCCTGACGCACCCGATCGAGGCTTTCGCGCAGGGTGTCGCGGCGGGCCATCAATTGCTCGCGCTGCTCGGTGTCCTGGGCCATCAGCTCCAGGGCCTCCTGCAGCAGCAGGCGGGCTTCGCCCAGTTGCTCGTGCTCAAGGGCGCGCTGTTCTTCCAGTTCAGCCAGCTCTTCCTGCAGGCGCCGGCGGCGCAGCTCGACCTGCTCGGCACGTGCGCGACCAGCCGACAGGCTGGCCTTCAGTTCGCCATGCAGACGGTTTTCTTCCTGGGTGCGGCGACGCAGCTGCTCACGCTGTTCTTCCAGGTCCAGCTGCTGCTCGCGCAGGGCCTGCAGTTGCTGCTCCAATTGCTCAAGCGCCGCTTCCTGCTCCAGTTGCTGCTGGCCCAGACGCTCGATCTCCTGGCCGCGTGCCAGCACGCCGCCTTCGGCTTCGCCGCCACGGCGCACCCGCAGGAAGTGCCGGCCAACCCAATAGCCATCGCGGCTGACCAGGCTCTGGCCTTCGCCGAGCGAGGCGCGCTGCGCCAGTGCCTGGGCAAGGTCTTCCACGGGCTTGACCTGGCCCAGCCAGGGCGCCAGGTCGACCCGGCCTTCGACCTTTTCCAGCAGGCTGCCGGGCAGCGACGAGCCGGTACCGCTGGCCAGCAGCAGGCGCAACTCGCCCTGCTCCAGGCCGGTAAAATCGAGGTTACCGAGGTCGTCCACCAGCACAGCCTGCAGGTCGGCGCCGAGCACGGTTTCTACCGCAAGCTCCCAGCCCGGCTCTACCCGCAACCCTTCAGCCAGCCGCGGCTGTTGCTCCAGGCCTTGGTCGTGCAGCCAGTGCGCAGCACCTGCACCCGGCTCCAGGGCGGCCTGCTGCAAGGCTTCGAGCGAGGCCAGGCGGCCGCCCAGGCGCTGCAGGTCGCCCTGTGCCTGTTGCTGGGCCTGGGTGGCCTGTTGCAGTTGCTCACGTGCGCCCTCCAGGCGCTCGACCACCTGCTCTTCCGACAACTGCAACTCTTCCAGCAACATTTCGCTGCTGGCCAGCTGCTCGGCCAGTTCGAGCATGGCCGCATCCTGCGGTTCGCTGCCCAGCAGCTCACGCTCTTCGCCCATCTTGCGCTGGCGCTCGGCCTGGCGCTCCAGGCTGGTTTCCAGCTGTAGCAGGCGCGCCTGCTGCACTTCGGCCTGGCGCCGGGGCTCGGCGGAACGGCTGTTGAAGCTGTCCCACTGCTCTTGCCAGCCGTGCATGCCCAGCTCGGCTTCTTCAAGGGCAGCGGCGGCTTCTTCGGCAGCGGCCAGGGTCATTTCCTGCTCGGGTTCGAGCATGGCCAGCTCTTCGCCCAAGGTAGCCAGCAGGGTACGGTCGTGGCCCAGGTGCGACTCGGTCTCCAGGCGCGTGCGCTCGGCTTCCTTGAAGTCATCCTGCAACTGGCGCAGCCGTTGCTGGCCGTGCTGGATGCTCTGCTCGACCCGGGCGATGTCACCGGCCACCGAGTAGAAGCGGCCCTGCACCTGATTGAAGCGCTCGGACAATTCGTGATGGCCATCGCGCAGGCGCTCGATGCTGGCATCGGCATTGCGCTGCTCGGCCACCAGCGCCTCATGGGCTACATCCTGGTCACCGATCACCGCCTCGCGCTGGCGCACCCGATCGTCCAGGTCACGCCAGCGCAAGGCCGACAGGCGAGCCTTCAGCTGGCGTTCCTGGGCTTTGTATTCGCGGTACTTCTCAGCCGCCTGGGCCTGGCGGTGCAGGCGTTCCAGCTGGCGCTCCAGTTCTTCGCGCAGGTCGGTCAGGCGCGCCAGGTTCTCCTGGGTGCGGCGGATGCGGCTCTCGGTTTCACGGCGGCGCTCCTTGTACTTGGAGATGCCGGCAGCTTCCTCGATGAAGTTGCGCAGTTCTTCGGGCTTGGCCTCGATCAGCTTGGAGATCATGCCCTGCTCGATGATCGAGTAGCTGCGCGGCCCCAGGCCGGTGCCGAGGAAGATATCGGTGATATCGCGCCGACGGCACTTGGTGCCGTTGAGGTAGTAGCTGTTCTGCCCGTCGCGGGTGACCTTGCGGCGGATCGAGATCTCGGCGTAGGCGGCATATTCGCCGACCAGGGTGGTTTCGCTGTTGTCGAACACCAGCTCGATGCTGGCCTGGCTGACCGGCTTGCGGCCACTGGAGCCATTGAAGATGACATCGGTCATCGACTCGCCGCGCAGGTTCTTCGCCGAGCTCTCGCCCATCACCCAGCGCACGGCATCGATGATGTTGGACTTGCCACAGCCGTTGGGGCCGACCACGGCCGCCATGTTGCTGGGGAAGTTGACCGTGGTCGGGTCGACGAACGACTTGAACCCGGCGAGGCGAATGCACTTCAGGCGCATCGGTCAGCCTCGGGCCAACGCCGCCAGCACCAGTTCGCAGCTGCGCTGGCCATAGGCAGTGAGCACCTCGCGAATGCGCGGCAGATCGCGGGCGATCACGGCGTCGAGCAGGCGGGCGAACAGGTCCAGATAATCGATCATGTTGGCCTGGCGCTGGTCCAGCGACAGGTAATAGGCACGGCTCATCGCCGGCTGCAGGTTTTCCACGGTTTCCTGCAGGAACGGGTTGTCAGCGAACGGATAGGCCGCCCGCATGACCGCGAAGCTGTCGGCGACGAAGGCCTTGATGTCCAGTTGGTCATGGGCCCGCTGCAAGCGCTGCTGGATCTCCAGGAACGGGCGCAGGTCTGCATCGGTGCGCCATTTTTGCGCAACCGCGTTACCCAGCAGGATGTAGAACTCGCCCATCAGTGCGCACAGGCTACGCACGCTGCGCTCGTCGAGTTCGGTCACATGGGCACCCCGGCGCGGCAGGATCGCTACCAGGTGCCGACGTTCGAGAATCAGCAGCGCCTCGCGCACCGAGCCGCGGCTGACATTCAGCGCCTGGGTGACCTTCTGCTCCTGGATACGCTCGCCTGGCGCCAGCTCGCCGCGAATGATGCGTTCGGCCAGGTAATCGGCAATCTGCTCGGAGAGGCTGTCCGGGGCCTTGAACGTCATGGTTTTCCTTCAAAATCATTGAACTGGGCACAAGCAGCGAATTGTAGCGTACTTGACCGTTGATCGCGCAGAGGGGCCAGGGGGTTTATTTGACCCGACAGGCAACCCCGAGCGCGGCGCAATCTATGCTTGGCATATGGGCAATGTGAGCCGTTGGGCAGCGACATGAGCAATTTCCTGACCTTTGAGTCAGAAATTTATTGACCAGCAGGACAGCTCTTGCTTAGAGTCCGCCCAACAACAATAAAACCATTGCGAGGCCATCCCCGTGATCCAGTTTCTCGTCAACCAGGAGCTGCGTAGTGAGCATGCCCTGGACCCGAACATGACGGTGCTGCAGTACCTGCGTGAGCACCTGGGCAAACCTGGCACCAAGGAGGGCTGCGCCAGTGGTGACTGCGGCGCCTGCACCGTGGTGGTCGGCGAACTGACCCAGGACGACCAGGGCAACGACAGCCTGCGCTACCGCAGCCTCAACTCGTGCCTGACCTTTGTTTCGTCGCTGCACGGCAAGCAACTGATCAGCGTCGAGGGTCTCAAGCACCAGGGCCAACTGCACAGCGTGCAACAGGCCATGGCCGATTGCCATGGCTCACAGTGCGGCTTCTGCACACCCGGCTTCGTCATGTCGCTGTTCGCCCTGCAGAAGAACAGCAATGGCCCCGACCTGCACCAGGCCCAGGAAGCCCTGGCCGGCAACCTGTGCCGCTGCACCGGCTACCGGCCGATCCTCGACGCCGCCGAGCAGAGCTGCCGCCAGCCCTGCCGCGACCAGTTCGATGCCCAGCAGGCACAGACCATCAGCCGCCTGAAAGCCATTGCGCCAACCCAGACCGGCGAACTGAACAGCGGCGACAAGCGCTGCCTGGTGCCGCTGACCGTGGCCGACCTGGCCGACCTGTACAGCTCGCACCCCGAAGCGCGGCTGCTGGCCGGCGGTACCGACCTGGCCCTGGAAGTCACCCAGTTCCACAAGACCTTGCCGGTGATGATCTACGTCGGCCATGTGGCCGAGCTCAAGCGCATCGAGAAGACCGCCAGCCACCTGGAAATCGGCGCCGCCACCCCGCTCACCGACTGCTACGGCGCGCTGAACGAGGAATACCCGGACTTCGGCGCCCTGCTGCACCGCTTCGCCTCGCTGCAGATCCGCAACCAGGGCACCCTGGGCGGCAATATCGGCAACGCTTCGCCAATCGGCGACTCGCCACCCCTGCTGATTGCCCTGGACGCGCAGATCGTCCTGCGCCAGGGCGAGCGTCAGCGGGTGATGCCGCTGGAAGACTATTTCATCGACTACCGCATCACTGCCCGCCAGGACAGCGAGTTCATCGAGAAGATCATCGTGCCGCGCGCTACCAGCGACTGGGGGTTCCGCGCCTATAAAGTGTCCAAACGCCTGGACGACGACATTTCTGCGGTGTGCGGTGCCTTCAACCTGAGCATCGAAAACGGCGTGGTCAGCGGTGTGCGCATCGCCTTCGGCGGCATGGCGGCGATCCCCAAACGGGCCCGTGCCTGCGAAGCAGCGCTGCGCGGCAAGCCTTGGAACCAGGCCGCCATCGAGCGCGCCTGCCAGGCCCTGGCCGAAGACTTCACCCCGCTCAGCGATTTCCGCGCCAGCAAGGAATACCGCCTGCTGACCGCGCAGAACCTGCTGCGCAAGTACTTCATCGAACAGCAAACGCCGTACATCGAAACTCGGGTGACCGCTTATGTCTAACCATCACGTAGCCAAGAGCCAGGCCGAGATGGCCGAACTGTTCAGCCAGGACCTGACTACCGGGGTCGGCCGCAGCGTCAAGCACGACAGCGCCGACAAACATGTGTCCGGCGACGCGGTGTACATCGACGACCGCCTGGAATTCCCCAACCAGCTGCACGTCTATGCGCGCACCGCCGACCGCGCCCACGCGCGCATCCTGCGCATCGACACCACGCCGTGCTATGCCTTCGAGGGCGTGCGCATCGCCATCACCCATGAAGACATCCCTGGCCTCAAGGACATCGGCCCGGTGGTGGCCGGCGACCCGCTGCTGGCCATCGACAAGGTCGAGTTCTTCGGCCAGCCGGTGCTCGCCGTGGCCGCCCGTGACCTCGATACCGCACGCCGTGCGGCCATGGCCGCCATCGTCGAGTATGAAGACCTGGAGCCGGTGCTGGATGTGGTCGAGGCATTGCGCAAGAAACACTTCGTGCTCGACAGCCACACCCACCAGCGTGGCGATTCCGCTGCTGCCCTGGCCAGTGCCCCGCACCGCATCCAGGGCACCCTTCACATTGGTGGCCAGGAACACTTCTACCTGGAAACGCAGATTTCCTCGGTGATGCCCACCGAAGACGGCGGCATGATCGTCTACTGCTCCACGCAAAACCCCACCGAAGTGCAGAAACTGGTCGCCGAAGTACTCGATGTGCCAATGAACAAGGTGGTGCTGGACATGCGCCGCATGGGCGGCGGCTTTGGCGGCAAGGAAACCCAGGCCGCCAGCCCGGCGTGCCTGTGTGCCGTGGTGGCGCGCCTGACCGGCCAGCCGACCAAGATGCGCCTGCCACGGGTCGAAGACATGACCATGACCGGCAAGCGCCACCCGTTCTACGTCGAATACGACGTGGGCTTCGACGACGACGGGCGCCTGCACGGCATCAATTTCGACCTGGCGGGCAACTGCGGCTATTCGCCGGACTTGTCCGGCTCGATCGTCGACCGCGCCATGTTCCACTCCGACAACGCCTACTACCTGGGCGATGCCACCGTGCACGGCCACCGCTGCAAGACCAATACCGCCTCCAACACCGCCTACCGTGGTTTCGGCGGCCCGCAGGGGATGGTCGCCATCGAGCAGGTGATGGACCACATCGCCCGTCACCTGGGCCGCGACCCGCTGGCGGTGCGCAAGGCCAACTACTACGGCAAGACCGAGCGCAACGTCACCCACTACTATCAGACCGTCGAGCACAACATGCTCGAAGAGATGACCGCCGAACTGGAAGCCAGCAGTGACTACGCCGAGCGCCGCGAATCGATCCGCCGCTTCAACGCCAACAGCCCGGTCCTGAAGAAGGGCCTGGCCCTGACTCCGGTCAAGTTCGGTATCTCGTTCACCGCCACCTTCCTCAACCAGGCCGGTGCGCTGATCCATATCTACACCGACGGCAGCATCCACCTGAACCATGGCGGCACCGAGATGGGCCAGGGCCTGAACACCAAGGTGGCACAGGTGGTGGCGCAAATCTTCCAGGTCGATTTCAGCCGCATCCAGATCACCGCCACCAATACCGACAAGGTGCCCAACACCTCGCCGACCGCAGCCTCCAGTGGTGCCGACCTGAACGGCAAGGCGGCGCAGAACGCTGCCGAAATCCTCAAGAAGCGCCTGACCGAGTTCGCCGCGCGGCACTACCAGGTGACCGAGGAAGACGTCGAGTTCCGCAACGGCCATGTGCGCGTGCGCGACCAGATCGTCAGCTTCGAGCAGCTGGTGCAGCAGGCCTACTTCGCCCAGGTGTCGCTGTCCAGCACCGGCTTCTACCGCACGCCGAAGATCTACTACGACCGCAGCCAGGCGCGTGGCCGGCCGTTCTACTACTTCGCCTTCGGCGCAGCCTGCGTGGAGGTGGTGGTCGACACCCTGACCGGCGAATACAAGATGCTGCGTGCCGACATCCTGCACGATGTGGGTGATTCGCTGAACCCGGCCATCGACATCGGCCAGGTGGAAGGCGGCTTCATTCAGGGCATGGGCTGGCTGACCACCGAAGAGCTGGTGTGGAACGCCAAGGGCAAGCTGATGACCAACGGCCCGGCCAGCTACAAGATCCCTGCAGTGGCCGACATGCCGCTGGATTTGCGGGTGAAGCTGGTGGAGAACCGCAAGAACCCGGAAGACACCGTGTTCCACTCCAAGGCCGTGGGCGAGCCGCCGTTCATGCTCGGCATCGCTGCCTGGTGCGCGATCAAGGACGCCGTGGCCAGCATCGCCGACTACCGCGTGCAGCCACAGGTGGATGCGCCGGCGACGCCGGAGCGGGTGTTGTGGGGTTGCGAGCAGATGCGCAAGGCGGTGGCTGCCGCGCAACCTGCCGAGCCGGAACTGGAAACCGTGTCTCACTGACAATGCAGGGCCCGGTGGGAGCGGGTTTACCCGCGAATGCGATAGTGGTTTCACCGCCGCATTCGCGGGTGAACCCGCTCCCACAGGGATCGCGACGCAGCTATAGAGAGGTTGCATCATGCACCAATGGATCAACGCCCTCGCCGACCACCAGTCCCGTGGCGAAGCCTGCGTGCTGGTGACCATCATCGAGGAGCGCGGCTCGACCCCGCGCAATGCCGGCTCGAAAATGGTCGTCAGCGCCAGCGGCCTGTTCGACACCATCGGCGGCGGCCACCTGGAATACAAGGCGCTGCACATCGCCCGGCAAATGCTCGAAGAGCACCGCACCACTCCGCACCTGGAGCGCTTCAGCCTCGGCGCAAGCCTTGGCCAGTGCTGCGGCGGCGTCAATGTACTGCTGTTCGAACCCATGGCCGCGGTGCAGGCGCAGATCGCGGTGTTCGGCGCGGGCCATGTCGGCCGGGCTCTGGTACCCTTGCTCGCCGCCCTGCCCTGCCGGGTGCGCTGGATCGATTCGCGCGAGCAGGAATTCCCTGCCCTGATCCCCGACGGGGTGACCAAAGTGGTCAGCGAGGAGCCGGTCGACGAAGTGGCAGAACTGCCGCCAGGCTGCTACTGCATCGTCATGACCCACAACCACCAGCTCGACCTGGAACTGACCGCCGCCATTCTCAAGCGCAACGACTTCACCTGGTTCGGCCTGATCGGCTCGAAGACCAAACGGGTCAAGTTCGAGCATCGCCTGCGCGAGCGCGGCTACGACGACGCGGTGATCGCGCGCATGCGCTGCCCGATGGGCCTGGCCGAGGTCAAGGGCAAGCTGCCCATCGAGATCGCCGTGTCCATCGCTGGTGAAATCATCGCCACCTACAACGCCTGCTTCGGCCAGCATGACGCTGCCGCCAATGCCGGCCCCATTGCCCAGTTGCTGCCGCCTTCCCGGCGCAGCCAAGCCATTTGACGAGTGTGTTATGACCGTTACCCGCAAAGCCTACCGTGCCGCCATCCTGCACAGCATCGCCGACCCGGCCGAGGTGGGCCTGGAGGCTTCCCATGAGTACTTCGAGGACGGCCTGCTGGTGGTCGACGAAGGCCGCATCCGCGCCATTGGCCACGCCGCCGAACTGCTACCGACGCTGGATGCCGATATCCCGGTCGAGCACTACCAGGACGCGCTGATCACCCCGGGGTTCATCGACACCCACATCCACTTCCCGCAGACCGGCATGATCGGCTCCTATGGCGAACAGCTGCTGGACTGGCTGAACACCTACACCTTCCCCTGCGAAAAGCAGTTCGCCGACAAAGGCCATGCCGACCAGGTGGCGAAGATCTTCCTCAAGGAACTGCTGCGCAACGGTACCACCACCGCGCTGGTGTTCGGCAGCGTGCACCCGGAATCGGTCAATGCCTTGTTCGAAGAGGCCGAGCGCCTGGACCTGCGCCTGATCGCCGGCAAGGTGATGATGGACCGCAACGCCCCGGACTACCTGACCGACACCGCCGAGTCCGGCTATGCCGAAAGCAAGGCACTGATCGAGCGCTGGCACGGCAAGGGCCGCCTGCACTATGCAGTCACCCCGCGTTTCGCCCCGACCAGTACGCCTGAACAGCTGGCGCTGGCGGGCCAACTGCTCAAGGAACACCCGGGGGTGTACATGCACACGCACCTGTCGGAAAACCTCAAGGAAATCGATTGGGTCAAGTCGCTGTTCCCCGAGCAGAAGGGTTACCTGGACGTATACGACCACTTCGAGCTGCTGGGCGAGCGCTCGGTATTCGCCCATGGCGTGCACCTGTGCGATGACGAATGCCAGCGCCTGGCCGAAACCGGCTCGGCCGTGGCCTTCTGCCCCACCTCCAACCTGTTCCTCGGCAGCGGCCTGTTCAACCTGCCCCAGGCGGAGCGCTTCAAGGTCAATGTGGGCCTGGGCACCGACGTTGGCGCCGGCACCAGCTTCTCGCTGCTCAACACCCTGAACGAAGCGTACAAGGTGATGCAGTTGCAGGGCGCGCGTCTGCACCCGTACAAGTCACTGTACCTGGCCACCCTCGGCGGCGCGCGCGCACTGCGCCTGGACGATCGCATCGGCAGCCTGCGCCCGGGCAACGACGCCGACTTCGTGGTACTGGACTACAAGGCCACGCCACTGCTGGACTACCGCATCCAGCAGTCCAACAGCATCGAGGAAACCCTGTTCGTGCTCACCACCCTCGGCGACGACCGCACCGTGCGCGAAACCTACGCCGCCGGGCGTTGCGTGCACCAACGCTAAGGCTCGTTCGCCAAGCCCCGGTACAATGCGCCGCCGATCGCCGCACCGATCAGCGGCGCCACCCAGAACAGCCAAAGCTGTTGCAGGGCCCAGCCACCGACGAACAAGGCCGGCCCCGTGCTACGCGCGGGGTTGACCGAGGTATTGGTCACCGGGATCGAGATCAGGTGGATCAGGGTCAGGGCCAGGCCGATGGCGATCGGCGCAAAACCTGCCGGCGCCCGGGCGTCGGTGGCGCCCATGATCACCACCAGGAACATCGCCGTCATCACCACTTCACTGACAAAGCCCGCCCCGAGCGTATAGCCGCCGGGCGAGTGATCGGCGTAGCCGTTCGAAGCCAACCCCGCAGACAGCTCGAAACCTGCCTTGCCGCTGGCGATGAGGTAGATCACACCTGCCGCCAGTATGGCGCCGATCACCTGGGCGATCACGTAGGGCAACAGCTCTTTGACCGGGAAGCGCCCGCCCACCACCAGCCCGAATGACACGGCGGGGTTGAGGTGACAACCGGAGATATGGCCGATGGCGAAGGCCATGGTCAGCACGGTGAGGCCAAAGGCGAAGGCGACGCCGAGTACACCGATGCCGATGGGGGAGCTTGCGGCGAGTACCGCACTGCCACAGCCGCCAAGCACCAGCCAGAAGGTGCCGACCAGCTCGGCCCCCATACGCTTACCGAGGGACATGCTCATGAGTCCATTCCTCAAGAAGTTGAACGCAACGAATGCGCAAGCCCAACTGCTTGATGAAGGTTTGCTCACAAGAATTTAGCAGACCTTTGAACAATGGCCAGAAGTGGCTGGGGCCGCTTCGCGCCCCATTCGCAGCACAAGGCTGCTCCTACAAAGGTCATGCGATCCCTGTAGGAGCAGCCTTGTGCTGCGAATGGGCTGCAAAGCAGCCCCCTTCAATCAACCAGGCAAACGATCAACCCTTGGCAGAAACCTTGGGCTTTTTCAGCAAATGCGAGAACACCGCGTGCAGATCGTCCGAGGCACTCTCCTCGTCCAGGTTCAGCTTGCTGTCGATGTGATCCATGTGGTGCATCATCAGGCTCACCGCCTGCTCGGCATCGCGCGCCTCGATGGCATCGATCAGCTGCATGTGTTCGTCATAAGAGCAATGCGAACGGTTGCCGCTCTCGTACTGGGCAATGATCAGCGAGGTCTGCGATACCAGGCTGCGCTGGAAGCTGACCAGTGGCGCATTACCCGCAGCCTCGGCCAGCTTGAGGTGGAACTCGCCGGAAAGACGAATGCCGGCGCCGCGGTCACCACGGGAGAAGCTGTCGCGCTCCTCACGCACCATCTGCCGCAACTCGTTGAGCTGCTCGAGGGTAGCGTGCTGCACGGCCAGTTCGGTGATTGCCCGTTCGACCATGCGCCGGGAGAAGAACACCTGGCGGGCCTCTTCCACCGTCGGGCTGGCCACCACCGCACCGCGGTTCGGCCGCAACAGCACCACGCTTTCGTGGGCCAGGCGCGACAAGGCGCGGCGGATGATGGTGCGGCTGACGCCGAAGATCTCGCCCAGCGCTTCCTCGCTCAACTTGGTGCCCGGTGCCAGACGCTGCTCGAGGATCGCCTCGAAAATATGCGCGTAGACGATGTCGTCCTGGGTACCACTGCGGCCAGCCTTGCCGGTACGCGCAGGTTTCTTCAGAGGTTGCAGCTGTTCGTTCATGGGCTCTCGAGGCACGAAGGAAAGTATGGCGCCATTGTACACAGGCTGAGCCGTTTCTGCAGGTGGCCTTTTACCTATATAGCCGTTGTACGACACCTTGCGCACACAAAAGATAAAACATTATTTGCATTCTTTGTACACAAAAGGATAATCCACCGAGCAACTTCTTGACCCGCAAGTCAACAAACCGGTCAGACGTCTGCCTTCCCTCGCGGAGCCGCCAAGTGCATTGCGCAGGCCACTGGCTCCATAACAACAAGAAAGACTTGAGGAGTACTTGCTGTGGAAAGCCGCAAATCCGAAGCCCCTACGCTGGATCTTGCCCCACCGCTCGAAACGAGCTGGCTGGAGCGGATTTTCAAACTCAAGCAACACGGCAGCACCGTCAGGACCGAAATGATCGCCGGGGTGACCACCTTCATCACCATGGCCTACATCATCTTCGTCAACCCCAACATCATGGCCGACGCCGGCATCGACCACGGTGCCGCCTTCGTCGCCACCTGCATCGCCGCTGCGCTGGGCTGCCTGCTGATGGGCCTGTACGCCAACTGGCCGGTGGGCCTGGCACCGGGCATGGGGCTCAACGCGTTCTTCACCTACACCGTGGTCGGCACCATGGGTTACAACTGGGAAACGGCACTGGGCGCAGTATTCGTCTCGGGTGTGCTGTTCATGTTCCTGACCTTGTCGAAAGTGCGCGAATGGTTGCTCAACAGCATCCCGGTCAGCCTGCGCCATGCCATGGGGGCCGGCGTCGGATTGTTTCTCGGGCTGATCGGCCTGAAAACGGCAGGCATCATCGTCGACAGCCCGGCCACGCTGATCAAGCTGGGCTCGCTGCATGAGCCGGGGCCGCTGCTGGCGGCGGTATGCTTCCTGCTGATCGCCATCCTCAGCTACAAGCGGGTGTTCGGTGCGATCCTGATCAGCATCATCGGTGTCACCCTGGCCGGCTGGGGTCTGGGCCTGGTGAAATTCGGCGGAGTGATGTCGATGCCGCCAAGCCTGGCACCGACCTGGATGGCCATGGACGTGGCCGGCGTGTTCAACGTCAGCATGATCAGCGTAGTGCTGGCGTTTTTGTTCGTGCACATGTTCGACACCGCCGGCACCCTGATGGGCGTGGCGCAGCGGGCCAACCTGGTGGCGCCGGACGGGCGCATCGAGAACCTGTCGAAGGCGCTGAAGGCCGACAGTGCTTCAAGTGTGTTTGGCGCCGTGGTCGGCGTGCCGCCGGTGACCAGCTATGTGGAAAGTGCTGCCGGTGTAGCCGCAGGTGGCCGTACCGGCCTGACTGCGGTGGTGGTCGGCCTGCTGTTTGTCGCGGCGATGTTCTTCGCCCCGCTGGCTGGGATGATTCCGGCCTATGCCACCGCCGGTGCGCTGATCTACGTGGCGATGCTGATGATGGGCAGCATGGCGCATATCCACTGGGACGAGGCTACCGACAGCATTCCGGCGATCGTCACGGTGATCATGATGCCGCTGACTTTCTCGGTGGCCGACGGTATTGCCCTGGGCTTTATCAGCTACGTGGCGTTGAAGGCAGGTACCGGCAAATACAAGGAAATCTCCGCCAGCCTGTGGGTGCTGTGCGCGATCTTCATTGCCAAGTTCGTGTTCCTCTGACCCCCTGCTGCACCAACCAAGGGCGCCTCGGCGCCCTTTCTTTGTTTCTACAGCCTGTACCGGCCTCTTCGCTTCCTGTGGGAGCGGGTTTACCCGCGAAGAGGCCGGTGCAGGCAATACAAAAACAGCAGACGAAAAAAAGCCCGCCAGTGTGAGAGCGGGCCAAAGGACCTACGAAGATTCTTCTAGCGACCAACTAGCTTCCACGATAGGTCGAATAGCTGTACGGCGAGATCAGCAGCGGCACGTGGTAGTGCTCCTGCTGCTCGTCGATGCCAAAACGCAGCACGACAACATCCAGGAACGCCTGGGCCGGCAGCTGTACACCGCGAGCGCGGTAGTAGTCGCCAGCGCTGAACTGCAGCTGGTAGACGCCGGTACGGTAGTCGTCACCCTGCAGCAGTGGCGCGTCGACGCGGCCATCGCTGTTGGTCAGGGCGGTGTTCACCAGCTCCAGCTGCTGGCCTTCGACACGGTACAGCTCGACCTTGATCGAGCTGCCCGGGCAGCCATGCGCGGCATCCAGTACGTGTGTGGTCAAACGTCCCATTGCTTGTCGCCTCTTGTTCAATCTGTGGGCAAAAAATACACGGCCATCATCATGCCAAAAGGGCCTGTGATGTGCGGGAATGACGCCATTAAGACATTCCAACGCAAAATTGTACACAATTTTTTGAACCCATCTGTCGCACCCACCGATTCTTGCTTGCAAACGACCCATAGGTCGCAAATACAGGCACCGTAAAGACGCCAACGTCATTAGCTGACCAATCAGGCAGGTTTCTTGCACTGTTTTTCCAGGTCGCTGCGAGGCGACAAAAGGGAAGAAATGCGGAAAAACAGGCTTACAAAAGATTTCAGAAGTTGTATACAATCAGCCCATCCGGTGGTGCGACATACCGACGCGGCCCGCCCACCCCCGCACTAACGCACAAGAAGGAAGACTGCAGTGAGCGCTGACTACCCTCGCGACCTGATCGGTTACGGCAACAACCCTCCTCACCCGCAATGGCCGGGCAACGCTCGCATCGCGCTATCTTTCGTCCTCAACTACGAGGAAGGTGGCGAACGCAACATCCTGCACGGTGACAAGGAGTCCGAAGCGTTCCTCTCGGAAATGGTCGCCGCCCAGCCATTGCAGGGCGCGCGCAACATGAGCATGGAATCGCTGTACGAGTACGGCAGCCGTGCCGGCGTGTGGCGCCTGCTGAAGCTGTTCAAGGACAGCGGCGTGCCGCTGACCATCTTCGCCGTGGCCATGGCCGCCCAGCGCCACCCCGACGTGATCCGCGCCATGGCCGAGGCCGGCCATGAAATCTGCAGCCACGGCTACCGCTGGATCGACTACCAGTACATGGACGAGGCCCAGGAGCGCGAGCACATGCTCGAAGCCATCCGCATCCTCACCGAAATCACCGGTGAGCGCCCGCTGGGTTGGTACACCGGCCGCACCGGCCCGAACACCCGTCGCCTGGTGATGGAGGAAGGTGGCTTCCTGTACGACAGCGACACCTATGACGACGACCTGCCCTACTGGGAGCCGAACAACCCTACCGGCAAGCCGCACCTGGTGATCCCCTACACCCTCGACACCAACGACATGCGCTTCACCCAGGTACAGGGCTTCAACTGCGGCGAGCAGTTCTTCCAGTACCTCAAAGACGCCTTCGATGTGCTGTACGCCGAAGGCGCCGAGGCTCCAAAGATGCTGTCCATCGGCCTGCACTGCCGCCTGGTCGGCCGCCCGGCACGCCTGGCAGCACTGAAGCGCTTCGTCGATTACGCAAAAAGCCATGACCAGGTCTGGTTCGCCCGTCGCGTGGACATTGCCCGCCACTGGCACGCCACCCACCCGTACAAGAAAGAGAACGCCTGATGACCGCCTTCAATACCCTCAAGCCATCCGCCCTGGACCGCGACGCCTTCGTCAAGGCCTTCGCCGACATCTACGAGCACTCGCCGTGGGTAGCCGAAAAAGCCTACGACCTGGGCCAACTGGGCGAGCTGGACGAGATCGAGGCGCTGCACCAGCGCATGAGCGATATCCTGCTCAGCGCCAACCACGCCGACCAATTGGCGCTGATCAACGCTCACCCGGACCTGGCCGGCAAGGCCGCCATTCAGGGCGAGCTGACCGAATCGAGCACCAACGAGCAGGCCGGCGCCGGTATTCACCAGTGCACCGCCGAAGAGTTCGCCCGTTTCACCGAGCTGAATGACGCCTACAAGGCCAAGTTCCAGTTCCCGTTCATCATGGCGGTAAAAGGCAGCAACCGGCACCAGATCCTCGCCTCGTTCGAAAAACGCATCCACAACGATGCCGATGCCGAATTCAAGGAAGCCTTGGCGCAGATCAACCTGATCGCCCTGTTCCGCCTGCTGCAGCTGTAACCGCCGTAGCAACGCTTGAGCCTTATCCAGAATAACGAACATAGAAGAGATATCCGCATGCGCACCCTGATGATCGAGCCCCTGACCAAAGAAGCCTTCGCCCCCTTCGGAGATGTGATCGAAACCGATGGCAGCGACCACTTCATGATCAACAACGGCTCGACCATGCGCTTCCACAAGCTCGCCACGGTCGAAACCGCCGAGCCTGAAGACAAGGCGATCATCAGCATCTTCCGCGCCGATGCGCTGGACATGCCGCTGACCGTGCGCATGCTGGAACGCCATCCGCTGGGCAGCCAGGCTTTCATCCCGCTGCTCGGCAACCCCTTTCTGATCGTGGTCGCGCCAGTTGGCGATGCACCTGTATCAGGTTTGGTCCGAGCCTTCCGCAGTAATGGCAGGCAGGGCGTTAATTACCATCGCGGCGTCTGGCACCACCCGGTGCTGACGATCGAAAAGCGGGATGACTTCCTGGTGGTTGATCGCAGTGGTTCCGGCAACAACTGCGACGAGCATTACTTCACCGAGGAACAGATGCTGGTCCTCAATCCCCACCAATAAGAAAAGGTCGGTCATTCAAGGGCATTGCCCGATCGGGTGACCGGCAAGAGGTACATACTGTGGAAGCACACCTTCACGAATGGCTGAACCTGAGCATTCGCTGGGTTCACATGATCACCGGCGTCGCCTGGATCGGTGCATCGTTCTACTTCGTCTGGCTGGAGAACCACCTGAACCGAAGCAACCCGCGCGATGGGTTGTCGGGTGATCTCTGGGCAATTCACGGCGGTGGTATCTACCACCTGGAAAAATACAAGCTCGCTCCCCCGAAAATGCCCGAGAACCTGCACTGGTTCAAATGGGAAGCCTACTTCACCTGGATGTCCGGTATCGCCCTGCTGTGCGTGGTGTTCTACTGGAACCCGGCCCTGTACCTGCTGGCCCCTGGCAGCACCCTCAGCGGTGCCGAAGGCGTGGCCATCGGTATCGGTTCGCTGATCGCAGGCTGGTTCATCTACGACTTCCTGTGCGACTCGCCCCTGGGCAAGAAGCCAGCGCTGCTCGGTGCAGTACTGTTCGTGCTGATCATCGCCGCATGCTGGGGCTTCAGCCTGGTGTTCAGCGGCCGTGGTGCGTACCTGCACACCGGCGCGATCATCGGCACCATCATGGTCGGCAACGTGTTCCGCATTATCATGCCGGCCCAGCGCCAGCTGGTGGCGGCGATCGAGAACAACCAGACCCCCGACCCGGTACTGCCGGCCAAGGGCCTGCTGCGCTCGCGCCACAACAACTACTTCACCCTGCCGGTGCTGTTCATCATGATCAGCAACCACTTCCCGAGCACCTACGGTAGCCAGTACAACTGGCTGATCCTGGCCGGTATCGCGGTAGCTGCGGTCCTGATCCGTCACTACTTCAACACCCGCCACGACAGCAACAAGTACGCCTGGACCCTGCCGGTCGGCGCCCTGGCGATGATCTGCCTGGCCTACGTCACCGGGCCGAAACCGATGGCGGTCAGCCCTGAGCAGGCTGCGGCGAAAGTCGAGTACCAGCCACTGCCCGCGACTGCTGTAGGTGGCAAGACCGCAGCCGAGCAACGTGCCGAGGACGCCGCCAAGGCTGCCGCAGCGCCTGCCGCGCCGGCCGAAGCCCCTGCCCAGGCTACGGCCCAGGCCGGCGGCGAGACCTTCGACAAGATCCACAATGTCATCCAGGAACGCTGCACCGTGTGCCACTCGTCCAAGCCGACCAGCCCACTGTTCAGCGCCGCCCCTGCCGGCGTGATGTTCGACACCCCGCAGCAGATCCAGGCCCAGGCCGCGCGCATCCAGGCGCAAGCGGTTGCCAGCCAGATCATGCCGCTGGGCAACATCACCCAGATGACCACCGAAGAGCGCAAGCTGGTCGGTGACTGGATCGCCAAAGGCGCCCCGGTCAACTGATAGCACCTCGCCAGGCAACCCGTTCCCAAGGGGGATCACCTCCCCCTGTGGGAGCGGGCGTGCCCGCGAAGAGGCCGGCAAAGCCAGCCTCAGGCTTCATGTATTACGCAACAAGCAAGCATCGAGCGTTCGACCTCTAGCGGGAACCCCAGGCTGCCTCCACCGGGCCTGCCGCCTGAGACCGGCGCTTGGATCCGAGAATAAAAACAAAACTCGAGGTGCTGCATGTCCGAGTCCCGCAAGGCGTACATCCCTGTTGCGCCGCCGCGTGAGCCCTTGCCCCTGTTCCAACTGATCCTGGTTGGCCTGCAACACGTTCTGCTGATGTACGGTGGCGCGATCGCCGTGCCGTTGATCATCGGCCAGGCCGCCGGGTTGTCCCGTGAAGAAGTCGCTTTCCTGATCAACGCCGACCTGCTGGTCGCTGGCGTCGCCACCATCATCCAGTCCTTCGGTATCGGCCCGGTGGGCATCCGCATGCCGGTGATGATGGGTGCCAGTTTCGCTGCCGTCGGCAGCATGGTGGCCATGGCCGGCATGCCAGGCGTAGGCCTGCAGGGGATCTTCGGCGCGACCATTGCTGCCGGCTTCTTCGGCATGCTGATCGCGCCGTTCATGTCCAAGGTCGTACGCTTCTTCCCGCCACTGGTCACCGGTACGGTGATCACCTCGATTGGCCTGTCGCTGTTCCCGGTGGCGGTCAACTGGGCTGGTGGCGGCCAGGAAGCTGAAGCCTTCGGCTCACCGATCTACCTGATGGTGGCTGGCCTGGTGCTGGCGGTAATCCTGTTGATCAACCGTTTCATGCGTGGCTTCTGGGTCAACGTGTCGGTGCTGGTGGGCATGGGCCTGGGCTACGTCCTGGCTGGTTCCATCGGCATGGTCGACCTGTCGGGCCTGAACGACGCACCCTGGCTGCAAGTGGTAACCCCACTGCACTTCGGCATGCCGACCTTCAGCCTGGCGCCAATCCTGTCCATGTGCCTGGTGGTGGTGATCATCTTCGTCGAGTCCACCGGCATGTTCCTGGCCCTGGGCAAGGTGACCGATCGTGAAGTTACCCCAGGGATGCTGCGTCGCGGCCTGCTGTGCGATGCCGGCGCGTCGTTCATCGCCGGCTTCTTCAACACCTTCACCCACTCCTCGTTCGCCCAGAACATCGGCCTGGTGCAAATGACCGGGGTGCGCTGCCGCTATGTCACCATCGTGGCCGGTGCACTGCTGATCCTGCTAAGCCTGCTGCCCAAGGCGGCCTTCCTGATTGCCTCGATTCCGCCTGCGGTACTGGGCGGCGCGTCCATCGCCATGTTCGGCATGGTCACCGCCACCGGGATCAAGATTCTCCAGGAAGCGGACATCGGCGACCGTCGCAACCAGTTGCTGGTTGCGGTGAGCGTCGGCTTCGGGTTGATCCCCGTGGTGCGTCCGGAGTTCTTCGCCCAGATGCCCCAGTGGATGGAACCCATCACCCACAGTGGCATCGCCATGGCCACGGTCAGTGCCCTGGTGTTGAACGTGCTGTTCAACATCCTTGGCGGTGCCGACCGTGCGGTGCACAACGAAGCCTGTCACCAGCATTGAGCACAGGGGGGCGGCGCACTGCCGCCCCGCCTCGAATTCGCCGTAAACGCTACACCGTCGGCCCGCCGGAATGGGCCGTCCGGGGCGCCTGCGCGCCAAAAAAACCCAACAAAAACAATAAGTCCGGGAACCACAACATGAAACGCATCACCTCGTCCCTCTTGCTGGGCAGCAGCCTGCTGGCCACTCTTCCCGCCCACGCTGGCGAATGGCTGCAGTGGCATGGCGAAAGCCTGACCTACCTGTACGGCAAGGATTTCAAGGTCAACCCAGGCATCCAGCAGACGGTTACCTTCGAGCACGCCAACAAATGGAAGTACGGCGACACCTTCATGTTCGTCGACAAGATCTTCTACAACGGCAAGCCCGACCCGGGCAAAGGCGTGACCACCTACTACGGTGAGTTCAGCCCGCGCCTGTCGTTCGGCAAGATCTTTGACCGGAACCTGGCCTTCGGCCCGATCAAGGATGTGCTGCTGGCCATGACCTACGAACGTGGCGAGGGCGACAACGAGGCCTACCTGATCGGCCCCGGCTTCGACCTGAACATTCCCGGCTTCAACTACTTCACCCTCAACTTCTACCTGCGCAACACCGAAGGCAGCCGCCCCGGTGACAACGTCTGGCAGATTACCCCGGCTTTCTCGTACACCATTCCGGTGGGCAAATCCGACATTCTGATCGACGGTTACATGGACTGGGTGGTCGACAATGACCAGACCCGCCGTGGTACCTACCACGCCAACCTGCAGTTCAACCCGCAGGTCAAGTACGACCTGGGCAAAGCCCTGAACCTGGGCGCCAAGCAGCTGTACGTGGGCATCGAGTACAGCTACTGGAAGGACAAGTACGGCATCGACAGCCAAGGCAATATCGACAGTAACCAGAGCGTCACCAGTGCCCTGATCAAGGTGCACTTCTGAAAAACTGACCGAACGCACAAGTTTGTACCACACTGCTCCAGGACGGAGCACTTGAGGCAAGGCGCGCAAGCCAGTAATCTGCGCGCCCCCTCGATCAGGGCAGAAGGGATTCTGCCTGCGTTTACTGACCGCTCAGTCAATGAATACGGGCGGTTGGCCAACGTGTTGCCAGCCTGAAAGACCCTTTTCATCCGTTCAGAACGAAGTCGAGCAGGAAGGTTTTGCCAGCCCAGGAAAGTTGGCTCAACCCTTGCCAAACAGCTGTGGCCTATCGAAAAAAGCTGACTCAAAAGACAAAAAAAGCGCCAACAACGAGCGCTGACAATTGATCAACCAAGGGAGCGACACTCGCAATGCGTACCATCAACAGCCTGATCCTCGCCGGCGGCCTGCTGGCCTGTGGCACCACCTTCGGCGGCGACCTGCTGCAATGGCAGAACAACAGCCTGACCTACCTGTGGGGCAAGAACTTCAAGGTCAACCCGTCGATCCAGCAAACCGTGACCTTCGAGCACGCTGATGGCTGGAAGTACGGCGATAACTTCATCTTTGTCGACAAGATCTTCTATCAGGGCCAGAAAGATGCAGGCAATGGCCCTAACACCTACTACGGCGAAATCAGCCCGCGCCTGTCGTTTGGCAAGATCTTCGACCAGAAGCTGGCGTTCGGCCCGGTCAAGGACGTGTTGCTGGCGATGACCTACGAGTTCGGCGAAGGTGATACCGAGTCGTACCTGATCGGCCCTGGCTTCGACCTGGACATCCCTGGCTTCGACTACTTCCAGCTGAACTTCTACAACCGCACCACCGACGGCAGCCGCGCCGGCGACAACGTGTGGCAGATCACCCCGGTGTGGTCGTACACCATTCCGGTCGGTTCATCCGATGTGCTGATCGACGGTTTCATGGACTGGGTGGTGGACAACGACGAGAACCGCCGCGGCACCTACCAGGCCAACCTGCACTTCAATCCGCAGATCAAGTATGACCTGGGCAAGGCCTTGCACCTGGGCGAGAAGCAGCTGTATGTGGGTGTCGAGTACGACTACTGGAAGAACAAGTATGGCATCAAGGATTCCGATGCCTTCACCACCGACCAGAACACCATGAGCTTCCTGCTCAAGGTTCACTTCTGATCTGAAGCGTTGGGGCCGCGCTGCGGCCCATCGCCGGCAAGCCAGCTCCCACAAAGTCCGCGCCGGATTCAAGGCCTGCGCTGTACCTGTGGGAGCGGGTTCACCCGCGAACCGGGGCGAAGCCCCGGCCAGGCCGCATCACTTGGCCGGCCGAACCGCCCGCCACAATTTCCCCGCAATGCCCACCACCGCCAGCACCACGGCACCGGCCACAACCCCGACACCGCCGTTCAGCAGCGCCACGGTCAACGCCCCGCCACGCCCTTCGCTGAACGCCTCGATGGCGTGATGCAGCGGCCCGATGCCATGCACCAGGATCCCGCCACCGACCAGGAACATGGCCGCCGTGCCGATTACCGACAGGCTCTTCATCATGTACGGTGCAGCCCGCAGGATGCCGTTACCCACCGCCCTGGCCAGGCGTGATGCCTTACGAGTCATCCACAACCCCAGGTCATCGAGCTTGACGATACCGCCCACCAGCCCGTACACGCCGATGGTCATGACCACCGCGATGCCCGACAGCACGACGATCTGCTGGGTCAACGGCGAGTCGGCAACGATGCCCAGGGTAATGGCGATGATTTCCGCCGAAAGGATAAAGTCGGTACGTACCGCGCCCTTGATCTTGGCTTTCTCGAACGCCACCAGGTCGACATTGGCATCGGCCACCGCCTCCTTGAGCGCTTCGTGCTCGGCGTCCGTCTCGGCCTTGCTGTGCAGGAACTTGTGCGCCAGCTTCTCGAAACCCTCGAAGCACAGGTAGGCACCGCCCAGCATCAGCAACGGTGTCACCGCCCAGGGGATGAACGCACTGATCAGCAGCGCCGCCGGCACCAGGATGGCCTTGTTCACCATCGAGCCCTTGGCCACGGCCCACACCACCGGGATCTCGCGCTCGGCACGCACCCCGGTGACCTGCTGGGCATTCAGGGCCAGGTCATCGCCCAGCACGCCTGCGGTCTTTTTCGCCGCCACCTTGGTCATCACCGAGACGTCATCGAGCACAGTGGCGATATCGTCGATCAGTACCAGTAGACTGCTTCCTGCCATGTTTGCCTGTATCCAGAAGAGTGAGTGCCCAGGATTCTAGCCCAAAGCCGCCGCCTTGAGCGCCCGTCGAGCCCGGTGCTACCATGCCCGATCCCTCTTAGAGGTGGCCAGACACGAGGAAGATCCCTGACCATGAGCACCATTCGCGAGCGCAACAAGGAATTGATCCTGCGCGCGGCCAGCGAGGAATTCGCCGACAAGGGCTTCGCCGCCACCAAGACCAGCGATATCGCGGCCAAGGCCGGCCTGCCAAAGCCGAACGTGTATTACTACTTCAAATCCAAGGACAACCTCTACCGCGAGGTCCTGGAAAGCATCATCGCGCCGATCATGCAGGCGTCGACCCCGTTCAATGCCGACGGTGACCCGAAGGAAGTGCTGAGTGCGTATATCCGCTCGAAGATCCGCATTTCCCGCGACCTGCCACATGCGTCCAAGGTGTTCGCCAGCGAGATCATGCACGGCGCCCCGCATCTGTCGCCGAACCAGGTAGCGCAGTTGAACGAGCAGGCGCGGCATAACATCGAGTGCATCCAGGGCTGGATCGACCGCGGGCAGATCGCCCATGTGGATGCGCACCACCTGATGTTCAGCATCTGGGCAGCGACCCAGACCTATGCCGATTTTGATTGGCAGATCTCTGCGGTGACCGGCAAGGCCAAGCTGGCCGACAGCGATTATGACGCAGCGGCCGAGACCATCATCCGCATGGTGCTCAAGGGCTGTGAGCCTGAGGCGGCCTGACCCCCGGCGCTGGCTTCTTCGCGGGTGAACCCGCTCCCACAGGGACACCACGAGCTTCAAGCGTGTGATGGTCCTGTGGGAGCGGGTTCACCCGCGAATAGGCCGGAACAGGCAATAGAGAATTAGGCTACCAGATTAGGCTGCTACACCCGCATCCGCCTTCAACCCCACCTCCTCGATCGCACTGATCGCGCACTGCTCGTCGATATCCGACGTATCCCCGCTGATCCCTACCGCACCCAGCACCTTGCCGTCCTGATCACGCACCAGCACGCCACCCGGCGCCGGCACCACCGGCCGCTCGCCGATCCCGTTCAGCGCGGCAAAAAATGCCGGCCGTTGCTGTGCGTCCAGTGCCAGCAGGCGCGACCCCTTGCCCAGGGCAATCGCGCCCCAGGCCTTGCCGGTAGCCACCTCCGGCCGAATCAGGCTGGCGCCATCCTCGCGCTGCAGCGCCAGCAAGTGGCCGCCGGCATCCAGCACCGCCACGGTCAGTGGCGCGGCATTGATCTTGCGACCCGTCGCCAGCGCGGCGTTCACCAGGCTGACCGCGACTTTCAGGTTCAAAGCGTTCATGGAAAGGTCCTCTTCTTGTTGTGAGAAGCCCTGAGGGCAGTTGAAAACCGATAGAACAAATAGAACACAACGGAAGATATTTTTGTATACAATATTTTGAAACGATCGTATGCGATGGCGCAAAGCGCCGTTTTCACGGGCGCTCGAACGAAAGCGACATCCGCCGACGAAAACCCGTTGACC
The DNA here is from genome assembly GCF_900277125.1 of Pseudomonas inefficax. Classification (GTDB taxonomy): domain Bacteria; phylum Pseudomonadota; class Gammaproteobacteria; order Pseudomonadales; family Pseudomonadaceae; genus Aquipseudomonas; species Aquipseudomonas inefficax. Next base: position 55,852 of record NZ_OPYN01000184.1, read on the forward strand.
TAAGCGGCCAGCCATGAATACACTCTGGCACAAAGCAAGTTGTATACAATTACAAAATCGATGAGGCACAAACCATGAGCAAAATGAGAGCAATCGATGCAGCCGTTCTGGTCATGCGCCGTGAAGGTGTAGATACCGCGTTCGGCATCCCGGGGGCTGCCATCAACCCGTTGTACTCGGCCCTGAAGAAAGTCGGTGGCATCGATCACGTCCTCGCTCGTCACGTCGAAGGCGCCTCGCACATGGCCGAGGGTTACACCCGTGCCAACCCGGGCAACATCGGTGTGTGCATCGGCACCTCCGGCCCAGCCGGCACCGACATGGTCACCGGCCTCTACAGTGCCTCCGCCGACTCCATCCCGATCCTCTGCATCACCGGCCAGGCCCCACGTGCCCGCCTGCACAAGGAAGACTTCCAGGCTGTCGACATCACCAACATCGTCAAGCCGGTCACCAAGTGGGCCACCACCGTTCTGGAGCCAGGCCAGGTGCCTTACGCCTTCCAGAAGGCCTTCTATGAAATGCGCACCGGCCGCCCAGGCCCGGTACTGATCGACCTGCCGTTCGACGTGCAGATGGCCGAAATCGAATTCGACATCGACGCCTACGAACCGCTGCCAGTGCACAAGCCGTCCGCCACCCGCGTACAAGCCGAAAAAGCCCTGGCCCTGCTCAATGACGCCGAGCGCCCGCTGCTGGTAGCCGGTGGCGGCATCATCAACGCCGACGCCAGCGACAAGCTGGTCGAGTTCGCCGAGCTGACCGGTGTACCGGTAATCCCGACCCTGATGGGCTGGGGCACCATCCCGGACGACCACGCACAGATGGTCGGCATGGTCGGCCTGCAGACTTCGCACCGTTATGGCAACGCCACCCTGCTGAAATCCGACCTGGTGTTCGGTATCGGTAACCGTTGGGCCAACCGCCACACCGGTTCCGTCGACGTCTACACCGAAGGCCGCAAGTTCGTGCACGTGGATATCGAGCCAACCCAGATCGGCCGCGTATTCACCCCGGACCTGGGTATCGTTTCCGACGCCGGCAAGGCACTGGACGTGTTCCTCGAAGTGGCCCGCGAGTGGAAAGCCGCTGGCAAGCTGAAGTGCCGCAAGGCCTGGCTGGAAGACTGCCAGGAGCGCAAGGCCACCCTGCAGCGCAAGACCCACTTCGACAACGTGCCGGTCAAGCCGCAGCGCGTCTACGAAGAGATGAACCAGGTATTCGGCAAGGACACCTGCTACGTCAGCACCATCGGCCTGTCGCAGATTGCCGGCGCGCAGTTCCTGCACGTGTACAAGCCACGCCACTGGATCAACTGCGGCCAGGCCGGCCCGCTGGGCTGGACCATCCCTGCCGCCCTCGGTGTGGTCAAGGCCGACCCGAAACGCAAGGTGGTCGCGCTGTCGGGTGACTACGACTTCCAGTTCATGATCGAAGAGCTGGCGGTAGGCGCACAGTTCAACCTGCCGTACGTGCACGTACTGGTGAACAACGCCTACCTGGGCCTGATCCGTCAGGCGCAACGTGGCTTCGACATGGATTACTGTGTACAACTGGCGTTCGAGAACATCAACTCGACCGACGCCGCCACCTACGGTGTCGACCATGTCGCCGTGGTCGAAGGCCTGGGCTGCAAGGCCATCCGTGTGTTCGAGCCGGCCGAGATCGCCCCTGCCCTGCTCAAGGCACAGAAGATGGCCGAAGAGTTCCGCGTGCCGGTGGTGGTCGAAGTGATTCTCGAACGTGTGACCAACATTTCCATGGGCACCGAGATCAACGCGGTCAACGAGTTCGAAGACCTGGCCCTGGTCGGCAACGACGCGCCAACCGCCATCTCGCTGCTGGACTGATCGCCTGACGCCCCCGTGCCGGCCCCTACCTGAGGGCGCCGGGGGCCTTCATCGCAAGGAGACACAACATGCCTCGCTTCGCTGCCAACCTGTCCATGCTGTTCACCGAACAGGACTTCCTGGCCCGCTTCAAGGCTGCCGCCGATGCTGGTTTCAGCGGCGTCGAATACCTCTTCCCGTACGACTTCAGCGCTGCCGAGATCAAGCAGCAGCTGGACGCCAACGGCCTGACCCAGGTGCTGTTCAACCTGCCAGCGGGTGACTGGGCCAAAGGCGAGCGCGGTATCACCTGCCACCCTGACCGCGTCGAGGAATTCCGCGCCGGCGTCGACAAGGCCATCGAATACGCCAAGGTGCTGGGTAACACCCAGGTCAACGCCCTGGCGGGCATTCGCCCACAAGGCCCGGACTGCGCCACCGTGCGCAAGACCTTCGTGGAAAACCTGCGCTACGCCGCCGACAAGCTGAAAGCCGCCGGAATCCGCCTGGTCATGGAAATGATCAACACCCGCGACATCCCCGGCTTCTACCTGAACACCACCAAGCAGGCCCTGGAAATCCAGGCCGAAGTGGGCAGCGACAACCTGTTCCTGCAGTACGACATCTACCACATGCAGATCATGGAAGGTGACCTGGCCCGTACCATGGAAGCCAACCTGAAACTGATCAACCACATCCAGCTGGCCGACAACCCCGGCCGCAACGAACCAGGCACCGGCGAGATCAATTACCGCTTCCTGTTCGAACACCTGGACCGCATTGGCTACCAGGGCTGGGTGGGCGCGGAATACAAGCCGCTGACCACCACCGAGGCGGGCCTGGGCTGGCTGAAGACCCATAACGCAATCTGAACGGCTGAACGCTAGCCCCCTGTGAAACACGAAACCCTGTGGGAGCGGGCATGCCCGCGAACACCGGCATAGCCGGTGCCATCCACCGAGTCGCCTGTTTCGCGGGCATGCCCGCTCCCACAGGGATTGCGGTTTGCTTGAGACATCACAAATATAAAGAGGCACATTGTCATGGCTAAAATCGGTTTCATCGGCACCGGCATCATGGGCAAGCCCATGGCTCAGAACCTGCAGAAAGCAGGTCACAGCATCTTCGTTTCCACTCACCATGACGCTGCCCCGGCCGACCTGGTCGCCGCCGGTGCCGTGGCCCTGGCCAACCCGAAGGAAGTTGCCCAGGAAGCCGAGTTCATCATCGTCATGGTTCCCGACACCCCGCAGGTCGAGAGCGTCCTGTTTGGTGAAAACGGCGTCGCCGAAGGCGTGGGCCCGAACAAGATCGTGATCGACATGAGCTCGATCTCCCCTACCGCTACCAAAGCCTTCGCCGAGAAAATCAAGGCCACCGGCGCTGCCTACCTGGACGCCCCGGTGTCCGGCGGCGAAGTCGGCGCCAAGGCTGCGACCCTGAGCATCATGGTCGGTGGCTGCCCGAAAGCCTTCGAGCGCACCCTGCCGCTGTTCGAAGCCATGGGCAAGAACATCACCCGCGTCGGTGGCAATGGCGACGGCCAGACCGCCAAGGTGGCCAACCAGATCATCGTTGCCCTGAACATCCAGGCCGTTGCCGAAGCCCTGTTGTTCGCCGCCAAGAATGGCGCCGACCCGGCCAAGGTACGTGAAGCACTGATGGGCGGCTTCGCCTCGTCGAAGATTCTCGAAGTGCACGCCGAGCGCATGATCAAGGGCACCTTCGACCCAGGGTTCCGCATCAACCTGCACCAGAAGGACCTGAACCTGGCCCTGCAGGGTGCCAAGGAACTGGGCATCAACCTGCCCAACACCTCCAATGCCCAGCAAGTGTTCAACACCTGCCAGGCCCTGGGTGGCGGCAACTGGGACCACTCGGCGCTGATCAAAGGCCTGGAGCACATGGCCAACTTCTCGATCCGCGACGACAAGTAAGTAATTTTTAGCCTTCACCGGCCTCTTCGCGGGTGAACCCGCTCCCACAGGTTTTACGCTGTCTTCAGCCTCTGGGAGGCCCCTGTGGGAGCGGGTTTACCCGCGAAGAAGCCAACACCTTTGAACCTGCGACCACAGGTTCAAAGGTGGCACCGAGCAACACCCGCCCCTGGTTCGGCCTGCACGGAGGCAGTTCCAGGGGCGTTTTTGATTCTGCAGAACAACAATAATTGGGAGCCTGCCATGTCGGTCGATCCGCAAAAACTTCTCCGCGAGCTGTTCGACACAGCCATCGCCGCCGCCCACCCCCGCCAAGTCCTCGAACCCTACCTGCCCGCCGACCGCAGCGGCCGGGTCATCGTCATCGGTGCCGGCAAGGCCGCAGCCGCCATGGCCGAAGTGGTCGAGAAAAGCTGGCAGGGTGAAGTCTCCGGCCTGGTCGTAACCCGCTACGGCCACGGCGCCAACTGCCAGAAGATCGAGGTGGTCGAAGCCGCCCACCCGGTCCCCGATGCCGCTGGCCTGGCCGTGGCCAAGCGCGTGCTGGAACTGGTCAGCAACCTCAATGAAGACGACCGCGTCATCTTCCTGCTGTCCGGCGGTGGCTCGGCGCTGCTGGCCCTGCCCGCCGAAGGCCTGACCCTGGCCGACAAGCAGCAGATCAACAAGGCGCTGCTGAAATCCGGCGCCACCATCGGCGAGATGAACTGCGTGCGCAAGCACCTCTCGGCGATCAAGGGCGGCCGCCTGGCCAAGGCCTGCTGGCCGGCCACGGTGTACACCTATGCCATTTCCGATGTACCGGGCGACCTCGCCACGGTGATCGCCTCCGGCCCTACCGTGGCCGACCCGAGCACCTCGGCCGATGCCCTGGCCATCCTCAAGCGCTACAACATCGAAGCGCCCAAGGCCGTTATCGACTGGCTCAACAACCCAGCCTCGGAAACCGTCAAGGCCGATGACCCGGCCCTGGCCCGCAGCCACTTCCAGCTGATCGCCAAGCCCCAGCAGTCGCTCGAAGCCGCCGCGGTCAAAGCCCGCCAGGCCGGGTTCAGCCCGCTGATCCTCGGCGACCTGGAAGGCGAATCACGCGAAGTGGCCAAGGTGCACGCCGGTATCGCCCGGCAGATCGTCCAGCACGGCCAGCCGCTGAAGGCACCCTGCGTGATCCTGTCCGGCGGCGAAACCACCGTGACCGTACGCGGCAATGGCCGTGGCGGGCGCAATGCCGAATTCCTGCTCAGCCTCACCGAAAGCCTGAAAGGCCTGCCGGGCGTGTACGCCCTGGCCGGTGACACCGACGGTATCGATGGCTCGGAAGAAAACGCCGGCGCCTTCATGACCCCGGCCAGCTACGCCCGTGCCGAAGCCCTGGGCCTGTCGGCCAGCGATGAACTGGACAACAACAACGGCTACGGCTATTTCGCCGCGCTGGATGCGCTGATCGTCACCGAGCCGACCCGCACCAACGTCAACGACTTCCGCGCCATCCTGATCCTCGAGACTGCCCAATCATGACGCCTGATAAAAAAGTCAAAATCCTCGCGACCCTTGGCCCTGCGATCAAAGGCATCGACGACATCCGCCAACTGGTAGAAGCCGGGGTGAACATCTTCCGCCTCAACTTCAGCCACGGCGAGCACGCCGACCACGCCCTGCGCTACCAGTGGATCCGCGAAGTCGAGCAACAACTGAACTACCCGCTGGGTATCCTCATGGACCTGCAAGGGCCGAAGCTGCGCGTCGGCCGCTTTGCCGACGGCAAGGTGCAGCTGCAGCGCGGCCAGGCCTTGCGCCTGGACCTGGACAACACCCCGGGCGACAGCCACCGGGTCAACCTGCCACACCCCGAGATCATCGCCGCCCTCGAGCCGGGCATGGACCTGCTGCTGGACGACGGCAAGCTGCGCCTGCGCGTAACCGCCAAGCACAGCGACGCCATCGACACCAAAGTACTGGCCGGTGGCGAGCTGTCCGATCGCAAGGGTGTCAACGTGCCGCAAGCGGTACTCGACCTCTCCCCGCTCACCGAGAAAGACCGCCGCGACCTGGCCTTCGGCCTGGAGCTGGGCGTGGACTGGGTGGCCCTGTCGTTCGTGCAACGCCCGGAAGACATCATCGAAGCACGCCAGCTGATCGGTGACCGTGCCTACCTGATGGCGAAGATCGAAAAACCATCGGCAGTCGAACAGTTGCAGGCCATCGCGGAGCTTGCAGACGCGATCATGGTGGCCCGTGGCGACCTGGGCGTGGAAGTGCCAGCCGAAAGCGTGCCGCAGATCCAGAAACGCATCATCGGCACCTGCCGCCAACTGGGCAAGCCGGTGGTTGTGGCCACGCAGATGCTCGAATCCATGCGTTTCTCGCCAGCACCGACCCGCGCCGAGGTCACCGACGTGGCCAACGCCGTGGCCGAAGGTGCCGATGCGGTGATGCTGTCGGCCGAGACTGCCTCGGGTGAGTACCCGCTGGAAGCCGTGCAGATGATGAGCAAGATCATCCGCCAGGTGGAGAACGGCCCGGACTACCAGGCCCAGCTCGACGTTGGCCGGCCGAAGGCCGAGGCCACCGTGTCGGACGCCATCAGCTGCGCCATCCGCCGTATCAGCGGCATCCTGCCGGTTGCGGTGCTGGTCAACTACAGCGAGTCGGGCGCCTCGACCCTGCGCGCGGCACGCGAGCGGCCGCGGGCACCAATCCTCAACCTGACGCCGAACCTGAACACCGCACGCCGTTTGAGCGTGGCGTGGGGCGTGCATTCGGTGGTCAACGACCGCCTGCGTCAGGTTGATGAAGTGGTGTCGACCGCCCTGGAAATCGCCCAGGCACAAGGCATGGCCAGCCGTGGCGACACGCTGCTGATTACTGCTGGTGTGCCTTTCGGCAAGCCGGGGTCGACTAACACGCTGCGGATCGAGACTCTGATCTGAGAATGCCGGGGGCGCTTTGCGCCCCATTCGCAGCACAAGGCTGCTCCTACAAAGGGACCGCGAAAGCCTCCTGCTCCACGGTCCCTTTGTAGGAGCAGCCTTGTGCTGCGAATGGAGGGCAAAGCCCTCCCCGAACACAGAAACACCAGACCTGCGGAAAACCCGAGGCCCAAAGAGGCCCACCGCTCCCCATCAACCTCACTGACTGCCCCGATGTACACCAAAAATTTCGTCAACCCGTGCCCCGACTGGGCAACGGCGTTACTCAACGGCTTCAGCCAGGTGCTGCTGCTGCGCAACCCTCTGTGCGGCCTGTGCTGCCTGCTGGCCATCCTGCTGACCGCCCCAAGTCTGGTCGGCGGCGCCCTGCTCGGCGCCCTGGCCGGCCTGCTCACCGCCCAGGCACGCGGCTACGACCGTGCCGACCGCCAGGCCGGCCTGTACTGCTACAACGGCGTGCTGATCGGCATCCTGATCAGCGCCGTGCTGCCCTGGTCGGTCATCCTGCCGCCACTGATCATCGCCGCTGGCGGCCTGTCCAGCATCATCACCCACCAATGGCGCAAGCGCGGCGGCAAGCTGCTGATCGCCTACACCGCACCCTTCGTGCTGCTTGGCTGGGCCACCCTGCTGCTCGCCAGCCCCTCGCCCAGCGGCTTCGTCGAAGCCGACCCGCTGTACGCGCTGGCGCGCGGCGTGGGCCAGATCTTCCTGCTCGACCAGCCCCTGGCCGGCCTGCTGATCATCATCGGCATGTTCATCGCCAACCCTTATGCGGCCATGTGGGCAGTGATCGGTTCGGCCATCGGCGGCGGCGTGGCACTGCTCGCCGACCAGGCGCAAGCCGCCTGGCTGGGCCTGTACGGTTTCAACGCCGCGCTGGCGGCGCTGGCGTTCAGCAGGCAGGGTGAAAAGCCGTGGGTGACACTGCTGGCCATCGCCCTGGCCCTGCTGCTGCAACCCCTGTTCAAGCTGCTACCGGTACCCGGCCTGACCGCGCCCTTTGTCGCCGCCTGCTGGCTGATGCATCTGGGCAGCCATCTGGCCCAGCCCAGGCAGCGTGACGCCAGCCGCTTGCACAGCTGAAATGCAAGCCCTAGGCTCAGCCCATCGCTTTTGTGGAACGAGCCAATGAACAACCCTGCGAGCCTGCGCGAGCAGCTCTACATCATCGTCTTCCAGACCGATACCGTGGCTGGAAGACGCTTCGACAAGATCCTCCTGCTGATCATCCTGGCCAGCCTGGTCACAGTGATCCTCGACAGCATCGACGAGGTGCACCAAGGCTATGCCGGCCTGCTGGCGGGCATCGAGTGGGGTTTTACCGCGATCTTCCTGGCCGAGTACCTCACCCGCCTGTACTGCTCGCCCAAGCCGCTGCGCTATGCCTTCAGCTTTTATGGCCTGGTCGATCTGCTGGCGATCGTGCCGGGGATCATCGCGCTGTACTACAGCGACGCCCAGTACCTGCTGATCATCCGCGTGATACGGATGCTGCGGATCTTCCGGGTGCTCAAGCTCAGCCCGTACCTCAAGCAGGCCCATTACCTGATGGAGGCGCTGCGCGGCAGCAAGCAGAAGATCATCGTGTTCCTGGTGACGGTATCGACCCTGGTGACGGTGTTCGGCACCTTGATGTACGTGATCGAAGGGCCTGAGCATGGCTTTACCAGTATTCCCAAGGGCATCTACTGGGCCATCGTTACCCTGACCACGGTGGGCTTTGGCGACATCGTGCCGAAGACGCCATTGGGGCAGGTGCTGTCGTCGCTGGTGATGATTACCGGTTATTCGATCATCGCCGTACCGACCGGGATCTTCACCGCCGAGCTGGCCAATGCCATGCGCGGGGAGCAGCTGCAGCATGATTGCCCGACCTGCAGCAAGAAGAGCCATGAGCATGGGGCGGCATTCTGTTCCCGGTGTGGAAATGTGCTGTTTCCCAAGCAATGATGTCGCCTGTTCCGGCCCTTTCGCGGGTAAACCCGCTCCCACAGGGAGCGCTCACAGCTCTGGCCTTTGGTGATCCTGTGGGAGCGGGTTTACCCGCGAAGAGGCCGGCACAGGCGGCAGCATAACCAAAGTGTTTTTTGTTCTTTAACCGCTACAAACCCACCGGCTATAGTCGCAGGCAAACTGCCAACACCTTCTCGATAACAAGGAAGCAACGTGAAAAAACTCTTCACCGCCTCGCTACTCGCCGCAGGCCTTGCCCTGGGCAATTTCGCCCAGGCCGCCCCAACCTTGCTCAACGTTTCCTACGACGTGATGCGCGACTTCTACAAGGACTACAACCCGGCCTTCCAGAAGCACTGGGAAGCCGAGCACAACGAGAAGGTCAACGTGCAGATGTCCTTCGGCGGCTCGAGCAAGCAGGCGCGAGCGGTGATCGATGGCCTGCCGGCCGATGTGATCACCATGAACATGGCCACCGACATCAACGCCCTGGCCGACAACGGCAAACTGGTGCCGGACAACTGGGTGAGCCGCCTGCCGAACAACAGCGCGCCGTTCACTTCGGCCACTGTGTTCATCGTGCGCAAGGGCAACCCCAAGGCGCTGAAAGACTGGCCCGACCTGCTCAAGGATGGCGTACAGGTGATCGTGCCCAACCCCAAGACCTCGGGTAACGGCCGCTATACCTACCTGTCGGCCTGGGGCTATGTGCTCAAGCAAGGCGGTGATGAAAACAAGGCCAAGGACTTTGTCGGCAAGCTGTTCAAGCAGGCGCCGGTGCTGGACACCGGTGGCCGTGCCGCCACCACCACCTTCATGACCAACCAGATCGGCGACGTGCTGGTGACCTTCGAGAACGAAGCCGAAATGATCGCCCGCGAGTTCGGCCGCGACCAGTTTGAAGTGGTCTACCCGAGCGTGTCGGCCGAAGCCGAGCCGCCGGTCAGCGTGGTCGACAAGGTGGTGGCGAAGAAAGGCACCCAAGCCGCGGCCGAGGAATACCTGAAGTACCTGTGGTCGCCAGCCGCCCAGGAAATCGCCGCACAGAACTACCTGCGCCCGCGTGATGCGACGGTACTGGCCAAATACACCGACCGCTTCCCGAAAGTGGACTTCCTGTCGGTGGAGAAGACCTTTGGTGACTGGCGCACCGTACAGAAGACCCATTTCAATGATGGTGGGGTGTTTGACCAGATCTACAGCAACAATCAGTAATTGATGTAAGCAGGCCCGGCCTCTTCGCGGCTAAAGCCGCTCCCACAAGTACCCCACAGCCCTCAGGTTTGGCGCGGTACCTGTGGGAGCGGCTTTAGCCGCGAAGGGCCAACAACGGCAACATCAGACCTGACGGAATACCAGGGCCTTCAAGCCCCCCGCCGGGTCCACATCAGGAAACTCCGGCGGGTTCTCCAGCCGCTCGACGAATGCCAGCGACGGCGCCTGCTCCGCCATCCCCTCGATCAGAAACTCTGGCCCGATGCCCGGGTCGTTCACGCACGCCAGCACCGTCCCGCCCTCGCTCAAGAGCTCCGGCAAGCGCCGCAGGATCTTCGCGTAGTCCTGGGTCAGCACGAAGCTGCCGCGCTGGAAGGTCGGCGGGTCGATGATGATCAGGTCATAAGGCCCGTACTTGCGCACCTTGCCCCACGACTTGAACAGCTCATGGCCCAGGTACGCCACGCGCGATGCGTCGTGGCCATTGAGGCGGTGGTTGTCGCGGCCCCGGGACAACGCCGACTTGGCCATGTCCAGGTTCACCACCTGCTCGGCGCCACCGGCAATCGCCGCCACCGAGAAACCGCAGGTGTAGGCGAACAGGTTCAGCACGCGCTTGCCTGCCGCCTGCTCGCGCACCCAGCGCCGCCCATAGCGCATGTCGAGGAACAGGCCGTTGTTCTGCCGCACGCCCAGGTCCAGCAGGTAGGTCAGGCCGTCCTCGACCACCTCGCGCTGCTGGCACGGCTCGCCCAGCAACCACTGGCCCGGGCTGTCGGGCAGGTAGCGGTGCTGGAGAAGGATGGCTTGACCAGTCCACTGTGGGCGCTCAGCCAGGGCACGCAGCATGGCTTCCAGTTCGGCCAGCTGGCCTTCGGGCGGCTCGCGGAACAGGGCGACCGACAGCACGCCTTGTAGCCAGTCGACGGTGACCTGCTCCAGGCCCGCCCAGCAGCGGCCGCGGCCGTGGAACAGGCGGCGGGTTTCCTGCGGGGCAGGGTCGAGGGCGGCGAGCAGGTGTTGCTCCAGAGTCTGGATCGGCGAAGTCATCATGGGTCGTAACTGGCAAAGAGCAGCATTCTACCTTGTGGGCCTCTTCGCGGGTAAACCAGCTCCCCAGGGACCCCACAATCCTGAAGCAATGTGATATCCCTGTGGGAGCTGGCTTGCCGGCGATAGGCCGCGAAGCGACCTCAATGGCTCTTGACCGCTATTGCCTTGGGCCGGAACCACCACCCCTGCTGCATGCCCGCAGCAGCCAGCAGGATCAACGCTACCCCCAGCCACTGCAAAGGTGCCAATCGCTGCCCGAACGCCACCCAGTCCACCAGAATCGCCGCAATCGGATAGATGAACGACAGTGCCCCGGTCAACGCCGTGGGCAAGCGCTGGATGGCGCTGTACAGCAACACATACATCAAGCCGGTGTGCACCATGCCCAAGGTCACCAGGCTGGCCAGCGCCGGCACTTCCACCGGCAACCCGCCAAGCTTGACCCACGGTGCCAGCAACAGCACCCCCGTGGCCACCTGGATCAGCGCGATCAGGTGCGGTGGGGTGCCGCTCAGGCGCTTGATGATCAACGCCGCGATGGCATACAGGAAGGCCGCCCCCAGCGCCAGCGCAATGCCCAGCAAATAGTCCCCGCCGCCACCCTGCCCCGCGCCATGGGCACTGACGATGGCCAGCATGCCGAGGAACGCCACGCTCAGCCAGGTGACCTTGGCCACGGTGATCTTCTCGCCCAAAAACACTGCCGCCAGCCCCACCAACATGAACGGCTGCACGTTGTACACCGCCGTGCCGATGGCAATCGACGCCCGCGAGTAGGAGGCGAACAGCAGCACCCAGTTACCGACGATGGCCACACCGCTGGCGATCGCCAGCAGGAACGCCGTGCGGCTGATCACCCCCGGCCGCAGGAAGCCGAACCCAGCGCAGATCGCCAGCAAGGTCACGGCACCGAACACGCAGCGCCAGAACACCACCTCGAGCACCGGCTGGCCGGACACCAGCACGAACCAGCCAATGGTCCCGGAAATCAGCATGGCGGCGACCATTTCCAGCGAACCACGGCGCAACGAACTATCCATTTCACACCTCCTGTCGATGACGGCAACAGTATGCAAATGTTTCCGGGAGGCCTTCCAGCGGATATCGAAGGTAGATTTGCCGAAGTACCTTTACTATCAAGGCAAATCATACGAACGACCTTATGAGGGTGACCATGACCGATGCCATCGACCAACTGCTGATCAATGCACTGATGGAAGACTCGCGCCGCTCGCTAAAGGCCCTGGCGCAGATCAGCGGGCTGTCCGCACCCAGCGTCAGCGAACGCCTGCGCCGCCTGGAGGAACGCGGCGTGCTACGCGGCTACACCGTAGAGGTCGACCCGCGCGCCTTTGGCTACCAGCTGCAGGCCATCGTGCGCATCCGCCCGCTACCGGGGCAGTTGCAGGAGGTGGAGCGGCAGATCATTGCAATTGCGGAATTCACCGAATGCGACAAGGTCACCGGCGAGGACTGCTTCATTGCCCGGCTGCATGTGCGCTCGATGGAACAGCTGGACACCCTGCTCGACCGCATCAATGTACTGGCCGAGACCAACACCGCCATCATCAAGAAAAGCCCGGTGAAGCGGCGGTTGCCGCCGATGGATTGATTTATTCCTGTGCTGGCCTCTTCGCGGGCACGCCCGCTCCCACAGGATCTCCACAGTCCTGGATGCTGTGCGGTCCATGTGGGAGCGGGCGCGCCCGCGAAATGGCCGGCACAGGAAAAAGCTGACTATTTTTTGTACACAAGAATGTCACCATAAGTGCCGTTTTTGTGTGCACTTACCAAGATCACGCCCCATTACGTTACACACTTCCCACAACTTATTTTGACCAAACGATCAACTAAATCACCCTCGAAAAATTTAAACCTGTTCATTTGGTCAACTTATATTCTCTTCATTTCATAAACTTATATTTCAACAAGATAGATTCAAAATGATGGCCCGCTGAAAGTTGCTTCTCCCTTGGCATGGAACTCGCTTTTGTGTGTTCGTGTTTTGTATACAAACTGAGCAAAACATAAATACACAAGAACCCGCGACGCCGACCCAACATCGGCCGCCGCGCCCCAAACCTGAGATGCCAACGCTGCACCGACGAGATGGCGAGCCCGTGCGCATGCCCGCTCATCGCAGTCCACGTGCATCAGGAGCCCGCCGGAATGAGTACCAGCCTCGACCTTGCCCCTGACCTATCCGTCGCCAGCACCCACCCCGCTTCCCCTCTCGCCGGCAGCCAGCCGGAACTTGCCCTTAGCCCGCGCCTGCATAACCGCGACCTCGCCCCGACGCGCATCGAAGGGCGCCGCTGGGGCGGCTACAGCATCTTCGCGCTGTGGACCAACGATGTGCACAACATCGCCAACTACTCGTTCGCCATGGGCTTGTTCGCCCTCGGCCTGGGCGGCTGGCAGATCCTGCTGTCGCTGGCCATCGGTGCGGCGCTGGTGTACTTCTTCATGAACCTGTCCGGCTACATGGGGCAGAAGACCGGCGTGCCGTTCCCGGTCATCAGCCGTATCGCCTTCGGCATCCACGGCGCGCAGGTACCGGCGTTGATTCGCGCGGTCATCGCCATCGCCTGGTTCGGCATCCAGACTTACCTGGCTTCGGTGGTGCTGCGCGTGCTGCTCACCGCCGTATGGCCGCAAATGGCAACCTATGACCATGACAGCATCCTTGGCCTGTCGAGCCTGGGCTGGGTATGCTTCGTGTCGATCTGGCTGGTGCAGCTGGTGATCCTGGCCTACGGCATGGAGATGGTGCGCCGCTACGAGGCCTTTGCCGGCCCGGTGATCCTGCTGACTGTCGCCGCCCTGGCGGTGTTCATGTACTTCAAGGCCGACGCCCGCATCGCCTGGTCGGTGGCCGAGCCGCTGACCGGCTACGAGATGTGGCGCAACATCTTTGCCGGCGGCGCGCTGTGGCTGGCGATCTACGGCACCCTGGTGCTGAACTTCTGTGACTTCGCCCGCTCCTCGCCATGCCGCAAGACCATCCGCGTCGGCAACTTCTGGGGCCTGCCGGTAAACATCCTGGTGTTCGCCATGATCACCGTGGTGCTGTGCGGCGCGCAGTTCCAGATCAATGGACAGATCATCGACAGCCCGACCCAGATCGTCGCCGCCATCCCCAGCACAGCATTCCTGGTACTGGGCTGCCTGGCCTTCCTGATCGTCACCGTGGCGGTGAACATCATGGCCAACTTCGTCGCCCCGGCCTTCGTCCTCAGCAACCTGGCACCGCGCCACCTGAACTTCCGCCGCGCCGGGCTGATCAGCGCCACCCTGGCGGTGCTGATCCTGCCGTGGAACCTGTACAACAGCCCGCTGGTGATCGTGTACTTCCTGTCCGGCCTGGGTGCCCTGCTCGGCCCGTTGTACGGGGTGATCATGTCCGACTACTGGCTGCTGCGCAAAGGCTGCATCAACGTGCCGCAGCTCTACAGCGAAGACCCGGCCGGCGCCTACCACTACACCAGGGGCATCAACCTGCGCGCGGTGGCCGCCTTCGTGCCGGCTGCAATGCTGGCCATCGTGCTGGCCCTGGTGCCCAACTTCCACGGTGTGGCGCCGTTCTCCTGGCTGATCGGTGCCGGCATCGCCGCCGCCCTGTACCTGCTGATCGCCCCACGCAAACGCCATTACCACGATGTCAGCGGCGAATGCATCGCCGTTGACCACAGCAGCCATTGACCAGGGAGGACTACCCATGCGCATTCTGATCGCCAACGTCAACACCACCGAAGCCATCACCGAAGCCATTGCCGAACAGGCCCGTGCGGTGGCCGCGCCCGGCACCGAAATCATCGGCCTCACCCCATGGTTCGGTGCCGAGTCGGTGGAAGGCAACTTTGAAAGTTACCTGGCCGCCATCGCGGTGATGGACCGGGTGCTGGCTTACGAAGGCCCTTACGACGCCGTGATCCAGGCGGGTTACGGCGAGCATGGCCGCGAAGGCCTGCAGGAACTGCTGAACGTGCCGGTGGTGGACATCACCGATGCCGCCGCCAGCACGGCGATGTACCTGGGCCATGCCTACTCGGTGGTGACCACCCTGGACCGCACCGTGCCGCTGATCGAAGACCGCCTGAAGCTCTCCGGCCTGTATGACCGCTGCGCATCGGTGCGGGCCAGCGGGCTGGCGGTGCTGGAGCTGGAAGCCGACCCGCAGCGCGCCGTGGAGGCGATTGTCGAGCAGGCAGAACGCGCCGTGCGTGACGACAAGGCCGAGGTGATCTGCCTGGGTTGCGGCGGCATGGCCGGGCTGGACGAGCAGATCCGCCAGCGCACCGGCGTGCCGGTGGTGGATGGCGTGAGCGCGGCGGTGACCATTGCCGAATCGTTGGTGCGCATGGGCTTGACTACCTCCAAGGTACGTACCTATGCCACGCCACGAGCAAAGAAGGTGGTGGGTTGGCCGATGCGCTTCGGCCGTTAGGCATCTTTCGCCGGACCTGGCCTCTTCGCGGGTAAACCCGCTCCCACAGGGACCGCATTGCTTTCAAGCCAGTGCAGTACCTGTGGGAGCGGGCAAGCCCGCGAAGAGGCCGGTACAGGCAAACCATCACCAACGGATCAAGTCGGGCAGCTATGCGCACCATCATTCAAGCCCTGACGCACGTTACGGCTGAGCAGGCTGGCCTTGCCGTCGTGCCAGGTCAGGGTGAGGACGTAGAGGGTGTCGAAGTCGTCACCGCTCCAGTCCTCGGTGATCACCCGCTCTTCACCCAGGGCCTTGCCAGCCACGGCATTGATCAGGTCGGGGAGGTAGCCGTGCGACCAGGCGGTGTACACGGTCGCGTTACGGTACTTGTCGCGCAGCAGCTCTTCGGCCAGCGCTTCGGTGTCGTTGGCGCCATAGTCGATGTTTACCGGCAGGCCCAGGCGAATGGCGCTGGGGCTGATGGTCATCAGCGGGCGAATGTAGCTGTAGCTTTCATCCTTGCTGCCTTCCTCGACATGCCGTGAGGGGTTGGCAGCGAACACGTAGTCGGCCTTACCAAAGCGCTCGGGCAGCACGGTAGCCAGGTCCAGCGCACGGTTCAGGCCTTGGCAGTTCAACTGGCCCAGCCCTTCGCCCGGCTTCTCGGCGTGGCGCAGGAACACAAGGGTCTGGGTGCCATCCACCGGTTGCGCCCGGCTTTCGACAGCCTCCAATGCCAGCGGTACAGCGACGGCCGTCAGCACCAGGCTCAGCAACCAGTGACGACGACGGCGGAAGAATGTTGGCAACTTCATCAAGGCAGGCTCGTGTGACAGAAAAATCGGGTTGACCCGCCACATCACCCCGCCAACAGCACGGCAGGGCATCCTTGTAGTGAATGCCGTCCTTGGCAACGAGTGAGGGTGAGAGTGCCCTTAACCCGTTTGGTTCCTCCCTGGAGGTGGATGCCGTTCCCTAGGCAAGGCCTAGATTAGAGGAAGGGTGTTGCTGAAATGTGTAGGGCGCAAGAACATCGGGTTGCAATACGGCCACTCAATCATCCCGCGTCAGCACTTCCAGCAATTCGACCTCGAAGGTCAAATCCGAATTCGGCGGAATCGCCCCCACGCTGCGCTCGCCATAGCCCAGATGCGCCGGTACCAGCAGCTTGCGCTTACCGCCCACGCGCATCCCCATCAGGCCTTGATCCCAAGAATTCTGTAAATGACACCATGACTCAATCACGTAGACGCTCAATGACGTTGGTGATCGCCCCGGCGTTGGTATCCAGAACCTGCAAGGCCGTCATAACGTTGTCGTGAACGTTGACAGACCCACGTTGGCGTATCCATGTACTGACCTCCTCGATTGCTGCACGTATGGCCGTCTGGTTGAGGTGGAGCAGTTCAAGTGCATCTGCGGTGGTTGCTTTGTCCATGTGGAAGCCTCAACGGGAAGGTGCTGAGCTCAGACTACCACCCCCAATTTCAGAATCTGGATTTGGATTTGGGCCGATCAGGCCAAATCGTGTTGGGTGAAAATCCGCTACTATCTAAGCCTTATGGTGGCATCATGCTAACCTGCGCATCAGCGTCAGTACCGTCACGTAAATCAAGGAGATAGGGCATGACAGACCAAAATCACTGCCAAGCAGTGAACTACTTCTATGTATGGGAGGGCAAGGAGCAAGAGGGAGGAATCGAGATTCCTGGAGAAATCCTAAAGCACACCGACATCGCTAGGTCCCGTGTTTTGAGAGCTGTCGCAGAGGAATTTTCTAAGCTTGGTAAAGTAGTGGTATACCAAGGAAATGTGGTGCCAAGCGGTCCTGCTCGCCATTACGACCGGAAAAAATCAGTAGACCTTTCTGTGCAGATTGACGGTAGTGAACCCTTGGAGCTTTCGATTTTCGACGCGGGCGCGATTGTTCAGCTGTTAACAGATAAAGAGCGCTAACAATGAGGTGGGGGGGGAGGAATGATCAATGCTGCGATTTTACCCCAATTTCAGCCAGCCCATTCATATGCGGCCTAGATATCCCAATGGTCAGAAATCCCCAGCGATTCAGCACCACGGCTCGATAGCAAGCCAAATGCCAATGCGGGTAGGCCTAATCTTTTTTCAAAATCCCTGCATCACAAACGGAAACGCCCCACAAGGCTCCAAATACGGCCAATGCGGGGCGTTTTATTGAAATTGGCAAATGGGTACTAGGTACAGTGAAAGGCCCTGTAATCGCTTTACACTGCCTTCATTGCACGTTGCACAGTGCTCAGGCTAACACCTAGGCTCTCAGCAGCCTTACGGAACGATTGCCCTTCAGCGATAGCGGCACGGATCGCATCGTCATCCACGGTCTTAGTCCGGCCCTTATAGACGCCTTTCTCTTTCGCCTTGGCGATACCTTCACGCTGACGCTCCTTAATCATCGAGCGCTCAAACTGAGCCACTGCACCCATCATCGACAGCATTAGGTGCTGGGTCGGGTTGTCTTCACCAGTGAACTCCAGCTTTTCCTTGTGGAAGCAGATATGTACGCCACGCTTAGTCAGGTCTTCCACCAGCTTGAGCAGGTCCACCAGTGAGCGGGCAAGGCGGTCAATGCTGTGAACAACGATGCTGTCACCTTCCCTGACGTATTCAAGCAGTGCTTGTAACTGAGGGCGGTCTGTTGTCGCACCGCTCAGCTTGTCGGTGAAAACCTTGTCCAGGGCGACACCATCAAGCTGACGCTCGGTGTTCTGGTCCAGCGAACTAACGCGAATGTATCCGACCTTTGCCATTTCCTTGCCCTCTGTATTCATTTAACTCTAGATGCTTGGATTATGTGTGTATTCAAGCATCAAGTCAACCCTAATGAATACGGAAAAGGCAGGGGCACTGTATTCAGCTGACTGTAGTCGCAAGGGTGCACCCTAACGAATACAAACATGCGATGGATTGCCAACGATCCATCATCACCAAACCCTCTGATGGGCTGGTGATGGTAAGTATCGAATCGTCGTGTAGGGGAATCTGATGGGCTGGTGTAGGGGAATCCATCTGTTACCAATCCAAATCGTCAGATGCTTCTCGCTTGATCAGCAACGGCTTGTTCAACACCGTCCAGCGATTCACCTTACCCTTACCAAAGAACTTCGACAGGTCATGTGGCCTCTGTCTTTCGATGGTGTCAGCAATCGTATCCAGCTTGGATACTGAGAGAGCCTGATCCATCACGTTCATCAGTGATGGAAATGTCTTGTCCGCAACATCCTGCAAGCCATCCACTGGTTTGGTGGTGAACATCGTCAAGTAGGCTTGTGTAGGGGCTGCGCCTTTCTTCATCGTCTGTATCCGAATGAGGAACGGTTGATCTGGATAAACCCTACGCAACCTCTGCTTGAACGCTACCATGTCATTCAGCAAGCCATGACTCAGTGTTGGGTCGTCATAGAACACCGAACACTGATAACTCCATGTATTACCCTTGAATACCGTTAGGTATCTTCTCTTTGTCTTTTCTTCTGTTGTCTCGCTCACTACACCTTCCTTTTTAAAGACACACCTCTCTCTAACACACCTCTCTCTAAGCTGAGTCCCCCTCCTATACTAGGACCGGAAGACTCGGGTGCCATGAGATACCTCTACGCCCCGTACCATCTGGTGCTGGCGGTGCTGGTCATTTCTCAAAAAACTCAGCATTTTTGCATTAGTAGTGCGGTAAGGCAAGCACCGATCTGATCCTGTTATTCACTGTCGTTTGGGGGCATGTCCACTATCCAGAATGCACAGGCTTTACAGGAGGCTCATATAAGCGATTACAGCGTGGTGATGTGAACCCCGCTATCCCTTCCTTATCGAAGACGAAATCGTGCTCAGAGTCGCAGGAGAATACGTTATAACCCTATCCCCACCTGGAGCCGGTGACTATCTTTCCGAGGTTCTGTTTAAAATGATGAATTGAGTAATAAAAGGGATAGGAAATAGATTGTGCTAAACACCAACACCGATCATCCCCAACCAACATCGGGGTGAAACCAAATCGTAGGCACAAAAAAGGCCGTCACCCGCATAAGCCAGTGACAGCCACTTCCTGTATTCACTCTGTTTTTACTCTGGAATCTCTAGGGGAGCATAACAAGCTTGAACCTCAGCTTCAATTTTGGCCAACTTCTTGGCCTTAGCTTCTTCAGCAGCTTTTCGTTCCTTCTCTTCCAGTGTCTGAATCAGTTGCTGACGAAGCAGGTCCTGATACCGTGCATGTTCAGCTTCTAAGTGGGCAACGTATTCAGCTTTAACTTTAGCTTTAATGACTTCAATGTCTTGGGTTTGCTGAGATTCAGGCTTAACCATCCAGACCTCATGAGCCAGTTCACCATGGAACACATGCTTGTTGACGGCCACCGTATAGCCTTCTTTGGATTTATCAATGACGGCTTGCAACAGGTCGTGCTCGAAAGTTGCCCGCACACGCTCCATTGACTGCTCGGTACCTCGATACATTCGAATCCAACCCTCAACCTTGGATTCATATTCTGCTTGATTCCACTTAGGGGGAGCGCCTTGGATTATGATTTTTTCTTTCATTCTTTCATTTCCTTTTTTGATTCATGTGGGTGCGGTAGACCTTCAGCAAATTGGTACAGTATTCTTGCCATACATCAACTGAGCTATTAGCGTCTGATACAGCAGTTGTCGGTGTGGCGACCCCGGTTGGTTTGGCATCATCAGTAGTAGTTGAACGTGCCTTAGCTCGCTCAATCATGGCGTAGAAATAGCTCATCCAATCACAGCCCGAATTGTGTTTTGATGATGTCGATTGCGTCAAGGCAACGCCTGTATTCAACTTTGTTACCTGTGGCAGCTGCCGCCGCCTTCAATTTCTGGTAATGCTTGACTTGTTCCAGTGCTAGCCAACGCTCAACGTCATAGGTAGTTGTTAAGGTCATTTGATTTTCCTTCTGAAATTGTCTGAGACATGGCTGAAAACAGCCATTCATGCCACGCAAATCAAGGGCTACAGAGGCTTAAAACTGGCAACTGGTACACGTGGTTAGGTTGCCACTTTTAAGCCTCTACAGGCCGCATTGTTTCGTTATGGGTTGTATTTACTGAGGTAGGCCCTAGCAGCCACAATGCCGGTGTAAAGAGCAGCATCAAGATCATACTCATGGGCTTCCGGATTCTGTGCAATCCAAATCTTTACTTGTTCTTCTCGATCTAGGTGCTTCTCGGTAGGTACGTCTCGAACTCGATAGGTTCGAGGGTTAGCTTGCCCAGTTTTCCCATTACATACTTTTTCCTTAAAGTAAGGTGACTTCATCATCAGCTCACCGACATCAGGGTGAAGGCCTGGGTTCCGCTTACACCACTTGTAATACGTGGTCAGTGCTTTATCGCTCGCCACGATGAATTTAAGAAGCTTTGTATCAGCAGGGCTATACGATGACGTCATTACATGGGTTACTAGGTTAGATGGTCGGTTTATCACGAAATAGTTAGCCATGCTGCTTGACCACCAATTCACTCAGGTATTGATTGATCGACTTGTCAGCACGAAGTGCGACAACAGCGAGATTGGTATAGGCAGCAAGTGGTACACGAAACCTTACCAACACGGATTCAGCACGATTTGACCGAAACAAACGTCCACGGCAAGAGCTGGAGCAAGTGCGAGCATCTCGACGTTTCGTCTTAAGGGGAATGTTACAAATACAGCAGACACGGGTATTCGTCATTTACACCTCCAGGGGTAATGAGTAGTAGTAGTTCGTATAACGAACACAAATTTACGTGAGCAAAAAGAAACCCCAATCACTGGCTCAGCGATGACTCACTGGGGTGCAATGATTGAGGCCTAGGAGATAAGTGCGAGCAAGTCAACCAAAGGGGAAATTGACTCACTCGCGAACAACCCTGCGACAAGAAGGGAGGAGAAGCACAGGATTGTTTGGGGAAAGGCTTAGAGGATACCTTGAGAGCAAAAGAAATATTTCTGAGCTCTATTAATTAAATAATAGCAACCGCCGTCGAAATTTGTCAATACCCGTTGTAAATGTTTTATCGATTTTATGGAAAATTTAATAACTGCTTCCGCTATGCTTCTGGAACATACGCATATTCAAATGGTTCAGGTGCTGATATAAGCTTGTAAGAGCGACGCAACATATACCTCACTTGCTCAACTGGATTATCAGTTGGCTTACCCCATTCCAAGGTTGCAGGAACGTCAGGGGAGATTATTGTTTCCTCCCCTAAGTACATGATTCGATAACCTAGCGTAACGTTGCTTTTTGGTTTACGCTTGGGTCCAAGGTACATCCACGGATATAGTTCACCAGCAACCTTCAACAGTTTGTTCGGATAAACGACAATCGAATATTCGACTTGCTTCAACAGAGAACTAAGCTGAATTGGGTCATGTATCATCATTTGATCTTGCGAAAGAACAGCACCAAACCCACCACCAGCATCTGGTGTACGTTCCAACACCGCAAGCTCATCCTCTACGACCTTACGCCGATTACTTTCATCTTCTAGCTTCTTCCACAACTCAGGGATATTAAGTGCAGCTGCTTTTTCAGTAAGGTTCGTAATCGTCGCTGTCAGAGCATCTCGCTCAGTTGTCAGTACTAGCTTTCGCTTGTCATTAACTGTAAGTTGGATTTGCTGCATCGCCTTATCTACCCAGTGCGTGGCCGTCAATGAGTAGATATAAACCGCAACCTGATAGGGAATGGTTTCATCGTTTGTACATCCTGCCTTCTTCAACCGATGATATGTCCCGCACCGTAGGTTATTAGGCTTACCATCCTTGTGATGAAGGATATAGTTTGATCCGCATGCTCCACACTTTACCAACCCTACAAGGAAGTGCTTTGACGTGCGTTCTCTAGGCTTAGTCGCTACCGCTTTCTTACGCTGTTGTGCCTGCATGAACAACTCAGGAGTTACAACAGGCTCGTAAACATTCGGTATATCTTGTGCGTCTTCCTTACCTTTATGATATTCCCAATAGCCAATAGCTGCTTTGTTGCGCAACCAAGCTTCGACAGTTGGACCTGAGCACGTTGCCAACTCAACTTCACCACTAGCTCGCAGACGATTAGCGATTGTGGTCTTGCCAATGCCACTCACATACCATTCAAAGGCTTGCCGAATGTACGGTGCAATGTTCTTTTTCAACTCGCCTTCGACAGTTAACCAGATCGGCACCCACCGTTTTACCGGCTCCCCATCCATAGCTTTTTGTCTTCTGATTCCATAGTTGGCAGTGATACGGTCGCTCAGTTGTTTTGAATACGACCATGCAGCTTGTATCTTTGCCATCAGCAAATGGATTTGAGGTGTGTTGATGCTGTCTTTCGTGTAAACGGTGTTGTCGTCTAGGGTTACGATAGAAATTCCAGCACGAAGAATTGGCAATATCAAATCACCAAGCATATCGGCGGTTTCCATACGCCCTGCACGGTCGATTGCTTCAACTAGAACAACGTCACCGGTCTTGATCGCCCCGGCCTTTACAGCGGCAAGCAGCTTGGCGAACCCGCCACCATCCTTGATGTGCTCACCATGGTACCCACTCTTGCCAAGGTCTCGATAGGTGAGGTCAGACAGGGTGTAGTCAGGGTTCTGACCCATCCAAACCATCACCATTTGATGCTGGCGTTCGGTACTGGTGCCGCTTGCCTGACGGGCACTGCTGAATCGAATGTAGGGTATGGCGGCTGGCATCGACCTGCTTCCTGCTGCGCAAAAAGGGCAGCATACACCGCAGTGTCATTTACTGAAAAGCTGTTCCCAGCCCTTGATTACCCGGCCGGTGCCAATCACGCACTGGAACGGTTTGCCACGTGACCAGGAGGAGTCGAACTCGCTGCCGTCGGCCAGCCAGCCGGTGTACTGGGTGGTGATCAGGGCACCTTTGACGGCGGCTTTGCCATCCCCCTCCACAAGGTCGATGATCTGCAGTTCCTGGCTCACGGGGCATCCTCCAACACTGGAAACAAAGCCGCCCTTTTCTCAGGTATGCAACGGTTTGGCAAGCCCGCTCTTGATCAGCCGAGCTGCTCGAAGGCTTCCTGGCCGGTCAGTTCCTTGGTCTGGTTGGCGAAGCAATACCAGGCGGGTTTCTCTTCGACGAAGATCTGCAGGTCGAAATCCCACGCCTGGTCGCCGTCGAGCAGCCCGACCGGTACGGCGTGAAAGTCATTGGCCTTGAGCCGGTAGTACAGGTGGGTTCCGCACTGGCCGCAAAAACCGCGCTGGGCCCAATCGGAAGACTCATAGACGCTGGGCGCGCGCCCTTCGATAACTGGCGGCTGGCTGCAGTGCACCACCAGCAAAGGGCCGCCGGTCCACTTGCGGCACATGCTGCAGTGGCAGGCGCTGATATGGGTGTTGTCGACGGTGACCTTGAGCCGTGTGGCGCCGCACAGGCAGGTGCCGTGTTTTTCCAGGGGCATGGCTGGCTCCTTGAGCGGAAGATGGGCCAGCCAGTATAGACGCCTGTACCGGCCTCATCGCCGGCAAGCCGGCTCCCACACCGACCGCGCCGCTCTCAGGCCAGTGCAGTACCTGTGGGAGCTGGCTTGCGGCGATGAGGCCGGCACAGGTAGCACAAGGCAGTTACCCAGGTCAGATGTACACAGTACCGCGCATGTACAGTGCCGCCCGCCCGCTGATGATCACCCGGCCGTTACCCGGCACTTCGCACTGCAGCTGCCCTTTGCGCCCCCCGCCCTGCTCGCAGCTCAGCACGTTCTTGCCCAGACGCTCAGCCCATATTGGCGCCAGCGAGGTGTGCGCCGAGCCCGTCACCGGGTCTTCGTTCACGCCGACCCGCGGGCCGAACCAGCGGGTGACGAAATCAAAGCCACGGCCTGCCGCGGTAACAGCGATACCGCGCACATCGAAAGCCGACAGCGCAACGAAATCCGGCTTCAGGGTGTCAAGCGACAGAGCGTCATCGATCACCACCACATAGTCGTCACTGCGGTACAGCGCCTGTGCCTGGCCAAGGCCCAGCGCCTGCAACAGGCCCGGCAGAATGTCCACGGCGACCGGCTGCTTGGCCGGGAAGTCCATGGCCAGCGAACCGTCGGCGTTGCGGCTGACCCGCAGCTCACCACTGCGGGTGTTGAAACGCAGCACTTGTGCTTGCTCGCCCAGCTGTTCGAACAACACATAGGCCGAGGCCAGGGTGGCATGGCCGCACAGGTCGACTTCCACGGTCGGGGTGAACCAGCGCAGGTCGAAGGTTTCGCCGTTGCGCACGAAGTAGGCAGTTTCCGACAGGTTGTTCTCTTCGGCGATGCGCTGCAGCACGTCGTCCGGCAGCCAGCTTTGCAGCGGGATCACTGCCGCCGGGTTGCCCCCGAACGGTTCGGCGGAAAACGCATCGACCTGGAAGATTTCAAGTTGCATGCACACACTCCTTGTTGCCCGATCGCTGCCAGGCAGATGTATGAAAAGGGTTACTGGCTTACCGGGGTCAACACGGCTTCGCCGGCAAAGAACGCCTGCAGGTTGCGCAGCACCAAGGTCACCGTGTCGCGCGCTGCCTCCGGCGACTGGCCGGCCACGTGGGGGGTGAGCACGGTGTTGCCAAGGGCCTTGAGGGCATCGGGTACCGCCGGCTCGTCGTCGAACACATCCAGTGCTGCACCAGCCAGCTGGCCATGCTGCAGCGCGGCTACCAGGGCCTTGGTGTCGACCACGCTGGCGCGGGCGATATTCACCAGATAGCCCTCGGGGCCCAAGGCCTCGAGCACCTGTGCATCGACCAGGTGGTGAGTGTTGGCACCGCCGGGGGTGGCCACCACCAGGATGTCGACAGCATCGGCCAGGTGCTGCGGGCTGTCGTACCAGGTGTAGGGCACATCCTGTCGCGGTGTGCGGTTGTGGTAGCTGACGGGCATGGCAAAGCCCAGGTTGGCACGCCTGGCGATAGCCAGGCCTACCGCACCAAGGCCGAGAATGCCGAGGCGCTTGCCACTCACCGAAGGGCTGATCACCCGGTTCCATTCTCCACGGCGGGTACTGGCATCGGCGCGGGGAATATCGCGCAACAACGCCAGCAGCAGGGCAAGGCTGTGGTCGGCGACCGCCTCGGCATTGGCCCCGGCGCCGTTGGTGACGGTG
Organism: Pseudomonas inefficax; assembly: GCF_900277125.1. Classification (GTDB taxonomy): domain Bacteria; phylum Pseudomonadota; class Gammaproteobacteria; order Pseudomonadales; family Pseudomonadaceae; genus Aquipseudomonas; species Aquipseudomonas inefficax. The sequence goes on from NZ_OPYN01000184.1 coordinate 81,329, forward strand.
ATGCCGCGCGCAGCGGCGGCGGCCAGGTCGACCTGCTCGTAGCCGGCACCGATCACGCAGATGATCTGCAGCTTGGGCAGAGCGTCGATTTCACTGGCAGTCAGGCCCAGCGGGCCGCGGGTGAGCACGGCATCGATTTCATCGGCATGGCGGCGGATGGCCTCCTCCCGCAGTTGCGGCGAAGGGGCACGGATCAGACGGTAGCCAGCCTGCTCCAGCATGGGCAGGTAATCATCGACGGTTTCCACCAGTACCAGGACTGTCTTGTGCATGCCACCTCCGGGTCAGTTCGAGGCGACATTATGCGGAGTCACCGGCCAGTACAGTCAACCGAAATAAAGAGGTGAAACTGCACTGTTCTGCTTAGCTCTTGATCTTGCTCTTGCTCTTGCTCTTGCTCTTGCTCTTGCTCTTGCTCTTGCTCTTGCTCTTGCTCTTGCTCTTGATCTTGATCTTGCTCTTGCTCTTGCTCTTGCTCTTGATCTTGATCTTGATCTTGCTCTTGATCTTGATCTTGATCTTGATCTTCGCGACTTCAGGAGGCTGAGCAGAGGTTTTGCGGAGGGAGGTGACGGGCATGGATGCCCGTCAAGCGCTGAGGCCCCATGGATGGGGCCTGCAGCGCGTACTCCCGGGAGCAAGACCGGCGCGAGGGAACCCTGTAGCGTAGCGGAGGGGCCGGATGATGGGAGCGCAGCGTTTTTTGGTTACTTTTTGCCGCGTTTGGCAAAAAGTGACTCGCCGTAAGGGCGAAAAGGTGAGTCAGCGTCGCCATCGTAAATGGACTATGCGCGATATCAAAACCAGTACTTTTCCGCTCTTCGCTCTTCGCTCTTCGCTTTCAAGCGTGAGCATCAACAACAAGGTCAACATTCATTTTCGAAGGTGGCACTTAATCACCTTTCCGCCCTTACGGCGGGTCACTTTTTGTCAAACGCGACAAAAAGTAACCAAAAAACGCTGGCTCCTATCATCCGGCCCCTACGCTTCGCTCCGGGGTCCCCTCGCTACGGGCCTGCTCCCGGGAGTACGCGCTGCAGGCCCCATCCATGGGGCCTCAGCGCTTGACGGGCATCCATGCCCGTCACCTCCCTCCGCAGTCCCTTCGCTCGGCCTCCTGAAGTCGCAATCTGCGGCGCCTGAACTATCGTGCGCTTAAAAGCAACGGCAACGGCAACGGCAACGGCAACGGCAACGGCAACGGCAACGGCAACGGCAACGGCAACGCTGCAATTATTGGGCGAACGCTCGCCCCAGACCACCCGGCACACCGCTGCTGTCAGTTTCCTGCCACGGCCCGTCCGGGCTCAGCGACCAGCTCCAGCCGTTGTCGAAGCGGTAGTAGGTCCGCTGGCGGTAGAAGGTATTGGGCTTCTTCTCCAGCACATACACACCCAGCTTCGGGTCCCAATGGCTCGCCCCGCCAGGTGGCGGCGCGAAGCTGGCCGAGGTGCGTGGCATCGGCTTTGGCGTGGCCGCAGGCTTGCTCGGCGCGGGGGCCGGCTGCCTGTCCGGCAAGGGCTTCACCGCCGGCCCCGGCTGTGGCGGCAGGCGCTCGATCGGTGGTTCGGGCTGCTCGTACGGCTCACGCACCGTACACGCAGACAAACCCAGGACGAGGGTGATCAGGGTCAGGCGGACGATGCTGTGCATGGCATTGCTCTCTTACGGGTCGGGGCTGTCGATGGTCAGGTGCTGGATGGCCTGGGTGGCGCTGGGCAGTGGCGTGCCCTGGCCAATCCACTCGCCATGGGTTGGCTGGCCAGCGCGTGATACACGTGCAACGAGTTGGACTTCGGCAAAGTCCGACAGTTTCATCTGCGGCATCATGGCGTCGGCGTCGGACAATTCCACCTCGATCGGCAATTGCGCCACGGTCACCCGCTTGGCCGCCAGCGGCATGGGTGGGCCATTACTGGCGCGGGCGAAGATGAACACCGTGTCATCCGGCTTGACCTTGTCCTTCAACGCCGCCGCCAGTTCCACCCGCACCTTCAAGCGAGCCGCCACGGGCGCCGCCTGCCCCGGCGATCCACCCAGGCGCTCGGCGGCGCGATCGATACCGCCCTGCAGCGCCGCTCGCGAGGCATCACCTTCCGGCAACTGCGCCAGCAGGCGCTTCCAGTAATCGATGGCTTCCTGGTAACGCTCGCCCTCGAAGGCAGCGATACCACGCAGGCCCAGGCTGGTCACTTCGTTGGGGTCGGCTTTCAGCGCCTCGTCAGTCAGCGCCTGCAGTTGCGGGCTCCATTTCTTGTCGGCCGCGAAGTACAACGCCTGTGCCCACTGCCCGAGCAATTCGGGCTGGCGACCGGCCAGGTTCACGGCGCGCTCGAAGGTACGCGCGGCATCGGCGGGGCGCTGCTCGGCCATGTAGGCTCGGCCCAGGAAGTACAACGCCTCGGCCGAATCCGGCTGGGCCTGCACCACCCGCTCCAGGCGGGCAGTCATTTCTTCCATCGACTTGGGCGCCTCGGCAAACTCCTGGGTCAGCTCCACCTTGTCGGCCGCACCGAAATGCAGGTACAGACCCAATGCCAGCAGCGGCACCAGCAGCGCCGCCAGCAACGGCAGGGCCTTGCCCAGGTGCCCCTGGCGCGGGGCTTCGGCACCCTCGGTATCCGCCAGCAGCTCACGGGCGGCCTCGTCACGGCCCTTGGCCATCTGCGCCTCGTCGAGCACGCCGGCGGCCTGCTGGGCAGCCAGTTCGGCGACGCGTTCCTGGTAAAGGGCCACGTTAAGGGCAGTTCGGTCTTCTTCCTGCTGGCGGCCACGGCCACGCAGGATCGGGATCAGCAGGAAGCTGAGGGCAGCGAGCAGCAGCAGGCCCGCGCTAAGCCAGAATTCAATCATGGGTCTGTTCTTTTTCCAGCAATTTGGCGAGACGCTCGCGTTCTTCGGCAGACAACTCGTTGGCGCCCTGCACGGCCGCACCGCGACGCCGGCGCACGATCAGCGCCAGCACCACGAAACC
>NZ_OPYN01000185.1 GCF_900277125.1 Pseudomonas inefficax
GCAATGGGCTGGCATTGGCCGGCACGGCATTGGCGGTCTTGGCCGTGGCGGCCTGGGTCAGGTTGGCCAGGCGGTTGGCGAAATCGTCGACGCGCGTATCGCTGCCAGCGCTCTTGGTGTCCTTCAGGCCATCTTCGAGCAAGCCAGCAAAGGCCTTGTCGCCAGGCTCGCCGGTTTCACCTTCGGCATTCTCGACCAGATTCGCCAAGGTATTGACGGCCATCTGCCCCTCCTCGCCCTGGGCCTGTGAAGGGTCCAGGGCATGCGCCGAGGTCGCCCCTTTGGCCTGGGCGCTTTGTTCCAGTGCCAGGCGCAAGGTCGGCAGGTTGGCCAAAGGGTCGGCGTCAGGGTCGAAGGCTTCCTCGGCTGACTCCCCGGGCAGCGCGGCGGTGACCTGGGCCTGCGCCGTGGCGGCTTGCAACACAGGCGCCACCGCCTCGGCCTGGGCCTGAATCAGTTGTGCGCCAGGCTGGGCGTCGGTTACCTGGCCGGCCACAAGGCTGGCATCGCGCACGCCAGAGTCCGCCTGAGCCTGGTCGTCGGCTGGCAATTGTTTGCCGTCATCGGCAACAGCGGTTTTTTCGGCAGCGTCTGTCTTGCCGCCTTGTGCCGCCTCGGATTTGTCCTTGGGCTTGGCCTGGTCGGCCTTGTCGTCCTGCGCGGCGGCCTTGTCGCGGCTCCGCCTGGCCATCACCTGGCCAAAGCTGTCACCCTTGTCGCCCGGCGCCTGCAGAGGTTTTTCAGCCTGTGTGGTGGCCGAACGCGAGGGGGTGGCAATGGCAGTGCCTTGCAACAATGGGTTGGGTGCGACAGGCATCGAGCAGTCTCCGCGCCAGAAACAAAAAAATCATCCAGCCAGAGACAGGCAAGAGTCGCGCCAACTTGCGCATCAACCTGCGGAAATACGTTGTTGCTCGCCCCGGTAGAAATTCTGCACCTCGACGAATTCCTGATCGATGCGGTTTATCAGGTCTTCGATGCCATACAGCGGGGGCCGGCGTGCGCGTTCTTCCAGCTGCTGGCACAGGTTGGCCAGGGCCACGGCGCCCATGTTGCTGCTGCTGCCCTTGAAACTGTGGGCCGCGGAGCCCAGCTCTTCGGCACTTTTGGCCTCGTGAAGCTGGTCCAGGCGCTGCTGGGAGTCGTCGAGAAAGGTTTGCACCAACTGCAGGTAGCCATCTTCCATGACCTCACGCAGGTCACTGAGTACCTTGTAGTCAATATGCATGTCAGTCACTTGTTCACTCCTTGATCAAGCCAGATTATGCCCGAGCCAACCCGTGGCTCACCAGACGAACTCCACATGCGCGCAGCGCCCGCCGTCACTCCAGTGCGCGCTGCTGGCCAACCGCCGCACCAGGTTCAGGCCACGCCCGCTCAGCTCCTGCTCCAGCGAAGGCCGTGCCAACACGCGCTGCACGTCGAACCCGGCACCGCTGTCACGGACCTCGATCATCAGACGCCCGCCATCGGCCTGCGGTTCAACCTGGAAATCGATGCGTACGTAACCGTCGGTCAGAACCCCAAGGCGCCGAGCGCGTTCCTGATAGTAGTCGGCAAAGCCCTGTACATCGCGCTTGAGCTGCGAGTCCAGGCCCAGCACGCCATGCTCCAGGGCGTTGGAATACAGCTCGCTGAGCACACTGTGCAGGTTGCCGGTACGTGCGCGCAGGCCATGAATCTCCTGCAACAACTGCACCAGGTAAGGTACCGGGTTGAAGCGCTTCAGGCTCTGGCCACGCACCTCGAACCCCAGCGACCAGTCCAGCGGGCTGGAGCGGCCGCTATCAGAGTAGATCATAGGCGCCGGCACCCGCTCCTCGGCGCTGAACATGCGAATGTCGCACAAGCTGATGTCATCGCGCGGGCGCCCGCCAAAGCGCTCCAGGGCCTGCATCACTTCGTCGAACAGCCGCACCGGGTCACGGTTGTCGGCCAGCACCCTGCGCAGGCGCTGCACGCCGAACAGGCGTTCCTGGTCGTCGGCAGTATCCAGCACGCCGTCCGACAGCAGCAGCAGGCGCTCGCCCGGTGCCAACGGCAACACTTCGGTACTGTCATCGAAACGCTCGGCATCCAGGATGCCCAGTGGCAGGTGTCGCGAACTCAGCACTGACAGCACCTGGCCATCCACCGCCAGGCGATAGCCATCGGGCATGCCACCGTTCCACACTTCCACCGAACCGCGCTGCATGCTGAGGTTGAGCAACAGCGCACAACAGAACATGTCCACCGGCAGGATGCGTTTGAGCTTGGCATTCATCTCGCGCAGGACCTGCGCCATGCCGTAGCCCTTGGCGGTCATGCCGTAGAACACTTCTGCCAGCGGCATGGCCCCTACCGCCGCCGGCAGGCCGTGGCCGGTGAAATCGCCAAGCAGCACGCGCATGTCGCCGGAC
>NZ_OPYN01000186.1 GCF_900277125.1 Pseudomonas inefficax
AGCAAGGTGCCACCTTCGGCCTGCTCGAACTTGCCGGCCTGCGCAGCGATGGCGCCGGTGAAGGCACCCTTCTCGTGACCGAACAGGGTGGCCTCGAGCATGTTGTCGGGGATAGCAGCACAATTGATCGCCACGAAGGGCTGCGCTACCCGCGGCGACTGCTGATGAATGAAGCGCGCCAGCACTTCCTTGCCGGTGCCGGATTCGCCGGAGATCAGCACGGTCGAGTCACTGCGCGCCACCCGAGCGGCCAGTTCCAGCAACTGTCGGCTGGCCGGCTCGCAGGCCACCGGGCCTTCTTCTTCAGCCACGCGCCCGGCGGCATGCCGCTCGACCAGGCTGAGCAACGCCTTGGGTTCGAACGGCTTGACCAGATAGTCGGCGGCGCCTTGGCGCATCGCCTCGACGGCGCGCTCCACCGCGGCATGCGCGGTCATCAGCAACACGGGCAATTGCGGATGCTGGCGGCGCAGCTGAGCCAGCAGTTGGTGGCCATCCATGCCAGGCATGTTCACATCGCTGACCACCAGGCTGAAGGCCTCCCCCAGCACCGCTTCCAGTGCTTCTTCGGCACTGCCCACCGCCTGGTAGGCGAAACCGCCGATTTCCAGGGTATCGCCCAGCGCCTGGCGCAATACGCGGTCGTCCTCGACCAGCAGCACCTTGATCGCCATTACACGCCCTCCACCGAATGCCCGTCGATCAACGGCAGCTCCACCCGCACGCAGGTACCACGGCCGACCTTCGAGCGCAGGCGCAGCGTACCCTGGTGCGCGCGCACCACGGCCTTGACCACCGCCAGGCCCAGGCCGGTGCCCGTGGGCTTGGTAGTCAGGAACGGCTCGCCCAGGCGGCCGAGCAGGTCTGCATCGATGCCAATGCCGGCATCGCTTACACACAGGTGCAGGCTGCGCTCGCGGCGGAACAGGTGCACCTTCAGGCGCGCCGGGCCATCGCTGGCTTGCAGCGCATTTTCGATGAGGTTGAGCAATGCACCAACCAGGGTGCCCCGGTTGCACAGCAGCTCACCCAGATGGCTGTCGCACTGCCAGCGCACGGCGTGCCCTTGCACATGCGCCTGGGCAGCCTGCTGCAGGGCCTGGAACAAGGCTTTTGGCGTGACCCGGTCACTCAGCGGCAGCTCGCCACGGGCGAACACCAGCATGTCGCGCACCTGGTGCTCCAGCTCGTGCAGGCGCTCTTTCAGGGTGCCGGCAAAGCGCTGACGGGTTTCCACGCCCAGATCTTGTTCGGGGTCAGCCAGATGGCTGGCATAGAGCATCGCCGCAGACAATGGCGTACGGATCTGGTGCGCCAGCGAAGCAACCATGCGCCCCAGCGAGGACAGGCGCTCGTGGCGAGCCAGCTGGTCTTGCAGGCGACGGGTTTCGGTCAGGTCGTTGAGCAATACCAACTGGCCGGGCTCAGCATCCAGCGAGCGGGTGGCAATGGACAGACGACGGCCGTCGCGCAGCGAGACTTC
>NZ_OPYN01000187.1 GCF_900277125.1 Pseudomonas inefficax
GCGGCATCATGGCGTCGGCGTCGGACAACTCCACCTCGATCGGCAATTGCGCCACGGTCACCCGCTTGGCCGCCAGCGGCATGGGTGGGCCATTGCTGGCGCGGGCGAAGATGAACACCGTGTCATCCGGCTTGACCTTGTCCTTCAACGCCGCCGCCAGTTCCACCCGCACCTTCAAGCGAGCCGCCACGGGCGCCGCCGCCTGCCCCAGCGATCCGCCCAGGCGCTCGGCGGCGCGATCGATGCCGCCCTGCAGCGCCGCTCGCGAGGCATCACCTTCCGGCAGCTGCGCCAGCAGGCGCTTCCAGTAATCGATGGCTTCCTGGTAACGCTCGCCCTCGAAGGCAGCGATACCACGCAGGCCCAGGCTGGTCACTTCGTTGGGGTCGGCTTTCAGTGCCTCGTCAGTCAGCGCCTGCAGTTGCGGGCTCCATTTCTTGTCGGCCGCGAAGTACAGCGCCTGTGCCCACTGCCCAATCAATTCGGGCTGGCGACCGGCCAGGTTCACGGCGCGCTCGAAGGTACGCGCGGCTTCGGCGGGGCGCTGCTCGGCCATGTAGGCTCGTCCCAGGAAGTACACGGCCTCGGCCGAATCCGGCTGGGCCTGCACCACCCGCTCCAGGCGGGCAGTCATTTCTTCCATCGACTTGGGCGCCTCGGCAAACTCCTGGGTCAGCTCCACCTTGTCGGCCGCACCGAAATGCAGGTACAGACCCAATGCCAGCAGCGGCACCAGCAGCGCCGCCAGCAACGGCAGGGCCTTGCCCAGGTGCCCCTGGCGCGGGGCTTCAGCACCCTCGGTATCCGCCAGCAGCTCACGGGCGGCCTCGTCACGGCCCTTGGCCATCTGCGCCTCGTCGAGCACACCGGCGGCCTGCTGGGCAGCCAGCTCGGCGACGCGCTCCTGATAAAGGGCCACGTTCAGGGCAGTGCGGTCTTCTTCCTGCTGACGGCCACGGCCACGCAGGATCGGGATCAGCAGGAAGCTGAGGGCAGCGAGCAGCAGCAGGCCCGCGCTAAGCCAGAATTCAATCATGGGTCTGTTCTTTTTCCAGCAATTTGGCGAGACGCTCGCGTTCTTCGGCAGACAACTCGTTGGCGCCCTGCACGGCCGCACCGCGACGCCGGCGCACGATCAGCGCCAGCACCACGAAACCACCGGCCAGCAAAATCCCCGGGCCGAACCACAGCAGCCAGGTACGCCCGCTGAGCGCCGGCTTGTAACGCACGAAGTCGCCATAGCGGTCGACCATGAAGTCAACGATCTGCTGGTTGCTCTTGCCCTCGCCGAGCATGCGGAAGATTTCCCGACGCAGGTCGGCGGCAATCGGCGCGTTGGAGTCGGCGATGTCCTGGTTCTGGCACTTGGGGCAGCGCAGCTCCTTGGTCAGCTGCTGGTAGCGCTCACGCTCGGCATCGTCGCGGAACTGGTAGGTGTCGATGGCCGCCCTGGCCACACCTGCCAGGCTCAACCCCATGAAGAGCCCCAGCACGGCAGCTGCCAGCCCCCGCTTCATGGCTTGGCCTCGTCGACCAGGCCCTGGTACAGCGGCGCCAGCTGCTCGCGCCAGACCGTGGCATCGACCACGCCCACGTGCTTGTAGCGGATGATGCCCTTGGCATCGACCAGGAAGGTTTCCGGTGCGCCATACACGCCCAGGTCCAGGCCCAGGCTGCCTTGCTCGTCACGGATGTCCAGCTGGTAAGGGTTGTGGAACTCGGCCAGCCACTTCAGGGCCGCCGCATTGTCGTCCTTGTAGTTGACGCCGTGGATCACCACGCCCTGCTGGGCCAGCTGGTTCAGGTACGGGTGTTCGACCTTGCACGACGGGCACCAGGTGGCCCACACGTTGACCAGTGCCGGGCGGCCTCGCAGGTCGGCCTCGGTCAGGGTACGGTCGCCTTGGGTCGAGGCCAGGGAGAACGCCGGGAAAGGTTTGCCGATCATTGCCGAAGGCAGCTCGTCGGGCTTGAGGAACAGCCCCTTGTAGAGGAACACCGCCACCAGCAGGAATACCGCCAGGGGGACTACCATGATCCAACGCTTCATGCAGCTGCTCCAGACACGCCCAGGGCATCACGCACCCGGGTCTTGACCTTGACGCGATAGCGCCGGTCGAGGGCCGCCAGCAACCCGCCCAGGCCGGTCAGCAGACCGCCCAGCCAGATCCAGCGGACGTAAGGCTTGATATGCACGCGTACCGCCCAGGCGCCGTTCTCCAGCGGCTCGCCGAGGGCCACGTACAGGTCACGGGTGAAGCCGGCGTCGATGCCGGCTTCGGTCATCATCGACTGCTGCACGGTGTACAGGCGCTTCTCCGGGTGCAGGGTGGTCACTTCACGGCCATCACGGCTGACCACCACGGTGCCCTTGTCGGAGATGAAGTTCGGCCCTTCGAAGTGCCTGGCGCCCTGGAACAGGAACTGGTACCCGCCCAGCTCCACGCTCTCGCCCGGAGCCATGCGCAGGTCGCGTTCGGCGCTGTTGTTGCTCGACAGCACCACACCCAGCGCGCACACCGCCAGGCCCAGGTGCGCCAGCTGCATGCCCCAGTAGCTGCGAGCCAGCCCGGGCAGGCCCTTGAGCAGGCCTTTGTGGCGGGTCTTGTCGAGGATGTCGCGCAGCCCGCCAAGCACCACCCAGGCGGCCAGGGCGAAGGCGGTCAGGGTTGGCCAGTCGAAATCGTCGACGATAAAGCCCGCCACCGGCGCAAGGATGGCGCTGCCGATCAGCACCGGGGTCATCATGCTGGCCAGCCATTTGCCGGGGGTGTCTTTCCAGCGCACCACCACGCCCACACCCAGCACCACCATCAACAGTGCCATGAGCGGCAGGAACAAGGCATCGAAATACGGTGGGCCGACCGACAGCTTGGCCCCGGTGAGCGCATCGAGCACCAGTGGGTACAGGGTACCGAGCAGAATCATCGACGCCGCAACCACCAGCACCAGGTTGTTGGCCAGCAGCAGTGTCTCGCGCGACCATAGGGCAAAGCCGACCTGGCTCTTGACCACCGGTGCGCGCAAGGCGAACAGGGTGAGCGAACCACCGACCACGAACAGCAGGAAGATCAGGATGAAAATGCCGCGCGACGGGTCGGCGGCAAACGCGTGCACCGAGGTCAGCACACCGGAGCGCACCAGGAAGGTACCCAGCAGGCTCAACGAGAACGCGGCAATCGCCAGCAGCACGGTCCAGCTCTTGAACACCCCGCGCTTCTCGGTCACCGCCAGCGAGTGGATCAGCGCCGTACCTACCAGCCAGGGCATGAACGAGGCGTTTTCCACCGGGTCCCAGAACCACCAGCCACCCCAGCCCAGCTCATAGTAGGCCCACCAGGAGCCCAGGGTAATGCCGACGCCGAGGAAGGCCCAGGCAACGATGGTCCAGGGCCGCGACCAGCGCGCCCAGGCGGCGTCCAGGCGGCCACCGAGCAAGGCGGCGATGGCGAAGGCGAAGGCCACCGAGAACCCGACGTAGCCCATGTACAGCATCGGCGGGTGGACGATAAGGCCAAAGTCCTGCAATAGCGGGTTGAGGTCGCGGCCATCGGTCGGCACCTGCGGCAGCAGGCGCTGGAACGGGTTGGAGGTGATGATCAGGAAGCTCAGGAAGCCCACGCTGATCATGCCCATCACCGCCAGCACGCGGGCCAACATCACCTGCGGCAGCTGCCGCGAAAACACCGAAACGGCAAAGGTCCAGCCGCCGAGGATCAGCGCCCACAGCAGCAGCGAACCTTCGTGGGCGCCCCACACGGCACTGAACTTGTAGTACCAGGGCAAGGCGCTGTTGGAGTTGCTGGCCACATAGGCGACCGAGAAGTTGTCGGTCATGAAGGCATGGGTCAGGCAGGCGAAGGCAAAGGCCAGAAAGGCGAACTGCCCCCAGGCCGCCGGCCGCGCCAGGCTCATCCACAGGCTGTCGCCACGCCAGGCGCCCAGCAGCGGCACGCTGGCCTGCACGACGGCAAAGCAGATGGCCAGGATCATCGCCAGTTGGCCGAGCTCGGGGATCACCAGCGCCGCGTTCATGGCCTCGCCTCCCCGCCAGTGGCGGCCTGGCCGCTTTCCTTCAGGGCCTTGGTGACCTCGGGCGGCATGTACTTCTCGTCGTGCTTGGCCAGTACTTCATCGGCTACCACCACGCCGTCGGCGTTGAGCTTGCCGAGGGCGACGATGCCCTGCCCTTCGCGGAACAGGTCGGGGAGGATGCCACGGTAGGTGATCGGCACCGACTTGTTGAAGTCGGTGACCACGAAGCGCACGTCGAGCGAATCGGACGAACGCTGCACCGAACCTTTTTCGACCATGCCGCCGGCGCGGATGCGGGTGTCCAGCGGCGCTTCGCCGTTGGCGATCTGGGTCGGGGTGTAGAACAGGTTGATGTTCTGCTGCAATGCGCTCAAGGCAAAGCCGACGGCAACCCCGACGCCGACCAGCAGGCCGACGATGAGCAACAGGCGTTTCTTGCGCTGCGGATTCACTGGTTGTTCTCCCGGCGCAAACGGCGCGCCTCATCTTGCAGGTAGCGACGGCGGGCCAGCACGGGCGCCGCGACGTTCAACGCCAGCACCGCCAGGCAGATACCATAGGCCGTCCACACGTACAGGCCATGGTGGCCCATGGCGAGAAAGTCACCGAAGGTGGCGAAACTCATTGTGCGGCCCTCCGCCCCAGGCTGTTCAATACTTCATCCTTGACCCAACTGGCGCGTGCCTCGCGCTTGAGCACTTCAAGGCGCATGCGCAGCAACAGCACAGCGCCAAAGAAGCAGTAGAAGCCCAGCGCCGTGCACAGCAGCGGCAGCCACATTTCTGCGGGCATCGCCGGTTTTTCGGTGAGGGTGAAGGTGGCACCCTGGTGCAGGGTGTTCCACCACTCCACCGAGTACTTGATGATCGGGATGTTCACCACGCCGACAATCGCCAGTACCGCGCAGGCCTTGGCTGCACTGTCACGATTACTGATTGCCTGGCCCAGCGCAATGATGCCGAAGTACAGGAACAGCAGGATGAGCATGGACGTAAGGCGGGCATCCCAGACCCACCAGCTACCCCAGGTGGGCTTGCCCCAGATGGCCCCGGTGACCAACGCCACGGCGGTCATCCAGGCACCAATCGGTGCAGCGCATTGCAGGGCGACGTCGGCCAGTTTCATCTTCCACACCAGCCCCACCACCCCGGCCACTGCCAGCAGCACGTAGCAGGACTGCGCCAGCATCGCCGCCGGCACATGGATGTAGATGATGCGGAAGCTGTTGCCTTGCTGGTAGTCCTGGGGGGCAAAGGCCAGGCCCCAGGTGATGCCGACCAGCAGCAGGAGCACGGCAGCGCCGGCAAGCCACGGCAGCATGCGGCCGCTGATGGCATAGAACCATTTTGGGGAGCCCAGCTTGTGGAACCACGTCCAGCTTATTTTCATCAGGGTACATCCAGGGTATTGGCCGGGCTTGAAAGCCCGGGACTCGTTATTCGCCGACGCTGATCTTCAGACCGGCCGCTATCGCAAAGGGTGCCAGGGTCACGGCCAGGGCCGTCAAGCTGGCGAGCCAGAGCAGGTGGCCGGTTGCCGGCATATTCTGCAACGCCGCTTGCAACGCACCACTGCCCAGGATCAATACAGGGATATACAACGGCAGAATCAGCAATGCCAGCAACAAACCGCCGCGTTTCAGACCGACCGTCAACGCCGCACCCACCGCGCCCAGCAGGCTCAGCACCGGTGTGCCAAGCAGCAGCGAGCCGAGCAGCACCGGCAGGCAATGGCTCGGCAGCCCCAGCATCAGCGCCAGCAGCGGCGCCAACAATACCAGCGCCAGCCCGGAAAAGATCCAGTGCGCCAGCACCTTGGCCAGCACCAGCAGCGCCAACGGGTGCGGCGACAGCACCCACTGCTCCAGCGAGCCGTCCTCGAAATCGCTGCGGAACAGGCCGTCCAGCGACAACAGCACCGCCAGCAATGCTGCCACCCAGACCAGGCCTGGCGACAAGGTTTGCAACAATTGGCTTTCCGGGCCGACTGCCAGCGGGAACAGCGCAACCACGATGGCGAAGAATACCAAAGGGTTGGCCAGCTCGGCCGGGCGACGGAACAGCAGGCGCGCTTCGCGGCGCAACAACAGGATGAATACGCTCATGCCGCCCATTGCCCCAGGTTAAGTTCACGGTAACCGGAGGGCTTGCGTTCCAGTGTGTGGTGGGTGGTCAGCACCACTGTGCCGCCCTGCTCGCAGTGGGCCGCCAGGTGCGCCTCGAGCTGCGCCACGCCCTGCTTGTCGAGGGCGGTGAATGGTTCGTCGAGAATCCACAGCGGTGGGCTTGCCAGGTACAGCCGGGCCAGGGCCACGCGGCGCTGCTGGCCGGCCGACAGTGTGTGGCAGGGCACATCTTCGAAACCGCGCAGGCCAACGGCCTCCAGCGCCGCCCAGATCGCCTCGCGGCTGGCCGGCTGGTGCAGGGCGCACAACCAGGTGAGGTTTTCCTCGGCGGTGAGCAGGTCCTTGATGCCAGCGGCATGGCCGATCCACAACAGGATGCTGGCCAGGGCGTGACGCTGCTCGGCCAGTGGCTCGCCGCCCAGCAGGATCTCCCCGGCGGTCGGCTGCATCAGGCCGGCCAACAGGCGCAGCAGGCTGGTCTTGCCGCTGCCGTTGGGGCCGCTGATCTGCAGCATGTCGCCGGGCCGCAGCTCGAATGCGAGGTGCTCGAACAGCAGGCGCCAGTCGCGCTCGCAGGCCAGGCCCGCGGCTTGGAGGTGAAGGGTCACGGTTTCGCCTTATCTTTGTAGGGCTTCAGAATGGTGTTGTCCGCTTCGCGGGTGAACCCGCTCCCACAGGGTTCTGCGCAGCTTTCAAGCCTTGCGCCGTACCTGTGGGAGCGGGTTCACCCGCGAAGCAGACGACACCGCTCTGAAGCCTTGTGTCTCAAGTCGCCCCCTACGCTGCCGTTATACTGGCAACCACGGGCGGTCGGCATTATTACACGTGCTACCGCGCTGCCAAGAGGGCGGGCTCGACAGGTTGTATACAATCATGACTGAAATCAATAGTCTCGGCACACAAACCACGGTCAGCCCTCAGGCCATCAAGGCGGGCATGACCGGCGAACTGCTGCGCCTGACGCAACCGCAGCCAGGTTTGATGGCGCCCGGCGAGACCGCGCAGGCCGAGGTCATGTCGTTGCGCCAGGTGGGCCAGGACTTCCAGCTGGTGCTGCGGCTGATGCAGGCCAACGGCGCCCAGACCCAGTTGCAGGCCAGCGCCAGCCAGCCCTTGCCCCAGGGCAGCCAGGTCACGGTCAGCCAGCCTGAAAGCAACCGCCTGGCGATCATGCTGCAGCAGGCCAGTGCCAGCCAGATCGCTACCCTCACCCGCCTGGATACCAGCAAAGTGCCGGTCGGCACCCTGCTGCAGGGCAAGGTCCTGACCAACCAGGTGCTGGCCCAGGCGCCCGGCCAGCCCGTCGTCTACCGGGCGCTGGTCAGCCTGCTCAACAGTGCCCAGGCGGGCGCTACCCTGAGCGTGGACAGCCCGCGCCCGCTGGCCGTCGGCAGCCTGCTCAGCGCGCTGGTGCAGGGCGACCAGTCACTGCGTTTCGTACCGCTCAGCGGCCGCCAGGACCAGCTCAGCATTGCCCAGCAGCTGCTGACCCAGCAAAACCGCCAGGCTTCGCTGCCTGGCCTGCTCAATGCCCTGCAACAGGTGGCCCGTGACCCGGGCGCCGATGGCGAGCTGCGAGCCAGCGCCGAACGCCTGTTGGCCAGCCTGCCGGAAGCCCGGCAACTGGGTGATGCCAAGGCAGTGGCCCAAGCCCTGAACAACAGCGGCGCCTTTCTCGAAGCCAAACTGCTGGGCGGTTTCCCGGCCAGCGTCGCCACCGACCTCAAGGCGCACTTGCTGCGGCTGATCAACGTCGCACCGGCCAGCGTACCCGGGGCACCCAACCTTTCGCCCGCCGCCCTGGCCGTTACCATGCCGGCCTTGGCCCGCAACGCGCTGGGCATGCTCGAACGGGTCAGCCCCAAGCCGCAACCGGGCGCATTCCCGCTGCCGTCGCGCCTGCTCAAGGCCATGGAGGATGAAGGCGACCTGCAACAATTGCTGCGCCTGGCCGCCGCTGCCGTATCGCGCCTGCAAAGCCATGCCATGAGCAGCCTGCAACAAACCGGTACCTTGGAAAACGGCAACCTGCAAACCACCTGGCAAACCGAAGTGCCGATCCGTCACGGTCAGGAGTTCATCCCCCTGCAGGTCAAGCTGCAGCGTGAGGAAACGCCACAACAGCAGGCCGACCGCCAGCAGGAATCAGCCGACCCGCTGCAAGCCCTGTGGCGTATCGAACTGGCTTTCGACCTGTTGCCCCTTGGCCCGGTGCAAGTGCAGGCGCAATTGAGCCTGGGTCGCCTGAGTGGCCAGCTGTGGGCAGAACGCGAACAAACCGCCCGGCTGATCGACAGCCAGCTCGGTACCTTGCGCGAGCGCCTGCTGGCGCGCGGACTGGATGTAGGCGACCTGGAATGCCACCCCGGCACGCCGCCACAAGGCCCGCGTACACGGTTGGAGCAACGCTGGGTGGATGAAAACGCATGAGCCAGAAGCACACACGCCAGGCCATTGCCCTGAGCTACGACGGCCAGCAGGCCCCTACCCTCAGTGCCAAGGGCGACGATGCGCTGGCCGAGGCCATCCTTGCCCTGGCCCGCGAGCACGAGGTGCCGATCTACGAAAACGCCGAGCTGGTACGGCTGCTGGCGCGTCTGGAGCTGGGCGACCAGATCCCCGAGGCACTGTACCTGACCATTGCAGAGATCATAGCGTTTGCCTGGCAGTTGCGCGGCAAAGTGCCTGCCGGGTTCGGCGACGAGCCCCAGGCCCCGAGCGACATTACACCGGTAACCCCGCTGCTGCCACCGGGCAACCACCGCTAAATAGTTACCACCGCTCGCGGCCCCTGCCATTCAGCCTTGCCATCTCCGTCTACGTGCAAGGTGAACATCATGTCCAGAAGCCCTATCAACGCTGCCGGCGTGCAGTACGTCCGCGACCATCTGAACCATGTCCCCCGTCCGGACCGCGAAGCCAGCCTCGCCATCCGGCAATGGTTGCAGAAACAAGGCCACGACCTCGACCCCGCGCAAATCGATGTAGTCACCCTGCACTACTGCCCGGATGCCAGCGGCGGACATCTCGCTGCCGTAACCCGATGCATCAGCCTGCCGCAGGCAGTGCTCGAAAACTGGCAGGGCGAGTCCAACAATGACTTACTGGGTGCCCTGTTTCGCCAGCCCTGGGCCGGCTCGCTGCCTGATGGCCCGCTGCGGCTGGTCGACACCCTGCCCGCGCCAGGCGCGTTTCGGCAGGGTGCTGGCCATGCGGTGTTCAACGGCCTGTTCCGACGCACCACGCCGCAGCGTCTTGACCCCTCTACGCACCTGCCGATTGCCGCAGAAGGCTTTCAGCGCTTTATCGAAGACCTGGACTTCCACACACCGTTCAAGGCCCAGCTGGACCGCTACTGGGAGACGCACCTGCAGAGCCACCGGCTTGCCAGCAAACTGAATTTCATCGCGGCGTGCAACAAGCAGGTCAGCCAAGGCAGCCTCAGCGAGGCCGCCAGGAAGCTTATATGGCAAGCCGCCGGGTTGCTGCCAAGCAACCGCAAGCTGCGCCAGAGCACGCTCAACATTTATGGCTACGCCGCTACCGACCTGCTGTACCTGAACGACCCCGGCAGCGACCTGAGCATACTCTACGTGCCCGGTAACAGCTCGCCGTTGCTGGAGTTTGCAAGCCAGGCGCAGTTGCAGGACTGGGTCGGCAAACAGTGCAAGGACCCGCTCAAACGTCAGGCGCTGAAGCAGCACTTCCGTCTCGCCGACTGCCCTCAGGGGCTGGAGTTCAGTGGCCTGGACACGGCTCTTGAAGGCCTGGCTGCATACCCTGCCCGCCATCGGCTACCGCCTGAGCATGGTTACTTCAATGATGACGGTACCTGGCCGCCGCAGTTGTACGTCAATTACAAACCCGACACGTACAGCCCGCAGATCGAAGGCGATGTGTTCCAGGCCCTGGCCGAACGCCAGCGCCAACGCAGCTACGACGACGCCGACTTCCTCATCACCCGCGACAGCCAGGTCAGCAAAGCCCGCTGGCTAGGTTACCTGACCAGCACGCTCAACCTGCTGGCGCCACTTTGCCTGGTCGTACCCGGCCTGGCGCCGCTGCTGGCGGTGGGCGGCATCGCGCAACTGGGCCTGGGGCTGGACCAGGCGATCAATGGCAAGTCCCTGCAAAAGCGGCAAGACGGTGTCGGCGAGGTTGTCTGGGGCCTGTTCAATGCCGTGCCCCTGGCTATCAGCGGCGTCGCCAGGGCCAAGGCGCTGTTCGAATTCAAAAGCGATGGCTTCGTACCGCCGGTGCGGCTCAACGAGCAGATCGGCTACCCCTTGAGCCCGGTTTCGCCACCGCATATCCCCGAGCCGGAAGGTGCGCGCTACTTCCATTTGCCTGAGGCAATCGCGCCCCTTCCGGACTGCGACCAGGCCATTGCCGATTCGGTTATCCGCACGCCGCTGTATGGCATCGACATAGACCACCTCGATGCCAGCATCGATACCTACAACGAGCGTGTGGTCTACGACCTGGACCGGGATGTGTTCATCCGTGAACAGGACCTGAACGAAGTCGCCCCAACCGGCTACGTTGCCCGGCCCGGCAGCCGGGACCTGCAGCCGCTGCGTAACGCGCGTACCGTCACCAACGCCATGCGCAGCCGTAGCCTGCGCGCCTTGGGCGTGGACCTTGCGCTGCCGGTGCAAGTGCCAACGCTGGCAGCCGACAGCTACCCTATCACGAAAAAAATCAGTTGCCTGTGGGTCG
This sequence comes from Pseudomonas inefficax, assembly GCF_900277125.1. Lineage (GTDB taxonomy): Bacteria > Pseudomonadota > Gammaproteobacteria > Pseudomonadales > Pseudomonadaceae > Aquipseudomonas > Aquipseudomonas inefficax. Next base: position 10,880 of record NZ_OPYN01000187.1, read on the forward strand.
GCGATAAGCTCATCAGCCCTGAACTTCTGGCCAACCTGGGCAGCAATGCCCAACGGCTCAATGGCAGTGAATACAGCTTCCGGCTATTCCTTTCCAAGGCGTCACCCGCCGCCTATACGGAAAACCTGGCCCTGCTGGCTGCGCAGGCCCCCGGCCTGCAAGTGCTGCCACTGGAAGAACAGGCATTCTTTCGGGCATTTCGCCAGAGCAAGTACCATGCCCAGTACGACGCCGCGCTGGATGGCAATGGCGGCATCGCCAGCAACTTTGCGTCGGCCTCCGATGTACTGCGCTACCCGATGCTGCACCATGAAGGGGGCTTGTACATGGATGTCGACGACAGCCTGCTGGCCCTGGGGCAATACCCACAGGTGGCCAACGGACGACCTGTCGGCAGCCCGGGCGAAGCCATCGATCAGGTGGCGCTGTGTACCACAGCCGACGGCCTGCTGCTGGCACCGCCCATGTCCAACGAAAAGATGGGCATGAACTGCCTGTACAACACCAGCCTGATTGGTAGCCACCCCGGCAACCCGACCCTGGAAGCCATTTCCGAGGAGATGCACGCCCGCTATCAGGCCAACAAAGAGTTCTACGACAGCAAGCCCAGCCTGGCCGAAGACCCGGCAAGCTTCTACCGCTACGCCAACCGCCTCAGCTACCTGACCGGCCCTGCGCTGATCACCGATATGGTCGACCGCCATTTGCCGGCGCTGGGCACCCTGCGGCAGATCACCAACTTGTACGGCATGCCCCACATCAACGCCTATCGCTTCGTCGATCTGCCTGCCAGTCAGGAAGCAATCCGAACGCTGCTACCTCTCAACCGCTTCGCCAAGGTAGGCGGCAACCACTCGTGGAGCCGCACATGAATCTCAACCAGACCATCGTCGGTAGCGCCGGCAAACAACAGGTGCACGGCGTGCTGGCGCGCCTGCCCCGCCCGGACCGTAGCGCCAGCCTGGCCATCACCGAATGGGCGCGCCAGCAGCAATTGCCGCTGGACCCGGACCAGACGCTGGCGGTGACCCTGCACTGCAGGTTCGTGCGCGATCGAGGCTGGCTGGCGCAGGTTGTCGAACAGATGACGCTGACCCAGGCGTTGCTGACCAACTGGCAGGACCACAGCCTGGACGATGCCGTGCAGCTGGCGTTGCAGCAGGTCATGCGTTCGGTCGGGACGAATATCGACTGGCTCGGGCTTCTGCCAGAGCTTTCGTTGCCGCACGGCCGCGTGCCCTGGGCTACCGCTTTTGGCAACAGCCAGGTGAAGATCGTCGAGCAACTGCCGAAAAGCGGCCTGTTGCAGGATATCGACACGCATACGGTCTTCCATGGGCTTTTCCATCAGACCGCGCACAGGCGTTACGACGCCACCACCTACATCCATTTCGACGCCACGGCCTTCCAGCGCTTCATCTGGCAACTGGACTTCCAGAACGTCTACCTGCGTCAGCTGAGCGACTTCTGGTCGCAAGCCGCTAGCGATTATGCAACGGGTTCATGCATCGCCTACCTGGCGGCGTGCAACCGGCACGTGTTGCTTGGTTACCTGAGTGAAGCTGGGCGCAGCCTCGCGTGGCGGGCCGCTGGCGTGCAACGCTGGCAACATGACCGGGCCCTGCAGCGCAATGGCGTGGATGCCAGGTTGCTGAGCATCAATGGGTACCGCTCCAGCGACATTCTGTGCCTCAGCGATGCCGCCAGCGGCCTGACCCTGCTGTACATTCCCGGCAACGCGGCACCGCTGCATGAGTTTCGCAATGCCGGAGCGATGCGCGCCTGGCTGGCCCGACAATGTCGGGACCGCGCAAAGCGGGCCGCGCTGCTCAGTCACTTCAACGCCGCCGATGTTCCCGACCGCCTGGGCCGTTCCGGGCTGGCCACCATTCTCAAGGGCATGGCCGACTTCCCTCCGCGCCGCTTGATCCTACCTGCAACCAGCGTGTACCGCCTGGTCAGGGTATGGAACCCGCATACCCTGATCAATTACCAAGCCGAGCGCTACAGCCCGCGTATCGAACGCGACCTGTTCAGCGCCTTCACCCTCGCCCAGCAACGCCGCAGCCAAGCCGATGCCAGGTACCTGATCACCCGGGACAGCGAAGTGACCAAAGCCAGGTGGCGGGGCTACTTCTATCTGACCATGAACCTGGTGACGCCTTTTTTGCTGGTGGTGCCCGAACTCGCCCCACTCATGGCCATCGCCGGCGCTGCGCAGTTTGGCGTGGGCCTGGACCAGGCTCTCAATGACAAGCTTCTTGAACAACAAGAGGAAGGCGCCGGGCAAGCGCTGTTCGGGCTGCTGAATGCCGTACCCGCCATCGTGCAGGGCGCGAGGGCCAGCGAGGCGTTGTTTGGCAGCACGCCATCCGGCTTCGTCAAACCCGTGCGCCTCAACGGTCGGCTTGGCTACCCCCTAAGCCCGGTTTCCCCGCCACGCTTGCCGGGCATGGAAATGACGCCTTTCTTCCGAGAGTTGGCTGCAGCGGGCGATGAGATAGCAGCCGCCAAACCCGGTGCCGATCCGCATATCGCCCGCTGTGTGATACGGCGCCAGGCGTTCGGCACTGGAGATGAATTGCTGGGCGATGTCGGCCAAGGTCCGCACCCGCTGTACTACGACGCGCTGAACGACAGCTTCGTGCTCAAGTACCCCAACGGTACTCGGGGTGCCGCACACTTTGTCGCACGGGCTGACCCGCTGCAGCCCCTTGCCAGCCAGCTGGTGGCCGATACCGACCCGTTGCGGGAAATCAGCCCCGCATCACGCTCGCGCACATTGCGTGCCCTGGGCGTCGACCTGCAATTACCGCTTGACCTCGACGCGCTGGCAACATCCAACGGTATGCCCGTGCCTCGGCAGATCTTCCATCTGTGGGTCGGCGACCGGGTGATTGCCGGGGACTATCTTGCAGCCCTGGACAACAACATCAGGGCCCTGCGTAACAGCGACTTTTCCCTGAAGCTGTACCTGTCCAACGTCAATCCCGAAGCCTTCGAGCAAAACATGGCATTGCTGCAGGGCCGAATGCGCGATGGCTTGAAGGTATCCACGCTGGAGCACCAGACATTCTACCGGCAATTCAGCGAAAGCGAGTACTTCGAGCAATATCGGGCCGCCATTGACGGCAACGGGGGTGTCGCGAGCAATTTCTCATCGGCCTCGGACATTCTGCGCTACCGGATCTTGCACAGTGAGGGCGGCATATACCTGGACATGGACGACCACCTGCTGGCTGCGCCGGACGCAAGGGGGCAGCTGCGGGCGAAGATCGACACGGTCTCGCTCAGCGTTCCGATCGACGGCCTGTTACTGCGCAGCCCGGTGTGTAACGCTCAGTTGGGCATGTACACCAGTTACAACACCAGCATGATCGGCAGCCGCGCGTTCAACCCGGTGCTCGATGCAATCTCTGACGAGATGCTCAGCCGCTACCTCACCCCCGAAGGGCGGGAATTCTACTCGACGCCAAAGCCGGCCCGGCAGGACGAAACCGGCTTCCGGGCCTACACCCGCAAGCTCAACCAGCTCACCGGCCCGGCGGTGCTCAACCACGTGATCGAGCAACGCCTGCCAGAGCTCTATACCTTCAGGCAGGTGGCGGACCTGGCGAATATGCACACCCTGCATTACGAAGCGTTGATCGACGAACAGGCGCAACGGCGAGCGGAGCTGCGCTTGTTACCACTGGAGGAAGTGGCGGTAGCGGGCAATGCGCAGGGCTATTGATGCACAGGGAGCCGTGAAGCGAGCCGGGACAACCTCGTTGACCAGGCCGGTAACAAATCGGGCGACCTGCGTCGCCCGATGCTTCAACCGCTGCGGTGCAGCTTGCTCATCAGCTCCGCCTCGGCCTGGGTCAGGCCGCAGCTTTCGGTCAGTTCGGCCACGCTGGCACCCATGCCCACCAGCTTGGCCGCCTGGGTGAAGGTGACGTTGTGCGGGTCGCGCTGCTCCAACTGCTGGATCTTGTCGGGCAGCGGGGCAACCGCCATGCGCAGCTCGTGCAGCGCCTCGCCCATGCGCACGGTACCGTTCTGGTAGTCGTCCAGGCGTTTGGCAAGGTCCTTGATGCGCTGGTCACGCAGCGCATCACCCTCTGCCTGCTGCGCAGCCAGCTCGCGCTGGCGCTTGCTGTAGTTGAGGAAAAACCACAGGCTCAGCGCCCAGACCAGCGCCAGGAAGATGACAGCAACCTCTAGGATCAACTCAGATGTTCTCCAGCTCGGACCATTCTTCCTCGGTCATCATCTTGTCCAGCTCGACCAGGATCAGCAGTTCGCCATTCTTGTTGCAAACGCCCTGGATGAACTTGGCCGACTCTTCGTTACCCACGTTCGGCGCGGTCTCGATCTCGGACTGGCGCAGGTACACCACCTCGGCCACGCTGTCGACCAGGATACCGACCACTTGCTTGTCCGCCTCGATGATGACGATACGGGTGTTGTCGGTGACTTCGGTCGGCATCAGGCCAAAGCGCTGGCGGGTGTCGATCACGGTCACCACGTTGCCGCGCAGGTTGATGATGCCCAGCACGTAGCTAGGCGCACCCGGCACCGGGGCGATCTCGGTGTAGCGCAACACTTCCTGCACCTGCATCACATTGATGCCGTAGGACTCATTGTCCAGACGGAAGGTAACCCACTGCAGGATCGGATCTTCGGAACCTTGTGCAGACGACTTTTTCATTCCCCTACCCTCAAAATCCGCCATCGGCGGTGTGTTCGGTGTCATTTCTGTTTGGCGTGCATCTGCTTGACCGCCCCACTGGCGATCAGCTCGGCCAGTGCTGCGACGTCGAGCAGTGCACACATGTGTTCAATCACCGTGCCGGCCAGCCAGGGGCGCTGGCCACGCTGGCTGCGCCACTTGATCTCGGACGGGTCCAGGCGCAGCGAGCGGCTGACCTGGTGCACGGCCAGCCCCCATTCGTAGCCCTGCACGGAAATCACGTATTGCAGGCCCTGGCGAAAATCATCGCGGTAGCGATCTGGCATCACCCAACGCGCGGTATCCAGCACCTTCAGGTTGCCGGCCTGGCAGGCCAGGATGCCGAGGAACCAGTCGGGCTGGCCGAACAGCGGTGTCAGTTCCTGGCCGGCCAGGGTATAGATCGAGCCCAGGCACACCAGTGGCACCGCCAGGGTCAGGCCGGCCACATCGAACAGCAGGCATTCGAACGGCTCGGCGGCCCAGGCCGGGCGGCCATCGACCGTGGCCGGGGGCACGGGCACTTGCGGCCCCGGCAGGTGCACATCGACCAGCGGCACTGCCGGTTCCACGGTTTGTTCTTCGACCAGCACCGGGATGCTGGCCTCGGCCACCACTTCGCGCTCTACCACCGTCACCACCGGCGCTTCTATCGGCATCACGCGGGGCAGCACCGCCAGCCTGGGCTCGGCGAACGGCCGTGGTGCGGGGCTGACGGTTGCTTCGGCCGATGCCGGCCTGGCTTGCTGCAAGGCATCACGCGCCTGCTCTTCGCGCACCGCTTCGGCGAACTCATCCGCCGCTGCCGGCGGCTCGAACAGGTCTTCGGCTTCGGTGGCCTCCTGCAGCAGGCCATCAAGGTACGACTGCAGGGCCATCTGTGGCCGGTTGCTGGTTTGCCGGGTCTGGGTCATCAGGCCACCTGCGCCGCAGTCTTGTAGGTCAGCAGGTGCTTGAGCAGCGCGCGATAGGCAATCAGCCCGCGGCTCTTGCTGTCGAATTGCGAGGGCGTGACGCCCTTGCGGCTGGCATCGCGCAGGCGCGTATCCACCGGGATGTAGCCCTGCCACACCTGCTGGTCGTAGGTGTCACGCAGCAGCTTGAGGGTGGCCAGCGAGGCCTGGGTGCGGCGGTCGAACAGGGTCGGCACGATCTGATAAGGCAGCGCCTGCTTGCGCGAGCGGTTGACCATGGCTAGGGTACCGACCATGCGCTCCAGGCCCTTGACCGCGAGAAATTCGGTTTGCACCGGGATCACCAGCTGCTGGCTGGCCGCCAGGGCATTGACCATCAGCACGCCGAGCAAGGGTGGGCTGTCGATCAGCGCATAGTCGAAATCCTGCCACAGCTGCGCCAGACTCTTGGCGATCACCAGGCCCAGGCCGTTCTGCCCCGGTGACTGGCGCTCCAGCACCGCCAGTGCGGTACTCGATGGCAGCAGCGAGATGCGTTCGTCACTGGTAGGCAGCAGCAGTTGCCCGGGCAGGCCCTCGGGTACCGCGCCCTTGTGCAGGAACAGGTCGTAGCAGCTGTGCTCCAGGGCATCGGGGTTATGCCCGAAATAGCTGGTCATCGAGCCGTGCGGGTCGAGGTCGACAACGACCACGCGCTTGCCGGCCTCGGCCAGCAGGCCGGCCAGGGCGATGGTAGTGGTGGTCTTGCCGACGCCACCTTTTTGATTGGCTACTGCCCAGACTCTCATCAAGCAAACTCTATCTATTGATTTGGCAGGGACACTGCAGGGGCAACTGTCTTGCTCAACATTTGAAAGCCCGCACGCGCCCCTGTGGGAGCGGGTTTACCCGCGAACACCGGCAAAGCCGGTGCCATATACCGAGTCGCTATCTTCGCGGGTAAACCCGCTCCCACAGGGTCGACGGTAACTTCGCGAACCTGTTGCCGGTGCCAGAGAATTGACGAGTCACTGCCCCGCCACCGTTGCTGGCGTTGCCGGTGCACTTTGTGTGCCAGCCCGGCGCAATGCGGCATCCGGCGTGGCATTGGCACTGCCCGAGCCAGTCAGGCTGCGGCGCACTTCCAGGTTACGGGAAATCACCAGCACCACCCGGCGATTACGCGCACGGCCTTCGGCATTGTCGTTGCTGGCCACCGGCTGGTACTCGCCATAGCCAACCGAGGCCATGCGTGCCGGGTTGACCCCTTCCATCGCCAGCAGGCGCACGATGCTTGCCGCCCGCGCCGAAGACAGCTCCCAGTTGGTCGGGTACTGCGCCGTGCGGATCGGCAGGTTGTCGGTAAAGCCTTCGACATGCACCGGGTTGGCGAACGGCTTGAGAATGCCAGCCACCTTCTCGATGATCGCAAATGCCTGATCGCTGGGCATGGCATCGCCGCTGCCGAACAGCAACGAGGAGTTGAGCTCGATCTCGATCCACAGCTCATTGCCGCGCACAGTCATCTGGTCGTTTTTGATCAGGTCGCCGAAGGCATCGCGCACGTCATCGCTGATGGTTTTCAGCGGGTCGACACTGGTCGCCCCCAGGCCCGCATCGGTCTGTTCGCTGTCCTTCACCAACGGCTCGGCCGGGCGCACGCTCAGCGGCCGTTCTTCACCGATGGGGATAGGTTTCATGCTGCGCTCGGGGTCGTTGAACACCCCGAGCAAGGCCTGGGAAATGACCTTGTACTTGCCCTCGTTGATCGAGGAAATCGAGTACATCACCACGAAAAAGGCGAACAGCAAGGTAATGAAGTCGGCGTACGACACCAGCCAGCGTTCGTGGTTTTCGTGTTCCTCGGTATGACGACGGCGACGCATGGGTTACTCCATGAAGCCTTGCAGCTTCAGCTCGATCGAGCGCGGGTTCTCACCCTCGGCAATCGACAGCAGGCCCTCGAGCAGCATCTCGCGGTAGCGCGACTGGCGCATGACGATGGCCTTGAGCTTGTTGGCGATTGGCAGCAACACCAGGTTGGCACTGGCCACGCCGTAGATGGTCGCGACGAAGGCCACGGCAATGCCATTGCCCAGTTGCGACGGGTCGGCCAGGTTGCCCATCACGTGAATCAGGCCCATCACCGCACCGATGATGCCGATGGTCGGCGCGTAGCCGCCCATGCTCTCGAACACCTTGGCAGCCTGGATATCGCGGCTTTCCTGGGTCAGGAAGTCGACTTCGAGGATGCTGCGGATGGCCTCCGGCTCGGCACCATCCACCAGCAGCTGCAGGCCCTTGCGCGCATAAGGGTCAGGCTCGCTGTCGGCGACCCCTTCCAGGCCCAGCAGGCCTTCCTTGCGCGCAGTCAGGCTCCAATTGACGACGCGGTCGATCCCGCCCGCCAGGTCGACCCGTGGCGGAAACAGGATCCAGCGCAGAATCTGCAAGGCACGCTTGAACGACGACAGTGGCGACTGCAGCAAGGCCGCCGCCAGGGTGCCGCCCAGCACGATCAGCGCCGCCGGGCCATTGATCAGCGCGCCGAAATGGCCGCCTTCGATGAAGTTGCCACCGACGATAGCGACAAAGGCGAGGATCAGGCCGATCAGGCTGAGCACGTCCATCAGACGCACGCCTCCACCAGGTGCTTGCCGATCTCGTCCAGGCTGTACACTGCGTCGGCCAGGTTGGCCTTGACGATGGCCATGGGCATGCCATAGATCACGCAGCTGGCTTCATCCTGGGCCCACACCGTACTGCCGCCCTGCTTGAGCAGGCGCGCACCTTCACGGCCATCGGCGCCCATGCCGGTAAGCACCACCGACAGCACCTTGTCGCCATACGACTTGGCCGCCGAGCCGAAGGTGATGTCCACGCACGGCTTGTAGTTCAGGCGCTCGTCACCGGGCAGGATCTTCACCGTGCCACGGCCATCGATCATCATCTGCTTGCCACCTGGGGCCAGCAGGGCCAGGCCCGGGCGCAGCATGTCGCCGTCCTCGGCTTCCTTGACGCTGATGCGGCACAGCTTGTCCAGGCGTTCGGCGAAGGCCTTGGTGAACGCTGCTGGCATGTGCTGAATCAGCACGATCGGCGCCGGGAAGTTGGCCGGCAGCTGCGTCAGCACCCGCTGCAGGGCGACCGGGCCGCCCGTGGAGGTGCCGATGGCCACCAGCTTGTATGGCTTGCGCTTGGGTGCCGGCGAGTGCGCTGGCGCCACTGCTGCTGCACGGGCAGGCGCAGGCGTGCGCGCTGCTGGCTGGCTGGCGAAGCTGCTGGCAGCTGCGTGACCGGCGCCTGCTGGCGCGGGTGCAGGTGCGGCAACCGGCGCATGGCTGGCGTAGCTGCCAAAACGGCGATTGCTGCGGGAAATGGTATGCACCTTCTCGCACAGCAATTGCTTGACCTTGTCCGGGTTTCGCGAAATGTCCTCGAAGTTCTTCGGCAGGTAATCCACCGCACCGGCATCCAGCGCATCGAGGGTGACACGGGCGCCTTCGTGGGTCAGCGACGAGAACATCAACACCGGCGTCGGGCAGCGCTGCATGATGTGCCGCACCGCGGTGATGCCGTCCATCATGGGCATTTCGTAGTCCATGGTGATGACATCGGGCTTCAATGCCAGCGCCTGGTCGATTGCTTCCTTGCCGTTGGTCGCGGTACCTACTACCTGGATCGTCGGGTCCGCCGAGAGGATTTCCGAGACGCGGCGGCGGAAGAAACCGGAATCATCCACCACCAGGACCTTGACTGCCATAAACACTCCATTAGGCGGCGCAACCCGCCAGGGTGCGCCACCGAAATCAAATACGCCGCGCGGCGTAACGCTTGAGCATGCTCGGGACGTCGAGAATCAACGCAATGCGACCGTCGCCAGTGATGGTGGCCCCGGACATGCCCGGGGTGCCCTGCAGCATCTTGCCCAGTGGCTTGATTACCACTTCTTCCTGGCCAACCAGTTGATCGACGACAAAGCCGATGCGCTGGGTGCCAACCGACAGGATCACCACGTGGCCCTCGTGCTGCTCTTCGTGCACCTGGCCCTGGACCAGCCAGCGCTTGAGGTAGAACAGCGGCAGCGCCTTGTCGCGCACGATCACCACTTCCTGGCCGTCGACCACGTTGGTGCGCGACAGGTCGAGGTGGAAGATCTCGTTGACGTTGACCAGCGGGAAGGCGAACGCCTGGTTGCCCAGCATCACCATCAGGGTGGGCATGATCGCCAGGGTCAGCGGCACCTTGATGACGATCTTCGAGCCCTGGCCCTTGGCCGAGAAGATATTGATCGAGCCATTGAGCTGGGAGATCTTGGTCTTCACCACGTCCATGCCCACACCGCGGCCGGACACGTCGGAAATCTCGGTCTTGGTCGAGAAGCCGGGGGCGAAGATCAGGTTGTAGCAGTCCGACTCGCTCAGGCGCTCGGCGGCATCCTTGTCCATCAAGCCCTTTTCCACGGCCTTGGCGCGCAAGATGTTGGGGTCCATGCCCTTGCCGTCGTCCGAGATCGACAGCAGGATGTGGTCGCCTTCCTGTTCGGCAGACAGCACCACGCGGCCGGTGCGCGCCTTGCCGGCGGCTTCACGCTCATCGGGCATTTCCACGCCATGGTCGACGGCGTTGCGCACCAGGTGCACCAATGGATCGGCCAGGGCTTCGACCAGGTTCTTGTCGAGGTCGGTCTCTTCGCCGACCAGCTCCAGGTTGATTTCTTTCTTGAGCTGACGGGCCAGGTCGCGCACCAGGCGCGGGAAGCGGCCGAAGACTTTCTTGATCGGCTGCATGCGGGTTTTCATCACCGCGGTCTGCAGGTCCGCGGTGACCACGTCGAGGTTGGACACGGCCTTGGACATGGCCTCGTCGCCACTGTTCAGGCCCAGGCGCACCAGGCGGTTACGCACCAGTACCAGTTCGCCGACCATGTTCATGATCTCGTCCAGGCGCGCGGTATCGACCCGCACGGTGGTCTCCGCTTCGCTGGCGCCATGCTTTTCAGCGGTCGGGGCCGGGGCGCGGGGTGCTGCGGCAGGTTTGCTGGCAGGCGCCGGAGCCGGGGTAGCAGCTGCTGCTGGCTTGGCCACGGGCTGGCTGTCGGCCTTGGCCGTGACCGGCGCTTGCACCTTGGCTGCAGCCGGGGCTTCGACGGCGGCAACGTCGCCGCCGAACTTGCCCTTGCCGTGCAACTGGTCCAGCAGCGCCTCGAACTCGTGCTCGCTGATTTCGTCGCTGGTTGCGCTGGTATCGGTTGCGGCAGGCGTCGGCGCCTTGGCACCGGGCAAGGCATCGGCCTGGAAGGTGCCCTTGCCATGCAACTGGTCCAGCAGCGATTCGAATTCGGCGTCGGTAATTTCGTCGCTGGCCGCTTCCGGCGCGCTGGCAACCGGCTGCGCGGCAACCTCGGCGCTGAACTGGCCTTTGCCGTGCAACTGGTCGAGCAGCGACTCGAACTCGGCGTCGGTGATTTCGTCACCTTCAGCGCTGACGGTCTCACCCTGCATCTGGTCGTCGGCCGCAGCTTGTGCCTTGACCGCATCGAGCGAATCGAGCAGCTGTTCGAACTCACTGTCGGTGATGTCCTGCTCCTCGGCCGGAGCTTCGGCAACCGGCGCCGGTGCCGCAGGGGCCGGCGCGGCAACGGCTTCGGCGCCCCCCGGTTCGGCCAGGCGCGACAGTGCCGCCAGCAGCTCGGGGGTAGCCGGGGTCACTTCGGTGCGCTCGCGCACCTGGCCAAACATGCTGTTGACCGTATCCAGTGCCTCGAGCACCACATCCATCAGTTCCGCGTCGACCCGGCGCTCACCTTTGCGCAGGATGTCGAACACGTTCTCGGCGATATGGCAGCACTCCACCAGCTCGTTCAGCTGAAGGAAGCCGGCGCCCCCTTTTACAGTGTGGAAACCGCGAAAGATCGCATTGAGCAGGTCGGCATCGTCGGGCCGGCTTTCCAGCTCGACCAGTTGCTCGGACAGTTGCTCAAGAATTTCGCCGGCTTCTACCAGGAAATCCTGGAGGATTTCTTCATCGGCGCCGAAGCTCATCAAAGGTGCTCCTTAAAAACCCAGGCTGGACAGCAGATCATCGACATCGTCCTGACCGGACACGACGTCTTCACGCTTATCGGCATGAATCTGCGGACCTTCACCCCGAGTCGGATGTTTTTCTAGATCTTTTTCTGCGCGCAATTGATCGTGGTCATGCTGGATGCCCGCAAAGCGGTCCACCTGGCTGGCCATGAGCACCAGTTTGAGCAGGTTGCTTTCCACCTCGGTGACCAAGTTGGTGACGCGCTTGATCACCTGGCCGGTCAGGTCCTGATAGTCCTGGGCCAGAAGAATGTCGTTGAGGTGGCCGGCGACCTTGCGGTTGCCTTCGGCGCTGTGCGTCAGGAAACTGTCGACGCGCTTGACCAGGTCGCGGAACTCCGGCGCAGCCACTTCGCGGCGCATGAAGCGCTGCCAGTCGGTGCTCAGGGCCGCGGCCTCGCTGGCCAGTTCGTTGAGCACCGGCGTGCTTTCCTCGACCAGGTCCATGGTGCGGTTGGCCGCGCCCTCGGTAAGCCTGACCACGTACGACAGGCGCTCGGTGGCGTCGGTTATCTGCGACACCTCCTCGGCCTGCGGCATGGTCGGGTCGATCTGGAAACTGACGATGGCACTGTGCAGCTCGCGGGTCAGCTTGCCGACTTCCTGGTACAGGCCGCGGTCGCGGGTCTGGTTCAGCTCGTGAATCAGCTGCACCGCCTCGCCGAAACGGCCCCGCTCCAGGCTTTCGACCAGCTCCTGGGCATGCTTCTTCAGGGTCGATTCGAACTCGCCCAAAGACGTTTGTGATGAATCCATGGCGCGCCCCCCTGACGTGACTCAGCCGTTGACGCGTTCGAAGATCTTCTCGATCTTTTCTTTGAGCACCTGGGCGGTGAACGGCTTGACCACGTAGCCATTGACGCCGGCCTGGGCCGCTTCGATGATCTGGTCGCGCTTGGCTTCGGCGGTCACCATCAGCACCGGCATGGCTTTCAGGCGATCGTGGGCCCGCACCTTACGCAGCAGGTCGATACCGGACATGCCCGGCATGTTCCAGTCGGTCACCAGGAAGTCGAAGTGGCCGTTCTCCAGCATCGGCAGCGCCGTGGTGCCGTCATCGGCTTCTTCGGTGTTGGTGAAGCCCAGGTCACGCAACAGGTTCTTGATGATCCGCCGCATCGTCGAAAAGTCGTCAACGATGAGGATTTTCATGTCTTTGTTCAAGTAGACCTCCAAGCAGTCTCAAACGCGCTCGGCCCCGAGCGCGCATTTACAATTCGGTACAACGTAGAAAACGACTGCAACGACAGCGGGCTCAACGCGCCCGCCATTCCCCCAGGCGGCTGCGCAGGCGCGCGGCACACTGGCTGTGCAACTGGCTGACCCGCGACTCGCTGACCCCCAGCACCTCACCGATTTCCTTGAGGTTCAGCTCTTCGTCGTAGTACAGCGCCAGCACCAGGCGCTCACGCTCCGGCAGGTTGGCGATGGCCTCGGTCAGGGCAACCTGGAAGCGCTCGTCTTCCAGGCCACGCGCAGGTTCTACCTGGCCACTGGCGCCATCCTCATGCAGCCCTTCGTGCTCGCCGTCCTGCAACAGGTCGTCGAAGCTGAACAGGCGGCTGCCCAGGGTATCGTTCAAGATCCCGTAGTAATCATCGAGACTCAATTGGAGTTCGGCAGCAACTTCATGATCTTTAGCGTCACGGCCGGTTCTTGCTTCAACCGCACGCATCGCGTCACTGACCATGCGGGTGTTGCGGTGCACCGAACGCGGCGCCCAATCGCCCTTGCGCACTTCATCGAGCATGGCCCCGCGAATGCGGATGCCGGCGTAGGTTTCAAAGCTCGCGCCCTTGCTGGCGTCGTACTTGTTGGCCACTTCCAGCAGGCCGATCATGCCGGCCTGGATCAGGTCCTCGACCTGCACGTTGGCCGGCAGCCGCGCCAGCAGGTGGTAGGCGATGCGCTTGACCAGTGGGGCGTAGCGCTCGATCAGCTCGCACTGGGCGTCTTTCGACGCCCGGCTGTACATCTTGAAACCACTGGCATTCATAACACAGGTCCCGCGCTGGTAGGTTGCACCAGACGCTCGACAAAGAACTCCAGATGGCCGCGCGGGTTGGCCGGCAGCGGCCAGCTGTCGACCTTCTGGGCAATCGCCTTGAAGGCCAGCGCGCACTTGGAGCGTGGGAAGGCTTCGTACACGGCACGCTGCTTCTGCACCGCCTTGCGCACGCACTCGTCATACGGCACGGCGCCCACGTACTGCAAGGCAACGTCGAGGAAGCGGTCGGTGACCTTGGTCAGCTTGGCGAACAGGTTGCGGCCTTCCTGTGGGCTTTGCGCCATGTTGGCCAGCACGCGGAAACGGTTCATGCCGTAGTCGCGGTTGAGCAGCTTGATCAAGGCGTAGGCGTCGGTGATCGAGGTGGGTTCGTCGCATACCACCAGCAGCACTTCCTGGGCAGCGCGGACGAAGCTGACCACCGAATCACCGATACCGGCCGCGGTGTCGATCACCAGCACGTCGAGGTTGTCGCCGACTTCGCTGAAAGCCTGGATCAGCCCGGCATGCTGGGCCGGGGCCAGGTGCACCATGCTCTGCGTACCCGAGGCAGCCGGCACGATGCGCACACCACCGGGGCCCTGCAGGATCACGTCGCGCAGCTCGCAGCGCCCCTCGATGACATCGGCCAGGGTCCGCTTGGGGGTAAGGCCCAGCAGCACGTCGACATTGGCCAGGCCCAGGTCGGCGTCCAGCAGCATGACCCTGCGGCCAAGCTCGGCCAGCGCCAGGGACAGGTTCACTGAAACGTTAGTCTTGCCGACGCCACCTTTGCCACCGGTCACGGCGATCACCTGTACGGGATGCATGCTACCCATGTCTGTTCTTTACCTTGTCTCGCTGGGACTCAGGCCACACGTAGGGCAATTCTGCGTACCCCTTGGCATAGCTACCTTGCACACGCTTCATCATCAACCCGCTCGCCGTGGGTTGTGATAGAGATCAGCGAACATGTCGGCCATGGCCTCTTCGCTGGGCTCGTCCTGCTGCTGCACATTGACCGCGCGGGAGACCAACTGGTGCCCCCGAGGCAGGTGCAGGTCGTCAGGAATACGCGGCCCATCGGTCAGGTAGGCCACCGGCAGTTCATGACTGATGGCAAGGCTCAGCACGTCGCCAAGGCTCGCCGTTTCATCGAGTTTGGTCAGGATGCAACCGGCCAGGCCGCAGCGCTTGTAGCTGTGGTAGGCGGCAGTCAGCACCTGCTTCTGGCTGGTAGTGGCCAGCACCAGGTAGTTCTTCGCGGCAATGCCACGCCCGGCCAGGGTGTCCAGCTGCATGCGCAGGGCCGGGTCGCTGGCCTGCAGGCCGGCGGTATCGATCAGCACCACGCGCTTGCGCAGCAGCGGCTCCAGCGCCGCAGCCAGCGACTGGCCCGGGTCGACGTAGGTCACCGGCACGTTGAGGATGCGGCCCAGGGTCTTGAGCTGCTCCTGGGCGCCGATGCGGAAGCTGTCCATGCTCACCAGTGCCAGGTTCTGCGCGCCGTACTTGAGCACGTAGCGGGCGGCCAGCTTGGCCAGGGTAGTGGTCTTGCCCATGCCGGCCGGGCCGACCATGGCGATCACACCCCCCTCTTCGATTGGCTCGACCTCGGGGATTTCGATCATCCGCGCCAGGTGCGCCAGCAACATGCGCCAGGCCTGGCGTGGCTCGTCGATCTCGGCGGTCAGGTCCAGTAGCTCACGGGCGATCGGCCCGGACAGGCCAATGCGCTGCAGCCGGCGCCAGACGGTGGCCTGCTGCGGCTTGCTGCCCTGCAGCTGATTCCAGGCCAGCGAGCCGAGCTGCACTTCCAGCAGCTCGCGCAGGCCCGACAGCTCGGAGCGCATGGCATCGAACAGACGCGGGTCGACCGGTGCCGATGCGGGGGTTGCACCGGCGGCCTCGGGCGCATCGACGTGCGGTTCGATCAACGGCTCGGCGGCGGTCAGCGACTGCCCGGCGAACAATTGGCGGTTGTTGTCGCTGCTGTCCGGGCGGGGATCCAGCTCGGCGCGGGCAGTGGCGATGCGCGTATGGGTCTTGCGCAGCTCTTCTTCCAGCTCGGCGTTAGGCACACGCGGGGCCAGGGCGGACAGTTTGTAGTCCAGCGCAGCCGTCAGTTCGACACCGCCGGCGATGCGGCGGTTGCCGATGATGGCGGCATCGGCGCCCAGCTCATCACGGACCAGCTTCATGGCCTGACGCATATCGGCGGCGAAAAATCGCTTAACTTGCATTATCCCCTACCTCAGCCGTTAGGGCCCACGGTGGCAACGATGGTGACTTGCTTGTTGTCAGGTATTTCCTGATACGCCAGAACATGCAAATTCGGTACAGCCAGGCGACCGAAACGCGACAGCATGGCGCGGATCGGGCCGGCGACCAGAAGGATGGCCGGCTGGCCCTGCATTTCCTGGCGCTGGGCCGCCTCGATCAACGAACGCTGCAGCTTTTCGGCCATGCTCGGCTCAAGAAGAACACCGTCTTCCTGACCTTGCCCGGCCCTCTGCAGACTATTGAGCAAAATCTGTTCCAATCTTGGCTCCAGGGTAATCACTGGCAGCTCCGACTCAATGCCGACAATGCTTTGCACGATGGCGCGACACAATCCGACGCGCACCGCCGCCACCAGCGCGGCGGTATCTTGACTCTTGCCGGCGTTGTTCGCGATCGCCTCGGCGATACTGCGAATATCGCGCACCGGCACCTGCTCCGACAACAGCGCTTGCAGCACCTTGAGCAGGCCCGACAATGAAATGACACCTGGCACCAGCTCTTCTGCAAGTTTAGGCGATGCCTTGGCCAAAACCTGCAGTAGTTGCTGGACCTCTTCATGGCCAATCAGCTCGTGGCAGTGCTTCTGCAGGATCTGGTTCAAGTGGGTGGCCACCACGGTGCTGGCGTCGACCACGGTGTAGCCCAACGACTGTGCCTGGGCGCGCTGGCCAACATCGATCCACACGGCCTCCAGGCCGAACGCCGGGTCACGCGCGGCAATACCGTTGAGGGTGCCGAACACCTGGCCCGGGTTGATTGCCAGTTCGCGATCCGGATAGATCTCGGCCTCGGCCAGGATCACCCCCATCAAGGTCAGGCGATAGGCGCTGGGCTGCAGGTCGAGGTTGTCGCGGATGTGCACGGTGGGCATGAGGAAGCCCAGGTCTTGCGACAGTTTCTTGCGCACGCCCTTGATCCGCGCCAGCAACTGGCCGCCCTGGTTGCGATCGACCAGCGGGATCAGCCGGTAGCCGACCTCCAGGCCAATCATGTCGATCGGCGTGACGTCGTCCCAGCCCAGTTCCTTGGTTTCCAGCGCACGCTGTGGCGAGGGCAGCAAGTCCTGCTGGCGCTGCGCCTCCTGCAGGGCTTGCGCCTTGGCCTTCTGCTGCTTCTTCCATACCAGGTAGGCGCCACCACCGGCCAGCAGGCCGAGGCTGAGGAAGGCCACGTGCGGCATGCCCGGCACCAGGCCCATGACAATCATCAGCGCGCCGGACACCGCCAGGGCCTTGGGCGAATCGAACATCTGCCGGTTGATCAGCTTGCCCATGTCCTCGGAGCCCGAGGCGCGGGTAACCATGATCGCGGCAGCGGTGGACAGCAGCAGTGATGGCAATTGCGCCACCAAACCGTCACCGATGGTCAGCAAGGCGTACACCTTGCCGGCATCGCCAAAGCTCATGCCGTGCTGCAGCATGCCGATCAGCATGCCGCCGATCAGGTTGATGAACAGGATCAGCAGGCCGGCGATGGCGTCACCGCGGACGAACTTGCTGGCACCGTCCATCGAACCGTAGAACTCGGCTTCCTGCGCCACTTCGGCGCGGCGGTGCTTGGCCTGGGCCTGGTCGATCAGGCCGGCGTTGAGGTCGGCGTCGATGGCCATCTGCTTGCCGGGCATGGCGTCGAGGGTGAAACGCGCGCTCACTTCCGAGATACGCCCGGCGCCCTTGGTCACCACCACGAAGTTGATGATCATGAGGATGGCGAACACCACGGCACCGACCACGTAGTTACCGCCGATCACCACCTCGCCGAAGGCCTGGATCACCTTGCCGGCTGCGCCGTGGCCCTCCTGGCCATGCAGCATCACAACCCGGGTGGATGCAACGTTCAGGGCCAGGCGCAACAGCGTGGCCACCAGCAGGATGGTGGGGAACGCGGCGAAGTCGAGCGGGCGCAGCGCATAGACGCAGACCAGCAGCACCACGATCGACAGGGCGATGTTGAAGGTGAAGAACACGTCGAGCAGGAACGGCGGTATCGGCAACATCATCATTGCCAACATCACCAGCAGCAACAGCGGCACACCCAGGTTGCCCCGACCGAGCCCGGCCAGGTTGTTACGGGCGTTGCTGATTAACTGAGTGCGATCCACCGCGAGTCCTCTTGATGCAAAACTTTGACGCACAGGGGGCGCCTGGCGCTGGCTTTGCAAGAAGCCTTCCAACTTTGCTCGACGGGGGATTTATGTTGTCTGTTCCGGCCTCTTCGCGGGTGAACCCGCTCCCACAGGGACCGCACAGCCTTCAAGGCCCGCAGAGGACCTGTGGGAGCGGGTTCACCCGCGAAAGGGCCAGAAGCCCTGACACAAGGTCAACTGTCGCGACGCAGGTCCGACGGGATCGGCAGGTCGTCCTTCAGCGGCTCTGGCCGCTTGCCCTTGCCTGCCCGGTACTGACGGATCTGGAACACATAGGCCAGCACCTGGGCCACCGCCAGGTACAAGCCGGCGGGGATTTCCTGCTCAAGCTCGGTGGAGTAATAGATCGCCCGCGCCAACGCCGGCGACTCGAGGATCTGGACCTTGTGCTCCACACCGATCTCGCGAATCTTCAAGGCAATGAAATCCGTGCCCTTGGCCAGCAGCAATGGCGCCGCCCCGCCTTTCTCCGGGTCGTACTGCAAGGCCACCGCATAATGCGTCGGGTTGGTGATGATCACATCGGCTTCGGGCACGGCCGCCATCATGCGCCGCTGTGAAGCCTCACGCTGCAGCTGGCGAATACGCTGCTTGACCTCGGGCTTGCCTTCACTGTCCTTGTACTCGTCCTTGACCTCCTGCTTGGTCATCTTCAGCTTGTTGTGCGCCTGCCACAGCTGGAACGGCACGTCCGCCGCCGCAATCAACAGCAGCCCCGCCGACATCCACAACGCACTCCAGCCCACCACCTGCAGGCTATGGATGATCGCCTGCTCCAACGGCTCGTTGGCGATGGCCAGCAGCGCCTGGCGGTCATTGACCAGTACCACTACCGCCACGACCAGAATCACGAGAAACTTGGCGAACGCTTTCAAGAGTTCGGTCAGGGCATTCATCGAGAACATGCGCTTGACCCCTGACAAGGGATTCATGCGGCTGAATTTCGGCTGCAACAGGCTGCCGGAAAACAGGAAACCGCCCAGGGCGATCGGCGCGACGAAGGAAATCACGAACAACAGGATCAATATCGGCTGCACTGCCCAGATGGCCATCTTGCCCGAGGCCAGCAGGAAGGCACCCATGGCCCGCTCATCGGTGATGAAGTCGCGGGTCAGGCTGAAGTTCATGCGCATGATCGCCAGCAGCGTCTCGGCCAGGTGGCCGCCAAACGCCAACAGGCCACCGGCGCCGGCCAGGGTCACCGCCACCGTGTTCAGTTCCTTGGACCGCGCGATCTCGCCTTTCTCGCGAGCATCGCGCTTGCGCTTGTCGGTGGGTTCTTCTGTCTTGTCCTGACCGCTTTCGCTTTCTGCCATGCTCAGCGCGCCCTCGCCAGTTCACGCAGCCATTGCAGCGCTTCGCTGGCCAATGCCTGGTAATGGGAAAGTATATCGGCCAGGCCAACCCAGAAAATGAACATGCCCATGACCAGGGTAAGCGGAAAACCGATGGAGAAAATGTTCAACTGCGGCGCGGCACGCGTCATTACGCCAAAGGCGATGTTCACCACCAGCAGCGCGGCGATAGCCGGCAGGATCAGCAGAAGGCCGGCGCCGAACACCCAGCCCAGGCGCCCCGCCAGTTCCCAGAACTGATTGACCACCAGCGCATTGCCCACCGGCAAGGTGGTGAAACTTTCGGTCAGCACCTCGAACGCCACCAGATGGCCGTTCATCAGCAGGAACAGCACGCTCACCAGCATGGTCATGAACTGGCTGATCACCGCGACGTTGACGCCGTTCGCCGGGTCGACCATCGATGCGAAGGCCATGCCCATCTGCACCGCGACGACCTGGCCAGCGATCACGAACGCCTGGAACAACAACTGCAACGACAACCCGAACAGCGCCCCGACGATGACCTGCTCGGCACACAGCAGCAGGCCGCGCAGGCTCAACGGGTCGAACTCGGGCAAGGGTGGCAGGGCCGGGACGATCACCACGGTGATAGCCACGGCCACATACAGGCGCACCCGCGCCGGCAGCATGCGGGTGCCGAAGATCGGCATGGTCATCAGCACCGCCGTCACCCGGAACAACGGCAGGATGAAGGTGGCAACCCAGGTGCCGATCTGCGTGTCGGTCAGCTCCAGCATCGGCGCGTCAACCGATCAAATGCGGGATGTTGGTGTAGAGGCTGATGAAGTACTCCATGAACTTCTGCACCAGCCACGGCCCGGCGACGATCAGCGTGACCAGCATCACCAGCAGGCGCGGGAGGAAACTCAGGGTCTGTTCGTTGATCTGCGTGGCGGCCTGGAACATCGCCACCACCAGGCCCACCAGCAGGCTGGGCACTACCAGTATGGCGACCATCAGGGTGGTCAGCCACAAGGCATCACGGAACAGGTCGACAGCGACTTCAGGTGTCATCGGCGGCTCTCCTTGACGGCGTCAGACGCCGCCGAAACTGCTGGCCAGGGTACCCATGATCAGCGCCCAGCCATCCACCAGCACGAACAGCATGATCTTGAACGGCAGCGAGATGATCAGCGGCGACAGCATCATCATGCCCATGGCCATCAGCACGCTGGCCACCACCATGTCGATGATCAGGAACGGGATGAAGATCATGAAACCGATCTGGAATGCGGTCTTCAGCTCTGAGGTGACGAACGCCGGTACCAGGATCGTCAGCGGCACCTGGTCCGGGCCGGCGATGTCGGTACGCTTGGACAGGCGCATGAACAGGTCGAGGTCGCTTTGCCGGGTTTGTGCCAGCATGAAGTCCTTGAGCGGCACCTGGGCCTTGTCTATGGCCTGCTGGGCGGTCATCTGCTCCTTCAGGTACGGCTGCAGCGCGTCCTGGTTCACCCGGTCGAACACCGGCGCCATGATGAACATGGTCAGGAACAGCGCCATGCCGGTCAGCAACTGGTTCGACGGCGTCTGCTGCAGGCCCAGGGCCTGACGCAGGATCGAGAACACGATGATGATGCGGGTGAAGCTGGTCATCAGGATGACGAACGCCGGAATGAAGCTGAGCGCCGTCATGATCAGCAGGATCTGCAGGCTGACCGAGTATTCCTGCTGCCCGTCCGGGGTATTGGACAGGGTAATGGCCGGGATCGACAGCGGGTCGGCACCCAAGGCCAGCGGCGCAGCCAGCAGCAGCGCCAGAGTCAACAACACACGCAGCGCGCCACTCATCACTTCTTGTCCTTAGGGTCCTTGCCCATCAGCTCCATCAGCCGCTGGGCAAACTCCGGCGTCGCCTGACGGGCACTTTCCGGCACTTCCACGGGTTCGGCCAGCACATGCAGGGCCTCGATGCTGCCAGGGGTATGGCCGATCAGGATCTGCTCCTTGCCCACCTGCACCAGCAGCAGCCGATCACGCGGGCCGATGGCCCGGCTGCCGACGATCTCGATCACCTGCCCGCCCTTCACCGCCGTGCTTTGCATGCGCCGCAGCAACCAGGCCAGGAAGAAGATCAGGCCGACCACCAGCAGCAGGCCGAAGACCATCTGCGCCAACTGCCCACCGAGGCTGCCAGGCGCGGTTGCCGGGGTTGCCGCCGGCGTGGCCGCGGCCAGGCATGCCTGGCTGGCGAGCAGCGCGGCGAGCGCCGCGATGGCGCGCATCGTGCCCTTCACTCAGCGCAGCTTCTTGATACGTTCGCTGGGGCTGATCACGTCGGTCAGGCGGATGCCGAACTTTTCGTTGACCACCACCACTTCGCCATGGGCGATCAGCGTGCCGTTGACCAGCACGTCGAGCGGTTCGCCGGCCAGGCGATCGAGCTCGATCACCGAGCCCTGGTTGAGCTGCAGCAGGTTGCGGATGTTGATCTCGGTGCTGCCCACTTCCATGGAAATGTTCACCGGGATATCCAGGATCACGTCCAGGTTCGGGCCTTCGAGGCTGACGTTTTCGTTCGGCTTCGGCGAGCTGGCAAACTCTTCCATCGGCAGGCGGCCCGGGCCGCTGGCGCTGCTACCGGTGTCACCACCCAGCAGTGCATCGATGTCGGCCTGGCCGGCTGCACCGGTTTCTTCCAGTGCCGCAGCCCACTCATCGGCCAGCGCCTGGTCCTCTGCAGAGGTGATCTCGTTTTCGTTAGCCATGGTTTCCTCGACAGGCATTCAATTCGTTAGGAGTGACCGGCACGCCGTCAGCGGCGTTCGATCGGGTCGATGATCTGCAGCGCCAGGTTGCCCTTGTGCGAACCCAGGCGCGCCTTGAACGACGGCACGCCGTTAGCGCGCAGCACCAGGTGCTCGGGCAGCTCCACCGGGATCACGTCGCCAGGCTGCATGTGCAGGATGTCGCGCAGCTTCAGCTGGCGCCGGGCTACGGTGGCGGTCAGCGGCACGGCCACGTCCAGCACGTCCTCGCGCAGGGCCTTGACCCAGCGCTCGTCCTGGTCGTCCAGGTCGGACTGGAAACCGGCATCGAGCATTTCCCGCACCGGCTCGATCATCGAGTACGGCATGGTCACGTGCAGGTCGCCGCCACCGCCGTCCAGTTCGATGTGGAAGGTGGACACCACCACCGCTTCGCTGGGGCCGACAATGTTGGCCATGGCCGGGTTTACTTCGGAGTTCATGTATTCGAAGGTGACCGGCATGATTGCCTGCCAGGCTTCCTTGAGGTCGACGAAGCACTGGTCCAGCACCATGCGCACCACGCGCAGCTCGGTGGGGGTGAATTCGCGGCCTTCGATCTTGGCGTGGCGACCGTCGCCGCCGAAGAAGTTGTCCACCAGCTTGAACACCAGCTTGGCGTCGAGGATGAACAGCGAGGTGCCGCGCAGCGGCTTGATCTTGACCAGGTTGAGGCTGGTCGGCACGTACAGCGAGTGTACGTATTCGCCGAACTTCATCACTTGCACGCCACCCACTGCCACGTCGGCGGAACGGCGCAGCAGGTTGAACATGCTGATACGGGTGTAACGGGCGAAACGCTCGTTGATCATTTCCAGGGTCGGCATGCGGCCCCGCACGATACGGTCCTGACTGGTCAGGTCGTAGCTTTTGATGCTGCCAGGCTCGGATGCACTCTCGGTCTGCACCAGCCCGTCGTCGACGCCATGCAACAGGGCATCGATTTCATCCTGGGACAGCAGGTCCTGTACGGCCATTGCGGACTCCTACTGCAATACGAAATTGGTGAACAGCAACTGGTCGACGACCGGCTTGCCGACTTCCTTCTGCGCCACTTCCTGGACCACTGCGGTGGCCTTCTGGCGCAGCATTTCCTGCCCCACCGGGCTGCCGGCCAGGGTGTCGAAGCCTTGCCCGGAGAACATCATCACCAGGTTGTTGCGGATCACCGGCATGTGCACCTTGAGCGCATCCAGGTCAGCCTGGCTGCGCGCCTGCATGGTGATGCTCACCTGCATGTAGCGCTGGCGACCGTTCTGGTTGAAGTTGACCACAAAGGCCGGAGCCAGCGCTTCGTAGATAGCCGCTGGCTTGACGTTGCTGGCTGCAGGATCGGCGGCCGGGGCCGGCTCGCTCTTGTGCATGATGAACCAGGTAGCGCCCACCGAAAGGCCGACCGCCAGCAACAGGCCCACTACTGCCAGCAGGATCAGCTTGAGTTTGCCTTTAGTGGCGGGGTCTTTGACTGCTTCGCTCTTCGCCATGCCAATAATCCGTCGTCCATCGGGGGTTCAAGGGAGAATGGCTTGGCTTGAGCAAGTGTTATGCCAGATTTTGCAGAAGGGCATTTTCAGCAGGGACAACTGTGCTGGCTTCTTCGCGGGTGAACCCGCTCCCACAGGACCTGCACAGGCTGCCGATCCCGCATCGTACTTGTGGGAGCGGGTTTACCCGCGAAGAGGCCAGTACAGGCAATCGAGATCTATGCGTAATAATCGACCGCGCTGTCGCCCACAACCACCTGCTGCTCCACAGGCCGGGCGCTATCGACTGCCTCGCCGCCATCCTGCTCAGCCCGGCGCGCCGCCACCCCGGACAGGTTACTGCCCTGCGCCTGCCCCTGCTGTTGTTGTTGACCGCGCGACTGGTCGGCCACGTTGACATCCGGCTGTGCCAGCCCCTGCTGGGCGAACAGCTCGCGCAGGCGGTGCACCTGGCTGTCGAGGGCGTCACGCACACCGGCGTGGCCGCTGATGAAGGTGATCTGGGTCGACTGGTCCGTCGCAACATTGACGCGAATGTCCAGGCGGCCCAGTTCCGCCGGCTCCAACTGGATATCCGCCGACTTGAGGTTCTGGCTGGACAGGTACATGACCCGGTTGACCAGGCCCTCGGCCCAGGCGTTCTGGTTCATCGGCAGTGGTTGGTGCAATGGGCTGGCATTGGCCGGCACGGCATTGGCGGTCTTGGCCGTGGCGGCCTGGGTCAGGTTGGCCAGGCGGTTGGCGAAATCGTCGACGCGCGTATCGCTGCCAGCGCTCTTGGTGTCCTTCAGGCCATCTTCGAGCAAGCCAGCAAAGGCCTTGTCGCCAGGCTCGCCGGTTTCACCATCAGCATTCTCGACCAGATTCGCCAAGGTATTGACGGCCATCTGCCCCTCCTCGCCCTGGGCCTGTGAAGGGTCCAGGGCATGCGCCGAGGTCGCCCCTTTGGCCTGGGCGCTTTGTTCCAGTGCCAGGCGCAAGGTCGGCAGGTTGGCCAACGGGTCGGCGTCAGGGTCGAAGGCTTCCTCGGCTGGCTCCTCGGGCAACGCGGCGGTGACCTGGGCTTGCGCCGTGGCGGCTTGCAACACAGGTGCCACCGCCTCGGCCTGGGCCTGAATCAGCTGTGCGCCAGGCTGGGCGTCGGTTACCTGGCCGGCCACAAGACTGGCATCGCGCACGCCGGTGTCCGCCTGAGCCTGGTCGTCGGCTGGCAATTGTTTGCCGTCATCGGCAACGGTGGTTTTTTCCGCAGCGTCTTTCTTGCCGCCTTGTGCCGCCTCGGATTTGTCCTTGGGCTTGGCCTGGTCGGCCTTGTCGTCCTGCGCGGCGGCCTTGTCGCGGCCCCGCCTGGCCATCACCTGGCCAAAGCTGTCACCCTTGTCGCCCGGCGCCTGCAGAGGTTTTTCAGCCTGTGTGGCGGCCGAACGCGAGGGGGTGGCAATGGCAGTGCCTTGCAACAATGGGTTGGGTGCGACAGGCATCGAGCAGTCTCCGCGCCAGAAACAAAAAAATCATCCAGCCAGAGACAGGCAAGAGTCGCGCCAACTTGCGCATCAACCTGCGGAAATACGTTGTTGCTCACCCCGGTAGAAGGTCTGCACCTCGAAGAATTCCTGATCGATGCGGTTGATCAGGTCCTCGATGCCATACAGCGGGGGCCGCCGCGCGCGCTCCTCCAGCTCCTGGCACAGGTTGGCCAGGCCCACGGCGCCCATGTTGCTGCTGCTACCCTTGAAGCTGTGCGCGGCCAAACCGAGCTCCTCGGCACTTCTGGCCGCATGCAACTGGCTCAG
Organism: Pseudomonas inefficax; assembly: GCF_900277125.1. Lineage (GTDB taxonomy): Bacteria > Pseudomonadota > Gammaproteobacteria > Pseudomonadales > Pseudomonadaceae > Aquipseudomonas > Aquipseudomonas inefficax. The sequence continues at coordinate 36,374 of NZ_OPYN01000187.1, forward strand.
GCGCCGTTCGGAATCTTCTAGAAATGTCTGCACCAGCAGCAGATAGCCGTCCTCCATGACTTCACGCAGGTCGCTGAGGACCCTGTGGTCAATATGCATGTCAGTCACTTGTTCACTCCTTGATCAAGCCAGATTATGCCCGAGCCAACCCGTGGCTCACCAGACGAACTCCACATGCGCGCAGCGCCCGCCATCACTCCAGTGCGCACTGCTGGCCAACCGCCGCACCAGGTTCAGGCCTCGCCCGCTCAGCTCCTGCTCCAGCGAGGGCCGCGACAGCACGCGCTGCACATCGAACCCGGCACCGCTGTCACGGACCTCGATCATCAGACGCCCGCCATCGGCCTGCGGTTCAACCTGGAAATCGATGCGTACGTAACCGTCGGTCAGTACCCCAAGGCGCCGAGCGCGTTCCTGATAGTAGTTGGCAAAGCCCTGTACATCGCGCTTGAGCTGCGAGTCCAGGCCCAGCACACCATGCTCCAGGGCGTTGGAATACAGCTCGCTGAGCACACTGTGCAGGTTGCCGGTACGTGCGCGCAGGCCGTGAATCTCTTGCAACAACTGCACCAGGTACGGCACCGGGTTGAAGCGCTTCAAGCTCTGGCCACGCACCTCGAACCCCAGCGACCAGTCCAGCGGGCTGGAGCGGCCGCTATCAGAGTAGATCATAGGCGCCGGCACCCGCTCCTCGGCGCTGAACATACGAATGTCGCACAAACTGATGTCATCGCGCGGGCGCCCGCCAAAACGCTCCAGGGCCTGCATCACTTCGTCGAACAGCCGCACCGGGTCACGATTGTCGGCCAGCACCCTGCGCAGGCGCTGCACGCCAAAAAGGCGCTCCTGATCGTCGGCGGTGTCGAGCACGCCGTCCGACAGCAGCAGCAGGCGCTCGCCCGGTGCCAACGGCAACACTTCGGTACTGTCATCGAAACGCTCGGCATCCAGGATGCCCAGTGGCAGGTGTCGCGAACTCAGCACCGACAGCACCTGGCCATCCACTGCCAAACGATAGCCATCAGGCATGCCACCGTTCCACACTTCCACCGAACCGCGCTGCATGCTGAGGTTGAGCAACAGCGCACAACAGAACATGTCCACCGGCAGGATGCGTTTGAGCTTGGCGTTCATCTCGCGCAGGACCTGCGCCATGCCGTAGCCCTTGGCGGTCATGCCGTAGAACACTTCTGCCAGCGGCATGGCCCCTACCGCCGCTGGCAGGCCGTGGCCGGTGAAATCGCCAAGCAGCACGCGCATGTCGCCGGACGGGGTGAACGCGGCCAGCATCAGGTCGCCATTGAACAGCGCATAGGGCGACTGCAGGTAGCGGATGTTGGGTGCGGCCAGGCAGCCGGAGTGGGCTACCTTGTCGAATACGGCCTTGGCCACCCGCTGCTCGTTGAGCAGGTGGTGGTGGTGCCGGCTAATCTGGTCGCGCTGCTCCAGCACGGTGGCCTGCAGCCGGCGCAGGCGGTCCATGGCGCGGATCTTGGCGCCGAGGATAACCGCACTGTAGGGCTTGGCCATGAAGTCGTCGCCCCCGGCCTCCAGGCAGCGCACCAAGCCTTCCTCCTCGTTCAATGACGTCAGGAAAATGATCGGCACCAGCGCTTCGCCGGCCAGGGCCTTGATCTGCCGCGCCGCCTCGAAGCCGTCCATCACCGGCATCAGTGCATCCAGCAGCACCAGTTGCGGGCGCCGCTCGATGAACAGCGCCACCGCCTGCTCGCCGTTTTCCGCGGTGAATACCTGATGACCCTGCCGGCGCACGATCTGCGCCAGCAGCAGGCGGTCGGCGGCACCGTCTTCGGCGACCAGCACGGTCAACGCCTGTTCGGCCGGCATGTCGGCGCTCAACTGATATCGAAGAGTTTTTCGAAATTGGAGATGGCGAGGATCTTGCGCACATCGGAGCTGGCATGCACTACCCGCACATCCGACTCATCGCCGCCCGCATGGTCACGCAATAACAGCAGCATGCCGAGTGCAGAACTGTCGAGGTAGGTGGTGTCCTTCAGGTCGACGACCACCGAATCGGGCCGGCGGGGCTGGCGTTCGTAGGCGTCACGAAATTCCTGGTGCTTGCCGAAATCGAAGCGCCCCTTGATCTTGATCGTCAGCTTTTTCCCGTCCTGCGAAAAATCAGTCTCGACTGCCATGCTAGCGATTCCTTCGATGATGGCGGATGCAACTCCTTAAAGGTTTAGCAGGCGATGCCAGGGGAGGCAAGCATGCCGTTCCCACATGCGGTGCACCCAGTGTAGGAGCGGCCTTGTGTCGCGAAAGGGCCGCAGAGCGGCCCCGGCACTATTTGCTGCGAAGCTGACATCCTGGGGCCGCTGCGCGCCCCTTTCGCGACACAAGGCCGCTCCTACAGGGTACGGCGCAAGCCTAATGGGCCAGTACAGGCTATAGGTGATTCTGCCGCGGCAGGCGCTGGGACAACTCATCCAGCAAGCGCTGCTCGCGCTTGTCTTCGGCGCGCCTGGCTTCGTCCAGGTAGCGCTGCACCAGCTTGCGCAAGCCCTCCACCCGGGCATAGGCCTGCTGCCAGGTGCCGCGGGCGTTGTTGAGGTTGTTCTGGTGCCAGGCCAGGCTCTGGCGCTGCTGGGTCATGGCCGTTTCCAACTGCCCGAGGAAACGCTGGTAATTGACCAGCCAACTGCCATTTACCCCCTGCCCGCCACGGTTGATCCACTGCAGCTGGTAATCCTCGCGAAACCGCTCGAGCTCGGCCAGCTTGGCCTGGGCGGTGACCACCTGCTGCTGGAAATGCCCAAGGCGCTGGGCCGCCTGGCGCTCGGCCTCTTCGGCCATGTCCACCACCGGCGCCAGGCGCGCGGCACGTCCGGGCAGCGCCATGGCCTATCAACCGCCCGCCGGGGGCGCAAAGATCGCCCCCAACTGTTCGCGGCTTTGCGCCATGCCCACGCTCTCGCGCAGGCCCTGGCGCAGAAACTCCAGCAGCTTCGATTGCAGGGCAATGGCCAGGTCGGTTTCCGGGTCGCCACCCGCCACGTATGCGCCCACGCTGATCAGGTCGCGGCTTTGCGACAGGCGCGACCACAACTGCTTGAACTTCTGCGCCTGGCGCAAATGGTCGGCATCGACCACCTGGGGCATGACCCGGCTGATCGAGGCTTCGATGTCGATGGCCGGGTAATGGCCTTCCTCGGCCAAACGCCGCGACAGCACGAAGTGGCCATCGAGTACACCGCGTGCCGCGTCGGCAATCGGGTCCTGCTGGTCGTCACCCTCGGACAACACGGTGTAGAACGCGGTGATCGAACCACCGCCTGGCTCGCCGTTGCCGGCCCGCTCCACTAGCTTAGGCAGCTTGGCGAACACCGACGGCGGGTAACCCCGGGTAGCCGGCGGCTCGCCGATGGCCAGGGCGATTTCCCGCTGGGCCTGGGCGAAACGGGTCAGCGAGTCCATCAGCAACAGCACGTTCTTGCCCTTGTCGCGGAAGTACTCGGCAATACGTGTGCAGTACATGGCCGCACGCAGGCGCATCAGCGGCGCATCGTCGGCGGGCGAAGCGACCACCACAGAGCGCTTGAGGCCTTCTTCACCAAGGATATGTTCGATGAACTCCTTGACCTCCCTCCCCCGCTCACCGATCAGGCCGACGACGATGACTTCGGCTTCGGTGAAGCGGGTCATCATGCCCAGCAACACCGACTTGCCCACGCCGGTACCGGCAAACAGGCCCAGGCGCTGGCCGCGACCGACGGTGAGCAGGCCATTGATGCTGCGAATACCCACGTCCAGCGGCTTGCTGATGGGGTCGCGGTTCAACGGGTTGATCACCGGGCCGTCCATCGGCACCCAGTCCTCGGCCTTCATCCCACCCTTGCCATCCAGCGCGCGGCCGGCGCCGTCGAGCACCCTGCCGAGCATGCTCATGCCCATGGGCAGGCGGCCGCTGTCATCCAGCGGCACCACGCGGGCGCCGGGGGCGATGCCGACGATACTGCCGACCGGCATGAGGAATACCTTGGGCCCGGCAAAGCCCATGACCTCGGCTTCCACCTGCACCGGGTGGTAGCTGTCGTCGTTGATTACCAGGCAGCGGCTGCCGACTGCAGCGCGCAGGCCTTCTGCTTCCAGGGTGAGGCCGACCATGCGCAACAGGCGGCCTTCGACGATGGGCTGGGCCGGCAGCTCGATCGCCTCGGCATAGCTGCCCAGGCGCTTGCCGAAACTGGTGCGTTCAAGATGCATCCGGGCTACCCACGGCGCGCTCTGGCAGGCTGTCCAGGTCTACCGACATGTCCGGCGCTGCCGGGTGCAGCGAATGGTCGTGCAACTGGTCGAACAGTTGGGCCACGGCTTTTTCGATGCGGGTTTCCATGGTTGCGTCGATGCGGCTGTGCGCGGTCTCGATACGGCAGCCGCCGGGTAGCAGTGCGCTGTCCTCGAGCAGCCGCCAGCTTTCCTCATGGCGTTCGCGCAGGGCCTTGGCCAGCTCGAAATCCTGCGGGTTGAGGTGGATGCGGATATTGTCCGCGCCCATGGGCAGCAGCTTGAGCGCTTCGCGCAGTACCTGGGTGATCTGGCTGGAATCACCCCGCAGTTCGCGACCGATCACCTGACGGGTCATGTGTGCCACCAGGTGGACCAGGGTTTTCTCGATCTGCGTGTCTTGCTCGGCGATCGGCTCCATCAGGTTGGTCATCAGCCGGTCGAGGCTTTCCAGCTTGGTCTTCAGGGCCTCTTCGGCCTCCTGGCGGACTTTGAGCTGGGTGCTATGGAAGCCCTCGCGCTCACCGGTGGCGAAGCCCTCGTTGTAGGCTTCCTGGCGGATGGCCTCGAGTTCTTCCAGGGTCAGTGGCTGGACTTCTTCCAGCGGCACTTCCTCGACTTCTTCCTCGATTACCTCGGGTTCCGGCGCAGGCTGGGGCTCAGGCTCCGGTTCCGGGTCGAAGCTGGGCAGCGCCCATACGTCCACGCCCTCGAGGTCGCGGGCGCGGATCAGGTCGCTGGGGTGATGTTCTTTGGTGGGCATGCTGTCATGTTCTCAAACCATGTTCAGCCGACACGGTCCCTGTGGGAGCGGGTTTACCCGCGAATGCGTCGGCAGCGACAAGCTCTATCGCCAGGCCCGACGCCTTCGCGGGTAAACCCGCTCCCACAAGGGGCGGCGTCGGCCTTCAGATCGCGAATACCTTAGATCATTTCCTCGGCGCCCTTGCCGCCGAGCACGATCTCGCCGGCCTCGGCCATGCGGCGGGCGATGGTGAGGATTTCCTTCTGCGCCGTTTCCACGTCGCTGACCCGTACCGGCCCCTTGGCCTCCAGGTCGTCGCGCAACAGCTCCGACGCACGTTTGGACATGTTCTTGAAGATCTTGTCCTTGACCCGCTCGTCGGCGCCCTTGAGCGACACCACCAGCACGTCGGACGAGACCTCGCGCAGCAGTGCCTGGATGCCACGGTCGTCGACGTCGGCCAGGTTGTTGAAGACGAACATCAGGTCTTCGATCTGCTCGGACAGGTCGCTGTCGATTTCGCGGATCGCGTCCATCAGTGCACCTTCCACCGAGCTGTCGAGGAAGTTCATGATGTCGGCGGCGCGCTTGATGCCGCCCAAGGTGGTACGCGCCGCGTTGGAGTTGCCCGAGAACTGCTTCTCGAGGATCTGGTTCAGCTCCTTCAACGCCGCCGGTTGCACGGTGTTCAGCGACGACACGCGCAGGACGATGTCCAGGCGCACCTTGTGGTCGAAGTTGCTCAGCACTTCGCCGGCCTGGTCGGGGTCGAGGTAGGCGACCACGATGGCCTGGATCTGCGGGTGCTCGTAACGGATCACGTCGGCGACGGCGCGCGGCTCCATCCACTTGAGGCTGTCCAGGCCGCTGGTGTTGCCACCGAGCAGAATGCGGTCGACCAGGCCGTTGGCCTTGTCCTCGCCCAGGGCCTGGTTGAGCATCTTGCGGATATAGGCATCGGAGCCCACGCCCAGGCTGGTCTGGTCGCCGACGATTTCGACGAACTCGCTCATCACCTGCTCGACCTGTTCACGGTGCACATTGCCCATCTGCGCCATGGCCACACCCACCCGCTGCACTTCCTTGGGCCCCATGTGCCGCAGCACCTGGGCGGCGTCGGTTTCGCCCAGCGAAAGCAGAAGGATCGCCGCCTTGTCGACGCGGCTCAGCTTGGCGGTAACGGCTCGGTTATCACTCATCGGCGTTGATCCACTCTTTCACGACCTGGGCAACGCGGCCCGGGTCTTCGGCCACCAGGCCTTTGATTGCGTTGAGCTGTGCCTCGTAACCCTCGTTCGGGCTAGGCAGCAGAATGCTTGTCGGGCCACCCAGGCTGACGCGGTCGTTGGCCAGTTCGCCATCCAGACCGATCATGCCGCCCAGCTCCATGTCGCTATCCGAGGCAGCCTGCTTGCCGCCCCCTGTAATGTTGTTCAGCACCGGACGCAGCACGCCGAACACCAGCACCAAGATGAATACCACGCCCAGCACTTGCTTGACGATGTCCCAGAACCAAGGTTGCTGATAGAAGGCAATGTCGGCGATTTCTTCGCCACGATCGGCGGCGAACGGCACGTTGATCACTGTCACGCTGTCGCCACGGCTGGCATCGAAGCCGACCGCGTCCTGTACCAGGCGAGTGAAGCGTGCCAGGTCTTCGGCGCCCCACGGCGCACGGGTGGTATCACCGGTGGCCGGGTCGATCTTGACCTGGTCGTCCACCACCACCGCCACCGAAAGGCGGGTCATGCGCCCCTGCTGCTGGCGGGTGTGGCTGATGGAACGGTCCAGTTCGAAGTTCTTGGTGCTTTGCTGACGCTTGTCCGACGGGTACGGCGCGAGCATTGGCTGGCCGGTGGCCGGGTCCATGATCTGCTGGCCGTTGGCATCCACCAGCGGCTGGCCAGGCTGGATGGCAGCTGCCGGGGTAGCGGCACCACCGGTGGTCTGCGGTGCCGAGGCCGGGCCTGGCGGCTGGTTGCTCAGCGCGCCGGGCACACCTTGCGGGCCCTGGCTGCTGGCGCGTTGTTCGTCGACCGACTGCTCGCTGCGCAGCGCTGGCTGGTCAGGGTTGAACTGCTCGGAGGTGGACTCGACCGCGCTGAAGTCGAGGTCGGCGGACACTTCGGCCTTGTAGCGGTCATTGCCCAGCACTGGCTGCAGAATGTTGTGCACCCGCTGGGTGAGCATGCTTTCCACCCGGCGGCTGTAGTCGAACTGCTTGCCTGCCTGGGTCAGGGCGGTGTCCTGGATCTGCTCGGACAGCAGGTTGCCCTTCTGGTCGACCACGGTGACCTGGGACTTGTCCAGTTCCGGCACGCTGGTAGCGACCAGGTTGACGATGGCCATCACCTGCCCGGCTTCCAGGGCACGGCCCGGGTACAGCTCGACCAGTACCGAGGCGCTCGGCTTGCGTTCGTCACGCACGAACACCGAGCTTTTCGGGATGGCCAGGTGCACGCGCGCACCCTTGACGTTGTTCAGGCTGGACACGGTACGCGCCAGTTCACCTTCCAGGCTGCGACGGTAACGGGTGGCTTCCATGAACTGGCTGGTACCCAGGCCCTGCTCCTTGTCGAGCAGTTCGAAACCGACATTGCCATCGCTGGGTGCCACACCAGCGGCCGCCAGCTTCAGGCGCGCACGGGAGAGGTCGTCGGCCTTGACCAGCAGAGCGCCGGAATTGGGCTCGACGTTGTAGGGGATGTCGGCAGCGGCCAGGGTATCCATGACCTGCTTGGTGTCCATGCCCGCCAGGCTGCCATACAGCGGACGGTAATCGGGTTGTTGCGACCACAGCACCACGGCAAAGCCGATCGCCACGCTGGCGGCCAGGCCGACCAGAAGGCCGACCTGACGCAGCATGGGCATCTGCGCGATGTTTTCCAGAAACGCCATGCCGAACAGCGGCGGTTTGGCCGCGGGCGGGCCGCTTTTGGCGGGGGGGTTGTCGACGACTGCTTCAGCCATGGTTTACGTCCGTCCTCAAACCGGCATCTGCATGATGTCCTGGTACGCCTGGACCAGCTTGTTGCGTACCTGGGTCAGGGCCTGCATCGACACGCTGGCCTTTTGCGAAGCGATCATCACATCGGTCAGGTCGACGCCACTCTTGCCGATCTCGAAGGCATTGGCCAGCTGGGTCGAAGCCTGCTGCGTCTCATGCACCTTGCCGATGGCCTGGCCGAGCATATCGGCAAAGGTACTCTGCCCGGGCGCCAGCTCGGGGGCTGCGGCCACCTTGGGCAGCGACATGGCATCGGCCTGCATGGCCCGCATGTCCAACATCAGACGATTGAATTCAACACCTTGGCTCATGACCCTTCTCTCTCCTGCGGCCGCATTTTTTTGACAGTGATGCGGCGGATAGCCAACCTAAAGCAACAAAGGTGCCAGCCTTGGCGAGTGCAAGATCCCGCGATCCCTGTGGGAGCGGGCATGCCCGCGAACACCGGCGTAGCCGGTGCCAGCCACCGCGTTGAATGCTTCGCGGGCACGCCCGCTCCCACAGGGGATCGTGCCAGCTACGGCGGTGAGTCGCTCATCAGCCGAACAGGCTGGCCTCGACGTCAAACCCGGCATCGCGCATCTGCGCCAGCTTGTAGCGCAGGGTACGCGGGCTTATCCCCAGGCGTTCGGCCGCCTCTTTGCGGCGACCGCGCTCGGCGCGCAGGGTGTCGATGATCATCTGGTACTCATGACGACGCATGTCATCGCCCAGCCCGCCGACCTCGGCTGTCACCTCAGGTGATGGCTCCGTGCCAGCCGACAATGGAATGGCGCCTGCCAGACAAAAATCCGCCGCCTCGATCACCCCGCCCTGCTGCAGGATCAGCGCCCGCTGCAGGGCATTGTCCAGTTCGCGCACATTGCCCGGCCAGGCATACGCCTGCAGGCATGCGCGCGCCTGGGGCGACAGGCGGACCGGGGCGTGTTTCATCTTCGCCACGTGTCGCGCCAACAGGCGCTCGGCCAATTGCAGGATGTCACCCGGGCGTTCGCGCAGGGGGCGCCAGGCCAGGGGGAACACCGACAGGCGGTAGTACAGGTCTTCACGGAAGCGCCCGGCCGCCACCTCGCCAGCCAGGTCACGGTTGGTCGTGGCCAGCACACGGATATCCAGGCTGATCGGCTTGCGCCCGCCTACCCGCTCCACCTCGCGCTCCTGCAGCACGCGCAGAAGCTTGGCCTGCAAGGCCATTGGCATTTCCGAGATTTCATCGAGCAGCAAGGTGCCACCTTCGGCCTGCTCGAACTTGCCGGCCTGCGCAGCGATGGCGCCGGTGAAGGCACCCTTCTCGTGGCCGAACAGGGTGGCCTCGAGCATGTTGTCGGGGATGGCAGCACAATTGATCGCCACGAAGGGCTGCGCTGCCCGCGGCGACTGCTGGTGAATGTAGCGCGCCAGCACTTCCTTGCCGGTGCCGGATTCGCCGGAGATCAGCACCGTCGAGTCGCTGCGCGCCACCCGCGCGGCCAGCTCCAGCAACTGTCGGCTGGCCGGCTCGCAGGCCACCGGGCCTTCTTCTTCAGCCACGCGCCCGGCGGCATGCCGCTCGACCAGGCTGAGCAACGCCTTGGGTTCGAACGGCTTGACCAGATAGTCGGCGGCCCCTTGGCGCATCGCCTCGACGGCGCGCTCCACCGCGGCATGCGCTGTCATCAGCAACACGGGCAATTGCGGATGCTGGCGGCGCAGTTGAGCCAGCAGTTGGTGGCCATCCATGCCAGGCATGTTCACATCGCTGACTACCAGGCTGAAGGCCTCCCCCAACACCGCTTCCAGCGCTTCTTCGGCACTGCCCACCGCCTGGTAGGCGAAACCGCCGATTTCCAGGGTATCGCCCAGCGCCTGGCGCAATACGCGGTCGTCCTCGACCAGCAGCACCTTGATTGCCATTACACGCCCTCCGCCGATTGCCCGTCGATCAATGGCAGCTCCACCCGCACGCAGGTACCACGGCCGACCTTCGAGCGCAGGCGCAGCGTACCCTGGTGCGCGCGCACCACAGCCTTGACCACCGCCAGGCCCAGGCCGGTGCCTGTGGCCTTGGTAGTCAGGAACGGCTCGCCCAGGCGGCCGAGCAGGTCTGCATCGATACCACTGCCGGCATCGCTTACAGACAGGTGCAGGCTGCGCTCGCGGCGGAACAGGTGCACCTTCAGGCGCGCCGGGTCGTCGCTGGCTTGCAGCGCATTTTCAATGAGGTTGAGCAATGCACCAATCAGGGTGTCCCGGTTGCACAGCAGCTCACCCAGATGGCTGTCGCACTGCCAGCGCACGGCGTGCCCTTGCACATGCGCCTGGGCAGCCTGCTGCAGGGCCTGGAACAAGGCTTTTGGCGTGACCCGATCACTCAACGGCAGCTCGCCACGGGCGAACACCAGCATGTCGCGCACCTGGTGCTCCAGCTCGTGCAGGCGCTCTTTCAGGGTGCCGGCAAAGCGCTGGCGGGTTTCCACGCTCAGATCTTGTTCGGGGTCAGCCAGGTGGCTGGCGTAGAGCATCGCCGCAGACAGTGGCGTACGGATCTGGTGCGCCAGCGAGGCAACCATGCGCCCCAGCGACGACAGGCGCTCGTGGCGAGCCAGCTGGTCTTGCAGGCGACGGGTTTCGGTCAGGTCGTTGAGCAATACCAACTGGCCGGGCTCGGCATCCAGCGAGCGGGTGGCAATGGACAGACGGCGGCCGTCGCGCAGCGAGACTTCGTGACCGTCATCCTTGCGCGGAGCAAAGCTGCGCGCGATCACCTGGCGCCACAGCTGGCCGACCAGCGGCTCGCCGAGCAGTTCGCAGGCGGCCGGGTTGGCTTCGCGTACCAGGCCCTGACCATCGATCACGATGACCCCGCCGGGTAGCAGGTCCAGCAAATTTTGCAGGCGGTTGGCCAGGCGTTCCTTTTCGCTCAGTTCATCGATGCGCTGGGCGCTGACCACCGCCAGCTCGCCCTTGAGCTCGCTGACTCGGGCTTCCAGCAGGCTGTAGGACTGGCTCAGTTGGCTGGATACCTGATTGAACAGGGCGAAGGCCTGTTCGACACCCTGGCGGCTTTCCTGCTCGACCAGGGTTTGCCCCTGCGGATCGGGGGCTCGGGATACGTGGGCGGCCTGGGGCATCTTGCTCTCTCGCGTGGCTGACCGTCATAAAAACGGTGTGTTGCCAGCGGTGTAGCAATAGCCGTGCCGGAGATAGGGATTTGCGCTAGCTGTGCCGGCCTCTTCGCGGGTGAACCCGCTCCCACAGGGATCGCGCCAGCTTAGAAGTTGGGCAAGACAGTTCCCACAGGGATCTAGCCGAACTCAAGCCGTGCATCGAACCTGTGGGAGCGGGCGTGCCCGCGAAGAGGCCGGCACAGGCAATCGCCCGCTATCAATCCTCTGCCTGCTCCTCGCCCCCCTGGCGGCTCATGCCGTACTTGCGCATCTTCTCGACCAAGGTGGTGCGGCGAATGCGCAAACGTTCAGCTGCGCGTGCAACGATACCGTTGGCATCGTCCAGCGCCTGCTGGATCAGGCCCTGTTCCAGGCTACCCAGGTAGTCCTTCAGGTCCAGGCCTTCAGGCGGCAGCATGGCGTGGTTGTTGAAGTTCGGCGTATGGCCGTTGATCGCCACGCGCTCCTCCAGGTCGCTGCGCAGGCTGTCGACCATCTGCTCGTCTTCGTCATCGACGTAACGGAATTTCTTCGGCAGCTCGGACACGCCAATCACCCCGTACGGGTGCATGATCGCCATGCGCTCGACCAGGTTGGCCAACTCACGCACGTTGCCCGGCCAGCCATGGCGACACAGCGACATGATCGACGCGGAGTTGAAGCGGATGGAACCGCGCTTCTCGTGCTCCATGCGCGAGATCAGCTCGTTCATCAGCAGCGGGATGTCTTCCACCCGCTCACGCAGCGGCGCCATCTCGATGGGGAACACGTTCAGGCGGTAGTAAAGGTCTTCGCGGAACGTGCCCTCCTCGATCATGGTCTCGAGGTTTTTGTGGGTCGCGGCAATGATGCGCACATCGATGCTCTGGGTCTTGTTGCTGCCCACGCGCTCGAAGGTACGCTCCTGCAGCACGCGCAAAAGCTTGACCTGCATCGGCAGCGGCATGTCGCCGATTTCGTCGAGGAACAGGGTACCGCCGTTGGCCAACTCGAAACGCCCGGCACGGCTGGTGATCGCCCCGGTGAAGGCACCCTTCTCGTGGCCGAACAGTTCGCTTTCCAGCAGTTCGGCCGGGATCGCACCGCAGTTGACCGGCACGAACGGCGCTTCGCGGCGCTTGGAATGGTAGTGCAGGTTGCGCGCGACCACTTCCTTGCCGGTGCCGGACTCACCCAGGATCAACACGCTGGCATCGGTATCGGCCACCTGCTGCATCATCTGCCGCACGTGCTGGATGGCACGGCTGGTGCCGACCAGGCTGCGGAACAGGTTGGGTTCGCGCTGGCGGCCACGCTCGCGCGCCTGGTCGTACATCTCGCGATAGACCTGGGCACGGTGCAGCGAATCCAGCAGCTGGCTGTAGCTTGGCGGCATTTCCAGGTTGGAAAGCACCCGGCGGCGAAGGTCTTCCGGGAACTCCGCAGAAGAAATTTCACCTAAAAGCAGAACCGGAAGGAACTCATCCCACCCAGCCACTGTCTTAACGAGCCCAAGCACATTGCCCGGGGCGTTTACAGTGCCGATGAGCACACACAGCACTTCGCGACTCGAAGACAAAGGCTCGACCACTTGCTGCCAGTCCTGGCTGGAGCAAGCGAGGTTTTCTTCGCCGAGGAAGTTAAGCACCACCGCCAGGTCGCGGCGGCGTGCGCTGTCGTCGTCGATCAGCAGAATCTTGGTTTCACGCCACATGCAATAGCAACTTCCCTAGTCATATCGGCGCCCGAGGGCGTGCTCGACATCATTCCGACTGAATGGTCAGTGTTCGGACGTCTGAAATTCGAAAACAGCCACTAGTAAAGTCAAAAAACACCAGCCAGTCAAATTAATGGCGCTTGGCTTTTTGCAGATTTGTGGTCAGGTGAACAAATGGTATACCTTTGCCGCGTTCTTCGCCTGACGGATTTTCGTCATTTCTTCCACCAAGGATTGACGTTCACCACTTGCAACATCGATTAGTTGACGGTATACGGCCAACAACTGCTCAAGGCTGGCACTGACATCGGCCTCGTTGCCTTTCGCCTCGCTCACCATGTCGCCGATGCGCAAGCGGCACTCCAGGTCCAGCTCACCCACCGCTTCCCAGTTGCGCTCGGCCAGCGCCGCCAGCAGCATTTCCCGAGTCTGCTCGATCCGGGTGATTACTTCGCTCATGCCATCCTCCTTTATCAGGAAGCCGACGACTGATCGCCGATTGCGTCCCAACCTTCCTTCACAGTGATCAGCAGGCGCGCGACCTCATCGATGATGGCCGGGTCGGCTTTGACGTTGGCCTCGATCAGGCGACGGCTCATGTACATGTACAAGCTGTCCAGCTCGGCCAGGCTTTCAGCATGGTTTTCCAGGTCCAGGCCTTCACGCAGGCCGCCGATGATGTCGATGGCCTTGCCGATGAGAATGCCCCTTTGCGCGACGTCGTTGCGGGCAATGGCGCCCTTGGCCTGTGCCATGCGATCAAGACCGCCCTGCATGAGCATCTGCACCAGGCGGTGCGGGCTGGCTTCGGATGTCTGCGCTGCGCCGTTGACTTTCTGGTACTGCCGAAGGGCCAACATCGGGTTCATGGATCTGCCTCGTTGCTGCGGTAAAAAGTTGCTTGTACCTGCTGTATCGCCTGTACGTCAAAGAACTTTAGGGGAAAAGCAAAAAGCCCGGGGCGTCTCGCGGACGCCGCCGGGCTTTTGGCATGTTCAGCCGATCAGGACTTCTTGGCCTGGGCGTTGATCGCTTCGAAGATCGAGGTGATCTGGTCGGCCTGGGCTTTCATCTTGCCCAGGGCGGTGTCCAGGGCTACGTACTTCTTGGTCAGCGACTCGGTCAGGGACTCTGTGCGGCGGTCCAGGGCTGCCTGCTGGTTGGCCAGTTCCGAGACCGCCTTGTCGAGGTTCGACTTGCGTGTTGCAAGGCTGCCATCGGTCTTGTTGTAAGGATCGATGGCCTTGTTCATGCGCTCGAAGATACCATCGGTGCCGGTGAACAGCTCCTGCACTTCCGGGCCGAGCTTCTTGTCGTTCATCGCCGAGGTGAACTTGCTGCTGTTGAATTCCAGCGTGCCATCTTTCTGGGTGTTGATACCCAACTGGCTCAGCGTGGTCAGCTGGTCGCCGGCCCCCACCTCACTCAGCACCTTGCGCACATCCCCCAGTAGAGAGCGGGTGGTTGGATCGTTGGTGAGCGGCCCGAGCACCAGCTTGTCATTGTCATCACGGCTGGTCGACGTCAGCGACGTGATCGCCTTCTGCAGCGTGTTGTAGGCATCGACGAAGCTCTGCACCGACTTCTTCAGGCCCTCATTGTCCGCTGCCACGGTAACCGCGGTCGGCGTACCGGTGGGAGCACCGCTGGCCTTGGCGCTGACCCCGGTCAGCTCGAGGGTCATGCCGCTGATGGCGCTGTCGAGGGTATTGGAGGCGCTCTTGACCTTCAGCCCGTCGATGGTCAGCTCGGCGTCCTGAGCCTTGGCAGTGATGAAGCCGGCGCCGGTGCCGGACATCTGCGTGGTGCCATCGATGGTCAGCTCAGGGATGCCGCTCAGGGAAATGTCGCTGCCGGCACCGGTGGTGGTCGAACTGAGCACCAGGCGCGAGCCGCCTTCTTCGTTGATGATGTTGGCGGAAATACCGTTGGCGCTCATTTCCTTGTTGATCTGGTCGCGCACGCTCTGCAGCGTAGCGCCGCTGGCCACGTCCAGATCATAGGTCTTGCCGCCCTGGCTGATGGTCAGCTTGCCAGCCGTGATCGCACTACTGGCGCCGCCGGAGAACTGCTGGCTGGCGACTTTCGAGCTGGTGGCCAGCTTGTCCACGACGATGTCGTAGCTGCCCGCCACGGCCGTGTTGCTGGACTTGATCTTGACCACCGACTCGTTGGCCGAGGTCGCTGCATAGGCGTTGAACGACGGCGCATCCTTGTTGTTGAGCGCCTTCATGGCGTCCTGGAATGCCGTAAGGGCACTGCGCAGCGAGCCGATACCCGAAATCATCGCAGTGTTGTTGCTGGTTTGCCGAGTGATCTGCGCCTGCTTGGCGGATGTATCGGCCTTGACCAACGCGGTCACGATCTCGGTAATGTTGAGACCAGAACCCAGGCCTGTACTGGAAGTAATCGGGCTTGCCATGCTGTAGTCCCTCTCATCAACGCGTCAACCCGCTCCTGCGGGACAGACATGCATCACTTCATTGGTGTTCGCCGCCAATCATACCTTGGCGTCGAACAGAACACTTTTGACATCGCTCAGGCTGTGAGCGATCCGCAGGGCCTCTTCCGAGGGCAACTGGCGAATCAGTTCACCACTGTCGGTAGCGATGACTTTGACCACGATCTTGCCGGATTCTTCATCCGTGGAAAATTCCAGATTGCGCTGCGATGCCTTCAGGAACTTTTCGATTTCCGAAACGGCATGTTTGACCTTGTCGGCATCCTGCTCCGCCTTGGGGTCTTTCTTGTCGTCTTCGGGCTTTACGTTTTCCGTCGACCGGACTACCGGTTTTTCGGCAACCTGCTCGGCCGGACGTGCGGCCGGATAAGACAGGTTCAGCTTGACGCTCATGTCCATGCCCACCACCTCGCAATGAAAAGGCGGGGAAGTGCCTTACCAGCACTTCCCCGCCAGCAACCAGGCAGATTAGCCCAGCAGCTTCAGTACTGCCGATGGCAGCTGGTTGGCCTGGGCCAGAACCGAGGTGGAAGCTTGCTGCAGGGTCTGCTGCTTGGTCAGCTGGGCAGTTTCAGCAGCGAAGTCGGTGTCCTGTACGCGGCCACGAGCAGCTTCGGCGTTTTCGTTGATGTTTTGCAGGTTGTTGATGGTGCTGGTCAGACGGTTCTGCGCGGCACCCAGGTCAGCACGGTTGCTGTTGATGGTTTGCAGAGCGGCGTCGATGGCCGAAACAGCAGCGCTGAAGTTGGATTCGGCGGCAGTGGTGTCGGAACCCTGGATGTTGATCGAGGAAGTGACGCCCAGGTCCGAAGCGGTGAACTTGGCGCTCAGGTCGATGGTGATCTGGTTGGCGGAACCGGTGTTGGAGCCAACCTGGAAGGTCATGACCGAAGCCGAACCGTCCAGCAGGTTCTTGCCGTTCAGCTGGGTGCTGTTGGCGATACGGGTCAGTTCCGAAGCCATCGACTGGAACTCTTTGTCCAGAGCGACGCGGTCGTTGGTGCTGTTCGAGTCGTTTCGGGACTGAACGGCCAGTTCACGCATACGCTGCAGGATGTTGGTCTGCTCTTGCATCGCGCCTTCAGCGGTCTGGGCGATGGAGATACCGTCGTTGGCGTTTTTGATAGCCATGGTCTGACCACGGATCTGCGAGGTCATGCGGGTAGCGATCTGCAGGCCGGCGGCGTCGTCTTTGGCGCTGTTGATTTTCAGGCCGGAGGACAGACGGGTCATCGAGGTGCTCAGTGCATCGGAAGCACGGTTCAGGTTTTTCTGAACGCCCAGAGAGGTGGTGTTGGTGTTAACAGTCAAAGCCATGACGAATTCCTCGTTGGATTGGGTACTACGGCTTCCGGCCTTGGCAATTCGCCGGGTGTGGCACAGAGAACCTTCGTAATGTTTATCGTCGTCAGGGCAGTTTGCTTTAGGGCGATTTCTCACTTTTTTTACTGGCATCCGGCCACCCCAATGAAATCAAGGGTTTGACGCCAGAAAACCAGCATTGGAAACGAAAGAAGCGCAGCCTAGGACGGGCTGCGCTTCTTTGGACAGTACGGCACTCGGTCAGCCGTTGCGCTCGATGATAGCCGAGCCCCACGACAGGCCTACGCCGAAGCCACTGAGTGCTACGCGCTTGTGCGACGAGTTGAGCACGTGCTTTTCCAGCAGCAACGGAATGCTCGACGACACGGTATTGCCGGTCTCGACCATGTCCTTGACGAACTTCTGCTTGTGCGCGCCCTCGTCGAAACGCGCGGACACGGCATCGACGATCGCCGCGCTGCCCTGGTGCAGGCAGTACAGGTCGATGTCCTCGGCGCGCAACTGGCTGGCCTCGAGCAACTGCTGCAGGTGCGCAGGCACTTTGACCAGGGCGAAGTTGTAGACCTGGCGGCCGTTCATGAAGAACTTGCCGTCGGTCGTACGCAGGTGCTCGGCGCCTGCACCATCGCTGCCGAACAGCGACTTGCCGAGCTGCCAGGCAGCGTCCTCGCCCATCCAGGTCGCGGTTGCGGCATCACCAAACAACATGGTGGTGTTGCGGTCCTCTGGGTCGACGATCTTCGAGTAGGGGTCGGCGGTAATCAACAGGCCATTCTTCAGGCCCGCTGCCTCCATGAAGCCCTTCATCGCATACAACCCATAGACGTAGCCGGAGCAGCCCAGGGAAACATCGAACGCCGCGACATGCGTCGACAGCCCCAGCTTGTGCTGGACGATCGCCGCCGTGTGCGGCAGGCCTTCGGCATCACCATTCTGAGTGACGACGATCAGCGCATCGATGGATGCAGGGTCAAGCGAGGGATTGGCAGCGAACAGCGTCCTGGCCGCCTCGACGCACAGGTCGGAGGTTTCCTGGGTCGTATCCTTGCGCGGCAGGAAGGTCGAACCGATCTTGCCGAAGATGAAATCCTGATCCTTGCCGAATTTCGCACCCTGCGCGTAGTTATCCACGCCTTCTACAGGTACGTAACTGGCGATGCTTTTGATGCCAATCATTGTGGCTTCCCGATGGAAATGGCAAAAATTCGCAGGTGCCGCGACCGTGAATGCAAAAGCTGCATTCCTCGCTGACGGGACTACCCACAGACTCAATAGATTAAAGATGCACGTTTCGACTGCCAAGTCACGACTATACCGACAATCCGCCAAATGCTGATGGCGAACTGTTGGCCAGTTTCTTGCTAATCGACCTGTATCAATGCCTTCGCTGTCGTTTAACTGACGCGGCAGCGGTTCGATCGACGCTATCGGATATCCGCCGTCAAGCGGGGCAGCCCCATTGTCAGCGCGAGCACCGTCTCATATGGCCAAGCCTATCACCGTCACCAGCCCCCTGATGCCGCCCCTGGAGTCCTTTCTGCCTTATCTGGAGCAGATCTGGGAAAGCCGGTTTCTGACCAACTGCGGTCAGTTTCACCAGCAACTGGAGCAAGCGCTGGCTGAGCACCTTGGGGTCAAGTACATCTCGCTGTTTTCCAACGGCACGCTGGCGCTGGTCACCGCGCTGCAGGCATTGCGCATAACCGGCGAAGTAATCACCACGCCGTACTCGTTCGTCGCCACCGCCCATTCGCTGCTGTGGAACAGCCTGAAACCCGTGTTCGTCGATATCGACCCGCACAGCAACAACCTCGACCCGCAACGGATTGTAGAGGCCATCACACCGGCGACCACTGCAATCATGCCGGTGCATTGCTATGGCATCCCCTGCGACGTGGAAGGCATCCAGTCGGTGGCCGACACCTATGGCTTGAAGGTCATCTACGACGCGGCCCATTCGTTTGGCGTGCGCCTCGGCGGGCAGAGCCTGCTCAACCATGGCGACGTTTCGGTCCTGAGTTTCCACGCCACCAAGGTCTTCAACACGTTCGAGGGCGGTGCGATCGTCTGCCAGGACGAGAAGACCAAGCGGCGCATCGATTATTTGAAGAATTTCGGTTTCGCCGACGAAGTCACGGTCATAGCACCGGGCATCAACGGCAAGATGAATGAACTGCAGGCGGCCTTCGGCCTGCTGCAGCTGCGCCATATAGATGATGCGCTAGCCCGGCGCCGCACCATCTACGAACGCTACTACGATCGCCTGGCAGCGGTGCCAGGCATCAGCCTGATGAGCCCGCCCGCCAATGTCGAATGGAACTACGCCTACTGCCCGATCATGGTCGATGGCGAGCGCTTCGGTATCAGCCGCGACGAACTGTACGAGCGCTTCCGCGCCGTCGACATTCTGGTCCGTCGCTACTTCTACCCGCTGATCTGCGAGTTCCCCATGTACCGCGGGCTGGAAAGCGCCAACCTGGACAAGCTGCGCATTGCTCAGCAAGTCTCGCGTCAGGTGCTGTGCCTGCCGATCTACCCCGACCTGGACGTCGCGACCCAGGATCGCATCCTGTCCATCATCATCGAAGGACAGGGTGCCTGAGCAATGGCCGTCAATGTATTGGTTTTTCCCTGCGGTTCGGAAAATGCTTCAGAGATACACCAGGCGCTAATGCACTCCATCCACGTCAGGTTGTTCGGTGCCTCCAGCGTCGACGACCATGGCCGCCAGCTTTTCGACACCTACAACGGCAACCTGCCGCGCATCGATGATGAGCACTTCGATCAGGCATTTGCCGCCCTGCTCGATGAGTGGCAGATCGATCTGGTGTTTGCCACGCATGACACCGTCCAGGCCTACCTCAGCGAACGCGTCGACCGCTTCGGTGTGGCACTGGTCAATGGCGACCCGGAAACCTGCGCGCTCGCCCGGCGCAAGTCATCGACCTACGCAGCGTTCGCCGACCAGCCTTGGGTACCTGCCGTCTACGCAAGCCCGGAAGACGTTGAGCAGTGGCCAGCAGTGGTAAAGCCGGACCTCGGCCAGGGCGGCCAGGGGTTCGAGCGGGTAGCCGACGCGCAAGAAGCACGCGCGGCACTCCAGCGAACTCACCTGCCGTTGCTGGTCGAGTACCTTCCCGGCGAGGAAATCACGGTTGACTGCTTCAGCGACTTCCAGCACGAACTGCGCTGGGTGGGGCCACGCAACCGCGAACGGGTGCGTGCCGGTATTTCCATGCGCAGCACCTTCCCTGCCCCGGACCCGGCCATAGTGGCCATCGCTGCAACGCTGAACGAGCGCCTGCGCCTTCGCGGCCCCTGGTTTTTCCAGCTCAAGCGCGACCGCCAGCAACGCTGGAAGCTACTGGAAATCAGTTGCCGGGTGGCAGGCTCGATGGTGGCCCAGCGCGCCCTCGGTGTGAACCTGCCACTGATGGCTATCCATGACCACCTGCAACGCCGCATCACGCCCCTGCCGCAAACGGCAGTCAGCCTGATCGAACGGCGCATCCTCACCGTCGCGCAACTGGACTGGGCCTTCGACACGGTCTACATCGACTTCGACGAAACCGTCATCCGCGACGGCCGCGCCATACCTTCGACGCTGCACTTCCTCTATCGCATGCAGTGCAAGGGCAAGCGCCTGGTCCTGCTCACCCGCCATGCGAGCGACCCACGCGACACCCTGCGCAAGGCCCGCATTGCCGTCGAACTGTTCGACGAGATCATTCATATCACCGACGGTCGAGCGAAATCCGAATTCGTTCGCGGCCATTCGATCTTCATTGACAACCATTTCCCCGAGCGCCTGGATGTCGCCACCCATTGCGCCATACCCGTCTTCGATGTTGATGCTCTGGAGTTTCTTTCGTGAAAACCGTCAAGTCCGACCATAACCGCCGCCTGGTCATGCGCCACCTGCGAGACACCTGGATCAAGCCGCTGGACAAGGATTTTCCGCATTCGGCACTTATTTCCCGGGCCACCTATTCGCCCTGGTATGCCGATGCCGCGTTCATGGAGGTGTTCGAACGCATCCAGGGCCTGACCTTGGTCGACATCTACCGCTGCCACGAGCTGTGGGACCTGCTTCGGCAAACCGCCAAGGTTGCCGGCGACGTCATCGAAGTCGGCGTATGGAAAGGCGGCACCGGGCTGCTCGCCGCCAAGCGCCTGGCGCAACTTGAAAGCAACAAGCATCTGCTGCTCTGCGACACCTTCTGCGGCGTGGTGAAAGCTGGCGCCAACGACACGCTTTACCAGGGCGGCGAGCACGCCGACACCAGCCTGGAGGGCGTGGCCGCACTGCTCGAAGGTGAGCACTTGAAGGACCGCGTCACCCTGCTGCAAGGGATCTTCCCGGAGCAGACCGGCAGCGAAGCCGAAGGGCGTCTCTTCTCTTTCTGCCATATCGATGTGGACACCTACCAATCGGCCAAGGACATCGTCGAATGGGTTACACCGCGCCTGAACAGGCACGGCGTCATCGTTTTCGACGACTACGGGTTCTGGGGCTGCGAAGGCGTGGCCAGGCTGGTGGAAGACCTGGCTGACCACCCGGAGTACTTCCTGTTGCGAAACCTCAATGGCCACGCCGTCATGCTCAAGCTGACCGAGGCAAGCCATGTTTGAGCTGCTGGATGCCGAACGCTTCCCGGCCCATTACCAGACCCTCGAAACGCGGAAAGTGAAACAACTTTTCGAGCACTGGAAATCTGGCAGCGCAGTACCTGTTTCGGTCCTGGACTACGGCATGGGCCATGGCAAGTACTTGCGCATGTTCCGTGAGCTGGGGTTGCAAGCCACCGGCGTGGATATCAATCCGCAATACATTGAACAAGCCAGGGCCGACGGCTTTGAAGCCTTGCACGAGTCCGAACTGGAAGCGTTGGGCAAGCGTTTCGATGTTATTTTCCTCAGCCACCTGATCGAACACCTGGACCCCAACCAACTGCTGCACCTGCTCGACCGCCTGATCGCCCTGCTCGCACCGCAGGGCCGGCTGGTCATGATCAGCCCGGTCCTGGGCGAACGCTTCTTTCACGATTTCTCCCACGTGCGCCCCTATTACCCGCAGAGCATCCGGCATGCCTTCGGGCAGTCCAGTTCGCCGCTGTCGTTCGGCGCGCATGAGCGCATCGTGCTCAAGGACATTCACTTTTTCCGCGACCCTTGGCGCACGCGCTTGTGGCGTTCCTTCTACATACAGGAAACCCCGCTCTCCCCGTTCACCCGTGCGCTGAACAAAGGCTTCGACCTCGCCTGGCGGCTTTCCGACGGCCAACTGGGCGCTACCAGTTCCTGGCTGGGGGTCTACCACACGTGCTGACGACCGTCTCTCGCACGGGCCAGCCGCAAGGCAAGCGGGTAGTGCTCATGCAGCCCTATTTCCTGCCGTATCTGGGCTACTACCAGCTGCTGGGTGCAGCAGACCTGTTCATCAGCTACGACACCGCCCAGTTCATCAAGAACGGCTGGATCGAGCGCAACCGCTACCTGCTCGATGGCGAGCCAAAGTGGTTCGGCATCGCCCTGGAGAAAAGCAGCCACAAGCTGCCAATTCATGACAAACGGATCAGCCAGGGCTTTCACTACCAGCACGTGCTTGAAAAGCTCAAGCACGCCTACCGCACAGCACCGTATGTACACCAGGTGCTGCCATGGCTGGCGCAATTGCTTGAACAGCCGGCATCCAGCATTGCCGAACTCAACTTAAGGGCACTGCGGGAAAGCTGTGCCTTGATCGGGCTCGACACCCCGATCATCGCTGCCAGCGACCTTCCTTCTGGCGCGGGCGTCGGTGGCCAGGCGAGAGTGCTTGAACTGATGGCGGCCACAGGCGCCACCCACTACCTGAACCCGGCCGCAGGCGCTTTTCTGTACGAAGCCGGGGAATTCGCCAAAGCCGGTATCGAGCTGGAACTGCTGCACGCCGAGCTATCGCCCTACCCTCAGCAAGGGTCAGATTTCGTGCCAGGTTTGTCGCTGCTCGATGCGCTGATGTTCAACCCGCCCGAAGTGGTCGGCGATTGGGCCAGACGAGGGAGGGTCGTACATGCCTGACGCTATTGGCGGCTACTTCGAACTGGAGCTGCGCCAGGGCTACAGCCCGTATCCTCAGGCATTGAGCTTCAACTCCGCGCGCTCCGCGCTCAAGGCCCTGTTGTGCAACATGGGTACACTGCGCCTGCACCTGCCCCATTACATTTGCCATGCAGTACCTGACGCCGCGCACGCCGTCGGCGTGGACGTAGCTCGCTATGCAGTCAACCTGCAGCTGGAACTGGAACAACTGCCGACACTGCAACCTGGCGAGCTGTTGCTGTACGTGAACTATTTCGGCTTGAAGGACCGCTACATCAGCGATGTACTGGCACCGCATTACCGTGACCGACTGGTGGTCGACAACTCGCAAGGGTTGTTCAGCACGCCGCTGCCCGGCATCAAGACCCTCTATTCACCGCGCAAGTTCGTCGGTGTGCCCGACGGCGGTTGGCTGGCCAACGCCCTGCCCGGCGACTGGCAGTTACCGCAAAGCCAGTCGATGACGCATTTCGGTGCCCTGCTGGGGCGACTCGAAGGCGCGCCTGAGCAGCATTACGCGGCGTTCCAGAACGTTGAAACGGCGCTTGATCGCGCCCCTGTCGCCGCCATGTCGGACAGCACACGGCGGGTGCTCGACAGCCTGGATTATCCCTCGATCAGCGCCCGCCGCGAGGCCAACCTGGCCTTGCTGGGGCAATTGCTGGGCTCGCGCAACCTGCTGGATATCCAGCCAGAAAAGCCGACAGCAGCGCTCTGCTACCCGTTGCTCCTGGGTACCCCGAAGCAGGCCCAGGCCATCCGCCAACGCCTGCTGGCCGAGAGGATTTTCATCCCTTGCTACTGGCAGGAAGTGATTGGCGAGCCGCACAGCCCGACCGTAGAAAGGCAACTGGCGAGCTGCCTGCTGCCGCTGCCGATCGACCAACGCTACGACGCAACGCACATGGAACGGCTCGCTGATCGCGTGAGCACTTTCCTGGCCGCAACCTGAAGGCCTGAACATCCACCTTGCACGGCGCCGAGTATCACACGCAGGCAGGCCGCACCTGGAAAATACACATGAAGATGTCATCGCTGCATGGAAAGACGAGCAACCCTTACTACCTCTATGCACCCGATTATCGCGACACCTCATCAGGTGTGTGCGTCATGCACTACCTCTGTCATGCCCTGAACATCAGCGGCCAGGAAGCCTATGTCATCGGCTGCAAGGTCACCAATCCGAACCTGCGCACCCCGGTGCTGACGGATGCCGTCATCCAGTTGCACAAGACGACAGGGGCAGCGCCGATCGCGGTATACCCGGAAGTGCTCAGCGGCAACCCGTTGAACTGCCCGGTTGTGGTCCGTTACATGCTCAACCGCGACGGTTTCATCAGCGGCCTGCAGCTGGCGGCGCAAGAAAGTGACCTGTTCTTCTACTACGCCCACGACTTCGGCGAAGGCAAGCGCCAGAAGGACATGCTCACGCTGCCGATGATCGATTCCAACCTGTTTGCCCCACGCCCGGAGCCAGTGGTTCGACGCGGCAATTATCTTTACCTGCATCGCTTCGACGCCAACCAGGTGGACTACAGCCTGCTGCCGCCCGATATCCAGGTACTGAGCCTGAGCAATCCACGCACGCTGCCGCAGCTGGCCGAACTTTTCCAGACTGCAGAGGCGTTGTATTCCTACGAGATTTCGGCAACCTGCACCATGGCGTTGCTGTGCGGCTGCCCGGTCGTCTACCTCAGTGGCGGGCACGTGAAGGCCCTGCCGTTTACGGAGCACATCGGCGACGCCGGCACCACCATGTTCGAAGAACCGGGCGGCCTCGAACGGGCGAGGCAATCGGTAGGGCTGGCTCGTCAACGCATCCTGCACATGGAAGATGAATTCTGGCCGCAGCTGGCGCATTTCATCGAACGCACTCAGCGCAGCGCCGCCGACCATGTCGATGCCAATCGACATCCCGGTGTGCGTGACTGGCTGTTGAACCGCATGTTGACGCCGGTCCAGCAGACCTTGGCCGATGAGCGGCGCATGGCACTGCGCAACCAGACCCGCCTGAGCATCGTGGTCAACGACCACGAAGGCGATGCGCAGGCCTTGGCCTTCACCCTTGAAAGCCTGCAGCTGTGGGGGTCGAACAGCCCGCTCGGGCTTCGTACCTACGTCGTCAGCCAACAGCCGCCGCAGGCCAATCTGCCGAACAACGTGCACTGGCTGAACGCCACGCCTGGCGCAGCGATACTGAACCAGGTCACCCACCAGGACGACGGCGACTGGTTGCTGCTGCTTGCTGCTGGTGACGAAATCCTGCCCAGCGGCAGCCTGATGGTCGACCTCGAGCTTCCGGGCGCCAACGCCTGCCGAATGCTCTACTGCGACGAGTATTACCGCGCCACACAAGGCTCAAGCCCGATCTTCCGCCCCGACATGAACCTCGACTACCTGTTGTCGCTGCCGGTGATAATGGCGCGTCACTGGTTGCTGCGTCGCGAGCTGGTGCTCGCTGCCGGAGGTTTCGACCAGCAATGCCAGGGGGCACTCGAGCTGGACATGATCTTGCGCCTGATCGAAGCAGATGGCCTCGATGGCATCGGCCATCTGGACGAGCCGCTGGTGATCGGCAACAGCCCGGACATGGCCAGCAACCCCGACGAACTGGCCACCATCGAACGCCATCTGTCAGTGCGTGGCTATACCCACGCGCAGGTACGTGAGGAGCCTGCCCGGCATTACCAGATCGACTACGGCCATCAACAGCAGCCTTCTGTGTCCATCGTGATTCCCGTGCACGATCAGTTGGAACTGATACAGCGCTGTGTCGAGAGCGTGTTGGCCAAAACCAGCTATACGTTCTTCGAATTGCTGCTGGTCGACCACGCCAGCAGTGAACCGGCCTTGCTGGAGTGGCTGGAACAACTGGTAATCGCCGGCGAAGGCATGATCAAAGTGCTGCGCGACGACCGCCCATTGAACCTGAGTGCCCTGTATAACCAGGCGGCCGCTCAGGCTGTCGGCGACTTCCTCGTGCTGCTCGACAACGACACCGTGATTTTCCAGGAGGATTGGCTCCAGCGTCTGCTCAACCACGCCCAGCGACCTGAGGTGGGTGTGGTAGGTGCAAAGCAACTGGATATCAACGGCAACATCGCCCACGCTGGCTGGGTGCTGGGCCTAGATGGCACAGCAGCGAGCCCGGCTGCCGGGTTGCCAAACAGCGAAGCCGGTTACCTGCAATGCTTGCGCGTGGACCGTGACGTCAGCGCCCTCAGCGGCGCCTGCCTGATGATCCG
The DNA here is from genome assembly GCF_900277125.1 of Pseudomonas inefficax. Lineage (GTDB taxonomy): Bacteria > Pseudomonadota > Gammaproteobacteria > Pseudomonadales > Pseudomonadaceae > Aquipseudomonas > Aquipseudomonas inefficax. The sequence continues at coordinate 62,332 of NZ_OPYN01000187.1, forward strand.
CCGTGAGCTGTATCTGGGGCTGGGCGGGCTGGATGAAGAGGCATTCGCGTTGCGCCACGCCGACATCGACCTGTGCCTGCGCGTGTCTGCCGAGGGCCTGCTGAATGTCTGGACGGCCCATGCGCTGGTGGCCAACGAGCATGGCAAAGGCTGGGGCACGGTAATGCGTGCTCCGGCCCAGCAGCAACGCGCCCGTCAGGATGAGCAGAACCTCTACAGCAAATGGCTCGATGCCCTGACCCGCGACCCCGCCTACAACAAGAACCTTTCGCTGCGCGGCCGCGGTCATGAGCTGCCAGCCCTGCACGGCCTGACCTGGCGCCCGTTGAACTGGCGCCCGCTGCCGGTGGTGCTGGTCCATCCTGATCGGGAAAACGCCGAGCGCTGCACGGCGCCCTTCCAGCAACTGCTGGAACACGCACAGGTGGACGGCCACTCGAGCAACGCCATGCTCACACCGGTGGAGCTCAATCGCTTGCAACCCGATGTGATCATTTTCCAGCACATTGCCGACCCGCTGCGCATTCAGGCCATGGCACAGCATTATCAGCTCAGCCAAGCCTTCAAGGTACTCGAGGTAGTTAGCCTGCCCGTTGGCGATCGGGCTTGGGGGCTGCTGCATGAGGCCCTCGCCTGCGTCGACCGGGTGGTTGTCGCCAGCGCAGAGTTGGCCGCATCGCTGGACGGGCTGCATGGCGACATCCGCGTCAGGGAATCCCGGCTGGGCACGAACTGGCAGGCACTGCCGACAGCCGTCACGGCGAACACCAAACCGCGCATCGGCTGCCAGCTGAATGTCGAAACCCTGCCGATCATCGATCCGCTGCTGCGCGCGCGTGCCGATCAGGCTGACTGGGTGTTGTGGGGAGAGGTACCGGCACATCTTGCGGCGCTGGCCACGGAAGTCTACTGCCGTGACCTCGGCTCAACGCCCGAGGTGCTTTCGGGTCTGGGCCTGAACATTGCACTGCATCCGGTAAGCATGGCGGGGAACACCGGCGACTGCCTTGCGCCAATGCGCTATGCCGCATGCGGTTATGCCGTCATCAGCAATGACCGCCAGGCACGCTTCGCAGAATGGCCGATGATGCTGGTCGACGACACGCCCGCCCAGTGGCTGAAGGTTCTGGACAGCTGTCTCGCCTCTGCCGATAGCGTGTGCATGCACGGTCAACAGCTGCGCAGCAAAGCAGAGGCATCAGGTTTCATTGATGCCGAGTACCGCGAAACTTGCCTCGCTGCCTGGACACCTGCTTGAGCCGTGTGTAAACGGAACGCAGCCACTCCCCGGCGTTACGCCGGGGAATGGCTGCCATTCTCACGCACCTAAGCGCGCGACGGGCTCAAGGCATCACTCGCCCACTGGCCGCTGAAAGCAGACGGCCAACGCGCCTGCAGCGCTTCGCAGGCCGCCTGGTCGGCTACCTGCGGTGCGTCGTCGAACAGCTGGGCCACGGGCGTCCAGGCCACCAACAGTCCCGCCGCCGCTGCCGCCAGGCAGACATCCAGGTCAAACGCCGGCAACGGCTGCAGGCCACCGCAATGGTCAAACAGATCACGGCGCAGCAACATGCAGTCGGCAGAGACCGCTGCGCAGTTGCGCACCGACGCTGGCCAGCGCGCCTTGCTGCAGTCCGCCAGCGACAGGCCCTGCCACGGCTGGTGCAGCGTCGGCCCCTGCAACAGGTCGAAGCCGGCATGCACGACCGTGCCGTCGCGCGCCAGCAGGCGGGCGCCGACGACCCCGACTTCGGGCCTGAGGCCCTCGTTGAGCAAGCCTTCGATCCAGGCGGGTGAAATCACTTCACAGTGCTCGGCGAGCAGCAGCAGGTATTCACCGGCGGCCTGTTCCGCCGCCAGGTTGAGCAACGCCTCACGCCCGCTCGCCGCACCCGCCAGCAGCACAACCCGCTGGCCGAACCCTTGCAACGCGGCAGCAGTGGCTTCGGCCTGTTCGGCATTGCAGGCCACCCGCAGCTCGTAGCGTGGGTAGCGGGTGCGCTGCAGAACACTGGTCAGGCAGGCCTGCAAACGCTGCACATCACCTTCGGCAGCCACCAGGATGCTCACCAGCGGGGTGGCCGAATGGCGGAAGTCTACCACCAGGCCAGCCTCGCCCTGATCGTGCACCTCACCACGGTAACCCAGCAGGGTCAGGTGTCGCTTGAGCGTCTGTACGGCATCGGCCTGCAGCGCCGGTGTCGCCTGGTTGCCCACGACCAGGTATTCGTCCATGTGCGCCAGGCCACCCTGTCCATGCTGCTCCACCAGACGCAACAGCAAGTCGAACTCCAGCGCATGGCGGCAGGTTTCGCTGAAACCGCCCAGTTCCACCACGGTTTGCCGGCGCAGACACCAGTGCCGCGACATCAGCCCTGGCTGCGCACGCAACAGATCGAGGTTGCTGCCTGGGCGAACCACGCCATGCAGACGGCCCTCGCTGTCACGCTGCACCTCGTTGGCACACACCGCCTGGCAGCCGGAAGCCTCGGCCAGCTCCTGCTGCAGGCGCAGCAAGCCACCGCTGACCAGGGTATCGCCCGCCTCCAGCAACATCAGCCAGTCGCTGCTCAGTTGGCGTACTTGCTGGTTGAGGTGCGTGACCCAGTTGCTTTCGTTGACCTGCACGAAATGCAGGGTATCGCGTGCGGTGGTGATCGCCGGCGGCTTGCCACCCTTGAGCACCACCAGCTTGAACTGCCGTAGCCCGCTGGCCAGCAGGCTGTCGAAGGTAGCCTGCAGGGCCAGGTCGTCGTCGGCCAGGTCAGTCACCACGAAGGTGACCGGCGCGCCCGGGCGCTTGTTCAGCGGTGCCAGCAGCCGCTGTTGCGTGGCCTTGTCCGGTGTGGCAGCAGCCAGCGCTTCGAGCACCTGCCCGGAAACCGTACCGCGCAACCAGCCGTCGCCATCGATACCGGGTACCGCCTCCAGACGCGCGAGCCAGTCGCCCAGCTCGCGGGCGCGCTCGCCATCGTCCTTGCCGATGAGGGTCGGCACCAGGCGCCGGCAGACCTCCAGGTTGAACAGGCCCAATGCCAACGCTTTCCAGTAACGCTGCTGCAAGGTTTCGGCGGTGTCGTTGGGGTGCACCTGCAACAATTCGCGCTGGCGCACCCAGGTGCCCTCCAACACCTGACGATGGGCTTGCCCGGTTGGCCAGGCATGGCAGAGGAACTCCAGTGCGGTCAGGCACTCGAACAGCGCGCCGTTGTAGTAAGGCAATTCGACATACTGGCGCGGCTCGAAGATGCGCTCTGGCTCACCGATCACCGTGCCCCATGGCGAGGTGAACAGCAACGGCGCTTCGCCCTGGTCGTAGGTCGCGCGCACGAAGCGATTGAGCACGGCAAAACCGGCATCGTCATTACTCAGCTCGCCATTCCATTCGCGCAACAGGCGCACGGTACGGGTCAACTGCTCATCGCGGGCCACGGCGCTCAGCGTGCTCGGCGCGAACTCGCAGATCACATCGGTCTGCGCCAGCTGCGCGATGTCGCCGCTGGCGACCAGGGCATAAGACAGGGCCACGCGCCAGGCAGCGAAGTCCAGCTCGTCCGGCAAGGTGCCGAGCAGCGCCTGCAGCGCCCCGACCCGCAGCACCGCGCGCCAGGCCGGCTGCCCGGCCACGGCGTACTGGCGCAGGCGTGCGCGCGCACTGCTATCGGCTGCAGCCTCGAAAGCCGAGCCGATCTTGTGGTAGGCCATCTGCGCGTTACCCGGCGCATAGGCCAGCGCATAGCCTTGGGCACCCTGAGCCTCGGGCTGCGCATGCAGGCATGCGGCGGCCTGCTGCAGGGCAGAGGGCAACACGAAATCGGCATCCAGGGCCAAGGTCACGAACGGCGTGGCGACCTGTCGCAAGGCGGCCGCCAGGCGCGCGCTGCACTGCTCACCCGAGGTGCCCGCCTGCAGCGGTTCCAGGGCCAGGCAGGGGATGCCAGCCTGGCGATAGTAATAGACAGCACGGGCACGATGGTCGGGCTGTTCATGCCCAAGCAGGACGACGGTCACTGGGTTGTGCGACCCGATTGCGGTTTCGGCCATAGGGCACCTGTTCATGTTGTTGGTCTGGTGCCCGCCAGGGCAGGCGCCAGGTTTCAGTCCGCCAGCCAGGCGTTGGCCCACTGTTGCAGGTGGTGCGGCATCAGCACGTAGTCACGCAGTACCGCTTCGCGCAGGGCGTCGCCCTGGCGGTAGCTGGCCGCGGGGTCGGCCAGGTGCATGCGGATCGCCTCCAGCCACTGTTCGGTGGTGTTGTTGCGCACCCGCGTGCACGGCAGATAGCCGTCATAGGCCTTGGTATCGGTGCAGATCACCGGGAAGCCGCAGGCGCCGTACTCGAGCAGGCGCAGGTTGCTCTTGCAGTCGTTGAACAGGTTCTGTTCGAGCGGTGCCAGGGCCAGGTCGAGGTTGAGGCTGGCCAGCTTCTGCGGGTACAACGCCAGCGGTACGCCTTTATGGAATTCCTTCACGTAGGGCCGCAAGGCATCCGGGCACATGCCGAAGAACACCCAGTCGACTTCGTCGGCCAGTTCCCGGATGACCTCCAGCAGCAGCTCCAGATCGCCCCGGTGGCTGGTGCCCCCCGCCCAGCCCACGCGCGGCCGCGCACTGCTCTGCCGTTCGCTGGCAAGCCCGGCCCATAGCGTTGCGGCGAGCATGTTGGGGACCACGCGGATATCCTGGTGCATGCCCGACAAGGCGTCGGCCAGCGGTTGGGTCGACACCACCACCCGATCACACAGGGCGATACCCTGGGTGACCAACTCGCGCATGTTGGCCGGCATGTTCCGCGCATGGGCGTTCTTCTTCGGCACATCGATGATGTAATCGTCGATTTCGTAGATGCGCCGGGCGTTCGACAGGCGCTTGAAGCGCGTCATTTCCTCGATCGAGTTGATCGTATAGCGGCACTGCAAGATCATCACATCGGGATGCTCCCGCTCGATCTCGATCATCTCGGGGGTACTGAAATCGAGCCGCCCCTGGATCCAGCCAGCGCGCTCCAGCTCGGTAAACGGCTGGGCCACCCGGTAGTGCCCGACCGCCGAGGTGTTGATCGGCAGCGCCAGCACTGACGGCAGTACCCGGCTGATGAACGGGTCCCAGCCACGACGTTGCCCGGCATCGAGGTTGAAACTGGCCATTTTCAGGCTCAGGTTGCGGTTGTAGGCCGGGTCGCGGGCCACCTTGGCCAACCAGCGTTCATGGAAGATGTCCTTGTCCAGCAGCTTGCGCTGGCTGTCGGCCGGCACATCGCGGGTCGACGCGAAGCGGACCAGTACCGCATGCGGTGTCCACACCGCCAGGTAGCCTTGTTCGCGGATGCGCAGGCACAGGTCGGCGTCCTGCAGCCCGCCTTGAAGCCCCTGCACATCGAAACCGCCCAGCGTGGCGAACAGATCGCGGCGCACCAGCAGGCAATCCAGGCTCAGCGCACTCCAGTTCTGCACGGCATTGAGCCGCAGCATGTAGCCGCCGCTGTCCGCCGGCATGCCGACGAACGGGCTGTTGACACCGCCATGCAGCCCCAGCACCAGCCCGGCGGCAAAGATCTCGCCGCTTTGGGTACACAGCTTGGGCGCGACCACGCCGACCTCGGGGCGCTGGGCCTGGGCCATCAACTGCTCCAGCCAGGGCTTGTCGAAGGCCACGCAGGCGCTGTCGAGCAACAACAGGTAGTCGCCGCGAGCCGCCTCGCTGGCCTGGTTCAACTGTGCCACCTGGCTGCCGCCGGCAACCTCGACCACGCGCAGCTGATCGCTGCCCAGGCCCTGCATGGCCTGCAGCCATTGGCGCAGGTCGCTCGGGGTATCTGGCGAGGCGACCAGCAGCACCTCGAAATGGCCATAACGGGTGTGTTCGAACAGCGACTCGACGCAACGCATGGCCGCGCCCAGGTCGTCACCCAGCGTGACCAGGATCGAAACCATGGCTTGCAGCGGGTGCTGGTACAGCACCCGGCACAGTGACAGGCCTTCGGCACCGAGCACCTCGGCATCGACCCCCAGACGCTGCAGATGGGCCCTCACCACGCGTGGCGCCTGTTGTACACAGCGTGGGTCATGCAGCCATTGGCCGAAGTCCCATTGGCAGTGCACCAGCAGTTCATCGATGTGTTCGATGGCCTGCAGGCCCCGGCTTTCGGCCAGGCGCCAGAGCGCGTCGTGGGGCGCGAGCGTGTCGAAGTCCGGGTCAAAGCCGCCGACTTCGCGCAGTGCCGCACAATTGAATGCCAGTACGCGCCCGACATAGGGCAGGCTGCGCATCAGGTCGAGGTTGAAGTCTGGCTTGAAGATCGGCGTGGTCGGGCGCAGGGTGTCATGGCTGCCTTCGTCGACATAGATACAGGCCCGTTCGCGCACGGCCATGCGCTCGCCCATGATCGCCAGCGCATGGGGCACCAGGCGGTCGCCAGCGCGCAGCAGCAAGACCCAGTCGACATCATTGGCACGCGCCAGACGCGCCTGCACCTGGGCCAGGCCATTGCCCTGCACGAGCATGCGCTCGACCCCGACAGCGTCAGCCAGCTCCAGCATCGCAGGTGCCAGCAGCCAGGTGCTGGCAGCGCCATAGGACTGCGCGGCGAGGCTGCCGAGGGTGGCACGCAAGGCCAGCTCCTCTCCCGCCTCGGCCCAGATCACCGGGACGATGCGCGGTTGCCGACCCCAGCGTTCGAAGCGCTTGGGCAACGCCTTGAGCTGCGCCGCCGACAGGTCCCGGCACTCCAGCCACTGGGCATACACCTCGTCGAACGACAGGCAGTCAGTACCGACCTGCTGCGCCTGGCGCGCCTGCTGGGCGCCGTATAGCCGGTTGAGTTCGTACTCGTCCCACTGCGCATCCTGCTCGCCGTGGTAACGCTCAAGCGGCAGATACCGCACCCAGCCACTGGCCGGCGCGGGCTCGCTGCTGCGCGCGGCCAGCATCGCCTTGATCCAGTCGGTTTCCACGGGGAACGCCATGGTCATGCTCGCCTGGTGGCTCAGGCGCCCGGGATGCAGGCGTTCCATGCTCAGAAAGCGTGACAGGTGGCCAAGGTTGCCGCGGCGCATCAGGCAGATGTACAGCGCCATGTCCAGGCGCGCGACAAAGCCGCCCTCCTGCACCAGCGCCGGCAGAAACTCGGCCACCCAATCACGGCGCAGCAAGGCATGGCTCAGCCCGCCGAACAGGTTGGGCGCATTGGTTTCCAGTGCCTCGAGCAGGTCACTGCCTTTGACCACCGCATCTTCCGGGCACATCACCGCATTGAGCATGCGCGGCGGCAACAAGGCGTCATCGGCGGCGCACAGCATGCGCTGGCAGATGGTCATGCTGACATCGGCATGCTGCTGCATGACCTCTGCCTGTAGGCTGACACAGTCGGGGAACAGGCGGTCGTCGTCACACAAAAACTTGATCAACGGCCCTTGGGCATGCTCCAGGCACGCCAGCAGGTTGCCGGCAAACCCCAGGGTCTGCGGGTTGCGCACATAGCGCACCGGCTTGCCGGTCTCGCCCACCACCTCGTCGACGATGCGCTGGATCTCCGCCCCCCGGCTGTCATCGCACACCAGCACGTCCAGCGCCGGGTAATCCTGGTTGAGCGCGCTGAGCAAGGTGGCGCGGAAGAACTCGGGGTTGAAGGCGGGGATGGCGATGCTGACGAGGGTCTGTTGATTCACGGCGAAGACCTTGAAGAGGTGGCGTGGCCAGCACCGAATGGGCTGGCACATGCCAGGTGACGCGAGAGGGGTGAAATCAGATGTAGTTGACCAACGACAAGCTGGCGACCTTGGCATAGGCCTGCAACGAAGCCTGCAGCATGTTGGTCTGCATCTGCAGGCGCAGCATCACTTCAGCCGGATCGCTTTCACGGATCGAGCTCTGGGTCTTGGTGTTCTCGGTGCTCAGCGCCTCGTTGGTTTCGGCCTGCACATCCAGCGCCTGGCCACGGCCACCAATCGCACTGACCGACGACGACACCTGATTGGTGGCGCTGGCGATGTTACCAATGGCGGAATCCAGCGAGGCAAGGAAGTTTTGCCGGGCCACCGGGTCGTTATCCACCGGGCTGGTCAGGGCGGTGCGCAGCTTGCCGATGGTGTCGAGGACGTTCTGGGTCTGGTGGGTATCGACCTTGACCGCGAACGAGTCCCCGGTATTCGGTGCGCCAGACAGCTCGAAGCTGACCCCTGCCGCGGTGGCGGTGGTGCCGCCCGGCCCACCCAGTGCACCCGATGCCACCGGGCGGCTGTCGGCGGTGATTGGCGCGGCATACAGCTCGAAGGTGCTGGTGCCGGTGAATTTCAGCACCGCACCACCGGCCGGGAAGGCTGCCTTGTAGGCCGCCGGGTCGGTAATGGTCGCACCAGTCACCTGCTCGGACGAGGTGTTGCCCGGGCTGCGGGTGCCGGACACCTCGTCGGCCTTGGAACTGAGGCTGAAGGTATGCCCTGCGATCGCTGCATCTTCGTTGCCCTTGTCACCATCCTTGAAGGTGATGTCCAGGCGCAGATCGACACCGCGGAAGCTGATGCTGGTGTTGTCGCCATTGGGGTCGAACTTGCCGCCCTGGCTGGCTTCGAGGGTGACGTCGTTGCCAGCGGCATCGGTGATCTTGTATTCGGTGCTGCTGAGGAATTCGATGCTGTACGGCTCGCCGCTGCGGAAGCGATCGTTGTACAGACTGTTACCGGAAACCTGGCCGTTGGACAGGCTGACACGGCCATCATCGGTGGCCGGCGCGGTCAGGCTGGTCTGGCTGCGACTGGTGTTCAGCGCCTGCTCGAAGGCATCGTAACCGGTCTCGTTGGCGGCCAGGCTGAGCATGTCACCCACCTGCAGGTTGAGCTTGCCCTGGTCGCCCTGGTAGCTGTAGGTGCCATCGGCATTGCGCGCGTAAGGCGGGGTATCGCCCTTGGAACCGGAGAAAATGTACTTGCCGTTCTCGTCCTTGCTGTTCATCAACGAGAACAGCTGGTCTTCCAGCGACGCCAGTTCATCGGCATTGGCCTTGCGATCGGCATCGGTCATCGAGCCGTTGCCGGAGCTCACCGCCAGCTCGTTGACCCGCTGCAGGATGGCACCGATGGAGTTCAGGGTGCTCTCGGCAGTGCCCAGGGCGTTGCGCACATTGACGATGTTGCCGCTGTACTGCTTGAGCATGTTCTGCTGCTGCTCCAGCTGCAGCAGGCGAGCCGCCCCCACCGGGTCGTCCTTGCCAGAGCGCACGCGGATGCCATCACTGGCCTCCTGCTGGGTCTTCACCGCCTTGGCAAAGTTGTTCTGATAGTTGGCGCTGTTGGTGTTGTAGAACTGCGAAGTAGAGATGCGTACGCTCACGATCTACGGCTCCTTAAAGACTGTTGATCAGGGTGGCGAAGGTTTCCTGGGCCGCCTTGATGATCTGCGACGACGCGGTGTAGTACTGCTGGAACTTGATCAGGTTGCCGGTCTCTTCATCGATCGACACGCCCGACAGGCCATTGCGGCTGTCCAGTGCAGAGGTATGCAACGCCGTGGTGGCATCACTGTCCATCTGTGCCTGCCCGGCCTTGCCGCCAACGTTGGAGACCAGCTTGGCATAGGCGTCGGTCAAGCTGATGCCCTTGCCGTCGGCACCCACCTCGACCGTGGACTTGGTCTGCAGGTCGATCACCGACTGGGCGTTGCGGTTGTCCGCCGAGCCTGCGCCGGCCAGCGCCACGGTATAGCTGTCGCCATTTTTCGGCGCGCCGGAAACGCTCATCTCGAAGGTGAAGTTGCCACCCAGCGGATTACCGCTGCCATCGACCATCGGCACCGACAGTTGCAGCTTGTTTTCCTGGCCCGGCACGATGGTGCCACTGCCGATTTCGGTACCCTTGGCGTCGTACATCTTGTAGGCCTGGGGCGAGCTGGTGTCATCGCCGAACACCAGTTTTACCGGGGTCGAATACTTCAGGCCCGTCTGCAGTTGCGAACGCTGGGCGGCATCGTAGATGTCCATTTCCGAGGTCAGCGTCGGCTGGGTGATCACCCCGGTGCCCTTGTTGCCCGAACCACTGGTGGCGCTCAGCGGCGAAGCCAAGGCCAGGCGCTTTGGGTCGGTTAGCACAGTGTCGATGCCTGCGGCCGCATTGCGGGTGGGGGTGATCTTGAAGCTGTCGCCAGCACTCAGGCCACCGCCATTGAGCGACAGGGTGAAGCCGTCGATCACCGGAGGCGGCGTGTCGCTGAGGTCGAAGCTGCCCATGTCGGTGCCCTCAGGCAGCTTGCGCACGCTGTAGCCAGTGGCGCTGGTGAAAGTCACCTGATAGTCGCTGGTGCTCAGCTTGCCGGAGTCCTTGATGGTCACATCGAGGTTGCCAGAGCCGGCGCTGTTGCCGGTCTTGGCGATACTGCGCTGGCTGATGGCCGCGGCGCTGTTGATGTCACCGAACAGGGTGGCACCGAACTCACCGTTCTTGTCGATGCCTTGGGCCAGCTGGCTGTTGATCGCATCCGCCACCACCAGGGCCACGCGGCCGAGCTCGTTGAGCGCGGGGTCGAGGGTTTCCTTGCGGTAACGGATCAAGCCGCCCAGCTCGCCACCGCTGGCGCTGCTGGTGATGTCCATCTTGGTCGAGCCGCGATTGAGGATCAGGCTCATGCGGGTCGGGTCGGTCGCGCTCGGCTCCACACCCAGGGTCTGGGTGGTCTTGCCCAGCACCAGGGCCTGGCCGTTCTTCAGGTAGATGTCGTAGTTGCCTTCACGCTCCACCACATCGGTGCCGATCAGTTTGCTCAGCTCACGCACTGCTCCATCGCGCTGGTCGAGCAGGTCATTGGGCTGGCCGGAGATGGAGCTGACGCGGGAAATCTGGTCGTTGAGCTCAGCGATGGTCTTGGTCAGGTTGTTCACCTGATCAGCCATCGACGCCATGTTGGCATTGATGTCGCTGTTCTGCTGGTTGAGCTGCGCCGACAGGGTGTTGAAGCGCTTGGCCAGAGACTGCGCGCTGGTCAGCAGCAGTTGGCGCGAGGCGTCTTCGGTCGGCTTGGCCGCAGCATCCTGCATGGCGCTGAAGAAGCTTTTCAGTGCAGCAGTGATACCGGTGTCGCTGCTCGACAGGGCGGTATCCAGCGGCGTGATCTGGTTCAGGTACGAGCTGGCATCGCTGCTCAGCGAGGTAGTGCTGCGCAGCTGGTTCTCGAGGAACGCGTTGTACACCCGGCGCACGTCAGCCAGGGTGGTACCGCTGCCGATGAACACCTGGCCGACTTGCTGCCCGCCCTTGGTCTTCTGCACGTTCTGCTGGCGCGAGTAGCTTTCGACATCAGCGTTGGCGATGTTGTTGCCGAGGGTGTACATCCCCGATTGCGCGGCGCCAAGCCCCGACATACCAATGTTGATCAGACTCGCCATGGTTCCATGCCCTTAAAGTTTCGTTGCGGTATCGAGCATTGCGTAGTGCTCGTACGACTTCATCTGTCTTGCGATCTGCGAGATCTTGCTGGCGTAATTCGGGTCGGTGGCGTACCCGGCCTTTTGCAACTCTTGCACGAACTGTTCCGGTTTATCGGCGGCCTTCACCGCATCTTGATAGCGCGAATTGTTCTGTAACAGGCTGACTAGGTCGTGGAAGCTGTCCTGGTAGGAATCGTAGGAGCGGAACGCCGCCGTCTCCTTGACGAACTGGCCATCACGGAACTCGCTGGTGATCGCCCGCGCCTCGCCGCCTTCCCAGTTGCCGGTCGCCTTGATGCCGAACAGGTTGTGGCTGCTGCTGCCATCGGTGTTGCGCATGACCGACTTGCCCCAACCGGTTTCCAGGGCGGCCTGCGCCACCAGGTAGCGTGGGTCGATACCGATGCGCTTGGCTGCCTGCTCGGCCATCGGCAGCATGGTGGCGACGAACTCGTCGCTGTCGGCAAAGGCTTTTTTCGGCGCCAGCGGTGGCTGGGCCACGGCGCGCCCGAGGATGCGCAGGCCGTTGTCCGGCACGGCGAAGGCCTTGGCCACTTGCTGGCCGTCACGGGCTGGCACGGCTGCGGTATTGGTGCTGGCCGCCGACGGCACGATACCGGCCACCAGGCGGTCGGTGAGCTTGCTTGGCAGCGCCAGGCGGCGCGAATTGAGCGCGGCGACGTCGTTGCGGGTGGTGGTCGACTGCGCGGCATGCACAGGCTCGGCCACCTTGTTGCCCCACAGCGTCGGGGCATGGCCCTCGGTACGCGGAAACGGGCTGGTGTTGGCCGGCGCGCTCTTGTTCTTCGACAACTGGCGAACCAGCACGTCCTGCAGGCCGATACCACCGCCCTCGCGGGACATGCTCACGGCCAGCTGCTGGTCGTACATGTCGCGGTACTGCTTCACCGTTTCGGTGTTCATCGGGTTGTCGTCGGCCAGCACATCACTGGCCTTGCGCGAGGCCTTGAGCATTTCGCTGATGAACAGCGATTCGAACTCCTGGGCTACCTTGCGTACGTTGGCGTCGCTGTCGCGGTCGCCATGCTTGAGCGAGCTCAGGCGGTTGAGGTCGGTGTAGGCACCGCTGTCGGCGCTGCCGGAAACCAGGCTCTTGCTGTTCATCCGCGCCGTCCTCAGATCACGATCAGGTCGGCTTGCAAGGCGCCGGCCTGTTTCAGGGCTTCGAGGATGGCCATCAGGTCGCTGGGCGCTGCGCCCACCTGGTTCACCGCGCGGACAATTTCATCCAGCGTGGTGCCCGGGCCGAACTTGAACATCGGCTTGGCTTCCTGCTCGGCATTTACCCGCGAGCGTGGCACCACGGCGGTCTGGCCATTGGAGAACGGCCCCGGCTGGCTGACGATCGGGTCTTCGGTAATGGTCACGGTCAGGCTGCCGTGGGTCACCGCGGCCGGCGACACCTTGACGTTCTGGCCGATGACGATGGTGCCGGTACGCGAGTTGATGATGACCTTGGCGACCGCCTGGCCCGGGTCGATTTCGAGGTTCTCGAGGATCGACAGGTAGTCCACGCGCTGGCTCGGGTCCATCGGCGCGGTGACCCGTACCGAACCGCCGTCAACGGCCTGGGCCACGCCTGGGCCGAGCAGGTCGTTGACCTTGTCGACGATGCGCTTGGCGGTGGTGAAGTCGGGGCGGTTTAGGTTCAGGGTCAGGCTGTTGCCCTGGTTGAAGCCGCTCGGCACTGCACGCTCGACGGTAGCACCCCCAGGGATACGACCGGCCGACGGAACGTTGACGGTGATCTTCGAACCGTCACGGCCCTCGGCATCGAAACCGCCGACCACCAGGTTGCCCTGGGCCACTGCATAGACGTTGCCATCAATACCCTTGAGCGGGGTCATCAACAGGCTGCCGCCGCGCAGGCTCTTGGAGTTACCGATAGAGGACACGGTAATGTCCACCACCTGGCCTGGCTTGGCGAACGCCGGCAGGTCGGCATGCACCGACACTGCTGCAACGTTTTTCAGCTGCACGTTGCCGGAGCCGGCCGGCACCTTGATGCCGAACTGCGACAGCATGTTGTTGAAGGTCTGCAGGGTGAATGGCGTCTGGGTTGTCTGGTCACCCGTGCCATTGAGCCCCACCACCAGGCCGTAACCGATCAGCTGGTTGGAGCGCACGCCAGAAATGCTGGCGATATCCTTCAAGCGCTCGGCCTGGGCGCCGAAGGCACAGGACAGGAGCAGGGTTGCGGCAATCAGCTGCCTCACGTTGAACATGGTCATCCGTACTCAGAAAGGCCAAAGCGGGCTGATGAAGAAGCGGTCCAGCCACCCGGGCTGGCTGGCATCGGCAAACGAGCCGGTACCGGAATAGGTGATGCGCGCGTCGGCCACACGGGTGGACGGCACGGTGTTGTCGGTGGCGATGTCGTCGGCGCGGATCATGCCGGCGATGCGCACCAGCTCTTCGCCGGTGTTCAGGGTCAGCCACTTCTCGCCACGTACGGCGATGATGCCGTTGGGCAGCACTTCGGCCACGGTCACGGTGATGGAACCGGTCAGGGTGTTGCCCTGGGTTGCCTTGCTGTCACCCTTGGTGGCGCGCTCGCCGCTGTAGCCGGCCTCCAGCGACAGATCACCGCTGCCGAACGGGTTGTTGGTGTTCGGCGTGGTGCCGAACAATGACGTCAGGCCGATGTTGGCGTTGCTGTTCTTCTGGATCTGCGAACCGGCGTTCTTGCTGGCCGAGGTGCGCTCGTTGAGGGTGATGGTGATGATGTCACCCACCCGGAACGCCTTGCGGTCGCTGTACAGGTTCTGCTCGAAACCGGCCTGGTAGATCGAACCGTTGTTGGCCGCTGCCGGCAACGGGGTGCGCGGCAGGACCGGCGCGTAGTACGGGTCGTTGGGCTTGGGCGTCGGTGCGACGCAACCTGCCAGCAACACCGCCCCCCCCAGGGCGAAAACGGACAACAGACGATTCATGACGCTTACCTCACGGGTGCAACAGGGTGACTGGGCTTGGAGCTGTCGGCCTTAGAGCTGTTGAGTAACGAACGACAGCATCTGGTCGGCGGTAGAGATGACCTTGGAGTTCATCTCGTAGGCACGCTGGGTGGTGATCATGTTCACCAGTTCTTCCACGGTGCTGACGTTGGAGTTTTCCAGGGTCTGCTGCAGGGTGGTGCCGAAACCGTTCAGGCCTGGGGTGCCGACTTGCGGCGCGCCACTGGCGGCGGTCTCGAGGAACAGGTTGTCGCCGATCGCCTGCAGGCCGGCCGGGTTGATGAAGTCGGCGGTCTGGATGTTGCCGATCACCTGCGCTGCCGGGTTGCCGGCGGTGGTGATCGAGACGGTGCCGTCCTGGCCGACGGTAAAGGTCTGCGCGTCGTTCGGCACGACGATGGCAGGCTCCAGGGCGAAGCCGTTGGCGGTGACGATCTGGCCGTCGGAGTTCAGGTGGAAGGTACCGTCACGGGTGTACGAGACGGTGCCATCCGGCTGCAGCACCTGGAAGAAGCCACGCCCGTTGACTGCCATGTCCAGCGGGTTTTCCGTGGTTTGCAGGCTGCCGGTCTGGAAGTTCTTCTGCGTGCCGACAATGCGCACACCGGTACCGACCTGCAGGCCGGAAGGCAGCTCGCTGTCCTGGGTGGACTGCGCGCCTGGCTGGCGTTTGATCTGGTACAGCAGGTCCTGAAACTCGGCGCGATCACGCTTGAAGCCGGTGGTCGAGACGTTGGCCAGGTTGTTGGAGATGACCGTCAGGTTGGTGTCCTGGGCGGACAGGCCGGTTTTAGCGACCCAAAGAGCCGGAAGCATTTAATGTTCTCCTCGTGCGCCTGAATTACGGCACGCGTTCAAATGTGGTTAGCCGATTTGCAAAACACGCGCCATGGCTTCGTCGCCTTCCTTGGCCGCGTTCATCATCTTCACGTGCAGTTCGAATTGACGGGACAGCGCCAGCACCGAGGTCATTTCTTCCACGGCGTTGACATTGCTGCCTTCCAGGAAGCCCGACACCACCCGTACGTTGACGTCGGCGTCAGCCGGCTGGCCATCGCGGGTATGGATCAGGCCATCCAGGCCCTTGGTCAGGCCTTTGGTATCAGGGTTGACCAGCTTGATGCGGTCGACCTCGGCCATCACCCGTGGGTCTTCGCCCATGGAGCGGATGCTGATGGTGCCGTCGGCACCGACCTCGACCTTCTGCTCTGGCGGAATCGCAATGGGGCCACCGTTGCCGAGCACCGGCATGCCGTTGCCGGCACGCAGCACACCGAGGGCGTCGATATTCAGGCTGCCGGTACGTACATAGGCTTCACTGCCATCCGGTGCCTGCACGGCGATGAAGCCTTTGCCTGTCACCGTCACATCCAGGTCACGGCCGGTTTCCACCATCGGACCTTCGCTGAAGTCGGTGGCCGGGCGCTCGGTCATGGCAAAGGCGCGCGACGGAAAGCTGTCGCCGAACACCGGCATCGAGCGGGCCTGCTCGAGGTCTCGCTGGAAACCATTGGTGGAAATGTTCGCCAGGTTGTTGGCGTGCGCCTTCTGCGCCAGCGCATTCTGGCTGGCACCGGTCATGGCCACGTAAAGCATCTTGTCCACAGTCATCCTCCGCTGCACTGGCGATCGTTTGCCGCTCGCCGTTGCTGTAATGGCTCTGAAGCAAGTTCCGAACCAACTTTCCGAAATCGTGAAAAAGCCCGTGGATACGGGCTTTCGAAGGTGCCGCCGGTGTGTTGAACGCCGGTTATCCGGCGCCTGCTTGCCGATGGCGGCAAACCTGGGCCGGCCTCTTCGCGGGTGAACCCGCTCCCACAAGGGCATCGCGCCAGCTTTTAGAAATCGAGCAAGACAGTTGCCCCCAAAAGGGCATCGCCGAACTCAAGACCTTTGCAATTCCTGTGGGAGCGGGTTTACCCGCGAAAGGGCCGGCACCGGCCTCATCAAGGCTCGCGGCAACCGCCATTGCTGTAGGGGCCGGCAAACTTCTTCCAGCCATCCCCCGGCGGCCATTGCGAGCAGACCAGGCGCCCATCCACCTGGCTTTCCCAACGCCACCAGGGCGCAGTACCGGCCTGGGCCTGGTACAGGCAAAAAGCAGCGACCAATGTGACAACCAGCCGTTTCATGACGCCTCCTGCAAACACGACGAACCCCTTCACGACAAAGGGGTTCGTCCACACACGCTCAACCAGCAATCATCAGGTCATCTGAATGATGGTCTGCATGATGGTGCTTTCGGTGGAGATGGTCTTGGCGTTCGCCTGGTAGTTGCTCTGCGCCTTGATCAGCTCGACCAACTCTTGCGTCAGGTTCACGTTCGAGCCTTCCAGCGCGTTGGACTCGACGCTGCCCAGGGTACCGGTCTTCGGCGCATCGATGCCCGGAATGCCGGAGGTGTAGGTTTCCGTCCAGCGGGTACCACCGATCTGCTGCAAGCCCTGCTCGTTGGCGAAGCTGGCCAGGGCCACCTGACCAATGGCGCGGGATTGCTGGTTGCTGAAGCTGGCGAACAGCACGCCCGTCGAGTCGATGCTCAGGCTCGACAGAATACCGGTGGCATAACCATCCTGGGACTGCGACATGCGCGCGGTCTCGGTGTTGTAGGAGGTGGTGCTGTTCATTGCCAGGCGCATGCCATCGGCGTTGCCAGCTGCGCCATTCGACGCCCAGTTACCCGCGGAGTCTTCCACCGCCGGCACCCAGCCGGTCATGGTGAAGGTGTTGTTGTTCACCGTGAACGAAGCACCCGCCGGGTGCCCGGTGTTATCGGCCGTCATGCTGCTGACCGAACCATCGCTGTTGAAACTGATGGTGCCGGTCAGCGGCACAGTGGAGGCCGGGTCGAACGGGTTGCGCCCGTCCACCAGGGTGTACATGGTCCACTCATTGGTGCCGGTCTTGCGATAGAACTGCTCCATGGTGTGCTCGTTGCCCTGACTGTCGTAGACCTTGGTCGGGAACGACTTGGTGTACGTCGTCTGGTCGGAAGGATCGAACGGCAGGTTCGGCACCATCGCACCACTGCCATCGTCGACTTCCAGCGGGATGTCGGCGGCCGAAGAATTCAGGTTGATGCCCTGGTCGATCAGCGATGTTGCCTTTGGCTGCAGCGAAGACGTATCGATCTGCAGATCGGTCAGCACGCCCTTCTGGATCTTGCCAGTCGAGTCGGCGGCATAGCCCTGCAGGCGCAGGCCGTCCGAGGTCACCACGAAGTTGTCCTTGCTGGCCTGGAAAGCACCCGCACGGGTGTACACGCGCGAGCCGTTATCGGACAGCACGAAGAAGCCCTGGCCCTGGATGCCCATGTCCAGCACGTTGCCGGTGGTGTTGACGTCACCCTGGGTGAACTGCTGGGAAACGGCTGCCAGGCGCACACCGTTACCCACCTGGTTCTTGCCCACGCCCAGGCGGTTGGAGCCTGCATAGACATCGGCGAACTCTGCACGCGACGACTTGAAGCCGTTGGTGTTGACGTTGGCGATGTTGTTGCCGGTGACATCCAGCTGTTTGTTTGCTGCGTACAGACCGCTAAGGCCGATATTGAAAGACATGAATTCGCTCCTTTTGCCGCACTAGCGGGCCTTAGATACCGATGGTTTGCACGTCGGAGAGGGACACTTTGCCGACACCGGCAAGGTTGAGCACCATTTCGCCGGCGGCGCTGAAGCTGACGCTGGTCACCTTGGCTGGCAGCAGCGTGTTCATCTGCACCGACTTGCCATCTACCGTGGTGCTGGCGGTGAAGGTATAGGTGCCAGGGTCGACTTTCTCGCCGCTGTTGTTGGTACCGTCCCAGATGAAATCGGCGTAACCGGCTTTCTGCTCGCCCAGTTCGATGGTCTTGACGGTATTGCCGTCCTTGTCCTTGATGGTGATCTTCGCTTCGCCGATGGCTTGTGGCACCACGAACTGCGCATTGAAGCTTTCGGCGGTATCGACCACCGCCTTGTCGTTCTGCACCACCACCGAGCGCCCGACCAGCGACGACGCCTGCAAGGCCTGGGACGAGGCCATGGAGCCGGTAATGGCGTTGACCGATTCGTTCAACGAGGTGATGCCTTCCAGGCTGCTGAACTGTGCCAACTGGGCAACGAACTCGCCGTTGTCCTGCGGGTCCAGCGGGTTCTGGTGCTGCATCTGGGTGACCAGCAACTGCAGGAAAGCGTCCTTGCCGAGCGAGTCGTTGCCGGTCTTGGATGCAGTGTCGACGGCCTTTTTCGTGGGTGTACCCACACCGGAAGCCGTGAGCACTTCATTGAGGTTAACGCCGGTAGTATCGATTGCCATGGTCTGGTTTCCTTATCACTGACCGAGGGTCAGGACCTTCTGCATCATGGCCTTGGCCGTGTTCATCAGCTCGGCGTTGGTCTGGAACGCGCGGCTGGCGGAGATCATGTCAGCCATCTCCTCGACCACGTTGACGTTCGGGTAGTAGACGTAGCCGTCCTTGTTCGCCGCCGGGTGGTTGGGCTCGTAGCGGGCTTCCAGGTTGCTCTGGTCCTCGACGATGCCTTTTACCTGCACGCCCTGCCCTGCCTCGCCCTGGTCTTCGAACAGCGACTGGCTGCCGCCGGCCTGCGCATCCTGGAAGGTGGTGGCGAATACCGGGTGGCGGGCACGGTAGGTCTGGTCGATGCTCGAGGACACGGTCTCGGCGTTGGCGATGTTGGAAGCAACGGTGTTCAGGCGCGTGTTCTGCGCACTCATGCCGCTACCGGCAATGTTGAAGACACTGGAAAGGGACATGATCATTCTCCCCGCAGGGCCGATACCAGCCCTTTGAATTTACTGTTGAGCAAGGTGAAGCTGGCCTGGAAGCCGACGGCGTTTTCGGTGTAGTTCGATTGCTCGATCTGCGCGTCCACGGTGTTCTGGTCGATCGACGGCTGCGTTGGCGTGCGGTACTTGAGGGTATCGTCGGCCATGGCCAGGCCCTCGGCCTCGATATGGCGGCTGTTGGTACGATCGAGGCTGAAACGGCCGCCGCTCTGCTGCTTGTCGCTTTCGGCAGCGAGCACCGAGGCGAAGTCCATGTCGCGCGCCTTGTAGTTGGGCGTGTCGGCGTTGGCGATGTTGTTGGCCAGCACTTCGGCACGCTGGGCGCGGAAGCCCAGCGCCTTTTCGTGAATACCAAGCGCCTTGTCGAAGCTGATGCTCATGTCGGGGAAACCTTCGGAGGTTGACCGGAATATCGTTGGGCAAGATATAGCAAGGGCTGTGCCAACCATTAGAAAGCCAGGAAATACGGGGCTGCAGGGCGAGGTGCTGTCAGAGTGATGCCAGAAAAGCGGCAAAGGCCTTCCGCCTTGGGCGGCGAAAGCGGCAATTGCCGGGCGGCAAAAGCGGCAAAACAAAAAATTGACGTCAGTGTCTGTTGTCTGTGGGGGCCTCTTCGCGGGTAAACCCGCTCCCACAGGGTTGTGCACAGTTCTCGAAGGCGACGCCATACCTGTGGGAGCGGGTTTACCCGCGAAAAGGCCACCCCAGGCAAACAAAAAGGCCGGCAACTTGCGCTGCCGGCCTTTGTACTTACTTCGCCTGGTAGATGATCCCCGGGCTGCACTGCACCATCTGGTAATGGTCCGGCAACCCGTTCAGCGCTTCGGAAGCCCCGAGGAACAGATACCCGCCCGGCTTCAAGGTACTGTGGATACGCAACAGGATGTCCTTCTTCACCTGCGCCGAGAAATAGATCAGCACGTTGCGGCAGAACACCACATCGAACTTGCCCAGGCTGGCATAGCTGTCGAGGAGGTTGAACGAGCGGAACTCGACGCGGCTGCGAATCGCCGGCTTGACCGCCCAGCGCCCCGGCCCCTTGGTGTCGAAGTAGCGCTGCAGGCGCTCCTGCGACAAGCCACGGGCAATCGCCAGGCTGTCGTACTCGCCGGTCTTGCAGTTGGTCAGCATGGTGCCCGACAGGTCGGTGGCAACGATCTGTGCGCCCATCTTCAACTGGCCGAGGTTGCTGCGCTCGAACTCGTCGATGGCCATCGAGATGGAATACGGCTCCTGCCCCGACGAACAGGCCGCCGACCACATGCGCAGGCGCTGGCCGGGGTTGTTGCGGATGAACTCGGGGATGACCTTGTTCTTCAACACCTCGAACGGGTAGGTATCGCGAAACCACAGGGTCTCGTTGGTGGTCATGGCATCGACCACCTGCTCGCGCAAGCCGCCGCGCGGCTGGGCCTGGATACGCTGCACCAGCTCGCCCAGGCTCTTGATGCCCTGTTGCTCCATCAGCTTGTTGAGACGGCTGGAAACCAGGTACTGCTTATTCTCGCCCAGCAGGATGCCACAGGCTTTCTCCAGGAACACCCGGAACTGTTCGAAATCCAAATTACCCGTAGACACTACTGCCGCCTCTTTTCAATCACTGGTGCCGGGGGCCAGCCCCCGGCGGCTTCAATGCGTTGCCTTGATCCGGTCGACCACTCGCTGGGCGAGGTCGTCCGGCTTGAACTTGGCCAGGAAGTCATCAGCACCGACCTTCTTGACCATTGCCTGGTTGAATACCCCGGACAGCGAAGTATGCAGGCAGATATGCAGCTTTTGCATGCGCGGATCACTGCGGATCTCGGCTGTAAGCGTATAGCCGTCCATCTCCGGCATTTCAATGTCCGAGATCATCATCAGGAACTCTTCTTCCGGCTTCTTGCCCTCGTCCACCAGCTTGCGCAGGTATTCCAGGGCCTGACGGCCGTCATTGAGCGCCACCACCTCGACCCCCACGGTCTGCAGGCAGCGGCTGACCTGCTTGCGCGCCACCGACGAATCGTCGACGGTGAGCACCCGCAGCAGCACCGCCTTGTCCTGCACCTCGGCATCGACCACCCCGGCCGACACCGACTCGGACGACGGCGCCACTTCGGCCAGCACCTTCTCCACATCGATGATCTCGACCATGCGGTTGTCCACCCGAGTGACCGCAGTCAGGTAGTGGTCGCGGCCAGTACCCTTGGGTGGCGGATGGATTTCTTCCCAGTTCATGTTGACGATGCGTTCCACCGAATGCACCAGGAAGCCTTGGGTCTTGGTGTTGTACTCGGTGATGATCACGAAACTGCTGCGCGTGTCTTCCTGCAGCGGCCGCAACCCGGTGGCCATCGACAGATCGAGGATCGGGATGGTCGCCCCGCGAATATTGGCAACGCCGCGCACAACCGGGTGCGCCTTGGGCAGCAGGGTCAGTGCAGGGCATTGCAGCACTTCCCTGACCTTGAATACGTTGATGCCGTAAAGCTGTTCGCCATTGAGGCGGAACAGCAGCAATTCCAGGCGATTCTGCCCCACCAGCTGCGTGCGCTGGTTGACCGAATCCATAACACCTGCCATGCCAGACTCCTTATGTTTCAGCCTTTCGTTGCAACTCAGTTAGCGAGTCGGCACGGGCTTTGCTTTTTTGAGCGCCATGTACACGAAAACGACATTTTCCCGACGATTGACACGCCTGCTGACTGGCTCGCTGGCCATGCTGTGCCTGCTGGTGCCCGGCGTTCGCACGATGGCGAACGCGTTTACCATGCCTGAACAGCTTATCGGTGTCACTCAAGGGTTTCTTGAATTCAGCGTCGAAGATTATCTGGCCACCACCCAGACCGCCGGCCGTTACGAGATCCAGGTCAACCCGCTTGACCCACGCCTACGCATGCCGCTGTGCAGCCAGGAGCTGGACGCCTCGCTGGAAAGCCCGGCCCAGCCATTGGGCCGTGTCACGGTAAAGGTGCGCTGCGAGGGCACGGCACCATGGACCGTGTTCGTGCCGGCCACCGTGCGGCTGTTCCGCGACGTGGTGGTGGTGACCCGGCCGCTCAAGCGTGACAACGTGGTGGGTGAAGGCGACGTGGCCCTGCGCGAGCGCGATGTCGGCACCCTGGGCCAAGGCTTTCTGACCGAACTGGAGCAGGCGGTGGGCATGAAGATGCTGCGCCCGACGGTGATCGACCAGGTACTCACCCCGCAACACCTGGAACAGGCCGAGGTGGTGCGCAAGGGCGACCACGTGGTGATCATCGCCCGCAGTGGCAGCCTGAGTGTGCGCATGCCCGGCGAGGCCTTGAGCAAGGGCGGCCTGAGCGAACAGATCCGGGTCCGCAACCTCAATTCCAAACGGGTGATCAAGGCCAGGGTGACCGGCCCCGGCCAGGTCGAGGTAAGTATGTAGCCAGCCCATTGATTTGCGCTGGCGGTGAGGAACCGCTTTTCCTAAACTGTGTCAGAAAACGGGTTCGCGAGCTTGCTGACAGGCGGCTGTGCATTTGTGCCTAAAGTTTCTTTCGGGTTGGCCGAAAACAAGGCAAGCGTCCAAATACCCAGAGGTTTCTGATCATGGTCATCGACTTCAGTCGTTTGAATAACTCTCCGTCCGTCACGGGCGGCGTACGCGGCAACACCGCGTCCGGCAGCGCCGAAAAACCGGCAGCCAGCCAGGAAGCGGCAACCACCACCAGCGCCAGCGGAGAAGCGGTACACCTCAGCCAAGAGGCCCAGCAGTTGCAGAAGATCAGCGACAAGCTGCGCGACGAGCCGGTAGTCAACAGTGCCCGTGTGGCCCAGTTGAAACAGGCGATCGCCGACGGCAGCTACCAGGTCGATGCCGGCCGGGTCGCCAGCAAACTGCTCGATTTCGAAGCCCAGCGCTGACCGTTCGGCGCGCTGGCTTCACGGACGCTAGATAAAGCCAAGAGTTAGCCATGCACGACACCACCTTGCTGCAACTGATCGAAGATGACATTGCCCCGATGCAGGAACTGCTCGATCTCCTGCAGAAGGAGGCCGTTGCACTGCATGGCCGCGACATGGCGCCACTGGAAAACATCCTGGCCCGCAAGCAGTCTTTGATCGTACTGCTGGAGCAGCAAGGCCTGCGGCGCAACCAGCTGCTTACCAGCCTTGGCCTGAGCGCCGACCGCGCCGGGGTGGAGGCCGTTGCGGCACAATCGCCAAACGGCGAACTACTGCTGCAGCAACTCGACGTGATCAGCCAGTTGATGCAAGCCTGCCAGCAGCTCAACGAGACCAATGGCCGGATCATCCAGGTGCAGCAACATGTCACCGACAACCAGATCCGCATCCTCATGGGCGGCGATTCGCCCTCGCTCTACGACAGCCGCGGCAGCACCTCGCCGCTGACCAAGCCACGGGCCCTCAGCCAAGTGTGATTTTTCTATCAAGGCACGGAACATACTGGCAAAATGCCGTTAATTGCGTGTTTCGCTTTTGCCTGGAGAACGATAAGCCGTGTTCAATGAATCCGATGCCCCGCAGCCGCCAAAGGTGCTGAGCACTCCCTTGGAGATTGCGGCCAACTTGCGGCAGCTGCAGGAAAGCCACGACCCCCTGATCATCACCTTCCACGACCGCAGCCAGCGCTTCCAGAGCTACGTGGTACACGTGGACCGTGAAAGCAACACCTTGGCGCTGGACGAGATGATCCCGCGCGACGGTGAGAAGTTCATCGAGAACGGCGAACCCTTCCGCGTCGAAGGCTTCCACGATGGCGTGCGTATCGCCTGGGACTGCAATCACGAGTTGAAGATCAGCGAAGTCGATGGCAACCGCTGCTACCGCGGCGCCCTGCCGCTGGAGATGACCTACCACCAGCGCCGCAACGCCTTCCGCGCCGCGTTGAAGCTGTCGCAGCTGGTCGATATCATCCTCGATGGCACCCACCTCAAGGGCAACGGCGCCCTGCGTGGCAAGCTGCTGGACATCTCCGCCACCGGCTGCAAACTGCGCTTCGAAGGCAATGTCGAGGATCGCATGCAACTGGGCCAGGTGTACGAGCGTTTCAAGGCAGGCAACCCACTGGGCCTGGTGGACACCATGGTCGAGCTGCGCCACCTGCACTATGAAGAGCGCATCAACACCACTTTCGCCGGTGTGCGCTTCCACAACCTCAGCGGCCAGGCGCAGCGCAAGATCGAAAGCTTCGTCTACCAGCTGCAGCGCGAAGCACGGCGGTTTGACAAGGACGACTACTGATCGCCCGCATACGGAACATTTCCCGCTGAGCCTGCCTACCGCGAATCCTTAGGGTGTCCACTCCTGACAACACCGTCACCTGGAGCTGGACACATCATGATTCAAAGCGATTTCACTGCTGAACTGCACTGCAAATACGGACAGATCGGGGTTGTCGAAACGCCGGTCTATGTGCACCCGCTGTTTTCTCTCGACCAGGATGGCTGGTTGTGCACCGAGGACCAGCGGGGAGACACCGTCAGTTTCAAGCCACTGACCTTCACCTTTCGCTTCATCAAGAATACCGGCGACCGCGTTCACTACAACATATACGGAGCGCAAACCTGGGAATACTTCGGTGCCAGCATGAAAAAAAACCGCAACGGTTGGCTGGGCCTTTACGCAACCCACATCCTCGGCAGGGCCTTAGGAGCTTTTGACGCCTTAGGAGATCTCGTTGATAACCAGGACCAATGGAAAATTGAAACCCTGGACACCTGGGATGGCGACTTGCAAAGCGTTGAAAGCGTCCCGTTCTACTTGCGCGACCAGAATGGCTACCGTGTTGCACTGTCGAAGTCGACTTACATCCGGGAATACATCAAAAAGCACTACTGGTTCCTGAATGCCGGAACTAAAGAAGGCGAGATCCTCACATTCCATTTGAAGAACGTAAAGGCTGGCTGAACCGGCCCCAAGCCCGCCGCCTGCCACAGTGCGCTGCAGGTCGGCGGGCAAGGATCATACTGATTGCTTGACGCCGGCATCGGCTTCAGCCTGCTGCTCGGTTGATGACGGTTCTTCCTCAGTGTCCTCCGCTGCCACCGGCGCCTGCATCACCTCCTGCACCGTCTGCTCATCCACCCGTGGATCCAGTGCCGCCGACAACGGCGAACCGGCCGCCGGCATGGCCACGTGGCCCAACGGCGCGTCCTGCACCTGGTGCAGCCCGGTAACCGCTTTCGGCCGGATGCGCCACACCAGCACCAGCGCAAAGAACACGAAGAAGGCATACAGCATCTGCGGCCCCAGCACCTTCATCAGCACGCCAGCCGCCAATGGCCCGATACAGGCGCCTACGCCGTAGGTCACCAACAGCATTGCAGTCAGCGACACCCGCCGCTCGCTTTCCACGTGGTCATTGGAAAACGCCACCGCCAGCGGATACAGGCAGAACTGCAGCAAGGAAATCAGGAAACCAATGCCGAACAGCAACTCCAGCGGCACGCTGGGCAGTATCGCCAACGGCGCAGCCGCCAGCGCCAAGCCTACCGCCACGCTGCGGATCAGCACCGCGCGGTCATAGCGGTCCGACAACCAGCCCAGCGGCCACTGCACCAGCAGGCCGGCAAAGATGCAGCTACCCATGAACAGACCGATCTGCTCGGTGGTCATCCCCTGGCTGGAGGCGTACAACGGCGCCAGGCCGTAGAACGAGCCGACAATCAGTCCCGACCCAAGCACCGTGCTGAGCGACTGCGGCACGCGCTTGATAAAGAACTTCGGCTCCATCGGTGCCGGGCGCAACGGCGCCGGGTGAATGCGCCGGGTCATCGCGACCGGCACCAGGCACAGAGTGAAGCACATGGCGACCAGCATCAGCAGCTCGAGGCCAAGTTGCGGGTGCACCACCAGGATCAACTGGCCAAGCACCAGCCCCAGGTACGAGGCAATCATGTAGCCGCTGAACACCGCGCCGCGGTGCTTCACATCGGCCTGCTCGTTGAGCCAGCTCTCGATGACCATGTACTGGCACATCATCCCCAGGCCGACGATCATGCGCAGCCCGACCCAGGCCGGCAGCCAGCTGGTAAGGCCGTGGCCGAGCACCGCTGCACCGACGATGCCGGCGCAGGTGGCATAGGCGCGTATGTGCCCCACCCGGCCAATCAGTCGGTGGCCGACCTTGCCGCCAACCGCCAGGCCAAAGTAGTTGGCCGCCATCAACGCGCCTACCCACAGGCTGTCGACATGATCGGCTGCCAGGCGCAGGGCCAGATAGGTACTGAGCAAGCCTGAACCGATCAACATCATCAGCGCGGCGAAATACAACGACTGAAACGGCTTCCAGATATTTCGCATAAGTCCCGTAAAGCTCCCTGGTCAGGTGGCGGGGTGCTAGAAGCATAAGGGCAAAAACCGCCTGGCGCAGGCCCCCGGCAGCAATTTAGCAGTGCGGGGGCGTGTCCGGTGTCGGTCGTGTCGCGATCAGGCCTGTGCCGCCAGCACCCGGCGCTCCCATGGGGTGATCTCGTCGAAGAAGTCGGTCAGCTCCAAGGTCTTGCTGGCGATGTAGCCTTCGATGAACTCGCTGCCGAACAGTTCCTACAAGCTGAGACAAGCACCCGCTGTGTTGCCTGTACCGGTTTCTTCTCGGGTGACCGCTCCCACAAAGACAACGCAGGTTTCGAGTACGGTGCAGTACCTGTGGGAGCGGGTTCACCCGCGAAGAGGCCGGTACAGGCAACTTCTATTCCCAGGTAGCACTCCATCACTTCGGGCCGTTCGGCAATTTCTTCCTCGATACGGTGCAGCGATGTCCGGTACAGATCGTGTCGTGATCAGGCTTGTGCCGTCAGCAAAGCAGTGCAGATAAACCGATGCAACTGTTCCATCTGACGGGCCCCGTTGACGCGAGCCTATTTTGCCGTGACCAAGCATGTCGCCTGGACACCACACGACTGGAGATGCTCATGATCAACCGCAACTTTACCGCCGAACTCCATTGCAATTATGGGCAGGTAGTTATCGCTGACGCCTCTTTCTCTGACTACCCGTTCACCAGCCTGGACGAGGACGGTTGGCTGTGTACCGAAATAGCGCGCGAAAAGTATGCCGACGTTGGATTCAAACACGTCGCGTTTGATTTCACCTTCCTCCGCCAGGATGAACATCGCTGGATCTACACCATCCGCGGCGCGCAAGACTGCGATTATGCAGGCGCCAGACTCTGCAGGAACCGCAACGGCTGGCTGGGGTTGTACGGCAGCAATGTGGTAGGCAAGATTATCAATAAACTCCCCCCTGACAGCTTCTTTGGGCAGGATGAATGGAAACTGCAGCCATTGATGGATTGGGATGGCGATATGAAAAGCGCCGAAAGCATACCGTTTTATATTCGTGATTCTTTTGGGCACCGCGTCGCCCGAACGTGGACCAGCGCCAGCAACCAGCGCCCGGTGCGTTTCCTGAATGCAAGTGAGCGCGTAGGCGAGGTACTTACGTTTCAGCTGCGTGATATTCAATTGACCTGACACTCTCCAGCAAGGCCGAGTGTCCAACTCGCTATCGACGACACGGATGTCTCTCACTCACGCAAGGTCATGCCATTGGCGGGCAGCGGCAAAGCTGTCTTGTAGCGAACCTGTTTCAAGGCAAAGCTGGAGCGGATGTTGGCCACCCCCGGCAACCGCGTCAGGTAATCGAGAAACCGCTCCAGCGCCTGGATGCTGGGCAACAGCACCCGCAGCAGGTAATCCGGGTCGCCGGTCATCAGGTAGCACTCCATCACTTCGGGCCGTTCGGCAATTTCTTCCTCAAAACGGTGCAGCGACTGTTCCACCTGCTTCTCCAGGCTCACATGGATGAACACGTTCACATCCAGCCCCAAGGCCTCGGGCGACAGCAGGGTCACCTGCTGGCGGATCACCCCCAGCTCTTCCATGGCGCGCACCCGGTTGAAACAGGGCGTGGGCGACAGGTTCACCGAGCGTGCCAGCTCGGCATTGGTGATGCGGGCGTTCTCTTGCAGGCTGTTGAGAATGCCGATATCGGTACGATCGAGTTTGCGCATGAGACAAAATCACCGGTTTTTTGTGTTTATGCGGAATGTTTATCTGCCCCGCTCGACAAAGGCAATCAACTTGAGAGAAAAATTCTCCTGCCGGGCCACTAAGATGTAGGGGACGCTGACTTACCAGTCATAAGCCGGTACTCAGCGGCGGCCGCTTCAGAGCTCACAAAAACAAATACCCGAGCGAGCGTAAAAAGCATGAACGAGTACGCCCCCCTGCGTTTGCATGTGCCCGAGCCTACCGGCCGGCCAGGCTGCCAGACCGATTTCTCCTACCTGCGCCTGAACGATGCAGGTCAAGCCCGTAAACCCCCGGTCGATGTCGATGCTGCCGACACCGCGGACCTGTCCTACAGCCTGATCCGCGTGCTCGACGAGCAAGGCGACGCGCAAGGCCCATGGGCTGAAGACATCGACCCGCAAGTTCTCCGCCAAGGCATGCGCGCCATGCTCAAGACGCGGATTTTCGACAGCCGCATGGTGGTCGCCCAGCGCCAGAAGAAGATGTCCTTCTACATGCAGAGCCTGGGTGAAGAAGCCATCGGCAGCGGCCAGGCCCTGGCGCTGAACCGCACCGACATGTGCTTCCCCACCTACCGCCAGCAAAGCATCCTGATGGCCCGCGACGTGTCGCTGGTCGAGATGATCTGCCAGTTGCTGTCCAACGAGCGCGACCCGCTCAAGGGCCGCCAGCTGCCGATCATGTATTCGGTGCGCGAGGCCGGTTTCTTCACCATCAGCGGCAACCTGGCGACCCAGTTCGTGCAGGCGGTCGGCTGGGCCATGGCCTCGGCGATCAAGGGCGATACCAAGATCGCCTCGGCGTGGATCGGCGACGGCGCAACAGCCGAGTCGGACTTCCACACCGCCCTCACCTTCGCCCACGTGTACCGCGCCCCGGTGATCCTCAACGTGGTCAACAACCAGTGGGCCATCTCTACCTTCCAGGCCATTGCCGGTGGCGAGTCGACCACCTTCGCCGGCCGTGGCGTGGGTTGCGGCATTGCCTCGCTGCGGGTTGACGGCAACGACTTCGTCGCCGTGTATGCCGCCTCGCGCTGGGCCGCCGAACGGGCCCGCCGTGGCCTTGGCCCAAGCCTGATCGAGTGGGTCACCTACCGTGCCGGCCCGCACTCGACCTCGGACGACCCGTCCAAGTACCGCCCCGCCGATGACTGGAGCCACTTCCCGCTGGGTGACCCGATCGCCCGCCTGAAGCAGCACCTGATCAAGATCGGCCACTGGTCCGAGGAAGAACACCAGGCCACCACTGCCGAGTTCGAAGCTGCGGTCATCGCCGCGCAGAAGGAAGCCGAGCAGTACGGCACCCTGGCCAACGGTCACATCCCGAGCGCCGCCTCGATGTTCGAGGACGTGTACAAGGAAATGCCCGATCACCTGCGCCGCCAACGCCAGGAACTGGGGGTTTGAGATGAACGACCACAACAACAGCATCAACCCGGAAACCGCCATGGCCACCACTACCATGACCATGATCCAGGCCCTGCGCTCGGCCATGGATGTCATGCTCGAGCGCGACGACAATGTGGTCGTGTACGGCCAGGACGTCGGTTACTTCGGCGGCGTGTTCCGCTGCACCGAAGGCCTGCAGAACAAGTACGGCAAATCGCGCGTGTTCGACGCGCCGATCTCCGAGAGCGGCATCGTCGGCACTGCCGTGGGCATGGGTGCCTACGGCCTGCGCCCGGTGGTGGAAATCCAGTTCGCCGACTATTTCTACCCGGCCTCCGACCAGATCGTTTCCGAGATGGCGCGCCTGCGTTACCGTTCGGCCGGCGAGTTCATCGCGCCGTTGACCCTGCGCATGCCTTGCGGCGGGGGCATCTACGGCGGCCAGACCCACAGCCAGAGCCCGGAAGCGATGTTCACCCAGGTGTGCGGCCTGCGCACCGTCATGCCGTCCAACCCGTATGACGCCAAAGGCCTGCTGATTGCCTCGATCGAATGCGATGACCCGGTGATCTTCCTCGAGCCCAAGCGCCTGTACAACGGCCCGTTCGATGGCCACCACGACCGTCCTGTCACACCGTGGTCGAAGCACCCGCAAAGTACCGTGCCAGACGGTTACTACACCGTACCGCTGGACAAGGCGGCCATTACCCGCCCCGGCAATGACGTGACCGTGCTGACCTACGGCACCACCGTGTACGTGGCCCAGGTGGCCGCCGAAGAAACCGGCGTCGACGCCGAGGTGATCGACCTGCGCAGCCTGTGGCCGCTGGACCTCGACACCATCGTCGAATCGGTGAAGAAGACCGGCCGCTGCGTGGTGGTACACGAGGCCACCCGCACCTGCGGCTTCGGTGCCGAACTGGTGTCGCTGGTGCAGGAACACTGCTTCCACCACCTGGAGGCGCCGATCGAGCGCGTCACCGGCTGGGACACCCCCTACCCCCACGCACAGGAATGGGCTTACTTCCCAGGGCCTTCGCGGGTAGGTGCGGCATTGAAAAAGGTCATGGAGGTCTGAATGGGCACGCACGTCATCAAGATGCCGGACATTGGCGAAGGCATCGCGCAGGTCGAGTTGGTCGAGTGGTTCGTCAAGGTCGGCGACATGATCGCCGAAGACCAGGTTGTGGCCGACGTCATGACCGACAAGGCCACCGTGGAAATCCCTTCGCCGGTCAGCGGCAAGGTGCTGGCCCTGGGTGGGCAGCCCGGTGAAGTGATGGCGGTCGGCAGCGAGCTGATCCGCATCGAAGTGGAAGGCAGCGGCAACCATGTGGACGTGCCGCACGCCAAGCCGGTCGAGGCCCCGGCAGCTCCGGTAGCCGCCAAGCCGGAACCGCAGAAAGAAGTGAAGCCCGCTGCATGCCAGGCGCCTGCCAACCATGAGGCAGCGACCATCGTGCCGCGCCAGCCGGGCGACAAGCCGCTGGCCTCGCCGGCTGTGCGCAAGCGTGCCCTGGATGCCGGTATCGAACTGCGTTACGTGCATGGCAGCGGCCCGGCCGGGCGCATCCTGCACGAAGACCTCGACGCCTTCATGAGCAAGCCACACAGCGCTGGCGGGCAAGCGCCGAGCGGCTATGCCAAGCGCACCGACAGCGAGCAGGTGCCGGTGATCGGCCTGCGCCGCAAGATCGCCCAACGCATGCAGGACGCCAAGCGTCGGGTCGCGCACTTCAGCTATGTGGAAGAAATCGACGTCACCGCCCTGGAAGCCCTGCGCCAGCAACTCAACAGCAAGCACGGCGACAGCCGCGGCAAGCTGACCCTGCTGCCGTTCCTGGTGCGCGCCCTGGTCGTGGCACTGCGCGACTTCCCGCAGATCAATGCCACCTATGACGACGAAGCCCAGGTCATCACCCGCCATGGCGCGGTGCATGTGGGCATCGCCACCCAAGGTGACAACGGCCTGATGGTGCCGGTGCTGCGCCATGCCGAAGCTGGCAGCCTGTGGAGCAATGCCGGCGAGATTTCGCGCCTGGCCAACGCTGCCCGCAACAACAAGGCCAGCCGCGATGAGCTGTCCGGTTCGACCATTACCCTGACCAGCCTGGGCGCCCTGGGCGGTATCGTCAGCACGCCGGTGGTCAACACCCCGGAAGTGGCGATCGTCGGGGTCAACCGCATGGTCGAGCGGCCGGTGGTGATCGACGGCCAGATCGTCGTGCGCAAGATGATGAACCTGTCCAGCTCGTTCGACCACCGCGTGGTCGATGGCATGGACGCCGCGCTGTTCATCCAGGCCGTGCGCGGCCTGCTCGAACAACCCGCCTGCCTGTTCGTGGAGTGAGCATGCAACAGACTATCCAGACTACCCTGTTGATCATCGGCGGCGGCCCTGGCGGCTACGTGGCTGCCATCCGCGCCGGGCAACTGGGCATCCCCACCGTGCTGGTGGAAGGCCAGGCACTGGGCGGTACCTGCCTGAACATCGGCTGCATCCCGTCCAAGGCGCTGATCCACGTGGCCGAGCAGTTCCACCAGACCTCGCGCTTTGCCGGACCGTCGGAGCTGGGCATCAGCGTCGCCTCGCCACGCCTGGACATTGGCCAGAGCGTGGCCTGGAAGGACGGCATCGTCGACCGCCTGACCACCGGTGTCGCCGCGCTGCTGAAAAAGCACGGGGTAAAGGTGATCCATGGCTGGGCGAAGGTGCTCGACGGCAAGCAGGTCGAGGTCGACGGCCAGCGCATCCAGTGCGAGCACCTGTTGCTGGCCACTGGTTCCAGCAGTGTCGAACTGCCGATGCTGCCGCTGGGCGGGCCGATCATTTCCTCGACCGAAGCCCTGGCGCCGAAAACCTTGCCGCAGCACCTGGTAGTGGTGGGCGGCGGTTACATCGGCCTGGAGCTGGGCATCGCCTACCGCAAGCTGGGTGCACGGGTCAGCGTGGTAGAAGCGCGCGAGCGCATCCTGCCGACCTACGACAGCGAGCTGACCGCCCCGGTGGCAGAATCGCTGAAGAAGCTGGGCATCACCCTGCACCTGGGCCACAGCGTCGAGGGTTACGAAGGCGGCTGTCTGCTGGCCCGGGATGGCCAGGGCGGCCAACTGCGCCTGGAAGCCGACCAGGTGCTGGTGGCCGTGGGCCGTCGGCCGCGCACGCAAGGTTTCAACCTGGAGTGCCTGGACCTGAAGATGAACGGCGCCGCCGTTGCCATCGACGAACGCTGCCAGACCAGCATGCGTAACGTCTGGGCCATCGGCGACGTGACCGGCGAACCGATGCTGGCGCACCGGGCCATGGCCCAGGGCGAGATGGTCGCCGAGATCATCGCCGGCAAGGCACGCCGTTTCGAGCCCAGTGCGATCGCCGCGGTGTGTTTCACCGACCCGGAAGTGGTGGTGGTCGGCAAGACCCCGGAGCAAGCCAGCCAGCAAGGGCTGGACTGCATCGTTGCGCAATTCCCGTTCGCCGCCAATGGCCGGGCCATGAGCCTGGAATCGAAAAGTGGCTTCGTGCGAGTGGTGGCGCGCCGTGACAACCATCTGATCCTGGGTTGGCAAGCGGTTGGCGTGGCGGTTTCCGAGTTGTCGACGGCGTTTGCCCAGTCGCTGGAAATGGGCGCGTGCCTGGAGGACGTGGCCGGTACCATCCATGCCCACCCGACACTGGGTGAGGCGGTACAGGAAGCGGCACTGCGCGCCCTGGGCCACGCCCTGCATATCTGACACTGAAGCGGCCAAGGCCGATTTGGCCCGCAGCGCCCCAGGCGCCGCGGGTCTTTTTTCATTCAGGCCCTACGGCGGTCCAGCCCTTGAAGCCAGCGCGGTCTTTGTGGGAGCGGCCTTGTGTCGCGAAAGGGCTGCAAGGCAGCCCCATCAATATCTGCGCTGATGCAAAAGCCCTGGGGCCGCTTTGCGGCCCTTTCGCGACACAAGGCCGCTCCCACAATGATCGAGAACTACTCGGCTAGAGCGTTCTTGGCTTGAGGGTGCTCAAGCCAGCTACAACAGCGCTCCTCCACGGCAGCAACCACCTGGTTGCCCTTGGCGAGTACAGGGAAAAACCCGGCCCAGGGGCAACGAACTTGTGCGCAAGCATCACGTTGTGGCCAACTGTTGCGCGCATCAACGTGGACGTGCCGCCCTTGACCGTCTGCACACTTTCAAGGATTTCAAATGCCGTATCCAAGCGCGCGCCATGCGTTCAGGCAAGGTGCCCACAGCGCCCTGCCGTTGACCTCCGGCATCGTGCCCTTCGGCTTGATCACCGGGGTAACGGCGATCGGTATGGGCCTGTCGCCAACCGATGCCATCGGCATGACCTTGCTGTTCTACTCCGGATCGGCGCAAATGGTGGTGATGCAGTTGATGCAAAGCGCCGCCCTGCCAGTGACCATGGTAGTCACCGCGCTGGTGATCAACCTGCGCTTCCTGATGTACAGCGCCAGCCTCGCCCCGCACCTGGGCCAACTGCCACGCCGCCAAAAGTGGCCGATGGCGTACATGCTGTCAGACCAGTCCTTCGCCCTGTGCACGCTGAAGATGGGTACGGGCGGGCTGGGGCAGTATGCCTACCCCTACTATGCCGGTACGGCAGTCACCATGTTCTTCGGCTGGAATCTCTCGGTGCTGGCGGGAATGTACCTGGGCGCGAGCATCCCTGAAGAATGGTCGCTCGGCTTTGCCATTCCGTTGTCATTCCTGGCTCTGTTGATACCCGGCATTCGCAATGCGGCAACGCTTGGCGCAGCACTGACCGGCGGCATGCTCGCCGTGCTGGCCGCCAACCTGCCCTACAACCTCGGCCTGCTGGCGGGCGCGCTGGGCGGCATCATCGCCGGGCTGGCCATCGAGAACTGGCAAAAACAGCGAACCGCGGCAGAAGACAATACCGAGCAGGAAGCATCATGAGCGAAACGACCCAATGGATAACCTTCATTCTGATCGGCCTGGGCACCTTCGCCATTCGCCTGTCGTTCATCGAGTTGCACACGGTATTGCGCATCCCCCCACTGTTTCGCCGGGCCCTGACGTATGTGCCGGCCAGCGTGCTGGCGGCATTGGTACTGCCGGCCGTGGTGTTTCCTGATCGGCAGGCGGGGTTCGACTGGATGAACCCGCAGATACCAGCGGCAATACTCGCCGCGCTGGTGGCGTGGCGTACGCGCAGCACGATGCTGACGCTGATTGCGGGCATGGGAGTGCTGTGGGCCTTGAAGCATCTGGGGATGTAGGAGTACACCGGCAGCGCCAGCTCAGCCCCTGGCAGTGAGAGGGCATGGGCGATGGGAAATGGCGTCCCAGGCAGGAATTGAACCTGCAACCTTCCCCTTAGGAGGGGGATGCTCTATCCAATTGAGCTACTGAGACGCAAGTGCCGGCAGCGAGCGCTGCACAGCGGGACGGCCAGCATGTTAACCAGCATGCTGGCGTTTGTCATGCCTCAAGCGGGCTTTTTCGCGTAATCCTTTTCTGCCAATGCTACACCTGTGGCAGCACACCCTCATCACGCAGCAGCGCGAACAATGCCGCGACCGCGGTTTCCAGGGTGGTGGAGTTGTCCAGCACATGCAGCGATGGATCGGCCAGCGCCTGCAAGCGTGCATTACGTGCAAGGCGCTGCTCTACTTCCTCGGCGCTTTCCCGCCCGCGGGCCAGCAAGCGCTCGCGCAGCACCTCGGGCCTGACCTGGACCAGCACAGCCAACAGGTTCGGGTAGCGTCGGCGCGCCTCGGCCAGATAAGCCCGCGAACCATTCACCAGCACCGCCCTGCCCGCCGCCAGCCACTGGTCCACCTGTACTGGAATGCCGTAATCCAGGCCGTTGGCTTGCCAATGCATGGCGAAAGCACCTTGTGCGCGCAGTGCCTCGAACTGCTCGGATGTGACGCCATGGGCGGCTTCGCCCTTGGCTTCGGCCGAGCGGGTAATGACGCGACGAGCGATTTGCACCCCGGCGGCTGCCAGCCGCTCACGAGACGCGTCAATCAGGGAATCTTTCCCGGAACCCGACGGTCCTACCAGATAGATCAACCGGCCTGTTCCTGACTGGCGGTCGCTTGCGTCATGTTGCATAGCCACTATGCTCTATGGAAGGAAACCGGCGCATTCTATGATTTTTCCCGGTCTTTTGCTGCGTTTCACCAATTTTTGACGGCAAAAGTCTGACGATTGGGCAAGCCGGGGCATGTAAAACTTTTCAAACCAGTACTCATTTCTGATAATTGGTACTGGCACAAAGCCTTTATCCGGCTCACTATTTGTCACAGAATTGACGCCAAGGAAACGGCGACCATGAGGCAAGATGAGCGTCCATTTTTCACAGACGGTTGAACATTTCGTCGTCGCCACGGTCGTACTACCACCCCGTGCGGCCAATTTTAGAACCGCTTCCCCTGAACCAAAATCCGGTCAATTTATATGCGCCCAATGAAACAGGCTATTTATTCGAGCCGCACCGCTGACAAGTTCGTCGTCCGCCTGCCAGACGGGATGCGTGAGCGCATTGCCGAGGTAGCGCGCAACCATCACCGCAGCATGAACTCCGAAATCATCGCGCGCCTGGAACAGAGCCTTATCCAGGAAGGTGCGCTGGGTGACGAGTTGAGCATGCGCCTGGACAGCCCTGAACTGTCCCTGCATGAACGCGAATTGCTGCAACGCTTCCGCCAACTGTCTCACCGCCAGCAGAACGCGCTGGTCGCCCTTATCGCTCACGATGTGGAAATGGCTACCGACGCCTCCTGAAGTTTGCAGCCGAACATGAAAAAGCCAGCGTAAGCTGGCTTTTTTGTGGGCTCATCACCGCTGCGGGATCACTATCTCTGTGGGAGCGGCCTTGTGTCGCGAAAGGGCTGCGAAGCAGCCCCAGAATTTTGTGCAGCGCCGCTGAAATTGCGGGGCCGCTCTGCGGCCCTTTCGCGACACAAGGCCGCTCCCACAGGGACCTCTCAGCGTTTGGAGGTAATCGGTTACAGCAGGAACAGCGTGGCCAGCCCGAGGAAGATGAAGAACCCGCCACTGTCGGTCACTGCGGTAATCATCACGCTGGAGCCCATCGCCGGGTCGCGCCCCAGGCGTGTCAGGGTCATCGGGATCAATACTCCCATCAAGGCCGCCAACAGCAGGTTCAAGGTCATCGCCGCAGTCATCACCAGGCCCAACGACCAACTGCCATACAGCCAGAACGCCACCGCACCGATCACCCCGCCCCAGATCAGGCCGTTGAGCAGCGATACCGCCAGCTCCTTGCGCATCAGGCGGCTGGTGTTGCCCGGCGACACCTGGTCCAGCGCCATGGCGCGCACGATCATGGTGATGGTCTGGTTACCGGAGTTGCCGCCAATGCCCGCCACGATCGGCATCAGCGCAGCCAGGGCTACCAGTTTCTCGATCGAACCTTCGAACAGGCCGATCACACGCGACGCAACGAAGGCGGTAATCAGGTTGATGGCCAACCAGGCCCAGCGGTTGCGCAGCGAACGCCAGACCGAGGCGAAGATGTCTTCTTCCTCGCGCAAACCGGCCATGTTCAGCACTTCGCTTTCGCTTTCCTCGCGAATCAGGTCAACCATTTCGTCGATGGTCAAGCGGCCGATCAGGCGTTCGTTCTTGTCCACAACCGGCGCAGATACCAGGTCATAACGCTCGAAGGCCTGCGCCGCATCATAGGCATCTTCCTCGGGATGGAAGGAGACCGGGTCGGTCGCCATGACCTCCGCCACCTTTTTCTCCGGGTCGTTGACCAGCAGACGCTTGATCGGCAATACGCCCTTGAGAATACCGTCATAGTCGACCACGAACAGTTTGTCGGTATGGTTCGGCAGCTCTTTCAGGCGGCGCAGGTAGCGCAACACCACTTCCAGGCTGACGTCTTCGCGGATGGTGACCATCTCGAAGTCCATCAAGGCACCAACCTGCTCCTCGTCGTAGCTCAGCGCCGAACGCACGCGCTCGCGTTGCTGGGCATCGAGGGTTTCCATCAGCTCGTGAACAACGTCACGCGGCAGCTCTGGAGCAAGGTCGGCCAGCTCGTCGGCGTCCATTTCCTTGGCTGCGGCGAGCAGCTCGTGATCGTCCATGTCGGCGATCAACGATTGCCGCACGGCGTCAGACACTTCCAGCAGAATGTCGCCATCGCGATCCGAGCGCACCAGCTGCCAGACCGTCAGGCGGTCTTCCAGGGGCAAGGCTTCGAGGATATAGGCGATGTCGGCGGGGTGCAGGTCATCGAGCTTGCGCTGCAGCTCGACGAGGTTCTGGCGGTGGACCAGGTTTTCCACCAGGTCGTTGTGGGCGCCTTCCTGACGGTGGGTCAGGTCTTCGACCACGCGCTGGCGCTGCAGCAGTTCGACCACCTGGGCCAGGCGGTCCTGCAGGCTTTCCTGCGCTTTTTTTACTTCTACTTCAGTCATAGGCGAACTCCACTCCCAGCAGCGGAGCACGCCGGGAGAATCAATCGGTCAGATCTTTCTGTATGAATCTTGTTAGCGAGTAACTACTGGGTAAGTCCATGGTGGTTTTCCACAAGCCCCGGCGGGGCTGACGGGCGCAATCATACACTGCTAAAGCTGTCAGATCGCTTAAAATTTTGGCCAGAACAATCGTTTGCGTGATAAAGCTGGGACAACGCTCGAAGCTATCAGTGCGACGGTGGGCCTGGCGGTTAAAGCACATTTGATATGTGCCTGGATGTGTTTGTGGTGCTTGGTCGATTTTGAGGGCCGCTACGCGCCCCATCGCGACACAAGGCCGCTCCCACACGGGACCGTGCTCTTTCTGTGGGAGCGGCCTTGCGTCGCGATGGGCTGCAAAGCAGCCCCAAGCCAAACACCTATCTACGGAGAGCTTAGATCGACATCACCAACAATTCATTGGCGCAGAAAAACAAAAAGCCCGCTCAATTGAGCGGGCTTCTTGATTTGGTGTGGCGGACTCAGCAGGATTCGAACCTGCGACCGCTCGGTTCGTAGCCGAGTACTCTATCCAGCTGAGCTATGAGTCCGTGGTGGTAGTTTTAGACCAGATTACCACTGGTTTGTTGAAGCGCCTTTGCAAGCAGAGCCACTTCAAAAAGTGGCGGACTCAGCAGGATTCGAACCTGCGACCGCTCGGTTCGTAGCCGAGTACTCTATCCAGCTGAGCTATGAGTCCGCGATGGTAGTTTTAGACCAGATTACCACTGGTTCTTTGAAGCAGCCTTGCAAGCAAAGCCACTTCAAAAAGTGGCGGACTCAGGAGGATTCGAACCTCCGACCGCTCGGTTCGTAGCCGAGTACTCTATCCAGCTGAGCTATGAGTCCGTGTCTTGCCGCGCATTATAGGTCGCTGAAACATTTTTGCAAGAACTTTTTCGTTTAAAATCAACTACTTAGCGTTCTTACTGTTTACAGCGGCCTAAGCGAATAATGGCGGTGAAGGGGGGATTCGAACCCCCGATACCCTTATGAGGTATACTCCCTTAGCAGGGGAGCGCCTTCGGCCACTCGGCCACCTCACCGCAACACGAGGCGAATATTAAACAGGCTCTTCCTCGTTTGCAACCCTTTTTTTGAAAAAAACTTCAAAAAAATTAAAGGCTTGGCTCTTCGTCCTTCTCTTTCTTGATCCGCAGGTAGATTTCCTCGCGGTGCACAGCCACTTCTTTCGGGGCGCTGACGCCAATACGCACCTGGTTGCCCTTGACGCCGAGCACCGTCACGGTGATCTCGCCATCTCCAATGATCAGGCTCTCGGCGCACCGACGAGTCAGAATCAACATAGCTTTCTCCTTACGCAAAACATTCAGGGGTAACAGTCTTTGGTGTCGCGGCCTGGTCGTGGACGACGACCAGGCCCCGGTTACCCGCCGCACAGGCCAGGACAGGGCCTGCACGGCGAGCAGAAACGCGAAGGGCGCGGCAAGCCGCGCCCTTCCAGGCAGCGTATTACTCGCTCTGTCGTGCCGGAGCGTCGAGCTCGAACGCGGTGTGTAGCGCGCGCACGGCCAGCTCCAGGTACTTCTCTTCGATCACGACCGAAACCTTGATCTCGGAGGTGGAGATCATCTGGATGTTGATGCTCTCCTTGGCCAGGGCTTCGAACATGCGGCTGGCAACACCGGCGTGCGAACGCATGCCGACGCCGACGATCGAGACCTTGGCGATCTTGGTGTCGCCGATCACTTCACGGGCACCGATTTCGCGGGCGGTGTTTTCCAGCACGCTCTGCGCCTTCTCGTACTCGTTGCGGTGTACGGTGAAGGTGAAGTCGGTGGTGTTATCGTGGGCTACGTTCTGCACGATCATGTCGACCTCGATGTTCGAGGCGCTGATCGGGCCGAGGATCTTGAAGGCCACGCCCGGGGTGTCCGGCACGCCGCGAATGGTCAGCTTGGCTTCATCACGGTTGAAGGCGATACCGGAAATGATCGGCTGTTCCATGGATTCCTCTTCATCAATGGTAATGAGGGTACCCGGACCCTCCTTGAAGCTGTGCAGCACGCGCAGCGGAACGTTGTACTTGCCGGCGAACTCCACCGAACGGATCTGCAGCACCTTGGAACCGAGGCTGGCCATTTCCAGCATCTCTTCGAAGGTAATCTTCTCCAGACGCTGGGCCTGTGGCACAACGCGCGGGTCAGTGGTGTATACGCCATCCACGTCGGTGTAGATCTGGCACTCGTCGGCCTTCAGAGCAGCCGCCAGGGCCACGCCGGTGGTGTCGGAGCCGCCACGGCCCAGGGTGGTGATGCTGCCGTGCTCGTCGACGCCCTGGAAGCCCGCCACCACGACCACGCGGCCTTCCTTGAGGTCGGCACGAATCTTCTGGTCGTCGATCTGCAGGATGCGCGCCTTGTTGTGCGCGCTGTCGGTAAGGATGCGCACCTGGTTGCCGGTGTAGGACACCGCTGGCACACCACGCTTGATCAAGGCCATGGCCAGCAAGGCAATGGTGACCTGCTCACCGGTCGACACGATCACGTCCAGTTCACGCGGAACCGGCTGATCGGTGATCTGCTTGGCCAGGTCGATCAGGCGATTGGTTTCACCGCTCATTGCCGACAACACAACCACCAGGTCGTCGCCCGCCTCACGGTGTTTCTTGACCTTTTCGGCTACCTGCTCGATCCGCTCGATGGAACCGACAGAGGTGCCGCCAAATTTCTGTACGATCAACGCCATTTCAATGGTGCCTCAGCCCATACAGGGCCCCAAAAAACAATCCAACATGAAAGGGGGACGACTAGACCATCCCCCCCTTCATCTCAAAGTCCCTGCTCTGCGAATGGCACGGCCAGCGCCAGGGCCTGGTCCAGTGCAGCGACGTCGACGCCACCACCCTGAGCCATGTCCGGACGACCACCGCCCTTGCCACCCACCGCCGCAGCGGCTTGTTTCATCAGATCGCCAGCCTTGAGTTGGCTGGAGAGGTCCTTGGTCACGCCGGCCACCAGCACGACCTTGCCCTCATGCTCGCTGCCCAGCAGGATCACTGCGTGGCCGAGCTTGTTCTTCAGCTGATCGACCAGGGCCAGCAGGGCCTTGCCGTCCTGCCCATCCAGGCGGGCGGCGAGTACCTTGGCACCCTTGACCTCAACGGCCGCGTTGGAGAGATCGTCCCCGGCGGCGCTGGCGGCCTTGGCCTGCAGCTGTTCCAGCTGCTTCTCCAGCTGGCGGTTGCGCTCGAGCACAGCCGACAGCTTGTCGATCAGGTTGTCGCGGTTACCCTTTACCAGTTGCGCGGCTTCCTTGACCTGCTCTTCGGCAGCGTTCAGGTACGCCAGCGCAGCAGCGCCGGTGACCGCTTCGATACGACGCACGCCAGAGGCCACGCCACCTTCGCTGATGATCTTGAACAGGGCGATGTCACCGGTGCGCTTGGCGTGGATACCGCCGCACAGCTCTACCGAGAAATCGCCGCCCATGCTCAGCACACGCACGGTATCGCCGTACTTCTCGCCGAACAGCGCCATGGCACCCTTGGCCTTGGCGGTTTCGATGTCGGTCAGTTCGGTTTCCACTGCGGTGTTCTTGCGCACTTCGCGGTTGACGATGTCTTCCAGGGCCTTGATCTGCTCCGGTTTCACCGCCTCGAAGTGGCTGAAGTCGAAACGCAGGCGCTGGCTATCCACCAGCGAGCCTTTCTGCTGTACGTGCTCGCCCAGTACCTGGCGCAGCGCTTCGTGCAGCAGGTGGGTGGCGGAGTGGTTCAGCGAGGTGGCGTGCTGCACATCGGCATCGACCTTGGCCTCGACTGGTGAACCGATCACCAGCGCACCGCTGGCAACCACGCCGTGGTGCAGGAAGGCACCGCCAGTCTTGGTGGTGTCGCGCACATCGAAGCGCGCGGCGCCGGCCTGCAGGTAGCCGGTGTCACCCACCTGGCCACCGGATTCGGCGTAGAACGGCGTGCGGTCGAGCACGACCACGCCCTGCTCGCCTTCACCCAGCTGGTCTACGGCCTGGCCGTCCTTGTACAGGGCAATGATCTTGCCCTGGCCTTCGGTGGCCTCGTAGCCGAGGAACTCGGTGGCGCTGTCGACCTTGACCAGGCTGTTGTAGTCCATGCCGAAGGCGCTGGCGGAGCGGGCGCGTTCACGCTGGGCGTCCATCTCGCGCTCGAAGCCGGCCTCGTCGATGGTCAGCTCGCGCTCGCGGGCGATGTCGGCGGTCAGGTCCATCGGGAAGCCGTAGGTGTCGTACAGCTTGAACACCACGTCGCCCGGTACCACGTCACTCTCGAGCTGGGCCAGGTCCTGCTCGAGAATGCGCAGGCCCTGCTCCAGGGTCTTGGCGAACTGTTCTTCTTCAGCCTTGAGCACACGCTCGATGTGCGCCTGCTGGCTGTTCAGTTCCGGGAAGGCCTCGCCCATTTCGGCGACCAGCGCGGCAACGATCTGGTAGAAGAAACTGCCCTTGGCGCCCAGCTTGTTACCGTGGCGACAGGCGCGGCGAATGATGCGGCGCAGCACGTAGCCACGGCCTTCGTTGGACGGCAGCACGCCGTCGGCGATCAGGAAGCCGCACGAACGGATGTGGTCGGCAACCACTTTCAGCGAAGCCTGGCCCTCGTTGCTGCAACCGATGGCCTTGGCCGCGGCCGCCAGCAGGTTCTGGAACAGGTCGATCTCGTAGTTCGAGTGCACGTGCTGCAGCACGGCGCTGACGCGCTCCAGGCCCATGCCGGTGTCCACCGACGGCGCTGGCAGCGGGTGCAGCACGCCGTCGGCGGTGCGGTTGAACTGCATGAAGACGTTGTTCCAGATCTCGATGTAGCGGTCGCCGTCTTCTTCCGGCGAGCCGGGTGGGCCGCCCCAGATGTCCGGGCCGTGGTCGTAGAAGATCTCGGTGCATGGGCCGCACGGGCCGGTGTCGCCCATGGTCCAGAAGTTGTCGGAGGCGTACGGGGCGCCCTTGTTGTCACCGATGCGCACCATACGCTCGGCCGGCACGCCGACTTCCTTGGTCCAGATATCGTAGGCTTCGTCGTCAGTGGCGTAGACGGTGACCCAGAGCTTTTCCTTGGGCAGGTTCAGCCATTTTTCCGAAGTCAGGAAGGTCCAGGCGAAGGTAATGGCGTCGCGCTTGAAATAGTCACCGAAGCTGAAGTTGCCCAGCATTTCGAAGAAGGTGTGGTGACGTGCGGTGTAACCGACGTTTTCCAGGTCGTTGTGCTTGCCACCGGCGCGCACGCACTTCTGGCTGCTGACGGCACGCGTGTAGGCACACTTCTCCGCACCGAGGAAGCAGTCCTTGAACTGGTTCATGCCGGCATTGGTGAACAGCAGGGTCGGGTCGTTGTTCGGGATCAGCGAACTGGAGGCGACTCGGGTATGTCCCTGCTCTTCGAAGAAGCGAAGGAAGGCTTCACGGATTTCTGCGCTTTTCATAGGTTCTTCCACGGAAACGGCGGCCGTTTGGGCTAATACGTCGAATCGACGAAACGACGGCAAAGGGCGCCATTATAGCCAGCCTGCACAGGAGATACAGTGTGTTTGTACACCAGAACGGCAATCGGCGGATGAAAAGCCGTTCATGCACAGGGCCAGGGCCGAAATAGCGACCTGCGGGCTCACCCAGGCTGTACATAAGCAACACCTGAGCCCCCCAGGCATTACCGATGCTGCCTCCCCAACCTTGATGCCGGAGCACACCATGCCTGAGCTTAACCTGTCCAAACTCCACTCAGACCCGCACCCCCTGCCCCATGATGCCACCCTGGTCAATCGGCGGCCGGTCTACTACATCGACGCTCGGCAAGCGGGTTATGGTCAGACCGCCTTCAACAACGCCGAACACCCTCAGCAGCAGACCGAGGTCAAGTACATCCAGGCCGACCCGAATGTGCGAATCACCCTGGAGCGCACTTATCCATTGGGGCGCCGCTATCGCCGCAATACGCAAAACAGCGAGTTGCTGGTGTTCAATGTAGCCCCGCGCGCCCTGCGTTCGGGCGAGCAGCAAAAGCGCGTGCGGATCGCTGCCAGGGAGTGCTTGCTGGAAGTGACGATCAACGATGCGGTCTTCATGGTCGCCGCGGGGACCGCCGAAGCCATCGCCATTCGTCTCACGGACGGCAATCACCACGTTGTCATCACCGAAGAGGTGAAAAAGACAGTGTTGATCGACATGATAGGGACCGGCAACACAATCGAGACAGGTGCAGGCATCGTGCATATCGATGCCCATACAGGCACGCATCAGATTCTGGTCGGAAGCGGTCCGGTACTGGTCGACAAAGGTGACGCGATTGTCAATGTCACCGGTCATTGCCTGCTCGGCCATGCCTCCTCCATGAGCGCGCTGTATCGCAATTCGGAAAACGATGCACAGCTGACGCAGGCGGTAGCGGCCGAACATCGCGCTCTGGGCAGCGTCGGCGTACAAGCGAGCGGTGACGAAGGTTTCCGCCAAGCAGTCGAGGATGCGCTGGTGCTGATGCGCAAGTTACCCTGCGGTCAAGCGCTCCTGGCGGGCCTGGATGACAAAGCCGGACAGTCCGGAAACCCGATCATAGTGACTGAAGCGCTCAGACACCAACTCACCACTTATACGCCAAGTGACAAGGAGGAGGATGAGGAGGAAGGCCATTTCATCATCGACGAGACTCGTAGCAGCTGGGGCTATAGCGGCGGCGATCTGGCTTACAACCCGAACTGGTCGACGTCCGCACAGCTGCCACTGCTC
The DNA here is from genome assembly GCF_900277125.1 of Pseudomonas inefficax. Classification (GTDB taxonomy): domain Bacteria; phylum Pseudomonadota; class Gammaproteobacteria; order Pseudomonadales; family Pseudomonadaceae; genus Aquipseudomonas; species Aquipseudomonas inefficax. Next base: position 107,074 of record NZ_OPYN01000187.1, read on the forward strand.
GACCTGTACCGCTGCCTGTGCCAAGGCTGGAACTCGATGACAGGCACCGTCTTCCCAGGCCAGACGGAGGTTGAAGGCAAAAATGGCAGTTACCCGGTGGACAACCTGCTGCTGCAAAGCATCGGCTTACCCACCGACTGCAAGTTCACTTTCGGCAGCAGCCTGCTGAACACCAACCCATCCGACTTCACTGAAAACGGGCTGCGTCGGGCGTTACAACTGGAGCTGCGCACACGACCGTGACCTGCACCGATGACTCAAGCTCAGCCCAGGTGCTGGCCGGAGTCGGGTACGATCAGGATCCCCGCCCTGAGGCCGTTCCTGACCTTGGGGTTGGGGAAGATGATGCGCGCGCCCTCCTCCTCGACCACCCAGCGCGTCTCGGCCAGGTCCTCGGCCAGCAGGTAGCCCTTGCTCAGCTCGGAGAAGTTCTCGATATCCGCCGGCAAGTGCAGGTGGAAGCTGTCGCTGTGCTTGATGATCTCGCGGGAGACGCTGAACAGCTGCAAGCCGTCCAGCGAGCCCTCGCCGTCTGGCTCGTTGGCTTCAATGATCTGGATCAGTCGCTCTTCCAGCTTGTCGAGGTTGACCTCCTCGTTCTGGCCGAACGGGCGGGCCTTGCCCAGCTCCAAGGTAAAGGCCTCGGCCTCGAGCTGTTCGTAGGTGAAGGCGCTGAAGGTAATCGACGACTTGCTCTGCAGCAAAACCGCCTCCATGCCCGCCGCCGCCAGCCGCGCCAGTTCGCGACGGGAATGCTTGCGCCCCTCTTTATAAGGGTACAAGGCGAACTGCTCGATCTTCGAGCCGCGGATGGCCGTATGCAGGTCGTAGTGCAGGCGGTTGCGCTCTGGCTTGCTGAAGAACACCCGGGCGAACTGTTCCAGCTCGGCGGCACGCAATGCCTCGAAGCCACTGGACAGCTCGTGGCGGCCGTTGAAAAGGCGGTTGATGTCCTGCTCGATGAAACGCTCGCCCTTGCGGATCGCTGCCGGGTTGCCGAACAGGAACAGCACCCGGGCCCTGGGTTTGATCTTGCCGTTGGCCACGCCATGCAGCAGCCGCTCGAGCAATTCGATCGGTGCCGTTTCGTTGCCGTGGATGCCGGCGGACAACAGCAAGTCCAGCCCGCAATCCTCGCTTTCGGCCGGGCGCACTTCGAGCGCGCCCTCCCCCAGCCAGCGCAAACGCGCGCCCTTGGTTGTCACTTGGGTCTTCTCGGCCGGTTCGTGATCGGTGAGGGTCAGCTCAAGCAATTTGCCAAGGGCGAGCATAGGTACTTCCTTAGTGATGGTGGCCGCAGTCGGGGCCATGGACGTGATCGTCGTCTTCGCCGACCTCGGCTGGTTCCATTTCCAGCTGCAGGCTGACCAGGTTGGTGGCCATCGGGCGCAGCAGCAGGTTGGCGTACTCGGTGTCGTCTTCCTCGACATCCACGCCAATCAGCAGCTGGCCACGACCATCCTGCTGAATCCACACTTCCTTGCCTTGCCAGACCACGGCAAAGCGGGTGCAGGAAGTTTCCAGCTGGGTGCCGTCTTCATCTTCCAAGATAAGGCGCAGGGCGTCGGTCATTGCAAAGTCTCTCTTCAAGGTTGGCGTTGGAACGGATACACCGAGCCCAACTTCAGGATCTGGGTCAGTTCGTCCAGTGCCGTACGGCATTCCACCAGCAATTGCGGGTCGGCCAGGTCCGCCTCGCCAAGGCGATCGCGGTAATGCTTGTCGACCCACTGCAGCAGGGTGTCGTACAGCGAGGCGGTCATGATAACGCCTTGGTTGACGGCTGCCAGTTCCGTTTCCTTCAAAGCCACGCGCAAACGCAGGCAAGCCGGCCCACCGCCGTTCTGCATGCTCTGCTTGAGGTCGAACACCTTGACCTCCTTCACCGGGCCGCCCTGGCTGGTCAACTGGCCCAGATAGGCCCAGACCCGCTCGTTGTTGCGGCACTCTTCCGGCACCACCAGCAGCATGGAGCCGTCATCACGGCTGAGCAGCTGGCTGTTGAACAGGTAGGAACGCACCGCATCCTCCACCGTCACCGCTGCCCGCGGCACGCAGATGGCGTGGAAGTTGCCACCCTTGCTGGCCAGTTTAGCTCGCAGCTGGCCAAGTACCGCGTCGGTCTCGAGGAAAGCGTCCTCGTGGTAGAACAGCACCTCGCCGTTGCCCACCGCAATTACGTCGTTGTGGAACACGCCCTGGTCGATCACGGCCGGGTTCTGTTGAGCGTAGACCACGCCGTCATCGCTCAGGCCATGCAGCCGGGCCACGGCCTGGGAGGCTTCCAGGGTTTGCCGGGCCGGGTACTTCTGCGGCGCCGGGTAGCGGCTGTCGAAGGCGCTGCGGCCGTAGACGAAGAACTCCACACCGGCCTCGCCATAGGCGCGGCAGAAACGCGTGTGGTTGGCAGCACCCTCGTCACCGAACTGTGCCACCGCAGGCAGTGCCTCGTGGTGGGCAAAATGCTTGGCGTCGCTGAACATGGCACCCAGCACGCGACTGGTAGTCGGGTGCTCGATGCTGCGGTGGTATTTGCAGTTGAGGTTGGCAGCAGTGAAGTGCACGCGGCCGTCGGCAGTGTCGGCACTGGGGCTGACCGTGGCGGCGTTGGCCACCCACATGCTCGAGGCCGAGCAACTGGCCACCAGCAATGGCATGGCCTCCTTGGCGGCACGCTGGATCACTTCGGCATCGCTGCCGCTGAAGCCCAGGCGGCGCAGTGCGGCCACATCCGGGCGCTCCTGCGGCGCCAGCACGCCCTGCTTGAAGCCCATGTCGGCCAGCGCTTTCATCTTCGCCAGGCCCTGGCGCGCGGCTTCGCGCGGGTTGGAACCCTGCTGGCTGTTGCTCTGCGAAGCCACGTTGCCGTAGGACAGGCCGCCATAGTTGTGGGTAGGCCCCACCAGGCCATCAAAATTCACTTCGAAGGATTTCATCGGCTAGGCTCCGTGACCTGTTGTTATAGGGTAATGCCCGGCGTCAGGGTCACCGGCAAGGCAAGGCTGGCGGTCTCCAGCGAAGCCACGGGGTAAGCGCAGTAATCGGCTGCGTAATAGGCACTGGCGCGGTGGTTGCCACTGGCGCCCACACCACCGAACGGCGCACTGCTGGCGGCACCAGTCAGTTGCTTGTTCCAGTTGACGATGCCGGCGCGGCTACGCAGCCAGAAGTACTGGTAGCGAGCACGGGAGTCGGACAGCAAGCCGGCGGCCAGGCCGTACTGGGTGTTGTTGGCCTCGTCGATGGCAGCATCGAAGTCTGCATAGCGCACCACCTGCAGCAGCGGGCCGAAGAACTCTTCGTCCGGGCGCTCGGCCACGGCGGTGACATCGACAATGCCCGGGGTCAGCAGCGCGGCATCGGCCTGCGGCTGGGTCATTTCCAGCAGTTTCACGCCCCCGTTGGCGACCAGTTCGGCCTGAGCCGCAATCAACGCCCGCGCAGCCTGCAGCGAAATCACCGAGCCCATGAACGGCGCTGGCTGCTGGTCGAACGCACCGACCGTGATGGTTCGGCTCACCTCGACCAGGCGCGCGATCAGCGCATCCCCCCAGGCGCCTTGCGGCACCAGCAGACGACGGGCGCAAGTGCAGCGCTGGCCAGCGGAGATGAACGCCGACTGGATAATGGTGTAAACCGCCGCATCCAGGTCCTTGACCTCATCCACCACCAGCGGGTTGTTACCGCCCATTTCCAGGGCCAGGATCTTGTCCGGGCGGCCGGCGAACTGCTGGTGCAGCAGGTTGCCGGTACGGCTCGATCCGGTGAAGAACAGGCCGTCGATACCCGGGTTGGCGGCCAGCGCCACACCGGTTTCGCGCGCGCCCTGCACCAGGTTGAGCACACCCGCCGGCAGCCCGGCGGCAATCCAGCAATTGACGGTCAGTTCGGCGACCTTGGGCGTCAGCTCACTGGGCTTGAACACCACGCAGTTGCCCGCCAGCAACGCTGGCACGATATGGCCGTTGGGCAAGTGGCCGGGGAAGTTGTACGGGCCGAACACCGCCACCACACCGTGGGGCTTGTGCCGCAGCACTGCCGTGGCATCGGCCAGCGGGCCGCTCTTTTCGCCGGTGCGCTCGCGGTAGCTCTGCACCGAGATCGCCACCTTGTTGATCATGCTGGTGACTTCGGTCGCCGACTCCCACAGGGGCTTGCCGGTTTCCTCGCCGATGCACTGGGCCATGGCTTCGGCATGTGCTTTCAGTTGCGTGGCGAACTTCTCCAGCACATCGATACGTGCTTCCAGGCTCAATTGCGCCCAGGCCGGGAAGGCCTGACGCGCAGCCTGCACGGCAGCATCCACCTGACTGGCGTCGGCACCCTGCCCCTCCCAGACGACGGCTTGCGTCACCGGGTTGAGCGATTGCAGGGTTTCGCCCTGGCCGGCCTGCCAGTTGCCTGCGATGTAATGCGTGGTCATTTTATTTGGCCTCCCGGCTTGCCGACAGCGGCACCGCGCGCACGTTGTCGCCGGCACCCATGCGCAGACGCTTGGCCGTCTGTGGGTCGACCACCAAGGTACCGGCAGCCAACCGCGCAGGTGCAGCCGTGATGCGGCAGTCGTCGCGCTTGCGGTTGTGAATGATGTAAGGAGTGGCGTCATCGCCCGGTGTGCCCACGGCCAGCACCAGGGTCTGGCTTTCGCGTACGGCGCGGATCTTGTCGGTGTCGCACTCGATGGCCGGGCCGGCATCGAAGATGTCGACGTAGCCCTGGTAGTTGAAGCCTTCCTGCTTGAGCATGGCCAGCGCCGGCTCGGTGTCCTTGTGCACGCGGCCGATAACGTTGCGCGCCGCCTCGGAGAGGAAGCAGGTGTACAGCGGGAACTTCGGCATCAGTTCGGCAATGAACGACTTGTTGCCCACGCCGGTGAGGTAGTCGGCCTGGCTGAACTCCATCTTGAAGAAGTGCCGGCCCAGGCTTTCCCAGAACGGCGAGCGCCCCTGCTCGTCGGACATGCCGCGCATTTCGGCGATGATCTTCTTGCCGAACAGCTCGGGGAACTCGGCGATGAACAGCATGCGCGCCCGCGACAGCAGGCGGCCGTTGAGGCCGGAGCGGTAGTCGCTGCGCAGGAACAGCGAGCACAGTTCGGAGTTGCCGGTCAGGTCGTTGGCCAGGAACAGGGTGGGGATTTCACGGTAGATCTTCAGCTCCTGCGAGGCGCTGACGGTCAGGCCGACACGGTAGTTGTACCAAGGCTCGCGCAGGCCGACGGCACCGGCGATGGCACTGATGCCCACCACCATGCCTTCGTCGTTTTCCAGCACGAACAGGTAGTCGGTGTCGCCACGCTCGGCTTCGCCGCGGAAGCTCTTCTCCGCCCAGCCAACGCGATACCCCAGGCGCTCTTCGTTGGCCGGCAGCGTGGTCAGCCCGGTGGTACCGGTGCTGCGTGCCAATTCGATCAACGCAGGCAAATCGCTGCTGCGTACAGGACGAACGATCATGCTATCTCCTTTTGCGGCGGCGGCGGCCGGCGCGAAACTCTTCTAACGCATCAATCCCGAAACGTCTGTTGCCAGACCTCAGACCGCGACCAGACGCACGCTGGCACCCTCGCCCACCCCCAGCGCCTCGGCAGCTGCCAGGCTCAGGCTGACCGGTTTGCCCGGCACCCAGTCCAGCTCCAGCAGCACCGCGCGGTAGTCCTGCAACTGGCCGTTGCACACCAGGTACGGGCGCCCACCTTTGACCGGGGCGTCCTCGAGCTTGACCGGCACCACCCGGCTATGGGCGATCGAACGGATACCCGAGGTACGCGCATGCAGGGTCGGGCCACCATCGAAGATGTCGATGTAGTGCTCGGTCTCGAAGCCTTCGCGCATGAGGATGTCGAAGGTAATCTGCGCCCGAGGGTGCACCTGCCCCATGGCTTCCTGCGCCAGGTCAGGCAGCAGCGGCACGTAGATCGGGTAATGTGGCATCAGTTCGGCGAGGAAGGTGCGGCTTTTCAGGCCACACAGGCGCTCGGCGTCGGCGTAGTTGAGGTCGAAGAAGTTGCGGCCGATGGCATCCCAGAACGGCGATTCACCCTGCTCGTCGCTGTAGCCGACGATCTCGGTCACTACCGAGTCGGCGAAACGCTCCGGGTGAGCGGCCATGAACAACAGGCGGCCACGCGAATTGAGCTCGGCCCAGCCACTGTTCACCAGTTCCGGCAGCACATAGAAGCTGGTCAGCAGGCTGTTGCCGGTCAGGTCATGGCAAAGCGACAGAACGTGAATCTTGTTGTGGATCTTCAGCTCGCGCGAGGCGTGCACGAAGGTCTCGTTACGAAAACTGTAGAACGGCTCGGAGTAGCCGGCCGAAGCGACGATGGCCGAGCAACCGGCCAGCTTGCCGGTTTCGCTGTCCTCGAGCACGAAGAAGTAGCTTTCTTCACCATTGAAGCTGACCTCGGCGGCGAAGGAAGTCTCGGATGCGGCGATCTTGTCGCCCAGACGAGCGGTGTCGTCCGGCAGCGAGGTGACACCAATGGGGCTGTCTGCAGCCATGCGCTGCACTTCGTTCAGATCAGCCATTTGCGCGGGGCGCATCACCAGCATGGTGTCACTCCTTTGGAATACGGGCCGCTCACGGCGGCACGGAAAAACGGCAGGTGCACTGGCACCTGCACTGGAATCGGGTATCGCCGGCCCGGTGCAGACTCAGGCTGAGCCTGCATCGGGGCCGGCGAAGGGACCAAGGGCGGATCAGCCCTTGGTCAGGGTGGCCACGGCGCGCTCGAAGCGGCCCAGGCCTTCATCGATGTCGGCGTCTTCAACCACCAGGCTTGGTGCGAAGCGGACCACGTCCGGGCCGGCCTGCAGCACCATCACGCCTTCTTTTTCGGCGGCGTTGAGCACGTCCTTGGCCTTGCCTTTCCAGGCCTCGGTCAGCACGCAGCCCAGCAGCAGGCCAACGCCACGCACCTGATTGAACAGGTTGTACTGCTGGCCGATCTGCTCCAGGCGGACCTTGAAGCGTTCATGCTTCGCCTTGATGCCGGCGAGGGTTTCCGGGGTATTGACCACGTCCAGCACCGCACAGGCGACGGCGCAGCCCAGCGGGTTGCCGCCGTAGGTGGTGCCGTGGGTGCCGACGGCCAGGTGCTTGGCCAGCTCGGTGGTGGTCAGCATGGCACCGATCGGGAAACCGCCGCCCAGGCTCTTGGCGCTGGTCAGGATGTCCGGGGTAACACCGTAGTGCTGGTAGGCATACAGCGAACCGGTACGGCCAACGCCGGTCTGCACTTCGTCGAAGATCAGCAGGGCATTGTGTTCGTCACACAGTTTGCGCGCGCCTTCCAGGTAGGCCTTGTCGGCCGGCACCACGCCACTCTCGCCCTGGATCGGCTCAATCACCACGGCGCAGGTCTTGTCGGAAATCTGTGCCTTCAGCGCTTCCAGGTCGTTGTACGGCACATGGCTGATGCCGGTGATCTTCGGGCCGAAGCCATCGGAGTACTTCGGCTGGCCACCGACACTGACGGTAAACAGTGTACGGCCGTGGAAGCTGTTCACGGTGGCGATGATTTCGTGCTTTTCCGGCCCGAAGCGGTCGTGGGCCACGCGACGGGCCAGCTTGAAGGCGGCCTCGTTGGACTCGGCGCCGGAGTTGCAGAAGAACGCGCGGTCGGCAAAGGTGGCGTCCACCAGCTTGTGGGCCAGGCGCAGGGCCGGCTCGTTGGTGAACACGTTGGAGACGTGCCAGAGGGTGTTGGCCTGCTCGGTCAGGGCCTTGACCAGTGCCGGGTGGCAGTGGCCCAGAGCGTTGACCGCGATGCCGCCGGCAAAGTCGATCAATTCGCGACCCGACTGGTCCCAGACGCGGGAACCCTCGCCTCGCACAGGAATGAAGGCCGCCGGAGAATAGTTGGGGACCATGACCTGGTCGAAATCGGCACGTTGCACCGGGGCTTGCTCAACGGACATCTGAGTCTCCTGAAGAGGAACGCTGGCCTGGAAGTGGCGAGCGATGGGGGGATTGTAAGGACTGATCAGCGCCTGTCCTTGCGGCCAAGCGACAACTTGTTACAGCGCAAAACCCAGTTTTGACAAGGCTTTCGGCAATGCGACAAACACTGTCGCAATCGCGCAGTGTACGGGAGAGAGGGGGCTGGGTGAACGGGTGTTCACATATAGAAGAAGGTGGCCTGCACCGGCCCTATCGCCGGCAAGCCAGCTCCCACAAGTACCCCGCAACCATCAAGGCCTGTGGTGATCCTGTGGGAGCTGGCTTGCCGGCGATAGGGCCAGTACAGACTACAGGGCAATCAGCCTTTTTCGGCCGGCGCCGAACTCAGCTCGAACGGGCTGCTGCTACGCCGCTGGTTGCGATCCTCCCGCGGCGTTGCACCAAAGAAGTTGCGATAGGCACTGGAAAAATGCGGCCCCGAGGAGAAGCCACAGGACAGCCCGATCTGGATGATCGACTTGCTGGTCTGCATCAGCATCTGCCGCGCCTTGTTCAGCCGCAGCTCCAGGTAATACTGGCTCGGCACGCGGTTCAGGTACTGCTTGAAGATGCGCTCCAGCTGCCGACGCGACACGCACACGTGCTGGGCAATTTCGTCGGTGGTCAGCGGCTCTTCGATGTTGGCCTCCATCAGCAGCACCGCTTGGGTCAGCTTGGGATGGCTGGAGCCCAGGCGGTTCTGCAGCGGAATGCGCTGGCGCTCGCCCCCCTCGCGGATGCGCTCGACCACCAGCTCCTCCGACACCGCCCCGGCCAGTTCCGCCCCGTGGTCACGGGCCAGCACCGCCAGCAGCAGGTCGGTCACGGCCATGCCGCCACAAGCAGTCAGGCGATCGCGATCCCAGTCGAACAGGTGGCTGGTGGCGATCACCTTGGGAAAGCGCTCGGCAAAATCATCCTGCCAGCGCCAGTGCACCGCAGCCCGGTAACCGTCGAGCAGGCCCAGCATGGCCAGAGGGTAGACCCCGGCCGACAGGCCACCGACCATGCAGCCACTGCGCGCAAGCTGCTTGAGCGCCGCCGACAACGCCGCCCCCACCGCCGACGGCTGCTCGTCAGCCAACAGGAACAACTTTTGACACCCCTCAAGGCGGCCATTCCACGGCTCGCCCGGCAGGCGCCAGCTACCCTCTTGCGCCGGCTCCGCCTGCAGGAAGACCAGCTCGTAGGACACCTCCGGGTGCACCCGCTGCGCCACCTGCAACACTTCCTCGGCCAGCGCCAGGGTCAAGGGCCTGGTACTGGGCCAGATGAGAAAACCGATTCGCTGGGTGGTCATAGGGTGCGGTCCGAAACCTGAGGTCGTTCGAGTCTGTGCGCCGGGTCAGGCTGCGCTCGCCGCGCAGCATGCCCTATTCTGGTGCAAAAATGCAGTTTTTACTTCAGGCTGCCGGAGAGGAACTGCTTCAGGCGTTCCGACTGCGGGTTGGCCAGCACTTCGCGCGGGCAGCCGGTTTCTTCCACCAGGCCCTTGTGCAGGAACACCAGCTGGTTGGACACCTCACGGGCAAAGCCCATTTCGTGAGTCACCACCACCATGGTGCGGCCTTCCTGGGCCAGCGCCTGCATCACCTTGAGCACATCGCCGACCAGCTCCGGGTCCAGCGCCGAGGTCGGCTCGTCGAACAGCATGACCTCCGGCTCCATGGCCAGCGCCCGGGCAATTGCCACACGTTGCTGCTCGCCGCCGGACATGTGCCCCGGGAAGGCGTCCTTGCGGTGGGCGACACCAACCTTGGCCAGATAGTGCTCGGCCTTTTCCAGGGCCTCCTTGCGGTTCACGCCCAGCACGTGCACCGGCGCTTCGATGATGTTTTCCAGCGCAGTCATGTGCGACCACAGGTTGAAGTGCTGGAAAACCATCGACAGGCGCGAGCGCATGCGCTGCAGCTGACGCGGGTCGGCGGCCTTGAGTGCGCCGTCCTTGCCCGGTACCAGCTTCAGCTCTTCGTTGTTGAGCAGGATCTTGCCGGCGTGCGGCTGCTCCAGCAGGTTGATGCAGCGCAGGAAGGTCGACTTGCCCGAACCGCTGGAGCCGATGATGCTGATGACATCGCCTGCCTTGGCCGACAGGGACACGCCCTTGAGCACTTCATGGCTGCCGTAGCGCTTGTGCAGGTCTTGGACTTCGAGTTTGTACATGCTGTCGATTCTCACAAAGCGGTCAGTGCTTGCGCGGCGCCAGGTAGCCGAGCCAGCGGCGTTCGGCCATCTTGAACAGGCGCACCAGGATGAAGGTCAGGCACAGGTAGAACACGCCCGCCGTGATATAGGCCTCGAAAGGCAGGTAGTACTGGGCATTGACAGTACGCGCAGCGCCAGTGATGTCGATCAGGGTGACGATCGACGCCAGGCTGGTGGTCTGCAGCATCATGATCACTTCGTTGCTGTACTGCGGCAGCGCCCGGCGCAAGGCCGACGGCAGCAGAATGCGCCGGTACATCTTCATGCGCGACATGCCCATGGCCTTGGCCGCCTCGATCTCGCCATGTGGTGTGGCCTTGAGGCTGCCAGCGATGATTTCGGCGGTGTAGGCGCTGGTGTTGATACCGAACGCCAGGCAGGCGCAGAAGGTAGCGCTGGACAGCAGCGGCCAGAGGAAGCTTTCGCGCACCGCCTCGAACTGCGCCAGGCCGTAGTAGATCAGGAACAGCTGCACCAGCATCGGCGTGCCGCGGATCACATACGTGTAGAGCCAGGCAACCAGGTTGACTGCCGGCTGCTTCGAAACCCGCATCAGCCCCAGCGGAATGGCCGCCAGCAGCCCGAAGAACAGCGAAATCGCCAGCAGCTTGAGGGTGGTCAGCAGGCCGCCGAAGTACATCGGCAGTGCCTCCCAGACGACGTTGTAGTCGAAGATCATAGCTCAACCACCTTGACGCCAACCGAGTAGCGGCGCTCCAGATACTTCAGGGCCAGCAGCGAGATGCTGGTCAGTACGAGGTACAGCGCCGCGACCGCCAGGAAGAAGGTGAAAGGTTCGCGGGTGGCGTCGGCCGCCTGCTTGGCCTTGAACATCATGTCCTGCAGGCCCACTACCGAAATCAGCGCGGTGGCCTTGGTCAGCACCAGCCAGTTGTTGGTGAAGCCCGGGATCGCCAGGCGGATCATCTGCGGCACCTGGATGCGGAAGAACACCTGGCGGTTGCTCATGCCATACGCCACGCCCGCTTCTGCCTGGCCTTTCGGAATACCGAGGAACGCGCCGCGGAAGGTTTCCGACAGGTAGGCACCAAAGATGAAGCCCAGGGTACCGATACCCGCGACCAGCGGATTCAGGTCGATGTAGTCTTCATAACCGAGCAGCGGCGCAACCCGGTTGATGATGTCCTGCCCGCCGTAGAAGATCAGCAGGATCAGGACCAGGTCCGGAATGCCACGAATCACCGTGGAATACAGATCGCCCAGCCAGGCAAGCCAGCGCACCGGCGACAAGCGCAGCGCCACACCGATCAGGCCGAGCACGATGGCCAGGGCCATCGACGACAGGGCGAGCTGAAGCGTCAGCCACGCCCCGTCGAGGATGACTGCCCCGTAGCCTTTCAACATGATGAGGTCCTCGACCTAGAGAATGAAAAATGGTGCAAACCTCAGAGCCTCTGCTGTTTGCACCATTGCACAGGTGAAACCCGACGTCTTAGTTCGAGTCTGGACCGTAAATGTCGAAGTTGAAGTACTTCTTCTCGATTTCCTTGTACTTGCCGTTGGCACGGATGGCGTCGATGGCCGCATTGATGCGGTCGACGTTGGCCTTGTCACCCTTGCGCACGGCAATACCGATGCCGTCACCGAAGTACTTGGCGTCGGTGAAGGACGGGCCTACAAAGGCGAAGCCCTTGCCGGCGTCGGTCTTGAGGAAGCCATCTTCCAGCAGGGTGGCGTCGGCCACGGTGCCATCGAGGCGGCCAGCCGCCACGTCCAGATAGATTTCGTTCTGGGTGCCGTAAGGAACCACGGTGGCACCTTTGGCGCCCAGTACTTCCTTGGCGAAACGGTCGTGGATCGAGCCACGCTGGACACCAATCTTCTTGCCCTTGAGCTCATCCAGGCTGTCGCTGACGGTGGTGCCTTCCTTCATCACCAGGCGCGCCGGGGTCAGGTAGTAGCGCTTGGTGAAGTCGACCGATTTCTTGCGGTCTTCGGTGATCGACATGGACGACAGGATGGCGTCGATCTTGCGCACTTTCAGCGCCGGGATCAGGCCGTCGAACTCCTGCTCGACCCAGGTGCACTTGGCTTTCATCTCTTCGCACAGGGCGTTGCCGATGTCGTAGTCAAAACCGGCGATGCTGCCGTCTGGCTGCTTGAAGGCGAAGGGTGGGTAGGCGGCTTCGATGCCGATTTTCAGCGGTTTTTCATCGGCCTGCGACACCAGGGAAAACACGGACAGCGCCAGGGCGCCAAGCAGTGCGAGCTTCTTCATCAGGTAACTCCATCGGTACGGGGCAATACAAGGCAGGTAACAACTGCCCGATATGCGAATGGGTACAACGCGAGCCGCGCAGGGTTCGACCAAGGTCGCAGACCACGAGCGAGTGATTGGCATTTTAGCGACAGCCCGGTAGTCGATATTTCTTCAAAGCGACAACTACTTACAGAAGCGCCTGAAACCGCTGCGGGCAATGTTGACAGCCAATGCAAAATATGCAAAAGCGCAAGAAATAGAACCTATAGACCTAGCAATTCCTGGGCCTATTATTGGCAAAGCCTTGTAGGACGGCAAGTGTAGCGTGCCGTATTGCAAAAAATGGCTACAGGGATGCACCGAAACGGACCGGAATTGTTTCCTGACGCCCCGAACTTGTGCAGGGGCGGTGACAGAACAGTTACCGATGAATGTCGGGTAACAGTAAAGCAAAAACCCCGCCGGTTGCCCGGGCGGGGTTCTTGTTGGCTTCTTGCAGGTACAGCACAGACCTCAGGCACATGCCTTATCCTGTGGGAGCGGCTTCAGCCGCGAACACCGGCAACGCCGGTGCCATCCACCGCGCTGAGTTCTTCGCGGCTAAAGCCGCTCCCACAGGGATTGCACAAAGCCGCGCTTGCCTGCTTCGCAATCAGGCCGAAGCCAGGCTCATCGCCTTGTGGGTATCGATCAGGTGCTGCACCACGCCCGGGTCGGCCAGGGTGGAGATGTCACCCAGCGCATCGTACTCACCCGTGGCAATCTTGCGCAGGATGCGGCGCATGATCTTGCCCGACCGGGTCTTCGGCAGCCCCGGCGCCCACTGGATCACATCCGGCGAGGCGATCGGGCCGATTTCCTTGCGCACCCAGTTCTTCAGCTCCAGGCGCAACTGCTCGCTGGCCTCGATACCGGCATTGAGGGTGACATACACATAGATGCCCTGCCCCTTGATGTCGTGCGGCACACCCACCACCGCGGCCTCGGCCACTTTCGCATGCGCCACCATGGCACTTTCGATCTCGGCAGTACCCATGCGGTGGCCGGACACGTTCAGCACGTCATCCACGCGGCCAGTGATCCAGTAGTAGCCATCTTCGTCGCGGCGCGCGCCGTCACCGGTGAAGTACATGCCACGGAAGGTCTTGAAGTAGGTATCGACGAAACGGTCGTGGTCGCCGTACAGCGAACGCGACTGGCCCGGCCAGGAGTCGAGGATCACCAGGTTGCCTTCGGCAGCGCCCTCGATCAGGTTGCCCAGGTTGTCCACCAGCGCCGGCACCACACCGAAGAACGGGCGGGTTGCCGAGCCCGGCTTGAGGCCGGTAGCGCCCGGCAGCGGGCTGATCAGGATGCCGCCGGTCTCGGTCTGCCACCAGGTGTCGACGATCGGGCAACGTTCCTTGCCCACGGTCTTGTAGTACCAGTTCCAGGCTTCGGGGTTGATCGGCTCCCCCACCGACCCCAGCAGGCGCAGGCTGGAGCCATCGGCACCTTCAACAGCAGCTTGCCCTTCAGCCATCATCGCGCGGATGGCGGTTGGCGCGGTGTACAGGATGTTGACCTTGTGCTTGTCGACGATCTTCGACACGCGGGTGATGTCAGGGTAGTTCGGCACGCCTTCGAACAGCAGGGTGGTAGCGCCGTTGGCCAGCGGGCCGTAGACAATGTAGCTGTGGCCAGTGACCCAACCCACGTCGGCGGTGCACCAGTACACCTCGCCCGGGCGATAGTCGAACACGCGCTCATGGGTCAGCGCTGCGTATACCAGGTAGCCGCCGGTGGTGTGCAGCACGCCTTTCGGCTTGCCGGTGGAGCCGGAGGTATAGAGGATGAACAGCGCTTCCTCGGCACCCATCTCTTTCGGCGCGCAGTGGCTGGAGGCGACCTTCATCAGGTCTTCGTACCAGATGTCGCGGTGCTGGTGCCAGGCAATGTCGCCACCGGTGCGCTTGCACACGATGATCTTCTGCACGCTGTTGGTTTCAGGGTTGGTCAGCGCCAGGTCGACGTTGGCCTTGAGCGGGGTACGCCGGCCACCGCGCACGCCTTCGTCGGCGGTGATCACGATCTTGGACTTGCAGTCGATGATACGGCCGGCCAGTGCCTCGGGCGAGAAGCCGCCGAACACTACCGAATGGATCGCACCGATACGGGCACAGGCCAGCATGGCGACCACGGCCTCGGGGATCATCGGCATATAGATGGTGACCACGTCACCGCGGTGCACATCCTGGCCACGCAGGGCGTTGGCGAACTTGCAGACTTGCTCGTGCAGTTCGCGGTAGGTGATGTTGCGGTGTTCGGAAGGGTCGTCGCCTTCCCAGATGATGGCCAACTGGTCGCCGCGCTCTTCGAGGTGGCGGTCCAGGCAGTTGGAGGAAACGTTCAGAGTGCCGTCGGCGAACCATTTGATATCGACGTGATGGTCGTCGAAGGAGGTCTGCTTGACCTTGGTGAACGGCTTGATCCAGTCGATGCGCTGGGCCTGCTCGCGCCAGAAGCCGTCCGGGTTGATCACCGACTGCTGGTACATGGCCTTGTAGGTGGCCTCGTCGGTCAGGGTGGTGGCCGCAACCTCGGGACGAACGGGATACAGTGGAGCCGCACTCATCTGTGTTACCTCGGTGTAATAGTTGTTTTTGTATGGAACCGTTTGTAACTGTACCAGAGCGACAAAAGCCATTCGACGTTGGTAGTAATTTGGTACGCCCGTTCTGGCAAAGCGCTCTGGCACGCACCTTACAGCCCAGGCGAGAAAAAAAGGGGGCGCTTACCAGAGGATTGTTACAGATTCTGTCAAAACACTTTATCAAAAGACCCACTGTTTCAGCCCTGGCCCCAGCCATAAAATTCACCTCGCCAGCAACGGCAAGGCGATTAACAACTGGTAACAGCCCCCACGAAGGCAAGCGTTAATCCCCATCCAAACCCGATAGTTAAAACTAGCAATACTCGCGGCGCCATAAGCGCCGCGTGCCCCCTCACGACCTTAGACAGGTAAATTGAAAATGAAAGCTTTACTGGTATTGGTACTTGGCAGTCTTTGCGGCGCGGCGATGGCCGGCGAAGCCAAAGATGCCGAGCAGATTCCGGTTGAACAGTACAGTTACTCGCAGCACCTGGACATTGCTCGCGTCATTTCCATGAGCGAAGTGCCCAATGTGTGCGAAGTCGTGCCCGCCCGCATGACCTACGAGGACTCCAAGGGCCAGAAGCACATTCTCGAATACCGCGTGATGGGGAACGGCTGCTCGAACGGCTGATGCCTTGTGAATTGGGGGCCCAGTGGGCCCCATTCGCGGACTTGCCCGTTCCCACAGGTACAGCGCCTGCCTTGAATTTGGCGCGATACCTGTGGGAGCGGGCAAGCCCGCGAAGAATATTGCACCTGATTAACAGGTTATTGACCAACCGCTTATTAATCTACCGACTTGCCCAACGTATAATCCCTCAACTTGTTGGCAATCGTGGTATGTGAAACACCCAGTCTTTTACCTAAAGCCCGACTACTCGGGAATTCCCCCATCAAACTTTCCAGCACCGCTTTTTCAAAGCGACCGACAATCTGCGAAAGATCCCCGTCCAGCGAAAACTCACCCAGCGGTGGGCGCACGCCGTAATCCGGCAAACGTATATGTTCACTCTTTACCACGCCGCCTTCACATAACGAAACCGCCTGGAACAACACGTTTTCCAACTGCCTTACATTACCCGGCCAATGGTACTGGCCGAGTTTGTCCATTGCCGCTGGCGCCAGGCGCGGCATGGCACAGCCGATCTGTCGGCTGGCCTGGTCGAGAAAATGCTGCACCAGCCCTTCCAGGCCATCCATGCATTCGCGCAATGGCGGAATGTGCAGCGACAACACATTGAGCCGGTGATACAGGTCCTGGCGAAACTCGCCACGAGCACACAATTCGGACAAATCCACCTGGGTCGCGCAGATCACCCGCACATCCAGGTAAACCTCTTCATCACTGCCTACGCGACGGAAGCAGCCATCCTGCAGAAAACGCAGCAGCTTCACCTGCAGGCGCGGGCTCATCTCCCCTACCCCGTCGAGGAACAGCGTGCCTCCGGCAGTCAGTTCCAGCAGCCCCAGCTTGCCCTCGGCGCGCGCCCCTTCGAATGCCCCGGGGCCGTAACCGAACAGCTCGGTCTCGGCCATCGATTCGGGCAACCCGGCGCAGTTGAGCGCCATCAGCGGTGACTGGCCGCGCGGGCTGGCCAGGTGGCAGGCACGCGCCAGCAGCTCCTTGCCGGTGCCGGTCTCGCCTTCGATCAGCAATGGCGCGTCCAACGGGGCCATGCGCCGCGCCTCGCGCACCACCGCAGCCATCACCCGCGAGCTCTGGAAGATGCTGTCGAAACCGCGCAGCTCCTGCTTGCGCACGTTGTAGATGCGCTCACCGATACGGTCGGCGCGGTGCAGGGTCAGCACCGCACCGGCCAGCGCCTCGCTGTCGTCGTGCTCGGACTGCAGTGGCGCGATATCTGCCAGGAACACATCGCCCTTGACCTTGATGCGCAGGCCGTTGATACGCGACTTGTTGGCCCGCACCAGCTCTGGCAGGTCGAAGTCCTCCACATAGCGCGCCAGCGGCATGCCCGGCACCTCGTCCACCCGCACCCCCAGCAACTGCGCAGCGGCACGGTTGGCGGCGACAATGCTGCCGCCCATGTCAATCGACAGCACCGGGAAGTCCAGCGCCCCCAGCAGCGCATTCAGCTCCATGTGCCGGCGCTCGCTGGGCATCAGCCCCACACGCTTGACGCCGAATACCCCGGCAATCGCCTCGAACTTCGGTCGCAGCGCCTGGAACTGCAAATTGATCAGGTTCGGGCAATGCAGGTAGATGGCGTTGCCATGGTCACCGCCCACCTCGCCGCGCAGCACGTTGATGCCGTACTCCACCAGCAGGTTGAGGATGTCGCGCAGGATGCCAATACGGTTCTGGCAATGCACTTTGATACGCATGAAGGCTCTCGAAGCGCCAATGTTTTTCAACACCGCGCGGAAAAGTCGTAAAGATAAGCTGACAAAAACAGCCGAAGCTTCAGCCAGATACCTCGGATTTTCCGACACCTGCGCCTTTTTGTAAAATTATCGTTACAAAAACATCGCCAAAAGCCAATACCAGCCACGGGCCAACCACGTGCAAAGTGGCCTGCGAAGGGATATTCCTTGGGTATGTCCTGCACATAACAAGAAAAGCCCTCACCAGGAGAGCCACATGAAACAGACGCAATACGTGGCACGCGAGCCCGATGCGCATGGTTTTATCGATTACCCGCAGCAAGAGCATGCGGTATGGAACACCTTGATCACCCGTCAGCTGAAAGTGATCGAAGGCCGTGCGTGCCAGGAATACCTGGACGGCATCGACCAGCTCAAGCTGCCCCATGACCGTATTCCGCAACTGGGCGAGATCAACAAGGTGCTGGGCGCCACCACCGGTTGGCAGGTTGCCCGGGTGCCGGCGCTGATACCCTTCCAGACCTTCTTCGAACTGCTGGCCAGCAAGCGCTTCCCGGTGGCCACCTTCATCCGCACCCCGGAAGAGCTGGACTACCTGCAGGAGCCCGATATCTTCCACGAGATCTTCGGCCACTGCCCGCTGCTGACCAACCCCTGGTTCGCCGAATTCACCCATACCTACGGCAAGCTCGGCCTGGCCGCGACCAAGGAACAACGCGTGTACCTGGCGCGCCTGTACTGGATGACCATCGAGTTCGGCCTGATGGAAACCGCGCAGGGCCGCAAGATCTATGGTGGAGGCATTCTCTCGTCGCCAAAGGAGACCGTCTACAGTCTGTCTGACGAGCCCGAGCACCAGGCCTTCGACCCGATCGAGGCCATGCGCACACCGTATCGCATCGACATCCTGCAGCCGCTGTATTTCGTGCTGCCGAACATGAAGCGCCTGTTCGACCTGGCCCACGAAGACATCATGGGCATGGTTCACAAAGCCATGCAGCTGGGCCTGCACGCACCGAAGTTTCCACCCAAGGTCGCTGCCTGAGCGACCTTGCCGATAACAACTCGAACCGGAAAACACCACATGAATGCCTTGAACCAAGCCCATTGCGAAGCCTGCCGCGCCGACGCACCCAAGGTCACCGACGAAGAGCTGGCCGAGCTGATTCGCGAAATCCCGGACTGGAACATCGAAGTACGTGACGGCCACATGGAGCTGGAGCGCGTGTTCCTGTTCAAGAACTTCAAGCACGCCCTGGCGTTCACCAATGCCGTGGGCGAGATCGCCGAAGCCGAAGGCCACCACCCGGGCCTGCTGACCGAGTGGGGCAAGGTCACCGTGACCTGGTGGAGCCACTCGATCAAAGGCCTGCACCGCAATGACTTCATCATGTGTGCGCGTACTGACAAGGTGGCGGAGACGGCTGAAGGCCGCAAGTAAGCACTGAAAGAATGGGGCCCGGTGGCCCCATTTTTTACGGCAAAAACGTCCGCTGTTCGCCCGCAAAACCGACCAACGATCGGCAAAAAATCCAAACTGTCATCCAGACTTGTGTATCCTGCCCTTGCTTCGCGAAGCCCCAAACGCGCCTGGCGCAGACTTTTCACTCACACTTGCGAGGAACGACGAGATGCATGAAATCCCGAATCTTCCCTTCCCAAGCCTGAACCCAGAAGAGCCAACCGTGACCGTTCACGCCGAACCGGCAGCTGCCGTCGAGCAGGATGGTGACGATCAATCCAGCGCTGACCAGGAATAACCGCGCATCCCCCGACTGTGTGAAAACGGCTGACCTGCGGGCTACCCCCGTCATCACGTTTTCACACCGTCCAGAACCCACGTAGGTCCTCATGCCCCACTCACCGCGCCCCCTTGCGGTTACCCTGCAAGTCGTCTCCATCGTCCTCTTCACCTTCATCGGCTACCTGAACATCGGCATCCCGCTGGCCGTATTGCCTGGCTATGTGCACAACGACCTGGGCTTCAGTGCCGTGGTCGCGGGCCTGGTGATCAGCGTGCAGTACCTGGCCACCCTGCTCAGCCGCCCCACCGCCAGCCGCATCATCGACAACCACGGCAGCAAGAAGGCAGTCATGTATGGCCTGGCCGGCTGCGGGCTCAGCGGGGTGTTCATGCTGGCCTGCGCCTTCCTCACTCACCTGCCCTGGCTGAGCCTTGCCTGCCTGCTGGTCGGCCGCCTGGTGCTCGGCAGCGCCGAAAGCCTGGTGGGCTCCGGTGCAATTGGCTGGGGCATTGGCCGCGTAGGTGCCGAAAACACGGCCAAGGTCATTTCCTGGAACGGCATCGCCAGCTATGGCGCGCTGGCCATCGGCGCTCCGTTGGGCGTGCTGATGGTCAAGGGCCTGGGGCTGTGGAGCATGGGCATAAGCATCATTCTGCTGTGTGCGCTCGGCTTGCTGCTGGCCTGGCCCAAACAGGCCGCGCCGATCGTCAGTGGCGTGCGCCTGCCATTCCTGAGGGTGCTGGGCAAGGTGTTCCCGCACGGCTCGGGGCTTGCACTGGGCTCGATCGGCTTTGGCACCATCGCCACCTTCATCACCTTGTATTACGCCAGCCGTGGCTGGGCCAATGCGGCATTGACCCTGAGCCTGTTCGGCGCCAGCTTCATCAGTGCGCGACTGCTGTTCGGCAACCTGATCAACCGGCTTGGCGGGTTCCGGGTGGCGATCGCCTGCCTGTCGGTGGAAACGCTTGGGCTGCTGATGCTGTGGCTGGCACCCAGTGCCGAACTGGCGTTGGCGGGGGCTGCGCTGAGCGGGTTCGGCTTCTCGCTGGTGTTCCCGGCGTTGGGCGTGGAGGCGGTGAACCAGGTGTCGGCAGCCAACCGTGGGGCGGCGGTGGGGGCTTATTCGCTGTTCATCGATTTGTCGCTGGGGGTGACCGGGCCGCTGGTGGGCGCGGTGGCGGCGGGGTTCGGGTTTGCTTCGATGTTTCTGTTTGCGGCAGCTGCGGCGGCTTGCGGGCTGGTGTTGAGCCTGTATCTGTACCACCAGGCATCATCTTCAAGGCATGCACGGGACCTGTAGGAGCAGCCTTGTGCTGCGAAAAGGCCATTACTGCCCAAGAAAATCTTTTGCTCTACCGGCCTCTTCGCAGCGCAAGGCTGCTCCTACAGGGACGGCGTAAACCAGGAGGGCTGCAAAGCAGCCCCCTGGGCCCTTGAGGTCAGCGCTGGGCGTACTGCAGCACCACTTCCAGCGGGTGGCGCATCTGCCGCTCGGTCATGCGCTTGACCTGGCTGCGGCACGAGTAGCCCGTCGCCAGCGGCTCACCTTCCTTGTCCAGCTTGGTCGCCCACGACTGCTCGAAGATGGTCCGCGAGGTGTCCTGGTTGCGCGCCTCGTGCCCATAGGTGCCGGACATACCGCAGCAGCCAGTCGCCTCAGTCACCAGCTTCAGCCCCAAACGGGCGAACACCTGCTCCCACTGCTTGGTGCTGGCCGGCACATTGGTCTTCTCGGTGCAGTGCGCCATCAGGCGGAAGTTACCCGGCGCAGTCGGCGCCTGCTCGGGCAGCACATCCATCAACCACTCCTGCGGCAACAGCACCTGCGGGCAACCATCCAGGCCTGGTACTTTCTGGTACTCCTGGCGATACACCAGGGTCATCGCCGGGTCCAGGCCCACCAGCGGCACGCCGCACTCGGCCAGGGCCTTGAGCTGGGTGGCATTGCGGATCGCTGCCTTGGCGAACGCCCCAAGGAAGCCCTGAACATGCAGCGGCTTGCCGTTGGCACTGTACGGCGCCAGGAACACCCGGTGGCCCAGGCGGTGGGCCAGGTCGATGAAGGCCGACAGCAGCGGCGTCTCGAAGTAACGAGTGAAGGCGTCCTGCACCAGCACGATGCTGCGCTCGCGCTGCGCTGGAGTCAGCTCACGCAGGGCCGGTACCGTGGCCACGCCAACGCGGCAACGGGTCAGGGTGGCCTGGAAGTTGAAGCGGCTGATCAGTGGGCTGTCGACCATGCCGACCTTGTCGGCCAGCAGCTTGCTCACCCACTTCGAGCCCATCACCGCGTTGTACAGCCCAGGCGCATGGGCCAGGTACGGGATGGTGAATTCCAGCGAACCGATCAGGTAGTCACGCAGCGGGCGCTGGTAGCGGCCGTGGTACAGCTCGAGGAAGCGCGAGCGGAAGTCCGGCACGTTGACCTTGATCGGGCATTGCCCGGCGCACGACTTGCACGCCAGGCAGCCGGCCATGGCATCGTACACCTCGTGGGAGAAGTCTTCCTGGCCCTGGCTACTCGCACGGTTGTTGCGCAAACGCGCCGGCAGGCCCTTGAGCCACGACACCTTGTTGCGCGCAGCCGCCAGTACATCGATGTTGGCCTCGCCCTGCAGGCGCAGCCATTCGCGCATCAGCGAGGCACGGCCCTTGGGCGAATGCTGGCGTTCACGGGTGGCCTTCCACGACGGGCACATGGCGTCGTTGGGGTCGTAGTTGTAGCAGGCGCCGTTGCCGTTGCAGTGCACGGCGCTAGGGAAGTCCTGCCACACGCGTTCGTCGATGGTGCGGTCGAGGTCGCCGCGCAGGGTCACGCCATCGACCTTGGTCAGGCCCTCGGCGCTGTCTGGCGGGGTGCAGATCTTGCCGGGGTTGAGCTGGTTGTGCGGGTCGAAAGCCCCCTTCAGACGCTGCAGCGCCGGGTACAGCTCGCCGAAGTATTCCGGCACGTATTCCGAGCGCAGGCCCTTGCCATGCTCACCCCACAACAAGCCGCCATAGCTTTTGGTCAGCGCCGCCACAGCGTCGGAAATCGGTTTGACCAGTGCGGCCTGGGCCGGGTCCTTCATGTCCAGCGCCGGGCGCACGTGCAGCACGCCGGCATCGACATGGCCGAACATGCCATAGGCCAGGCCATAGCCATCGAGCAGTGCACGGAAGTCGGCGATGTAGTCGGCCAGTTGCTCAGGCGGTACCGCAGTGTCTTCCACGAACGGCTGTGGGCGCACTTCGCCCTCGACGTTGCCCAGCAGGCCCACCGAACGCTTGCGCATGGTGTAGACGCGGGTCACCGCCTCGGCGCCCTCGGCCAGGGTGTGGCCCAGGCGCTCGACGCTGGTGTCGCTCTGCAGGTGCTGGATGAACGCTTGCACCATGGCATTGACCTCGGCCGGCTCGTCGCCGCAGAACTCCACCAGGTTGATGCCCAGGGTCGGTCGCTCGGGGTCAGCCGGGAAGTACTCGGCGACGCTGTGCCAGACGATATCCTTCATCGCCAGCATCAGCACCTTGGAGTCGACGGTTTCGATCGACAGCGGCTTGTGCGCCATCAGCGCGTTGGCATCACGCAGTGCATCCATGAAGCTGGTATAGCGCACGTTGACCAGCACGGCGTACTTGGGGATCGGCAGCACATTGAGCTTGGCTTCGACCACATAGCCCAGCGAGCCCTCGGCGCCGCACAGCACGCTATTGAGGTTGAAGCGGCCCTGCTCGTCGCGCAGGTGCGCCAGGTCGTAGCCAGTCAGGCAACGGTTGAGCTTGGGGAAGGTGGTTTCGATGAGGTCGGCCTGGGTTTCCTGGATGTCCCGCGCCATGCGGTACACCTCACCGATCCGGCCAGGCGCGGCACAGGCCTGCTCCAGCGCGGCATCGTCGATCGGCAGGCTGTGCAGGCGCTCGCCACCGAGCAGCACGCTGTGCAGCTCCAGTACATGGTCGCGGGTCTTGCCATAGGTGCAGCTACCCTGGCCACTGGCGTCGGTGTTGATCATGCCGCCGACAGTGGCACGGTTGGAAGTGGACAACTCGGGGGCGAAGAACAGCCCGTGCGGCTTGAGGGCGGCGTTGAGCTG
Organism: Pseudomonas inefficax; assembly: GCF_900277125.1. GTDB lineage: Bacteria > Pseudomonadota > Gammaproteobacteria > Pseudomonadales > Pseudomonadaceae > Aquipseudomonas > Aquipseudomonas inefficax. Next base: position 130,246 of record NZ_OPYN01000187.1, read on the forward strand.
GTCCTTGACGGTACCGGCCTGCACCCGCACCCAGCGTTCCTCGACGTTGATTTCGAGGATCTTGTTCATGTGCCGTGACAGGTCGACGACGATACCGTCGGTCAGCGACTGGCCGTTGGTGCCCGTACCACCGCCGCGCGGGGTCAGCTTGACCTGCTGGAAGCGCGGCTCGGCCATCAGCGTGGCGACCCGCGCCACATCGTCGGCATCCAGCGGGAACACCGCCGCCTGTGGCAAGCGCTGGTAGATCGAGTTGTCGGTGGCCAGCACCGTACGGGTAGCGTAGTCGGCACTGATCTGGCCACGGAAGCCGCTATTGCGCAGGGCTTCGAGGAATTCGGGGTAGTTGGCGCTCGGGGCAACGGTCGGCAGCTGGGCGATCATCGAAGGATGGCCTCTTGATATGGGCTAATTCACGGGATTCCTGTCGTTCCGGCATGGATGGAGGCATGCGAGGATGACGTACAGGCCAATGTTCCTGTAGTTTCGCTTCAGGGGCAAACGGATAATCCTGCCGCTAATGATGACTTTCATGAATGAATTACCGCCATCTGACCCCGTCCATGTCGTTGCTGCTGGCTTTCGAAGCCGCCGCCCGGCATGAAAGCTACACCCGCGCCGCCGCCGAACTGTCGCTGACCCAAAGCGCAGTCAGCCGCCAGGTGCAGGCATTGGAGCAGCAATTGGGCCTGACCCTGTTCCGCCGCGAGGGGCGCCAGGTGCAGCTGACCGATGTCGGCCGCCTGTACCAGCGCGAGCTCAGCGAGGCACTGGGGCGCATCCGCAGCGCCACCTTGCAGGCATTGGCCTACCAGTCGGGGGTGGGCACCTTGCGCCTGGCCACCCTGCCAACCTTTGGCTCGAAATGGCTGCTGCCACGCCTGCACGCCTTCTACAGCGCCCACCCGGGCATGCTGGTGCACATACATTCACGCATCGAAGCCATCAACTTCGACACCAGCGAGATCGATGCCGCCATCGGCGTGGCCAGCCACGACCTGCCCGGGTTGATCTGCCATCGCCTGCATGCCGAGGAACTGGTGGTTATATTGCCGCCTGAGGCTGGCGCGCACAGCCAGAGCTGGAGCCCGGCACGCATCAGTGAAGAGGTGCTGCTGAATGTCGCCAACAACCCGCATGCCTGGGGCGAGTGGTTCTCGCACCATGGCCTGGCGCACCGGGCGATGCGCCTGGGGCCTAGCTTCGAACTGACCTCGCACCTGATCCAGGCGGTACGGGCAGGGATCGGCATCGGCCTGGTGCCGCGCATCCTGGTGGAGGAAGAACTGGCCAAGGGTGAGCTGTACAGCCCAGGGGTGGCGTTTGCCAGCCAGCGCAGCTATTACCTGATCTACCCGCCGAGGAACGAGGCCTTGCCATCGTTGCGGGCCTTTCGCAGTTGGTTGCTGGAGCAGATCTGATCCCTGCCCCGGCGCTATCGCCGGCAAGCCAGCTCCCACACCGACCGCACCGATCTCAAGGTCTGTGGGGTACCTGTGGGAGCTGGCTTGCCGGCGATAGGGCCAGCGCAGGCAACAAAAAACCCGAAGCCAGTCTCCCGGCTTCGGGTTCTCGCTACCGCCAGGGCACCTTACTTGGCCATGCCACCCGCAGCGACACCGCCATTCATCCGGCGACGCGGCTTGACCATGTACACCACGAACATCGCGAACACCCACAGCGGCATCACATACACCGACACCTGGATACCCGGGATCATCAGCATGATGCCCAGGATCAGCACCACGAACGCCAGGCAGATGTAGTTGCCATAGGGGTACCACAGCGCCTTGAACAGCGGCTTCTGGCCAGTGCGGTCCAGGTGCTGGCGGAACTTCAGGTGCGAGTAGCTGATCATCGCCCAGTTGATCACCAGGGTGGCCACCACCAACGACATCAGCAGCTCCAGGGCGTTCTGCGGCATCAGGTAGTTGAGCAGCACCGCGAAGAAGGTCACGGCGGCCGAAGCCAGGATCGAACGCACCGGCACGCCACGCTTGTCGACCTTGGCCAGCGATGCCGGGGCATCGCCCTGCTCGGCCATGCCCAGCAGCATGCGGGCGTTGCAGTATGTGCCGCTGTTGTACACCGACAGCGCTGCGGTCAGGACCACGAAGTTCAACAGGTGCGCAGCCACGTCACTGCCCAGCAGCGAGAACACCTGCACGAACGGGCTGCTACCATAGCTGCCACCGGACGCATCGATGCTGGCGACCAGGTTGTCCCATGGGGTCAGCGACAGCAGCACCACCAGGGCACCGACATAGAAGATCAGGATGCGGTAGATGACCTGGTTGATCGCCTTGGGGATCACGGTCTTCGGCTTGTCGGCCTCGGCGGCAGTGAAACCGAGCATTTCCAGGCCACCGAAGGAGAACATGATGAAGGCCAGGGCCATCACCAGCCCGCTGACACCGTTCGGGAAGAAGCCACCATGCGACCACAGGTTGGCCACGGTGGCTTCTGGGCCGCCGCTGCCGCTGGTCAGCAGGTAGGCACCCAGGCCGATCATGCTGACAATGGCCACGACCTTGATGATGGCGAACCAGAACTCCGCCTCACCGAAGAACTTCACGTTCATCAGGTTGATGGCGTTGATCAGCACGAAGAAGCCTGCCGCCGTGACCCAGGTAGGGATCTCCGGCCACCAGTAGTGAACATACTTGCCGACCGCCGAAAGCTCCGACATGCCCACCAGGATGTACAGCACCCAGCAGTTCCAGCCCGACAGGAAGCCGGCGAAACCACCCCAGTAGGTGTGAGCGAAATGGCTGAACGAGCCGGCCACCGGCTCTTCGACGATCATTTCGCCGAGCTGGCGCATGATCATGAAGGCGATGAAGCCGCAGATGGCGTAGCCAAGGATCATCGACGGGCCAGCGGATTTCATCACGCCTGCCGAGCCGAGGAACAGGCCGGTACCAATCGCACCGCCGAGGGCGATCAACTGGATATGGCGGTTCTTCAGGCCCCGCTTGAGCTCGCCTGAATGCATGTTTTGTCCACTCATGAACGAAGTCACCTGCATTGTTTTTATCTGTGACGGAATCGGACCCACCGCGCTCGTGGCGCAGCGGAATGGGCAAGGTGGTTACCTTGGGTTTCTTGACCTCAGGCGCCGCCGGGGCGGGTCAACCAGGTGTGATCAAGAGTGCGCGGTACGCAAAGGAGTCACAGGTAAAACGCGGCGCACTGTATACCCCTGCAAACGCGCAGGCGTCAACGCACTGCATCGTTTCCTCGGGAAAAAACGCAGCGATCCTGTGGTGTGGGCCTTGAAAGGCGGTGTGATCGGCGTACATGGCGCCTCCATTTGTTGTTTTGTCAGCCTGGCTCTGTGGACAGGCTTTTGCACACGGCAATGGCGGCTATAACACCGTGGGGCGGGGGTTTGGGCAAGGGTGGGAGAGGCTTGGCCGGCTGTCTTGATGGGGAAGCGGCGGCAAGGTTTGTTTACATGATTCGACCAAATCTGAAATCCTGGCTGAAATCGACCACATTCGTACAATTTTCTTTACAAGGCGGTTCGAGAACTTGCCAGTCGTCCGAAAAATACTTTTTGTTCAATATCTTGGGGCCGCTTTGCGGCCCTTTCGCGACACAAGGCCGCTCCCACATGTGACGCGTTTTATTGTGGGAGCGGCCTTGTGTCGCGATGGGCTGCAAAGCAGCCCCAAAATCTCACAGGCATAAAAAAACCAGCCCGAAGGCTGGTTCTCTTTCAACGCAAAAGCCAATCAGCCACGCGGCTTGCCGCGGCCACGCCCTGCAGGCTTGTCACCCTCAGGCTTGGCCGGACGCTTGCGCATCTCGCTCGGGCGCTCGGCCACGGTGCTGCCACGGCCGGTCTTGCGTGGGGCCTCTTCACGCGGCTGGCGCGCCGGGCGTTCGCCGGCAGCTGCACCTTCATGAGCCGGGCGCAGGTTGCGCACGCGCTCGCCACGGCCCAGCGGACGGGTCGATTTGCGCTGCAGGCGCTCCATCTTGTCCTTGGCCTTGAGCTTCATGGCTGGCAGCGCCACCGGCTGCAGGCCCACTTCAGCAGCGAGGATGTCGATTTCGCCTTGGGTCATTTCCCGCCAGCGGCCCATCGGCAGGTCGGAGTTGAGGAACACCGGGCCGAAACGCACGCGCTTCAGGCGGCTGACCACCATGCCCTGGGACTCCCACAGGCGACGCACTTCACGGTTACGACCTTCCATCACCACGCAGTGGTACCAGTGGTTGAAGCCTTCGCCACCGGGTGCCTTCTGGATATCGGTGAACTTGGCCGGGCCATCTTCCAGCATCACGCCGGCCTTCAGGCGCTCGATCATCTCGTCGTCGACCTCACCACGCACACGTACCGCGTATTCACGGTCCATCTCGTAGGACGGGTGCATCAGGCGGTTGGCCAGTTCACCGTCGGTGGTGAACAGCAGCAGGCCGGTGGTGTTGATGTCGAGGCGGCCGATGTTGATCCAGCGGCCTTCTTTCGGCCGTGGCAGGCGGTCGAACACGGTCGGGCGACCTTCCGGGTCGTCACGGGTGCAGATTTCGCCATCGGGCTTGTTGTACATGATCACCCGGCGGGTGGCCTCGGCGGCCTCTTCGCGCTTGATCAGCTTGCCATCCACGGCAATGGCGTCGTGCAGGTCGACGCGCTGGCCGAGGGTGGCCTCGACGCCGTTGACCTTGATGCGGCCCTGGCTGATCCAGGCCTCGACGTCACGGCGCGAGCCAACGCCAATGCGCGCCAGCACTTTCTGCAGCTTTTCGCCGGATGGAGGGGTGATCTCGGTATCTTGCAGGTCTTGCTCACTCATCTGGGCACCTCCCGGTGTAGGAATGAAATACGGGTTCTGGCGACGAACGCGCCAAAAGGCCGCGCATCATACGCGGTTCGGCGGCGGAACGCACTGGAGGGTAGAGGGTTTTGTGGGCTTTGCCAGGGGTTTCTGCCTAATGGTGATGTATTGGCAGTGCCGGCCTCTTCGCGGGTAAACCCGCTCCCACAGGGATGTCACAGGCCTTGAGAGTGATGCGGTACCTGTGGGAGCGGGTTTACCCGCGAAAGGGCCAGCACAGACAACAGAAGCTTCAGGGCTGCACCTTGCCCTCCTCTTCCACGGCAGCCTCAGCCTCCTCGCGCAAATCATCAAAATCGGTCTTCAGCCCCTCTTCCATGGCATCCAGCTCCACCAGCAGGCTACGGAAGCTGGTCTCCTCCTTCGGCTCGGCAACCTCTTCCCCTTCCCCAAGGCTGGCATCGGCCAATGCCTGCAGGTGCGCCGGCACTGGCGCATCATCCGGGTCGAGCAACGGCTCTGGCTCCATCTCGCGCAGCTCGGCCAAAGCCGGGAGTTCGTCCAGGCTCTTGAGGTTGAAATGGTCGAGAAATGCCTTGGTAGTGGCGAACATCGCCGGCCGCCCGGGCACCTCGCGGTAGCCGACCACGCGGATCCACTCACGCTCCATCAAGGTCTTGATGATGTTGCTGTTCACCGCCACGCCCCGCACATCCTCGATTTCGCCACGGGTGATGGGCTGGCGATAGGCGATCAGTGCCAGGGTTTCCAGCAAAGCACGCGAGTAACGCTGCGGGCGCTCTTCCCACAGGCGCCCGACCCACGGCGCAAAGTCCTCGCGAATCTGCAGACGGTAACCGCTGGCTACCTCCTTGAGCTCGAAGGCGCGGCCACTGCACGACTTGCCCAGCAGCTCCAGCGCCTGCCTGAAGACTTTGGGCTCCGGTCGCTCGGCTTCCTCGAACAGCTCGTACAGGCGCTCCAGGGATTGCGGCTTGCCCGAAGCCAGCAGGAAGGCTTCGATCAGCGACGCCAGGTCGCGGGGTTCATTCAGGTTCATCAGGTTCTTCAACAAGCGCCGGGCGAAGCCGCACGTGGATGCCGGCGAAGGGTTCATTCTGCACCAGTTCGACCAGCGATTCCTTCACCAGCTCGAGAATTGCCATGAAGGTCACCACCACGCCCAGTTTGCCTTCCTCGGCGGCGAACAGCTCGACGAACGGCACGAAACCGCCACCTTTGAGGCGTTCCAGCACTTGGCTCATGCGCTCGCGGGTGGACAAGGTCTCGCGGGTGATCTGATGGCTTTCGAACAGGTCGTTGCGGCGCATCACCTCGGCCATCGACACCAGCAGCTCTTCCAGGCTGACCTGGGGCAACAGCTTGCGCACCTTGGCCTGCGGCGCCTCCAGGCGCGGCACCACCACCTCGCGGCCGACCCGTGGCAATTCATCGATACCTTCGGCGGCAGCCTTGAAGCGCTCGTACTCCTGCAGCCGGCGGATCAGTTCGGCGCGCGGGTCACCCTCCTCCTCCTCGACGTCGGCCGAGCGCGGCAGCAACATGCGCGACTTGATCTCGGCGAGCATGGCAGCCATCACCAGGTATTCGGCGGCCAGCTCCAGGCGCACGCTCTTCATCAGCTCCACGTAGCCCATGTACTGGCGGGTGATTTCCGCCACCGGGATGTCGAGAATGTCGATGTTCTGCTTGCGGATCAGGTACAGCAACAGGTCCAGCGGGCCTTCGAAGGCTTCGAGGATGACTTCCAGGGCGTCCGGCGGGATGTACAGGTCCAGCGGCAGCTCGGTCAAGGCTTCGCCATAGACCAGGGCCAGTTGCAGCTGCCGAGGCTCCTCGGCCTGCTCGGCCGGTGCCTCGGGTGTTTCCACCTGACTCACGCGCTGACCAGGAACGGCGTGGGGTCGCCACAGCCTTCACGGACCAGTTCCGGTTCATCGCCGGACAGGTCGATGATGGTCGATGCCTTGAGGTCACCGAAACCGCCATCGATTACCAGGTCGACATGATGCTCCAGGCGCTCGCGGATCTCGTAAGGGTCGGTCATCGGCTCGTCATCACCCGGCAGGATCAGGCTCACGCTCATCAGCGGCTCGCCCAGTTCAGCCAGCAGCGCCAGGGTGATGGCATGGTCCGGCACGCGCAGGCCGATGGTTCGGCGCTTTTCATGCAGCAGCAGGCGCGGCACCTCGCGGGTGCCGTTGAGGATGAAGGTGTAAGGCCCGGGTACATGGGCCTTGAGCAGGCGGAAGGTGCCGGTATCGACCTTGGCATACAACCCCAGCTGCGACATGTCGCAGCACATCAGGGTGAAGTTGTGGGTCTTGTCCAGGCCGCGCAGGCGCCGCACCCGCTCGATCGCCGCCTTGTTACCGATCTGGCAACCCAGGGCATAGGCCGAGTCGGTCGGATACACCACCACGCCACCCTTGCGGATGATCTCGACGGCCTGTTTGATCAGGCGCGCCTGCGGATTCTCCGCATGAATCTGGAAAAATTGGCTCACGTAGTCGTCCTGTTCATACCGCCAAAGGCTGTTCATGGCTGAATCGGCGCCACAGAGGTGGCAGGTCCTCGGGCAAAGGCCGGTAGGCACCGATCTCGCCCCAGGTGCCGGGGCCGTGGAAGTCACTGCCAGCGCTTGCCAGCAGGCCGAACTCACGGGTGAGGATGGACATGGTGCCCACCTGCTCGGCAGGCATCATCCCGTTGACCACTTCAAGTGCCTGCCCGCCTGCCTGAATATAGTCGGCAATCAGCCTTCTGCGCTTGCTGCGGGTCAGATCGTAGTGCATGGGATGCGCAAGGCTCACCCAAGCGTTGGACTGGCGCAAGGTGGCGACGGTTTCATCGAGGGTCGGCCAGTGCTGCTTGACGTCCCCCAGCTTGCCGGCCCCCAGCCATTTGCGAAACGCCTCGCCGCGGTCCTTGACGTGCCCGGCACGTACCAGGTACTCGGCAAAATGCGGGCGCGCCGGAGCATTGCCGCTATCGCCCAGTTCGTGCTGCACGGCGCGGGCGCCGTCGAGGGTACCGGGCATGCCCTTGGCCGCCAGCCGTTTGTCGATTTCTTCGGCACGCAGCCAGCGGCCACGGTGCAGCGCCTCGATCGCCGCCAGCAGGGGCGGCGCGTCGAGCGGGAAGTCGTAACCCAGCACATGGATGGTCGCGCCACCCCAGGTGCACGACAGCTCCACCCCGCTGACCCAGTGCATGCCCTTGTCGCGGCACGCCTGGCGCGCCTCGGGCAGGCCTTCGATGGTGTCATGGTCGGTCAGTGCCAGCGTTTGCACCCCATGCTCATGGGCCCGGGCGACCAGTATCGAGGGCGACAGGGCGCCATCGGAGGCCGTGCTGTGACAGTGCAGATCAACATTCATGGAGGAGCGCTTTCGCTGGAATCGATGTTTGTTATTATGCCGTCACATCCCGATTCTGGCTGCCATTGTGAAACAATTCATCGATTTCATCCCGCTGCTGCTGTTCTTCATCGTCTACAAGCTAGACCCGCGCCCCATGGAAGTCGCCGGCCACAGCTTCGAATTCGGCGGCATCTACAGCGCCACGGCCATGCTGATCATCAGCTCGCTGGTGGTCTACGGCGCGCTGTTCCTGCGCCAGCGCAAGCTGGAAAAGGGCCAGTGGCTGACCTTGGTGGCCTGCCTGGTGTTCGGTGGCCTGACCCTGACCTTCCACAGCGAAACCTTCCTGAAGTGGAAGGCGCCGGTGGTGAACTGGCTGTTCGCCCTGGGCTTCGCCGGTAGCCACTTCATCGGCGACCGGGTGCTGATCAAACGCATCATGGGCCACGCCCTGAGCCTGCCCGATGCCATCTGGACACGCCTGAACCTGGCCTGGATCGGCTTCTTCCTGTTCTGCGGCGCGGCCAACCTGTTCGTCGCCTTCACCTTCCAGGACTTCTGGGTCGACTTCAAGGTGTTCGGCAGCCTGGGCATGACCGTACTGTTCCTGGTGGCGCAGGGCGTGTACCTGTCGCGCCACCTGCACGACGACCCTTCTACCTCCAAACCCAAGGATTGACATGCTCTACGCCATCATCGCCAGCGACGTCGCAAACTCCCTGGAAAAGCGCCTGGCCGCCCGCCCGGCGCACATCGAACGCCTGCAGCAGTTGAAGGCCGAGGGCCGCGTGGTACTGGCCGGCCCGCACCCGGCCATCGACAGCAACGACCCTGGCGAAGCGGGTTTCAGCGGTAGCCTGATCGTTGCCGAGTTCGAATCCCTGGCCGCCGCGCAGGCCTGGGCCGATGCCGACCCTTACATTGCCGCGGGCGTGTACGACAAGGTGGTGGTCAAGCCGTTCAAGCAAGTGCTGCCTTGATCTGAGACCGCGTCGGCTTCTTCGCGGGCTTGCCCGCTCCCACAGGGACATCACAGGTCCTGAGGTTTGTGGGTTACCTGTGGGAGCGGGCAAGCCCGCGAAGAAGCCGACGCGGTACCGGCAGTTATACTGTTGCCATCAGTCTGCGGTATCTTTGCCACTGGCGGGCCGAATAGCCGCCGTCAATGGTTGAATTGAGTGAGTCATGAGCGAGCTGTTACTGATAGATGATGACCAGGAGCTGTGCGAGCTGCTCGGCAGCTGGCTGACCCAGGAAGGTTTTACCGTGCGCGCCTGCCACGACGGCCAGAGCGCACGCCAGGCCCTGGCAACGCACGCCCCTTCGGCCGTGGTGCTCGATGTGATGCTGCCCGACGGCAGCGGCCTGGAACTGCTCAAGCAGTTGCGCAGCGAGCATGCCGAACTGCCGGTGCTGATGCTCTCGGCCCGCGGCGAACCGCTGGACCGCATTCTCGGCCTGGAACTGGGCGCCGACGACTACCTGGCCAAACCCTGCGACCCGCGTGAACTCACCGCTCGCCTGCGTGCCGTGCTGCGCCGCAGCCACCCCACCGCCACCACCAGCCAGGTGGAACTGGGCGACCTGGTCTACAGCCCTGCCCGTGGCGTGGCCAGCATCGATGGCCGCGAAATGACCCTGACACTGTCCGAAAGCCGCATTCTCGAAGCGCTGCTGCGCCAACCCGGCGAGCCGCTGGACAAGCAGGAGCTGGCGCAGATCGGCCTGGGCCGCAAGCTGACCCTGTACGACCGCAGCCTGGACATGCACGTCAGCAACCTGCGCAAGAAGATCGGCCCCCACGCCGATGGCCGGCCACGCATCGTCGCCCTGCGCAGCCGTGGCTATTACTACTGCCTCTGAACATCTTTACCGAGCCTTTACCATCCACTGACCGCGCTTGACGGTGATCTCCCTAGACTGTGCTCATCCGGTAACCACCGGCCCATGAAAGGAGAGACACCATGCGCAAGACCCTTATCGCCCTGATGTTCGCCGCCGCCCTGCCGACCGTGGCCATGGCCATGCCTGAAGGCGGCCCGCGCCACGACGGCCCACATCATCGCGGTGATGCGCCTTTCCACCAGCTGGACCTGAGCCGTGACCAGCGCCAGCAGATCGGCAAGCTGATGGGCGAACAGATGAAACAGCGCCGCGACATCACCGAGCGCTACCTGTCCAAACTGCCGGCCGCCGACCAGAAGGCGATGAAAGACGAACTGCAGGCCAACCGCGACAAGACCGACGGCGCGGTCCGTGCCCTGCTCAAGCCTGAGCAGCAGAAGAAGTTCGACGAACTGCAGAAGGAACGCGCCGCAAAGAAAGCCGAGTGGCAGGAGTTCCAGGCCTGGAAAGCTGAAAAAGGCAACAAGGCCCAGTAAGCTGTCAGCCCGATGCCCGGCCCGCCTCAGTGCGAGCCGGGCTTTTCTTGTTTGCAGGAGGTGCACTTGCGTTCACTGTTCTGGCGCATCCTGGCCAGTTTCTGGCTGGCCATCACCCTGGTTGCAGGCCTGTCGATACTGCTGGGCCATATGCTCAACCAGGATGCCTGGATCCTCAGCCGCCACCCGGGCCTGAATACCCTGGCCAGCAAGTGGGCCAAACATTACGAACAGGAAGGCCTGGCTTCGGCACAGCACTTCCTGGAACGGCGCAAGGACCGCTACAAGATCGACGTGCAGGTGCTCGACGACAGTGGCGAAGCCGTGGTGCCCGGCACTTTCCCGCGCCGTGCGGCGGCCTTCGAGGCACGCCAGCACAATGACCAGCGGCGCCTGCCGTGGCGCCGGCTGACCGAGGAATACACCAGCCCCGACACCGGTGAGACGTACCTGCTGATCTACCGCATACCCCACCCGGCGCTGGATGCCTGGCACCGCGAAAGCCTGTTGTGGCCGCTCAGTGCGCTGGGCATTGCGCTGGTGGTGCTGACCCTGTTCAGCCTGCTGGTAACCCTGTCCATCACCCGCCCGTTAAGCCGCCTGCGCAGCGCCGTGCATGACCTGGGCCAGACCACCTACCAGCAGAACAGCCTGGCGCGGCTGGCAGCGCGGCGTGACGAGTTCGGTGTGCTGGCCAAGGACTTCAACAAGATGGGCGCGCGCCTGCAAAGCACCATCGGCAGCCAGCGCCAGTTGCTGCGCGATGTTTCCCATGAACTGCGCTCACCGCTGGCCCGGCTGCGTATCGCCCTGGCCTTGGCCGAGCGTGCCGAGCCTGAGCAGCGCGAGGCGCTGTGGCCACGCCTGACCCGCGAATGCGACCGCCTTGAGGACCTGATCAGCGAAATCCTCGCCCTGGCGCGGGTCGATGCCGAACAGGCGCATGCCGAGCCGGTCGACCTCAACGCCCTGCTCGGCAGCGTGCGCAAGGACGCCCAGCTTAGCGCACCAGAGCAGGACGTGCGCCTGGAGGCACAGCCGGGGTTGACCTTGCAGGGTTGGCCAACGCTGATCGAGCGTGCCGTGGACAACCTGCTGCGCAACGCCCTGCGCTTCAACCCGCAGGGCCAGCCGATCGAAGTCGGCGCCGTGCGCGAGCAGGACCGTATCGTGATCAGCGTGCGTGACCATGGGCCGGGGGCAGCGGCGGAACACCTGGCGCAGCTGGGGGAACCGTTCTTCCGTGCGCCGGGGCAGGATGCGCCGGGGCATGGGCTGGGGCTGGCGATTGCACGCAAGGCGGCGGAGCGGCATGGCGGTAGTCTGATTTTGGACAATCACCCACAAGGTGGATTTGTAGCTCGGCTGGAGTTGCCTGAGACCGAGGCAACCGGCAGCTGATGATGTGAAGGCCTCTGGCCTCTTCGCGGGTAAACCCGCTCCCACAGGACCTACGCAAGACTCAAGACTTACGCCGCACCTGTGGGAGCGGGTTTACCCGCGAAAGGGCCAGCAGCCCTGATACAGCAATCAGCCAAAGGCCAGGTTACTCGCCCCAGGCACTGACGAAATCAGCGGTTTCCAGAATAGGCGCGGTACGCGGCTCGGTCAGCGGCGTCCCCACGTACAGGTAACCGATCAGCTCCTCGTTCCCGGCCAACCCCAGGCCCTTGTGCACATGCGCATCAAAAGCCATGTCCCCGGTGCGCCATACCGCACCGATACCTTGCGCATATGCAGCAATCAGGATGCCGTGCGCCGCACAGCCCGCCGCCAGCCGCTGCTCGGACTTGGGTACCTTGAAATGGTCCTGCAGCTTGGCAACCACCACGATCAGCAACGGCGCGCGCAGGGGCATGGCGCGGGCCTTGTCCAGGGCAGCCTGGCTGGCATCCCCCCTGTGCTGCAGCGCTTCGGCGAACAGCTCACCCAGCTTCTCGCGGCCCTGGCCTTCGATGGTGAGAAAGCGCCACGGCCGCAGCTGGCCGTGGTCCGGGGCGCGCAGGGCGGCCTGGAACAGTGCCTCGCGCTGGGCGGCATTGGGCGCCGGGTCGGTCAGGCGTGGCACGGAAACACGGTTGAGCAATGCGTCGAGAGCCTCCATCGGCTACCCTCCTGGCAGATAAATGTGTCGCCATTCTAGCGTTTACATCACCAGACCCATAGGTAGAATGGCGCCCTTCCGTTTCGAGTCAGAGCAGATCACATGGCGTTGCCGACCTTAAGGATCATTGGTTTCATCATCGGCATCTTCCTGATTACCCTCGCCGTCAGCATGGCCGTGCCCATGGCTACGCTGGTGGTCTTCGAACGCACCCGTGACATGCCCTCGTTCCTCTGGTCGAGCCTGATCACCTTCATCGCCGGCCTGGCCCTGGTGCTCCAGGGCCGCCCCGAACACGTGCACCTGCGCCCGCGCGACATGTACCTGCTGACCGTCAGCAGTTGGCTGGTGGTGTGTGTGTTCGCCGCCCTGCCGTTCCTGCTGACCCAGCACATCAGCTACACCGACGCCTTCTTCGAAAGCATGTCGGGCATCACCGCCACCGGCGCCACCGTGCTCAGCGGGCTGGATAACATGTCGCCGGGCATCCTGATGTGGCGTTCGATGCTGCACTGGCTCGGCGGCATCGGCTTCATCGGCATGGCGGTAGCGATCCTGCCGCTGCTGCGCATCGGTGGCATGCGCCTGTTCCAGACCGAATCTTCCGACCGCTCGGAGAAGGTCATGCCGCGCTCGCACATGGTCGCCAAGTCGATCGTGGGTGTTTACGTCGGCTTCTCTATCCTGGGCGCGCTGGGCTTCTGGTGGGCCGGCATGAGCCCGTTCGATGCTATCAACCACGCCATGTCGGCGATTTCCACTGGCGGGTTTTCCACCTCCGACCAGTCGCTGGCCAAGTGGGATATCCCGGCCGTGCACTGGGTCGCGGTGGTGGTGATGATCCTCGGCAGCCTGCCCTTCACCCTTTATGTGGCGACCCTGCGCGGCAACCGCAAGGCACTGATCCGCGACCAGCAGGTGCAAGGTTTGCTGGGCATGCTGGTGGTCACCTGGCTGGTGCTTGGCACCTGGTACTGGGCCACCACCAACCTGCACTGGCTGGACGCCCTGCGCCACGTGGCGCTGAACGTGACCTCGGTGGTCACCACCACCGGCTTCGCCCTGGGTGACTACAGCCTGTGGGGCAACTTTTCGCTGATGCTGTTCTTCTACCTGGGCTTCGTCGGCGGCTGCTCCGGCTCGACGGCAGGCGGCATCAAGATCTTCCGCTTCCAGGTCGCCTACATCCTGCTCAAGGCCAGCCTCAACCAGTTGATCCACCCGCGCGCAGTGATCAAGCAGAAGTACAACGGCCACCGCCTCGACGAAGAAATCGTGCGTTCGATCCTGACTTTCTCGTTCTTCTTCGCCATCACCATCTGCGTCATGGCGTTGCTGCTGTCGTTGCTTGGCGTGGACTGGATGACCGCCCTGACTGGCGCTGCCGGCACGGTCTCGGGTGTAGGCCCGGGCCTGGGTGAAGTGATCGGCCCGTCGGGCAACTACGCCATGCTGCCGGACGCTGCCAAGTGGATTCTCGCCAGCGGCATGCTGCTCGGCCGATTGGAAATCATCACCGTGCTAGTGTTGTGCATGCCGGCGTTCTGGCGCCACTGACCACCTCGGGCTCGGCACCCAGGCGGGCGCGGTATTCACTGGGCGTGGCATCGAACCAGCGACGGAACGCCCGATAGAAGTTGCTGGGGTCGGCAAAACCCAGCAGGTAGGCGGTTTCCAGCAGGGTCATGCCTGGCTGCGCCAGGTACTGTTCGGCCAGTTCGCGGCGGGTATCGTCGAGCAAGGTCTGGAAGCTGGTGCCTTCTTCCTGCAGCCGCCGTTGCAAGGTGCGCTGCGACAGGTGCAGGGCCTGGGCCAGGGTTTCGCGCTTGGGTTCGCCTTGCGGCAGGATGCGGCACAGTACCTGACGCACGCGATGGGTGACCCGGCTTTCCGAGAAACGCGCCAGGTATTCGCCAGCAAAGCGGTCATGCAGGATGGCCATGGCTTCGTTGGCCGTGGGCAGCGGTGCCTCCATGTCGGCGCGTTCGAACACCAACGCATCGTGCGGCGCACCGAACACCAGCGGCGAGTGGAACGCCACCTTGTACGGCTCGATGTCCTTTGGTTGCGGCCCCTGCACCAGCACCCGGCGCGGTTGCACCAGCCGACCGCTGAGCCAGCTGCACAGCGCCAGCGCGCAGGCCAGCGACGCTTCGGCACTGTGCCGGGTCGGTGGCAGATGGTCGCCGTGTACGGTCAGGATCAGCGAATAGCCCTCGGGGCCGAGGACGAAGCTGAGGTCGGAGCTTTCGGCGATGATGCGCTGGTAACGCACCAGGCGTTCGAAGCCTTCGGCCAGGGTGCGGCTGGACATCAACGCATAACCCACCACATGGAACGAAGCCGGGCGCACCACCCTCGCCATGTTCAGGCCTATGGCCTCGTTGCCCGACAGTTCCACCGCCAGTTGCCACAGCCGGGTCATGGAGTCCTGGGGGAAGCGCGCGTCGGGGTCGTCGAGAGCTGCGAAGTCCAGCCCCAGCTGCTTGAACATGGCCCGGCAGTCCAGCCCTTCCAGTTCGAGTGCCTTGACGATCCCTGATGCCCAGCTGGCCGACGTGGTTCTTTCGCTCATGACAGGCATCTTATGCTGACCGCTCCTGCGGTGAACCCCAAGGATATTCAATTGGCGCCTATTGTCACTGATAGGCCTCGCCAGTCACTCTAGACTCGAATCAGGCTCCACGCCGTGCATCTTGTCCAGAAGTATTAATCCCGGAGCACTGCCATGAACAGCACAGCGCAGTTTCGCAGTTTTGCCGAGTTCTACCCTTACTACCTGGGGGAGCACAGCAACCCCACCTGCCGCCGCCTGCACTTCGTCGGCACCAGCCTGGTGATTGCCCTGCTGGCCTATACCATCGGCAGTGGCAAATGGTTGCTGCTGCTGGCCTTGCCCGTGTTCGGCTACGGCTTTGCCTGGGTCGGGCATTTCTTTTTCGAAAAGAACCGGCCTGCGACCTTTACCCATCCGCTGTATAGCCTGATCGGGGATTTCGCGATGTTCAGGGATATCCTGCTGGGCAAGATCAACCTTTAGATTTTTGGGGCCGCGTTGCGGCCCTTTCGCGACACAAGGCCGCTCCCACAACGACCGCTTAAACTTGGTCGTTGTGGGAGCGGCCTTGTGTCGCGATGGGCTGCAAGGCAGCCCCCAGGGCCATCAAGCCCTAAGCCAGTTCGCGCACCGCCGCCGCTGCCTGCGCTTCCCGCGCCTGCGCCTCGGCGAAACGGTACAGCTCGATCGTGCCATCCCAATGCTCGATCAGCGCCGTGCACGACTCCACCCAATCCCCGCAATTGAGGTACTCCACCTCCCCCACCTGGCGAATCTCGGCATGATGGATATGCCCACACACCACCCCATGAAAACCACGGCGGGTGCACTCGTGGGCAATGGCATCCTCGAAGTCGCTGATGAAGTTCACCGCGCCCTTGACCTTGTGCTTCAGGTACGCCGACAGTGACCAATAGCCGTATCCATAGCGGGCACGCCAGTGGTTGAGCCAGCGGTTGAGCACCAGGGTGAACTCGTAGGCACGGTCACCGAGGAACGCCAGCCAGCGGTGGTAACGGGTGATTACATCGAACTGGTCGCCATGGATCACCAGCAGGCGGCGGCCATCGGCCGTCAGGTGCTCGGCCTCGTCCACCAACTGGATGTTGCCGAGGATCAGCCTGGAGTAACGGCGCAAGAATTCGTCATGGTTGCCGGTGACGTAGATCACCTCGGTGCCCCGCTTGCTCATGGTCAGCAGGCGGCGGATCACGTTGGTGTGAGCTTGAGGCCAGTAGATTCCGCCGCGCAGCTTCCAGCCATCGATGATATCGCCCACCAGGTAGATGCGGTCGGCCTGGTAGCCCTTGAGGAACTGCGACAGGTGTTCGGCCTGGCAGTCGCGGGTGCCCAGATGCACATCGGAAATCCACAGGGTACGCACGCGTTGCTTGCGCGAGGGACGGGACAGTTCGGCATGGGTCATGGGCAGGCTCCGGCGCGGTTTGCTGGAGACTGGCAGGCGCGGATGACAGCGCAGTGGCAAAACCGTTACGAGTGATGGACTGCAGGGAATGAGGCACAATGCGTTTCTACCCTGTGAGGACATCTTTCCCCATGAGCGCCGGCCCGATCCTCTCGCTGCGCCATTACCGCGACAGCCTGATCGCCCACAGCCACGAACACCCGCAACTGGTGTTTGGCCTGCGCGGTCGCCTGGAGTTCGAGGTGCAGGGGCATGGCGCCGGGATCGATCGACAGGGGCTGATCGTGGTACCGGCGGGCGCCCACCACACCTGCGCCAGCGATGGCGGCAGCGATTGCCTGGTGCTGGATGTACCAGGGGACCACTGGTTGCGCGAGCAACTGGGCGAACATGCCGATGCCAGCCGTCGCCTGCTCGACCGCCCTGCCGCCCTGGGCCTGGATGAACGCCAGCAACAGTTGGTGGACTGGCTGGCGACCAGCCCCATGCACGACCCGCTGATTGCCCGGCAAGGGGCAGCGCTGCTGCTGGCCAGCCTCAACCCCACGGTGGCAGCCAGCGTCACGGCCAGCCAGCGTCTGCCTTATGCAGCCTTCGATGCGCATATCGAGCAGCATGCCGCCTATCCGCTGCAAGTGGCTGACCTGGCGCGCATCGCCGGGTTGTCCAGCGCCCGCCTGCATGCGCGCTTCACAGCGGAGTGCGGGATGACGCCAATGGACTACATTCGCCAGCGGCGCTTGCTCAAGGCGCGACGGCTGGTGATGCAGACCTTGCTGCCGATGGGGGAGATTGCTGCGCAGGTGGGGTACGGCTCGCAGAGCGCGTTTTCGGCGGCGATGTTGCGGGCGTTCGGGTGTACGCCGTTGGCTTTGCGGCGAGAGTCGGGCGACAAGGCACACTAGTCTGGCGACAGAATGTGTTGGCCTGAACCTTTACACTTTGCCTGTGCCGGCCTCTTCGCGGGTAAACCCGCTCCCACAGATATCGCGCCGCTTGCGAAACCTGTGCAGTACCTGTGGGAGCGGGTTTACCCGCGAAGAGGCCGGCACAGCCAGTAGAGATCTTGAGCAAGGACCACCCATGAACCACCGTACCGCCCTCGGCGCCCTGCATATCGGCGCGCTGTTCTTCGGCCTTACCGGCGTCTTCGGCAAACTGGCCGCCAGCGCCAGCCCGGCGATCATCGTCTTCGGCCGCGCCGCCTTCGCCGTGCTCGCCCTGGCCCTGTTCGCCAGCCTGGCCGGGCCGGGCTGGCAACGCCTGAGCGGTCAGGACGTCCGCCGCCTGCTGCTCGGCGGCGTACTGCTGGCCGGGCACTGGGTCAGCTTCTTCATCGCGGTAAAGGTTGCCGGCGTGGCCATCGCCACCCTCGGCTTCGCCAGCTTCCCGGCCTTTACCGTAATCCTCGAGGGCCTGCTGTTCCGCGAACGCATCCGCCGCAACGAGGCTTTGCTGGTACTGCTAGTCAGCATCGGCCTGGTACTGGTCACGCCGGCATTCGACCTGGCAAGTGAAGCCACCGGTGGCCTGCTCTGGTCATTGCTGTCGGGGCTGCTGTTCTCCCTGCTGTCACTCACCAACCGCGCTGGCTCCGGCCGCTTGCCTGCGGTGCAGGCGGCACTGTGGCAGAACCTGGTGGTGGGCCTGTGCCTGCTGCCGTTCGCGGCACCGGGCCTGGCTGGCGTAACCACCAAGGACTGGCTGTGGATCGCCCTGCTCGGCATCTTCTGCACCGGCGTGGCACACAGCCTGTTCGTCGCCAGCCTGTCGGTGATCAAGGCGCGCACCGCCGCCGTGGTGTTCGGCATGGAGCCGGTCTATGGCATCGCCGTGGCCTGGGTGGTGTTCGCCGAAACCCCCACCCTGCGCATGCTGCTGGGCGGCGCACTGATCATCTTCGCCATCGTACTGTCCAGCCGCCTGGCTGCCGAACAACCGCCCAGGCAGCGGCCGCTGGCCGAGGGCGCCTGATTCAGCGGTCGTTGTGGCCCAGGTCACGCTGCGGGTCGATCTGGTCGCGAACCCGCTGCTTCAGTACCTTGGCCTCGGGGAAGCCACCATCGGCCTTGCGCTCCCAGACCTGCACGCCATTGCAGGTGATGCGGAAGATACCGCCGGTGCCAGGCTCCAGTGCCACGCGGCCAAGGTCGTCGGTAAAGGTGCTGAGCAGTTCTTGGGCCAGCCAGGCGGCACGCAGCAGCCATTGGCACTGGGTGCAATATGTGATGACGATTTCCGGTTTGCTGTCGGCCATGGTGAGACATCTCCAGGTGAGGGGCCGCTTATACTAGCGGTCTTTAGCCCACGGTTTGAGACTCACGATGCGCCGTTTGCTGTTCTGTTTCCTGCTCACCCTCACCTCCCTCACGGTATTCGCCGCCGAAGCCGCCAGGCCCAAGGTTGGCCTGGTGTTGTCGGGGGGCGCGGCCCGTGGCCTGGCCCACATTGGTGTGCTCAAGGCCCTGGAGGAACAGGGTGTGCGCATCGACGCCATCGCCGGCACCAGCATGGGGGCCGTGGTCGGCGGCCTGTATGCCTCGGGCTACAGCGTCGAAGAGCTGGAAAAGCTCGCCACCACCCTCGACTGGCAACAGGCGCTGTCCGACGCCCCGCCGCGCAAGGATGTGCCGTTCCGGCGCAAGCAGGATGACCGCGACTTCCTGGTCAAGCAGAAGCTCAGTTTTCGCGACGACGGCAGCCTGGGCCTGCCGCTGGGCGTGATCCAGGGCCAGAACCTGGCGCTGCTGCTGGAAAGCAAGCTGGCGCACACCGCCGATACCCGTGACTTCGACAAGCTGCCCATCCCCTTCCGCGCCGTGGCCACCGATATCGCCAGTGGCGAAAAGGTGGTATTCCGCCGTGGCCACCTGCCCCAGGTGATCCGCGCCAGCATGTCGATCCCGGCGGTGTTCGCCCCGGTCGAGCTGGACGGCCGGCTACTGGTGGACGGCGGCATGGTCGACAACATCCCGGTGGACGTCGCCCGTGAAATGGGTGTGGACCTGGCCATCGTGGTCGACATCGGCACCCCGCTGCGTGACCGCAAGCAGCTGGCCACGGTGGTCGACGTGCTCAACCAGTCGATCACCCTGATGACCCGGCGCAACTCGGAAGAACAACTGGCCAGCCTGCACCGCGATGACATCCTCATCCAGCCACCGCTGACTGCCTTCGGCGTGACCGATTTTGGCCGCGCCAAAGAAATGATCGAGGCCGGCTACCGCGCCACCCGCCTGCTCGACCCGCGCCTTGCCGCCCTGCGCCAGCCCGAAGGTGACAACAACCTGGCCGTGGCCCGCTCGCCGCGCCAGCGCACGCCGACGATCACCGCAATCAAGATCGAGAACGACTCCAAGGTCAGCGACGAGGTCATCCGCTCGTACATTCGCCAACCGATCGATGCGCCGCTGGAGCTCGGCCGCCTGCAGACCGACATGGGCACGCTGTACGGCCTGGACTACTTCGACCGGGTACAGTACCGCGTGGTGCACAAGGGCGACGACAACACCTTGGTGATCAATGCCCGTGGCCGACGCGGTGGCACCGACTACCTGCGCCTGGGCCTGAACCTGTCGGACGACCTGCGCGGCGACAGTGCCTTCAACCTGGGTGCCAGCTACCGGGTCAACGGCATCAACAGCCTCGGCGCCGAATGGCTGACCCGTGGCCAGATCGGCGACCAGCAGGAGCTGTACAGCGAGTTCTACCAGCCGCTGGATGTGGGCTCGCGCTATTTCATCGCACCGTATCTGGACTTCGGCTCGCAGAACATCGAAGCCACCCTGGACAACGACCCAGTGGCCGAGTATCGCCTGGAGCGCTACGGCTTCGGCCTGAACCTGGGGCGGCAGATCGGCACCAACGGTGAAGTGCGCCTGGGCGTGGGCAAGGCCTGGGGCGAAGCCGAGGTGCGCATCGGCGACCAGGACCTGCCCAAGGTCAGTTTCAACGAAGGTTTCTACGAGCTGAAGTACTCGTTCGACACCCTCGACAATGTGTACTTCCCGCACCGCGGCGAAGATATCGGCCTGACCTTGCGCAAGTATGACCAGTCGCTGGATTCCGACCAGGATTACCGGCAGTGGATGTTCAACCTGGACAAGGCCATCAGCAGCGGGCCGAACACCTTCGTGCTGGGCGGGCGCTACGGGCGCACGCTGGATGATACCGAGGTGGTGACTTCGAGCTTCGTGCTGGGTGGCGCGCGGGAGCTTTCAGGCTTCCGCCAGGATTCGGTATCGGGGCAGAACGTGAGCCTGATGCGCATGGTCTACTACCGCCGCCTGACGCCACGGGCCTACGTGCCGCTGGACTTCCCGCTGTACATCGGAGGGTCGCTTGAGCGAGGGCGGGCTTGGAACAACGATAACGAGTTCGACAGTGGCTACATCAACGCGGCGAGCATCTTCCTGGGGCTGGAGACGCCGCTGGGGCCGTTGAACCTGAGCTACGGGGCCAACAGTGCGCATGAGCAGGCGGTGTACCTGAACCTGGGGCATACCTTCTGAACCGTCGGGGCTGCCTTGCAGCCCATCGCGACACAAGGCCGCTCCTACAGGAGTACGCGATCCCCTGTAGGAGCGGCCTTGTGTCGCGATGGGCCGCAAAGCGGCCCCAGGGCCCCTCAGGATTTTTCGAGGTTGGCCAGGATCTTGGCATGCACCCGCATGCACACCTGTAGCTCCGCTTCATCCACGCCAGTGAACAGCTCGACCCGCAACTGATTGGCAATAGTCTCGATCTGGTCGATCAGTGGCTTGGCCGGCGGGCACAGCACGATCTTCTTCGCCCGCCGGTCCTCCAGCACTGCCTGCCGACGTACCAGCCCCTGCGCCTCCAGGCTGTCGAGCAGGCGCGCCAGGGTCGGGCCTTCGACGCCCACGCTCTGGGCCAGCTCACGCTGGGTCGGGGCCTCTTCGAAACGGGCCAGGTGCAGCAACACCAGCCAGCGCGCCTGGGACAGGTTGAGCCCGGCCAGGCGGCGGTCCAGCTCGGCACGCCAACCCCGGGACATCTGGGCCAGCTGCATGCCGAAGCGGTGTTGGTTGTCGGTCAGGGGCATAAGCAACTCATTGAACAGATCTAATTATTAGGCAGCTAACCATGCCCCGCCCCACGAGGCAAGGCTCGGGCACCCTGGAATATCCGATAATCGTCAAAAAACATGACAAAGGTCAGCAGATGGCAGTTCTGCCTTCGAACCTGTCGTCACTTACAGTTCGAACTCGGCCGCCAGCGCAGCCCGCACGCAGTACAGCACGCCCTCCGGCACCCGTGCCCCGAACAGCGGCGCAATCGCCGACACTGGTGGCAACTCGCCCTCGCCATCGAGGAAGGCATCCTGCACCTCCATCATCAGGTCTTCCGGCAGGTCCAGGGCCTGTTCCAGGCTCAATTCCTGGCGGCCCAGCGCCTCGGCCAGCAGGCTGTAGACATTCTTCTCGCTGCAGTTGAGCTGGCCGGCGATCTGCGCCGGAGTCATGCCGGCGCGGGCCAGGCTGATCAGTTCGTGGCGCAGGTCGAGCACCACTTTCGGTGCTTCGTCGGTGCCGCCGCTGTTGTTCAGCACCTCGAGGAAGGCCTGGCCATAACGCTCCAGCTTGCGCGCCCCCACGCCGCTGACCTGGGCCATGTCGCTGAGGCTGACCGGCTGGCTGCGCAGCATCTCCAGCAGCGTCGAGTCGGGGAAGATGACATAGGGCGGCACACTGTGTTCTTCGGCCAGCTTGCGCCGCAGGGTACGCAGTGCCTCCCACAGCTCGCGCTCTTCGGCACGCACCAGTTGGCTGGCCGGGCTGCCGCCACTGGACGAAGAAGTCCTGGCGGTGGTCTGTGGCTTGAGGTCACGGCGCAGCTGCAGGGTCACCTCGCCACGCAGCAGCGGCCGGCAGCTGTCGGACAGGCGCAGGCCACCGTAGCCTTCCAGGTCGATGTCGACCAGACCGCGCGCCACCAGCTGACGGAACAGCGAACGCCACTCGACCTCGGCCAGCCCCTTGCCGACGCCAAACACCGAGAGTTTTTCGTGGCCGAAATTGCGCACCTTCTCGGTGTCCTTGCCCAGCAGCACATCGACCAGGTGACCGACACCGTAGCGCTGGCCGGTGCGGAACACCGCCGACAGCGCCTGGCGGGCAGGCTCGGTGGCATCCCAGGTCTGCACCTGGTCGACACAGTTGTCACAGTGCCCGCACGGTTGCTCGAGCGTTTCGTCGAAATAGGCCAGCAGTGACTGGCGGCGGCAGCGGGTTTCTTCGCACAGGGCCAGCATGGCGTCGAGCTTGTGCTGCTCGATGCGCTTGTGGCGCTCGTCACCTTCGGAGTTCTGCAGCATCTGCTTGAGCATGACCATGTCCTGCAGGCCGTAGGCCATCCAGGCATCGGACGGCAGCCCGTCACGGCCGGCGCGGCCAGTCTCCTGGTAGTACGCCTCGAGCGACTTGGGCAGGTCAAGGTGGGCGACAAAGCGCACGTTGGGCTTGTCGATACCCATGCCGAAGGCGATGGTGGCGACCATGATCAGCCCTTCCTCGTTGAGGAAGCGGTGCTGGTTGGCCGCACGCGTCTCGGCAGCCAGGCCGGCATGATACGGCAGCGCCGGGAAGCCCTGATCGCAGAGGAAGGCAGCGGTTTCGTCGACCTTCTTGCGGGACAGGCAATAGACGATGCCGGCGTTGCCGCGGCGCTCGCCGAGGAAGGCCATCAGCTGCTTGCGCGGCGCCTCCTTGGGCACGATGCGGTAGAAGATGTTGGGCCGGTCGAAACTCGACAGGAAGCGTTCGGCGCCTTGCAGGTGCAGGCGCTGGACGATCTCTTCGCGGGTGCGCATGTCGGCGGTGGCGGTCAGCGCGATGCGCGGCACATGCGGGAACAGCTCGGCCAACTGGCCCAGTTGCAGGTATTCGGGGCGGAAATCGTGGCCCCATTGCGACACGCAGTGGGCCTCGTCGATGGCGAACAGCGAGATATCCAGGTCGCGCAGGAAGTCGAGCATGCGCGGCTGCACCAGCCGCTCGGGGGCCAGGTACAGCATCTTCACTTCGCCACGGCGCAAGCGCCCGGCCAGGTCACGCTGCTGTTCCGGGGTCAGCGTGGAGTTCAGCGCGGCGGCCGGCACACCCAGTTCATCGAGCGTGGCGACCTGGTCGTCCATCAGCGCAATCAATGGCGAGACCACCACCGTCAGGCCCGGGCGCAGCAGCCCCGGCACCTGGAAACACAGCGACTTGCCGCCGCCGGTGGGCATCAGCACCAGGGCATCGCCGCCATTGGCCACGCAGTCGATGATCGCTGCCTGGCGCCCGCGGAAACTGTCGTAGCCGAAGACGTCCTTGAGAACGCGCTGAGCCTGTTCGAGCATGTGCAACTCCACAAATCGCCGTACCATCCCGGATACAGGCTGGACGAAAAACCCGCCCCGCACACGCCAAATGCGTAAGCGGTTTTTGCCAGGCAGCCGGCAAAACCTGCCCCTGGATGAAAAATCGCGGAGTATACCGCAGCACCGCCCCGCGCAGGGCACCACTGCGATAGACGTTCCCTTTGCCCCGCCGCCGTCGCAAGGTGCTAGAATTCGTTATCGTTTATTCCCCAAGGTAGCCCTGTAATGTCCTTCGCCGAGCAACTGACCCGCCTGCAAGCCTTCCTCGACGCCGACGAGCTGCACGAAGAAGCTCTGGACTACGTCGCCGCCCACGGCTACCTCACCGCCCTGTCGATCAATGCAGAGGACGTGCCCGAGCGCGAGTGGATCGACGCCCTGTTCGCCGAAGAGCCGCACTACGCCAGCGACGCTCAGCGCACCGAGATCGAGGCCACCCTGGTGGCGCTCAAGGCACACATCGCCCGCCAGCTGGCCAGCGACGACGAGTTCGAGCTGCCGTGCGACCTCGACCTGACCGACGAACCGGACGATTCCGACCTGCGCGGCTGGTGCATCGGCTTCATGGAAGGCGTATTCCTGCGTGAAGAGGCCTGGTTCGAGAACGCCGAAGAAGAAGTCAGCGAGATGCTGCTGCCGATCATGGTCGGCTCGGGCCTGTTCGACGAGCAGCCGGAGTTCGCCGACATCGCCAGCAACGCCAACCTGCAGGACGACATGATCGTACAGATCCCCGAAGCGCTGACGGCGCTGTTCCTGCTGCTGCATGCCCCTGACGAAAAGCCGGCGCTGCTCAAGCCACGCCACCACTAAGACGCCTGTGCGCTACCTGCTGCTGGCCACCGGCTGGCTCAGCGTCGCGTTGGGGGTGTTGGGGATATTCCTGCCGGTACTGCCCACCACCCCGTTCCTGCTGTTGGCGGCCGCCTGCTTTGCCCGCAGCTCGCCGCGCTTTCACCACTGGCTGGTCCATCACCCGAAGCTCGGGCCATGGATCCGTGACTACCTCAGTGGTGAAGGTATCCCCCTCAAGGGCAAGGTCTACGCCATCGGCCTGATGTGGGCCAGCATCGGCCTGTCGTGCTATCTGGTCCCCCTGTTCTGGGCGCGCACCTTCATGTTGGCCAGTGCCGTGCTGGTAAGCCTGTATATCCTCAGCCAGAAAACCCTGCGCAAGCCAAAGTGACAATATTTTGTCGCCAAATATCAACTTCGCCTAACTTTTATCCTACTTATCCGAAATAATTCTGGAACTCTGTGGAAGCCACGTATTACTTGGCTTACAGGTTTTTTTTCGCTGCCCGAATCTTGTTCTTTCGTAAGCCTGTTAGACAGTTTAACTATTAAATGTCAATATGATATGAATAAATCTTCTTATCTATCGCGATGAATGTACTTAGCTGTCTTATTAAAAACCTGCAACACTATGTGTAATTTCTTTATCGTCATTTTTTTGGCGAGCGGCAGGATCAATTCCAGGATCAGGGAGATGTACCATGCGCGTCTTGAACCCCATCACCAGTGCATTACTGTTGGCCCTGGCGAGTGCCAACGTACAGGCGATGTCGATCACCGAGGCTGTCCAGAGCGCCGTGGATTACCACCCGCAGGTCAGCTCCAATCGCAACAGCAAGCTGTCGGCTGATGAAGATGTGAAGTTTGCGCGTGGTGGCTACTACCCTACCGTGGATCTGGTCGCCGGCTATGGTCGCCAGCGTTCGGACAACACTACGACTCGTGCCGAGGGCAACCACAACAAGGAAACCCTCAACTACACCCAGTCCGAGCTGCGCCTGCGGCAGATGATCTTCGACGGCTTCAACACCTCGAATGAAGTGGGCCGCACCGAAGCGGTCTCCACCTCCCGCGCCTACTACACCCAGGCTGTTGCCCAGGATGTCGCGCTGCGTGCAGTCGAGGTTTACCTGGAAGTGCTCAAGCGCCGCGAGCTGGTGACCCTGGCCAGGAACAACCTGCAAGCCCACCTGCGGGTCAACGACCAGATCGGCCTGCGCAACGAGCGCGGCGTCGGCAGCACCGCCGACCTCGACCAGTCCCGCGCACGTCGCGCCCTGGCTGAAAACAACCTGGACACCGCCGAAGTCGACCTGGCCGATGCCGAGGCCAACTTCTTCAGCGTCGTCGGCCGTATGCCGGACGAGCTGGAAAGCCCACAATCGATCAAGGTGGAAATGCCGGCCGATCTCGAACAGGCGCGTGAAGGCATGCGCCAGAACAACCCTTATATCAAGTCGGCCCAGGCTGACGTGAATGCCGCCGAGAAACAGTACGAAGTGGCCAAGTCGACCTTCTATCCTCGCTTCGATGCCATCCTGGCCACAGGTGCCAACAACAACACCGGCGGCGAGAAGGGTCACAACAATAACGACTGGCAAGCTGGCGTCGAGATGAACTACAACCTGTTCCGCGGCGGCAGCGACAAGGCCCGCCTGAACTCCGACGCACACAAGGTCAACCAGGCCCTGGACATTCGCAACAACGCCCTGCGTGAGCTGACCGAGAACCTGAGCCTGGCGTGGAACGCCATGAACAACGCCAGCAAGCAGCTGCCGACTGCGCGTGAATACGCCGAGACCACCAAGCGCGTGCGCGCGGCCTACCAGGACCAGTTCGGCCTGGGCCAACGCACCCTGCTGGACGTGCTGGACAGTGAGAACGAGCTGTACAACGCCGACCGCCGCTACACCGAAGTGCGTTACACCGAGGAGTTCTCGCGCTATCGCGTACTGGCGACCATGGGCGAGCTGCTTAGCAAGCAACGTATTTCGCTGCCGCCGGAAGCGCTGGCTTCAACCGAAGTACGCACCGAGGCGCGTTTGCCCGATATGCGTTGATCGGGTTCGAGATAGCCGGGGCCGCTTTGCGGCCCTATCGCCGGCAAGCCAGCTCCCACAGGTACAGCTCAAGCTTCACCCTTTGTGTTCCAGCTGTAGAAACACAAACTTGGGCCCTGCCGCTGCACCTGTGGGAGCTGGCTTGCCGGCGATAGGGCCATCACTGCCACCTCACCCCTCACCATGATTGCGCTGAAACGTCTCTACACCCATGGCCCTTATCTGCCCCTCGATCAACGCCTCGAACGGTGCCAGCAGCGCATCGAAACAGGCAGGCTGCTCCAACGCGTTCAACGCCCCCACCACGGCCTCGATAGTCGATAACGCCCCCGCCTGCGGCGCCTTGCGCAACCGGTAGCGTGAAGGTGCGACAGCCCCCAGCGTCACCCGCGGCAATGCTTCCAGCAACGGGTTCAGGTACAGCAGCTTGCGCGCCTTGCGCCAGGTGCCGTCGGGCACGATCAACAGCAAGGGTTTGTCGTCCGTCTCGCCATAGGCCAGCAATTCCTGGGCGTCATCGCCCGGGAACAGCAGGGCCGGCCGGTAACCCGGGGTCGCCAGCAATTCGCTCAGGTCATCGAATACCTCGCCTACCCGCAACTCGGCGTTGTTCAGGCCAAGAGCGGCCAGGCGGGCGGTATTCAGGGCATGGGATATTTCACTGGGATGCTGCAGCAGGATGACGCGGGTGCGGCTTTCGAGTGCGGGGATCAGTGAGCATAGGCAATGGTCGAGCGGGCGCTGGCAGCGCTCGCAGCGGAGTCTGGGCATGGGGTTCTCCTTGGCGGGAACAGTTTGCCACAGAACCGGGGCCCGCTTTGCGGGCCTTTCGCCGGCAAGCCAGCTCCCACTTCGACCGCATTGACCCCAAGCCATGTGCAAATACCTGTAGGAGCGGCCTTGTGTCGCGATGGGGCGCGAAGCGGCCCCAGGTTTTCAGCTTCGCAGCAAATATTGTCGGGGCCGCTGCGCGGCCCATCGCGACACAAGGCCGCTCCTACAAGGGACAGTGCTGGCTTGAAGAGATATCCAAGCCAGTTGCTCCCAAAGGACCACCATAGGCCTGAGCCTTGTGCTGTACCTGTGGGAGCTGGCTTGCCGGCGAAAGGGCTGCAAAGCAGCCCCTGCGATTTCAGCGGTTGAACCGCTCCGCCAGGCTATGCAGGTATTCCGCCATGCGCTCCAGGTCCTGGCTGATTTCGGCGCCTTGCCTGGCCTGCCCGGCACTTTGGTCGCACAGGTGGGCTATCCGCACGATCTGCTGGTTGATGTCCTCGGCCACATGGCTCTGCTGCTCCGATGCCGTCGCCATCTGCTGGCTCATGCCGGTGATACGGCTGACCGCCTGGGCAATCCCGCTCAACGCTGCCTGCACCGCCTCGACACTGTGCACACTGTCCCGCGAGATCTGCTCGCCGCGGCTGGCGGTGCTCACCGCACGCTCTGCCCCGGCGCGCAACGAAGCAATGATCTGGTGGATCTCTTCGGTCGAAGCACGGGTGCGCTGGGCCAGTGATCGCACTTCGTCCGCCACCACGGCAAACCCGCGCCCCTGTTCGCCGGCACGGGCCGCCTCGATGGCCGCGTTGAGCGCCAGCAGGTTGGTCTGCTCTGCGATCGAGGTAATCACGTCGACCACGCTGCCGATCGACTGAGTCTGCTCGGCAAGCGCATTGACGGCCTGGCCGATATCGTTGACCGCATTGCTCATGCTGCCCATGGCTTGCAAGCTCTGCATGGCCAGCTCGCTGCCCTGCTGCGCCAGCTGGTCGGCATCACCCGCTGCATGCGCCGTGCTCTGCACGTTATGGGTAACCTGCTGGATGGTCGCCGCCATCTGCGCGATGGCGGCGGCGGATTGGTCGGTCTCGTTGCGCTGACGGTCGAGCATCTGTGCCTGGGCATCGGACAAGTCGGACGACTGCGCCGCCCGCGACTTCACCCCGACCCCTGCATCCACCAGGCGGGTCAACGCCGTTTGCAGGCGCGCTTCCTCACTGATGATGGCCAGGTCGAGTTGGCCTTGCAGGCCCGGGTTATCGCTGTAGGTCAGCGCCACCAGCGGGCTGGTGAAGGCTTTGGGATGTTCGGCCAGCGTGCGGCGGACGGCCTGGTTCTGCCGGTGCTCGACCAGATACCAGGCCACCAGCAGGCTGGCCATCAACACCCCGAGCGCCGCGTAAGGCGCTAGCCACAGGTAGCCCGCTGCCGACACCAGGCCAGCACCGATCAATGGCCAACCGTGGCCCAGGCCATGCCCCAGGCGGGCCACCCACGGCACCGGTGCGCGGCCGGTCCGCAAGCGCGCGTACAGCGCCTCGGCACGGCGGATCTGCTCACGGCTGGGCACTGAGCGCACCGACTCGTAGCCACTGATGCGGCCCTGCTCGTAGATGGCCGTGACATAGGCGCTGACCCAGTAGTAATCGCCGTTCTTCGCTCGGTTCTTGACCACGCCCATCCAAGGTTTGCCTTGTTTGATGGTTTCCCACATGTGGCCGAACACGGCCGGCGGCATGTCCGGGTGGCGCACCAGGTTGTGGGGTTGGCCGACCAGTTCGTCGTAGGTGAACCCGCTGATCTCCACGAAAGCGTCGTTGCAGTAGGTGATGCGGCTGTTGAGGTCAGTGGTGGAAATCAGGCGTTGGTCGTTGGGAAAGGTTCTTTCGTGCTCAGTGACGGGCAAATTCATGCGCATCTTGGGCAATCCTTGCAGGATTAAAGGGAGGTAGTCAGCAGCACACGCTGATTTGATATATAGCAGGGCGCCATTATGTTGTCGGTCAGCGGCGCCAACTATTTAACGAGCACCGACGAAATACAGCATGTGCCGGACTTCAGCCCACGATGAGCTGGCTTTTGAGCAGGTCGCGGAAGGTCTGGATCAATGGCTCGCGACTGCGCCCGCGGCGAATGATCAGCGAAAACGGTGCCTGGTAGCCGAAGGTCGACGGCGACAGCACGCGCAAGTCGCCCTTGTCGACCCAGGCCTGGGCATAGTGCTCGGGCAGGTAGCCGATGTAGGCCCCGGACAGGATCAGGATCAACTGCGCCTCCATGCTCTCCACGGTTGCCGCGCTGTGCTTGAAGCCATGCCGGGCCAGCTCGGCCTGGCTCCAGTAGCCACGCCCGACCATGCGCTGCTGGGTCACCACTTGCTCGGGGATGCGCCGCTCGGCATACAACGGGTGGCGGTTGCTGCAATACAGCCAGTGCTGCTCACGATACAGCGGCTGGTAGAGCAGCCCGCTCATGCGCGAGGAAAACGCCCCGATGGCCAGGTCCAGGCGGTTGTCCTGCACGCCCAGTTGCAGCTCGTAAGGGCTGGACACCGACAGGTGCAAGTGCACGGCCGGGTGTTCCTGGCTGTAGGCGCCGATGGCCTCGGCCAGCGGCAAGGCCCGGTCACCGACCGTGGAGTCGATCACCCCCAGGTTGAGGGTGCCGCGCAACTCGCCCTTGAGGGCGGCGGCATACTGTTCGAAACCGTCCAGCTCGGCCAGCAGGCGCAGGGTTTCCTGGTGGAACAGCTCGCCCTTGCTGGTCAGGCTGAACCCGCCACGGCCGCGGTGGCACAGCACGATCCCCAGGGCGCCTTCGAGCTGGCTCATGTAGGTGCTGATGGCCGAGGTCGACAGGTTCAGTTCGCGCTGGGCATTGGCAAAGCCCTGGTGGCGCACCACGCTGACAAAGATGCGCAGCAGTTTCAGGTCGGGCAAGGTCGAGGCCATGATGCAACGGTTCCGCAAGGGTATTTGCGCGCAGTCTAACCGCTCTGCGCCTTTAGTTCAGAAATTCCTGAACTAAGTATTTGCCGGTAGCGATTTTTCCCCGGCACTACCTTCAGCAGACTTGGCCGAAATGTCCCTGCCCGCCAGCAAGACCAAACCTGAAAGGCGCGCGGCGGCACAGGTTCGAACAAACAGAACAATCGACCGACTGATGAGGCCCACCGTGGACAAGATCCTCCACCAACCACTGGGCGGCAACGAAATGCCGCGTTTCGGCGGCATCGCCACCATGCTCCGTCTCCCCCACCTGCAAAGTGCCCAAGGCCTGGACGCCGCCTTCATCGGCGTGCCACTGGATATCGGTACCTCGCTGCGCTCCGGCACCCGCTTCGGCCCGCGCCAGATCCGCGCCGAATCGGTGATGATCCGCCCGTACAACATGGCCACCGGGGCCGCACCGTTCGACTCGCTGTCGGTGGCCGACATCGGTGACGTGGCGATCAACACCTTCAACCTGCTGGACGCCGTGCGCATCATCGAAGAAGCGTATGACGAGGTCCTCGAACACAACATCATCCCGCTGACCCTGGGTGGCGACCACACCATCACCCTGCCCATCCTGCGCGCGCTGCACAAGAAGCACGGCAAGATCGGCCTGGTGCACATCGATGCCCATGCCGACGTCAACGACCACATGTTCGGCGAGAAAATCGCACACGGCACCACCTTCCGCCGCGCCGTGGAAGAAGGCCTGCTCGATTGCGACCGCGTGGTGCAGATTGGCCTGCGCGCCCAGGGCTACACCGCCGATGACTTCAACTGGAGCCGCCGCCAGGGCTTCCGTGTGGTCCAGGCCGAAGAGTGCTGGCACAAGTCGCTGGAACCGTTGATGGCCGAAGTGCGCGAAAAGGTCGGCGGTGGTCCGGTGTACCTGTCGTTCGACATCGACGGCATCGACCCGGCCTGGGCGCCTGGTACCGGCACCCCGGAAATCGGTGGCTTGACCACCATCCAGGCGATGGAGATCATTCGCGGCTGCCACGGCCTGGACCTGATCGGCTGTGACCTTGTCGAAGTCTCCCCGCCTTACGACACCACCGGCAACACCTCGCTGCTCGGTGCCAACCTGCTGTTCGAGATGCTCTGCGTGCTACCGGGCGTTGTCCGCCGGTAAACGACGGCCCTTTGTAGGAGCGGCCTTGTGTCGCGACCGGGCCGCAAGGCGGCCCCCGGACTGTGGCGGTGTCGCATAGGCTGCCGGGGCCGCTCTGCGGCCCGATCGCGACACAAGGCCGCTCCTACAGAAAGCGCCCGCAGTACTCGCTACACCCCGGCAGGAGCCATATGGGAGGGCCATTGAGGCCCGCCAACAACACGACAAGACCGCCGGGCGCCGTGAACCCGCCCGCGTGGTCAATCTCGCCATAATAAAGATAATCGGGAGACCCCCAATGGCCTTGGACATCATTGTTGTAATGATCTATACCGCCGGCATGCTCGGGCTTGGCTGGTATGGCATGCGGCGCGCGAAAACCCATGAGGACTACCTGGTGGCCGGGCGCAACCTCGGCCCGGTCCTGTACATGGGCACCATGGCCACCACCGTACTCGGTGGCGCTTCTACCGTCGGCACCGTACGCCTGGGCTACGTCCACGGCATCTCAGGCTTCTGGCTGTGCGCAGCCCTGGGCCTGGGCATCATCGCCCTCAACCTGTTCCTCGCCAAACCCTTGCTGCGCCTGCGCATCTTCACCGTGACCCAGGTGCTTGAGCAGCGCTACAACCCGGCCGCACGCCAGGCCAGCGCCGTGATCATGCTGGCCTACGCGCTGATGATCGGTGTCACCTCGACCCTGGCCATGGCCACTGTATTGCAGGTGCTGCTCGACCTGCCGTTCTGGGCCTCGCTGATGCTGGGCGGTGGTGTGGTGGTGCTGTACTCGACCATTGGCGGCATGTGGTCGCTGACCCTGACCGACATCGTCCAGTTCGTGATCAAGACCGTCGGCCTGATGTTCATCCTGCTGCCAGTGTGCCTGTACAAGGCCGGTGGCTGGGACACCCTGGTGGCCAAGCTGCCGGCGGCCAGCTTCCAGCTGACCACCATTGGCTGGGACACCATCATCACCTACTTCCTGATCTACTTCTTCGGCATCCTCATCGGCCAGGACATCTGGCAGCGAGTGTTCACTGCCCGTGACGAGAAGGTCTGCCAGCGCGCCGGCACCACCGCCGGTGTGTACTGCGTACTGTACGGCCTGGCCTGCGCCGCGATCGGCATGGCCGCGCATGTGCTGATGCCCGACCTGGCCAACCCGAACAATGCCTTTGCCGAGATGATCAAGACCACCCTGCCCGATGGCATCCGTGGCCTGCTGATGGCAGCGGCGCTGGCCGCCATGATGTCCACCGCCAGCGCCGGCCTGCTGGCTGCGTCGACCACCCTGACCGAAGACCTGCTGCCCAAGCTGCGTGGCGGCAAGGCGTCGAGCCTGGGCGTCAGCCGCCTGTTCACCCTGCTCACCGGCCTTGTGGTGCTGGGCATCGCCCTGGTGGTGAACGATGTAATCAATGCCCTGACCCTGGCCTACAACCTGCTGGTCGGCGGCATGCTGATCCCGCTGATCGGCGCGATTTTCTGGAAGCGCGCTACCACTGCCGGGGCTATCGCCAGCATGTCGCTGGGCTTCGCGACCGCGCTGCTGTTCATGTTCAAGGATGGGCTGGAGGCCAATACGCCGATCTACTACAGCCTGGCGGTTGGCCTGGTGAGTTTTGTGGTGGTCAGCCTGATGTCGCGCAAGCCGGCG
Source organism: Pseudomonas inefficax (assembly GCF_900277125.1). Taxonomy (GTDB): domain Bacteria; phylum Pseudomonadota; class Gammaproteobacteria; order Pseudomonadales; family Pseudomonadaceae; genus Aquipseudomonas; species Aquipseudomonas inefficax. The sequence goes on from NZ_OPYN01000187.1 coordinate 163,664, forward strand.
GCGGCGGTGAAGCTGGCCTGATAGATCCGGGCTGCCTGTACTGGCCCTTTCGCGGGTAAACCCGCTCCCACAGGAATATCACAGGCCGAGTGCTGTGGGAGACCTGTGGGAGCGGGTTTACCCGCGAAGAGGCCGGTACAGGCAACAGATTTTCATCAGGCACAAAAAGGCCGCTGCACCCACCCAGGTGCAGCGGCCTTTGTCTGTATCAGCGACGACGCGGTTGGCGTTTGCGCTGCTCTTCATCAGTCGGGATCGGCACCGGCTGCAAGGGTGGTGGAATCAGCCCCAAGGCGACAGCCAGGTCGTGGAGCCAGTTGGACAGTGGTTTATTCATAATGCCCCCTTGACGGGTCAGCCTCACGGCAATTCAATCCTGCGATGTTTCATACAGATCATAGCCCTATGTCCTGTATTACGCATGCCTCTACAGCTACAGATAAGGGCCATTTTGATACGGATCAAGCCGTACCGGCGCATTCCGACGACTGGTTAATCGTTTCGCTTTGTTGCAGGTCGATCCAGGCCTGCAAATTCGCCCCACGCATGCCCTGGCGCCACATCAACCAGGTGACCGCCTGATCGAATGGCGCCTGCAACGGATGGACCCTTACCTGATCGCGCCCGGGCAGGCTGTCGAGCATCGACCTGGCCATCATTGCCACGCCCGCGCCGGCGATCACGCAGGCCAGCATGCTCTGGTACGACTCGATCTCCATCACCCGGCCCATGGGCGTATGGGCATGGGCATACCAGGCCTCCAGGCGCATGCGGTACGAGCAGCCCTGGCGGAAAGTGAACACCGCCTTGCCCGCCACGTCCTTGGCAGTGTGCACCGCCGGGTGCTCGGGGCTGGTAATCAGCACGAGTTGCTCATCGCACAGCGGCACACCATCCAGCCCGGCCAGGCCCGGCGGCCCGTCCACCAGGGCCGCGTCCAAAGTGTGGTTGAGCAGGCCTTCCAGCAGCTCGCCACTGGGCGCCGCACGCACCTGCAGGTTAACCGCCGGATAGGCCTGGTGATAGCGCGCCAGCAACCTCGGCAAATGGGTCGCCGCCGTGCTGTACATGGTCCCCAACACGAAGTCCCCGGCCGGCTGGCCACCGCGCACGGCGGCCAGTGCCTCGTCGCGCAAGGCAGACATGCGGTTGGCATAGTCCAGCAGCACCTTGCCCGCCGGCGACAGCTGCAGACGCTGGCGCTCGCGCAGGAACAGCTCGACACCCAGCTGTTCCTCGAGCTGGCGCAAGCGCGTCGACAGGTTCGACGGTACCCGATGCAGGCGCTCTGCGGCACGGGTGACCGAACCTTCCTCGGCAACGGCCTGGAAGATACGCAGTTGGCTGAACTCCACGGCATTCTCCAAAACAGAACAACTTGATCATCATTATTCAATTTTATTGAAAAAGAAACCGCCCTAACCTGCCAACCATCGCTTACCCCTTGCAGGAGACTTGTCATGTCGCCACTCATTCAACTGCTGGCCAGCGCCGTGGCGCTGATGATGGCCATGGGCATCGGGCGTTTCGCCCTGACTCCGCAGCTGCCGCAACTGATCGCCGAAGGCCAGCTCGACCTGACGGTCGCCGGGCTGGTCGCAGCGGCCAACTACCTGGGTTACTTCATCGGCGCAGTCGATGCCATGTTCGCCCGCTCGCCGGGCCAGGTGCGCCTGCGCCTGCACGGCGGGCTGTGGCTGTGCGTGCTGCTGACCCTGGTCTCATGGGCCGCCGACGGATTCTGGAGCCACCTGCTGCTGCGCTTCGGCACAGGCGTGGCCAGCGCCTGGGTGTTGGTGATGATCACCAGTCTCAGCCAGCAGGTAGCCAATGCCAATAACCGACAGCGCCTGGGTGCCTTGGTGTTCGCAGGGCCTGGTCTGGGTATTGCCTTGACCGGTTTGCTGGCACTGGTGGCGCACCTGTGGGGGTTGGGCTCGGCAGCACTGTGGCTGATCTATGCCGTGGCCGCGCTGGTGATGCTGCTGGCGGTCCGGCCTTGGCTGCCCGGGGCGCTGCAAGCGGCGCCGGTGCCGTCAGCTGCACGCCAAGGCCCGACGGGCAGTGTCGGCATCGGCCGCCTAGGGCTGGTGTATGCGCTATATGGCGTGGGCTACATCTTGCCGGCCACCTTCCTGTCGCAGATGGCCAACCAGCATTTTCGTGGGCAGTGGCTTGCCGACCTGTTCTGGCCTGCGTTCGGCCTGGCGGCGGCGCTGGGAGTGCTGCTGGTCAGCCTGCGCCGCGGCGGCCGTACCTCGATCTGGCTCACCGCCACCCTGTGGCTGCAGGGGCTGGGTGTACTGGCCTGCCTGATGGGCGGGGGTGTCGGGCTGGCGTTGGGCGTGGTGCTGTGTGGCGGGCCGTTCCTGGCCTGCATGCAGCTGGTGATGCAACGTTCGCGGGAGCTGGCGCCGCATGCCACCCAGCGCAATGCCGGGCTGCTGACGGCCTGCTTTGCCCTGGGGCAATTGAGCGGGCCATTGTTGGCGGCGGTCAGCAGCCATTACAGCGGCGGGCTGCAGCCGGCGCTGATGGTGGCGGCGGGAGGGTTGGTGGTGGCTGGGGGGTTGGTCTTGTTTGCCAGCTCGGTACAGCAAGGCAGCGCCTGTCAAGCCAAGGCTGCATCCTGAGTTGTGGTTGCCTGTACTGGCCTCTTCGCGGGCTCGCCCGCTCCCACAGGGGCCGCACAATCTTCAAGACCTGTGCAGTACCTGTGGGAGCGGGCGAGCCCGCGAAGAGGCCGGTACAGGCCAGCCCTTACCCCACAAACTTACGCAATTGCTGCTTCACCCAAGGCTCGGCACTCACCAGTACCACCCCCAGCAGCACCATCAACGCGCCAACCACAAAGTTCAGGCTCAGCGGCTCATCCAGCAGCAACACGCCAAAGGTTACCCCGAACAGCGGGGTGATGAACGAAAACACCGCAAGGTTCGATGCCAGGTATTTGCGCAGCAACCAGAACCAGGTCAGGTAGCTGATGAACGACACCACAATCCCCTGGAACAGCACACTGCCCATCGCCAGCGGCGTCAGCGCCACCGCGCCGATCTGCCCGCTGAGCAAGGCAATCAGCAGCAACCCGGCAAAGCCCACCGCCAGCTGATAGAACAGGGTCAAGGTCGCCGGCGCCTCCGACAGCCGCGAGCAGCGCACCACCACTGTAGTCGCCCCCCAGGCCAGCCCGGCGATCACGCCAAAGGCATCGCCCAACAGCGTGCGGCCATCCATGTGCTCGAACGACATACCGCCGGCAAATGCCATGGCAATGCCGCCGAACGCCAGCAGGATCCCCAGCCATTGCAGCAGCCGCAGGCGTTCGCTGGGCAACCTGAAATGCAGGCCCAACGCGGTAAACACCGGCGCGGTATAGAGGAACACCGACATGTGCGCCGCCGAGGTCAGCTTCAGCCCCTCTGCAATGAACAGGAACTCCAGGCCGAACAGCCCGCCCGCCACCACCCCGGCACGCCAAGTGCTGCCGACCTGGTTCCAACCTCCGCGCCAGCACAGCATCAGGCCCACCAGCACGGCGGCGATGCCGTTGCGCAACGCCGCCTGCATCACCGGCGCGATATCGATGGCGGCAGTCTTGATCAAAACCTGCTGGCAACCCCAGATCAGGCATAGCCCCAGCATCACCTGGAAGGCAAAGGCATCAGGGTTCTTGCGGACCGCGCTCATAGGCGGGCCTCGACGGTGGTCATTGGCATGGGCGAGGTCTCGGTAGTGTTCATGAACTACCGATTATCGGGTTTCCATGGCCGCCCTTGCCACCCTCAAAACGACCTCAGGCGATCTGTGCCTTCGCCGACACCTGCTCGAATGTGGTTTCGTCCAGCGCATCCTCCTGCTCGTCCAGCACCTGGCGCGGGTGCTCGAAGCCCGGGATGCTGCTGTCGATCAGGCTCATCAGCCGCGAACCACGCTCGGTCAGCACGAAGTTCTCGCCGTTGCCGCCGTCCTCTTCGGGCCGGGTTTCGATGAAACCACGCTCGAACAACAGCCTTTCGTACTCGCAGGCACGGGTTTTCAAGTGGTCCAGGTCGCCCACCGGCTCCCCCTTGGCAGCCAGTGCCGCAGCGTGCTGCTCGGCATAGGGGCGTGGCGTGAAGCTGTGACCGGCGCCGTTCTGCACCTCGTGCAGCAAACGCTCGATCAGGTCCCAATCGTAGGCGATGCTCATGGCTACGGGCTCCTGCTGTGGACGGAAGGGGTACACAGGTTGGGACCTATCGAGGTTGCCCGGCGTTCCGAAATATCTTAGCGCTGGCGTTGTTGCGCTTGCATGTACTGGCGCAGCAACTGGTTGATCCGGGTCTGGTAGCCACTACCCTGCTCTTTGAACCAGGCGAGGACATCGGAATCGAGGCGAATGGTCACCGTCTGCTTGGCTGGAACTCGCAGCTCGGCCTCTCGGAAGAAATTTTCATCCAGCTCAGGAATATCCGAGGTATCAATAGCCTGGTCGTCCTGTCGAGCCAGGCGACTCCAGTCAGTTTTCGATGCTTTGGTCATAATGTTTGGCCTCCCATCTGGTGGCTTTGCGTGCAGAAATGATGCGAATGACATCACCCTGCCTTTCCGTGTACACGACCACGCCTATCAGACACTTCAGCCAGCCCAGGCAGACCCAGCGCTCCTCATCATGGTCCGTATTGTCATCACGGCGATTCAACATCGGGTGATTGAACATATCTGGAACATCGCTGAAATCGATGCCGTGCTTGCGGATGTTTATCTGGTTCTTGGCATCGTCCCATTCAAAGAACATGGGACGCTCCGTAATTACATCTGTACATACGATACCTCCTGATCCATGCCAAGGCTAGGGGGCGATCGCCCACTCTTCAATAGCTTCAGGAGGTTTTGGGAAAGGGATTACAACCTGGAGGGAAGTGGCCTGGCCAACCGGCTAGCAAGGCTCGGTTACTGCTTGACCAGATAGTTGATGAACAATCGAAACAGCTCCGCATTCCCGGCAATCCCCAGCCGCTGCCAGATGTTGTGCCGGTGTACTTTCACTGTGCCCTCCGAGATGCCCAGCTCGCGTGAGATCGACTGGCTGCTGTGCCCTTGCAGGATCAGCTTGGCCACATGCCGCTGGGTTTCGGTCAGCTGGCCCTGGAGGATATCGACGAAAGCATCTTCCAACTGGCTGTCGGACTCCTGCGGGTCGGCCAGGTCATCGGCATGTGCCAGGCGCAGGTGCTGGCTGAAAATGGCATCGATGACCGGCGTCAACGCTGCCAGTCGCTGCGCTTCCTCGGCCTCGAACGCGCCCTTGTCCAGGCCACGCATCAACGAATACACCAGGGCGGTCCGTAGCCTTACCGGCACGATGAAACCGATCTCTTCGATCAGGCTGCCGTGGTGCGACGAGACGCAGGGGTGGATGTCGTGGGAGATGGAAAAGCCCGAGGCGAAGAAGCTGTCCGGGGCGAGTTCGCGCATCCGCCACAGGCCACCCGGGTGGTTGTTGGTACAGGCGACGTAGAACGGGTCGAGCAGATAGCCGCCGCGCAGGTAGGCTTTCAGCGTACGTTCGGCGACTCGCTGGTTGTAGCCGTCATGAATCAGCAGCGCGGGTTGGTTGAAGCGAAACAGGTAGGCGCAGCTCATGTCGAAATCGACCACGCCCTTGAGCGCGGTGTCGAGGGCCGGGCCCAGTGCATCGCTGCCGATGCTGCGAATGACCGCACCCAGGCGGTCGGCGTTGTCGCTGTTCATTGCGGAGGCCCGTGCGGTGTGGGAGAAGGCGCAAATGCCGCCCGGCTGTGCAAGCCTGAACGGCATTGAACGATGCCTGGCCCTGTCAGTGCAACGGTGCACTGGCGGGCAGCAGGCCGGCCTCTTCCTCCTGGCGGCCCAGCTCCAGTGCCTTGGGCACCGCCAGCCAGTAGGCCAGCAGCATGCCCAGCAGGCCACCGGCGAGTTTGCCAATGATCAGCGGCCCGATTAGCGTGGGCTGGAAGTTGGCCGAGTAGGCCAGGTGATCACCAAAGGTGAAGGCGGCGCATACGGCAAAGGCAATCACCAGCACCTTGTCTTTCGGCGGCATGTCGGCCACCAGGCGGAACATCGCCAGGATGTTGGCCGAGGCCGCGAGGATGCCGGCCGCGCCCACCGTCGACAGGCCGAGTTCCGACGCCACCTTTTCGATCGGCTGCGACAGGAAACGCTTGATCAGGTAAACCATCGGGAACGCACCGCACAGCATGATGCCCACGTAGCCGGCAATCTCCAGCGCCCGGAATTGGTCGTCCTTGTCGGCGATGATCGGGGCGAAGCCCCAGCCACCGAACAGCGAAGTGAACGCACCGGTGAAGTACTCGACGATCGACGCCACCAGCACCAGCGTCACGGCGGCGTACATCAACTGCCCCAGCTTGAGGAACAGGCTGACCATGAGGTTGGGGAAGTAGCGCAGCGCCGCCGCCAGTGCCACGCAGAACAGGATCAGCGGCGAAAGGTTGCGCAGCAGGGTGGGCAGGGTGAAGTGCAGCGCCTGGGTCGCAGCGCCCGCCGTGGCGATGTCCGGGCGCACGCCCAGGCCCATGGCCTGCATGCCCATGGCGATCAACACGATGCTGATCGGGATGCTCAGCAGCCCGGCCATGATGCCCAGCGCCATGTACTTGTGGTCGGCCTTGTTGAGCATTGCCAGGCCCACCGGGATGACAAAGATCACCGTCGAACCGCACTGGAAGCCAGTGATAAGGCCGAGGATCCAGCCTTCGGGACTATGCGACAGCGCCTGGGCCAGCTGGTAACCGCCCAGGTCCGAGGCGATGAAGATCGGCCCGGCAATGCCGGCATCGGCGCCCATGGCCAGGAACAGCGGGCCGATGAAGTGGCTGATGAAACTGGAAATGAACGGGATGGCGGCCATGATCCCGGCCACCGGGATGAAGATCGGGCCAATGCTGTGCAGGCCGGCGGTGAACTCCTTGGCCAGCTCGGATTCCGCATTGACGATCGATGCGATCGCGCCGATCACGGCGCACACCATGATCACGTAGATGACGTAAGTGCCTATGTTTTCCATCTGCTGCCTCTGTCTTGTTGGAATTGGCTTTGTGGGCAGAATTGAAGGGTGCTGCGTGTTGTTCTTGTTGGTGCCGGCAGGTACTGCCGGCCGGGCATTACATGGCGGTGTAGGCGTTGTCGACGAACAGGTGCGAGCCGCTGACGAAGCTCGACTCGTCACTGGCCAGGAACAACGCGGCGTTGGCCACTTCGGCCGGGTCGCACAGGCGCCCCTGCATGGTCTTGATTGCTTCGTCGGAAGCGTCCACGCCAAAACCGCGCAGCAGGTCGAGCTCGCGGCGGCCATGGGCGGTGCCGATGAAGCCTGGGCAAATGGCGTTGCTGCGGATGTTCTGGTCGCGGTACTCCACGGCCAGGGCGCGGGCGAACATGTGGCAGGCGCCCTTGGTGGTGCAATACAGCACCTCCATTGGCGTGCCGACCACCGCCGAGATCGACGAGGTGCAGATCACACTGCCGCCGCCGGCGGCGAGCATGCCAGGCAACACCGCCTTGGTGACCAGAAACATGCTTTTCACGTTGACGCTCATCAGCCGGTCCCATTCCGCTTCGCTGGTTTCGAGGAACGGGCCGGCAGCGATGATCCCGGCGTGGTTCATCAGCACGGTGATCGGGCCGAAGTGCGCCTGGGCCTGGGTTACGGCGCGGTGCACCTGGTCGGCCTGCGACACATCGGCGGCGACGAACAGCGCCTGGCCGCCGTCCGCGTTGATGCGCGCCGCCACGGCTTCGCCCTGGCTGGTCGGCAAGTCGAGGATCACCACCTTGGCGCCCTCGGCGGCGAACAGTTCCGACGCGGCCAGGCCACAACCGCCTGCGCCGCCGGTAATCAGTGCCACCTTGCCTTTCAATCGATCCATGGGTGTGCTCCTCGGTTGTCATTTTTGTGGCTTCAAACTAGAGCCGAGGATGAGCGCGGTAAATATACCCAGGGGTATAGCCACCGGTCGAAGTTGCTGAACTAACGGCCAGGCGCATGCCTCCACCGGGCATCATCACCGCCGGAGGTAGGAAGGATGAAACTGCTACTGCCCATTGCCTGTGCCACTGCCCTGTTCTGCGCCCTGCCCGCCTGGGCCTGCACACCGGAAGAAGCGACGCAGAAACGCGAAGAGCTGGCCGGGTTGGTCACCCGGTTGACCGAGCAGAACCCGCAGAAGGCCAAGGAGATCAATGACGAGCTTCAAGGAATGGAGCTGGGGACGGCGAGCAAGGACTTGCCCGACAAGTGTCAGTTGATCGACAAGCGGATCAAGGAGTTGAAAGAGGCGGAGAACAAGGCTGAATAGTGGTCGCCTGTGCTGGCCCCTTCGCGGGCACGCCCGCTCCCACAGGGATAACACAGCCTTCGATATCTGTGATTATCCTGTGGGAGCGGGCGTGCCCGCGAAGAAACCAACAGCGCTACTGAAGGTTACTCAGCCGCAGGCTTGCGCTTCTTCAGCGGCGCCAGGCCGTCAGCGCTGGCCAGCGGTGCGTTGGCCTTTGGCTTGGCAGTTGGCTTGCGCTTTGCGGCTGCCTTCTTGTCACCGGTCTTCTTCTCGACTTTTTTCTTCTTGCTGCCAGCCGCCTTGCCCGAGGCCTTGACCTTCTTCGGCCCGTTGTAGGTGCCCTTCACTTCCTTGATCACCCGGCGCTCGAACTGCTGCTTGAGGTAGCGCTCGATGCTCGACATCAGGTTCCAGTCGTTGTGGGTGATCAGCGAGATCGCCAGGCCTTCGCCACCGGCACGGCCGGTACGGCCCACGCGGTGCACGTACTCGTCACCGCTGCGTGGCATGTCGAAGTTGATCACCAGGTCGAGGCCGTCGATGTCCAGGCCACGGGCCGCGACGTCGGTAGCCACCAGCACCTTGGAGCTGCCCTGCTTGAAGCGCTCCAGGGCCAGCTTGCGGTCCTTCTGGTCCTTCTCGCCGTGCAGCACGAAGGCCTTCACGTCCTTGGCCACCAGGTGGCCGTAGATGCGGTCGGCCAGGGCGCGGGTGTTGGTGAAAATGATCGCCTTGTCGAAGGTTTCGTTGGCCAGCAGCCACTGCACGATCTGCTCTTTGTGCTGGTCGTGGTCGGCGGTGATGATCTGTTGGCGGGTGCCTTCTGCCAGCTGCGAAACGCTGTTGAGCATCAGGTGCTCAGGGTCTTTCAGCACCTTGCCGATCATGTCGCGCAGGGCCGCACCACCAGTGGTGGCGGAGAACAGCAAGGTCTGCTGGCGGTTCTCGCACTCCTTGCACAGGCGCTCCATGTCTTCGGCAAAGCCCATGTCGAGCATGCGGTCGGCTTCGTCGAGGATCAGCACCTGTACGTGGGACAGGTCGAGGTTGCCGGCATTGAGCTGCTCAAGCAGGCGGCCTGGGGTGCCGATCAGCACATCCGGCACCTTGCGCAGCATGGCGGCCTGTTCCTTGAAGTCTTCACCACCGGTGACCAGGCCCGACTTGATGTAGGTGAACTGCGAGAACAGCTGCACCTGCTTGAGGGTCTGCTGGGCCAGCTCACGGGTCGGCAGCAGGATCAGCGCGCGGATTTCAACGCGGCGTTCGCGCAGGTCGACCAGGCGGTTCAGCAGCGGCAGCACGAAGGCCGCGGTCTTGCCGCTGCCGGTCTGCGCGGTCACGCGCAGGTCACGCCCTTGCAGGGCCAGGGGGATGGCCGCAGCCTGCACCGGGGTAGGCTCGACAAAGTTAAGCTCGGCCACGGCTTTAAGCAGGCGTTCGTGCAGGGCGAATTGGGAGAACACGGAGGTAACCTCAGGCAAGTGCGGGAAATTCAGTTGCATAGGGTAACGTTTTCTGCCGCCTTAGCCGAATTTCTTTTGGCAACTTTGTCGCCATCCGCGCTCTAATGGCGCTTCGTTTGGCAACAAGACTGTAAGCAAGCCCATGGATATTCAACGAATCTGGCGTGACTCCCTCGACCTGTGGGGCACCCTTGACCAACATCCGATGTTGCACGCGGCCATCGGCCTGGCGGTGCTGCTGCTTGTTTCTCTGGTCATCGGCCGCCTGGCACGCTTCCTGGTGCTGCATGGCGCCCGCCTCCTGGCCCGCCAGCCAGCACTGAAGTGGCTGGACGACCTGCGCAACAACAAGGTGTTCCACCGCTTGGCGCAGACCACGCCGTCACTGGTGCTGCAGTTCGGCCTGAAACTGGTGCCCGAGCTATCCGACACCGCCCAGCACTTCCTCGGCAATGTCGCCCTGGCCTTTACCCTGCTGTTCATGACCATGGCGCTGTCGTGCCTGCTGGATGCCCTGCTCGACATCTATGCCCGCACCGAACACGCCCGCACCCGCTCGATCAAGGGCTACGTGCAGCTGGCCAAGATGATGCTGTGGATCTTCGCCTCCATCGTCATCGTCGCCACCCTGATCGACCGCTCGCCATTGTTGCTGCTGTCGGGCCTGGGTGCCATGTCGGCGGTGCTGCTGTTGGTGTACAAGGACACCCTGCTGTCGTTCGTCGCCAGTGTGCAGCTGACCAGCAACGACATGCTGCACGTGGGCGACTGGATCGAAATGCCCCAGGTGGGCGCCGATGGCGATGTGGTGGACATCACCCTGCACACGGTGAAGGTGCAGAACTTCGACAAGACCATCGTCTCCATCCCCACCTGGCGCCTGATGAGCGAGTCGTTCCGCAACTACCGCGGCATGCAGCAGTCCGGTGGCCGGCGCATCAAGCGCAGCCTGTTCATCGACGCGGCCGGCGTGCGATTCCTGACGCGCGAGGAAGAACAGCGCCTGAGCCAGGTGCACCTGCTGGCCGACTACCTGGCCGGCAAGCGCCAGGAGCTACAGCGTTGGAACGAAGCGCTGGGGCCAGTGGCCGAGCTGTCGGCCAACCGCCGCAAGCTGACCAACATCGGCACCTTCCGCGCGTTCGCCCTGGCCTACCTGAAAAACCACCCCAACGTGCACCCGAACATGACCTGCATGGTGCGGCAGATGCAGACCACCGCCGAGGGTGTACCGCTGGAGATCTACTGCTTTACCACCACCACGGTGTGGGCGGATTACGAGCGGATTCAGGGGGATATCTTCGATTATCTGCTGGCGGTGTTGCCGGAGTTTGGGCTGAGCTTGTATCAGCAGCCGAGTGGCAATGACATGCGGGTGGGGTTGAGCGGGCGTGTATCGCAAGAGCCTGTGCCGCGTCGGCTGGAAGACATGAGCGAGGCTTGAGATTGCCGGCGATGGGCCGCAAAGCGGCCCCTTTCCGTGTCAGGGCCGAGTCAGGTGTGCGCATTCATGGTTGTCGAAAGCCGGTTGCTCTCGCGCCCATGGACCATGCAATACAGCGCGCCCGCCAGGATCAACCCCATCGCCCAACTGATATCCGCCCCCAGCCACTCGGCCACGAAGCCCGTGTAGAACGACAGCTTCATGAACGGGATGGTACCGATGATCGACACGGCGTACACCGCCAGGCTTCGACGATTGAAGCAGCCATAACGCCCCTTGGCGTCATACAGCGCCCCCACATCATAGTGGCCTCGGCATACCCAGTAATAATCCACCAGGTTGATCGCGCTCCAGGGGATCAACAGGTACAGCTGGCCGATCAGGATGTCGGCAAAGAACGTATCGAAATTGTACTGGGTGGCGATGGCGATCAGCGTTGCCGCTGCGGTCAGCCCAGCCATAACCAAGGCCTTGGCCGTCGCGGTCACCCGCCGGATGGTCTTGAAGGCGCCAAAGATCGTGACCGACGACATGTAGGCGCTGTACAGGCACAGGACGTTGTACTGGATCACCCCCAACGCGATCACGGCCAGCGCCAACGGCGCCCACGGACCGAACAACGCGGCAATGGCTGTGGCCGGGTCATGCCCCAGTGCCGAGGGCAATTCCACCGCCACCAACGCGCCCAGTGCCATCATTGCGAAGGAGCCCAGCGCACAACCGCAATAAGTGGCCCAGAACGTGGCGCGTGGATTGACGTTGGCCGGGAGATAGCGCGAGTAGTCGGCCACATACGGGCCATACCCCAGCGTCCACGAGGCCGACTGGGCAACAATCAGATTGAACGCGGTGAACGAAAAGCCGGTACTCACCGCCGTTGTGGTTGCCATGTCGCCGGGGTGCAGCAGGATCAGCACCAGGGCACCGGCAAAAACCAGTGTGGACAACAGGCTCATCCACGCGCCCAGGCGGTGGATCAGCTCGTAGCCGACAAAGCCGATGACAAAGGTCAGCAAGCCGACCACCACGATCGCCTGGTCATCGCTCATGGGCACCAGCGCCTGCAGCGCATTGCGCATCAGCACGCCGCTGGCGGCGAGGAACAGGACTGCTGCCGTGACCATCACCAGCAAAGGCAGCGCCGCCCCATGGACACCGAACTGCGCCCGGCTCTGGATCATCTGTGGCACGCCCAGGTGCGGCCCTTGGGCAGAGTGCGCGGCCATGAACACGGTGCCGATCAGGTTGCCGACCAACAGGGCCAACAAGGTCCAGCCCAGGCTTAGCCCGGACGCCACGCCCAAGGTGCCGACCATCAGGGCGGTTATCTGGAAATTGGAGCTGAACCAGATGGTGAACAATCGTTTGGGCGTACCATAACGCTCAGCGTGTGGGACAAATTCGATACTTCGCGTTTCTAGCTTCACGCCGGACTCCGATTTTTATTTTTTTGATTATCGGGTAGCCAACGACGGATTTCGGGCCCAGTAACGAACGTGTCATAGCTAGCTGCGCCATGCCTTGCCCGATAACGTCAGGCCACCCAGGCGGCTCATCCACACCGACGCCAGGATCACCGCCCCGCCGAGGAGCAGCCGGCCCAATGGCTCGTGCTGGTTCCAGATCAGCAGGTTCAGCAGCAGCCCCACCGGTACATGCAGGTTGTTCATCACCGCCAGAGTAGCGCCGGAAACCAGGCAGGCGCCCTTGTTCCACCAGTAAAGGCCCAGCGCCGTCGGGCACAGGCCCAGGAACAGCAGCACCAGCCACTGCACATCGGTGGTCGGCAGGTACTGGGCGTTGCCAAACAGCAGGAAGGCCGGCAACACCACGATCAACGCGCCCAGGTAGAAGTAGCCAAAGCGCTTGTAGTGCGGCAGGTCGCTGGGGTGGCGTGCAACCAGGTGGCGGTACAGCACCTGGCCGGCGGCGTAGGTGAAGTTGGCCAGTTGCAGCAGCAGGAAGCCGATGAAGAACTCGCCGCTGATGGTGTCGAAGCGGATCACCGCAGCACCGGCCACCGCCACCAGCGCCGCCAGCAGTGCCCACGGGTTGAAGCGCCGGTTCATGGCGTCTTCGATCAGCGTCACGTGCAGCGGCGTGAGAATGGTGAACAGCAGCACCTCCGGCACGGTGAGCACGCGGAAGCTCAGGTACAGGCAGACGTAGGTGATGCCGTACTGCAACGCACCGATCAGCAGCATCGAGCGCATGAAGCGCGGCTCGACCTGGCGCCAGCGAGTCAGCGGCAGGAACACCAGGCCCGCCAGCACCACGCGCGCGAGCACGGCGAAATAGCTGTCGACGTGCCCGGCCAGGTATTCGCCGATCAGGCTGAAGGAGAACGCCTGGATCAGCGCGACGATTATCAGGTAGCCCATGGTTGTCTCTCGTGGATCAAGGCCGCGACCTTAGCGGGTTGCGGTGAATCAGTTCAACCATGGGGAATGTAAGGGCAGTGCCGGCCTCTTCGCGGGTAAACCCGCTCCCACAGGGACACCATAGTCCTCAGGTGCCGTGATATTCCTGTGGGAGCGGGTTTACCCGCGAATAGGCCGGCACAGGCACCCATGAAATTCCAGGCATAAAAAAGCCCGGCCATGCAGGCCGGGCAGGTACACCCAAAGGAGCAACAACAGGTGTCAGGGTTGGGAATTCGCTAAGCCTCAGGCCACCGCCGCCAGCTTGGCCTTGGCCTGGTTGACGCCCTTCTCATGGAAGTCAGGGCTCATGTTCAGGCCTTCGGCATGGATGAAGTCGACATCGTGAATGCCGATGAAGGCCATCACCTGGCGCAGGTACGGTTCCTGGTGGTCGCTGGTGGCGCCGGCGTGGATGCCGCCACGGGCAGTCAGGACGATGGCGCGCTTGCCGGTGAGCAAGCCCTGCGGGCCGGTGGGGGTGTACTTGAAAGTGATCCCGGCACGCAGCACGTGGTCCAGCCAGGCCTTGAGGGTGCTGGGGATGGTGAAGTTGTACATCGGCGCAGCCATCACCAGCACGTCGGCAGCGAGCAGTTCATCGGTCAATTCGTTGGAGCGGGCCAAGGCGTCCAGTTCGGCGGCGCTGCGCTGATCTTCGGGCTTCATCCAGCCACCCAGCAGGTTGGCGTCCAGGTGCGGCACCGGGTTCACGGCCAGGTCGCGCACACTGATCTGATCGGCCGGATGGGCGGCCTGCCACTGCTGGATGAAATCACGGGTCAGCTGACGGGAAACGGAATCCTGCTGGCGGGCGCTGCTTTCGATGATCAGTACGCGGGACATGGGGTGCCTCCATCGGCAAAAAGGGTTGCGATTCGATGGAGGTGAGATTACGGCTTGACCTATCGATAAAAAAGCGTAAAAAATGGGTTCAATCTATCGATTTATCAGTTTATTCTGCACTGCAGTTCAAGGCGATCCGTAGTTTGATGATCTGCCGATTGAACTTGGCGGTGACATCGACGCTTTTACCGGCCGGTACGTTCACCCGGCGCACCCGTGGTGCCTCCGGGCCGTTGCGAAAGGTTACCTTGCACGCCGCCGGTACCTGCCCATAGTTGTTGAGGGTGATGGCGCCAATGTCATAGGCGGTGTCATAGGCGGTGTAGTCGAGCTTTACCCCGGTCAGTTCCTTCTCCACATCGATGGGATAAGCCATGGCCCCAAGGGGCAGGCACATCAGTATTGCCGCACAACATTTCTTCATGGGCCGCTCTCCTTGAAAGAGCGCAGCTTAGGACAACAGGAGCGAAAGATGAAAGCGCCGCGCGTAACCCTTGACCAGTGGCGAACCCTGCAGGCGGTGGTCGATCATGGCGGGTTTGCCCAGGCCGCCGAGGCACTGCACCGCTCGCAGTCATCGGTCAGCTACACCGTGGCCCGCATGCAGGAGCAACTGGGCGTGCCGCTGCTGCGCATCGACGGCCGCAAGGCAGTGCTCACCGAGGCCGGCAATGTGCTGCTGCGCCGTTCACGCCACCTGGTCAAGCAGGCCAGCCAGCTCGAAGACCTTGCCCACCACATGGAACAGGGCTGGGAGGCCGAGGTACGCCTGGTGGTCGATGCCGCCTACCCCAGTGCTCGTCTGGTACGTGCCCTGGCCGCGTTCATGCCGCAGAGCCGTGGTTGCCGTGTGCGCCTGCGCGAGGAAGTGCTGTCTGGCGTCGAGGAAGTGATGCACGAAGGCATCGCCGACCTCGCCATCAGCAGCTACAGCATCGGCGGCTACCTGGGCGCCGAACTGAGCGCGGTGGAGTTCGTCGCCGTCGCCCACCCCGAACACAGCCTGCACCGCCTGGGCCGTGAACTGACCTTCCAGGACCTGGAAAGCCAGTTGCAGGTGGTGATCCGCGACTCCGGCCGCGCCCAGCCACGCGATGTCGGCTGGCTGGGTGCCGAGCAACGCTGGACCGTCGGCAGCCTGGGCACTGCCGCCACCTTCGTCAGCAGCGGCCTGGGCTTTGCCTGGCTGCCCCGGCACATGATCGAGCGCGAGCTGCGCGAAGGCGTGCTCAAGCCGTTGCCGCTGGATCAGGGTGGCAGCCGCCACCCACTGTTCTACCTTTATTCGAGCAAAGAGAAGACCTTGGGCCCGGCCACGCAGATTCTCATCGACCTGCTGCGCAATTTCGACACCGCGCCGCTGGACGTGCCCTTCGCAGCCCCCCCACAAGCTTGAGAGGACCGCGCCCATGGCCTATTTCGAACACGAAGGATGCGCACTGCATTACGCGGAATATGGCCAGGGTGAACCCCTGGTATTGCTGCATGGCCTGGGTTCCAGCTGCCAGGACTGGGAAATGCAGGTGCCGCTGCTGAGCCAGCACTACCGGGTGATCGTGATGGACATCCGCGGCCACGGCCGCTCGGACAAACCCCGCGACGGTTACCAGATCGCCACCTTCAGTGCCGACCTGCTGGCCCTGCTCGAACACCTGCACACCGGCCCGGTGCACTTCGTCGGCCTGTCCATGGGCGGCATGGTCGGCTTTCAGTTCGCCGTCGACCACTCGCAATGGCTGCGCAGCCTGTGCATCGTCAACAGCGCCCCCGAGGTAAAGCGCCGCACCCGCAGTGACTGGCTCTGGTGGCTGAAACGCTGGAGCCTGGCGCGCATCCTCAGTGTCGAAACCGTCGGCAAGGGCCTGGCCGAACGCCTGTTCCCCAAACCCGGGCAGGCCGAGCTGCGAGAGAAGATGGCCCAGCGCTGGGCGCGCAATGACAAGCGCGCCTACCTCAAGAGTTTCGACGCCATCGTCGACTGGGGCGTGCACGAACGCATCGGGCAGATCCACTGTCCTACCCTGGTCATCGCCGCCGACCACGATTACACCCCGATACAACTGAAAGAACGCTACGTCGCCCTGATGCCCCACGCCAGGCTGGTGGTCATCGACGATTCCCGGCACGCTACACCCCTCGACCAACCCGAGGTCTTCAACCAGACCCTGCTGCAGTTCCTTGCAGCCGCTTCCACCTCTCAAGGATCTTTGAGCCCATGCTGAAAAAACTCCTGCTCACCGCCTGCTCGGTCGCCTTCGCCACCAGCGTCATGGCCTCCGACAAGACCCCGCACGTACTGCTGGACACCAGCTTCGGCCAGGTAGAAATCGAACTGAATGCCGAGAAGGCACCGATCAGTACCAAGAATTTCCTCGAGTACGTCGACAGTGGCTTCTACAACAACACCATCTTCCACCGGGTAATCCCGGGGTTCATGGTCCAGGGCGGGGGCTTTACTGACCAGATGGTGCAAAAAGACACCAAGGACCCGATTCGCAACGAAGCCAGCAACGGCTTGCAGAACACCCGCGGCACACTGTCGATGGCGCGCACCTCCAACCCGAACTCGGCCACCAGCCAGTTCTTCATCAACGTCGCCGACAATGATTTCCTCAACCCGGGCCGCGACGCCGGTTACGCCGTGTTCGGCAAAGTGACCAAAGGTATGGAAGTGGTCGACCAGATTGTCAATTCGCCGACCACCATCAAAAAAGGCATGCGTGATGTACCGGCCGACCCGGTCTACATCAAGTCGGCCAAACGCATCGACTGACCGCAGGCTTCACAGGGACGTGAAACCGCCTGAGGGCCGGATGGAACAGGAGTGTCGTTACCCATGCTGTACCGCCGTTTTGAACAACTGATCGATATCTTTCGCGAAGCACCCACTGAATCGCCACCTACCAGCGTGTGGCCGTTCTATCTGTATTACCTGCGCCAAGTGTGGCCCAGCTTTCTCGCCCTGCTGGTGGTCGGCCTGGTCGCCTCGCTGATCGAGGTGGCGATGTTCAGCTACCTCAGCCGCATCATCGACCTGGCCCAGGGCACCCCCAATGCCAGTTTCTTCAGCGAACACAGCGGTGAGCTGATCTGGATGCTGGTGGTGGTACTGCTGCTGCGGCCGGTGTTCTTCGGCCTGCACGACCTGCTGGTGCACCAGACCATCAACCCCGGCATGACCAGCCTGATCCGCTGGCAGAACCACACCTATGTGCTCAAGCAGAGCCTGAATTTCTTCCAGAGCGACTTTGCCGGGCGCATCGCCCAGCGCATCATGCAGACCGGCAACTCACTGCGCGACTCTGCGGTGCAGGCGGTGGATGCGCTGTGGCATGTGCTGATCTACGCCATCACCTCGCTGGTGCTGTTTGCCGAGGCCGACTGGCGCCTGATGCTGCCGCTGTTGCTATGGATCGCCGGCTACATTGCCGCGCTGTTCTACTTCGTCCCCCGGGTCAAGGAGCGTTCGGTGATTTCCTCCGACGCCCGCTCCAAGCTGATGGGCCGTATCGTCGACGGTTACACCAACATCGCCACGCTCAAGCTGTTCGCCCACACCGACTACGAACAGCAATATGCCCGCGAAGCGATCAGCGAACAGACCGAGAAGACCCAGCTGGCCGCACGCGTGGTCACCAGCATGGACGTGGTCATCACCACCCTCAACGGCCTGCTGGTGGTCACCACCACCGGCCTGGCGCTGTGGCTTTGGAGCCAGTCGCTGATCACTGTGGGCGCCATCGCCCTGGCCACCGGCCTGGTGATCCGCATCGTTAACATGTCGGGCTGGATCATGTGGGTGGTCAACGGCATCTTCGAGAACATCGGCATGGTGCAGGACGGCCTGCAGACCATCGCCCAACCGGTCACCGTCACCGACCGGCCAAATGCGCCGGCGCTCAAGGTCAGCCGCGGTGCGGTGCGTTTCGATGACGTGGACTTTCATTACGGCAAGGCCGCCAACGTGATCGAAGGGCTCAACCTGGACATCCGCCCGGGCGAGAAGATTGGCCTGATCGGCCCGTCCGGGGCAGGCAAGTCGACCTTGGTCAACCTGCTGCTAAGGCTGTATGACGTGCAGGGTGGGCGCATTCTCATCGACGGCCAGGACATTGCCGAGGTGAGCCAGGCCAGCCTGCGCGCGCAAATCGGCATGATCACCCAGGACACCTCGCTGCTGCACCGCTCGATCCGCGACAACCTGCTGTATGGTCGCCCCGGTGCCAGCGAGGCGGAGCTGCATGAAGCGGTGCGCCGGGCCCGCGCCGACGAGTTCATCCCGCAGCTGTCGGACGCCCAGGGGCGCACCGGTTTCGATGCCCATGTGGGGGAGCGCGGGGTCAAGCTGTCGGGCGGCCAGCGCCAGCGCATCGCTATTGCCCGGGTGCTGCTGAAGAATGCACCGATCCTGATCATGGACGAGGCCACTTCGGCGCTGGACTCGGAGGTGGAAGCCGCGATCCAGGAAAGCCTGGAGACACTGATGCAGGGCAAGACGGTCATCGCCATTGCCCACCGGCTTTCCACCATTGCGCGGATGGACCGGCTGGTGGTGCTGGACAAGGGGCGGATTGTCGAAAGTGGCAGCCATAGTGAGCTGCTGGAGCAGCAAGGCTTGTATGCCCGGTTGTGGCATCACCAGACCGGGGGGTTTGTCGGGGTGGATTGAATCTTTGCCGGCCTCTTCGCGGGTAAACCCGCTCCCACAGGTACTGCATAGGCAGTGGAGTTTGTGCGATCCCTGTGGGAGCGGGTTTACCCGCGAAAAGGCCGGCACAGCCAATACAAATGGATCAGTCCCGGCGATAGGGCAGCATCCCCCTGGCTTCCTCGGCATACGCCCGCACCCCGTCCCGCTCCTGCACCAGAAAATCCTCCACCGCCCGCCGCAGCCCCGGGTGCAGCAGGTAGTGCCATGACCGCGTCAGCACCGGCTCGAACCCGCGAATCAACTTGTGCTCGCCCTGCGCCCCGGCATCGAAACGCTGCAAACCCTCGGCAATGGCAAAGTCCATGCCCTGGTAGAAGCAGGTCTCGAAATGCAGCCGGTCGAATTCATCCAGGCAACCCCAGTAACGACCGAACAGGCTGTCGCCACCCACAAGGCTCAAGGCCATGGCCACATCACGCCCGCCCTGGCGCGCCATCACCACGCGTAGCGCCTCGGGCATGCGCTCGGCCAGCAGGCTGAAGAACTCGCGGGTCAGGTAGGGCGCACGACGGCGCACCGCATAGGTGTTGGCGTAGCAGCGGTAGACGAAATCCCACTGCGCCTGGTCCAGCTCAGCCCCGCGGTACCAACGAAAATCGATGCCCTGCCCGGCTACCTGTTCACGTTCCTTGCGCATTTGCTTGCGCTTGCGTGAACTGAGGCTGTCGAGGAAATCCTGGAAGTCGCGGTAGCCGTGATTGCGCCAATGGAACTGGCAGCCCAGGCGCTCCATCCAGCCTGGCTGGCCAGCGAGCAGTTCGTCCAGCGCCGGGTCAGTGAAATTGATGTGCGCGCCAGACAGCCCGCCCTTGCCCAGGTACTCCGGCAACGCCTGCAGCACCAGCAGGCCATCGGCTGGGTCGGCGGCGAGCAGGCGCGGGCCGCTGACCGGGCTGAACGGCACGGCACCAAGCAGCTTGGGGTAGTAGGCAATGCCGGCTCGCTCACAGGCATCGGCCCAGCCATGGTCGAACACGTACTCGCCAAACGAGTGCCATTTGCGGTACGCCGGCAGCAGCGCCCGTACCTGCCCGTCACGTTCCAGCACCAGGTGCTCGGCAGCCCAGCCGGTGTTGCGCGCGACGCTGCCGCTATCCTCCATGGCGCTGAGAAACGCATGGCGCAGGAACGGTTGGCCGGCCGGCACCAGGGCATCCCAGGTGGCCGCCGGAAGATCACGCAAATGGGCAAGGCTGTACAGGCTGGTCACGGTTTTGGCTCGCTGTTTCAAGGTACCCAGTATCCCCAAGGAAGGCCCGCCACTCAAATCACGATCGCCGGGACAGATCCTTTCATTCTCAATTACTTAACAGCAGTGCCACTAATTCGACATTAATCTGTCACTCGCCCCCGCAATACTTGCGCCTGTTTTCCGGAACCCCAGAACCTGTCTATTCAGGCCCTTTCCGAAGACATGCCAATACAGGGGCGGGCGCTTGAGCCTCCCCCATCTTATTCAACAGGGAGAACCTTATGCGTCTTGTTTCTACACTTACCGGAGTGAGCCTCACCGGCATGATGCTGGCTCTGAGTACTCCGGCCAGTGCAGCTGTCGACGCCAAGCTGCTCGAAATGCTCCGCGCCAACGGCTCGATCAACCAGGCGCAGTACAACGAACTGCAGGCGGACCTGGCTCAAGAAACCAAGGAAAAGGCCGCTCAGAAAGCTCAGTCCGACCGGATGAGCTCCTTTGAACAGAAAGTGGCATGGGCCGCCAAGACCCAGGTCAAGGGTGATGTGCGCCTGCGTTACGAAGACGTCAACGTCGACAACCCGAACAGCAGCAGCGGCAACCAGGACCGCCAGCGCGTGCGTGCTCGTGTCGGCTTCTACAGCGAAATCAACCCGCAGGTCGACGCCGGCATCCGTATCGCCACTGGCAGCAGCGCCGACCGCCGTTCGACCAACCAGAGCTTCGACAACTACTTCGACAAGAAGTCGCTGTGGGTCGACCAGGCCTACCTCGACTGGCACCCGACCGCAGTTCCCAACCTGCACCTGATTGGCGGCAAGATGGCGCAGCCATGGGTGAGCATGGGCGACATCATCTGGGACAGCGACATCAACCCGGAAGGCGTGGCAGCCACCTACAAGACCGACCTGGGCGGGGCCGAAGTGTTCGCCAGCGCCGGTCAGTACACCCTCAAGGACAACGTCGATGGCGACGGTGTGCAATACAAGCATGACGCACAGGTCTATCACGGCCAGTTGGGCGCCAAGTTCGCACCGGCAGATGTGCTCAAGCTGACCGTCGGTGCCAGTATCTATGGCTACGACAACGACAAGGAAGCAACCATTCTGCAGTCGTTCGGCAACACCACCAACGAGTTCAACCTGGTGGAAGGCTTCGGCCAGCTGGACTTCACCGGCTTTGCCATCCCGCTGTCTGCGTACGGCCAGTACGTGAAGAACACCGAAAGCACCGATGGCGAAGACCAGGCCTGGCTGGCAGGCCTGAAAACCAAGGTCGGCGCCTGGAGCCTGGACTACAACTACCGCGACGTGCAGCGTAACGCGGTGGTCAGCCTGTTCACCGACTCCGACTTTGGCAACGGCTTTACCGGTTCGCGCGGGCACAAGTTCAAGGTCGGCTATGAAATCGACAAGAACTTCTCCCTGGGCGCGGCCTACCTGATGGCCAAGACCGATCTGTCGCAATTGCCCAACAGCGATGCCGATGTAGATACCCTGCAGGTAGACCTGGAAGCCAAGTTCTAAGCGATACCCTGCGCTGCGTCACCTGAAGCGGGAAATGCCGACCCCATCCGGCGTTTCCCGCTTTTTTTGCCTGTGAAAAATGCGCCGGCCTCTTCGCGGGTAAACCCGCTCCCACAGGGATATCACAGTTTCAAATGCTGTGGTGTCCCTGTGGGAGCGGGTTCACCCGCGAAGAGGCCGGTACTGGCTTGCGCTCAATCAGCGCTTGCGCAGAATCACGCTACCAATCGAATACCCCGCACCAAACGAGCTCAACACCCCCAGCGAGCCCTTGGGCAGGTCGTCCTGGTACAGGTGGAAGGCAATCACCGACCCCGCCGAACTGGTGTTGGCGTAACGGTCGAGAATCACCGGTGCATCTTCCTCGGCCACTTCACGTCCCAGCAACTTCTTGACGATCAGGTGGTTCATGCTGAGGTTGGCCTGGTGCAGCCAGAAGCGTTTCACATCGCTGGGCTGCAGCCCGTTTTCCTGCAGGTGCTCGCCGATCAGTTCGGCCACCTTCGGGCACACTTCGCGGAACACCTTGCGGCCTTCCTGGATGAACAGCTTGTCCGCTGCACCCTCGCCCTCTTCCGCCGCGCGGTTGAGGAAGCCGAAGTTGTTGCGGATGTTGTTGGAGAACTCGGTCCACAACTTGCTGCTGACGATGTCGAACTGGTGCGCCGAGGTGGCCTTGTCGGCACGTTCGAGCAATACCGCAGTGGCAGCATCGCCAAAGATGAAATGGCTGTCGCGGTCACGGAAGTTCAGGTGGCCGGTGCACACCTCCGGGTTCACCATCAGCACCGCGCGCGCCTGGCCCAGGGCCACGCTGTTGGCGGCGGTCTGGATGCCGAAAGTGGCCGACGAGCAGGCCACGTTCATGTCGAAGGCAAAGCCCTGGATGCCCAGCGCCTGCTGTACTTCGATGGCAATGGCCGGGTACGGGCGCTGCAGGTTGGAACAGGCGACGATCACCCCATCGACATCGGCGGCGGTGCGACCGGCGCGCTCCAGGGCCTGGCGGGCGGCAGCCACGGCCATTTCGCAAAGCACCGACGGCTCGTCGTTGGAGCGCTCTGGCAGGCGCGGCTTCATGCGCTGGGGGTCGAGGATGCCAGCCTTGTCCATGACGAAGCGGCTCTTGATGCCCGAGGCCTTTTCGATGAACGCCGCATCGGACAGCGGCGCCGCTTCGACTTCACCGCGTTCGATGGCGGCAGCGTTGTCCTGGTTGAACTGCTGCGACCAGGCGTTGAAGGAGGCCACCAGTTCTTCGTTGGAAATGCTCTGGGCCGGGGTGTACAGGCCGGTGCCGCTGATCACGACGTTATGCACGGTCGTTCCTCTGGTCAAAGGCCATCGCCACGGGGCGCTGGCTGGGAAACATGACAGGTTAATGGCACTTTAGTACCAATTTAAGGGCGAGGGCTGCGCCCTCGTTCGCGGGCACGCCCGCTCCCACAGGGATCGCGTCGCTCCGAGGACATTGCTGTTCCTGTGGGAGCGGGCGTGCCCGCGAAGGGGCCGCCAAGCGGCCCCAAATTGCATCAATATTGCCACAACTGTGGAAGTTTATCCCTCCACCTGGCTCCATTGCTTGCTCAATCGCTTGTCGGAAATCGGCACCTTGGTTCCCAACTGCTGGGCAAACAGCGACACCCGGTATTCCTCCAGCCACCAGCGGTACACAGTCAGCTGTTCATCGCGCTTGCCTTCCTGGGCATGCTTGTCGGCACGGGCCTTGTACTGCGCCCACAGGTTGGCCAGCTCGCCACTCCACACCCGGTCCTTCTGCACCTGCGAACCGAGCTTCTCCAGGCGCAGCTCCACCGCCTTGAGGTAACGCGGCAGTTCCTTGAACCAGGCCCCAGGCGTTTCGCGCACGAAGCCCGGGTACACCAAGTTGCTGAGCTGTTGCTTGATATCGTTCAACGCCACCGCCTGGCTCAGGTCGATCTTGCCCTTGAAGCGCTTCTGCAGCCCATGCCACAGCTTCAGCACTTCCAACGTCTGCCGTGCCAGGCGCTCGGCATGCTCGGCCCAGCTGCCGCGCTTGCGTTCGGCCAGGCCAGCCAGGGCCGCACCATCACGTGGCAGCGGCTGTTCACCTTCAAGGATGCAGCTGTCCAGGCTGGCCAGCAGAATATCCTCGACCAGCGCCTCGACCCGGCCCATTTCACGGTACAGCAGGCCCAGTTCGGTAAGCCCTGGCAGCTTGCCGCGCAGGTACTTGGCCGGCTCGGCCAACTGCTGCAGCAACAGGCGCTGCAAGGCGCGGCGGTGCTGGAACTCGGCTTCGGCCTGGGTCGAGAAGCGCCCTTCGCGCACGGTGCCACCCTCTTCCACCAGCGCCGGGTACACGGTCATCGACAGGCCGGCGATCTTCTGCTGGGCGGTCTGCTTGACCTCGCTGAAGGCCTTGGCCTGCACCGGCTGCTCGCTCTTGGCGTCACGCGGCACGGCCAGCGCTGCCTGGCTAGCGGCGGCAAAGCGCGCGGTCAGCTCGGCCAGGTCGCGGCCTTCACCGAGAAACTTGCCCTGGCCATCGACCACTTCGATGTTCATGCGCAGGTGGCCTTCGACCAGGTTGACCGACTCGTCCCAGGCCTCGTCGGACACCCGGGCGCCGGTCATGCGCAGCAGCTCCTGACCCAGGGCCTGAGGCAATGCGCCCTGGCCGAAGGTCATGCGCGCCAGCGAGGCCTTGACGAAGTCCGGCACCGGCACGAAGTTCTTGCGCAAGGCCTTGGGCAGGTTGCGCACCAGCGCCACGCACTTGGCTTCCAGCAGGCCTGGCACCAGCCACTCCAGGCGTTCGCCCGGCAGGCTCGGCAACAGCGGCGCTGGCACCCGCACGGTCACGCCGTCACGCGGGTGGCCGGGCTCGAAGTGGTAGCTCAGCGGCAGGCGCAATTCACCCACCTGCAGGCTGTCGGGGTACTGCGCAGCGGTCACTTCGCTGGCCTCACGCGCCAGAACGTCTTCCTCGCGCATGATCAGCAGGTTGGCGTCCTTCTGGCTGCCCATGCGGTACCAGGCGTCGAAGGTCGCGGTCTGGTGGATTTCCGCTGGCAGGCGCGCTTCGTAGAAGGCGTACAGCGTTTCTTCGTCAGCCAGGATGTCGCGCCGACGGGCCTTGGCTTCGAGTTCGTCGAGGGTTTCCAGCAGCCGCTTGTTGGCCGCCAGGCACTTGGCCCGCGACTGGATTTCGCCACCCACCAGGCCTTCGCGGATGAACAGCTCGCGTGAGGTGACCGGGTCGATCGGGCCGAAATGCACCGGGCGGCGACCAACCAGGATCAGGCCGTACAGGGTGATCTGTTCATAGGCCACCACTTGCCCGCGCTTCTTCTCCCAGTGCGGCTCGAAGTGGTTTTTCTTGACCAGGTGGCCGGCCAGCGGTTCGATCCAGTCCGGTTCGATCTTGGCCACCATGCGTGCGTACAGCTTGGTGGTCTCGACCAGTTCGGCGGCCATCACCCACTGCGGGCGCTTGCGCCCCAGGCCCGACGACGGGTGTACCCAGAAGCGCCGCTGCCGCGCCCCCTGGTAGTCGCCTTCTTCGGTCTTCTGGCCGATCTGGCTGAGCAGACCGCTGAGAATGGCCTTGTGCATCTTCTGGTAGTCGCACGGTTCTTTGTTCACCGTCAACTGCAGGTCACGGCAGATCAGCGCAAGCTGGCGATGGGCATCGCGCCATTCGCGCAGGCGCAGGTAGTTCAGGAAGTTCTTGCGGCACCAGTTGCGCAGCGGGTTGGCGGTCAGCGCCTGACGCTGTTCCTCGAAGCCACGCCACAGGTTGACCAGCGCGGCGAAGTCGGAATCTACATCCTTCCATTGCGCGTGCGCCTGATCAGCGGCCTGCTGGCGCTCCGGCGGGCGTTCGCGCGGGTCTTGCACCGACAGCGCACTGGTGACGATCAGCACTTCCTGCAGGCTGCCCAGGCGGGCGCCTTCGAGCAGCATGCGGCCCAGCCGCGGGTCGATCGGCAGGCGCGCCAGCTGGCGACCGATCGGCGTCAGCTGGTTCTCGCGGTTGACCGCCGACAGCTCCTGCAACAAGTTGAAACCGTCGCTGATGGCCTTGCCATCCGGCGGCTCGATGAACGGGAAGGCGTCGATTGCGCCCAGGCGCAGGTGCAGCATCTGCAGGATCACTGCCGCCAGGTTGGTGCGCAGGATTTCCGGGTCGGTGAACGCCGGCCGGCTGTTGAAATCCTCTTCGCTGTACAGGCGCACGCAGATGCCCGGCTCGACCCGGCCGCAGCGGCCCTTACGCTGGTTGGCGCTGGCCTGCGACACCGCCTCGATGGGCAGGCGCTGGACCTTGGCGCGGTAACTGTAGCGGCTGATGCGCGCGGTGCCGGTGTCGATCACATAGCGAATGCCGGGCACGGTCAGCGAGGTTTCCGCAACGTTGGTGGCCAGCACCACACGGCGCCCGGTGTGCGGCTGGAAGATGCGCTGCTGCTCGGCCGGCGACAGGCGCGCGTACAGCGGCAGGATCTCGGTGTGGCGCAGTTGCGCCTTGCGCAGGATCTCGGCGGCATCGCGGATCTCGCGCTCGCCCGGGAGGAAGATCAGCACATCGCCGGGGCCCTTGCCCTCGCTGCGCTCGTGCTGTGCCAGTTCGTCCAGGGTCGCGAGAATGGCCTGATCGACGGTGAGGTCGTCCTCGATCTGGTTGCCCTCCTCGTCCTGCTCGCTGGTCAGCGGGCGGTACCAGGTTTCCACCGGGAAGGTACGCCCGGACACCTCGATGATCGGCGCACCGTCGAAGTGCTGGGAGAAACGCTCAAGGTCGATGGTCGCCGAGGTGATGATCAGTTTCAGGTCTGGGCGACGGTGCAGCAGGGTCTTCAGGTAGCCGAGCAGGAAGTCGATGTTCAGGCTGCGTTCGTGGGCTTCGTCGACGATGATCGTGTCGTAGCGCTCGAGGAAACGGTCGTGCTGGGTTTCGGCCAGCAGGATACCGTCGGTCATCAGCTTGACCAGGGTGTTGGCGTCGCTCTGGTCCTCGAAGCGCACCTGGTAGCCGACCAGCCCGCCCAGGGGCGTACCCAGCTCTTCGGCAACCCGCGCGGCAACACTGCGCGCGGCGATGCGGCGGGGCTGGGTGTGGGCGATCAGGCCATGGCTGCCACGGCCCAGCTCCAGGCAGATCTTCGGCAACTGGGTGGTCTTGCCAGAGCCGGTTTCGCCGGCGATCACCAGCACCTGGTGCTCGGCCAGGGCCTTCTTGATTTCGTCACGCTTGGCAGCGATCGGCAGGCTGTCGTCGTAGCGCACGGTCGGCACGCTCTGCTGGCGCGCAGTGACCTGGGCACAGGACGCCTGGACCCTTTCCACCCACTGCGCCAGCTTGGCCTCGTCGGGGCGC
This sequence comes from Pseudomonas inefficax, assembly GCF_900277125.1. Lineage (GTDB taxonomy): Bacteria > Pseudomonadota > Gammaproteobacteria > Pseudomonadales > Pseudomonadaceae > Aquipseudomonas > Aquipseudomonas inefficax. Next base: position 190,958 of record NZ_OPYN01000187.1, read on the forward strand.
TTGCGCAGTTCGTGCAATTGCCGGCGCAGGCGATGGCGGTCGGCGATCATGGCGTGGTCGAGGTTTTGCAGCAGTTTGTCGATGGCGTGGTCAGTCATGGGGCTTTTTAGTGATGCAGGTGGGCCTGCTTTTTCATGATCGGCATTCGAAGGATGCGCGATTGTCGCAGATTTGGGCCTGCTTTGCTGTCCAGGCTGGCGCTGCCCCTGTAGGAGCGGCCTTGTGTCGCGATGGGGCGCGCAGCGGCCCCGCCAATCTTTGTTGCGAAGCTGAAAACCTGGGGCCGCTGCGCGCCCCATCGCGACACAAGGCCGCTCCTACAGGGATCGCACGGCGGCTGAAAGTTTAGCAAGGGCTTATGTAAAGGTTGCCATTCACTGCTTTAATCAACCTTACGCCGCATGTGAGTATCAAAGGCATGACTCCCGTCCAGCCCATCGCCCCACCGTCGTCCCGCCCTTCGCAAGCGAAGGCCAGGCGCCGTGCCGGTGAAAATCCGCTGGTCCATATCATCCTCGCCTTTTGGGCCCTGTGGCACTGCCGTCACGCACGCCCACCGGATTTCCCGCTCTCGCCTTTGTGACCAAACCCGGCCATCGTCTGGCCGTTTGACTCAGCCGGGCCGCCTGCATGCGCGGTGGCCCGTGCACCCGCGAGCGAATCCAACATGCACTTTGCACCCGTAGAGCAGGCCAGCCGTTTTCTGGCCGACAACCCCGATATCGAGCTGTTCGAACTGTTCATCCTCGACGCCAACGGCGTACCGCGCGGCAAGCTGCTGCACCGCGATGAACTGCTGGCCGTGTACCAGACCGGCCGGCCGCTGCCCAGCACCATCCTCGGCCTGACCCTGAACGGCGACGACGTGGAAAACTCCGGCCTGGTATGGGACGTGGGCGATATCGACTGCCGCGCCTACCCGCTTGAAGGCAGCCTGGTGCGCCTGCCCTGGCGCCGGGTGCCGACCGCCGCAGTGCAGGTGAGCATGCACCCGAGCGAGGGCCTGCCGGCCAGCGTCGCCGACCCGCGCCACGTGCTGCTGCGTACCATCGAGGCGTTGAAGGCCGACGGCTACCATCCGGTGATGGCCTGCGAGCTGGAGTTCTACCTGCTCGACCAGAAACCTGATGCCCAGGGCCGCCCGCAACCGGCACTGGACAACGACGGCGGCCGCCCACGCACCACCCAGGTGTATGGCCTGCGCGAACTGGAGCAGATCGAGCCGTTCCTCGCCGACCTCTACGCCGCCTGCAAGGCCCAGGGCATCCCGGCCCGCACGGCGATTTCGGAATACGCCCCCGGCCAGGTGGAAATCACCCTTGAGCACGGCGACGCCCTGCAGGCGATGGACCAGGCAGTGCGCTACAAACGCCTGGTCAAAGGTATTGCCCGCGCCCATGGCATGCAGGCCTGCTTCATGGCCAAGCCGTTCGCGCAACTGGCCGGTACCGGCATGCACATGCACCTGAGCCTGGCCGACAGCGCCGGCAACAACCTGTTCGCCAGTGAAGACAAGGCCGGCACCCCGCTGCTGCGCCAGGCCGTGGCCGGCATGCTGCGCCACCTGCGCGACTCGCTGCTGCTGTTCTGCCCCAACGCCAACTCGTTCCGCCGCTTCCAGGCCAACAGCTATGCCCCGCTAGCGCCAACCTGGGGCGTGGACAACCGTACCGTGAGCCTGCGCATACCAGGCGGCCCGGCCAACAGCCGGCATGTGGAGCACCGCATCTGCGGCGCCGATGCCAACCCCTACCTGGCCGCTGCGGCGATCCTTGCCGCCAGCCACCGGGGCATCCGCGAACAGCTGGACCCGGGGGCACCGGTGGAAGGCAACGGCTATGCCCAGGCCACCGAACACCTGCCCACCGACTGGCTGACTGCACTCGACGCGCTGCAGCACTCCAGCTGGGCGCGCGAAGCACTGGGCGAGGACTTCCTTGGCGTGTACCTGAAGGTCAAGCGCGCCGAGTACCGCCAGTTCATGGCCGAAGTCAGCGAGCAGGACTGGCGCTGGTACCTGCACCAGGCCTGAGCCCCAGATTACAAGGAACCCTCATGAACGCAGCATTGAACAAGGGCCCGGCGCAGCGCGCGCCGTCCTACTACAGCGCCACCCTCAACGACCACACCGAGTACCCGCAACTCAAGGGCACGGTGCAGGTGGATGTGGCGATCATCGGCGGTGGCTTCACCGGCGTCGCCACGGCGGTGGAACTGGCCGAGCGAGGCCTGAAGGTGGCCATCGTCGAAACCAACCGCATCGGCTGGGGTGCCAGCGGGCGCAACGGCGGCCAGGTTACCGGCAGCCTGTCGGGCGATGAAGCCATGCGCTCGCAGATGCGCAACCGCCTGGGTGCCGAGGTCGATGACTTCATCTGGCACCTGCGCTGGCGCGGTCACCAGGTGATCGAGCAGCGCGTGGCGCGCTACGGCATCGATTGCGACCTCAAGCGCGGCCACCTGCATGCGGCAATGAAGCCTTCGCACATGGCCGAGCTGCGCGCCTTCGAGGCCGAGGCCCAGCGCCGGGGCATGGGCGAGCAGGTGCAACTGCTGGACCGCGCCGGCATGGCCGAGCACCTGCAGAGCCCGTTGTACCTGGGCGCGCTGAAGAACCTGCGCAACCTGCACCTGCACCCGCTCAACCTGTGCCTGGGCGAGGCCCGTGCTGCCCATGGCCTGGGGGCGCTGATTTTCGAAAACTCCGAAGTGCTGGACATCGTCCACGGCCCGCGCCCGGCGGTGGTCACCACGCACGGGCGGGTAGAGGCGCGCCAGGTGATGCTGGCCGGCGATGTGTACCACAAACTGGAAAAGCGCCAGCTCAAGGGCAAGATTTTCCCGGCCATGGGCGGCATCGTCACCACCGCGCCGCTGGGGGAGCTGGCCGAACAGATCAACCCGCAGGACCTGGCGGTATACGACTGCCGCTTCGTCCTCGACTACTACCGCCTGACCGCTGACAAGCGCCTGCTGTTCGGCGGTGGCGCCAACTATTCCGGCCGTGATTCACGGGATATCGAAGGCGAACTGCGCCCGTGCATCGAGCGCACCTTCCCGGCGTTGAAAGGGGTGCCGATCGAGTTCCAGTGGAGCTGCGCCATGGGCATCGTGGTCAACCGCATCCCGCAGCTGGGCAAGCTGTCGGAGAACGTGTGGTATTGCCAGGGTTATTCGGGGCACGGGATTGCCACCAGCCACATCATGGGCGAGATCATGGCCGAGGCATTGACCGGGACATTGGAGAAGTTCGACACCTTTGCCCAGTGCAAGCATGTGCGGGTGCCGATGGGGGACTTGCTGGGGAATCCGCTGCTGGCGGCGGGGATGTGGTACTACCAGATGCTGGAAAAACTGCGCTGAGTTCACTGGCCTCATCGCCGGCAAGCCAGCTCCCACAGGTACTCCACAAGTTTTGAGAATTGTGGAGTACCTGTGGGAGCTGGCTTGTTCTGGTCAAGTATTTCCGGACACCAGTTACGGTGATCAAGCCGCCTGCTGCTCCATAGCTATTGGCGACAAGTAGTTGTTGTAGCTGTGGAGCCTGATTCGGTTGTATCGCATGAAGAAGCTGGTCATGTCCTGCTTGGCCTCTTCAACTTCCTTGTAGCCCTTGGGCGGCACCCATTCTGACTTTAGCGTC
>NZ_OPYN01000188.1 GCF_900277125.1 Pseudomonas inefficax
GTCACCGCTGCGTGGCATGTCGAAGTTGATNACCAGGTCGAGGCCATCGATGTCCATGCCACGGGACGCGACGTCGCTAGCCACCAGCACCTTGGAGCTGCCCTGCTTGAAGCGCTCCAGGGCCAGCTTGCGGTCCTTCTGGTCCTTCTCGCCGTGCAGCACGAAGGCCTTCACGTCCTTGGCCACCAGGTGGCCGTAGTTGCGGTCGGCCAGGTGGCGGGTTTTGGTGAAAATGATCGCCTTGTCGAAGGTTTCGTTGGCCAGCAGCCACTGCACGATCTGCTCTTTTTGCTTGTCGTGGTCGGCGGTGATGATCTGTTGGCGGGTGCCTTCTGCCAGCTGCGAAACGCTGTTGAGCATCAGGTGCTCAGGGTCTTTCAGCACCTTGCCGATCATGTCGCGCAGGGCCGCACCACCAGTGGTGGCGGAGAACAGCAAGGTCTGCTGGCGGTTCTCGCACTCCTTGCACAGGCGCTCCATGTCTTCGGCGAAGCCCATGTCGAGCATGCGGTCGGCTTCGTCGAGGATGAGCACCTGCACGTGGGACAGGTCGAGGTTGCCGGCATTGAGCTGCTCGAGCAGGCGGCCCGGGGTGCCGATCAGCACATCCGGCACCTTGCGCAGCATGGCGGCCTGTTCCTTGAAATCTTCACCACCGGTGACCAGGCCCGACTTGATGTAGGTGAACTGCGAGAACAGCTGCACCTGCTTGAGGGTCTGCTGGGCCAGTTCACGAGTCGGCAGCAGGATCAGCGCGCGGATCTCGACGCGGCGCTCGCGCAGGTCGACCAGGCGATTGAGCAGCGGCAGCACGAAAGCGGCCGTCTTGCCGCTGCCGGTCTGCGCGGTTACGCGCAGGTCACGCCCTTGCAGGGCCAGGGGGATGGCCGCAGCCTGCACCGGGGTAGGCTCGACAAAGTTAAGCTCGGCCACGGCTTTAAGCAGGCGTTCGTGCAGGGCGAATTGGGAGAACACGGAGGTAACCTCAGGCAAGTGCGGGAAATTCAGTTGCATAGGGTAACGTTTTCTGCCGCCTTAGCCGAATTTCTTTTGGCAACTTTGTCGCCATCCGCGCTCTAAGGGCGCCTCGTTTGGCAACAAGACTGTAAGCAAGCCCATGGATATCCAAAGAATCTGGCGTGACTCCCTCAACCTGTGGGGCACCCTTGACCAACATCCGATGTTGCACGCGGCCATCGGCCTGGCGGTGCTGCTGCTTGTTTCTCTGGTCATCGGCCGCCTGGCACGNTTCCTGGTGCTGCATGGCGCCCGCCTCCTGGCCCGCCAGCCAGCGCTGAAGTGGCTGGACGACCTGCGCAACAACAAAGTGTTCCACCGCCTGGCGCAGACCACGCCGTCACTGGTGCTGCAGTTCGGCCTGAAACTGGTGCCCGAGCTATCCGACACCGCCCAGCACTTCCTCGGCAATGTCGCCCTGGCCTTTACCCTGCTGTTCATGACCATGGCCCTGTCGTGCCTGCTGGATGCCCTGCTCGACATCTATGCCCGCACCGAACACGCCCCCACCCCCTCGATCAAGGTTTACGTGCAACTGGCCAAGATGATTCTGTGGATCTTCGCCTCCATCGTCATCGTCGCCACCCTGATCGACCGCGCGACATGGTTGCTGCTGTCAGGCCTGGGGGCCATGTCGGCGGTGCTGCTGTTGGTGTACAAGGACACCCTGCTGTCGTTCGTCGCCAGTGTGCAGCTGACCAGCAACGACATGCTGCACGTCGGCGACTGGATCGAAATGCCCCAGGTGGGCGCCGATGGCGACGTGGTGGACATCACCCTGCACACGGTGAAGGTGCAGAACTTCGACAAGACCATCGTCTCCATCCCCACCTGGCGCCTGATGAGCGAGTCGTTCCGCAACTACCGCGGCATGCAGCAGTCCGGTGGCCGGCGCATCAAGCGCAGCCTGTTCATCGATGCAGCCGGCGTGCGGTTCCTGACTCGCGAGGAAGAACAGCGCCTGAGCCAGGTGCACCTGCTGGCCGACTACCTGGCCGGCAAGCGCCAGGAGCTGCAGCGTTGGAACGAGGCCATGGGGCCAGTGGCCGAGCTGTCGGCCAACCGCCGCAAGCTGACCAACATCGGTACCTTCCGCGCGTTCGCCCTGGCCTACCTGAAGAATCACCCCAACGTGCACCCGAACATGACCTGCATGGTGCGGCAGATGCAGACCACCGCCGAGGGCGTGCCGCTGGAGATCTACTGCTTTACCACCACCACGGTGTGGGCGGATTACGAGCGGATTCAGGGGGATATCTTCGATTATCTGCTGGCGGTGTTGCCGGAGTTTGGGCTGAGCTTGTATCAGCAGCCGAGTGGCAATGACATGCGGGTGGGGTTGAGCGGGCGTGTATCGCAAGAGCCTGTGCCGCGTCGGCTGGAAGACATGAGCGAGGCTTGAGATTGCCGGGGCTGCTTCGCAGCCAATCGCAGGCAAGCCAGCTCCCACAGAGGTCTCGCAGTACCTGTGGGAGCAACTGTCTTGCCCCATCAGGTTGCCTCATTGCCTGTAGGAGCAGCCTTGTGCTGCGAAGAGGCCGGAAGGGCAAAAAATCCTCTTTGCCGGAAATGGCCTCTTCGCAGCACAAGGCTGCTCCTACAGATCCTGTGCATGCCTGGAAGTCGGTGCTGGCAATGTGGGAGCTGGCTTGCCTGCGATGGGCCGCAAAGCGGCCCCTTTCCGTGTCAAGACCGAGTCAGGTGTGCGCATTCATGGTTGTCGAAAGCCGGTTGCTCTCGCGCCCATGGACCATGCAATACAGCGCGCCCGCCAGGATCAACCCCATCGCCCAGCTGATGTCCGCCCCCAGCCACTCGGCCACGAAGCCCGTGTAGAACGACAGCTTCATGAACGGGATGGTACCGATGATCGACACGGCGTACACCGCCAGGCTTCGACGATTGAAGCAGCCATAACGCCCCTTGGCGTCATACAGCGCCCCCACATCATAGTGGCCTCGGCATACCCAGTAGTAATCCACCAGGTTGATCGCGCTCCATGGGATCAACAGGTACAACTGGCCGATCAGGATGTCGGCAAAGAATGTATCGAAATTGTACTGGGTGGCGATGGCGATCACCGTTGCCGCTGCGGTCAACCCAGCCATCACCAAGGCCTTGGCCGTCGCGGTCACGCGCCGGATGGTCTTGAAGGCGCCAAAGATCGTGACCGACGACATGTAGGCGCTGTACAGGCACAGGACGTTGTACTGGATCACCCCCAACGCGATCACGGCCAGCGCCAACGGCGCCCACGGGCCGAACAACGCGGCAATGGCTGTCGCCGGGTCATGCCCCAGTGCCGAGGGCAGTTCCACCGCCACCAGCGCGCCGAGCGCCATCATGGCGAAGGAGCCCAGCGCACAACCGCAATAGGTGGCCCAGAACGTGGCGCGTGGATTGACGTTGGCCGGGAGATAGCGAGAGTAGTCGGCCACATACGGGCCATACCCCAGCGTCCACGAGGCCGACTGGGCAACGATCAGATTGAACGCGGTGAAGGAAAAGCCGGTACTCACCGCCGTTGTGGTTGCCATGTCGCCGGGGTGCAG
>NZ_OPYN01000189.1 GCF_900277125.1 Pseudomonas inefficax
TCGGACACCCGGGCGCCGGTCATGCGCAGCAGCTCCTGACCCAGGGCCTGAGGCAATGCGCCCTGGCCGAAGGTCATGCGCGCCAGCGAGGCCTTGACGAAGTCCGGCACCGGCACGAAGTTCTTGCGCAAGGCCTTCGGCAGGTTGCGCACCAGCGCCACGCACTTGGCTTCCAGCAGGCCGGGCACCAGCCACTCCAGGCGCTCGCCCGGCAGGCTCGGCAACAGCGGTGCTGGCACCCGCACGGTCACGCCATCGCGGGGGTGGCCGGGCTCGAAGTGGTAACTCAGCGGCAGGCGCAGCTCGCCCACCTGCATGCTGTCGGGGTACTGCGCGGCAGTGACTTCGCTGGCCTCGCGGGCCAGCACGTCTTCCTCGCGCATGATCAGCAGGTTGGCGTCCTTCTGGCTGCCCATGCGGTACCAGCTGTCGAAGGTCGCGGTCTGGTGGATTTCCGCCGGCAGACGCGCTTCGTAGAAGGCGTACAGCGTCTCTTCGTCGGCAAGGATGTCACGGCGGCGGGCCTTGGCCTCCAGCTCGTCGAGCTCTTCCAGCAGGCGCTTGTTGGCCGCCAGGCACTTGGCCCGCGACTGGATTTCGCCACCCACCAGGCCTTCGCGGATGAACAGCTCGCGCGAGGTGACCGGGTCGATCGGGCCGAAATGCACCGGCCGACGGCCGACCAGGATCAGGCCGTACAGGGTGATCTGCTCGTAGGCCACTACCTGCCCGCGCTTCTTCTCCCAGTGCGGCTCGAAGTGGTTCTTCTTGACCAGGTGGCCGGCCAGCGGCTCGATCCAGTCCGGCTCGATCCTGGCCACCATGCGTGCGTACAGCTTGGTGGTTTCGACCAGTTCGGCCGCCATCACCCACTGCGGGCGCTTGCGCCCCAGGCCCGACGACGGGTGCACCCAGAAGCGCCGCTGACGGGCGCCCTGGTAGTCGCCCTCTTCGGTCTTCTGGCCGATCTGGCTGAGCAGGCCACTGAGAATGGCCTTGTGCATTTTCGGGTAGTCGGACGGTTCCTTGTTAACAGTCAGCTGCAGGTCACGGCAGATCAGTGCCAGCTGGCGATGGGCATCGCGCCATTCGCGCAGGCGCAGGTAGTTCAGGAAGTTCTTGCGGCACCAGTTGCGCAGCGGGTTGGCGGTCAGCGCCTGGCGCTGTTCCTCGAAGCCACGCCACAGGTTGACCAGCGCGGCGAAGTCGGAATCCACGTCCTTCCATTGCGCGTGCGCCTGGTCGGCGGCCTGCTGGCGCTCCGGCGGGCGCTCGCGCGGGTCTTGCACCGACAGCGCACTGGTGACGATCAGCACTTCCTGCAGGCTGCCCAGGCGGGCGCCTTCGAGCAGCATGCGGCCCAGCCGCGGGTCGATCGGCAGACGCGCCAACTGGCGACCGATCGGCGTCAGCTGGTTCTCGCGGTTGACCGCCGACAGCTCCTGCAACAGGTTGAAACCGTCGCTGATGGCCTTGCCAGCAGGCTGCTCGATGAACGGGAAGGCGTCGATTGCGCCCAGGCGCAGCTGCAGCATATGCAGGATCACTGCCGCCAGGTTGGTGCGCAGGATTTCCGGGTCGGTGAACGCCGGCCGGCTGTTGAAATCC
>NZ_OPYN01000190.1 GCF_900277125.1 Pseudomonas inefficax
GGTGCACCGGTGGAAGGCAACGGCTATGCCCAGGCCACCGAACACCTGCCCACCGACTGGCTGACTGCACTCGACGCCCTGCAGCACTCCAGCTGGGCTCGCGAAGCACTGGGCGAGGACTTCCTTGGCGTTTACCTGAAGGTCAAGCGCGCCGAGTACCGCCAGTTCATGGCCGAAGTCAGCGAGCAGGACTGGCGCTGGTACCTGCACCAGGCCTGAGCCCCAGATAACAAGGAACCACCATGAATGCAGCTTTGAACAAGGGCCCGGCGCAGCGCGCGCCGTCCTACTACAGCGCCACCCTCAACGACCACACCGAGTACCCGCAGCTCAAGGGCACGGTGCAGGTGGATGTGGCGATCATCGGCGGCGGCTTCACCGGCGTAGCCACGGCGGTGGAACTGGCCGAGCGAGGCCTGAAGGTGGCCATCGTCGAAACCAACCGCATCGGCTGGGGTGCCAGCGGGCGCAACGGCGGCCAGGTCACCGGCAGCCTGTCGGGCGACGAAGCCATGCGCTCGCAGATGCGCAACCGCCTGGGTGCCGAGGTCGATGACTTCATCTGGCACTTGCGTTGGCGCGGCCACCAGGTGATCGAGCAGCGCGTGGCGCGCTACGGCATCGACTGCGACCTCAAGCGCGGCCACTTGCATGCGGCGATGAAGCCCTCGCACATGGACGAGCTGCGCGCATTCGAAGCCGAGGCCCAGCGCCGGGGCATGGCCGAGCAGGTGCAACTGCTGGGCCGCGCCGGCATGGCCGAGCACCTGCAAAGCCCTTTGTACCTGGGCGCGCTGAAGAACCTGCGTAACCTGCACCTGCACCCGCTCAACCTGTGCCTGGGCGAGGCCCGTGCTGCCCATGGCCTGGGGGCGCTGATTTTCGAGAACTCCGAAGTGCTGGACATCGTCCACGGCCCGCGCCCGGCCGTGGTCACCGCGCACGGGCGGGTCGAGGCGCGCCAGGTGATGCTGGCCGGCGATGTGTACCACAAACTGGAAAAGCGCCAGCTCAAGGGCAAGATCTTCCCGGCCATGGGTGGCATCGTCACCACCGCACCGCTGGGGGAGCTGGCCGAACAGATCAACCCGCAGGACCTGGCGGTGTACGACTGCCGCTTCGTGCTCGATTACTACCGCCTGACCGCCGACAAGCGCCTGCTGTTCGGCGGTGGCGCCAACTATTCCGGCCGTGATTCACGGGATATCGAAGGCGAACTGCGCCCATGCATCGAGCGTACCTTCCCGGCGTTGAAAGGCGTGCCGATCGAGTTCCAGTGGAGCTGCGCCATGGGCATCGTGGTCAACCGCATCCCGCAGCTGGGCAAGCTGTCGGAGAACGTGTGGTATTGCCAGGGTTATTCGGGGCACGGGATTGCCACCAGCCACATCATGGGCGAGATCATGGCCGAGGCATTGACCGGGACATTGGAGAAGTTCGACACCTTTGCCCAGTGCAAGCATGTGCGGGTGCCGATGGGGGACTTGCTGGGGAATCCGCTGTTGGCGGCGGGGATGTGGTACTACCAGATGCTCGAGAAACTGCGCTGATTTTACCGGCCTCTTCGCGGGTAAACCCGCTCCCACAGGTTCTGTGCAACTCTCGAGGGTTGTGCAATCCCTGTGGGAGCGGGTTTACCCGCGAAAAGGCCGGTAAAGCCAGCAGTGATTCAGAAGATCAGGCGATCTTCTTCAAGCCCTGCTTCTTCAGCTCTTCATCGCGCAGTTCACGGCGCAGGATCTTGCCCACGTTGGTGGTCGGCAACGCGTCGCGGAACTCGATCTGGCGTGGGACCTTGTAGCCGGTGACATTGGCGCGCATATGCTCCATCACCTGCTCCTTGGTCACGGTCATGCCCGGCTTGACCACGATGAACACCTTGATCACTTCACCGGACTTCTCGTCCGGTACGCCGATGGCCGCGCACTGCAGCACGCCTGGCAGGGCCGCCAGCACATCTTCCAGCTCGTTGGGGTACACGTTGAAGC
>NZ_OPYN01000191.1 GCF_900277125.1 Pseudomonas inefficax
CTACTGGCTGGCCCTTCTGTCGCTCTTTACGTACCTGATCAACCCAGCGGCGCAGGGCTGTAGGGCCGACGTCCATTGATGCGCAGACGTCGGGAATCGAGCAGTGGTCATCTAGAACCATGCTGGCGGCACGTTGCTTGAACTCGCGGGTGTAGGTCTTTCGTTCTTGCATGAAACCTCCTGATTGGGCGAATCATATCGCCCTTAAGAGGTGTCCGGGATCATTAGGCCAGTTCAGCTTGCCGGCGATGAGGCCAGTAAAGCCAGCAGAGATTCAGAAGGTCAGGCGATCTTCTTCAGCCCCTGCTTCTTCAGCTCTTCATCGCGCAGTTCACGGCGCAGGATCTTGCCAACGTTGGTGGTCGGCAATGCGTCGCGGAACTCGATCTGGCGTGGGACCTTGTAGCCGGTGACATTGGCACGCATATGCTCCATCACCTGCTCCTTGGTCACGGTCATGCCCGGCTTGACCACGATGAACACCTTGATCACTTCACCGGACTTCTCGTCCGGTACGCCGATGGCCGCGCACTGCAGCACGCCTGGCAGGGCCGCCAGCACATCTTCCAGCTCGTTGGGGTACACGTTGAAGCCCGAGACCAGGATCATGTCCTTCTTGCGGTCGACAATGCGCATGTAGCCATCCGCCTGGATCACGGCGATGTCACCGGTCTTCAGCCAGCCATTGCTGTCGAGGATCTCGGCAGTGGCATCCTCGCGCTGCCAGTAGCCCTTCATCACCTGAGGGCCCTTGATGCACAGCTCACCAACTTCGCCCAGCGGCAATTCGTTGCCAGCGTCGTCGATCACCTTGCACAGGGTCGAGGGTACCGGAATACCGATAGTGCCGACCTGGTTGGCCTCCGACGGGTTCACCGCGGCCACCGGGCTGGTCTCGGTCATGCCATAGCCTTCGCAGATGGCGCAACCGGTCACGGCCTTCCAGCGCTCGGCCACGCTCAGTTGCAGGGCCATGCCGCCGGACAGGGTGATCTTCAGCGCCGAGAAGTCCAGGGCACGGAACGCCTCGTTGTTGCACAAGGCAACGAACAAGGTGTTGAGGCCGACGAAACCACTGAACTTCCATTTGCCCAGCTCCTTGACCATGGCCGGCAAGTCACGCGGGTTGCTGATCAGCACGTTGTGGTTGCCGATCAACATCATCGCCATGCAATGGAAGGTAAAGGCGTAGATATGGTACAGCGGCAGCGGGGTGATGAGGATTTCGCAGCCTTCGTGCAGGTTGGAGCCCATCAGCGCCCGGCACTGCAGCATGTTGGCCACCAGGTTGCGGTGGGTCAGCATCGCGCCCTTGGCCACGCCGGTGGTACCACCGGTGTACTGCAGCACCGCCACGTCGTTGGCCTGCGGGTTGGCCTCGGTCACCGGCTGGCCCTTGCCCAGCGCCAGTGCGTCGTTGAAGCGCACGGCCTGCGGCAGGTTGTAGGCTGGCACCATCTTCTTCACGTACTTGATCACGCTGTTGATCAGCAGGCGCTTGAGCGGCGGCAGCAGGTCGGCCACTTCGGTGACGATGACATGCCTGACCTGAGTCTTGGGCACCACCTTCTCGGCCAGGTGGGCCATGTTGGCCAGGCACACCAGCGCCTTGGCGCCCGAGTCGTTGAACTGATGCTCCATTTCCCGTGCGGTGTACAGCGGGTTGGTGTTGACCACGATCAGCCCGGCACGCATGGCACCGAATACCGCCACCGGGTATTGCAATACGTTAGGCAGCTGCACGGCAATGCGGTCACCTGGCTTGAGGTCAGTATGTTGCTGCAGCCAGGCGGCAAACGCCCCCGACAGCGCATACAGCTCGCCATAAGTGATAGTCTTGCCCAGGTTGCTAAAGGCCGGTTTGTCGGCAAAGCGTTGGCAGGATTGCTTGAGTACCGCCTGGATATTGGGGAATTCGTCAGGATTGATTTCCGCCGTAATCCCGGCTGGGTACTTATCCTTCCAAAAATGTTCGATCATGGAAGCCCACTCCTTCAGCAACAGCGAAGTTCGATTCACGCGTCGATGCGCTTATTATTGATATGTGATGACGGCTCATTGCAAACCGGATCATCTGAAAGCGGGCCGAGAGTAACAGCTTTGCCAGGGGTCGCCTAGAGGCCAAAACAGGCCTCACGGTCACAAAAATGACTCAATGAACAATACAGGTCATTTTTAGAGTATTTATCCAAAATGTCGCAGATCGGGCTGTAAATAGCTTGTTAGAGCGGTTTGAAAGCATTCGCGGGTGAACCCGCTCCCACACAGGTACTGCACAGGCCTTGAAAACTGCAAGCCCACTGTGGGAGCGGGTTCACCCGCGAAGAAGCCACCTCGGTATCAAGCGATATCGCGCAGCTCCCGCCGCAGGATCTTGCCCACCGGCGTCATTGGCAACGACTCACGCAGCACGATGTGCTTGGGCACCTTGTAGCCGGTGAAGTTGGCCTTGCAGTAGGCCTTCAGCTCATCCACGCTCAGCCCGCCCTCACGCGGTACCACGAACAACTTGACCGCCTCGCCGGAACGCTCGTCCGGCACGCCGATGGCCGCACAGTTGGCAACCTTGGGGTGCCCCATCACTACGTCCTCGATCTCGTTGGGGTACACGTTGAAACCCGAGACGATGATCATGTCCTTCTTGCGGTCGACGATGCGGGTGAAGCCGTCCGGGTCGATCACTGCGATGTCGCCGGTCTTGAACCAGCCCTCCGCATCCAGGGCCTGGGCCGTGGCCTCGGGCTGCTGCCAGTAGCCTTTCATCACCTGCGGCCCCTTGATGCACAGCTCGCCCCGCTCGCCCAGCGGTAGCTCGTTGCCGTCATCGTCGATCACCTTGAAGGCGGTGCCCGCCACCGGGATGCCCACCGTGCCCAGGCGCGCCAGCTGGCCATAGGGGTTGGTGCTGGCCACCGGTGAGGTTTCGGTCAGGCCGTAGCCTTCGACGATGCGGCAACCGGTAAGCGCCTCCCAGCGCTCGGCGGTAGCCTTGACCAGCGCGGTGCCGCCAGAGTTGGTGACCTTCAGCGCCGAAAAGTCGAGCTGGCGGAAGCCCGGGTGGTCCATCAGTGCGACGAACAGCGTGTTCAGGCCCAGCAAGGCGGAGAAACGCCATTTGCCCAGCTCCTTGATGAAGCCGGAGATATCCCGCGGGTTGGTAATCAGCACGTTGTGGTTGCCGGTGACCATCATGCACATGCAGTTCGCGGTAAAGGCATAGATATGGTAAAGCGGCAGCGGCGCGATCATCACCTCCTGGCCATCCTTGATCAGCTTCTGCCCGTCCGGCCCGTGCTGCGAGAAGCAGGCCAGTACCTGCAGCATGTTGGCCACCAGGTTGCCGTGGGTGAGCATGGCGCCCTTGGCCAGGCCGGTGGTGCCGCCGGTGTATTGCAGCACGGCAGTGTCGTCCAGGCTGAGCGGCACCGGCTTGTGCGACAGCTCGCGGCCCTGGCGCAGCACCTGCTTGAACGACACCGCCTGGGGCAGCTGATAGGCCGGGACCATCTTCTTCACTTTGTCGACCACTGTGTTGACCAGCCAGCCCTTGGCGGTGGGCAGCATGTCGCCCATCCTGGCCTCGATCAGGTACTCGATGCCGGTATCGGGCAACACCTCCTGCACGCGCTTGCCGAACATGTTCAGGTACACCAGCGCACGCGCGCCGCTGTCCTTGAACTGGTGGCGCATCTCGCGCTCGGTGTACAGCGGGTTGGTGTTGACCACGATCAGGCCTGCGCGCAGGGCACCGAACACGGCGATGGGGTATTGCAGCACGTTGGGCATCTGCACCGCGATGCGGTCGCCCGGCTTGAGGTCGGTGTGCTGCTGCAGCCAGGCGGCGAAGGCCGCCGATTGGCGCTCCAGCTCTGCGTAGGTCAGGGTCACGCCCAGGTTGCTGAAGGCCGGGCGGTCGGCGAAACGTTTGCAGGAGCGCTCGAACACCTCGACGACCGAGGTGTAGGCATTGATGTCGATGGTGGAGGGCACGCCCGCCGGGCGCTTGTCATTCCAGAAGTCGGCTTGCATTTATTATTGTTCCTCTGCCTGGACCTGTTGTGAGTCCTGTAGTCCTTTCACCTGCCCGCCCGAAAGCGAAAAGGCGTTGACCCGACGTTAGCAGGTAAGCCCAAGGCGGCATACACGCCAAGTGCCGCCATTAACATTGTGAATCTTATTTGTGCTCTTCCTGCAATCCGGTCGGTTGTGCATACACTGTTCGGGTACCTGTGCGCACAAGGACCCGCCATGCCTCACGACGCCTTCTGGTTGCCCGCCAGCGAGCACTGCAGCCTGTATGTGCACCAATGGTTGCCGGCCCAACCGATAAAAGCCGTGGTGCTGCTGGCCCACGGCATGGCCGAGCATGCCGGGCGCTACCAGCACCTGGGCCATGCCCTGAGCGAGGCCGGCTTCGCTCTGTTCGCCGCCGACCAGCGCGGCCATGGGCGCACCGCCGAACTGGGCAGCCTCGGCCTGTTCGCCCGCCATCATGGCTGGAATGCCGTAGTCAACGACCTCGGGCTGCTGGCCCAGCACATCGGCCAGCAATACCCGGGCACGCCGCTGTTCCTGTTCGGCCACAGCATGGGCAGCTACATCGCCCAGGCCTATCTGCTGCACCACAGTGGCAGCCTGCATGGGGCGATCCTCAGCGGCTCCAACTACCAGCCGGCGGCGCTGTACCGCGTGGCGCGGCTGATTGCCCGGCTGGAGGCCTGGCGCCAGGGGCCGCTGGGCAAGAGCGCGTTGATCGAGTGGTTGTCGTTCGGCTCGTTCAACAAGGCTTTCAAGCCCAACCGCACGGCGTTCGACTGGCTCAGCCGCGACCCGGCGCAGGTCGACCTGTACGTCAACGACCCGCTGTGCGGCTTTCGCTGCAGCAATCAATTGTGGCTCGACCTGCTGCAAGGCTTGGCGCAGATCAGCCAGCCGAGTAACCTCGCGCAGATCGATCCGAACCTGCCACTGCTGGTAATCGGTGGTGAATGTGATCCGGTCAGTGCCGGCAAGCGTCTCACCCTTCTGGCCGACGCCCTGCGCGCGACCGGCAATCGACATGTACAGCTGCGCGTCTATCCTGAGGCGCGGCACGAAGTACTCAACGAAACCAACCGTGACGAGGTCACCGCCGATATTCTCGGCTGGCTCGAACAGGCACTGGCCCTAGGCCGCCCTGTGCGCAGTGAATGACAGCCGCCCTCGCCTACCGCTTAAGGAAGCCCCGATGTCCCAGGTCACCAACACGCCTTACGAAGCCCTCGAAGTCGGCGACAAGGCCGAGTACAAGAAGTCCGTCGAAGAACGCGACATCCAGTTGTTCGCCGCGATGTCCGGTGACCACAACCCGGTACACCTGGACGCCGAGTTCGCTGCCAAGAGCATGTTCCGCGAGCGCATTGCCCACGGCATGTTCAGCGGCGCGCTGATCAGTGCTGCAGTGGCCTGCACCCTGCCTGGCCCTGGCACTATCTACCTGGGCCAGCAGATGAGCTTCCAGAAGCCGGTGAAAATTGGCGATACCCTGACCGTGCGTCTGGAAATCCTGGAGAAGCTGCCCAAGTTCAAGGTGCGCATCGCCACCAATGTGTACAACCAGAATGATGAGCTGGTGGTTGCCGGTGAGGCCGAGATCCTTGCACCGCGCAAGCAGCAGACCGTCGAACTGGTGTCGCCGCCGAATTTTGTGGCTAGCTGAAGATTGATGCAGGCAGTACCGGCCCTTTCGCGGGTAAACCCGCTCCCACAAGGACCTCACAGCATCAAGCCGTGACGCAATCCTGTGGGAGCGGGTTTACCCGCGAAGAGGCCGGCGCAGCCAACATCATTCGATCGCCCGCAACCGCCGCTCGATATGCCTGCGCTCCGGCTCCTGCCGGGTCAGCGCCAGCGCCTGCTGCCAGGCCGCACGGGCCTCTTCAATATGCCCCAACTGGTAGTGCAGCTCGCCCCGCGTCGCATGCGCCAGGTGATAGTCCAGCAACTCCCCCCTCGCCAGAATCCCTTCGACCGCCTGCAAGCCAACCTCCGGCCCATCCCGCTTGGCCAACGCAACAGCCCTGTTCAGTTCCACCACCGCCGACGGCCAATGCCGCTGCAGCACGTCATAAAGCCCGACAATTTCCACCCAGTCGGTCTCTTCCGCCGTCGCCGCTTCGGCATGCACTGCCGCTATTGCCGCCTGCACGGTATACGCACCGAACGCGCGGCTTTGCAGGGCTTGGCGCACCAGCTCGCAGCCTTCGGCAATGCGTTGCCGGTCCCACAGGCTACGGTCCTGCTGCTCGAGCAATACCAGGTTGCCCTGGCCATCGGTACGCGCCCGCTGCCGGGATGCCTGCAGCAACATCAAGGCCAGCAGGCCGACCGCCTCCGGGTCGGGCAGCAATTGCACCAGCAGCCGCGCCAGGCGAATGGCTTCATCGCTCAGTTCCTGCTGCAACAGCGCCTCGCCCGACGACGCCGAATAGCCCTCGTTGAACACCAGGTAGATCACCCGCAATACGCTCTCCAGGCGCTCGGGCAGTTCGCTGAGCTCCGGCACCTGATAAGGGATGCCGGCATCGCGGATCTTGGCCTTGGCACGCACGATACGCTGGGCGATGGTGGCCGGGCTCTGCAGGAAAGCGCGAGCGATCTGCTCGGTGGTCAGGTCGCAGACTTCACGCAGGGTCAGCGGTACCTGGGCATCGGCGGACAACGCCGGGTGGCAGCAGGTGAAGATCAGCCGCAGGCGGTCGTCGGCCAACAGCTCTTCTTCGCTTGGGTCCTGCGCGTGGCCGTCGAGCTGGATGCTCAGGTCCGTCTGGGAACGGTCGAAACGGGCGCGCCGGCGCAGCGCATCGATGGCCTTGAAGCGGCCGGTGGAGACCAGCCACGCCCGCGGGTTATCGGGAATACCGTCGCGCTGCCAGCGCTCGACGGCGATGAAGAAGGCGTCGTGCATGGCCTCCTCGGCCAGGTCGAAATCACCCAGCAGGCGAATCAGCGTCGCCAGGATGCGCCGTGACTCGCTCCGGTAGACCGCCTCGACCTCAGCACGCACTTGCGCCAATGCCGTCATCAGTCGGGCATCCGCTGGGTCACCACCTCCACCAGGCGGTCCAGGCTTTCTCCCCAGCCCTGGTGAAAGCCCATTTCCTCATGGGCGCGGCAATCGGCGGCGTTCCAGTGCCAGGCGCGGGCGGTGTAACGGGTTTTGCCCTGCTCCTCGTCAAAACTGATCACGGCAGTCATGAAGGCTTTGTCCGAAGGTACCCAGCCTGGGCCGAAAGCATCGGTGAACACCAGCCGCCGAGGCGCGGCGATTTCCAGGAACACGCCCTGATTCGGGTACTCGCTGCCATCCGGCGCCCGCATCAGAGTGCGGAACAGGCCACCGATCCACAACTGCATCTCGCACTCCGGTGTGGTCATGCCGTGCGGCCCCCACCACTGCATCAGCCACTGGGGGTCGGTCCAGGCGCGGAACACCTTGGCCGGTGGCGCGTCGATCAGGCGGCTGATGGACAACTCGTGTTGCACTTGCGCGGGGTGTGTAAGGCTCATGCAGGTAAGTCTCCATTGCTGTCAGGGTTGCAGTTCGCGCACCGGCCGCACCTCGACACTGCCGACCCGCGCGGCGGGGATGCCCTTGGCGATGTTCAGCGCCTCGTTCAGGTCGCGGGCTTCCACCAGGTAGAAGCCCGCCAGTTGCTCCTTGGTCTCGGCGAACGGGCCATCGGTCAGGCTCATGTGCCCGTTGCGCATGCGCACTGTGGTGGCGGTCTGCACCGGCTTCAGCGCCTCGGCCGCCAGCATTCGCCCGGAGCCTTGGATGGATTCGGCATACGCCATGCATTCGGCGTCTTCCGGGCTGTCGGGCAGGCTGTGCAGCAGCCCCTCGTCACAATAGACCAGGCACAGGTATTTCATGGTCGCCTCCAGGGTTTTGGCAAAGTGCGTTTGGCGATAACGGCTCAGGGCTTGAGATCGAACAGGGCTTTCTGGGTTTCCATGTCGAACGGCGCCGACCAGTGTTCGTGGATGACCTGCCACTGGTCACCTTGACGACGATAGCCCACGGTGGCGCGCATGAAGCCGCACTGGCTTTCATTGTCCGCAGGGCCACAGCGGTTCAACCAGTGGGCCAGGGCCAGGTCGCCAGCGGCATGCACGGTAAGTTCGGCGAACTCGAAAACCATCGGGCCGGGGCACATGCCCATGCACATTTCCCAGTGCGCCTGGTAGGTTGCCTTGCCTTTGAACTGCAGGGCCTGGATGGCATCGAAGGCGACGATGTCGTCGGCATAGGGAGCGACGATGTTGGGGATGTCGCGGTCGCGCACGGCCTGCATCCAGCGCTCGATCAATTGGCGGATCTCGGTTTCGGCTGCGGTGCTCATCGGGGGTTCCTCCGACAGGTCATTGGGTGATTGGGCACGCGGTGCGGCGTGCTTTCACCTATGGTCGAACGGGGGACGGAGGAATCGACAGGTCGAGGAAATTATTCTGGGTTGGTTGTGGTTTGAAATGCATATCGGGGGATTGCGTAGGGGCGACAAGGTGCATGCCTTGGGTGATGTGGCGCCTGTGAGACCGAGCGCCGCCCGCGCGGCGCTTCGCAGCACAAGGCTGCTCCTACCCCTGTTTCGGGCCAATTAATCCTGAGGCAAAGGCGCGCGGTCCCTTGGCGTCCCCCTCGATATCGTGGCGGACAAACAAGGCGTTCACGTGCTCTGGCACAGGCGTTACTGGCCAGAAACAGATGTAGGAGCAGCCTTGTGCTGCGAAGCGCCGCGCGGGCGGCGCTCGACCTCACAAGCGCTGAAAATGCTGTGGCGGGCCCTTGGCAGGCTCAACCCTGCTGACAACCCTCCCCCATGGCCCGGTACTGGATGGTGTGCACCTGGCCCTGGTGGTCTTCATAGGTCATGGTCGCAGGTACCACTTCGCAGACGTTGGGGATGGTCGACAGGTTGATCACCCGCTTGATGTCCAGGTTCATGGAGTAGTCGTACTGCTGGGCGACGGGCTCGCTGGAGACGGGTCTGGCCTCATCGGCGAGGGCGAACGAGGACATACCGACCAATGCAAGAATCAGTAATGGTTTCATGTGAGTTTGCCTTTTGAGCATTCAAGCTGATCGATTGACTTCTATTGCCGTGCTCGGCGCGGAGAAGTTGCCATCTGCGATGAAGATGGCACGAAGTACCGATCCCGCTTCGTACTGCCAGTGGGGATGGATAAAAGTCTACTCCCGGCCCGGAATAGTTGAACCCCGAACTAGGACATTCACCCTTGCCAGATATGCAACAATCTGCGACAAGTTCACCGCAAAATATCGGGCCAGAGCCTCTGGCCACCTTTCAGGGCAGGGCGCGCAATTTCTGAAAATTTGCATTGTTCGAAACTTTCGGCCCCGGAACGCCGGCTGCTGGACCACTTTTACCGCCAGCACGGCTCACGCATGCGTGCTGCGGGCGATGCTGAGCTGTGGGTGGCGCGGGGTCCCGGCATCATCGCGGGCTTGAGCCTGAGTCCGGTAGGCGATGGCTTCTGGCTGACCGGGTTGTTCGTCGACCCGCAACGGCGCAGCCAAGGGGTGGCCAGGCGTTTGGTCGAGGCGGCGCTGGCGCAGGTTGGCGGGCCCACCTGGCTGTTCTGCCACCCGGACCTTGCGCCCTTCTACCAGCGCCAGGGCTTCGACATCGCCCAGCAGCTGCCGCAAGCCCTGGCTGGCCGCCTGCAGCGCTACCAGCGCAGCAAGCGCCTGGTGGCACTGCAACGAGGTCAGTCGTCGCTGGCGTCGAGCCCGGGGAACAGCACCTCGGTGTAGCCGAAGCGGGAAAAGTCCTGGATGCGTGACGGGTACAGCCGGCCGATCAGGTGGTCGCATTCATGCTGCACCACCCGCGCATGGAAGCCGTCGGCAAAGCGGTTGATCGGGTTGCCCTGGGGGTCGATGCCTTCATAGCAGATGTGCTTGAAACGCGGCACCAAGCCGCGCAGGCCAGGCACCGACAGGCAGCCTTCCCAACCGTCCTCGATCTCGCTGGACGTCGGCGTGATGACCGGGTTGAGCAGGATAGTCTGCGGCACCGGTTCGGCATTCGGGTAACGCTCGCTGCGCTCGAAGCCGAAGATCACCAGCTGCAGGTCGATGCCGATCTGTGGCGCGGCCAGGCCCACGCCGCCCACATGGCGCATGGTTTCGAACATGTCGTCGATCAGTTGCTGCAGTTCGGCGCTGCCGAGCATATGTTCGGGCACTGGCGGGGCGATGCGCAGCAGGCGTTCGTCGCCCATCTTGAGAATGTCACGGATCATCGGGGGTTCGGCTCGGAAGATTGATGCTCGCTAGGTACAGGGTGCTCATGGCCCAGCACGGTAATGGTTTCGCCGGGCTTGTGCTCATCGACGTCCTTCTCGCCAGGGTTCTTGCCCTCGCTCGACATGTGCTCGATCACCGCATTCATCTCCGCACCCAGCAGCAAAACGGCGGCGGAGATATAGAAATACAGCAATAGCACGATGATTGCACCGATACTGCCGTACATGGCGTTGTAATCGGCAAAGGTCTTCACGTAGTAGGCAAAGCCCAGCGACGCCAGGATCCACACCACCACCGCCAGCACCGAGCCTGGTGTGATGAAGCGGAATTCCTGCTTCACATCCGGCATCACGTAATAGATCAGCGCCACCGCCACCATCATCAGGATGATGATCGCCGGCCAGCGCAGGATGGTCCACACGGTGACGATCACCTCCTGCATGCCGACCTGGGCGGCAATCCACTCCATCACCTGTGGCCCCAGCACCATCAGCGCCGCAGCCACCAGCAGCATGCCGGCAATGCCCACTGTGTAGATGATCGACAACGGAATGCGCTTCCATACCGGGCGGCCCTCGGGCACATCGTAGGCGGCGTTCATCGCGCTCATCATCAGGCGCACACCGGCCGATGCGGTCCACAGGGCAATCACGATACCCACCGACAGCAGCCCGCCCTTGGACTGCTGCAACTGGTCGATCACCGGGTTGACCTGTTCAAGTGCCTGGGGTGGCAGCACCAGTTCCGATTGCAGTCGCAGCCAGGAGAAGAAGTCCGGCAGGTGCAGGAAACCGATCAGGGCGATCAGGAACAGCAGGAAGGGAAACAGAGAGAACAGCATCTGGTAAGCCAACGCGGAAGCGTAGGTCGACATCTCGTCGTCGAGAAATTCCTTGACGGTGCGTACCAGCACGCGGTGCAGGGGCAGGCCGCGCAGGTCGGGGAAAATCATAGCGTCTCCTTTCGCCGCTTGATTCGTGAGTACATGGGTAAGTCTAATAGACCATGCCGTTACTGTGCTGATCCCGGCCATGCTGCAAGAATTTGCTTACGCCAGTACCGGCCTTTTCGCGGGCAAACCCGCTCCCACAGGTCCTGCACAGACTTCACGCACCATGCAGTACCTGTGGGAGCGGGCGTGCCCGCGAAAAAGGCCGGGGCAGACCACTCACATCAAGGCTTTTTCACCGCGTCCTTCACGTTGCCCTTGATCTGTTGCCCCTCGCCCTTGAGCTCCTGTGCCTCGCCCTCGGCCCGCAGCCGCTCGTTGTCGGTCACTTTGCCGACACCCTGCTTGACGTTGCCGATCGCTTCGTTGGCCAGGCCTTTCGCTTTGTCTTTGGTACCGCTCATGGCAAAACTCCTGCAATTGGGGGCACATGGACCGTGCCGACAGTCGGTGGACCTGACACCTTAGCCAAGCGTTCCAAGAGTTTTTTTGCCTTCGAACCGAGCGGCAAGGCGGTTGGCAAACCTTGCTCCGCTACACGCCACCCCTCACAATGCAGGCCTTCATAGCGTCAACCCGCAGGAACCTGCATGAAACTCGACAAACCCGCCGCCATCGCCCGGCGCAACGAAGCACTGGCCCGCCCGGTCCTGACCAGCAGCAACACCCTGTTCGCCATCCTCGACCGCAAGCGCAACCTGTGGTGGTTCGAGGTGCCGGTGGCTCTGCTGCGCAAGGGCCAGCCCGACTGGGTCAACCTGCTGCTGCACACCCCGGAAAGCGACGAGCTGCAGCACCTGAAGGTGCCGACCAACTTCCTGCGCGCTCACCAGGAACAAATGGAAGTGCGCAACCCGGGCAAGCGCCGCTCGACCATCAGCCTGGCCCTCAGTGCCGACCGCGACTCGCTGCTGCGCGACACCCGCCCCGGTGGCGAGCAGCTGGACTTCCGTACCTTCGTGCAGGCCTGATCAGGCCTTTTCGATGCGATCGTCATGGATGACGATGCGGCCCTGCTTGAACAACCCGCCAATGGCCTTCTTGAAGTTGCCCTTGCTGACGTTGAACAGCTTGCTGATCAGCGCCGGGTCGCTCTTGTCGCTCACGTTCAGCACCCCGCCTTCGGCATCCAGGCGCGCCATGATCTGCTCCTGCAGGCTGTCGGCCAGGGCCGCGCCGACCGGTTGCAGGCTGAGGGCGATCTTGCCGTCCTGGCGCACTTCCTTGATGAAGCCCTTCTCGTGCATGCCCGAGCGCAGGAACTTGAACACCTCGTTCTTGTGGATCAGGCCCCAGTGGCGGTTGTTGATGATCGCCTTGAAGCCCATCGGCGTCTCGCCGGCCACCAGCAGCTCGACTGGCTGGCCCACCTGGTAGTCCGCCGGGGTGCGGTCCAGGTAGCGGTCCAGTCGTGAGGTGGCAGTGATGCGGCGGGTGCGCTTGTCGAGGTACACGTGCACCACGCAGTAGTCGCCGATCTTCAGCGGCCGCGCCTCTTCCGAGTACGGCATCAGCAGGTCCTTGGACAGGCCCCAGTCGAGGAAGATGCCGGCACCGTTGATGTCCTTGACCTTGAGGCTGGCAAACTCGCCAACCTGCACCTTGGGCTTCTCGGTGGTGGCGATCAGCTGGTCTTCGCTGTCCAGGTAGATGAACACGTTCAGCCAGTCATCGACCTCGGTTTCGGCGTTTTTCGGGATGTAGCGCCCGGGCAGCAGGATCTCGCCGTCGGCGCCGCCGTCCAGATACAGGCCGAAGTCCACGTGTTTCACGATTTGCAAACTGTTGTAACGCCCAAGCAGAGCCATTTCCGATGTTCCTCAAGACAAGGTGGCTATTTTCCAGACATACACCTGCCGGTGTCAAAGCTCGAAAGCTTAGCTCTGCCCAAAGGTCCACGCCCGCCCCCTTCCTGAGACAGCAACACTTCACCGTTCACACCGAATTCGCTGGCCAGTGCATCGCCGTTGTGCCAGGACAAACGAAAACGGCGCCCGAAGGCGCCGTCGCGGCCTGCATTAGCCGACCGACTTCAACTGGGGACGCCCTTCCAGACGCTCCAGCATGGTCTCGCAGTACCAATCGTCGAACTGGCAAACACCGTTTTCAGCGTTTTCGGAGAATGGCCCTGGCTCATAGGCAGGTGAGGAAACACCCGCAAAGGTGCCTTCAACCAGGCGACGATCCTGGTCGTTGGTCGCCAACCATACTTTGGTCAGGCGCTCCAGATCGTAGTCGACACCCTCGACGGCAGCCTCCGGCACCAGCCACTTGGTGGTCACGAGGGTTTCGCCCGGGCCGATCGGCAGAACCCGGAAACTCAACGCGTGATCGCCGAGAAAATGGTTCCAGGTCGACGGGTAATTGAAGTAAAGCAGAGCACCGATGTCCGGTTCACCGCTCTTGTCCAACCGACCTGCAACTGCAGGCTTGCCATCCATTGTGTAGCTCACCGCACCAGCGGAGAGCGGAATGCGGGTCATACGGAAACGCCCCTTGGGGTCCATGTTCAAGCGGCTTGGCATGCCTGCCGCTTCACACCGATCCCAGTGAGCCACAAGCTCCGGGTCATCATCACCGCCGACACCTGCGACCGACAAGTTTTCCACGAAGGAGTTGAGCAGCTCAGGGTGGGTGCCGTCGCAGTGGTAGCACTCACGGTTGTTTTCGAAGACCAGCTTCCAGTTGCCCTTTTCGATCAGGTTCGATTCGAAGGCGACCTTGCAGTTTTCCAGAAAATGCGGCGCGATGAACGGGGTCACCGCTGCACGGAAGCTAGAGAAGTCGGGTGCCTCTTCGGCGACGCAGACATAGATGTAGGTGTGTACTACCTCGACATGAACGGTCTTCAGGCCGTAGTTCGAGCGATCAAAGTCGTTGCCCATGTTGCCTGCATAGATCAGGTTGCCATCGAGCTCGAATGTCCATTTGTGGTAGGGGCAGACCAGCTTGGCCACCTTGCCGCTTGCATGTTCGCAGACCTTGGCGCCTCGGTGCCGACAGGCGTTGTGGAAGGCTCGAACTTCACCATCCTTGCCCCGTACAACGGCTACCGGATAGTCGCCGATCTGCAGGGTGAAATACTGGCCGGTCTTGGGAATTTCGAAGGTGTGTCCAGCAAAGACCCAGTCTTTATGCCAGATGTGTTCGAGGTCCTGACGATAAACCACAGGGTCGAAATAAAGCTCACGGGGCAACACATGGCGAGCCTTGCGTTGCTTGATCAGGCTAATGACGGATTCATTGCTGTTCATTATTATCCTCCATGCACCATGCCATTCCAGGCCGGCACAAACGACTGAAACATTATTCTTGTAAATAGATTCTTGTAAAAAGCCGCGCGCGAAGCCCAGGCAAAGATCGAGTGCTCCGTTGATAAACGGATTATTGTTGATCACGCGCGCACACAGGGTATATCTGTACTCAGCAACCACTCAAACTACATTTTCTGGGTCGAATCGATAATGTCAGGTTATCCATTTCGGGCTTGAACTTTCCACGCTGAAAACTTGGTCATGATCCAATCTCTGACCCGCGCACAAGCGTCTTTTGCCACCGTATCTTCACGACACGCCAAGTAATGAAGGCTATTGCGCAGCGTGACCTGCTCTTTGACCGGCTTCACCATCCGCCCAGTCTCAACCATGTGCGCTACCAAATGATTCCAGCCGAGTGCCACACCCTGATGTGAAAGCACCATATTGGTAATCAGATTATAATCATTCGCATGGAAAATTGGCGGACTCTGAGGGTCTCTCTCATCAATATCAATATTCTGGAATGCTAGCCATACACTCCAGTCGACATGCTCGGCTACACCTGACCGGCCATAGGGGCTCAAGTCCAGAAGTTCAGCGCTGCGCAGCCCTTCCAAGGTAGTGATGTCAGGATGGCGGTCAAGATACTCAGGCGAACACACGGGGTAAATGATGTCATGACAGAGCGGATATACTTTATACCCCTCGCCTACATTGACGAATTTTGAAACAACAATATCGGGCTCCACGCCCGGTTCGCGAGCGTGAAAATTCTGCGTGGTAATCAGATTAAGCTCAATATCAGGATTCTTCGAACGAAAATCCTGGATATGATTTGAAAGCCAAAGTGCTGAAAATGCGGGAGAACACGATATCGTCAGAACGTGCTTGTCGACAGGTGCATTCCTGATACGTTCTGCCGCCTGAGCGATATTCACGAAAGAAATTTGCGAAGCATCGAAAAACACAGCCCCTGCTGGCGTGAGTTCAACGGCACGCCCCACGCGAATGAACAGTGGCGCGTTGAGGTACTCTTCAAGCTCGCGGATCTGACGGCTAATGGCGGCCTGTGAAACGCACAAAGCTTCCGCTGCGCGGGTGAAGCTTTCGTACTTGGCTGCTGCCACGAAGGCTTTCACTGCCCTGAGAGAGGGCATTTTGAGGAGCAGCGTATCTGGATCCACATGCTTGTGCGACATTCTTCGTACCGCTCCTGAACCACACCCATTCGATTGTTTGCTCATCCTACGCGCGGGATAAGCACCGTTCACCGGTAAAAAAATTACCAGCAGCATAACTTTAAGTTATGCGAACGGCATTATCAATCTTGCAGAGGGTAGGCCTCGTTCCAGGGGCGAACTGATAACGAGACGTTATCCAAAAAAGCCCGGAAAAGTCGTTGGACCCGGTCATGACGCGGTCATAAGCTAAGGCCCAACCTGATGGATGACTCTTGTTCATCTACAGAACATGTCAATACAGCAAATAAATTCAAGCATTGGGCTTGGGCTGCTAGGTGCCCCAATGAAAACAATTACAAGAGAATTTAGCCGCACGTTCGCCGACCGCAACTTGGGGTTCATTACACACGGGCGAGGCGATCGTAAGTCCTCCCGAGTGGGCTTCCTTTTGCTCGAAAATTTTTCTTTGCCGTGCTTCACGCAAGCTTTGGATGTTCTGGTTACAGCAAATCTCATATCCCAAGGTGCGGTGCGCATACATACCTTCAGCCACAACCACACTGAGGTCATGAGCGACCTGGGCATCCCCATCCGTCCTGATACGCCACTCACAGACCTTCGTTTGTCCGACCTCGATCTTATAGTCATATGCGGCGGTCTTCGTGTCGCCCGCACCTTACCTAATTGGCTATCGTCACTGCTTAAAAAGATATCGAAGCTGCCTATCGCGCTCGGCGGCCTTTGGAATGGTGCCTGGTACCTTGGCGCTGCCGGGCTACTAGACGGCTACCGCTGCGCCATACATGCGGAGCAACGCACCGCCTTGGCTGAGCGTGCACCCCACGCCGTAGTATCCCAGGAAGCATTGGAACTCGATCGCAACCGAATGACATCGGCGACGCCGAATGGCGCGTTCGACATGATGATTCGCTGGCTGGGTTACGGCTCATGTGCCGAGTTGGCCAATGCCGTCCTGGATACTCTTGATTCGGATCAGAGCAAACATCGGAGTTTTCAGAAACCCCAACATCCCAAGGTGAGCAAACCGTTGCGTGAAGTGATCACGCTGATGGAGTCCAATCTTGAGGAGCCGCTGAGCCAAGTACAACTGGCCCAGCTCGTTGGCCTTTCTGTTCGACAAATTCAGCGACTGTTCAAATATCAGCTGAGTACCACGGCTCAGAAATATTACTTCCAGCTCCGAATAACCGAAGCTCGCCGGCTCATACAGAATTCCAACACATCGATTTTTGATGTGTCGATCGCATGCGGCTTTGTCTCATGCACGCATTTCAGCAGGTCATACAGAGCCTTTTTTGGGCACCCGCCTTCCAAAGAGATCCGTTATGAGATGTAGCGACCCGAAACGCGTCAGCGACCTCATGCACCGTTGGACGGAAGCCTACCTCTCAGGATCACCTCAATGACAAAAATCACTTCTCTACCAGCCGATGACAATACATGCGGATGGTATCACTTGAGCAAAGGGCGTCGCGTTCAACCAGCACACCAGGGCACTACCAGCGTGCGGTGGGCTATCGTCGGCGCGGGCTTTACCGGCCTTGCCGTGGCACGACAGCTCGCCCTGAATTTCCCGGATGACCAAATCGCGCTGATCGAGGCTCAAGAAGTCGGGCTGGGCTCTTCGGGTCGAAACGCAGGCTTTGCCATCGACCTGCCGCACGACATCGGAGCTGATGATTACATCGGGGATATCGATGTCGCAAAGACGACCCTGAAGATCAACCAGTTCGGTCAGAATTCCCTGAAGGAACTGGTCGACCAGTTCGACATTGATTGTCAGATGAAGCACTGCGGCAAATATCAAGCCGCCGTGGAGTCTCGAGGTATTGCAGTGTTGGACGCATACCGCAGTGGCCTGGACAAGCTTGGGCAACCCTACGAGATGATCGAAGCGGACGCACTGCCCGAGCACATCGGCACCCGCTTCTACCGCAAAGCACTTTTCACGCCGGGAACCTCACTTATTCAGCCATCGGCGCTAGTGAAAGGTCTGGCAGACTCGCTTCCGCCTAATGTCGTCTTGTATGAAAACACCCCGATCATCGATGTCGAATACGGTGAAAAGGTTGTCCTTCGACATCAGAACGGCTCCATCACAGCGCGCAAACTGATCCTGAGCAACAACGCGTTTGGCATGCATTTCGGCTTCTTGAAAGGCCGTATGCTTCCGGTCTTCAC
This sequence comes from Pseudomonas inefficax, assembly GCF_900277125.1. Classification (GTDB taxonomy): domain Bacteria; phylum Pseudomonadota; class Gammaproteobacteria; order Pseudomonadales; family Pseudomonadaceae; genus Aquipseudomonas; species Aquipseudomonas inefficax. Next base: position 17,902 of record NZ_OPYN01000191.1, read on the forward strand.
TTATGGAAGCCTCACCCGTCCATTGTCCGAGCTAGAGCAGGCTGCTCTGGGCGGCAAGCCATTCTGGGGCGTGATCCCCGCCGACCCCTTCGGCACCACCGTCAGACGGACACCGGACAATCGCATCCTGGTTCGCAACAGTTTTAGCTTCAACGCGGATGGCAGGAGCAACAGCAAGTACATCGAGCGTTTCGTGAAGAGGCATCGCGAGTCGTTCGCGCGCCGGTTCCCAATGCTGCCCGAGGTAAACCTTGAATACACCTGGGGCGGCGCACTCGCGTTGTCTCGAAACCACGAGGGTTACTTCGGCCAGTTGGCCCCGAACGTTTATGGGGTCTTGTGCTGTAACGGCCTGGGGGTAACGCGTGGAACTGCTACTGGAAAGCTGATGGCTGACTGGCTTGCTGGTGAATATAACGAGCTCATCGAGTTCTTGCTGAAATCGCCTGGCCCCTGCGCAAACCCGCCGGAGCCGCTGGTATCCCTGGGCGTCAATCTGAACTTGATGTGGGGACAATACAAAGCAGGCGTTGAAGCTTAAGGGCAGATTTACGGACTGGCCTCGCTGCATGACAAAAATAATTAAACCATCGCTCACTGAAGTTTTTTGAGAGGGTGCTCGCCCTCTGTTCGCAGCGTTGCACTGCCAACATTCAAAAGTCTTTTATCAGGAGAGAACAATGATAAGTCCAAATATCTCAGTAGAAGATGTACCGCTTAACAGGTTCCACAAACTACTCACCTTACGTTCAGGCGGAGGCTCTTTCGTCGACGGCTATGTATTGAGCATCATCGGTGTAGTGCTTGCGCACATCAGCACATCGCTTTCGCTCAACAGCTTTTGGGAAGGCCTCATCGCCGCATCCGCGTTGATCGGCATCTTTTTCGGCGGGTTTCTTGGCGGCTGGCTGACTGATCGGCTGGGCCGCAAGCGCTTGTTCTTTGTTGGCCCCACTCTTTTTATTCTCGCGTCCGTCGCTCAGTTCTGGGCTCAAACAGCTGAGGCGATTTTTATTCTGCGGCTGGTCATTGGCATCGCGGTAGGCATCGAGTACCCCGTCGCCACTTCGCTCCTCGTGGAGTTCATGCCGAAAAAGTACCGTGGCCCTCGCCTGGCGATGCTCACGATCCTCTGGTTCACGGGCGCTGCCGCTGCCTACATCGTAGGCGAGCTGGTACTGCGCAGTGGCGGGGAGGAAGCCTGGCGCTGGGTGCTGGCCAGCTCGGCGATCATCGGCATGGCCCTGTTCATCGTACGCATAGGCACGCCGGAATCTCCTCGCTGGCTGCTGAGCAAAGGCCGTCAGGACGAGGCGCTGAACGTCATCAAGCGTGTATACGGCAACGACTATTCCCTGGCCAACCTTCCAGAGGAAAGCCCCAACTACAAGATCAATGTCTGGAGCCTCATCTACTCGGGCTACGCCAAGCGCATGTTGTTCGTCATCGTGTTCTGGACATGCTGCATCATCCCGCTTTTCGCTGTGTATGCCTTTGCCCCCAAAGTGTTGACAGCGATGAACGTGAAAGGCGACAGCGCCTCGATCGGATCAGTGCTGATCACCTTGTTCTTCGTGGTGGGATGCATCATCGCCACCCGGCTCATCAACACGATCGGACGTCGCAACCTGCTGCTGTACAGCTTTGCAGTTTCAGGCCTGGCGCTGTTGTGCCTCGGCGCATCCAACAACGGTGCAGGCCTCTGGATCCTGGTGTTCTTCGCCATCTATGCGCTGTTCATCGGCGGAGCCCAGGTGCTCACTCTGGTCTACCCGAACGAGATTTTCCCAACGGAGATTCGCGCATTCGCGGTCGGTGCCGGCACATCGATTTCGCGCATTGGTGCAGCGGTCGGAACCTACCTTGTCCCTGTCTCGCTGGAGTCCCTGGGCATCGCCCAGACGATGTACGTGGCCGCCGGCATCACATTCTTCGGCTTGTTCCTGTCATGGGTTCTGGCCCCGGAAACACGCTCGCTGAATCTTCAGCAGGCTGCATCGCTTGGCTAAATGAAATCACTGCCTGGTGACCTGGCCAGGCACTGATTGTTTTGTGGTGATAATAATCGGAGCGGCATCATGAAATTCGAAGGTATCTACACCCCCGCAATTACCCCACTGGCCGAGGACGGCTCGATTGACAAAAACGCATTCAGCGAGGTGCTTGAGTACCTGGTCGAGTCGAAGATCCATGGCGTCATCATTGGCGGTTCCACCGGCGAATACTACGCACACACTGCCCAGGAGCGCCTGGAACTGGCTGCCCAGGCCAAAGACGTACTCAATGGCCGCCTGCCGCTGATCATCGGCACTGGCGCCATCCGCACTGAAGATTCGGTGGCCTTTGCCAGGCACGCCAAGGAAATCAAGGCCGACGCCCTGCTGGTCGGCACACCGCCGTACGCGCTGCCGACCCAGCAGGAAATCGCCCTGCATGTAAAAGCTGTCGATGCCGCCGCCGGCCTGCCGATCATGCTCTACAACTACCCAGGCCGCATGAGCGTGAGCATGGGTGAAGCATTCTTCGACGCCGTGGCCGACGTGAAGAACATCGTCGCCATCAAGGAAAGCTCCGGCGACATGGCCCAACTGCACCGCCTTGCCATCCAGCGCCCGAACATCCAGCTGTCCTGCGGCTGGGACGACCAGGCCCTGGAGTTCTTCGCGTGGGGCGCGAAGAGCTGGGTCTGCGCCGGCTCCAACTTCATCCCGCGCGAGCACGTGGCGCTTTACGAGGCCTGCGTGATCGAGAAGAACTTCGACAAGGCCCGCAAGATCATGGGCGCCATGATGCCGCTGATGGACTTCCTCGAAGGTGGCAAGTTCGTTCAATCGATCAAGTACGGCTGCGCCCTCAACGGTCTGAGCACCGGCAGCGTGCGCAAGCCGCTGTACGACCTGGATGCTACCGAGAAGCAAGAGCTTGAGCGCGTAGTCACCGAACTCAAGCGCACCATCGCACAGATCACTGGGGGTGCCTGAAAATGGCTGAATTGCTGAGCAAGGAACAATACGCGGCCATCGCCGCCGATCTGCAACTGCGCACCAAGGCATTCATCGACGGTGAGTTCCGCGATGCCATCTCCGGTCGCACCTTCGTCACCACCAACCCGGCCACCGGTAAGCAGCTGGCGGAAGTCGCCGCCTGCGACGTCAACGACGTCAACGTGGCAGTGGCTGCGGCCAAGCGCGTGTTCGAGGAAGGTACTTGGTCGAAGATGCAGCCGAACGACCGCAAGCACGTGCTGCAGAAGTTCGCCCAGCTGCTGGAAGACAACGCCCATGAGCTGGCGGTGCTGGAAGCAATCGACAGCGGCAAGCCGGTCAGCGAGTGCCAGACCGTCGACGTGCCGGAAACCATCCACACCATCCGCTGGCACGCCGAGCTGATCGACAAGATCTACGACGCCACCGCCCCGACCGGCAATGCCGCCGTGACCATGGTGGTACGCGAAGCCATCGGCGTAGTCGGCCTGGTGCTGCCTTGGAACTTCCCACTGCTGATGCTGGCCTGGAAGATTGCCCCGTCGCTGGCCGCCGGTTGCTCGATCGTGGTCAAGCCGGCCAAGGAAACCACCCTTAGCGCCCTGCGCGTGGCCGAACTGGCCCATGAGGCGGGCATTCCTGCAGGCGTGTTCAACCTGGTGCCTGGCGGTGGCCGTGAAGTGGGCGAAGCCATCGGTCGCCACATGGACATCCCGATGGTCAGCTTCACCGGCTCCACCGAAACCGGTCGCCTGTTCCTCAAATACGCTGCCGAGTCCAACCTCAAGCGCATCGTCCTGGAACTGGGGGGCAAAAACCCGGCCGTAGTCATGAACGATTGCGAAGACCTTGATGAAGTGGCCCAGTTCGTCACCGCCGGTGCGTTCTGGAACATGGGTGAGAACTGCTCGGCGTCTTCGCGCCTGATCGTTCACAAAGATGTGAAAGACCAACTGCTGAGCCTGATCGCCAAGCACCTGAAAGGCTGGAAGCTGGGCGACCCACTCGACCCGGACAACCGCCTGGGCGCCATGGTCAGCAAATCGCACTTCGAGAAGGTCAAGTCCTACCTGGATTACGCCGCCGAGCAGAAGCTCAGCATCGTGCAGGGTGGCGAGACCGAGGATGGCGTGTTCGTGCAGCCGACCATCGTCGACAACATTGGCCGCGACAACAAGCTGTTCATCGAAGAGATCTTTGGCCCGGTGTTGAGCGTCACCAGCTTCGAGACCCTCGACGAGGCGATCGAGTTGGCCAACGACACCGTCTACGGCCTCGCGGCCTCGGCCTACACCGGCAGCCTGCGCAACGCACTGCGCCTGTCGCGGGAAATCCGCGCCGGTGTGGTCACGGTCAACTGCTTCGGCGAGGGGGATGTAACCACGCCGTTCGGTGGCTACAAGGAATCTGGCTTCGGTGGGCGTGACAAGTCCATCTGGGCCCATGACCAGTACACGGAGCTGAAGACCATCTGGATCAACGCTTCGTGACCAGTGCAGGACCGGTGCTGTTCTGACGGAGTTCAGCGCCGTTGGGGCCACTGTCCAGTCTGGGCAGTGGCCCCTCTCTTTTCGGCGTAATTGCAACCAGCCCGTTCGATAACGCTACGTTATGAATAGTGACTGATAAATGTTGATGGTTGTTAACGCCTGATAAGCTTAAATTCTATGAATGCCCATCTGGGGCCAGAAAAATAAAAAACCCAGGAAGCCGCCATGACTATTCCACCTCTTTGGTACTGTCTCCCCAAGTCGATACTGTCTTTGGCCAACGAAGATAACGTATCCCCTAAATCAAAGTTAGGAGGGAAGCCATGAGCCACTCAGATGAAATTCTTTCAATCAAACATATCTACAAAGTTTTTGGACCCCATCCTGATATCGCCATGAAAATGGTGAAAGATGGATTCAGCAAAAAGGAAGTCTTCGAAAAAACCGGTCAAGTTATCGGTGTATTCGACGCGACCTTGTCAGTGAAACGCGGCGAAATTTTCGTCATCATGGGTTTGTCAGGTTCAGGCAAGTCCACCCTGGTCCGACTGTTTAATCGACTGATAGAGCCTACCTCCGGAAACATTTATCTGAACGGTCGAGAAATCACCGGGCTTTCGGACAAGGCACTTCTGGATGTGCGCCGCAAAGAAATGGGGATGGTATTTCAGTCGTTCGCCCTGATGCCTCACATGAGCGTCCTCGAAAACACAGCCTTCGGGCTCGAAATAGCGGGTGTCAGTGAAACGGAACGCCAGAAGCGCGCGCGCGAGGCGCTTCTGCAGGTCGGGCTTTCTGGCCAGGAACATAGCTATCCTCACCAGCTCTCAGGTGGCATGCAGCAGCGTGTAGGCTTGGCACGCGCATTGGCTAATGACCCAACCATCCTGCTGATGGACGAAGCTTTCTCTGCCCTTGACCCGCTGATCCGTAGCGAGATGCAAGGCGAATTGATCAAATTGCAAGCAGAGCAGAAGCGCACGATTATCTTTATTTCCCATGATATCGAAGAGGCCATCCGTATTGGCCACCGTATCGCAATCATGGAAGGCGGTAGAGTCGTGCAGATTGGCACGCCTCAAGAATTGATCAGTCAACCCGCCAATGATTATGTCCGAACATTCTTCAAAGGTTTTGACAGTTCTAAAATCTTGAAAGCAGGCGACCTGGCCCGGCTCGACCCTGAATCCACTCGGCATATCGAAGAGCCCAAGGAATTCAAACCTGGTATTGACTATGGCTATCTGCTGAATGACAAAGGCCAGTTGGTGAGTGTTGTCGATGCAGACAGTACCAACACCCACTACTCTCAGCATGAGCTAGAGCCGGTATATCTTGATACGCCTTTGCACGAGGTATTGAACATTGCGGCAAAACTACCCTACCCCGTGCCAGTTCTGGATCGAAACGGATTTCTGAAGGGAACCTTGTCCAAAAACCAATTACTGCAAACGCTGGGCAGTCATTGAGTCATCGATCAGACCTGTAAGTTCGCACGTGCTTCACTTGCGAAATGCGTAATGAGGATAGTTCAAATGTCCGACTTTAGTTTTCTCGATCCGTTTCAGACTACCGTCATCCCTCTTGGCGACTGGGTGACGAGCACATTGAATTTTCTGGTGCATAACTTCCGTGACTTCTTTCGAGCTGTTCGGTGGCCAATCGACCAGGTCCTGAATGGCATTGAATGGTTCCTGCAGAGCATTCCGCCATCTATCGGGATTCTGTTATCCAGCCTGCTTGGTTGGCAGCTCGCAGGAAAGCGCATGGCACTGCTTTGCTTCATTACCCTCACGTTGCTAGGCCTTATCGGCGTATGGTCAGCGTCGATGACAACCCTGGCCCTTGTCCTGACATCGGTGTTCTTCTGTGCCGTCATAGGCATTCCTCTCGGCATCTTGTGCGCTCGCAGCGACCGTCTCGAGCGTGTGGTCAGGCCAGTGCTCGATGCCATGCAAACCTTGCCCGCTTTTGTCTATCTCGTCCCCGTTGTGATGCTGTTCGGTATCGGCAACGTGCCTGGGGTTCTCGTTACGATCGTGTTTGCGCTTCCGCCCCTCGTACGCCTGACCAATCTGGGTATACGGCAGGTGCCCGAAGACAAGATTGAAGCCGCTCGCGCATTCGGCTGCACGCCACGGCAGATGCTTGTACGCGTGCAATTACCACTGGCCACATCAACCATGATGGCCGGCCTCAATCAGACCCTTATGCTGTCCCTTTCCATGGTCGTCATCGCCTCCATGATTTCGGTCGGCGGCCTGGGCCAGATGGTACTGAGGGGTATTGGTCGGCTTGATATGGGACTTGCAACAGTGGGTGGCATCGGCCTCGTTTTACTGGCCATCTTCCTTGACCGCCTCACCCAGGCGATGGGTGACCGCACTAAAACCGACCCGAGTAGAAAATGGTACCAGACAGGCCCTGTCGGTTTCCTGCTGCGCATGTTCGGCACTGGCAGATCCTCCAGGCCAGAAAAGATTGCATGAAGGCATTTCCTGATGATGTTTTGCACTTCCACGCTTAAGGAACCCACCATGTCCATGATAAAAATTCCGCGCCGAGCCCTTAAAACCGCGACTGCACTTTACCTCTCCATTACAGCGCTGAGTTCACTCGCATCCACCAACCCCGGGGAAGGCGTTAAAATTACTCCGATATTCCCGCCGATCGCTGAAGAGCGTTTCCGTGGTGAAATCGCAATGCAAGGCCTGCGCGAACTCGGTTATAACGTTCAAGAGCCCAAGGAGACTGATTACGGCGTCATGATGATGGCGCTCGCCAACGGCGACGCGGACTTTACCGTGCACCTTTGGGACAAGCTGCATGAAAAATTCTATCAGCAGGCTGGCGGCGACGACGTCATGGTGAAAACAGGCGAGATCATGCCGGGCGTGCTCCAAGGCTACCTCATAGACAAGAAAACCGCTGAAGCCCATAACATCAAGTACATCACTGACCTGAAAAAGCCTGAACTTGCCAAACTATTTGACTCTGACGGCGATGGCAAAGCGGACCTGACTGGCTGCAACCCCGGGTGGGGCTGCGAACTTATCATTGATCATCAGATGAAGGCCTACGGCCTCGAAAAGACCGTTCACGTCAACCAGGGCTCCTATTTCGCCCTGATGGCCGACACCATTACTCGCTACAAGGAAGGAAAGCCGATCCTCTACTTCACCTGGGTGCCCCAGTGGATTGCCAATGTGCTTGTGGAAGATAAGGATGTGGTCTGGCTGGAGGTTCCTGAAACAGACCTGCCCGGCGGAAAAAATGATATCGACACGACTTACAAAGGCAAGAACCTTGGGTTTGCCGTAGATAAAGTCGAAGCGGTCCTGAACAAGGAGTTCGCGCAAAAGAATCCTGCGGCATTGAAGTTCCTGTCGGTGATGAAGATCAGCACCGCTGATGAAAGCGCGCAAAACCTGAAGATGCAACAGGGTGAAAAAAGCCCGGACGATATTCATCGCCACACGAGCGAGTGGATAGCCGCCCATCGGCAACAATTTGATGAATGGCTTCAATCGGCAAGAGCCGCTGGCGCCCAGGCGAGCAACTGACGGTCAATGTTGAAGGCAGGCGCGCCTGCCTTCGATTTTCCCATTCACCAATACTGTCTCAGTCGTTAGCCAACACACTATGAGTATTGCCTGGAGACCGGAATGTCGGCACCCTTTTCAATCAACCCTGAGCATCGACGCATTGATCCTGCACGCCAGCGTAACTCGGCATTCAAGGCTGACGGCTCGATCGATGACAACGACCGGACGGAAATCGGCCCTACGCCACTTGCTTTTGCGGAATGGAATGCGCTGGGCTTGCAAGCGCCCCATCTGCCAACGATGCGAGCGTATCGGCTGGAGCGTATTCGTGCGCAATTGATCGCACGTGACCTGGGCGGCATCCTGCTATTCGATCCTCTGAATATTCGATACGCCACTGATACGACAAACATGCAACTGTGGACCACCCACAACCCCGCTCGAGCATGTTTCATTGCAGCGAGCGGGCACGTTGTGCTCTGGGACTTCCATGGCTGTGATCACCTGAGCGCGCATTTGCCGCTCATCAGCGAACTGCGCAGCGGAGCCTCTTTTTTCTACTTCGAGACAGGCGATCGCACAGACGAGCATGCTCGACGCTTTGCCTTGCAGGTCGACGACATCCTGAGACAACACGCAGGGGCAAACCGACGCCTCGCTGTTGACCGCATCGAATTGGCGGGTGTGCGGGCATTGGATGCGCTTGGCATCGAACTCTTCAGTGGTCAGGAAGTTGCCGAGTTCGCTCGGGCGATCAAGGGGCCCGATGAAATCAAGGCAATGCGTTGCGCGGTCGCTTCCTGTGAAGCAGCCGTCTCGGAGATGCACCAGGCATTACGCGAAGGCATGACAGAAAACGATGTATGGGCAGTATTGCATGCCGGCAATATCCGCCGTGGCGGCGAATGGATCGAGACTCGGATTTTAAGCTCTGGGCCACGCACGAACCCTTGGTTCCAGGAGTCCGGGCCGCGCGTTCTGAGCAATGGTGATCTGTTGTCTTTCGACACCGACTTGATCGGTGTTTATGGCATGTGTGTCGATATGTCCCGTAGCTGGATCTGTGGTGGCCTGGAGCCCACTGCTGAACAGAAACGGCTGTACCGCATAGCTCACGAACATATCACCCACAACATCGAAATGATCAGGCCTGGCGTGCGCTTCACTGAACTCACCGACAAGGGCCACCGGCTCCCTGAATCATGCCGAGCGCAACGCTACGGTGTCATGTTCCATGGCGTGGGGCTGTGTGACGAATATCCCTGCATCCGCTATCCCGAAGATCTGCATTCCTACGGTTACGAAGGCGTGCTGGAGCCCGGGATGGCGCTGTGCGTCGAGGCGTATGTCGGAGAAGTCGGCGGACGTGACGGCATCAAGTTGGAAAACCAGTTTCTGGTCACTGAAACCGGCTATGAGCTGCTCACCCATTATCCATTCGATGCAAGTTTTCTCGAGCGTTGACGAAAGCGTTCTTCGGCTCTGCGACTCGTTCGCAGAGCCCCTTCGCATGATTCACCCTGGAGACGATCGTAACCACTCTGCAAGACTGAGCACCATGGCCGTGGTGTCGCGCCCGTGGGGCACCACCAGGTAGTAGGCTTCCTGTGGTTTTATCACCAGGTCTGACAAACGTACCAGGTCACCTGATTCGAGCAGATGATCAAGCATCCGCCCCCAACCCAGTGCTACACCATGTCCGTGCAGCGCTGCTTGAATGGTATCGGTATACAGGTGACAGCGCAGACGGTAATCAAGCTTTGGAGGGTGCCCTCCCAACGCTCGGAACCAGGTTGGCCATGTCATCCAACCCTCGGTGGTGGCATCGGCATCCAGCAGGTCAGCGCCGTATAGCGCCTCCAACGAGTCGGGCGCCTGGTTGCGCGCCAGCCAAGCCGGCGAACACACTGGAAACACTTCTTCGTCGAACAGATGCAGGGCCGTGCCATCCGCCCATTTACCATTGCCGTAACGCACCAGAAGATCGATGTCATGATCGCGCAGGTCGCCGGTGAACATCTGTGTGGCCAGGCGCAAGCGAATGTGGGGCAAGGCGGCTTGGAGCGTGCTTAATCGCGGCATCACTCTGAGCTGAGAAAAAGTCGCGGTCGTGCTCAGTACCAGTTGCTGCTCGGCACTTCCCTCTGTCAGGCGATCGAATACTGCTGCGACCTTCTGAAGCGACTCAGACATTACGGCAAACAACGTCTGCCCTTCATTGGTCAGGCTAACGCCACGATGAAAGCGCTGGAACAGCTGAACGCCGATGTTTTCTTCAAGCTGCCGGATCTGCTTGCTCACTGCCGCCTGGGTTACTCCTAGCTCCCGCGCGGCGAGGGTAAAACTGCTGTGACGGGCAACCGCTTCGAACTCCAGAAGCGCGGTCATCGAAGGAATGATCCGTCGATAACCGTTCTGAAGGTTGCCTTTCTCTGATGTTCTCATCCACCGTCCTGAAATGATGCGACGCTCTGGCCAGAGCCTCAGCAAACATTGGCAGAAAATCTACGTGGTGAACAGCGCCGACAACGGCTACGCCGCTAGACTCAAAGCCAGCGCGTCGCCCGACCGCTGATGCGGTGGAACCGTCAGCCCCTCGTCGCGTCTACCGTCTGGCCAGCCTCTGCAAGGAACAGCACATGCCGCTACGCCTGTTCAAAGCCCTGCTCATCGCCATCGGCTTCGCCCTGGCCCTGGCCGCCTGCAGCCGCATCGACCTGGCCTACCGCAACCTCGACCGCCTGGTGCCGTGGTCGCTGGACGACTACCTGGCCATGAACAGCGAGCAGAAGGCCCTGCTTGACGACCGCCTGCGCGAGCACCTGGCCTGGCACTGCAAGACCCAATTGCCCGGCTACCTCGACTGGCTGGACCGGATACGCGGCATGGTCGCCGACGACCAGGTGACCGACCAGGCCCTGCAACAGCGTACTCGCGAAGCCCGCGAGGCGATTGGCCGGGTAGCCGAGGAAATCACCCCGTCGGCCACCGAGTTGCTGCGCGGCATGAGCGATGCCCAGGTGGCGGAGATGCGCGAGGCATTCCGCGAGGACATAAGCGAACGGCAGAAAAAGTATGTGGATACGCCGTTGGCCCAGCAGATCGCCCGCCGTACCGAACGCATGGAGAAACGCCTGACCCCGTGGTTCGGCGAGCTGACCGCGGTGCAGAAGCAACGCGTGCAGGCCTGGTCCCAGGCGCTGGGCGACCAGAACCGCGAATGGATCGCCAACCGCGCGCACTGGCAGCAGCAATTGCTGCTGGCGATGAACCAGCGCAACGACGCCAGCTTCGAGCCGCGCCTGGCGACGTTGTTGCAGCGCAAGGAGAGTTTGTGGACGCCGGAGTACCGGGCGGCGTATCAGAATACCGAGCAGCAGGCGCGCAGCTTGCTGGTCGACCTGGTGCAGCAGAGTACCCCGCAGCAGCGGCTGTTTCTGCAGGAAAAGTTGAGCAAGGTCCGGACTGATTTCAGTGAGTTGAAGTGTTTGAAAGGTTAACTGGGGAAAGCATGGCCGGCCTCTTCGCGGGCTTGCCCGCTCCCACAGGTACGGCACAGGATTTGAAACCAGTGGAGTCCCTGTGGGAGCGGGTTTACCCGCGAAGAGGCCGGGCCTGATAAAGCAAATTCACCGCCCCTTGCGCCGATACGGAAACACATCGATCACCTTCCCTTCACGAATCGCCGCCTGCAGCCCCTTCCAGTAATCCGCATCGTACAACTCCCCATGCAAGCGGCTGAACAACCGCCGCTGGCCGATATCGGCAAACAGGAACGGCGGGAACTCCTCGGGGAACACGTCATGCGGGCCGATCGAGTACCACGGCTCACCCGACATCTCGTCCTCCGGGTAACGTGGCGGCGGAATATGGCGGAAGTTCACCTCGGTCAAAAAGCTGATCTCGTCATAGTCATAGAACACCACCCGGCCATGGCGGGTAACGCCAAAGTTCTTCAGCAACATGTCGCCAGGGAAGATATTCGCCGCCGCCAGCTGCTTGATGGCCAGGCCGTAATCCTCCAGCGCCTCCAGCACCTGGCCCTCGCTGGCGTGCTCCAGATACAGGTTCAGCGGCGTCATGCGCCGCTCGGTCCAGCAGTGGCGGATCAGCACCGTGTCACCTTCCAATGCCACGGTCGATGGCGCCACCTCCAGCAGTTCGGCCAGGCATTCCGGCTCGAACTTGCTGCGCGGGAAGCGAAAATCGGCGAACTCCTGGGTATCGGCCATGCGCCCGACGCGGTCGACGCTCTTCACCAGCCGGTACTTGTCGATCACTGTGGCACGGTCGACCGTCTTCGACGGAGAAAAGCGGTCCTTGATGATCTTGAACACGGTGTTGAAACCCGGCAGGGTGAACACGCTCATGACCATGCCACGCACCCCGGGCGCCATGACGAAGCGGTCGTCGCTGCTGGCCAGGTGGTTGATCAGCGCCCGGTAGAACTCCGACTTGCCGTGCTTGTAGAAACCGATGGAGGTATACAGTTCGGCTACGTGCTTGCCCGGCAAGATGCGCTTGAGGAAATTGACGAATTCCGCCGGCACCGGCACATCGACCATGAAGTACGAGCGGGTGAAGGAAAAGATGATCGACACCTCGGCCTCGTCGGTGATCAGCGCATCGGCCTCGATACCGTGCCCTTCGCGATGCAGCAGCGGGATGACCAGCGGCCACTGTTCATCGCTGTTGAACAGCCGGCCTACAAGGTAGGCACCCTTGTTGCGGTACAGCACCGGCACGAACAGCTCCAGCGCCAGCGCTGGGTCCTTGCACACCCAGTCCGGCAGGCACTCGCGCAATTGCTCTTGCAGGCGCGTCAGGTCGCCCTCCAAGTCGCCGTATGGCACATCGAACGGGTAATCGGTGAACACCGCGCGCAGCAGGCCCTTGAGCCCGCCGTCCGGCCGATAGGTACGGGTCTGCGCGGCGCGCTCGCGGCCGCGCATGGAGGGCCGGGTGGTGTGGATGAACATGCAGCCGTCGCTGATCAGGTCATGGCTGAACAGGCTGCAGAACAGCGAGTTGTACCAGGTCTCGGACAGCTCGTCGTCCAGCCGTGGGTCGATCAGGTGGATATAGGCGTTCTTCACCAAAGGCCATTGCTCCACATCCAGCAGCACATCCTCGGCAAAACCCTGGCGCAGCCAGCCGTTGACCTCGGCGACCTTTTCTTCATAGAGATTGATGCGGGCGGCGGAAGCACGCTGGATATCCTGCCAGCGCGCCCGCTCGAAGCGCTGGCGGGCACCGAGGGTGATGCGCTGGAAGTGGTCGCGGTAGTCGTCGAAGCCGGCGAGGATCATCCGGGCGATTTCGATAGCGGGCCAGGGCTGGGGCATGCGAAGACCTCGGTGCGGTGTTGAGTTACAGAGCTTAGTCGCCTCTTGGTTGTTGCGGAGCCTGTGCCGGCCTCTTCGCGGGTAAACCCGCTCCCACAGGATTACCACAGGGCCGAGCATTGCACAGAACCTGTGGGAGCGGGTTTACCCGCGAAGAGGCCGGCACAGGTTTACACCGCAAGAAAGCACAAGAATCCCTCGGCCCCCTGGCGTACACTCGCGCCCCTGCCCCGCCTCCGGAGACGTTTGTGAGCCCCATCGCCCTAGCCCGCCTGCTGACCCTTGCCGCCGTCTGGGGGGCGAGCTTCCTGTTCATGCGCGTCATCGCCCCCGAACTGGGTACGGTGCCGACGGCGTTCTTCCGTGTGTCCATCGCCTGCCTGGGCCTGGTTGCACTGCTCGCCGCCGCCCGCGTGCGCTGGGATTTCCAGGGCAAGCTCGGCGCCTGCCTGGTGCTGGGCATGATCAACTCCGGCATCCCCGCCACGTTCTACTCCGTGGCCGCCCAGGTACTGCCTGCCGGCTACTCGGCAATCTTCAACGCCACCACGCCGTTGATGGGCGTGCTGGTCGGCGTGCTGTTCTTCCGCGAACCAATGACCCTGGCCAAGCTCTGCGGCATCTTCCTGGGCCTGTTCGGCGTCGGCATCCTCAGCGGTGCCGGCCCGGTGGCCCTGGACCTGGCCCTGCTGCAAGGCGCACTTGCCTGCCTGGCGGCCACCACCTGCTACGGCTTTGCCGGCTTCCTCGCCCGCCGCTGGGTCAGCGGCCTGGACAGCCGTCTGTCGGCACTGGGCAGCATGCTCGGCGCCACCCTGATGCTGAGCCCGCTGTTCGCCTGGAGCGCGCTGAGCCAGCCGCCTGCCAGCTGGGGTGGCTGGCAAGTGTGGCTGTCGCTGCTGGGCCTGGGCCTGCTGTGCACAGCGTTCGCCTACATCCTGTACTTCCGCCTGCTGGAGGAGATCGGCCCGGTCAAAGCCAGCACCGTGACCTTCCTGATCCCGGTATTCGGCGTATTGTGGGGGGCGTGGCTGCTGGACGAACCGCTGTCGATGGCGCACCTGTACGGCGGCCTGCTGATTGGCCTGGCATTGTGGCTGGTGCTGCGCCCGGCACGCAGCTGAAGCGGGGTACAGGATGAACGACGCGTACAAGAAGGTGCTGTTCCGCCTGGAGCAGGACGAAAACGGCTACCCGCCCGCCTCGGTCGAGGGCTTGTGGGCCAAGGCAGTGGAAGGCGGCTATGCCGTCGACAACATTCCCTTCCATGTCTACGGCATCGCCCCGGGCGACGTGATCGGCACCCGTGAGGAAGCCGGCGAAACCTGGTTCGCCGAACTGCGCCACAGCAGTGGCAGCTCGGTGTTCCGGGTTATCGTCAAGCCCCCGGAAACCCTGGACCAGGTACGCGCGGCCCTGCACGACTTCGGCTGCAACTGCGAAACCGAGCAGGCGGTGAAGATGCTGGCGGTCGAGGTCCCGCCGCAGCGCTCGCTCGACACCCTGCTCTACTACCTGCTCACCCAGCGCGAAGCCGGCCTGCTGGACTTCGAGGAAGGCGTACTGCGCCACGCCATCCCCGAAGAATTTCGCTAGGGCCTACGCCTCGGCCAGACGCGCGGCGGGCTTGCGAAACACGAACAGCAGGCCCACCACGATCAGCCCCATGCCCAGCAGGCTGAGCGGCGCCAGGCGGTTACCGAAGATCAGCAGGTCCATCACTGCGGTCACTGCCGGCACCAGGTAGAACAGGCTGGTGACATTGACCAGGTTACCCTTGGCGATCAGCCGGTACAGCAGCAGGGTCGCCAGCAACGAGACCACCAGCCCCATCCACAGCAGCGCGCCGACAAAACCGCCAGTCCACTCCACATGCAGCGGCTGCAGCGGCGCGAACAGCGCACACATGGCAAAGCCGGCCAGGTACTGCAGTGGCAGCGTGCCCATGGGGTTGTCGGTGATGCGCTTCTGCAGGATCGAGCCGAAGGTCATGCTGACCAGCGCCAGCAAGGCGAACAGCATCCCCGCCAGCGACACCCCGCCCAGGTTGATGCCCTGGTAGACCACCATGATCAACCCGCCAAGCCCCAACCCCAGGCCGAACAAGCGGCTCCAGGAGCGCTGGCGCTCCATCAGCACCACGGTCAGGATCGGTTGTACCCCCATCACCGTGGCCATGACACCGGGGGTGACATGGGTATCGAGCGCCAGCAGATAGAAGATCTGATAGGCGCCGAGCAGCACACAGCCGGTACCCAGGGCTCGCAGGATGGCCCCGCGACTGCGTGGCCAGCGTAGCCCCAGCAACGGGCCGATCAACAGCAGGCCGGCCAGGGCCAGCGCCGAGCGCAACAGCAGGAAGGCGAACGGGCTGGCGTGTGCCAGGCCAAGTTTGGAAACGATCGCCCCGCTGCTCCACAGCAGGACGAACAGGCTGGTAGTGGCCGCCGAGGCCACGGATGCTTTGCTAAAGACAGACATGTATTGCCACCTGATTCAAGGCGAATAAGCCAGACGGACGGCGTGCGCTTCAGCGTGGGAAGTCGCCGACCGGGTTCAGTAGGTTGCGTGTGCGAAGGGATGCGGCCAGAAGCCGATCAGCCCAGCACGACCACGCAAGCAGGCGGAGCTACGCCGCCTACGACGCCACTGACAGGTGGTGGTGGATAGTGACTGATCATCGCCGGCTGCTGGCAGCCACGCACGACCATGCCCGCGACTGGCGCGATGGCAAAGCTGGTGGTGGATGGGCTGGCTGGCATGAACAGGTCTTCGGGAAGAGAACAGTGGGCTCGACTATAGCCCGGTGCCCCATGCCTTGCAAACAGCTTTTGTGGGAGCGGCCTTGTGTCGCGAAAGGGCCGCAGAGCGGCCCCAGCAATATCTGCGGCGAAGCTGAGAGTGTGGGGCCGCTGCGCGCCCCTTTCGCGACACAAGGCCGCTCCCACAAAAAGACCGCGCCACCTTGGATGTTGGTTAATTTCTCACCACCCCGATTCGTCTGAATGCGAAACGCAGCCCGCATTCACCCGTTTCGAGGACCACCGATGAACGTATCCGCCTGGCTCTACCGGCCAGCCCAGGTCACCTGCCTGCTGCTGGTCAGCGCCTACGCCCACGCCGCCAAGCCCGGCGACGTGTTCAAAGACTGCAAGAACTGCCCCGAGATGGTCGTGCTGCCCGCCGGCAGCTACGTGATGGGCGCCCCCGACGACGAAGTCGGCCGACAGCCCGACGAGGGCCCGCTGCACACCGTGACCTTCGCCAAGCCCTTCGCCATGAGCCGCTACCAAGTCACCGCCGGCGAACTGGACGCCTACATCAAGGCCACCGGCACCGTCATCAAGAGCGGCGACGACCGCCCTGGCCGCTGGTGCGAAGCCAGCAAGCCCAGCTACAAGCAAGGCCCCCGCCAGCCGGCGGTATGTGTCGACTACGACGAAGTGCAGGCCTACACCCGATGGCTGGCGAAAATCACCGGCAAACCCTACCGCATGGTCAGCGAAGCCGAACGCGAATATGCCGCCCGTGGCGGCTCCAGCGGCCCGTTCCCCTTCCCCTTCGACGAACCGGGCAAGTACGAGATCAGCAAGCACGCCAACACCTATGGCCCCAAGGACGGTCATGCCTTCACCGCCCCGGTGGGCAGCTACCCGCCCAATGCCTTCGGCATGTACGACATGCACGGCAACGTCTACGAATGGGTCGCCGACTGCTACCACGACAGCTACGAAGGCGCCCCCACCGACGGCAGCGCCTGGATCCAGGACCCCAAGTGCATCCGCGCGCACATGCGCGGCAATGACTGGGGCGAGCCGCCGATCTTCTCCCGCTCGGCCAACCGCAACGACCGCCTCAAGACCACCCGCGGTGACTTCCTCGGCTTTCGCGTAGCACGCGAACTTTGAAGTTGTGACGCGGTTAACGCAGCACCGGGCAAAAAAATCGCCAATAAGAATCGTTCCGGTTTTTCACAGGTGCTGCGTCCTATAGCTGACATAGAAAAAAACCCTCTGCCAACGAGACCGCAATAGATGTCCAAGTCCCTCCCCGGCCCGCTCAACCCGCTTGCCAAAGCATTACTGATCCGTCATTCCCTTCGCCCCCAGCGCGCGTTCACACGCATCGGCCTGGGCCTGGCGATATCCGCTGCGATGGTTGCCCAGGTGCAGGCACAGGAGTGGACCCTGGACATTCCCGCGCAGTCGATGAACTCGGCGTTGCAGGCACTGGCCAAGCAGACCGATACCCAGTTGCTGTACAGCCCGGAGGACATCAATGGGCTGCGCTCCACGGCCCTCAAGGGCCGGCATGACCTGCAGTCTTCGCTGCGGACACTGCTGCAAGGCACCGGGCTGCGTTACCAGATCGATGGCAACACCGTGACGGTAACGGCCAGTTCGAGCGCACAGGCCGGCCAGGTCGAGCTTTCGGCAACCAACGTCAATAGCGTGGGCCTTGGTGCCACCACCGAAGGCACGGGCTCCTACACCACCGGTGTCACCAACACTGCCACCAAGATGAACCTGTCGATACGCGAAACGCCCCAGTCGATCAGCGTGATCACCCGCCAGCGCATGGACGACCAGCAGCTCAACAGCGTGACCCAGGTGCTTAACCAGACACCGGGCATCACCATGTCCCAGGACGGTGGCCTGCGCTACAACATCTATTCCCGCGGCAGTGCCATCAACACCTACCAGCTTGACGGCGTGACCACCACCCAGGAAAACCAGACCCGCAACATGCCCAGCACGTTGCTGGACATGACCATTTACGACCGCGTCGAAATCGTCCGCGGCGCCACCGGCCTGATGACCGGCGCCGGTGAACCCGGCGGTGTGGTCAACCTCATTCGCAAACGCCCGACACGCGAATTCCAGTCGCATATTCAGGGCACTGTCGGCTCCTGGGACTCCTACCGCAGCGAAGTCGATGTTTCCGGCCCCTTGACCGAGGGCGGCAACCTGCGCGGGCGCATGGTGGCGGCCAAGCAGAAAAGCGGCAGCTTTCGCGACTGGTACAAGGAAGACAAGGACATCCTCTACGGCGTTCTCGAAGCGGACCTGAACGACGCCACCCTGGTACGTTTCGGCGTCGATTACCAGAAGTTCAAAGCCACCGGTTCACCGGGTGTGCCGCTGTTGTTCACCAACGGCAAGCAGACCAACTTCTCCCGCTCGACCAGTTCCGGTGCCCGCTGGATGTACGACGAGCTGGAAACCACCAACTATTTCATGGCCGCCGAGCACACTTTCGCCAATGACTGGCAAATCAAGCTGGCCGCGAACTACATGGATTCCAATCGCGATAACTACAACGGCTCATACCAGACCACGACGAACCGAGCATGGATTGATGAAGCAACCGGCGCCGCGAGAATGCTGCGCTACAATGCCGAAGCCGATCAGACTCAACGCGGCGTGGACCTGACCCTGCAGGGGCCATTTTCCCTGTTCGGGCGCACTCACGAGTTCATCACCGGCTTCAACTATCAGGATTACAAGAACGATCACACCGGTTATGACGTTGGCAGCACAACCGTCAACTTCTATGACTGGGACAACTACCTGCCTCGGCCAACCGAGACTGGCGCACTTGGGGAAATTCTCAACATCAAGAGCAGCCAGCGCGGCACCTATGCGGCATTCAAGTTCAACCTGATGGATGACCTCAATGTAATCGTAGGCGCGCGCACCTCCGACTATGACTACGACTATTACTACTGGCCTACCTCATTCGGATCGCCGGACGTCAAGATGCACGAGCGGGGTGAAGTAACACCGTACGCGGGCATTACCTATGACCTGACCCCTGAGCAATCGGTGTACGCCAGCTATACCGATATCTTCAAACCACAATCAAGCCGCGATAGCAACGGTTCGGTCATCGGCCCAGTCGTAGGCGCCAACTATGAAGTGGGCTGGAAAGGGGCATTCTACGACGGTCGTCTGAATGCCAGCACGGCACTGTTCCTGGTCAAGCGCGACAACCTGGCAGTAGTGGACAACGGTGTGCTGGTGAACGGCACGGTAAACGAGGATGGCTCGGGAGGCGAGCAAGCCTACAAGGCAGCAAAGGGCACAGAGACCAAAGGTATCGACCTGGAGCTTTCGGGCGAAGTACTGCCTGGTTGGCAAGTCATGACCAGCTACAGCCATGCCCGCACGGAAGACGCCGAGGGCGAGCGCCAGCTGACGCAGTACTCCATGGACACTTTCCGCTTCTGGAACACCTACCGCTTCCAGGGTGACTGGAACAGGCTGACCGTGGGTGGCGGGGTGTCCTGGAACTCCAGCATGTCGCTCTACTACACCAACCTCAAAGCCCGGGCCACCCAGGATGACTACACCGTTGCCAGCCTGATGGCGCGCTATCAGGTCACAGACCATCTGGCCGCCACCCTGAACCTGAACAACATCTTCGACGAGAAGTACTACTCGGGTATCGGCGGCAGTGTTGGCCATTACGGTGACCCGCGTAATGCCACCATGAGCCTGCGCTACGACTTCTAGGCCGACAGCCACCTGTGGCGTTGTAATCGAGGCGGCGTCATCCATACAGGATGACGCCGCTTTTTTTGTCTTGGTGACGACACTGCCGACATGAAAAAACCTGTGGGGCCCAGGTTCAAGGTGGGCCCCACAGGTCATTCAGCTCGGCTTGGCGGATCAGCCCGGGACCGGCTCCGCCACCAGCCTGGCCGCCAGCCCCTCGTTCACGTCCCGATGCTTGAGGATGTCATAGTGACCCGCTGCAACCGTGTGGTTCTCGCGGCTTCCGTGAACCGCGAAACGTTGGCCATGGTCACCAGCCCACCAGCACAAGGCAGCGGCACGGGTCGTCGGCAATTCCGGCAAGCGCTCCGACAACGCCTTCAGTTGCATCGCCACGGCAAAGGTGTGGGCCAGTTCGGCGCTTTCTACACTGGCGAACGCCGACGATGCCCGCAGCCCCGAGCGTGTCTCTTCGATCAGCCGCTCAAGCACCGGCACACTACTGCCCGGCGCAACGGCCGGCAGCACCAGCTGCTCCTTGGCCAGCCCCAGCAGCACACTCAGGAAGCTGCCAAGGTCGGCACTCCAGTCCGCAGCCGGCGTCGCCGGCGCACCGGTGGGGATGAAACTGTCGACCAGGCCAAGCAACGATACTTGCTGGCCCTGGGCTTCCAGCTCCTGGGCCACCAGCACCGCCAGCGTGCCGCCTAGCGACCAGCCGGCAAGCTGGTATGGCCCTTCGGGCTGCTTCTGGCGAATGTACTGGGCATAGTCGATCGCCATGGCCTGCAACGAATCATCCTGCCAGTTGCGATCGAGCAGCATGCGGCATTGCACGCCGTAAACGCTGCAATGCCCTTCCAGTCGACGCGCCAGCGGCTCGTAGTCGAACACCGTGCCAAAGCCTGCATGCAGGCAGAACAGAGGCCTGGCCCCGGCTACCCGGCTGTTGAGCAGCAGCAGCGGATCAAGGGCGACTTTGGCATCGGTATAGCCGGAAAGCTCGCCAATGGTGGGCCTGGCCATGACATCGCGCAGTTTCAGCTCGATCGACAGGTCGGGCTGCGCTCGTACCTTCGACAGCATCTTCAGCACGCGCAGCGAATCGCCCCCCAGCTCGAAGAAGTTGTCATCGACACCGACTTCATCCACTTCCAGCACTTCCTGCCAGATAGCCGCCAATGCCCTCTCCGTGTCATCACGCGGAGCCACCCGCGCCGGTCGCCCGGCCAACTCCGGGGCCGGCAGCGCATTGCGATCGATCTTGCCGTTGGGCGTGAGTGGAAACGCCGGCAGCACTACCCACTGGGTCGGTACCATGTAGTCCGGCAGGTCGGCACGCAAGGCATCACGCAAAGGTGTGGCGGAAGTCGCCCCATTGCTGGTGACCAGATAGGCCACCAGTTGCTTGCCGGTAGCGCCCTCCCGGGCCACCACCACGGCATCCCGCACATCCGCAAGATTCCGCAGCCGTGCTTCGATTTCCCCGGGTTCGATGCGGAAACCGCGAACCTTCAACTGGTTGTCCAGGCGGCCGATGAAGTCAATCACGCCATCGGCCCGACGACGCACCCGGTCACCGGTGCGGTACAGCCGCCCGCCCTGGGCAAACGGGTCGGCGACAAAGCGCTCGGCGGTCAGGGACGGGCGCTGGTGATACCCGCGCGCCACGCCCTCGCCACCAATGTAGAGCTCCCCGGCCACGCCATCGGGCACCGGGTTCAGGCCCTGGTCCAGTACATGCAGCGTGCGTTGGCCAACCCGCTCACCGATCGGCGCGTACACCGCCTGGCACGACTGCTGTGCCGATACTTTCCACAACAGGGGGGTCACGACCGTTTCCGTAGGCCCGTAGCCATTGGTCAGGAACTGCGGGCGCAAGGTCCGCTTGACCAGCTCGAACAGTGCATCGGGCACCGCGTCACCGCCAAAGCAATAGATATGCACCGGCGGTGCGGCCTCCTGCCGGGTTTCGGCGAACTCGGCCAGTTGCTGCAGGTACGCCGGCGGGAAGCAGGCAATGTCGATGCGTTCGGCATGCAGTACCTGCCAGGTTTGCTCGGCAGTCCACAGCTGGCTACCGCGCACCACCAGGCAACCGCCCGACGACAAGGTCGACAGCCAGCGCTCCTGGGCACCGTCGAAAGCGAACGACATGAACAACAGCTCGCGAGTGCTTTCATCCATCTGGTAAAGGCGGGCGATTGCCTGGCAGTGCATGCCGATCTGCCCATGGCTGACCGCCACGCCCTTGGGTTTGCCGGTGGAGCCGGAGGTGTAGATCAGGTACGCCAGGTTGGCGTCCTGCACCAGCACCTGGGGGGCATCGGACGGCAGGCTGGCGATAGCCAGAAGGTCCAGCTCCACGCAGTGCTCCACGCCGGCAAAACGCTGGCGCAAGCCGCTGCTGGTCAGCAGCAGGTGCATGGCCGAATCCTCGACAATCCACTGCAAGCGATCCTGCGGGTAGTCGATATCAAGCGGCACATAGGCGGCGCCGGTTTTCATCACTGCCAGGAATGCCACGATCACCTCCACCGAGCGTTCCAGGGCGATGCCGACAGTAACCTCCGGGCGCGCCCCCAAGGCAATCAGGTGGTGTGCCAGGCGGTTGGCACGCTCATCCAGTTGGGCATAGGTCAGCTGTCGCTGGCCACAGGCCACCGCGATTGCCTCGGGCCGCGCCTGGGCATGCCGGGCAATCAGCTCGGCCAGCCTTGGCGTGGCCCGCTCGCATGGCTGCAAGGCATTGCGAGCCTGGGCCTGCTGCGCTTGCGCCGGGGTCAGCATGTCCAGGCTGCCCACGGTGGCGTCAGGGTTGTCGAGCATGCCCTCGAGCAGCCGTTCGAAACTGCCACGAATGCTGTCGGTGGCTTGCTCCGTGAAGCGGTTGCGCAAGTAGAGGAACTCGACCGAGAGCGTCTCGCCCAGATGCACCGCCAGGTCCATGGCGTAGTTGGTCACATCGCGGTTGCTCACCTCACCGAACTGCAGCGAGCCACCCCCGCCCTCCTGCAGGCGTTCGTCCACCGGGTAGTTCTCGAACACCACGATGCTGTCGAACAATGCTTGCCCGGCCTGCCCCGCCCAACGCTGCACATCGGCCAAGGCTGCATGTTCATGGTCCCGCAGTTCCAGGTTGTAGGCCTGCAGTTGCTGCAGCCAGTCGACAATCCGCTGCTGCGGTTGAGGCGTCTGCACCACCGGCAAGGTGTTGATGAACAACCCGAGCATTTCGTCGGCGCCGGGCAAGCCGGCTGGCCGGCCGGCCACGGTGGCGCCGAAGCACACCGTGGCTTGCCCAGTGTAGCGCTGCAGCAGCAGCAACCAGGTCGCTTGGATCAAGGTGTTGGCAGTGATGCGCAGGCGCTGGGCCTGCTCGCGCAGTTGCCGGGTACGCGAGGCATCCCAGCGCAGGTACAGCGCAGCATGCCCCTGCAGGTCTGCCGACGGGCGAGCCGCCAGGCTGTCCGCCAGCCAGGTAGGGCTTTCCAGCTCTTGCAGCTTGCCTCGCCAGAACTGCTCCAGCGCCGCCTTGGGCTGCCCGGCAAGCCAGCGGATGTAGTCGCCAAACCGCCCTGCCGGCGCTCGTGCAGGGTGACCATGGTAGGTCTGCAACACCTCACCGAGCAGTCGCGAAGTGCTCCAGCCGTCCATCAGAATGTGATGACGGGTCCACAGCAGGTGCAGACGCTCGTTGTCCAGCCGCACCAGGGTCAGGCGCATCAACGGCGCGACACTCAGGTCCAGGCCTTGTGCGGCGTCGGCCTCGGCCCGCGCCTGCAGCATCTGCGCACTTACCGGGCGGTCGCGCCAGTCATGCACGACCACCGGCAATTCGACCTTGCGGTAGACAAGCTGCAAAGGCTCGGCCAAGTGGGGCGCCGACCAGAATGCACTGCGCAGGATATCGTGGCAGCCGATCACCTGCTGCCAGGCTGCCACGAACCGTTCGATTTCCAGGCCTTTGACTTCCACCGAAGTCTGGTTGATGTAAAGCGCGCCTTCAGGCCCCTGTAGCGAATGGAACAGCATGCCCTGCTGCATCGGCGACAGCGGGTAGATATCGGCCACCTGCCGTGCAACTGCCGGCAGGTCATCCAGTTGCTGTTGGCTCAGCGCGGCCAGTGGGAAGTCCGAAGGCGTTACACCACGGTTGCCAGGCTCGCAGCAATGAGCGATGAGCGCGCCAAGCTCTGCGGCATAGTCATCTGCCAACCGTTGCATGACCGCCGTGTCGTAGCGCTGCGCACTGAAGGTCCAGACAAGTTTCAGCTCGCCGCCGTATACCTGGCCGTTCAGGGCGATCTGGCTATCGAGAGGCGCATCGGCCGGTTTGGCCGCACCACCGTATTCCCGCGCGGGTGCGAACAAGCCCGACTGCTCGTCGAAGCTACCGTCGAACTGCCCGAGGTAGTTGAACACGATCTCGCCCTGAGGCAACGCAGCCAGGGCCTCACGCGCACCAGCCGGCCCCATGTACTTCAGCGCGCCATAGCCCAGGCCTTTGTTCGGCACGGCCCGCAGCTGCTCCTTGACCGCCTTGATCGATTCGCCGATGCCCCCCAGCGGGCTCAACTTCACTGGGTACATGCTGGTGAACCAGCCCACCGTGCGGCTCAGGTCAATGTCATCGAACAGGTCTTCCCGGCCATGGCCCTCCAGCCTGACCAGCACCTGTGGCTGCTCGGTCCAGCGGGCGATCACCCGAGCCAGGGCTGTCAGCAGCAGGTCATTGATCTGCGTGCGATAGGCCGCCGGGGCATCGTGCAACAACTGCCGCGTGGCCTCGCGGCCCAGCCGCGTACTGACCGACGCTGCGTGCTGCTGCTGGTTGCCGCCCAGCGCATTGGCGCACGGCAGATGGTCGCTGGTGCCCTGCAACTGCGCTTGCCAGTAGGCAAGTTCCGCTTGCAGCGCCTCACTTTGGGCATAGGCTTGCAACTGCTGCGCCCAGGCCTTGTAGGCGCTGGTCTTGGCTGGCAATTGCAACGGCTGCCGGTTGCCCAGGGCCTGGTAGGCCTGTTGCAGGTCCTCCAGCAACAGGCGCCACGACACACCATCTACCGCCAGGTGATGAATGACCAGCAGCAGACGCTGGCTGCCATCGGGCAGGCTGGCCAGCAGCGCACGGACCAGCGAGCCTTGCTGCAGATCCAGGCTGCGTTGGGCCTGGTCAGCGAGTACGGCCAACGCCTCCTCGTCCGCGCAGGCATGCTCCCAGAGTATCCGGGCCTGTTGCTGTGGCTTGTATTCCGCTTGCCAGGCCCCCGCCTGCTGCTCGAAGCCCAGGCGCAGTGCATCATGATGGGCGACCAGTGCCAGCAACGCATCGTGCAGGCGGTTCGCCTGCAGGGGTTCGCTGGGTGTCAGCAGAACCGACTGGTTCCAGTGCCCGCGCTGTTCAATATCGGCCTCGAAGAACCAGTGCTGAATCGGTGTCAGCGGTGTGCTGCCCGTGATCGGCCCTTGTTCGCTCGCACCTGCGACAACACGCCGCGCCACCGTGGCCAGGCCTTGTACGGTCTGATGCTGGAACAATTGCTTGGGGGTGAACTGCACGCCGGCCTGACGGGCCTTGCCCACGACCTGCAGGGAAACGATGGAGTCGCCACCCAGTTCGAAGAAGTTGTCGTCCAGGCCGACCCGCTCCAGCTTCAGCACATCGGCCCAGATCGCCGCGATCTGTTGCTCCAGTTCACTCTGCGGGGCCACGTAGGCCGCTTGCAGCAGGCTGGCGTCCGGCTGCGGCAATGCACGGCGGTCCAGCTTGCCGTTGGCGGTCAACGGCAGCTTGGCCAGGAACAGCAGGTGGGCCGGCACCATGTAGTCCGGCAGGCTCGCCTTCAGCGCAGTACGCAGCGCTTCACGCTCGGCAGCTTGGGCCTCGGTGCTGGCCAACACGGCCGCATCGGCAGGTACCACATAACCCACCAGCTGCTTGCCGCCAGGGCCGTCCTGGGCCAGCACCACCCCTTGGGCCACGCTGGCCTGCGCCTGCAGCCGCGCCTCGATCTCACCCAGCTCGATGCGAAAACCTCGAATCTTCACCTGATGGTCGATCCGTCCCAGGTACTCCACCACTCCCGCGCCGCCGTAACGGGCCAGGTCGCCCGAGCGGTACAGGCGACCACCCTGGCTGTCGAACGGGTTCGGCACGAAGCGCTCGGCGGTCAGCCCCGGGCGCCCGTGATAGCCCCGCGCCAGGCCGGCCTGGCCAATCACCAGTTCGCCATGGCTGCCCGGGGCCACCGGGTTCAGCGCAGCATCGAGCAGGTACCACGACAGGTCCGGAATCACCTCGCCGATCGGGCTGCTCGCGCCCTTGGCCAGGTCGGCCTTGGTGATCGGCCGGTAGGTCACGTGCACCGTGGTTTCGGTGATGCCGTACATGTTGATCAGCCGTGGCTGCTGGTCGCCGAATACCTCGAACCAGGGAGCGAGGCTGCTCACGTCCAGCGCTTCACCGCCGAACACCACATGCCGCAAGGCCAGGCCCTGCCCCTGCCGCGCTGCCGCGCAGGCCACCGGGATCAACTGGCGAAACGCCGACGGCGTCTGGTTCAGCACCGTGACCTGCTCGCGCTGCAGCAGCGCATGGAAGTCCTCGGTGGAACGTGCCACATCCTTGGCCACCATCACCGCCCGGCCGCCATACAACAGCGCGCCGAACAGCTCCCATACCGAGAAGTCGAAGGCGTAGGAGTGGAACACCGTCCACACGTCACTGGCATCGAAGCGGAACCACGCCTGCGTCGCCGCGAACAGCCGGACCACGTTCTGGTGCGGCAACAGCGTGCCCTTGGGCTTGCCGGTGGAGCCGGAGGTGTAGATCACGTAGGCCAGGTTCTGCGGGGCCACTTCGATATTCGGATTGGCATCGCTGTAGCTGGCCAGAACCTGCTCATCCAGCTCCAGGCACTCGATAGCGGCCGGAATTGGCAGCACCTCGCGCAGGTGCGACTGGGTCAGCAGCAAGGCAATGCCACTGTCGGCGAACATGTAGCTGAGGCGGTCTTCCGGGTATTCCGGGTCCAGCGGCACATAGGCACCGCCGGCCTTGAGGATACCCAGCAGGCCGATGACCATCTCCAAGCTGCGCTCCATGGCGATGCCCACCAGCACGTCAGGGCCGACGCCACGCTCGATCAGCTTGTGCGCCAACTGATTGGCCCGGCGATTCAGTTCGCCATAGCTCAGGGTCTGCTCGCCGAAGGTGATCGCCGAGGCCTCAGGGGCCGCGGCCACCCGGGCCTCGATCAGTTCATGAATGGTTCGCTCATCCGGGAAGGCGACGGCGTTGCGGTTCCAGTCACGCAGCACAGCTTGCTGCTCGTTCTCGCCGAGCAACGGCAGCTCGCTGATACGCTGGCCCGGTTGGCGCACGATGGCTTCCAGCAGGTTGACCCAATGCCGCGCCATGCGCTCGATGGTGCTGGCATCGAACAGGTCGGTGGCGTAGGTCAACGAAGCCCCGATGCCCTGTTCATGCTCGGAGGTGTCCAGAGCCAGGTCGAACTTGGCGGTGTGGTTGTCCCAGGCCAACTCCTCCATCTCCAGCCCTGCTATACGTCGGGGCTCGCCCTTGGCCTGGGTCTGGTGGTTGTACAGCACCTGGAACAGCGGGTTGTGGCTAAGGTTGCGCTCCGGTTGCAGCGCATCGACCAGCTGCTCGAACGGCAGGTCCTGGTAGGCCTGGGCACCCAGGGCACGTTGCTTGACCTGTTGCAGCAGCTCGCTGAACGTCAGCTGCACATCGAACTCGGCACGCAGCACCTGGGTGTTGACGAAGAAGCCGATCAGGCGCTCGGTCTCGACCCGGTTGCGGTTGGCAATCGGTACCCCAACGCGGATATCCGCCTGGCCCGAGTAGCGATGCAGCAGGGTCTGGAAGCTGGCCAGCAGCAGCATGAACGGCGTCACGCCCTGCTGCTGGGCAACCCGTTTCAGGTGGGTGGCCAGCTCATCGCCCAGCACGATCGGCAACCGTGCCCCTCTGTGGCTCGGCATGGCCGGACGCGGATGGTCCAGCGGCAGCTCCAGCACCGGTTGCTCATCGCCCAATTGTTCGGTCCAGTAAGCCAGTTGCCGTGCCTGTTCGCCAGCTTCCATCCAGCTACGCTGCCAGATGGCATAGTCGGCATACTGGATCGGCAGGGCCGGCAGTTGCGGCACCTGGCCCTGGCTGAAACCTTGATAGAACTGCACCAGCTCATTGACCATCACCGGCATCGACCAGCCGTCGGCGACGATATGGTGCAGGGTCAGTACCAGCACATGCTGGTCCGCCGCCAGGCGCAGCAGCCGGGCGCGCAGCAGCGGCCCCTGCTCCAGGTCGAACGGTTTCCCCGCTTCGGTCTCGACCCAGGCCCGCACAGCGGCCTCGTCGGCGTGCGCCTGCTCCTCGATGAGCAGGTCGAACGGCAGCTGGCCATGAATGACCTGCACCGCCTGCTCACCGTCGCGACGGAACGTGGTACGCAGGGTTTCATGTCGCTCGATCAAGGCCTCGAAGGCCAGTTGCAGAGCTGTGGTGTCCAGAGCCCCCTTGAATTTCAAGGCAGCCGGGATGTTGTAGGTGGCACTGGCAGGCTCCCATTGCCACAGGAACCACTGCCGTTGCTGGGCGTATGAAAGCGCCGGCAATGGATGCTCGCCGCGCACCTCGGGGATCGGCAACTGGGCCAGGCTCATGCCCTTCGCCGCCAGTTTCTCGAGGAAGAGTTTGCGCTGTGGCAGCGGCAGGCCGATGAAGCGCTGCACCAGGGCCATGTTTCTGTTATCCGTTTGCATTTCAGACTGCCTCAAGCTCGCTCATGAAGTCCTGGAGTTCATCCAGGTCTGCATCGCTATGGGTATTCAAGCCATTGATCATTGCTGCGTAGTCCTGCAGCGTTTGCGCCTGGAACAGCAACGCCAGGGGCAGGCTCGTGCCAAGCTCGACCTGTAGCCGCGCCATGACCTGGGTAGCCAGCAAGGAGTGCCCGCCCAGTTCGAAGAAGTTGTCGCCCAGGCCCACCCGGTCCAGCTTCAGCACATCGGCCCAGATCGCCGCGATCCGTTGCTCCAGTTCGCTTTGCGGTGCGAGGTAGTCGCGCTGCAACTGGCTGGCATCCGGTTGCGGCAATGCACGGCGGTCCAGCTTGCCGTTGGCGGTCAACGGCAGCTTGCTCAGGAACAGCAGGTGGGCCGGCACCATGTAATCTGGCAAACCGGCCTTGAGCGCCTCGCGCAGGCTGTTGCGTAATGCGCCTTCGTCTTGCGTGCTGTCGGCAGGCACCACATACCCCACCAACTGCTTGCCGCCAGGGCCGTCCTGGGCCAGCACCACCCCTTGGGCCACGCTGGCCTGCGCCTGCAGTCGCGCCTCGATCTCGCCCAGCTCGATGCGAAAACCTCGGATCTTCACCTGATGGTCGATCCGCCCCAGGTACTCCACCACTCCCGCGCCGCCGTAGCGGGCCAAATCGCCCGAGCGGTACAGGCGGCCACCCTGGCTGTCGAACGGGTTCGGCACGAAGCGCTCGGCGGTCAGCCCCGGGCGCCCGTGATAGCCCCGCGCCAGGCCGGCCTGGCCAATCACCAGTTCGCCGTGGCTACCCGGGGCAACCGGGTTCAGCGCGGCATCCAGCAGGTACCACGACAGGTCCGGGATCACCTCGCCGATCGGGCTGCTCGCACCCCTGGCCAGGTCGGCCTTGGTGATCGGCCGGTAGGTCACATGCACCGTGGTCTCGGTGATGCCGTACATGTTGATCAGCCGTGGCTGCTGGTCGCCAAACACCTCGAACCAAGGGGCGAGGCTGCTCACGTCCAGCGCTTCACCGCCGAATACCACGTGCCGCAAGGCCAGGCCCTGCCCCTGCCGCGCTGCCGCGCAGGCCACCGGGATCAACTGGCGGAACGCCGACGGCGTCTGGTTCAACACCGTGACCTGCTCGCGCTGCAGCAGCGCATGGAAGTCCTCGGTGGAACGAGCCACATCCTTGGCCACCATCACCGCCCGGCCGCCATACAGCAGCGCGCCGAACAGCTCCCATACCGAGAAGTCGAAGGCATAGGAGTGGAACACCGTCCACACATCGCTGGCATCGAAACGGAACCAGTCTTGGGTCGCCGCAAACAGCCGGACCACGTTCTGGTGCGGCAGCAGCGTGCCCTTGGGCTTGCCGGTGGAGCCGGAGGTGTAGATCACGTAGGCCAGATTCTGTGGGGCTACTTCGATATTCGGGTTAGCGTCGCTGTAGCCGACCAGAGTTTGTTCATCCAGCTCCAGGCACTCGATAGCGGCCGGAATTGGCAGCACCTCGCGCAGGTGCGATTGGGTCAGCAGCAAGGCAATGCCACTGTCGGCGAACATGTAGCTGAGGCGGTCTTCCGGGTACTCCGGGTCCAGCGGCACATAGGCGCCACCGGCCTTGAGAATGCCCAGCAGGCCGACCACCATTTCCAGGCTTCGCTCCATGGCGATGCCCACCAGCACGTCAGGGCCGACGCCACGCTCGATCAGCTTGTGCGCCAGCCGGTTGGCCCGGCGGTTCAGCTCGCCATAGCTCAGGGTCTGCTCGCCGAAAGTGACAGCCGGGGCCTCGGGGGCAGCGGCCACTCGGGCCTCGATCAGCTCGTGGATACTGCGCTCATCCTGGAAGGCGACGGTGTTGCGGTTCCAGTCATGCAGCACGGCCTGCTGCTCTTCCTTGCCGAGCAACGGCAGCTCGCTGATACGCTGGCCAGGTTGGCGCACGATGGCTTCCAGCAAGTTGACCCAGTGCCGCGCCATGCGCTCGATGGTCCTGGCGTCAAACAGGTCAGTGGCATAGGTCAGTACCGCACCGATCCCCTGCCCGGCTTCGTAGGTGTCCAGGCTCAGGTCAAACTTGGCTGTATTCGTGCTCCAGTCCAGGCCGGACATTTCCAGGCCCGGCAAGCGGTGCTGGCTACCCTTGAGTTCGGTCTGGTGGTTGTACAGCACCTGGAACAATGGGTTGTGCCCAAGGTTGCGCTCAGGCTGCAAGGCCTCGACCAACTGCTCGAACGGCAGGTCCTGATGGGCCTGCGCGCCCAGGACACGTTGCCTGATCTGTTGCAGCAGCTCGCCGAAGGTCAGCTGCACATCGAACTCAGCACGCAGCACCTGGGTGTTGACGAAGAAGCCGATCAGGCGCTCGGTCTCGACCCGGTTGCGGTTGGCCGTGGGCACACCAACACGGATGTCGGAATGGCCCGAATAGCGATGTAGCAAGGTCTGGAAGCTGGCCAGCAGCAGCATGAATGGTGTCACGCCCTGCTGCTGGGCGACGCGCTTGAGGTTGGCCGCCAGCTCATCGCCCAACTCAATCGGCCAGCGCGCGCCTTGGTGGCTCGGTACAGCCGGGCGCGGATGGTCCAGCGGCAGTTCCAGCACCGGTTGCTCATCACCCAGTTGTTCGGTCCAGTAGGCCAGTTGTCGTGCCTGTTCGCCGGCTTCCATCCAGTTGCGCTGCCACACGGCGAAGTCCGCGTACTGGATCGGCAGGGCCGGCAACTGCGGCACCTGGCCCTGGCTGAAACCTTGATAGAACTGCACCAGCTCATTGACCATCACCGGCATCGACCAGCCGTCAGCGACGATATGGTGCAGGGTCAGTACCAGCACGTGCTGGTCCGCCGCCAGGCGCAGCAGCCGGGCGCGCAGAAGCGGCCCCTGCTCCAGGTCGAACGGCTGCCCGGCTTCGGTCTCGACCCAGGCCCGCACAGCGGCCTCATCGGCGTGCCCCTGCTCCTCGACGGCCAGCTCGAATGGCACCTGGGCATGAATGATCTGTACCGCCTCCTCGCCGTCCAGGCGGAAGGTGGTGCGCAGGGTTTCGTGACGCTCGATCAAGGCGCCGAAGGCTTGCTGCAGGGCAGCGATATCCAGCGCCCCGGTCAGCTTCAGTGCTGCCGGAATATTGTAGGTGGCACTGTGCGGTGCCCATTGCCACAGGAACCACTGCCGTTGTTGGGCATAGGAAAGCGCCAGCGGGTGCTCCCGGGAAACCCGCCCAATGACGCTAGAGCAAGCCTGCTCACCTTGCGCTGCAAGCCTGGCGAAGTCGGCCAGGCTCGACGTTTCGAACAGCGCGCGCAACTGCAGCTCCACGCCCAGGCTCTGACGTACCCGGGAGATCACCTGGACGGCGAGCAAGGAGTGCCCACCCAGTTCGAAGAAGTTGTCGCCCAGGCCGACCCGCTCCAGCTTCAGCACATCGGCCCAGATCGTCGCGATCTGTTGTTCCAGTTCACTCTGCGGGGCCACGTAGGCCGCTTGCAGCAGGCTGGCGTCCGGCTGCGGCAGCGCACGGCGGTCCAGCTTGCCGTTGGCGGTCAACGGCAGCTTGCTCAGGAACAGCAGGTGTGCCGGCACCATGTAATCCGGCAAACCGGCCTTGAGCGCCTCGCGCAGGCTGTTGCGCAATGCGCCTTCGTCTTGCGTGCTGTCGGCAGGCACCACATACCCCACCAACTGCTTGCCGCCAGGGCCGTCCTGGGCCAGCACCACACCTTGGGCCACGCTGGCCT
>NZ_OPYN01000192.1 GCF_900277125.1 Pseudomonas inefficax
TGCCAAAGCATTACTGATCCGTCATTCCCTTCGCCCCCAGCGCGCGTTCACAGTCATCGGGCTTGGGCTGGCGAGTTCCGCTGCTATGGTTACCCTGGTGCAGGGACTGGAGTTTACCCTGGATATTGCCGCGCAAGCGATGAACTCGGTGTTTCGGGCACTGGCCAGTCAGACCGATGCCCTGTTGCTGTACAGCCCGGAGGACATCAATGGGCTGCGCTCCACGGCCCTCAAGGGCCGGCATGACCTGCAGTCTTCGCTGCGGACATTGCTGCAAGGCACCGGGCTGCGTTACCAGATCGATGGCAACACCGTGACGGTGACGGCCAGTTCGGGCGCACAGGCCGGCCAGGTCGAGCTTTCGGCGACCAACGTCAATAGCGTGGGCCTTGGTGCCACCACCGAAGGCACAGGCTCCTACACCACCGGTGTGACCAACACCGCCACCAAGATGAACCTGTCGATCCGTGAAACGCCGCAAACCATCACGGTGATCACGCGTCAGCGCATGGACGACCAACACTTGGCCACCATGACCGAAGTACTCAACCAGACACCGGGTATCACCATGTCCCAGGACGGCGGTGAGCGTTTCAACATCTACTCCCGTGGTAGCGCGATCAACACCTACCAGATCGACGGCGTAACTACCACCCAGGAAAACCAGACCCGCAACATGCCCAGCACCTTACTGGACATGGCCCTTTACGACCGCGTCGAGATCATTCGCGGTGCCACTGGCCTGATGACCGGTGCGGGTGACCCGAGCGGCGTGGTGAACCTGATACGCAAGCGTCCGACCCGGGAGTTCAAGTCTCACATCCAGGCCGGTGTGGGCTCGTGGGACTACTACCGCGCCGAAGCGGACGTCTCGGGGCCACTGACAGAAAACGGTGGCGTTCGCGGCCGTTTCGTTGCAGCCAAGCAAGACAACGACACGTTCATGGACTGGTACAGCCAGAAACGCGACCTGGTCTACGGAGTGCTCGAAGCAGACCTGACCGACACCACCGTCGGCCGTTTCAGCATCGATCATCAGAAGTATCGGGCCGATGGCGCCCCGGGTGTCCCGGTGCTGTTCAGCAACGGCCAGCCCACCGATTTCTCCCGTTCGAAAAGCGCCGGCGCGCGCTGGATGTACGACGAAATCGAGACCACCAACTATACGTTCGGCCTGGAACAGGAGCTGGCCCACGACTGGCAGTTCAAGATCGCCGCCAACTACATGGACGTTGACCGCGATACCGATTCCGCTTACTTGCGTACCACGACCAACGTGGCGTACATCAACCAGGCTACCGGAGCGATACCGATCATTCCGGCCAAGGCCAAGGCTACACAGACGCAGAAGGGTGTCGATGTCACGCTTCAGGGCCCGTTTGAACTGCTGGGGCAAAGCCATGAGCTGATCGTGGGCTACAACTTCCAGGAATACGAGAACCAGCACGACGAATCCGATGCACCGTCTACCACGATCGATTATTACAACTGGAATAACGAGATGGCCCGGCCGTCGGACGACAGTTACGTGCCTTTCCTGGACTATAACGTCGCTATCCGCCAGAGCGGTTACTACGTGGCCGGACGCTTCAATGTCACTGACGACCTGCACTTCATCCTTGGCGCCCGGGTCTCGAAATACAACTACGACTATAACCTCAGCATCCTGCCCGCCCGAGCCCCGACCACCAAGATGCGCGAGAACGGCGTTGTCACGCCGTATGCCGGTATAGTCTACGACCTGACGGCAGAGCAGTCTGTCTACGCCAGCTACACCGACATCTTCAAACCGCAGTCCTCCCAGGATGTTTCTGGCAAGACTCTGGAGCCCGTGGTAGGCAAGAACTACGAGCTGGGTTGGAAAGGCGAATTCTATGAAGGCCGTTTGAATGCCAACGCTGCCATCTATCTGATCCAGCGCGATAACCTTGCGGAAGAGGATGGCGACAACCTGACACCTGGCCGTACCCAAGCCTACCGCGCTGTCGATGGCGCAGAAACCAAGGGTATCGACCTGGAACTGTCCGGTGAAGTGTTGCCAGGCTGGAACATCCAGACCGGCTACAGTCACACGCGTACCGAAGACTCCGATGGCAACCGCCTGACCACGCAATTGCCCATGGACACCTTCCGCCTCTGGACCACCTACCGTCTGCAAGGTGACTGGAACAAGCTGACCATCGGCGGTGGTGCAAACTGGAACTCCAGTTCGTCGCTCACCTACGCTCGGCTGGGAGCCCGCGTAACGCAGGACGACTACACCGTTGCCAGCCTGATGGCGCGTTACCAGATCAACGACAATCTGTCGGCCACGGTGAACGTCAACAACCTGTTCGATGAGAAATACTACGCAGGCATGGCCGGCAGTTACGCCCACTACGGCGCCCCGCGCAATACCATGCTCAACCTGCGGTACGACTTCTGAGTCATTGAGCGAGAAGTCATTCAACGATCGCTGCCGGCCTCGGCCCTGCAGGAGGCTTGAAACAGCGGCGCTTTCCATACTGGGGAGCGCCGTTTTTATTGCCCGGCCGTCATCCCGCGCTTCATGCTTTACCCTCTGCCGACTGCAACCCTGATAAACGCATTGCGATAAAAAACCCGTTGCATACCCCAAAGGATGCGCAACGGGCGCTTGTAGATGGCAACCGCCCTTCGAAAAGGGCGGCCTGGTTCAGCCTCTCATTACCTCTCCTACCGCCAGCATGGCGATCAACCCGTCAAGTACCTCAGGATGCTTGAGAATGTCGTAGTGACCGGCATCCACACCAACATGCCGTGCATTGCCGGCAATCCTGCCCCCGCAGTTGTCCGCCCCTGCCCACCAGCACGAAGCGTCAGCAGAAGTAGTGGGTAACGCGGCCATCTGTTGCGACAGCGCCTTGAGCCTCATCGCAACCACAAAAGTATGTGCCAGATCTGCGCTGCCAATCTCGCTATAAGTCGACTGCCCGGTTTGAGTCGCGCGCACCGCGTCAATGACCTGCTCCAAAGCATTGCGGTCGCAATCGACCGGTATCGCAGGCACCACCAGCAGCTGTTTGTGCACCCCAAGAATCACACCCAGGAAGCCCTGCAGATCGTCACGCCAGTCAGCGTCAGGCGCCACCTGGCGTGGCTGGGGAATGAAGCTGTCCACCAGGCTCAGCATCGAAACCTGCTGCCCCTGGCTTTCCAGTTCATGGGCCACCAACAGCGCAAGCGCGCCACCGAGCGACCAACCGACCAG
Organism: Pseudomonas inefficax; assembly: GCF_900277125.1. Taxonomy (GTDB): domain Bacteria; phylum Pseudomonadota; class Gammaproteobacteria; order Pseudomonadales; family Pseudomonadaceae; genus Aquipseudomonas; species Aquipseudomonas inefficax. The sequence continues at coordinate 3,230 of NZ_OPYN01000192.1, forward strand.
CTGATAAGGGCCTTCTGGCTGCTTCTGGCGAATGTACTGAGCGTAATCGATGGCCATTGCCTGAATGGAATCATCCACCCAGGCATGATCCAGCAGCATGCGACACTGAATGCCATAGACTGCACAACGGCCTTCCAGGCGCCGGGCCAATGGCTCATAGTCGAACACCGTACCGAAGCCGGCGTGCAGGCAGAACAACGGCGCCGTGCCGGCAACGCGGCTGTTGAGCAGCAGCACCGGGTCCAGACTGGACTGCTTGTCTGAGTAGCCAGACAGTTCAGCAATGGTCGGCCTGGCCATGACATCTCGCAGTTTCAGTTCGATGGGCAGCTCCTCGCACGCGCGGACCTTGGACAGCATCTTGAGCACCCGCAGCGAGTCGCCGCCCAACTCGAAGAAGTTGTCTTCAACCCCCACGCAGGGCACCTCGAGCACTTGCTGCCAGATGTCCGCCAGTGCCTGTTCAATAGCGTTGCGCGGTGCGACTCGTACCCGCTGACCAACGAATTCGGGAGCAGGCAATGCACCGCGGTCGACCTTGCCGTTTGGCGTAAGCGGCAACGCCGGCATCAGCACCAGTTGCGCAGGCACCATGTAGTCCGGCAATTCGGCGCCCAGGGCCTCACGCAGCGCCTGCGCGCAGCCGCCCTTCTCGTGGGTAACCACGTAGCCGATCAACTGTTTGCCTGTAGCACTTTCACGCGCCACTACCACGGCATCCCTCACCTCGCTCAGATCACGCAGGCGCGCTTCGATTTCACCAGGCTCGATGCGGAAACCGCGAACCTTCAATTGGTTGTCCATGCGCCCGATGAAGTCGATCACGCCATCGGCGCGGCGCCGCACCCGGTCGCCGGTCCGGTACAGACGCAAACCCTGGCCAAACGGGTCGGCGACGAAACGCTCGGCAGTCAGGGACGGCCGCTGGTGATAACCGCGTGCCACACCGTCCCCACCGATGTACAGCTCGCCGGCCACACCATCAGGCAGTGGATTGAGGTGCTGGTCGAGTACATACAATGTGCGCTCACCGACACGCGTGCCGATCGGTGCATACACCGCCTCGCACGCCTGCTCGTTCGAGACCTTCCACAATAGCGGTGTGACCACCGTCTCGGTCGGGCCATAACCATTGGTCAAACACTGTGGTCGCAAGCTGCGCTTGACCTGCTCGAAGAGGGCATTCGGTACCGCGTCCCCACCAAAGCAATACACCCGCACAGGTGGGGCGGCCTGTTCCTGGCCCTCGGCGAATTCTGCCAGTTGCTGAAGGTAGGCCGGTGGGAAGCAGGCAATGTCGATGCGCTGTTCGTGCAGCACCTGCCAGGTTTCCTCTGCCGTCCACAGGCGATTTTCACGTACCACCAGGCAGCCACCGGATGACAGCGTCGACAGCCAGCGCTCCTGTGCACCATCGAAGGCGAATGACATGAACAGCAGCTCACGGGTCGATCGATCCATTTCATACAACGATGCGATTGCCTGGCAGTGCATGCGGATTTGCTCGTGGCTGACCGCCACCCCTTTGGGCTTGCCAGTAGAGCCAGAGGTATAGATGAGATAGGCAAGGTTATCCCGCTGCATGCTCACCTGCGGTGGCGTCACCGGCAACGCGTCGAGCACCTGCATATCCAGCTCGACACAGCACTGCACCTGGGCGAAACGCGGTCTGAGGTCGCGGGTTGTGATCAACAAGTGCATGCCCGCGTCATCGACAATCCATTGCAGGCGCTCCTGGGGGTAATCGATGTCCAGCGGCACATAGGCCGCACCGGTCTTCATCACGGCAAGGAAAGCCACAATGACATCGACCGAACGCTCCAGGGCAATGCCGATGGTGGCCTCCGGCCGAGCCCCCATGGCAATGAGCTGATGCGCCAGGCGATTGGCCCGCTGCTCCAGCTCGCGATAGGTCAATTGCTGCCCTGCGCAGATGACAGCGACAGCATCGGGGCAAGCCGTGGCATGCAGGGCAATCTGCTCGGCCAACAGCAGCCCGCCCTGCGGGCTGCCAGCCAATCGGTTACGCCCACTCGCTTGCTGCAACTGTGCCGGGGTCAACATATCCAGGCTACCGAGCGTAGCCTGCGGGTCATCCAGCATTACATTCAACAAGCGCTCGAAGCTGCCACGCAATGCGTCGGTGGCGGCTTCGCTGAAGCAGTTGCGCAGGTACATGAACTCCACCGTCAGAGTGTTGCCCAGCTCCACGCACAAGTCCATTGCGTAGTTGGTAACGCCACGCGCACTGACATCACCAAACTGCAGGATATCGCTACTGTTTTCCGCCAGGCGCTCATCGACCGGGAAGTTCTCGAATACGACGATACTGTCGAACAACGGTTGGCCCGGGCGCCCGGCCCAGCGCTGGACATTGGCAAGGGCGGCATGCTCATGGTCGCGCAACTCGATATTGTAAGCCTGCAGTTGCTGCAACCATACCTCAACACGTTGCTCGGGCTCAGGCGTCTGCACCACCGGCAGGGTATTGATGAACAGCCCCAGCATTTCATCGGAGCCCTCCAGGCTCGGCGGACGCCCAGCCACTGTCGCACCGAAGCACACGGTCGATTGCCCGGTGTAGCGCTGCAACACCAGCAACCAGGCCCCTTGAATGAGCGTGTTCGGTGTAACCCGCAGCTTTTGCGCTTGCTCGCGCAGGCGCTGGGTTCTGTGCGCATCCCATCGCAGGTAGAGGGCAGAATGGCCGGCAAGCGCCCTGTCAGGGCGAGGCATCACGGCGCCAGCCAGCAAGGTCGGGGTTTCCAGGCCGCCGAGTGTTGCGCTCCAGAACCGTTCGAGTTTTTCCTGGGGTTGGTCGCCCAGCCAGCGGATGTAGTTGCCGAAATGCCCCACCGGGCGTTCGAACGTTTGCCCATGATAGGCCTGCAACACCTCACCCAGCAGGCGCGAATCGCTCCAGCCATCCATCAGGATATGATGCCGGGTCCAGACCAGATGCAAACGCCCATCTCCCAGGCGCACCAGTGTCAGGCGCATCAGCGGCGCACTCGACAGCTGGAAGCCTTGGGCAGCCTCTTCTGCTGCCAATGCCTTGAGTGCCTCCGGCGAGCAATCTTGCTGCCGCCAATCGAGCACCTGCAACGGCAACGCCACTTCGCGCAGCACAAACTGCAGCGGCTCGTTCAGTTGCGGGCTCGACCAGAATGCCGTGCGCAGAATGTCATGCCGGGCGATCACCTGCCGCCAAGCATCAGCAAACCGATCGATATCCAGCCCTGCCACCGAGACCGCCGTCTGGTTGATGTACAACCCGGTTTCCGGCCCTTGCAGGGTATAGAACAGCATGCCCTGCTGCATCGGCGAAAGCGGATAGAGATCAACGATCTGCTCTATCGGAACAGGCAGTTGGTCCCGCTGTGCCTGGGTCAGCGTCGCTAAAACATCGGGCGCCTGTTTTGCAGGCGTATCCTCCCACCGCCCGGCACCGTCTTGCCGACGTGCGATCAAGGCCAGGCTCTGCACGGTCTGATGCTCGAACAGTTCCTTCGGGGTGAACTGGATGCCGGCCTTGCGCGCTCGGCTTACCAGTTGCAAAGACACGATCGAATCACCGCCCAGCTCGAAGAAGTTGTCGGTCAAACCGATCCCATGCAACTTCAGCACATCCGCCCAGATCGCTGCGATCTGCTGTTCCAAATCGCTCTGCGGTGCGATGTACTCGCCCTGCAACTGGCTGGCATCCGGCTGCGGCAGGGCCTTGCGGTCCAGCTTGCCGTTCGGCGTCACTGGCAGCTTGCCGAGCAGCAGCAGGTGTGCCGGCACCATGTAGTCCGGCAGGCCGGCCTTGAGCGCCTCGCGCAGGCTGTCGCGCAACGCGCTTTCGTCTTGCGTGCTGTCGGCAGGCACCACATAGCCCACCAGCTGCTTGCCGCTTGGCCCGTCCTGCGCCAGCACCACGGCCTCCTGCACACTCGGGAGCTCCAGCAGGCGTGCCTCGATCTCACCCAGTTCAATGCGCAGGCCGCGAATCTTCACCTGGTGATCGATGCGCCCGGCGTAGTCGATCACGCCATCGGCGCGGTAGCGCGCCAGGTCACCGGTGCGGTACAGGCGCCCGCCGTTGTCGCTGAACGGGTCCGGCACGAAGCGTTCGGCGGTCAGCGCCGGGCGTTGGTGGTAACCACGCGCCAGGCCGACACCACCGAGGTACAGCTCGCCGGCACTGCCGCGCACCGCCGGTTGCAGGCTGCCTTCGAGGATATGGGTCTTGAGGTTGTCGATCGGCTGGCCGATCGGCACGCTGATGCTTTCGTCCGGCTGGCAGGTCCAGTGGGTGACGTCGATCGCCGCTTCGGTCGGGCCGTACAGGTTGTACAGGCCCGCCGCCGGCAGGCGCTGCAGGGTCTGGCGGGCCAGTTCGGCCGGCAGCGCTTCACCGCTGCACACCACGCGCTTGAGGCTGACGCAGCTTTCGACCGCTTCGTGGGTCATGAACGCCTGCAGCATCGACGGCACGAAGTGCAGCGTGCTGATGCCGTAGTGGTTGATGCATTCCACCAGCAGCTGCGGGTCGCGGTGCGCGCCCGGCTGGGCCACGACCAGGCGGGCGCCGGTCATCAGCGGCCAGAAGAACTCCCACACCGACACGTCGAAGCTGAACGGGGTCTTCTGCAGCACGCTGTCGCTGGCGTCCAGGCCGTAGGCCTTCTGCATCCACCACAGGCGGTTGACCAGCGCCTGATGGCTGTTGCCAGCACCCTTCGGGCGACCGGTGGAGCCGGAGGTGTAGATCACGTAGGCAAGGTTCAGCGGGGCCACGTCGATGTTCGGGTTGGCGTCGCTGTAGCCGCTCAGGTCCACCATATCCAGGTCCAGGCTGCGCAGGCCGGCCGGGATCGGCAGGGCTTCGTGCAGGTGCGACTGGGTCAGCAGCAAGGTGATGCCGCTGTCTTCGAACATGTAGCTCAGGCGGTCCCGTGGGTATTCCGGGTCCAGCGGCACATAGGCTCCACCGGCCTTGAGGATACCCAGCAAGCCGACGACCATCTCCAGGCTGCGCTCCATGGCGATGCCCACCAGCACATCCGGGCCCACGCCCTGCTCGCGCAGCTTGTGCGCCAGCTGGTTGCTACGGCGGTTGAGCTCGGCATAGCTCAGGGTCTGCTCGCCAAAGGCCAGTGCCGGAGCATCCGGGGTGGCAAATACCTGGGCTTCGATCAGCTGGTGGACGCTGCGCTCGTCCGGGTACGCCGCGTGGGTTTCGTTCCAGCCGTCGACCATCTGTTGCTGTTCTGCCAGCCCCAGCATTGGCAGCTCGCCAATCATCACGTCAGCATTCTCCACCAGCGCCTGCAGCAGGTTGGCAAAGTAGCCAGCCAGCCGGCCAATGGTCTCGTCGCTCCACAGCGCAAGGTCGTGGCTGTACTCCATCGAAAGCGTCGTGCCCAGCTCAGACACCAGGGTCAGCGGGTAGTTGGTCTGTTCCTGCACCGCCACGTAGCCGAAGCACAGTCCAGCGTACGCGCCCTGTTGCTGCGCCTCGGCCACCGGGTAGTTCTCGAACACCAGGATGCTGTCGAACAAGGCGTCACCGCCCTGCCCCGCCCAGCGCTGCACATCGTACAGCGGGGTGTGCTCGAATTCGCGCACGGCCAGGTTGCCGGCCTGCACCTGGCCGATCCACTCGGCCACGGTTTGCTCGGCACGCGGGGTGCCGATCACTGGCAGGGTGTTGATGAACAGGCCGATCTGTTCCTCTACCCCCGGCAGGTCTGCCGGGCGGCCGGCG
>NZ_OPYN01000193.1 GCF_900277125.1 Pseudomonas inefficax
GTGCTCCCGGGAAACCCGCCCAATGACGCTAGAGCAAGCCTGCTCACCTTGCGCTGCAAGCCTGGCGAAGTCGGCCAGGCTCGACGTTTCGAACAGCGCGCGCAACTGCAGCTCCACGCCCAGGCTCTGACGTACCCGGGAGATCACCTGGACGGCGAGCAAGGAGTGCCCACCCAGTTCGAAGAAGTTGTCGCCCAGGCCGACCCGCTCCAGCTTCAGCACATCGGCCCAGATCGTCGCGATCTGTTGTTCCAGTTCACTCTGCGGGGCCACGTAGGCCGCTTGCAGCAGGCTGGCGTCCGGCTGCGGCAGCGCACGGCGGTCCAGCTTGCCGTTGGCGGTCAACGGCAGCTTGCTCAGGAACAGCAGGTGTGCCGGCACCATGTAATCCGGCAAACCGGCCTTGAGCGCCTCGCGCAGGCTGTTGCGCAATGCGCCTTCGTCTTGCGTGCTGTCGGCAGGCACCACATACCCCACCAACTGCTTGCCGCCAGGGCCGTCCTGGGCCAGCACCACACCTTGGGCCACGCTGGCCTGCGCCTGCAGCCGCGCCTCGATCTCGCCCAGCTCGATGCGAAAACCTCGGATCTTCACCTGATGGTCGATCCGCCCCAGGTACTCCACCACTCCCGCGCCGCCGTAGCGGGCCAAATCGCCCGAGCGATACAGGCGGCCACCCTGGCTGTCGAACGGGTTCGGCACGAAGCGCTCGGCGGTCAGCCCCGGGCGCCCGTGATAGCCCCGCGCCAGGCCGGCCTGGCCGATCACCAGTTCGCCGTGGCTGCCCGGGGCCACCGGGTTCAGCGCGGCATCCAGCAGGTACCACGACAGGTCCGGGATCACCTCGCCGATCGGGCTGCTCGCGCCCTTGGCCAGGTCGGCCTTGGTGATCGGCCGGTAGGTCACGTGCACCGTGGTTTCGGTGATGCCGTACATGTTGATCAGCCGTGGCTGCTGGTCACCAAACGCTTCGAACCAGGGGGCGAGGCTGCTCACATCCAGCGCTTCACCACCGAACACCACATGCCGCAGGGCCAGGCCCTGGCCCTGCCGCGCTGCCGCGCAGGCCACCGGGATCAACTGGCGGAACGCCGACGGCGTCTGGTTCAACACCGTGACCTGCTCGCGCTGCAGCAGCGCATGGAAGTCCTCGGTGGAACGTGCCACGTCCTTGGCCACCATCACCGCCCGGCCGCCATACAGCAGCGCGCCGAACAGCTCCCATACCGAGAAGTCGAAGGCATAGGAGTGGAACACCGTCCACACATCGCTGGCATCGAAACGGAACCAGTCCTGGGTCGCCGCGAACAGCCGGACCACGTTCTGGTGCGGCAGCAGCGTGCCCTTGGGCTTGCCGGTGGAGCCGGAGGTGTAGATCACGTAGGCCAGGTTCTGCGGGGCTACTTCGATATTCGGGTTAGCGTCGCTGTAGCCGACCAGAGTTTGTTCATCCAGCTCTAGGCACTCGATAGCGGCCGGAATTGGCAGAGCCTCACGCAGATGTGCCTGGGTCAGCAATAAAGTGATGCCGCTATCAGCAAACATGTAGGCCAGACGGTCTTCCGGGTACTCCGGGTCTAGCGGCACATAGGCACCACCGGCCTTGAGAATGCCCAACAGACCAACCACCATGTCCAGGCTGCGCTCCATGGCGATGCCTACCAGCACATCCGGGCCGACACCGCGCTCGATCAGCTTGTGCGCCAGCTGGTTGGCCCGGCGATTCAGTTCGCCGTAGCTCAGGGTCTGCTCGCCGAAGGTGACTGCCGGGGCCTCGGGGGCGGCGACCACCCTGGCCTCGATCAGCTCATGGATGCTGCGTTCATCCGGGAAGGCGACGGTGTTACGGTTCCAGTCACGCAGCACGGCCTGCTGCTCGTCTTCGCCCAGCAATGGCAGCTCACTGATGCGCTGGCTCGGTTGGCGCACGATGGCTTCGAGCAGGTTGAGCCAGTGCCGCGCCATACGCTCGATGGTGCTGGCGTCGAACAGGTCGGTGGCATAGGTCAGCGAAGCCCCGATGCCCTTTTCGTGCTCGAATGTGTCCAGGGACAGGTCGAACTTGGCCGTATTCGTGCTCCAGTCCAGGCCAGACATTTCCAGGCCCGGCAAGCGGTGCTGGCTACCCTTGAGTTCTGTCTGGTGGTTGTACAGCACCTGGAACAACGGGTTGTGCCCAAGATTGCGTTCCGGCTGCAAGGCTTCGACCAGTTGCTCGAACGGCAGGTCCTGGTGGGCCTGCGCGCCCAACGTGCGCTGGCGCACCTGTTGCAGCAGCTCGCTGAACGTCAGTTGCACATCGAACTCGGCCCGCAGCACCTGGGTGTTGACGAAGAAACCGATCAGGCGCTCGGTCTCGACCCGGTTGCGGTTGGCCGTGGGCACACCAACACGGATGTCGGCCTGACCCGAGTAGCGATGCAGCAAGGTCTGGAAGCTGGCCAGCAACAGCATGAACGGCGTCACGCCCTGCTGCTGGGCAACGCGCTTGAGGTTGGCCGCCAGCTCATTGCCCAGTTCAATCGGCCAACGCGCGCCTTGGTGGCTCGGTACAGCCGGGCGCGGATGGTCCAACGGCAGCTCCAGCACCGGTTGCTCATCACCCAATTGTTCGGTCCAGTAGGCCAGCTGCCGCGCCTGCTCACCGGCCTCCATCCAGTTGCGCTGCCACACGGCAAAGTCCGCGTACTGGATCGGCAAGGGCGGCAACTGCGGCCCTTGGCCCTGGCTGTAGCCGGCATACAGTTGCACCAGTTCGTCGACCATCACCGGCATTGACCAGCCGTCGGCAACGATATGGTGCAGGGTCAGTACCAGCACGTGCTGGTCCGCCGCCAGGCGCAGCAGCCGGGCGCGCAGCAGCGGCCCCTGCTCCAGGTCGAACGGTTTCCCCGCTTCGGTCTCGACCCAGGCCCGCACAGCGGCCTCATCGGCGTGCCCCTGCTCCTCGACGGCCAGCTCGAATGGCACCTGGGCATGAATGATCTGTACCGCCTGCTCGCCGTCCAGGCGGAAGGTGGTGCGCAGGGTTTCGTGACGCTCGATCAAGGCGCCGAAGGCTTGCTGCAGGGCAGCGATATCCAGCGCCCCGGTCAGCTTCAGTGCTGCCGGAATATTGTAGGTGCCACTGTGCGGTGCCCATTGCCACAGGAACCACTGCCGTTGCTGGGCGTAGGAAAGCGCCAGCGGCTGAGCCCTGCTCACGCGTTCGATGACAGCAGCCGGTGCCCGCTCACCAAGCTCGGCACGTTTGGCAAAGTCCCTCAACACCGGAGCCTCGAACAGGGTAAGCAGCTGCACATCCAGCCCCAGGTGCTGACGAATGCGGGCAATCACCGAAACTGCCAGCAGAGAGTGCCCGCCCTGCAGGAAGAAGTGGTCGCCGAGGCCGACCCTCTCCAGTTTCAGCACATCCGCCCAGATCGCCGCAATCTGCTGCTCCAGCTCGCTCTGTGGGGCGATGTACTCGCCCTGCGACTGGCTGGCATCCGGCTGCGGCAGGGCCTTGCGGTCCAGCTTGCCGTTCGGCGTCACTGGCAGCTTGTCGAGCAGCAGCAGGTGTGCCGGCACCATGTAGTCCGGCAAACCAGCCTTGAGCGCCTCGCGCAGGCTGTCGCGCAAGGCGCCTTCGTCTAGCGTGCTGTCGGCAGGCACCACATAGCCCACCAGCTGCTTGCCGCTTGGTCCGTCCTGGGCGAGCACCACGGCCTCCTGCACAGGCGGCTATTCCAGTAAGCGTGCCTCGATCTCTCCCAGTTCGATGCGCAGGCCGCGAATCTTCACCTGGTGGTC
>NZ_OPYN01000194.1 GCF_900277125.1 Pseudomonas inefficax
CGGCAGCTCCAGCAGGCGTGCCTCGATCTCGCCCAGTTCAATGCGCAGGCCGCGAATCTTCACCTGGTGGTCGATGCGTCCGGCGTAGTCGATCACGCCGTCGGCGCGGTAGCGCGCCAGGTCACCGGTGCGGTACAGGCGCCCGCCGTTGTCGCTGAACGGGTCCGGCACGAAGCGTTCGGCGGTCAGCGCCGGGCGCTGGTGGTAACCACGGGCCAGGCCCACGCCACCGAGGTACAGCTCGCCGGCGCTGCCACGCACCGCCGGCTGCAGGCTGCCTTCGAGGATGTGGGTCTTAAGGTTGTCGATCGGCTGGCCGATCGGCACGCTGATGCTTTCGTCCGGCTGGCAGGTCCAGTGGGTGACGTCGATCGCCGCTTCGGTCGGGCCATACAGGTTGTACAGGCCCGCAGCAGGCAGGCGTTGCAGGGTCTGGCGGGCCAGCTCGGCCGGCAACGCTTCGCCGCTGCACACCACGCGCTTGAGGCTGACGCAGCTTTCGACCGCTTCGTGGGTCATGAACGCCTGCAGCATCGACGGCACGAAGTGCAGCGTGCTGATGCCGTAATGATTGATGGTTTCGACCAGCAGCTGCGGGTCGCGGTGCGCACCCGGCTGGGCCATGACCAGGCGCGCACCGGTCATCAGCGGCCAGAAGAACTCCCACACCGACACGTCGAAGCTGAACGGGGTTTTCTGCAGCACGCTGTCGCTGGCGTCCAGGCCGTAGGCCTTCTGCATCCACCACAGGCGGTTGACCAGCGCCTGATGGCTGTTGCCTGCGCCTTTCGGGCGACCGGTGGAGCCGGAGGTGTAGATCACGTAGGCGAGGTTCAGCGGGGCCACGTCGACATTCGGGTTGGCATCGCTGTAGCCGTCGAAATTCTCGGTGTCCAGGTCCAGGCTGCGCAGGCCGGCCGGGATCGGCAGGGCTTCGTGCAGGTGCGACTGGGTCAGCAGCAGGGCGATGCCGCTGTCCTCGAACATGTAGCTCAGACGGTCCTGTGGATATTCCGGGTCCAGCGGCACATAGGCGCCACCGGCCTTCACAATACCCAGCAAGCCGATGACCATCTCCAGGCTGCGCTCCATGGCGATGCCCACCAGCACGTCCGGGCCCACGCCCTGCTCGCGCAGCTTGTGCGCCAGCCGGTTGCTACGGCGGTTGAGCTCGGCATAGCTCAGGATCTGCTCGCCAAAGGCCAGCGCCGGGGCATCCGGGGTGGCGAACACCTGGGCTTCGATCAGCTGATGAATGCTGCGTTCCCCCGGGAACACCGCATCTGTGGCGTTCCAGTCCCGCAGCTGTTGCTGCTCATGGGGGCTCTGCAAAGTCAGTTCGGCCAGTACCTGACCTGCATCCACCACCATGCTGGTGATGAGATTGCCCAGGTGTCGCGCAACCTGCTCGATGGCCTGGCCAGTCCAGTGGCTGCGATTGTGGCTGTACTGGATCGACAAGGTTGCACCCAGGCTCACCACCAGCGTCAACGGGTAGTTGGTCTGTTCACGGTTGGCCACCTCGCCGAAACGCAGGCCATCTGGGGCACCCTGCTGCAGCGCCTCGGCCACCGGGTAGTTTTCGAATACCAGCAGGCTGTCGAACAAGGCATCACCACCCTGCCCTGCCCAACGCTGCACTTCATACAACGGGGAGTGCTCGAATTCACGCGCAGCCAGGTTGCTCGCCTGAACCTGGGCAACCCATTGCGCGACGGTCTGTTCCGCGCGAGGCGTACCGACCACCGGCAGGGTGTTGATAAACAGGCCAATCTGTTCTTCCACACCAGGCAAGTCTGTCGGCCGCCCTGCCACCGTTGCGCCGAAGCAGACAGTGGGCTGGCCGGTGCAGCGCTGCAACAGCAACAGCCAGGCCGATTGCAGCAAGGTATTGACCGTAACCCGATTGGCCTTGGCAAAGGCCTCGATCTGCCGAGTTTGCTCACGGTCGAAGCGCTGATGGTATTCGCCCTGACCGCTGTCGGAATGGCTCTGACCTGCACTGCAAAGGCTCTGCACCAAATGTGTCGGGGCATCCAGCGCCGCCAGCTGGCCTTTCCAGAAGCTTTCCGCTGCCGCGGCATCCTGGCCCTGCAGCCAGGAAATGTAATCTCGGTAATGCGTCGCCTGTGCTGGCATCTGCTGCCCCGCATAGCGCTGGAGCACTTCACCCAGCAGGCGGGAGGTACTCCAGCCGTCCATGAGGATATGGTGGTTGGTATAGATCAGGTGGTAATGGCACTCGTCGACACGCACCAGCACCAGACGCAGCAAAGGTGCCACAGCCAAATCGAAACCACGCTGGCGCTCATCATCGGCCAGCGCCTGCAGGGCCTGCCCCACCGAGGGCTTATCGCGCCAGTCAAGCTCGTTGAACGGTGACCCGACCGTTTTACACACAATCTGGACCGCCCGCTCCAGCTCACCTTGCCACACGAAACCGGTACGCAATATGTCGTGGGCGGCCAGCACATCCCGCCAGGCCTGCTTGAAGCGTTGTGGGTCCAGGTTGTCGATATCGACCCGCATCTGATTGATGTAGTTGCCGCTGCCCTCCTCATACAGGCTGTGGAACAACATGCCTTGCTGCATGGGCGACAGCGGGTAGACATCGGCAATCTGTGCCGCGGCCACCGGCAGGTTGTCCAGTTGGGCCTGGGTCAGCCCGGCCAGCGGAAAGTCCGAAGGTGTCACCCCCCGGTGCTGTGGCTGGCAGCAGTGCTCGACCAGTGCCTTGAGTTCCTCAGCATACTCATCGGCCAGCCGCTGGATTGTCGACGGTTCAAAGCGCTCGCGGCTGAAGCTCCAGTTAAGCTTCAATTCGCCGCCAAAGACCTGACCGTTGATGGCCAGTTGGCTGCTCAAAGGTGCCGCATCATCATGGCCCTGGCCAGCGCTTTCCTGCGTGGGAATCAACAAGCTCGTGACCTCGTCGAAACTGCTGTCGAACTGGCCCAGGTAGTTGAAGACGATCTCGCCTTTGGGCAGTTGCGCAAGCGCTTGGCGGGTTTCTGCGGCCCCCAGGTAACGCAGTACGCCGTAACCAATCCCTTTGTTGGGAACTGCGCGCAGCTGTTCCTTGATAACCTTGATCGAACCTGGCCATTGCGCCTGCGGGCTGAGCTTCAAAGGATACATGCTGGTGAACCAGCCTACCGTGCGGGTCAGGTCGATACCGTCGAACAGGTCTTCACGGCCGTGCCCTTCCAGACGCACAAGCACCTCCGCCCGCCCGGTCCAGCGCCCGACGACCCGCGACAGCGCGGTCAGCAACAGGTCGTTGATCTGGGTACGGTAGGCCGCCGGGGCCTCATGCAGCAGCTTGTGCGTCCAATGAGCATCCAGGCGGGTAGCCACCGAAAGAGCATGACACTCCAGGTTGGAACCTTGCGGATAATCGCAAGGCAAAACATCGTCAGTGCCCTGCAACTGGCCTTGCCAGTAACCCAGCTCATGCTGCAACGCCGGCCCGCTTGCATAACCCCGCAATTGTTCGGCCCAAGCCTTGAACGCGCTGGTCTTGGCCGGCAACGCCGGCGTTCGACCAGCAGTCAGCGCCAGGTAAGCCAGTTGCAAGTCTTCGAGCAGCACACGCCACGACACACCATCAACCACCAGGTGATGGATCACCAGCAGCAACCGCTGGCTACCATCAGGCAGGTCGCCCAACACCGCCCGCAGCAGAGGCCCTTGCTTCAGGTTCAGGCTACGTTGGGCTTCGTTGCCTACCTGTTCCAATGCCTCGGCGTGTTCAACCTGCCGGCGCCACAGCAGCGCGTGCTGCGAAGTGCCGAACACGGCTCGCCAGGCACCTTCAGCCTGGTCGAAGCGCAGGCGCAGGGCATCGTGGTGTTCAACCAGCGCTTGCAACGCCGCTTGCAGGTGCTGTTCATCCAGCACCTCGCTGGTTTGCAGCATCACCGACTGGTTCCAGTGATGGCGCTCGACGATGTCCGATTCGAAGAACCAGTGCTGGATCGGTGTCAGCGGCATGCTGCCTTCCACCGGCCCCTGGTCGATTGCCGTACCGGCCTCTCGCCGGGCAATCGCCGCCAGGCCTTGCACGGTCTGGTACTGGAACAGTTCCTTGGGGGTGAACTGGATGTCCAGCTGACGGGCCCGGCTGACCACCTGCAGCGACATGATCGAGTCGCCGCCCAGTTCGAAGAAGTTATCGGCAAGGCCAACCTTCTCCAACTTCAATACATCGGCCCAGATCGCCGCGATCTGCTGCTCCAGCTCGGTTTGCGGCGCGAGGTATTCGCCCTGCAGCAAGCTGGCGTCCGGCGCCGGCAAGGCCTTGCGGTCGAGCTTGCCGTTAGCGGTCAGTGGCAGCTGCTTCAGGAACAGCAGATGCGCGGGCACCATGTGCTCAGGCAGGCTGGCCTTCAGTTCGGCACGCAGGCTGTCACGCAGCACGGCCTGCTGTTCAGTACCTTGCAGCACGCCAGCGTCGGCTGGCACCACATAACCCACCAGTTGCCTGCCACTGGCACCATCCACCGCCAGCACCGCGACCTGGCGCACCGCAGGTTGTTCGAGCAGGCGTGCTTCGATCTCGCCCAGCTCGATACGGAAACCGCGAATCTTCACCTGATGGTCGATACGCCCGATGTATTCGATGACCCCGTCGGTACGGTAGCGGGCCAGGTCGCCCGACCGGTACAGGCGGCCACCGTTGTCATCGAAGGGGTCTGGCACGAAGCGCTCGGCGGTCAACCCGGGGCGGCCGTGATAACCCCGCGCCAGGCCCGCCTGGCCAATCAGCATTTCACCTGTGCAGCCCGGCATGATCGGGTTCAATGCCGCGTCGAGCAGGTACCAGGACAGGTCGGGAATCACCTCCCCGATCGGGCTGCTGGCACCCTTTTGCAAGTCTTCGAGGGTGATCGGCCGATAAGTCACGTGCACGGTTGTTTCGGTAATGCCGTACATGTTGATCATGCGCGGCGTGCAGTCACCAAACACGTCGAACCAAGGCTTGAGGCTACTCACCTCCAGGGCTTCGCCGCCAAACACCACGTACCGCAGGTTCAGCCCCTGGCCAGCCCTGGCCGCCTCGCAGGCAACCGGGACAAGCGGCTTGAAGGCTGATGGCGTCTGATTGAGCACGGTGACCTGCTCACGTACCAGCAAGGCATGGAAGTCTTCGCTGGAGCGCGCCACATCCTTGGGCACGATGACCGCTCTGCCGCCATGCAGCAACGCGCCATACAGCTCCCATACAGAGAAGTCGAAGGCGTAGGAGTGGAACACCGTCCATACGTCACTGGCGTCAAAATGGAACCAGTGCCGGGTGGCTGCAAACAGGCGAACCACGTTCCGATGCGCCAGCAGCGTCCCTTTGGGCTTGCCGGTAGAGCCTGAGGTGTAGATCACATAAGCCAGGTTGTCCGCGCTCACCCGGCAGGCGGGGTTGGCTTCGCTGTAGCCGGCCAGGTCGGTATCGCCGTCCAGCATCAGCGTCTGCACGCCTGCCGGTACTGGCAGCGCGTCACGCAGGTGCTGCTGGGTCAGCAACAGGCGTATGCCGCTGTCCTCGAACAGGTAGGTGAGGCGCTCCTGTGGATACTCCGGGTCGAGCGGCACGTAGGCAGCGCCCGCCTTGAGAATGCCCAGCAGGCCGATGACCATTTCAAGGCTGCGCTCGACGGCCAGGCCGACCAGCACATCCGGCCCGGCCCCCAGTTCCAGCAGCTTGTAGGCCAGCTGGTTGGCCCGGCGGTTGAGCTCGGCGTAACTCAGGGTTTGCTCGCGGCAGACCAGTGCCACCGCATTCGGGGCAGTTTCGACCTGGGCCTCGATCAGTTGATGCAGGGGCTGCTCGGCAGCGAAATGCGTCAACGACGGGTTCCAGGTCTGCACGGTCTGCTCCTGCTGCGCCCGGCTGACCAGCGGCAGATCGACCACGCGCTGGTCGGGCTGGCGCACGATCGCCTCTAGCAGGTTCACCCAGTGTTGCGCCATCTGTTCGATGGTCACGGCATCGAACAGGTCGGTCGCGTAGCTCAGGGCGGCGCCAAGGCTGTGCTCGTACTCAAAGGTGTCCAGGGTCAGGTCGAACTTGGCCGTGTCGTGGCCCCAGGTCAGCCCCTCCACCTGCAGCCCCGGCACGCTGCGCTGCTTGCCCTTGGCCTGCATCTGGTGGTTGTACATCACCTGAAACAATGGGCTGTGGCTCAGGCTACGCTCGGGCTGAAGGGCATCCACCAGTTGCTCGAACGGCAAGTCCTGATGGCTCTGCGCGCCCAGCGCACGCTGCTTGACCTGCTCCAGCAGGTCGCTGAAGGTCATCTGCAGGTCGAACTCGGCGCGCAACACCTGGGTATTGACGAAAAAGCCGATCAGCCGTTCGGTTTCCACCCGGTTGCGGTTGGCAACCGGTACCCCGACGCGGATGTCGGACTGCCCGGAATAGCGGTGCAACAGGGTCTGGAAACTGGCCAGCAACAACATGAACAGCGTCGCGCCCTGGCGTTGGGCCAGTTGCCTGAGCGAGTGCACCAGGGCCTCGGGCAGCCGCACCTCATGCCTGGCGCCCCGGTGGCTACTGGACGCAGCGCGGGGGCGGTCGGTCGGCAGCTCGAGCACCGGCTGCTCATCGCCAAGCTGTGCCTTCCAGTACGCCAGTTGCCGCTCCTGCTCGCCGGCCTCCATCCACTGGCGCTGCCAGATCGCGTAGTCGGCATACTGCACCGGCAGCGCCGGCAACTGCAGCTCTCCGCCTTGGCTATAACCCGCATACAGTTGCATCAGCTCATCGATCATCAGCGGCATCGACCAGCCATCGGAGACGATGTGATGTATGGTCACCACCAGCACATGCCGGTCCTGCGCCAGGCGCAGCAACTTGACCCGCAGCAGCGGGCCTTGCTGCAGGTCGAACGGGCGGCGCGCCTCGGCTTCCACCTGCTGACGCAGCGTGTGTTCATCGGCGTGGTGCAGTGTCTGGATAGCCAGCGCCAGGGTGTGTTCGGGGTGAACGATCTGGACGGTGCCCTGCCCTGTTTCGCTGAAGGTGGTACGCAGGGTTTCGTGGCGGGCAATCAGGGCATCGAAGCTACGCTGCAACGCCTCGACATCCAGATGACCTTGCAGGCGCAAGGCCGCCGGAATGTTGTAGATCGGCGCGTCTGGCTCCAGTTGCCAGAGAAACCATTGCCGCTGTTGGGCATAGGAGAGGGGTAGCGAAGCTTCAGGCTCGCGCTTGAAGATCGGGGTGACACCATACAGGTTCACCCCCTGCTGCTTGAGCAAGGCTGCCAGGGCCTGGCGCTCTTTGGTGGACAGTAGCTTTACAGACTCAAGCAGCTCTTGCACAGTAAAAATCTCCTAAGAAACCAGCTTTTCAATTTCCTCCGTAGTTAGACGTTTCAGGGCCTCCAGGGATTTAGCCAGTTCATTCTGAACAGGGTCTGCCTGCGGCGTCAGCTGCTCAAGCTGCGCGCAGTAGTCGCCCAGACCGGGGTTTTCGAACAGCGCTTTCAGGCTGACCGGCAACCCGACCTGCTCCTGGACGCGGCTGGTCACCTGGGTGGCGATCAGCGAGTGCCCGCCCAGCAGGAAGAAGTTGTCACCCAGGCCAACCCGTTCGACTTTCAGCACCTGCGCCCAGATGGCCGCCACCTGCTGTTGCAAGGGTGTGCGCGGCGGCACATGGGCTTCTTCCAGCAGGGCAACGTCCGGGCGTGGCAGCGCCTTGCGGTCCAGCTTGCCGTTGGGTGTCAGTGGCAGCGTGTCGAGCAGCAACAGGTAGGCGGGCACCATGTACTCCGGCAGGTGTTTCCTCAGTGCAGCGCGCAGGTGGTCACGCAGGGACGACTGCGCAGCGGCATCGGCCATCACGCCAGCATCGGCAGGTACCACGTAGGCCACCAGGTGCTGGCCGGCGGGCCCGTCAACGGCCATGACCACCGCTTCGCGCACTGCCTCCTGCTGCAGGCGCACCTCGATCTCGCCCAGTTCGATGCGGAAGCCGCGAACCTTCACCTGATGGTCCACCCGGCCGACATATTCCAGCACACCGTCAGGGCGATAGCGGGCCAGGTCGCCGGTACGGTAGATGCGCCCGCCCTGCGCATCGAAGGGGTTGGGAATGAAGCGCTCGGCGCTGAGCCCCGGGCGCTTCAGGTAACCACGGGCCAACCCGGCACCGGCCAGGTACAGCTCACCGACGGCGCCCACTGGCACCGGCTGCAAAGCACCGCTCAGCACGTACGCAGCACTGTTGTGCAACGGCCGGCCGATATTGGCCTTGCCACCCGCCGCCCGCAGCGTGCAGGTGGAATAGGTGGTGTCCTCGGACGGGCCATACAGGTCGTACACATCGCTCACATGCGCCAAACGGTAGAGGTCGTCGACGATGGACTGCTTCAGCGCCTCGCCGCAGAGGTTGATGGTTTTGACCGACGGCGGAATGTTGCCGGTTTCGCACAACTGTTTGATCGCCGATGGCACGGTATTCACCAGCCGCACCCGGTCCTTGGCAGCCAGGTTCGGCAGCTCCATGGCATTGCCGGCCAGCACCGCATAGCCACCGGCCGACAGGGTGACGAACAGTTCCCAGACCGACAGGTCGAAGCAGATCGAGGTGGAGAACAGCACGCCACACAGGTCTGCCTGGCTGTACACCGACAGCGACCAGCCGATCAGCGCCGCCACGCTGCGGTGCTCGATCTGCACGCCCTTGGGCTTGCCCGTCGAGCCTGAGGTGTAGATGCAGTAGACAAGGTTGCGAGGGCTGGTCACACAGGTCAGGTCGGTGTCCGGGTAGCCGTCCAGCGACAGTTGGTCGAGCAGCAGCGTGCGCGACTGGAACTGCCCGGGCATTCGGTCAATCAGGCTGGTCTCCGACAGCAGCAGGATCGCCTGGCTGTCTTCGAGCATGTATTCCAGGCGGTCCTGCGGGTATTCCGGGTCCAGCGGCACGTAGGCGCCACCCGCCTTGAGAATGGCCAGCAGGCCGACGACCATTTCCAGGCTGCGCTGCATGGCGATGCCCACCAGCACATCCGGGCCAACCCCCTGTTCGCGTAGCGTGTGCGCCAACTGGTTGGCCCGGCGGTTGAGGGTGGCATAGCTCAGCGTCTGCTCGCCGAAGATCAACGCCGGGGCATCCGGGGTTTTCGCTACCTGCGCCTCGAACAGCTGGTGGATGCAACTGGCATTCGGGTAGCTGGCCTGGGTAGCGTTCCAGCCTTCGATGATCTGCCGGTGCTCATTGGCGTCCAGCAGGGCCAGGTCTGCGATGCGCTGGGTGGGCTGCTCGACGATGGCCGTCAGCAGGTTCTGCCAGTGTCGGGCCAGGCTGCGGGCAGTCGAGGCATCGAACAGGTCGGTGGCGTAGACCAGTGCAGCGCCGATACCGGTTTCGTGTTCGAAGGTTTCCAGGGTCAGGTCGAACTTGGCCGTGTGGTTGTCCCACGCCACAGCGTCCACCTCCAGCCCGGGCAGGTTGCGGCGCTCCCCTCTGGCCTGGGTCTGATGGTTGTACATCACCTGGAACAGTGGGCTGTGGTTGAGGCTGCGCTCTGGTTGCAGGTCCTCTACCAGTTGTTCGAAAGGCAGGTCCTGATGGGCCTGGGCCTCGACCACTCGCTGTTTCACCTGGCTGAGGAAGTCGCTGAAGGTCATCTGCAAGTCGAACTCGGCACGCAGTACCTGGGTGTTGACGAACAGGCCGACCAGGCGCTCGGTTTCCACCCGGTTGCGGTTGGCCACCGGCACACCAACGCGGATGTCCGCCTGCCCCGAATAGCGGTGCAGCAGGACCTGGAAGCTGGCCAGCAGCAGCATGAACGGCGTTACGCCCTGTTGCTGGGCGAACTGCTTGAGCGCACGCGCCAGGCCTGCCTGCAGGTCGATGGCCAGGCGCGCGCCCTTGAGGCTGCTGACCGTGGGGCGCGGGCGATCCATCGGCATTTCCAGCACCGGGTGCTCGCCGCCCAGTTGCGCAGTCCAGTAGGCCAGCTGCCGTGTCTGCTCACCGGCCTCCATCCAGCTACGCTGCCAGATGGCGTAGTCGGCGTACTGGATGGGCAGCGCGGGCAGCTGTGCATCACCGCCCTGGGCATAGGCCTCATACAGGCGCACCAGCTCTTCCACCATCAACGGCATGGACCAGCCATCGGCAATGATGTGATGGAGGGTCAGCACCAGCACGTGCTCGTGTGCATCAAGCGCCAGCAGTTTGACCCTCAGCAGCGGCCCATGCTCCAGGTCGAAGCCTTGACGCGCCTCGTGCTCCACTTGCTCGCGCAAGGCCTCCTCGCCCGCACCGTTCAGCTGTTCGTAGGTCACCGTCAACGCAAGGTGTGGGTGAACCACCTGCTGCACCTGCCCGTCCTGTTGGAGGAAGGTGGTACGCAGCGCATCGTGCCTGGCCAGCAGGCCGTCGAAGGCACGTTGCAGGGCTGCCCGGTCCAGGCTCCCCTTGAACCGCAAGGCCGAGGAAATGTTATACACCGCGCTGTCCGGGTCCAGCTTCCAGAGAAACCACAGGCGTTGCTGGGCGTAGGAAAGTGGCAGCTGCTCGAAGTCGCCGCGCACCTGCGGAATGGGCAGTTGCGCCAGGCTGCCGCCCTTGGATGCCAGCTTTTCCAAAAACAGCTTGCGCTGCTCGAGCGGCAGCCGAATGAAGCGGTGAACCAGATCGGTGTTGCGGTTATCGGTGCTCATCTCAAACTGCCTCAAGCTCATTCATGAAATCGTGGAACTCGTCCAGGTCTGCCGTGCATTCGGTAATTGCTGCGGTTACGGCGGCGGCGTAATCACGAAGGTTGTCGGTCTGGAAAATCAGGGCCAGTGGTGTATCCGCGCCCAGCTCCATCTGCAGGCGCGCCACCGCTTGCGTGGCAAGCAGGGAATGCCCGCCAAGCTGGAAGAAGTTGTCGCTCAGCCCGACCCGCTCCAGCTTCAGCACATCCGCCCAGATCGCCGCAATCTGCTGCTCCAGCTCGCTCTGTGGGGCGATGTACTCGCCCTGCGACTGGCTGGCATCCGGCTGCGGCAGGGCCTTGCGGTCCAGCTTGCCGTTCGGCGTCACTGGCAGCTTGTCGAGCAGCAGCAGGTGTGCCGGCACCATGTAGTCCGGCAAACCGGCCTTGAGCGCCTCGCGCAGGCTGCCGCGCAAGGCGCCTTCGTCTTGCATGCTGTCGGCAGGCACCACATAGCCCACCAGCTGCTTGCCGCTTGGCCCGTCCTGCGCCAGCACCACGACCTCCTGCACACTCGGCAGCTCCAGCAGGCGTGCCTCGATCTCGCCCAGTTCAATGCGCAGGCCGCGAATCTTCACCTGGTGGTCGATGCGTCCGGCGTAGTCGATCACGCCGTCGGCGCGGTAGCGCGCCAGGTCACCGGTGCGGTACAGGCGCCC
>NZ_OPYN01000195.1 GCF_900277125.1 Pseudomonas inefficax
GGCGGCCGGCGACAGTGGCGCCGAAGCACACGCTGGCCTGGCCGGTGCAGCGCTGCAACAGCAGCAGCCAGGCCGATTGCACCAGGGTGTTGACCGTGACCCGGTTGGCCCGGGCGAAGGCTTCGATACGGGCGGTCTGCTCAGGGTCGAAAGCCACGCGGTGGTCGCCATGACCGCTACCGCCCGCGCCTGCGCTGCCGGCGATGGCCTGAGCCAGACGGGTCGGCTCGTCCAGGGCCGCAAGCTGGGCTTTCCAGAAGGCTTCGGCAACGGCTGCGTCCTGGCCCTGCAGCCAGGCGATGTAGTCGCGGTAGTGCGTGGCCTGGGCCTGCGGCACCAGGCCGGCGTAACGCTGCAGCACTTCGCCCAATAGGCGCGAGGTGCTCCAGCCGTCCATGAGGATGTGGTGGTTGGTGTAAATCAGGTGGTGGCGAGCATCGCCAGTGCGTACCAGTACCAGGCGCAGCAGCGGCGCGGCGGTCAGGTCGAAACCGCGCTGGCGCTCGCCCTCGGCGAGGGCCTGCAATGCCTGCTCCAGCGCCGGCTGGCCACGCCAGTCATGCTCGCTGCAGGGCAGTTCGACGGCCTTGCGAACCACCTGTACGGCCTGCTCCAGTTCGCCTTGCAGGATGAAACCGCTGCGCAGGATGTCGTGGGCATCGAGTGTGGCCTGCCAGGCTTGGTGGAAACGCTGCACATCCAGCCCCTCCACATCCACGCGCAGCTGGTTGATGTAGTTGCCGGCCTGCTGGTCGTAAAGGGTGTGGAACAACATCCCTTGCTGCATGGGTGACAGCGGATACACATCGGCGATCTGGCCGGGCTCCAGCGGCAGGCTGTCAAGCTGCGCCTGGGTCAGCGCGGTCAGCGGGAAGTCCGACGGAGTCACGCCCTGGTGCCGCGCATCGCAGCAGTGCTCGACCAGCTCTGCCAAGGCCTGCCCGTAAGCCTGGGCCAGCTTTTCGATGGTGGCCGGATGATGAACGTCGGCGCTGTAGGTCCACTCCAGGAACAGCTCGCCGCCGTACACCTGGCCGGTGATGCTCAGCCAGTTGCCCAGCTGTGCGCCGGCACATTGGGTACGGCCTGCGCTTTCCCCGCTCGGGGTGAACAGGGCGCCGGCCTCGGCATCGAAGCTGGCATCGAACTGGCCCAGGTAGTTGAAGGTGACACGAGCCTGAGTGGCACGCTCGAGCCGGTCACGCACTTCAGCATCGCCAAAGTAACGCAGCAAGCCGTAGCCGAGGCCTTTGTCTGGCACGCCGCGCATTTGCTCCTTGATCGCCTTGATCGACTGGCCAAGGTCCTGGCCGGGTGTGAGGCGCACCGGGAACAGGCTGGTGAACCAGCCCACGGTGCGGCTGAGGTCGAGGTCGTCGAACAGGTCTTCGCGGCCATGGCCCTCCAGCAGTACCTGCACGTGGTCCTGTGCGCTCCACTGGCACAGGGTGCGCGCCAGCGCGGTCAGCAGCAGGTCGTTGATCTGCGTGCGGTAGGCCGCCGGAGCCTGTTTCAGCAACTTGGCGGTGCGCTCGGCATCCAGCCGTGTGGCGGCGGTACGGGCATGGGTGTTGGCCAGGCTGCCCTGCGGGTTGTCACGCGGCAGTTCGCCGGAGTCGCCGGCCAACGCCTGCAACCAGTAGTCGCGCTGTGCTTGCAGCGTCGGGCTGCTGGCATGGCTGGCCAGGCGCTCGGCCCAGGTCTTCACCGCGGTGGTCTTGGCGGGCAGGCTCACGACCTGGCCGCCCAGCAGTTGCCGGTAGGCCGCTTGCAGGTCTTCCAGCAACACCCGCCACGATACGCCGTCGACCACCAGGTGATGGACCACCAGCAGCAGACGCTGCTGGCCATCGGCGAAGTCGAACAGTTCGGCACGCAGCAGCGGCCCGTGCTCCAGGTTCAGGCTGGCCTGCACCTGGTTGCCGGCAGCATCCAGTTCACTCAGTGCGGCCAGGTTGCGCTGGTGCAGCAGTGGTGCATTGTCCAGCGGCTGGAAGCGTGCCTGCCACTGGCTTTCACCACGGCTGAAGCGCAGGCGCAGGGCATCGTGCTGCTCGACCACGGCGCGCAGGGCTGCCTCCAGGTGTTGCACCTGCACCGGGCTGGCCGGCTTGAGCAGTACCGACTGGTTCCAATGCGCCGGCTGGGCGATCTCCATCTCGAAGAAGCGCGCCTGGGCCGGCAGCAACGCCACCTCGCCGCTAGTGGCGGTATCGGCGGCTGCGGCCGCAACCGCTTGCCTGGCTTCGATGCGCTTGGCCACTTGGGCCAGCTGGGCGATGGTCTGTTGTTCGAACAACTGCTTGGGGGTGATCCTGATGCCCTGGCGTTTGGCCCGGGCGATGATCTGCAGGCTGAGGATAGAGTCGCCGCCCAGTTCGAAGAAATTGTCGGTGCTGCCAACCTGCTCCAGCTTGAGCACATCGGCCCACACCGCAGCCAGCTTTTCCTCGATATCGCCTTGCGGCGCCACATGGCCACGGCTGACCGCGCCCGGTGCCGGCAAGGCACGTTTGTCG
>NZ_OPYN01000196.1 GCF_900277125.1 Pseudomonas inefficax
CGCCGAACAGCATGGTGTGGCCAAGGTCGGCAGCCGGGGTCGAGACCTGGGCCATGCTGCGGATCCGCTCGACCGGCAAACGCGCGGCGATGCCTTCGACGTAGTTGGCCAGGGCGCCATGGCTGATCGCCCCGCCCTTGGGCTGGCCGGTGGTGCCGGAGGTGTAGATCACGTAGGCCAGGTTGGCCGGCGCCGGGGCGATACGGGCGGCGCTGCCGTTGCCGGTTTGTACCCAGTCCAGGCGCTGCACGCCCTCGGGCAGTTCGGCCGGCCAGTTACCGGGCGCCAGTACCAGGCGCGTACCGCTGTCGGCAAGCATGTAGGCCAAGCGTTCGGCCGGCTGCTCGGGCTCCAGTGGCAAGTAGGCACCGCCGGCCTTGAGCACGCCGAGGATACTGGCGAGCATGCCAACGCTGCGGTCGGCCAGCACGCCGACCAGTGTGTCCGGCCCCACCCCGGCGTCGACCAATCGGCTGGCGATGTCTTCAGCGCGGGCATCGAGTTCGGCGAAGCTGGCCTGCTCGCCCGCAGCCATTACAGCCGTGCGCTCGGGGTGACGGCTGGCGGCGGCGGCAAAGCGCTGGTGGACCAGCAGCGTTGCGTCAGCCTGCGCAGGCGCGCCAACGGCAGCAGCCAGCCCTGGCAATGGCAGCTCGCCGACTACGCCACCCGCTTCGTCGGCCAATGCCTGTACCAGTGCCTGCCACTGCTCGCCAAGGGCTTCGACCGTGGCCGCATCGAACACGTCGGTCGCATAGGTGAACGCCGCGTGCAGCTGACCCGCTCGCTCATGGGTATCCAGCGCCAGGTCGAAGCGGGCGCTGTGCTTTGCCAGGGTGACCGGCGCCAGGCTCAGGCCGGAGCGGGTCTCGATGGCCTGCACATCCGCCACCTGCGCCTGGTGGTTGAACAGTACGCGGAACAGCGGGCTCTCGCTGCTGCGCGGAAGGTCCAGGGCTTCGACCAGTTGCTCGAACGGCAGGTCCTGGTGGCTTTGCGCGCCCACGGCGGTTTCGCGCACGCGCTGGAGCAGGCTGGCGATGTCCAGCAGTGGGTCGATTTCGGTGTGCAGTACCTGGGTATTGATGAAGCAGCCGATCAACCCTTGGCTTTCGCCGCGGTTGCGGTTGGCGATGGGTACGCCGACACGGATCGCCGACTGGCCGCTGTAGCGCTGCAGCAGCAGTTTGAAGGCTGCCAGCAGGACCATGAACAGCGTGACGTTATGCTTGCGTGCCAGGCCGCGCAGGCGTTCGGCCACATCTGCT
Source organism: Pseudomonas inefficax (assembly GCF_900277125.1). Classification (GTDB taxonomy): domain Bacteria; phylum Pseudomonadota; class Gammaproteobacteria; order Pseudomonadales; family Pseudomonadaceae; genus Aquipseudomonas; species Aquipseudomonas inefficax. Next base: position 1,269 of record NZ_OPYN01000196.1, read on the forward strand.
GCGACGGGGAACTCGTGACGCGCGCCGCGATAGCTGGGGCGGCCCTGGCGACTGCGGTCCAGTGGCAGTTCCAGCGGCGAATGGTCGTCGCCCAGGCGCGCCTGCCAGTAGGCCAGCTGGCGCTCCTGCTCACCGGCCTGGAGCCAGCTGCGCTGCCACAGGGCGTAGTCGCGGTATTGGATCGGCAGCGGTTCCAGGCGGGCTTCGCTGCCGGCAACGGCGGCGTCATACAGGTGCAGGAATTCGTCGATCAGCACGTTCATCGACCAGCCGTCGGCGACGATGTGGTGCAGGGTGAGCAGCAGGATGTGTTCCTGTGCCGCCAGTTGCAGCAGGCGCACCCGCAGCAGCGGGCCGCTGGCCAGGTCGAAGGGGGCCAGGGCTTCGGCTTCGGCGATGGTTTCGATGGCGGCCTGACGGGCGCCTTCATCCAGGCCGGCCAGGGCATCCTGGTGCAGCTGCAACGGGGCGGCACTGGCATCGACCTGCTGGCGCACGTCATCGCCGTCGGCGGCGAAGCGGGTGCGCAGGGTTTCGTGGCGGGCCACCAGGGCATCGAAGGCGTGCTGCAGGGCGGCCAGGTCCAGC
>NZ_OPYN01000197.1 GCF_900277125.1 Pseudomonas inefficax
GAAGGCCTGGTGATTACCGATGAACCTCTGCGGGCCGAACTGTTGCGCAGCCTGTGCGGCTTTGCCCATGCGCTGAATGCACGGCTGCGCAGCGAGGACGAACTGGCCGCCGCCCGGCCCTGGCTGGCCCGGCCCGAAGCGATCAGCCCGCACAACGTGTGCGACGCCATCCTGCGCGAAATCGGCGGGCACTGCTCGCGGCTGGCCGAACAGCAGCAGATCAGCGACTGGCGCTACAGCCTGCTGGAACAGCGGCTGGTGGGCCTGACCGAAGTGCAAGCCACCTGCGAGCGGATCAAGGGCACGCCGTTGCCGTTCCCCTATACGCTGTTTCTGCACCGCACCATCTACATCGTCTGCCTGCTGCTACCGTTTGCCCTGGCCGAGCCGCTGGGCTGGCTGGCGCCGCTGTTCACCACCATCGTGGGATACACGTTCTTCGGGCTGGATGCGATTGGCAACGAACTGGAAGACCCGTTCGGGCGCGACGAGAACGACCTGCCGACCGATGCCATGGTACGGACCGTGGAGCGCGATGTGCTGGCGGGGTTGGGGGAACAACAGCTACCGCCGATGTTGTTGCCGGTGGACCATGTACTGAGCTGACTGAATGCAGTGGCCTGTGCCGGCCCTTTCGCGGGTAAACCCGCTCCCACAGCGCCCCCACAGGTTTCGAACCCTGCGCGGTACCTGTGGGAGCGGGTTTACCCGCGAAGAGGCCAGAACAGGCGAAAGATCAGCCCCGGCTGGCACACGCCTCGATCGGTTTCAGGTGCTTGACGAAGTTGCACGGCCGGTGCCGCGCATCCAGCTGCTCCGCCAGGATGCCCTCCCACGCCGTACGGCAGGCCCCGGTGGAGCCCGGCAGGCAGCACACCAACGTGCGGTTGGACAGCCCGGCCAGCGCCCGGCTCTGCACGGTCGAGGTGCCGACATCAAGAATCGACAACGCCCGGAACAGTTCGCCAAAGCCATCGATGCGCTTGTCCAGCAGGCACTCGACCGCTTCAGGCGTGCTGTCACGGCCGGTAAAACCGGTACCGCCGGTGATCAGCACCACCTGCACCTGCTCGTCGGCAATCCAGGTGGCGACCTGGGCGCGGATCTTGTAAAGGTCGTCCTTGAGCAACGCCCGCGCCACCAAGCGGTGGCCGACCTCCACCGAGCGGCTGGCCAGCAGCTCACCGGAGGTGTCGTTGTCGTAGGTACGGGTGTCGCTGACAGTCAGCACGGCGATGTTGAGCGGTACGAAGACCGCGTCGGGTTGGACGCGCACGGTGGGGCTCCTCGAGTGGCATTGCCGCCACGCTAGAGGCATGGCCCAGGGGCGTCCAATCGATATGGCGTACCGACTGATCAATGACATCTATCGCAGACGTGGGTTAAGGTCTGCACAACCCGCTACCAGGCACTTCCATGGACATCAAGCAGCTCAAATTCCTCATCGCCCTCGACCAGACCCGCCACTTCGGCCAGGCGGCGGCGTTGTGCCATATCACCCAGCCGACGCTGTCCATGCGCCTGCCCAACCTGGAGGACGAGCTGGACCTGGTGCTGGTCAAACGCGGCCAGCGTTTCCAAGGCTTCACCGATGCCGGCGAGCGCAGCCTGGCCTGGGCCCGCACCCTGCTCGCCGCCCACGACGGCCTGCAGGCCGAGGCCGCCAGCTGCCGTGGCCAGGTAGTCGGCAGCCTGCGCCTGGGCACGGTGCCGCTGGCCAGTTTCAACCCGCTGCACCTGCTGATCGCGCTACGTGAAGAAGACCCCGAACTGCACTGCCACCTCAACTCGCTCAGCTCGGAAAAGGTCATCGACGCGCTCAGCCGCAACCAGCTCGACCTGGGCATCTGCTACCTGGACCAGGTCAACACCAGCTTCTTCGAAGTGATCGAACTGGGCAC
>NZ_OPYN01000198.1 GCF_900277125.1 Pseudomonas inefficax
CGCCAGGGCCGCCGGGTNACCCTGGTCGACCGCCAGGCACCCGGCCATGGCGCGTCCTACGGCAACGCCGGGCACCTGGCCACCGAGCAGGTATTCCCGATTGCCGACCTGTCGATTCTCAAACGCCTGCCGCGCATGCTGCTGGACCCGATGGGCCCGCTGCGCCTGGACTGGAAGTACCTGCCCAAGGCCATGCCGTGGTTCACCCGCCTGCTGCTCAACCTGCGCCCAGGCCCGTTTCAGCGCAGCGTGGCCGGCATCCGCACGTTGAACGAGGGCAGCCTGGGTGCCTGGCAGCGCTTGCTGGGTTCGATCGGGCGCAGCGAGCTGTTCCAGGAAGATGGCTCGCTGCTGGTATTCGAGCGGCCGGAGTCGCGCCAGGCCCTGGAGGCCTTGCGCGCCCGCATGCAACAGCAGGCGGTGGCGGTGGACTTCTGGCCAGCCGAAACAGTGCGCGAGGCGGCGCCGCAACTGAGCCCGTCGTTGCAAGGTGGGCTGTTCTTCCCACGTACGGGGCACTTCATCGACCCCTACCGGGTGGTGTGCGAATTGTTCGAAGCGGCCAAGGCCAGTGGCGTGCGCTTTATCCAGGCGCAGGTCGATGGCGGGCGGTTGCACAGCGGCGGGGTCAGCCTGGCCAGCGACCAGGGCACGCTCGATGCCCGCCAGGTGCTGATCAGTTGTGGCGCGCATTCTGCGCGGTTGACCGGCGCGCTGACCGGCAAGCAGGTACCACTGGACACCGAGCGCGGCTACCACCTGATGTTGCCTGGCGAGCATCAGCGTTTGCCGTTTGCCGTCACATCGCTGGAGCGCAAGTTCATCATGACGCCCATGGCCGAGGGCTTGCGCCTGGCCGGCACGGTAGAGTTCGCCGGGCTGGACGCGCCGCCGAGCATGCAGCGGGCGTGGCAGTTGCACCGCTTGAGCAAGGGGTTGTTCCGGAGGGACCTGAGTGTCGAGGGAGCGACACCGTGGATGGGCTTGCGGCCTTCGTTGCCAGATTCGTTGCCGGTGATCGACCGGGTGTGTGGTGGGCGGGTGCTGTTGGCGTTCGGGCATCAGCACCTGGGGTTGACCCAGGCGGCGGTGACGGCGGAATGGGTGGGGCGGTTGGCTGAACGGGCCGGTGGCGCGGAGATGGGGGCTTACCGGTTGGACCGGTTTTAGCCTGTGCTGGCCTCTTCGCGGGTGAACCCGCTCCCACAGCTATTGCACAGGGCCTGAACCCTGCGGTGATCCTGTGGGAGCGGGTTTACCCGCGAATGGGCTGCAAAGCAGCCCCTCCATGCCTCAGCGATAACGCTCAAGCCAGTGCGCATAAGGCGCGGGCAAGGTCCAGGAGGCTTTCTCCACGCCCAACTCCTTGGCTGCAAAGTAAGCCCAGTGCGGATCTGCCAGGTGCGCACGCCCTACCGATACCAGGTCCAGCTGGTTGGCCTGCAGCGCCGCTTCCGCCAGTTGCGGCGTACCAAAACCCCACGCCGAGGTCACCGGCAGCTTCGCCTCACGACGCACGCGCTCGGCAATCGGCCCCATGAACGCCGGGCCCCACGGGATCTTGGTGTCGGGAATGGTGAAGCCGACACTCACGCTCAGCAGGTCGAGGCCGCCAGCCTTGAAGCGGCGCGCCAGTTCGATCGACTCTTCCAGGGTCTGCTCATCACGGCCATCGTATTCCAGCACACCAAACCGCGCGGTCAGT
>NZ_OPYN01000199.1 GCF_900277125.1 Pseudomonas inefficax
TGCTCTACGCCCTGAGCGACCCGGTGCGCCTGGGTATCGTGCGTCACCTGGCGGGCGTGGCCGAAGCCAGCTGCGGCGAGCTGGACGGCGGCCGGCCGAAGTCGAGCATGTCACACCATTTCCGCGTGCTGCGTGATGCGGGGTTGGTGCATACCCGCAATGTGGGGACGACCCATATGAACTCGTTGCGTAGCGAGATGCTGGGGGAGCGGTTTCCCGGGTTGCTGGACTGCATTCTGCGCCAGAGTTGATTTTTCCTGCCCGGGCCCTATCGCCGACAAGCCTGCTCCCACAGGTACTCCACAGTTCCTGAGACTTGCGGAGTACCTGTGGGAGCTGGCTTGCCGGCGATAGGGCCAGCACAGGCAATATCAATCCTCATTCTTGCCCAGGGCAAACCGGCACACCTGCCCTCCCCTGAGCATGCACTCCTCATGGCTGACCTCGCCTCCACCCAAGGCCCCGATCAGCGCCAGGTCCAGCTCGCACACCACCGGGTGCGCCTTCGCCAGGTGATGAAATACGCAATTGTGCGCAACGATCTGCGGCTTGCCCCCTGAGCGGAAGAACACCTGCGCCTCGTACCCGGCATGGTTCATGTGCTCGACGATGCGCGCCTCATCCACCACCTGGTGCTCAAGGTCCGCCGCCAGCTTGCGCCCCAGCTGGCGCATCAGCGCCAGCAACGCCTCCTGCCCCAGCAAGCCGGCCACTTCTGCAATCAGCAGGTTGGCCAGCAATGGGTACTGCCGTGGGAACAGTTCGCGGGCATGTTCGGTCAGCTCGTGCAGCTGCTCCGGGCGGCGCCCGGTGGGCCGGGTAGCGCCACGCCTGACCAGACCGTCGCGCTCCAGCGCTGCCAGGTGCTGGCGCACGGCCGTGCGGGTGATGGCCAGGGCCTGCGCCAGGTCGTCGATGCTCATGCCGGATGGCTGACGCAACAACGCGTGGAGCAGGTCCTGTTGGGTACGCCCCAGGCCTTCGAGCATCAGAACTTGTCCGGGAACTGTTTGACCAACGCCGCAGCCAGGGCGTCGGACAGGGTCAGGATATGCTCGCGCATCATCGCCCAGGTGCGCGCCTCGCCCAAATAGTCCCCGGCTGCCAGCTGGTCGATCTGGGCCACATGATGCCCGCCGTGGGCGCTGAGCAGCGTCAGCAGGGTCGCCTCGGGCAGGTTCGGGTTGGCCTTGGCCAGGAACGCGGCGATGGCCTTGGCATTGCTGGTCAGCTCATTCACCGCCGCTTGCTGGCCCTTTTTGTCCTTGGCCACGGTGGCGTCGCTGTAGTGCTTGATCGCGCCCCAGTGGCCGGCCAGCAGTTTCAGCAACTGATCGGCAGCGGGCTGGCCGTACAACGGGGCAATGCTGTTGGCGATCCGGGTGGCGTCGGTGACCACTTCCTTGGCGGCGACTTCGGCCTCCTTGGCACTGCCGGCCTGGTTGGCGACGGCATAGGTGCGCACCCAGAAGATGTGCTCGACCCACAGGTCACGCAGGGCCATGCGCGTGGTCAGTGCAGCAGCTTCGACGGGTTTGGCGGCGGGGGTTTCGCTGGAGTCGGAGTAGCTTTGGCTCAATGCCGGCTGGGCGCACAGGGCGAGCAGCAGTAAGGCGGCGATCTTGATGTTCATGACAGCACCCTCCTGGAGGGGATCGACTGACAAGATTAATTTAAGCATCAAAATATGTTTTTATTAGGTTCAGCCCAGATTTCAGATCAGTGGTTCTCCTTTACCGGCCTCTTCGCAGCACAAGGCTGCTCCTACAGATACGGCGCCGCACCTGTAGGAGCAGCCTTGTGCTGCGAAAGGGCCCGAATAGCCAACAAAAAAGCCACGAGGTCACCCCGTGGCTTTCTTGTCACAACAATGGCCAATTACAGCGCCATGTCATTCTCAGGCTTGCTCTCGACCGGCTGGCTCGGTGCAACCGTGGTGCCGACGCTCTCGTCGATCACCGGTGGCTTCTCGAGCTGCAGTACTTCAGCGGTGTAGTTCCACTCCTTCTGGGTGGCCGCCGCCGAGTCGTTCAGCTTGGTGCCGTAGCTCGGCACGATCTGCTTGATCTTGGCCTGCCACTCAGGGGTAGCGACCTTCTCCTTGAACACGGTTTCCAGCACGTT
>NZ_OPYN01000200.1 GCF_900277125.1 Pseudomonas inefficax
TGCCGCTTGGTCCGTCCTGGGCCAGCACCACGGCCTCCTGCACAGTCGGCAATTCCAGCAAGCGTGCCTCGATCTCGCCCAGTTAGATGCGCAGGCCGCGAATCTTCACCTGGCGGTCGATGCGCCCGGAGTAGTCGATCACGCCATCGGAGCGGTAGCGCGCCAGGTCACCGGTGCGGTACAGGCGCCCGCCGTTGTCGCTGAACGGGTCCGGCACGAAGCGTTCGGCGGTCAGCGCCGGGCGTTGGTGGTAACCACGCGCCAGGCCGACACCACCGAGGTACAGCTCGCCGGCACTGCCGCGCACCGCCGGTTGCAGGCTGCCTTCGAGGATATGGGTCTTGAGGTTGTCGATCGGCTGGCCGATCGGCACGCTGATGCTTTCGTCCGGCTGGCAGGTCCAGTGGGTGACGTCGATCGCCGCTTCGGTCGGGCCGTACAGGTTGTACAGGCCCGCCGCCGGCAGGCGCTGCAGGGTCTGGCGGGCCAGTTCGGCCGGCAACGCTTCGCCGCTGCACACCACGCGCTTGAGGCTGACGCAGCTTTCGACCGCTTCGTGGGCCATGAACGCTTGCAGCATCGACGGTACGAAGTGCAGCGTGCTGATGCCATGCTGGTTGATGGTTTCCACCAGCAGCTGCGGGTCGCGGTGCGCCCCGGGCTGGGCCATGACCAGCCGCGCCCCGGTCATCAGCGGCCAGAAGAACTCCCACACCGACACGTCGAAGCTGAACGGGGTTTTCTGCAGCACGCTGTCGCTGGTGTCCAGGCCGTAGGCCTTCTGCATCCAGCACAGGCGGTTGACCAGCGCCTGATGGCTGTTGCCAGCGCCTTTCGGGCGACCAGTGGAACCAGAGGTGTAGATCACGTAGGCAAGGTTCAGCGGGGCCACGTCGATGTTCGGGTTGGCGTCGCTGTAGCCGCTCAGGTCCACCATATCCAGGTCCAGGCTGCGCAGGCCGGCCGTGATCGGCAGGGTTTCGCGCAGGTGCGATTGGGTCAGCAGCAAGGCGATGCCGCTGTCCTCGAACATGTAGCTCAAACGCTCCTGTGGGTATTCCGGGTCCAGCGGCACATAGGCGCCACCGGCCTTCAAAATACCCAGCAAGCCGACGACCATCTCCAGGCTGCGCTCCATGGCGATGCCCACCAGCATGTCCGGGCCCACGCCCTGCTCGCGCAGCTTGTGCGCCAGCTGGTTGCTACGGCGATTGAGCTCGGCATAGCTCAGGGTCTGCTCGCCAAAGGCCAGCGCCGGTGCATCCGGGGTGGCGAACACCTGGGCTTCGATCAGCTGGTGGATGCTGTGCTCTGCCGGGAAGTCCGCTTCGGTGGCGTTCCAGTCGCGCACGATGATGCGCCGCTCAGGCTCGTCCAGCAGCGGCAGGTCGGCAACCCGCTGCCCGGGTTCGCATACGATCCCCTGCAGCAGGTTCAACCAATGCCGGGCCATGCCCTCGATGGTCGCAGCGTCGAACAGGTCGGTGGCGTAGGTCAGTGTCGCGCCAATGCCCTGCTCGTGCTCAAAGGTATCCAGTGTCAGGTCGAACTTGGCGGTGTGGTTGTCCCAGGCCAGTTCTTCCATCTGCAGCCCTTGCAGGCTATGGCGCTCGCCCTTGGCCTGGGTCTGGTGGTTGTACATCACCTGGAACAGCGGGCTGTGGGCCAGGTTGCGCTCGACCTGCAAGGCCTCGACCAACTGCTCGAACGGCAGGTCCTGATGGGCCTGGGCACCCAATGCGCGTTGCTTCACCTGCTGCAGCAGGTCAATGAAAGTCATCTGCAGGTCGAACTCGGCCCGTAACACCTGGGTGTTGACGAAAAAGCCGATCAGGCGCTCGACCTCAACCCGGTTGCGGTTGGCAACCGGTACGCCGACGCGGATGTCTGGCTGGCCGCTGTAGCGGTGCAGCAGCGCCTGGAAGCTGGCCAGCAACAGCATGAACGGCGTCACGCCCTGCTGCTGGGCCAGCTGCTTGAGTGCCTCGGCCAGTTGCTGGTCCAGAGCGACCTTTACCCGTGCGCCCTGATGGCTGCTCACGGCGGGCCGCGGGCGGTCGGCGGGCAGCTCCAGCACGGGCTGCTCTTCCCCCAGTTGCGCGGTCCAGTAGGCCAGTTGCTTTTCCTGCTCGCCGGCCTCCATCCAGTTGCGCTGCCAGGTGGCGTAATCGGCGTACTGCACCGGCAGCGCCGGCAACTCCACGGGTTGCCCCTGGCTGTGGCCGTGGTAGAGCTGCACCAGCTCGTTGACCATCACCGGCATTGACCAGCCGTCGGAGACGATGTGGTGCAGGGTCAGCACCAGCACATGTTCGTCTGCTGCCAGGCGCAACAGGCGCACACGCAGCAGCGGGCCCTGTTGCAGGTCGAAAGGCTGGTGGGCTTCGGCCTCCACGCACTGACGCAGGTGGCTGTCATCGGCCTGCGCCAGCACTTCAACGGGCAGTTCGAAATGGACATGTGGGTGGATCACCTGAACCGCCTGCTCCCCTTCCAGTCGGAAGGTGGTCCGCAGCGTTTCGTGGCGCTCGATCAGGGCCTCGAAGCTGCGCTGCAGGGCTTGGGTATCCAGGTGGCCGTTGAAACGCAAGACGGACGAGAGGTTGTACGCACTGCCCACCTCGCCCAGTTGCGACAGTATCCACAAGCGCTGCTGGGCGTAGGAAAGCAGCACCGGTTCTACAGGATCCCTCGGGAAGATCGGCGTGACACCATACAGGTTCACGCCTTGTTTCTTGAGCAAGGCTGCCAACGCCTTACGTTTTTGGGTGGACAACGATACGACTGTATCGAGCAGCTCTTGCACAGGGAATCTCCTAAGAAATCAGCTCATCAATTTCCTCCGTAGTTAGACGGTTGAGTGGTGGCATGGATTTAGATGGAATTCGGGTGAGGCAGCGCCCGGTGCGGGTACAGCGTGAGCCTGAGACCTGCGCTCCACCGCATCGCCTGCTTCGCGGGTGAACCCGCTCCCACAGGAACCTCGTCAGCTGAAGGAGTGCGCCATACCTGTGGAAGCGGGCGCGCCCGCGAACACCGGCGCAGCCGGTGCCATCCACCGCGTCGCCTGCTTCGCGGGCATGCCCGCTCCCACAGCGACCCCACCAGCCGACGGAATGCGCTGTACCTGTGGGAAAGGGTTCATCCGCGAACACCGGCGTAGCCGGTGCCATCCACCGCGTCGCCTGCTTCGCGGGTGAACCCGCTCCCACAGGGTCCCCACCAGCTGAAGGAATGCACCGTACCTGTGGGAGCGGGTTCACCCGCGAACACCGGCGCAGCCGGTGCCATCCACCGCGTCGCCTGCTTCGCGGGCATGCCCGCTCCCACAGGAACCCCACCAGCCGACGGAACGTGCCATACCCTGTGGGAGCGGGTTCACCCGCGAACACCGGCGCAGCCGGTGCCATCCACCGCGTCGCCTGCTTCGCGGGCATGCCCGCTCCCACAGAGCCCCCGCCAGCTGACGGAATGCGCCATACCTGTGGGAGCGGGCGCGCCCGCGAACACCGGCGCAGCCGGTGCCATCCATCGCGTCGCCTGCTTCGCGGGCATGCCCGCTCCCACAGCGACCCCACCAGCCGACGGAACGTGCCATACCCTGTGGGAGCGGGTTCACCCGCGAACACCGGCGTAGCCGGTGCCATCCACCGCGTCGCTTGCTTCGCGGGCATGCCCGCTCCCACAGGGCCCCCACCAGCTGAAGGAATGCACCGTACCTGTGGGAAAGGGTTTACCCACATGCACGGATCACATCACGGCCTCAGGAAATCAGTTCATCGAGCTCTTCCATGCTCAGGCTATCGAGCAGCGCCAGGGATCTGGCCAGCTGGTCCTGGGTGGAATCGACCAAGGGCGTCCTGGCCTCCAGCTGACGACTGAAGTCAGCCAGCACCGGGAACTCGAAGAGTTCTTTCAATTCGGCCACTACCCCCGCCTGCTCGCGGATGCGCACGATCACCGAGGTGGCCAGCAACGAGTGCCCGCCAAGCTCGAAGAAGTTGTCACCCAGGCCGACCCTCTCCAGCTTCAGCACGTCCGCCCAGATCGCCGCAATCTGCTGTTCCAGCTCGCTCTGCGGGGCGATGTACTCGCCCTGCGACTGGCTGGCATCCGGCTGCGGCAGGGCCTTGCGGTCCAGCTTGCCGTTCGGCGTTACTGGCAGCTTGCCGAGCAGCAGCAGGTGCGCCGGCACCATGTAGTCCGGCAAACCAGCCTTGAGCGCCTCGCGCAGGCTGTCGCGCAAGGCGCCTTCGTCTTGCGTGCTGTCGGCAGGCACCACATAGCCCACCAGCTGCTTGCCGCTTGGTCCGTCCTGGGCCAGCACCACGGCCTCCTGCACACTCGGCAGTTCCAGCAAGCGTGCCTCGATCTCGCCCAGTTCGATGCGCAGGCCGCGAATCTTCACCTGGTGGTCGATGCGTCCGGCGTAGTCGATCACGCCATCGGCGCGGTAGCGCGCCAGGTCACCGGTGCGGTACAGGCGCCCGCCGTTGTCGCTGAACGGGTCCGGCACGAAGCGTTCGGCGGTCAGCGCCGGGCGCTGGTGGTAACCACGCGCCAGGCCCACGCCACCGAGGTACAGCTCGCCGGCACTGCCGCGCACCGCCGGTTGCAGGCTGCCTTCGAGGATGTGGGTCTTGAGGTTGTCGATCGGCTGGCCGATCGGCACGCTGATGCTTTCGTCCGGCTGGCAGGTCCAGTGGGTCACGTCGATCGCCGCTTCGGTCGGGCCATACAGGTTGTACAGGCCCGCCGCAGGCAGGCGTTGCAGGGTCTGGCGGGCCAGTTCGGCCGGCAACGCTTCGCCGCTGCACACCACGCGCTTGAGACTGACGCAGCTTTCGACCGCTTCGTGGGTCATGAACGCCTGCAGCATCGACGGTACGAAGTGCAGCGTGCTGATGCCATGCTGGTTGATGGTTTCCACCAGCAGCCGCGGGTCGCGGTGCGCACCCGGCTGGGCCATGACCAGGCGCGCCCCGGTCAGCAGCGGCCAGAAGAACTCCCACACCGACACGTCGAAGCTGAACGGGGTTTTCTGCAGCACGCTGTCGCTGGCGTCCAGGCCGTAGGCCTTCTGCATCCAGAACAGCCGGTTGACCAGCGCCTGATGGCTGTTGCCAGCGCCCTTCGGGCGACCGGTGGAGCCGGAGGTGTAGATCACGTAGGCGAGGTTCAGCGGGGCCACGTCGATGTTCGGGTTGGCATCGCTGTAGCCGCTCAGGTCCACCATATCCAGGTCCAGGCTGCGCAGGCCGGCCGGGATCGGCAGGGCTTCGTGCAGGTGCGACTGGGTCAGCAGCAAGGCGATGCCGCTGTCCTCGAACATGTAGCTGAGGCGGTCCTGGGGGTACTCCGGGTCCAGTGGCACATAGGCGCCACCGGCCTTCAAAATACCCAGCAAACCGACGACCATCTCCAGGCTGCGCTCCATGGCGATGCCCACCAGCACATCCGGGCCCACGCCCTGCTCGCGCAGCTTGTGCGCCAGCTGGTTGCTACGGTGGTTGAGCTCGGCATAGCTCAGGGTCTGCTCGCCAAAGGCCAGTGCCGGTGCATCCGGGGTGGCGAACACCTGGGCTTCGATCAGCTGGTGGACGCTGCGCTCGTCCGGGTACGCCGCGTGGGTTTCGTTCCAGCCTTCGACCATCTGTTGCTGTTCTGCCAGCCCCAACATTGGCAGCTCGCCAATCATCGCGTCAGCATTCTCCACCAGCGCCTGCAGCAGGTTGGCAAAGTAGCCAGCCAGCCGGCCAATGGTATCGTCGCTCCACAACGCACGGTCGTGGCTGTACTGCATCGACAGCGTCGTGCCCAGCTCCACCACCAGGGTCAGCGGGTAGTTGGTCTGTTCCTGCACGGCCACGTCGCCGAAGCGCAGGCCAGCGGGCGCGCCCTGTTGCAGCGCCTCGGCCACCGGGTAGTTCTCGAACACCAGGATGCTGTCGAACAAGGCGTCACCGCCCTGCCCCGCCCAGCGCTGCACATCGTACAGCGGGGTGTGCTCGAATTCGCGCACGGCCAGGTTGCCGGCCTGCACCTGGCCGATCCACTCGGCCACGGTTTGCTCGGCACGCGGGGTGCCGATCACTGGCAGGGTATTGATGAACAGGCCGATCTGTTCCTCTACCCCCGGCAGGTCTGCCGGGCGGCCAGCGACAGTGGCGCCGAAGCACACGCTGGCCTGACCGGTGCAGCGCTGCAACAGCAGCAGCCAGGCCGATTGCACCAGGGTGTTGACCGTGACCCGGTTGGCCCGGGCGAAGGCTTCGATACGGGCGGTCTGCTCAGGGTCGAAGGCCACGCGGTGGTCGCCATGGCCGCTACCGCCCGCGCCTGCGCTGCCGGCGATGGCCTGAACCAGACGGGTCGGCTCGTCCAAGGCCGCAAGCTGGGCTTTCCAGAAGGCTTCGGCAACGGCTGCGTCCTGGCCCTGCAACCAGGCGATGTAGTCGCGATAGTGCGTGGCCTGGGCCTGCGGCACCAGGCCGGCGTAACGCTGCAGCACTTCGCCCAACAGGCGCGAGGTGCTCCAGCCGTCCATGAGGATGTGGTGGTTGGTGTAGATCAGGTGGTGGCGAGCATCGCCAGTGCGTACCAGAACCAGGCGCAGCAGCGGCGCAGCAGCAAGGTCGAAACCGCGCTGGCGCTCACCCTCGGCCAAGGCCTGCAATGCCTGCTCCAGCGCCGGCTGGCCACGCCAGTCATGCTCGCTGCATGGCAGTTCGACGGACTTGCGAACCACCTGTACGGCCTGCTCCAGCTCGCCTTGCAGGATAAAACCGCTGCGCAGGATGTCGTGGGCATCAAGTGTGGCCTGCCAGGCTTGGTGGAAACGCTGCACATCCAGCCCCTCCACATCCACGCGCAGCTGGTTGATGTAGTTACCGGCCTGCTGGTCGTAAAGAGTGTGGAACAACATCCCTTGCTGCATGGGTGACAGCGGGTATACATCGGCGATCTGGCCGGGCTCCAGCGGCAGGCTGTCCAGTTGCGCCTGGGTCAGCGCGGCCAGCGAGAAGTCCGACGGCGTCACGCCTTGGTGCCGGGCATCGCAGCAGTGCTCGACCAGCTCTGCCAAGGCCTCCTCGTAGGCCTGGGCCAGCTTTTCGATGGTGGCCGGATGATGAACGTCGGCGCTGTAGGTCCACTCCAGGAACAGCTCGCCGCCGTACACCTGGCCGGTGATGCTCAGCCAGTTGCCCAGCCGTGCGCCGGCACATTGGGTACGGCCTGCGCTTTCCCCGCTCGGAGTGAACAGGGCACCGGCCTCGGCATCGAAGCTGGCATCGAACTGACCCAGGTAGTTGAAGGTGACACGAGCCTGGGTGGCGCGCTCGAGCCGGTCACGCACTTCGGCATCACCGAAGTAACGCAGCAGGCCGTAGCCGAGGCCTTTGTCCGGCACGCCGCGCAGTTGCTCCTTGATCGCCTTGATCGACTGACCCAGGTCCTGGCCGGGTGCGAGGCGCACCGGGAACAGGCTGGTGAACCAGCCCACGGTACGGCTGAGGTCGAGGTCGTCGAACAGGTCTTCGCGGCCATGGCCCTCGAGCAGTACCTGCACGTTGCCCTGTGCGCTCCACTGGCACAGGGTGCGCGCTAGCGCGGTCAGCAGCAGGTCGTTGATCTGCGTGCGGTAGGCCGCCGGGGCCTGTTTCAGCAGCTTGGCGGTGCGCTCGGCATCCAGCCGTGTGGCGGCGGTACGCGCATGGGTGTTGGCCAGGCTGCCCTGCGGGTTGTCCCGCGGCAGTTCGCCGGAGTCGCCGGCCAGCGCCTGCAACCAGTAGTCGCGCTGTGCTTGCAGCGTCGGGCTGCCGGCATGGCTGGCCAGGCGCTCGGCCCAGTTCTTCACCGAGGTGGTCTTGGCGGGCAGGCTCACGACCTGGCCGCCCAGCAGTTGCCGGTAGGCCGCTTGCAGGTCTTCCAGCAACACCCGCCACGATACGCCGTCGACCACCAGGTGATGGACCACCAGCAGCAGGCGCTGCTGGCCATCGGCGAAGTCGAACAGTTCGGCGCGCAGCAACGGCCCGTGCTCCAGGTTCAGGCTGGCCTGCACCTGGTTGCTGGCGGCATCCAGTTCATTCAGCGCGGCCAGGCTGCGCTGGCGCAGCAGTGGTGCATTGTCCAGGGGCTGGAAGCGTGCCTGCCACTGGCTTTCGCCACGGCTGAAGCGCAGGCGCAGGGCATCGTGCTGCTCGACCACGGCGCGCAGGGCTGCCTCCAGATGTTGCACCTGCACCGGGCTGGCCGGCTTGAGCAGTACCGATTGGTTCCAATGCGCCGGCTGGGCGATCTCCATCTCGAAGAAGCGCGCCTGGGCCGGCAGCAACGCCACCTCGCCGCTGGTGGCGGTATCGGCGGCTGCGGCCGCAACCGCTTGCCTGGCCTCGATGCGCTTGGCTACCTGGGCCAGCTGGGCGATGGTCTGTTGTTCGAACAACTGCTTGGGGGTGATCCTGATGCCCTGGCGTTTGGCCCGGGCGATGATCTGCAGGCTGAGGATCGAGTCGCCGCCCAGTTCGAAGAAATTGTCGGTGCTGCCAACCTGCTCCAGCTTGAGCACATCGGCCCACACCGCAGCCAGCTTTTCCTCGATATCACCTTGCGGCGCCACATGGCCACGGCTGACCGCGCCTGGTGCCGGCAAGGCGCGCTTGTCGAGCTTGCCGTTGGCGGTCAGTGGCAGGCGCTCCAGCAGCAGTATTTGCGCTGGCACCATGTAGTCCGGCAGGCGTGCCTGCAATTGCGCCTGCAGTTGCTGCACGGTCACGCCCGGGTCGGCCACCCCGTAGGCCACCAGCTGCAAGCGCTCGGCATCGCCCTCCAGTGGCAAGGCCTGTACCACGGCCTCGCTGACACCGGGCAGGCCGGCCAGCACCCGGCCGACTTCACCTGGCTCCACACGATAGCCACGGATCTTCACCTGGTCGTCGGCACGGCCGATGAACTCGACCAGGCCATCGGCCGTCAGCCGCGCGCGGTCGCCGGTGCGGTACAAGCGGGCACCACCCTCGGTCGGCACGAAACGTTCGGCGGTCAAAGCCGGCTGGCCCAGGTAGCCCTGGGCGACGCCTTGCCCGCCCAGGTAAAGCTCACCGGGCACCCGCGTGGCCAACGGGTTGAGGAAGCCATCCAGCACCTGGGCGCAGGCGTTGCCCAGCGGGCGCCCGACTGGCACCGTGCGGCAGCCTGGCTGTGGCTGCCCCGGCTCGAATGTGAGCACGCCGACTGTGGTTTCGGTCGGGCCGTAATGGTTGATGACCCGGCAGGCCGGGCGCAGTTCGCGAATTTTTTCCAACAGGCTCCAGCTGCATGCCTCACCGCCCAGGATCAGTGCCTCGGCGGGCAGCACATCGGCGGCGCGGGCTGCTTGCAGCAAGCCTTGCAGGTGGCTCGGCACCAGCTTGAGCACGCCGACCTGATGCTGCGCCATGTAGCTGGCGAAGCCATCGGGGTCGAACGCCAGTTCCTGTGGCAGCAGGTGCAGCAGGCGGCCCGAGGCCAGGGCACCGAACAGCACGGTGTGGCCCAGGTCGGCTGCGGTGGTGGAGACCATCGCCATGCTCGCTGCGGCCGGCAGTTGCAGGCGCTCCAGCACCGCCTGGGTGTAGCTGGCCAACGCCCCGTGGCTGACCACCACGCCTTTCGACTGACCGGTCGAGCCCGAGGTGTAGATCAGATAGGCCGGTTGTTCGGCGGCGATGGCCACCTCGACCGGGCTGTCGCTGCAGGTTGCCCAGGCGGTGTGATCGCAGGCAATAAGCTGCACGCTGTCCAGGCGTGCGAAGCGGTGGTCGTCCGGCGCATGCAGTAGGACAGCGGCGCCACTGTCGGCAATCAGTTGTTGCAGGCGCTCCTGCGGTTGCTGGGTATCCAGCGGCAGGTAGGCGGCGCCGGTCTTGAGCACTGCGAGCAAGGCGCTGACCCACTCGATGGAGCGCGGCAGGCACAGGGCAACGATGTTGCCGGCGCCGACGCCGCGCTGGCGCAGGTAGTTGGCCAAGCGGTTGGACGCCGCCTCCAGCCCGGCCTGGGTCATGAACCGGTCACCGGCACGCACACCACCGTGTGCCTGGCCTTGCGCCATTGCCTGGCGCCACAGGGCGAGGAAGTCACCATGCGGGTAGGCCTGCGTGGTCGCCGGTAGCAGCGTCGCCACTTGCGGGCTGTCGACGATCGCCTGCTGCGGGTCACGGACCAGCGCATCCAGCAGCTGGCGCAGCGAAGCGGCCATGCGTTCGATGGTGGCCTGCTCGAACAGGTCGGTGGCGTAGGTGAAGTAGCCTTCGATGCCGTCGGCCTTGTCGGAGAAGTCGAACGCCAGGTCGAAGCGGGCATCGCCGCCGTCACGGGCAAAGCCTTCCACCTCCAGCGCGCCCAGGCGCTTGCGCCCCGCATCGCTGGCGGCCACGTGCTGGTTGATCTTGAACTGGAACAGCGGGTTATGGGCCAGGTTGCGCTCGGGCAGCAAGGCATCGACCAGGTGCTCGAACGGCAGTTCCTGATGCGATTGGGCGCCGCCGATCACATCCTTTACCTGCTCCAGTAGCGCGGCAAAGGTGGCGCGCTCGTCTACCTGTACGCGCAGCACCTGGGTGTTGATGAAAAAGCCGATCAGGCCTTCCAGCTCCTTGCGGTTGCGCCCTGCGTTCGGGGCGCCGATGCGGATGTCGGCCTGGCCGCTGTAGCGCGACAGCACCACCGCCATGGCCGCCAGTACCAGCACGAACAACGTGTGGCCACCCTTGCGCGCCTGGCTGCGCAGGGCCTCGGCCTGTTCGGTACCGATGTCCACGCGCACCACCGCGCCACGCTGGCTGGGCGTGGCCGGGCGCTCGAAGTCCAGCGGCAGGCTCAGCACCGGCTGCTCGTCGCCCAGCTGGGCCTGCCAATAGGCCAACTGGCGCTGCGCTTCACCAGCTTCGAGCCAGGCGCGCTGCCAGATGGCGTAGTCGGCGTACTGGATCGGCAGCGCCGGCAACTCGGCCTGCCGGCCTTCGGCCAGGGCGCTGTACAGCTGGATGAATTCCCGCACCAGCACATCGCTTGACCAGCCATCGGAGATGATGTGGTGCATGCTCAGCGCGAGCACGTGGTGATCGGCGGCCACGCGCAGCAGGGTCACCCGCAGCAGCGGGCCGGTCAGCAGGTCGAAAGGCTGCTTGAGGGCGGCATCCACGGCCACGCTCAGCGCTGCCTCATCGGCGGCAGCGTCGAGCATCCCCAGCGCCAGCGGGCAGTGTTCGAGGATTTCCTGGTAGAACTCACCCTCCTCCGAGGCGAAGCGCGTGCGCAGCGACTCGTGGCGTTGCACCAGCGCATCCAGCGCCTGTTGCAGCAGCGCCTGGTCCAGGGCGCCCTTCAGGCGTACTGCCATCGGCACGTTGTAGGCCGGGCTGTCGGGCTCCAGCTGCCAGAGAAACAGCAGGCGTTGCTGGGCGTACGACAGCGGAATACGCGCCAGGCCCTGGCGCGCAGGCACGATGGGCAGCAGGCGGAAGCTCTGCCCGGTGGCCTGCATCTTTTCCAGGATCTGCTGGCGTTGCTCCACGGGGAGGCCAACGAAACGTTGGGCGATGCGTTGTGCGGCGGTGAGTTCCATGTCAGGCCTCTGTGAATGCATTCATCATTTGTTCGATATCGCTCAGGCCGTCGTCGGAGAGCGACAGGCCCTGCTCGTCCAGCGCCTGGGCGAACGCGCGTAGTTCGGGGTGGCTGAAGATCAGCCGCAGGGGTATGTCCAGCCCCAGTTCGACGTTGATCCGCGACACGGCCTGGGCAGCCAGCAAGGAGTGGCCGCCCAGCTCGAAGAAGTTGTCGTTCAGGCCGACCCGGGCAACGCTCAGCAACTGCGCCCAGATGTTCGCCAACTGCTGCTGCCGCTCGGTCTGCGGCGCCTGGTAGTCGTGTTGTGGCTGGTTCGGGTCGGGCAGCGGCAGGGCCTTGCGATCGAGTTTGCCGCTGGGGGTCAGCGGCATGCTCGGCAGGGCCACCAGGTAGGCCGGAATCATGTAGTCAGGCAGGCTGGCCTTGAGGTACTGCTTAAGGGCCTGGCGCAGATCGCCGCGGTAGCCTTCGGCCGGCACCGCGTAGGCGCACAGCTGCTTGCCACTGGGCAAGTCGATGGCCAGCACGGCGGCTTCGCGGACATCAGGGTGCGCGCGCAGGTACTGCTCGATCTCGCCCAGCTCGATACGGAAACCGCGCACCTTCACCTGGTGGTCGACTCGGCCGCGATAGGCCAACTGGCCGTTTTCGTCGTAGCAGCCAAGGTCGCCAGTGCGGTACAGCCGGCCACCGCCGACCGGGTCGAACGGGTCGGGGATGAAACGCTCGGCGGTGAGTGACGGCCGCTGGTGATAACCGCGCGCCAGGCACCCTGCACCGCCGATGAACAGCTCGCCGGGCACGCCCACCGGCGTCGGCGCCAGGCCATCGTCCAGGGCATGCAAGGTACGCCCCGGCAAGGCACGGCCGATCGGCACCCCGCCCTGGCTGACCTGCTCCACGGTCATCTGCGAGCAGTCGTAGGTGGTGGCTACCACAGTGGCTTCGGTCGGGCCGTAGGTGTTCAGCAGGCGCACGGCTGGCGGGCCATTGACCAGCCAGGCGCGCAGGGCATCTTCCGGCACCGCCTCTCCCCCCACGTGAATCTGCTTCAGCCGGCCATAGGCCTCGGGGGCTCGGCGCTCCAGCGCCAGCAGGCGCCAGTAGGCTGCCGGCAGGTCGGCAATGGTCACGCCGTGACGATTGATCTCGTCCAGCAGCGTGGCGGTGTCCCACAGCCGCAGGTCGCGCAGCACCACACAGGCGCCCTGGGCCAGCGGCGGGAAGAACTGCTCGATGAAGCCGTCAAAGCTGATGGTGGCGAACTGCAGCACGCGGTCGCCCGGGGTGAGGCGCGAATAGTCGCCTGCCACCTGGCAGAACAGCGACAAGGAATGGTGGTCGATGGCCACGCCCTTGGGCATGCCGGTGGAGCCGGAGGTGTAGATGACATAGGCGAGGTTGTGCGGTGCAGCCAGGTTGGCCAGCGGCTCGGCGGGCCACGCCTGCAGCCACTCGGTGCCCGGTTCCAGTACCACGCAGGGCAATTGCTTGCCCAGTTGCAGGCGCTCCCGCGAGGGCGCATCGGCCAGCAGCAGGCCGATATTGCTGTCCTCGACCATATAGGCCAGGCGTTCTTGCGGGTAGTCGGGGTCCAGCGGCACATAGGCACCACCCGCCTTGAGGATGGCGACCAGCGCCAGGGCCATGCCCAGGCCGCGCTCGACAGCCACGCCGACCAGCGAGTCCGGGCCCACGCCCAGCGCCCGCAAGCGGTGGGCCAGCTGGTTGCTGCTGCGGTCCAGTTCGGCGTAGGTCATCTGCTGGTCGTCGAAGATCAGCGCCAGCGCATCCGGCCGCTCGTGGGCCTGGCGCGCCAGCAGCTGGTGCGCGCACAAGCCGCTGCCAGCCTGGGGCGCCGGGTTCCAGCCGTGGGTCAGCTGCTGGCGTTCGGCGCTGCCAAGGAAGTCCAGCTCGGCAATGCAGCGCCGTGGCTCGGCGCAGATGGCTTCCAGCAATGCTTGCCAATGCCCGGCCATGCGCTCGATACGTGCAGCATCGAACAGGTCGGTGGAATAGTTGAACGAGGCAGTCACGCCATCGGCGCGCTCCAGGGTATTGAGCGAGATGTCGTACTGCGCGCCCGGCTCCAGCAGGTCCACTTCCTTGACCTTCAGGCCGTGCAACGCATCACTGGACACCTGCTCGCCAAGGTCGCGCAGGTGGTTGTAGAGCACCTGGAAGAACGGGTTCACACCTTGGCTGCGGTCTGGGTACAGCGCCTCGGCTACCTCGAGGAACGGCACATCCTTGTTGGCCTGGGCCTGCAAGGTGGTTTCCTTGATCGCCGCCAGCAACTGCGGGAAAGGCTGGCTGCCATCGACACTGATACGGGCCACCACCACGTTGATGAAGAAGCCGATCAGCCCTTCCAGTTCCAGGCGGTTGCGGTTGGTGACCGGCACGCCGATGTTGAGCGTGTCCTTGCGGCTGTAGCGCGCAAGCACAATGGCATAGGCCGCCAGGAACACATGGAACAGCGTGGCGTTGGATGCCACCGCCAGGGCGCGCAGGCGCTCGGTTAGGGCTTGGGGCAGGCGCACGTCGAAGCGGCTGCCCTGGTAGCTTTTGACCTGCGGGCGAATGCGGTCGGCAGGCAGTTCCAGCACTTCGAAGTCGTCTTCCAGGCGGGCCTTCCAGTAGTCGATCTGCGCCTGCATCTGCCCCTCGGCCAGCCACTTGCGCTGCCAGTCGGCGAAGTCGGCGTACTGCACCGGCAGCGGCTCGACGGTTTGCGCCTGGCCTGTGGCGGCGGCGTTGTAGGCAGCGGCGAACTCGCGTACCAGCAGGCTCATCGACCAGCCATCGGAGACGATATGGTGCAAGGTCAGCGACAGCAGGTGCTCCTGCGCATGCACCTTGAACAGCCGGGCGCGCAGCAGCGGACCGCGCTCCAGATCGAACGGGACGAAGGCCTCGGCTTGCAGCTTGCGCATTTGTGCGGCGTGGTCCTGGCCGCTGATGTCTTCGAAACCGATCGGGACCGTGGCGGCCGGCAAGATACGCTGCCAGGGCAAGCCATCGGCCTCGACGAACACCGTGCGCAACGATTCGTGGCGGGCCACCAAGGCATCCAGCGCTGCCTGCACGGCGGCGCGGTCGAGGTGGCCCTGCATGCGCACGGCCATTGGTGTGTTGTAGGCCAGGCTTTCGGGGTTGAGCTTCCAGAACAGCCACTGGCGGTTCTGCGAGCGGGACACCGGCAGTGGTTGCTGGCGGTCGAGGATCTCGATGTCCAGGCCTTCGCCCTGCTCGCCTTCGGCCACTGCCTGGGCAAAGGCCTGCAGGTCGACGGTGTCGAACAGGCTGCGCAGCGGGATATCCACGCCCAATTGCTTGCGTATCCGCGATACCGCCTGGGTGGCCAGTAGCGAATGGCCGCCAAGGGCAAAGAAGTTGTCGCCCAGGCCTACCTGCGGTACTTGCAGGACCTGCGCCCAGATCTGTGCCAACTGCGTTTGCAGCGGAGTCTGCGGCGCTTGATAGGCCACCTGGGTGGCGACGGGTTCCGGCAACGCCTTGACATCGACCTTGCCGTTGACCGTGACCGGCAGCTGTTCCAGCACCATCAGGTGGGTCGGCACCATGTGTTCGGGCAGCAGGCTCTTGAGGCTGGCGCGGATCGATTCCTGCCAGGTCAGGCTATCGGCCGGCATCTGGCTGGGCACCAGCCAGGCAGCCAGTTGCAGTTGCGGCGCCTGGCCATGTACGCGAACCAGGGCATTGGCGACACCGCCCAGGGCACGCAGCTGGTTCTCGATTTCGGCAAGTTCAACGCGATAGCCACGGATCTTCACCTGGCCATCCATGCGCCCGGCGAACTGCAGGTCGCTGCCTTGGCGAACCCAGTCACCGCTGCGGTACAGGCGCTGGCCGTGGCCGTTCGGGTCGGGAACGAAGCGCTCGGCGGTGAGTGCCGGGCGATTCAGGTAGCCACGGGCCAGGCCGGCGCCACCGATGTACAGCTCGCCCTTGGCTTTGGCCGGCAAGGGTTGCAGGCAGCGGTCGAGCACCGCGACGCGGGTGTTGGCCAGCGGCTGGCCGAGGCTGGCCTGCTCGTCCAGTTCGGCGACCAGCACACCGACGGTGGTTTCGGTCGGGCCATAGTGGTTGAACACCTTGAGCGCCGGGGCCAGGTTGCGGACCTTGCCCAGCAGGTTCGGGCTGATGGCCTCGCCGCCGAGCACCAGGCAGTGTGCCGGCAGCGCCGAGCGGCCTGCCACCAACATGGCCTCCAGGTGCGACGGTACGATCTTCAGCGCGTCTACCCGGTGTTCGGCCAGGTAGGCGGCGAAGCCTTCGGCATCCAGCACCTGCTCGCGCAGCAGCAAATGCAAGGTGTGGCCGCCGCACAAGGCGCCGAACAGCATGGTGTGGCCAAGGTCGGCAGCCGGGGTCGAGACCTGGGCCATGCTGCGGATCCGCTCGACCGGCAAACGCGCAGCGATGCCTTCGACGTAGTTGGCCAGGGCGCCGTGGCTGATCGCCACGCCCTTGGGCTGGCCGGTGGTGCCGGAGGTGTAGATCACGTAGGCCAGGCTGGCCGGCACCGGGGCGATGCGGGCGGCGCTGCCGTTGCCGGTTTGTACCCAGTCCCAGCGCTGCACGCCCTCGGGCAGTTCGGCCGGCCAGTTACCGGGCGCCAGTACCAGGCGCGTACCGCTGTCGGCAAGCATGTAGGCCAAGCGTTCGGCCGGCTGCTCGGGCTCCAGTGGCAGGTAGGCGCCACCGGCCTTGAGCACGCCGAGGATACTGGCGAGCATGCCGACACTGCGGTCGGCCAGCACGCCGACCAGTGTGTCCGGCCCCACCCCGGCGTCGACCAATCGGCTGGCGATGTCTTCAGCACGGGCATCGAGTTCGGCGAAGCTGGCCTGCTCGCCCGCAGCCATTACCGCCGTGCGCTCGGGGTGACGGCTGGCGGCGGCGGCAAAGCGCTGGTGGACCAGCAGCGTTGCGTCAGCCTGCGCAGGCGCGCCAACGGCAGCAGCCAGGCCTGGCAATGGCAGCTCGCCGACTGCCCCACCCGCTTCGTCGGCCAATGCCTGTACCAGTGCCAGCCACTGCTCGCCAAGGGCTTCGACCGTAGCCCCATCGAACACATCGGTCGCATAGGTGAACGCCGCGTGCAGCTCCCCCGCTCGCTCATGGGTATCCAGCGCCAGGTCGAAGCGGGCGCTGTGCTTTGCCAGGGTGACCGGCGCCAGGCTCAGGCCGGAGCGGGTCTCGATGGCCTGCACATCCGCCACCTGCGCCTGGTGGTTGAACAGTACGCGGAACAGCGGGCTCTCGCTGCTGCGCGGAAGGTCCAGGGCTTCGACCAGTTGCTCGAACGGCAGGTCCTGGTGGCTTTGCGCGCCCACGGCGGTTTCGCGCACGCGCTGGAGCAGGCCGGTAATATCCAGCAGTGGGTCGATTTCGGTGTGCAGTACCTGGGTATTGATGAAGCAGCCGATCAGCCCTTGGCTTTCGCCGCGGTTGCGGTTGGCGATGGGTACGCCGACACGGATCGCCGACTGGCCGCTGTAGCGCTGCAGCAGCAGTTTGAAGGCTGCCAGCAGAACCATGAACAGAGTGACGTTGTGCTTGCGTGCCAGGCCGCGCAGGCGTTCGGCGACATCTGCGGCGATGGTGAACTCGTGACGCGCGCCGCGATAGCTGGGGCGGCCCTGGCGGCTGCGGTCCAGTGGCAATTCCAGCGGCGAATGGTCGTCGCCCAGGCGCGCCTGCCAGTAGGCCAGCTGGCGCTCCTGCTCACCGGCCTGGAGCCAGCTGCGCTGCCACAGGGCGTAGTCGCGGTACTGGATCGGCAGCGGTTCCAGGCGGGCTTCGCTGCCGGCCACAGCGGCGTCGTACAGGCGCAGGAATTCGTCGATCAGCACGTTCATCGACCAGCCGTCGGCGACGATGTGGTGCAGGGTAAGCAGCAGTATGTGCTCCTGGGCGGCCAGTTGCAGCAGGCGCACACGCAGCAGCGGGCCGCTGGCCAGGTCGAAGGGGGCCAGGGCTTCGGCTTCGGCGATGGTTTCGATGGCGGCCTGACGGGCGCCTTCATCCAGGCCGGCCAGGGCATCCTGGTGCAGCTGCAACGGGGCGGCACTGGCATCGACCTGCTGGCGCACGTCATCGCCGTCGGCGGCGAAGCGGGTGCGCAGGGTTTCGTGGCGGGCCACCAGGGCATCGAAGGCGTGCTGCAGGGCGGCCAGGTCCAGCGGGCCATTCAGGCGCACGGCCATGGGCAGGTTGTACGCCGCACCTTGCGGGTCGAGTTGCCAGAGAAACCACATGCGCCGCTGCGCGTACGACAACTGGTCACGCTCGGCCACCTCAACCCCGGGCGCGATCGGTAGCACGGAAAAATCCATGCCCTCGCCCTGCAGCGCCTTGAGGAACATGCGGCGCTTGTCGGGGCTGAGTTCGATGAAGCGGCGGGCGAGCTTGAGCGTTTGGTCGGCATTCATGTCGAGCGGTGTCCTGGCAGTCGAGCGGTAACTGTCAGACGAAGGTGTGGGGGGGTGATTTAGTGTGTATGGCACCGGCTGCGCCGGTGATCGCCGGCAAGCCAGCTCCCACACCGACCGCGCAGGTTTCAAGGTCTATGAGCAAGGCCATAGCCGCTACAGGAATGGCGCCAGCCAGGACGGGACGCTATCCCGTGGGAGCGGGCGTGCCCGCGAAGCAGGCGCCGCGGTGGCTGGCACCGGCTGCGCCGGTGTTCGCGGGTAAACCCGCTCCCACAGGGGCCGTGCATGGCCTGTGACATGCACAATCCCTGTGGAAGCGGCTTTAGCCGCGAAAGGGTCAGCCCAGCCAATACAAGGATCAGCGCATCAACCCCAACTAGGCATCATCCAACAACGCCTTGGCCATGGCTGCGAAGTAATGCGAAGCCCAGAGCATCTGCTGATCGCCATCCATCAAACCGGTCAGTGACGGTTGTAGGGTATTTCGCAGGGGGTGGAGTTGCCGGTCCCGAGGCGTAGGAAGAGTCTGGGATTGTTGTAAGTTGCAGGAGGCAAGTCTTGAGAATGCGTCAGGGCTGACAGGTGTTCGCCATGACAGGTTCAGCGCCTGTGAGATCGAGCGCCGCCCGCGCGGCGCTTCGCAGCACAAGGCTGCTCCTACATCTGTTTCGGGCCAGTAACGCCTGTGCCAGTGCACGCGACCGCCTTGTTTTCTGACACGATATCGAGGTGAACGCCAAGGGGCCGCGTGCTTGTATCGCAGGAATAACTGGCCCGAAACAGATGTAGGAGCAGCCTTGTGCTGCGAAGCGCCGCGCGGGCGGCGCTCGATCTCACAGGCGCTGCAAAACCAAAGGCATACACCTGTCAGCCCAACACCTCGCTATACCCCTGCGCCATCGCCACCACCACCTTGCGCTTGCCGGTAAACGGCGACCGGGCATGCGCCGCAAGCATGTTGTCCAGCATCAGCACATCATTCGCCAGCCACGGAAAGCTGATGGTGCATTCATCCAGCACCCCGCGCACTTCATCGAGCAGCGAATCCTCGATGGTCGTACCGTCGCCGTAGTACACGTTACGCGGCAGGTCTTCTTCCTCGACGATGTCCATCAACGACTCGCGCACTTCTGGCTGCAGGTTCGACACATGGAACAGGTGCGCCTGGTTGAACCACACGTCATCCCCGGTCACCGGGTGGCGCGCCACCACCTGGCAGCGCTGGCGGGTGCGCAATTCGCCGTCATCCTTCCAGATGCACTCGATGGCATGTGCCCGGCAATAGGCCTCGACCTGGCGCGGGTCTTCAGTGTTGAACACCTGCGACCACTCCACATCAAGGCCGTTGCCATAATTGCGCACGTACATCAGCCCCTTCTCCACCAGCCGCTCACGAATGCGCGCCGGCATGCGCCGGTATACCTCGCGGCTGTCGGCAATCGGCGTCTCACCACCGGTTTCGGCGGGGATCACGCTGTAGAACCAGATCTTCATCGGCCACTCCAGGGTATAGGCCTGCTCGTTGTGCAGGGGGATGCTCTGGTGCGCCGGGTACTCGGTGGAGGTATAAACGCCCTTGGTCACGTTGCTGCGCGGGGTGGAGCCAAACTCGTAGTTGAGCAGCGGGTGGCCGAAGGACGCAGCGAACTGGCGGAACGCTTCGGCGCCACCTACCTCAAACCCGCGAAACAAGATGCCGCCGGCCTGCGGCAGGTGCCGGTCCACCAGCGGCTGCAACTCGGCAAAGGCTTCCAGCAGGTCGATACCCGGCTCAGGTGCGCGCACCAGCAGCGGCAGGTTGCCGCGCGCGGCGTCCAGGGGTTCGATCGCAAAGCTCAGCAGTTCACTCATGTCCGGTCACCTCAGGCCTGGGCCGCATAGGCGGCGAAATCGGGATATGCGCCATATGGGCGCCTGCCTGAATGAACGAGCGGGCGATGGGGAAATTCACCCGGGCCGCACACACAGGTAAAGCCTGCGCGCCCCGGTTCGTCTGAACGATGTGCACCCTTCTATCGCCCAGGAACCGTACATGACTCGCCAGCTTCTGCTCCTCGCCCTGCTCGCCGTGGCCCCTGCCGCGTGGTCGGCAGAGCCATGCGCCGTGGAAATCCATGGCACCGACCAGATGACCTTCGACAAGGCCGCCATCACCGTGCCCAAGGCCTGCGCCGTGTTCACCGTCACGCTCACCCACCCTGGCGATATGCCGAAGAACGTGATGGGCCACAACTGGGTGCTGAGTACCCAGGCCGACATGCAAGGCGTGCTCGACGACGGCCAGAAAGCCGGCGAAGCGCTGGACTACGTGAAGCCCGGCGACACCCGGGTAATCGCCCACACCCGCCTGATCGGCGGCGGTGAAACAGACAGTATCAGCCTCGACACCCGATCGCTGAAGGCAGGTACCGCGTACAGCTTCTATTGCTCGTTCCCGTTCCACAGCACCTTGATGAAAGGCTCCCTGACCCTGGGCAGCTGACCCGCCCCCACCTCACCAGCGAGATCACGCTTCATGAAAACCTCCTCCCCCGGGGCCATCCGCGAATTGCTGGGCCTGCTGAAACCCTACCGCCCGGCGGTAATCGTCTCGGTGCTGCTGGGCATGCTTGGCGGCCTGGCCGTGACCGCCCTGCTGGCGACAGTCAACCAAGGCCTGCATGCCGCTGATGGCATGAGCCAGGGCGTGATCCTGGCCTTCGCCGGCCTGTGCGTGCTGGCCCTGGTCAGCAGCGTGGCGGCTGACAGCGGCACCAACTACGTAGGGCAGAAAGTCATCGCCCGATTGCGCAAGGACCTCGGCGCCAAGGTGCTGTCGGCGCCGATCGAGCAGATCGAGCGCTACCGCACCCACCGGCTGATCCCGGTGCTGACCCGCGACGTCGACACCATCAGCGACTTTGCCTTCGCCTTCGCCCCGCTGGCCATCTCGCTCACCACCGTGACCGGCTGCATGGCCTACCTGGCCTGGCTGTCGTGGCCGATCTTCCTCATCACCCTGGCAGCCATCGGCATCGGCAGTGGCATTCAGTACGTGGCCAGGCAGAAAGGCGTGGCCGGCTTCAACGCCGCACGCGATGCCGAGGACAACCTGCAGAAGCACTACTCGGCCATCGCCGAGGGCGCCAAGGAGCTGCGCATCGACCGCCGTCGCCGGCACGCCATGCTGACCCGCAACATCCAGGGCACCGCCGACTTCATCGCCAACACCCATATCCGCGCCATCAACATCTTCGTCGCGGCCAAGAGCCTGGGGTCGATGCTGTTCTTCGTGGTCATCGGCCTGACCCTGGCCCTGCAATCGCTATGGCCGAGCAACGACCCGGCGGTGATGAGCGGCTTCGTGCTGGTGCTGCTGTACATGAAAGGCCCGCTGGAAACCTTGATTGGCAACCTGCCTATCCTCGGCCGCGCCCAAGTGGCGTTCCGCCGCATTGCCGACCTGTCCGAGCGCTTTTCCTCGCCCGAGCCGCACCTGCTGCTGGAGCCGCCAGTCAAACGCGCCGCCCCGGCCAGCGCGCATCTGGAACTTCACGACGTCGAGTACGCCTACCCGCCGGTTGACGGCAACGAGCCGTTCCGCGTGGGGCCGGTGAACCTGAGCATCGAACCGGGCGAGATCCTGTTCATCGTCGGCGAGAACGGCTGCGGCAAGACTTCGCTGATCAAGCTGCTGCTGGGCCTGTACACCCCGCAACGCGGCGAAGTGCGCCTGAACGGCAAGGCGGTCGGCCCGGAGGGGCTGGATGACTATCGCCAGCTGTTCACCACGGTGTTCGCCGACTATTACCTGTTCGACGACCTGCCTGAGCACGAGCACAGCCTGCCCAGCGATGCCACGCGCTACCTGGAACGGCTGGAGATCGCCCACAAGGTGAGCGTGCGCGATGGCGCCTTCACCACCACCGACCTGTCGACCGGCCAGCGCAAGCGCCTGGCACTGGTCAATGCCTGGCTGGACGGCCGACCGGTGCTGGTGTTCGACGAATGGGCGGCGGACCAGGATCCGACCTTCCGCCGGGTGTTCTACACCGAACTGCTGCCGGACCTGAAGCGCATGGGCAAGACCATCATCGTGATTTCGCATGATGACCGGTACTTCGATACGGCGGACAAGGTGGTGCACTTGAGCCGTGGGAAGGTGGTCGAGGCGTTGGAGCCGGCTTGAGACAACATTCCTGGGAGAACGCCGGGGGCGCTTTGCGCCCTATCGCGACACAAGGCCGCTCCTACAGGGGTACGCGATCACCTGTAGGAGCGGCCTTGTGTCGCGATGGGCTGCAAAGCAGCCCCAACAGGCCGAATCAGAACAACCAGCGATACAGCAGATATGCCACCACCACCGCCAGCACCGGCCGCAGCACGCGGTAAGCCTTGGGGTTGGCGCGCTTGAACTGCTTCACCTGGCCACTGATCCGGTTGCTGAAGCGCTTGCTCCAGGCATACGCCTGGTTGATCCCGCCGACACGCTCGTCATCGGTATTCTGCGGCGCGGTGGCACGCCCCAGGAACGCGCTGACCTGGCGGTTGATGCGGGTCATCAGCGGGCTGCTCAGCGGGCGCTCGATATCGCAGAACAGGATCACCCGCGTAACGTCGGTCTCGTTCTTGACCCAGTGCACGTAGGTTTCATCGAACATCACATCCTCGCCGTCACGCCAGGCATATTCCTCGCCATCGACGTAAATGCGGCAAGCATCGGAGTTGGGCGTGGACAGGCCCAGGTGGTAGCGCAGGGAACCGGCGAACGGGTCGCGGTGCGGGTTCAGGTGGCTGCCGCCAGGCAGCAGGGCGAACATCGCACCCTTGACGTTGGGGATGCTGCTGACCAGCTCGACGGTACGCGGGCACAGGGCTTCGGCCGACGGCAACGGTTTGTCGTACCACTTCAGGTAAAAGCGCTTCCAGCCTTTCTTGAAGAACGAACCGAAGCCGGCGTCGTTATCCTTCTCGGCGGCGCGGATGTAGCCCTCGTCGAACAGGCGCATGGCCTCTTCGCGGATTTCCTGCCAGTTGTCCTTCAGCACGTCCAGTTCAGGGAAGCGCTGGCGGTCCAGGTAGGGCTTGGACGGTACGCCGGAGAACAGGTACATCAGGCTGTTATAAGGGGCGAACAGCGCCGAATGGTTGACGAACTGGCGCAACACCGGCAAGCGAGCCTTGCCGCGCAGGTGCACGAACAGCACGCTGCCAAAAAACACCAGCAAGACACCCGCCTTGGCTGCAAAGGAAAAGGTCATGCTTTCACTCCTTGAGGAAGCAACAGGGTTGTGCGCCCTGCGCTCCGATAAATCATCCTGCCATCATAAACTGATGCCGCCGGGGTAAAAACAGCCTGGGCGGCAACTCAATCATGAAGATTTTGCAATAAACCAAGCCGCCAAACGTTGCGCCGGATCAGCGGCAAGGCCATTACTGCTGGTTTTCCTGCTCGCTGAACATGTCGCTGAACAGCATGCTCGACAGGTAGCGCTCGCCGGAGTCCGGCAAAATCACGACGATGGTCTTGCCCTGCATTTCCGGCTTTTCGGCCAGCCGCACCGCCGCCGCCATCGCCGCACCACAGGAAATGCCGCAGAGGATGCCCTCTTCCTGCATCAGACGGATGGCCATGGCCTTGGACTCTTCGTCAGTCACCGTTTCCACCTGGTCGACGATCGACAGGTCGAGGTTCTTCGGCACGAAGCCAGCGCCGATGCCCTGGATCTTGTGCGGGCTGGGCTTGAGCTCTTCGCCGGCCAAGGTCTGGCTGATCAGCGGCGATGCCACGGGTTCCACCGCCACCGACAGGATCGCCTTGCCCTGCGTATGCTTGATGTAGCGCGAAACGCCGGTGATGGTGCCGCCGGTGCCGACGCCTGCAACCAGCACGTCGACCGCGCCGTCGGTGTCGTTCCAGATTTCCGGGCCGGTGGTTTTTTCGTGGATCGCAGGGTTGGCCGGGTTTTCGAACTGGCCCGGCAGGAAATACTGGGCCGGGTCGGAGGCGACGATTTCGTTGGCCTTCTCGATGGCGCCCTTCATGCCCTTGGCCGGGTCGGTCAGCACCAGCTCGGCACCCAGCGCCTTCAGCACCTTGCGGCGCTCCAGGCTCATGGAGGCAGGCATTGTCAGCATCAGCTTGTAGCCACGGGCTGCGGCGACGAAGGCCAGGCCGATGCCGGTGTTGCCCGAGGTGGGCTCGACGATGGTCATGCCCGGCTTGAGCTTGCCGCTGCTTTCGGCGTCCCAGACCATGTTCGCGCCGATGCGGCATTTGACCGAATAGCCCGGGTTACGCCCTTCGATCTTGGCCAGGATGGTCACGCCACGCGGGGCAATGCGGTTGATCTGCACCAGCGGCGTGTTACCGATGGAGTGGGCGTTGTCTGCAAAGATACGGCTCATGGCAGGGGTCCTTGGCATGAAAGTAAGCAGGGAAAGACCTCAAGGGTAAGCCTGGGCCGGTGGCCCGTAAAGCCTGTTCGAACTCCCCCGGACGCGTTGCGGTCAACCGCATATCCTGCCTTGGAGACACTCCGATGAGAGCCCGTTATCGCTGGCCGTTGATCGGCCTGGCCAGCCTGATCGTGCTGTTGCTGGCGCTGCACCTGGCCCTGCCCTATCTGGTGCGCAACTACCTCAACGACAAACTGGCCGACATGGGCGACTACCGTGGCCAGGTGACTGACGTGGACCTGGCCTGGTGGCGCGGCGCGTACCAGATCAACGGGCTGAAGATCGTCAAGACCACCGGCAAGGTGCCGGTGCCGTTTCTCGACGCTCCGCTGATCGACCTGTCGGTAAGCTGGCACGCCCTGTGGTACGACCGCGCAGTGGTTGCCGAAGTGGTGTTCGACCGGCCGGAACTCAACTTCGTCGATGGCGGCAACAAACAGAACTCGCAGACTGGTCAGGGTACCGACTGGCGCCAGCAACTGGAAAAACTGCTGCCGATCACCCTGAACGAGGTTCGCATCGACAAAGGCGTGCTGACTTTCCGCAACTTCAACTCCAAGCCACCGGTCAACCTCAAGGCCACCCAGCTTGATGCCAGTATTCGCAACCTCACCAACATTCGTGACGAAAAGGGCCGACGCGATGCCAGCTTTGATGGCACGGCGCTGATCGTAGGCGATGCCAAGGTGGAAAGCCGCGCCACTTTCGACCCATTCAGCGATTTCGATGATTTCGAGTTCCGCCTGCGCGCCACGGGTATCGAGCTGCGCAAGCTCAATGACTTCGCCAGCGCCTACGGCAAGTTCGACTTCAATGCCGGGCACGGCGATATGGTGATAGAGGCCGAGGCGACCAACGGCCGATTGAACGGATACATCAAGCCGTTGTTGCGGGATGTGGATGTGTTCGACTGGCAGCAGGATGTGCAGGAGAAGGACAAAGGCTTCTTCCGCTCAGTCTGGGAAGCGCTGGTGGGCGCGACCGAGACGGTATTGAAGAACCAGCCAAAGAACCAGTTCGCGACCCGTGTAGAGCTCAGCGGTAGCGTGCACAAGCAGGATGTCAGCGCCTTCGAGGCGTTTCTGCAGATACTGCGCAACGGGTTCATTCAGGCGTTCAATGCCCGGTACGAGCGTGACGCGCCGGATTCCGACTAGGATCGAGTGACGGGGCATTCAGGGACTGAATACCCGGTCTGCGTTTCCAGTCGGCGAAGCCCGCGTTATAGTCGGTGACAAACCGAAAATAGATGCTGCCTGTACTGGCCCCTTCGCGGGTAAACCCGCTCCCACAGGTATTCGACAGACCTCAGGGAAGGTGGGGTACTTGTGGGAGCGGGTTTACCCGCGAAAGGGCCGCTACAGGCTTACAGCAGAGGACAGACCCATGAAGTTCGAAGGCACCCGCGACTACGTCGCCACAGACGACCTGAAACTGGCGGTAAACGCGGCCATCACCCTCGAACGCCCCTTGCTGGTCAAGGGCGAACCCGGCACCGGCAAGACCATGCTCGCCGAGCAGCTGGCAGCCTCGTTCGGTGCGCGCCTGATCACCTGGCACATCAAGTCCACCACCAAGGCCCACCAGGGCCTCTACGAGTACGACGCGGTCAGCCGCCTGCGTGACTCGCAGCTGGGCGTGGACAAGGTCCACGATGTGCGCAACTACCTGAAAAAGGGCAAGCTGTGGGAGGCCTTCGAAGCCGAGGAACGGGTCATCCTGCTGATCGACGAAATCGACAAGGCCGACATCGAGTTCCCCAACGACCTGCTGCAAGAACTCGACAAGATGGAATTCTACGTCTACGAAATCGACGAGACCATCAAGGCCAGGCAGCGCCCGATCATCATCATCACCTCCAACAACGAAAAGGAGCTGCCGGACGCCTTCCTGCGCCGCTGCTTCTTCCACTACATCGCCTTCCCCGACCGCACCACCCTGCAGCAGATCGTCGACGTGCACTACCCGAACATCAGCCAGTCGCTGGTCAGCGAGGCGCTGGACGTGTTCTTCGACGTGCGCAAGGTACCGGGCCTGAAGAAAAAGCCGTCCACCTCCGAACTGGTCGATTGGCTCAAGCTGCTGATGGCCGACAACATCGGTGAAGCGGTGCTGCGCGAACGCGACCCGACCAAGGCCATTCCACCACTGGCCGGCGCACTGGTGAAGAACGAGCAGGACGTACAACTGCTCGAGCGCCTGGCCTTCATGAGCCGGCGCGGCAACCGCTGACAGGAGCCGGGCCATGCTGCTCAACCTGTTCAATGAAATGCGCGCGGCCAAGGTGCCGGTCTCGGTACGCGAACTGCTCGACCTGCACCAGGCCCTGCAAAAGCGCGTGGTGTTCGCCGACATGGACGAGTTCTACTATCTCGCCCGCGCCATCCTGGTGAAGGACGAGCGCCACTTCGACAAGTTCGACCGCGCCTTCGCCGCGTACTTCAAGGGCCTGGAGAACCTCGACCGGCATATCGAGGCGTTGATCCCCGAAGACTGGCTGCGCAAGGAATTCGAGCGGTCGCTGACCGATGAGGAGCGCGCGCAGATCCAGTCTCTGGGTGGCCTGGACAAGCTGATTGAAGAGTTCAAGAAGCGCCTCGAAGAGCAGAAGGAGCGTCACGCCGGCGGCAACAAGTGGATCGGTACCGGCGGCACCAGCCCATTCGGTTCGGGCGGCTTCAACCCCGAGGGCATCCGCGTGGGCGAGGCCGGCAAGCGCCAGGGCAAGGCGGTGAAGGTGTGGGACCAGCGCGAATACAAGAACCTGGACGACCAGGTGGAACTGGGCACGCGCAACATCAAGCTGGCTTTGCGCCGGCTGCGCAAGTTCGCCCGTGAAGGCGCCGCCGAAGAGCTGGATATCGACGGCACCATCGACCACACCGCGCGGGATGCCGGCCTGCTGAACATCCAGATGCGCCCCGAGCGGCGCAACACGGTGAAGCTGCTGTTGCTGTTCGACATCGGTGGTTCGATGGACGCCCACGTCAAGGTCTGCGAAGAACTGTTCTCGGCGTGCAAGACCGAGTTCAAGCACCTGGAGTATTACTACTTCCACAACTTCGTGTACGAGTCAGTCTGGAAGAACAACCTGCGCCGCACCTCGGAGCGCTATTCCACCTTCGACCTGCTGCACAAGTACGGCGATGACTACAAGGTTGTGTTCGTCGGCGACGCGGCCATGGCGCCCTACGAAATTACCCAGCCGGGTGGCAGCGTGGAGCACTGGAACGAAGAAGCCGGGTATGTGTGGATGCAGCGTTTCATGGAAAAATTCAGGAAGATCATCTGGATCAACCCGTATCCGAAGCAGGCCTGGGACTACACCGCATCGACCCATCTGGTGCGGGACCTGATCGAGGACAAGATGTATCCGCTGACCTTGCAGGGGTTGGAGGAAGGGATGCGTTACCTGTCCAAGTGATTTTGCCGGTAGCGGCCCTTTCGCGGGTGAACCCGCTCCCACAGGTATTGCGCAAGCCTTGAGGCCTGTGGAGTACCTGTGGGAGCGGGTTCACCCGCGAAGAGGCCGGCAGCCTTAACGCCAATGGTCCAGGAATACCTGTTGCTCCCGCCACGCCTCATCCTGCACCACCGCCCTGAACCGCACCACCGCCCCCGGCATGCACTGCGCCAGTTGCGCCAGCGCCAGCGGCGTCAATGCCCCAAGCCGTGGATAGCCGCCAATGGTCTGCCGGTCATTGAGCAACACGATCGGCTGCCCATCCGGCGGCACCTGCACCGCCCCCAGCGGAATCCCCTCGGAAATCATCGGCGCGCCCTGGTAGGCCAGCTGCGGCCCCAACAGGCGGATGCCCATACGGTCGGCCCGACTGTCCAGCGTCCACTCGCGGTTGAACGCCTCGAACAGGCTGGTACCACTGAAATCACCGATCTGTGCCCCCATCACCAGGTCAAGCACAGGCTTTTGTGCGTACTGTGGCCGCAGCGCTTCCGGTACCTCACGCAGGGTCGCCGGCGTGCCTGAAAATGCCAGCGCCTGGCCTTTGTCGAGCGCAGAGCCCTGGCCATCGATACCGCCCAGTTCTTCCCGCACAACCGTGGCACAACTGCCCAGCACATCCTCACCCAGAAACCCGCCAGGTGCTGCCAGATACGCCCGCACGCCCTGCCTCGGCTGTTTCAGGCTCAACCGCTGCCCCTTTGCCAATGCAAAGCTGCGCCAGGGTGCCAGCGGCTGATCATCGACCCGCGCATCCAGGTCGGCACCGGCCAGGGCCAGCACACAATCCTGCTCAGCAACCACACAGAAACCACCAAGCGCTACCTCGACCACAGGCGCCGCCAACGGGTTGCCCAGCAGCCAGTTGGCCCAATGCATCGCCACCCAGTCCAGCGCCCCACCCTGGGTCACGCCCAGGTGGCGTACGCCAAAGCGCCCGCCATCCTGCAGCTGGCACAGCGGCGTACTGGCCTCGATCTTCAACTGCTTCATGTTTGTGCCTCCACATCACCGCCCAACGCCACGAACTCGCTGCGCGAAACCGGCACGAAGCGCACCCGGTCACCGGGCTGCAACAGGCTGTAGCCCTCGCGTTCACGGTCGAACAGGCGCACCGGGGTACGCCCGATCAGGTTCCAGCCCCCCGGCGATACCGCCGGATAGGCCGCCGTCTGGCGCTCGGCAATGCCGACGCTGCC
This sequence comes from Pseudomonas inefficax, assembly GCF_900277125.1. GTDB lineage: Bacteria > Pseudomonadota > Gammaproteobacteria > Pseudomonadales > Pseudomonadaceae > Aquipseudomonas > Aquipseudomonas inefficax. The sequence goes on from NZ_OPYN01000200.1 coordinate 29,181, forward strand.
GGCCGCCACGCGCTTGCGCGGGGTGCCAAGGCGCGGGCTGGCCAGGCGTTCGTGCACCAGGCCCATGAAGCCGAAACCGGGGGCGAAACCCAGGGCGAATACCGGGTACTCGCGCTCGCTGTGCAAGCGGATAACCTCTGCTTCACTCGAGCCGATACGGGCCGCCAACACCGGCAGCTCCGGGCCGACGCTGGCGTCGTACCACACCGGGATTTCATGGCAGCGGCCAGCGCTGTGCGTGTCTGGCCGCAGGTCTTCCAGCGCACGGATAATCAGCGCCCTCGCCTCACTTGGCGGCAGGTCGAACTGCACCATCAGCGTGGTGTAGGACGGCACCAGGTCCAGCAAGTGCTCGCCGAACGCCGCGTGCAAGCGCTGGCTGGCGGCAAGCATCCACGGCATGTTGCCCTCGTCGATGGAGTCGAACAGGCGCACCATCAGGCTGTCGATGGCCACGACTTCAATGCGCAGCTTCATCGCGACTCCAGGGCATCGAGAGCCTGGCGAATCTGCCGCACCGCGGCTACCGAACTGTCATTGTCGCCGTGTACGCACAGGGTGCTGGCCGCCAGCCTCAACGCACTACCGTCGTCCGCCACCAGCGTGTCGCCACGGGCCAGGCGCACGGCCTGCTCCACCACCAGCGCCGGGTCGTGGTGCACCGCGCCGGGCAGGCGCCGCGATAGCAGATGCCCGCTGGCGGTATAGGCGCGGTCGGCGAATGCTTCGAACCACAGCGGCACGCCAATTTCATCGCCCAGGGCCTGGGCGGCGCGGTTGTCGGCGGTGGCCATCAGCATCAGCGGCAGGTCGCCGCCATAGGCCGCCACAGCCTCCAGTACGGTACGCAGCTTGAGCGGGTCGGCCATCATGTCGTTGTACAGCGCACCATGGGGTTTCACGTAGGCCACACGGCCACCCAACACTTTGCAGATGCCGTCCAGTGCACCGATCTGGTAATGCAGCAGGTCGCGGATTTCCTCCGGGCTGCAGGCCATGGAGCGGCGGCCGAAGCCGACCAGGTCCGGGTAGGCCGGGTGCGCGCCGATGGTCACCCCGTGCTGCAGCGCCAGGGCCACGGTGCGGCGCATGATGCTGGGGTCCCCGGCGTGGTAGCCGCAGGCGATGTTGGCGCAATCTATGTAGGGCATGACCTCGGCATCCAGGCCCATGCGCCAACTGCCGAAACTCTCGCCCATGTCGCAATTGAGTAGCAGGCGTTCCACCGCGCGGCCTCCGTTGTCGTTGTTCATATGCCTACCTTACCGCGCCTGCAGTTGTTTGCCGCGGGTTTCCGGCAGGCTCAGCGCCGCCACGATCACCACGCCGTAGGACACGGCCGAAAACACGCCGATACCCAGGCCCAGCGGCACTTTCTGGCCGAGCACGCCGATCAGCAGCGGGAACAGCGCCGCGATGACCTTGCCGATGTTGTAGCAGAAGCCCTGCCCCGAACCGCGGATACGCGTAGGGAACAGTTCGGTGAGGAACGCGCCCATGCCACTGAAGATGCCCGAGGCGAAGAAGCCCAGCGGGAAGCCCAGCCACAGCATCACGCCGTCGCTGACCGGCATTTGCGTGTACAACAGCACGATGACGAACGAGCCCACGGCGAACAGGATGAAGTTCTTCTTGCGCCCCAGCAGGTCGGACAGATACGCACTGATTACATAGCCGACGTAGGAGCCTACGATCACCATGGCCAGGTAACCACCGGTACCCAGCACGCTCAGCCCGCGCTCGTTCTTCAGGAAGGTCGGCAGCCATGAGGTAATGGCGTAGTAGCCGCCCAGGGCGCCGGTGGTCAGCAGCGACGCTCGCACGGTGGTCCAGAGCATGCCCGGGGCAAAGATTTCGTAGAACTGCGCAGGAGCCTCGGCGCTTTCCACCGCCTTGGCCTCGCGGTACACCTCGGGGTCCTTGACCAGGCGGCGGACGAAGATCACGAAAATCGCCGGCACCAGGCCCAGCAGGAACAGCGCGCGCCAGGCCTGCTCTGCCGGCAGCCAAGAGAACAGCAACGCGTAGAGGATGGCGGTGAGGCCCCAGCCAAGCGCCCAGCCGGACTGCACCATGCCCACCGCCTTGCCACGGTCCTGGGCACGGATCACCTCGCCGATCAGCACTGCGCCGGCGGTCCATTCACCGCCAAAGCCGAAGCCCATCAGGGTACGGGCGATCAGCAGCTGTTCGTAGTTCTGGGCGAAACCGCAGAGGAAGGTGAAGAAGGCAAACCACAGCACCGTCAGTTGCAGGGTGCGCACGCGGCCAATGCGGTCGGAGAGAATGCCGGCCACCCAGCCCCCCACGGCCGAGGCGATCAAGGTGCTGGTGTGGATCAACCCGGCTTCGGTGGTGGTGATGCCCCACAGCATGATCAGCGTGGGGATGACGAAGCTGAGCATTTGCGTGTCCATACCATCCAGGCCATAGCCGATCTTGCAGCTCCAGAAGGTGCGGCGCTGCTGTGAGTCGATGTCGCGGTACCAGGCAAAAGGCCCGGACGAAGATGGGGAATTGACCTGCTGCTGTACGCCGGTGGGGTTCATGCTTGCCTCGGCTTGTTGGTATTGTTTTATGGGCGACAAAGTGTCGCGGCCTGTGCGTCATTGTTCAGAGGCCGCGCCTGCTGCGTCCAACGATAAAAACCGCCGGTCTGGAACAAGAAAAACTGATCATGAACCTTCGCTTCCTCGAAACCTTCGTCTGGGTTGCCCGGCTCAAGAGCTTCCGCCTGACCGCGGAAAAGCTGTTCACCACCCAGGCCTCGGTGTCCAGCCGCATTGCCGCGCTGGAGGCCGACCTGGGCGTGAAGCTGCTGCTGCGCGATTCACGCGGGGTCAGCCTGACCCCGGAGGGCGGCAAGGTACTGGAATATGCCGAGCGCATGCTGGAAACCGCCAAGGCCATGAAGCAGTCGCTGGACAGCGACCGGGCCAAGGTCGGGCGTATCCGTATCGGGGTGATGGACACGGTAATCCACACCTGGATGAGCGCGCTGGTGGCGGAGCTGACCGAGCGGTACCCGCAGGTAGAGATCGAACTGGTGGCCGACACTGCGCTGAACCTTCGCGAGCAATTGCAGAAGGGCTTTCTCGACGTGATTCTGCAGACCGACCTGCTGCGCGAACAGTCGATCCGCAGCCTGGACCTGGCGCGCTATCCGATGGGTTGGGTGGTGGCCGCCGGCTCGCACCAGCACCGCGATTACGGATCATTGGCCGAGCTTGGACGGGAACGCATTATCACTTTCTCGAAGAACTCGCGGCCGCACCAGGAAGTGCTGAGCCTGCTGCAGGGCGCGGGGGCCGAAACGCCGCGGCTGAACTGCGTGAACTCGGTGGCGGCGATTACCCGGTTGTTGCGCGACGGGTTTGGAATTGGTGCGTTGCCGCCGGCGCTGGTGGATGCCGAGTTGAGCCGGGGTGAGCTGGTGTTGCTGCAGGGGCTGCAACCGCCGCCGAGCCTGGAACTGGTGGTGGCTTGGCAGACCGGGGTGGTGTTGGTGGATGAAGTGGTCGGGGTGTGCCGGCAGGTGCTGGAGAGGTATGCGCGGGATGTGGGTGGGCAGCGGATAGTGCTGGTGTGAACCAGCTGTGCTGCCTGTGCTGGCCCTTTCGCGGGTAAACCCGCTCCCACAGGTACTGCATAAGCTTGAATCCTGTGCAAACCCTGTGGGAGCGGGTTTACCCGCGAAGAGGCCAGTACAGGCAAGCAAAAATCAGCGCCAGCTCTCTTTCACCGCCCTGCGCCGCCCACCCAGAATCACCCAGCCAATCCCCAGCAGCAGGCTCTCGACCACGAAGGCCAGCACAAACCCTGCGCCAACGCCCCAGCCAATCGCCTCGGGTACCAGCAAAATCTGATAGCTATAGCCGTTCAAGGTCTCTTCCCGCAGTTGCGGGTCCGCCTGCACCAGCACATGCCAGGTGCGCTGCGCCCATGCCCCTTGCAGCGCCTGCCATTCGTTTTCCAACAATTGGTTGCGGATCATCAGGCTTTCGATGCTGTTGGCGTCACTGAGGAACACCGGATCGTCGCTACTGCGATAATGCCGCAGCAGCGCCTGCAGGTCGCCATTGAAAAAGCGTTCGGCGGTCTGCCGGAAGCCATCGAGCGCCTCGCGTGATTCGAACAGGTGCGCCTCGACCCGCTGGCTGTAGTCCTTCACCAGCCCCGGAACCTGGATACCGGCCAGCAGGCCGAAGGTGAACAGCAGCAACCGCAGGTAACTTCTGAACATGCCGCGTCCTTAGCTCTGGCCTTGCGCCACGCACTCGCCGTGCCGCCACAGGGCCCACTGACCCGGCTCGTAGCGCTGCCAGGTCTCGTTCTCGGTCAAGGCCTCGGTGGCGATCACCGTGACCACGTCGTTGGGGGTGGTTTCGGTGTGAAAATCGACGATCAGGTCGACATCCTTCAACCGTGCCGCACCAAAGGGTGCACGGCGGGTAATGTGCACCAGCTTGGTCGAACAGAAGCAGAACAGCCAGTCACCGTCGCTGAGCATGCAGTTGAACACGCCCTGGCTGCGGTAGCCGGCACAGGCTTCGACCAGCACCGGCAGCAGCTGTTCCACCGGCACGGGCTCGGGGAAGGCACTGCGGATGCGGTTGAGCAGGTCGCAGAAGGCCGCCTCGCTGTCGGTGTCGCCCACCGGCCGGTAGAAGCTGGCCAGGCCCTTGAAGTCGCCCAGCTGGCCATTGTGCGCGAAGCACCAGTTGCGACCCCACATCTCCCGCACGAACGGGTGAGTGTTGGACAGGCACACCTTGCCGACGTTGGCCTGGCGTATGTGGCCGATGACCACTTCGCTCTTGATGGGATAACGCTGCACCAGGTTGGCCACTTCCGACTCGCTGCTGGCAGCCGGGTCCTGGAACAGGCGCAGGCCACGGCCTTCGTAGAAGCCGATGCCCCAGCCGTCACGGTGCGGGCCGGTACGGCCGCCGCGCTGCATCAGGCCGGTGAAGCTGAAGACGATGTCGGTGGGGACGTTGGCACTCATGCCCAGCAGTTCGCACATAGACCTGTCTCCGCTTACAGACGGGGCTCGACCCGGCCGCCGCCTCGGGAGACGGCCGGGGCGGCAGGGGGTGGCGCATCACGGTATCGGTCGCGACGCTCTGCGGCCAGCGGGGCCTGGACGCCAAGCTGGTCATCTTCGGCAGCCTGGCGCTGGGCAGCGGCCTCGACCTGCGCGCGGCGCTCGCGGGCGCGCTTTTCCAGCGGCAAGCGCAGCAGTACGAAAAGGAAATACAGGGAAAAGGCGCCCATGCCGTACATGGCGAAGTCGGACACCGCGCGCCAGGCGTTGTTGCCGACCTTGAAGGCAACATCCAGGGCGGTGATGGCAATGGCCGGGGCGAAGCTGTCCTTGACCGGGTCGACGATGGTCGGGGTCAGCAGCAGCACTGCCAGCACCACCCGCAGCGGTTCGCGCAGCCAGCGCCACATCCAGCCGGTGAGCTTGAAGCCCACCATCAGGCAGCCCAGGGCAGCAACGGCGTAAAGGCCCCAGGCGAGGGTGTAGTCGTTCTCGGTCATGGTGTTCGTGCAAGCCAGGCAAAGAGATGCCTATGATAAACACTTTTCCGGGCGCAGACAGTGTTTGCCTGTGCCGGCCGCTTCGCGGGTAAACCCGCTCCCACAGGTAATGCGCATGGCTCGAAGTCTGCAGTGATCCTGTGGGAGCGGGTTTACCCGCGAAGAGGCCGGTACAGGCGACCCCAAACATGAGATCTTCAATGCAAACCAAGCCCCAACCCCCGATTGCCCACGCCGACAACACCGCCGACCCGTACGCCTGGCTGCAACAGCGCGACACCCCCGAGGTGCTTGCCTACCTGCAGGCCGAGAACGCCTACCAGGAAGCCTGCCTGGCCGACCAGGCGCCGCTGCGCGAACAACTGTTCGAAGAGATCAAGGGTCGCATCCTGGAAACCGACCTCTCGCTGCCGGCGCCTTGGGGGCCCTACCTGTACTACACCCGTACCACTGCGGGCGACGAGTACCCGCGTCACTACCGCTGCCCGCGCCCGGCCGACGACTCCAACACGGTCGATGAAGGCCAGGAACAACTGCTGCTCGACCCCAACGCCCTGGCCAATGGCGGTTTCCTGTCCCTTGGCGCGTTCAGCGTGAGCCCCGACCACCGCCTGCTGGCTTACAGCCTGGACACCAGCGGCGACGAAATCTTCACCCTGTACGTGAAGGACCTGGCCAGTGGCAGCGTCACCACCCTGCCCTTCGACGACTGCGACGGCAGCCTGACCTGGGCCAACGACAGCCAGACGCTGTTCTTCGCCGAACTGGACGACACCCACCGCCCGTGGCGCCTGCGTCGTCACACGCTGGGCAACGAAGGTGCGCAGACCGTGTTCGAAGAACCCGACGGGCGCTTCTTCCTGCACTGCTACCGCACCAGCTCCGAACGCCAACTGGTGCTGCTGCTCAACAGCAAGACCACCAGCGAAGCCTGGGTGCTGGATGCGCAGACCCCGCTGGCAGCGTTCACCTGCCTGGCGCCACGCGTCGAAGGCCACGAGTACTTCCCCGACCACGGCCAGCTCGACGGCCAGTGGCGCTGGTTCATCCGCACCAACCAGGACGGCATCAACTTCGCCCTGTACCACGCCCCGGTCGCGCCGGTGCCCAGCCGTGAGCAATGGCAGGTGCTGGTGCCGCACCGCGACGCGATCATGCTCGAGGGCCTCAGCCTGAATGCCGGCGCGCTGACCCTGAGCCTGCGCGAAGGCGGCCTGCCGATCATCGAAGTACGCCCGCAGGGCCTGGCGGCCTACCGCGTCGAACTACCCGATGCGGCCTACAGCCTGTACGTGCAGGACAGCCTGGAGTTCACCAGCCCGCGCCTGCGCCTGCGCTACGAAGCACTCAACCGCCCGGCCCAGGTGCGCCAGCTGGACTTGGCCAGCGGTGCCCAGGCGGTGCTCAAGCAAACCCCGGTGCTGGGGCCGTTCGATGCCGACGACTATGTCAGCGAGCGCCTGTGGGCCACGGCAGCGGACGGCACCCGGGTGCCGATCAGCCTGGTGCGCCGCCGCCAGGACCTGGGCCGGACCGTGCCGTTGTACCTGTATGGCTACGGGGCCTATGGCGAAAGCCTCGACCCGTGGTTCTCGCATGCGCGCCTGAGCCTGCTGGAGCGCGGCGTGGCCTTTGCCATCGCCCACGTGCGTGGCGGCGGCGAACTGGGCGAAGCCTGGTACCGCGCTGGCAAGCAGGAGCACAAGCACAACACCTTCAGCGACTTCATCGCCTGTGCCGAGCACCTGATCGCCGAAGGTGTGACGGCTGCCGACCGCCTGGCCATCAGTGGCGGCAGCGCCGGCGGCCTGCTGATGGGTGCAGTGCTCAACCTGCGACCCGAGCTGTTCCGCTGTGCGATTGCCGAAGTGCCGTTCGTCGATGTGCTCAACACCATGCTCGACCCCGAGCTGCCGCTGACCGTGACCGAGTACGACGAATGGGGCAACCCTGAAGAGCCGCAGGTGTATGAGCGGATCAAGGCCTACGCACCGTACGAGAACGTGAAGGCACAGGCCTACCCGGCAATGCTGGTGGTGGCGGGCTACAACGACAGCCGCGTGCAGTACTGGGAAGCGGCCAAATGGGTGGCGCGGCTGCGCACGCGCAAGACCGACGACAACCTGTTGCTGCTCAAGACCGAGATGGGGGCTGGGCATGGCGGGATGAGCGGGCGGTATCAGGGGCTCAAGGATGTGGCCTTGGAATATGCGTTCGTGTTTGGTGAGCTAGGTATCGTTTGAGAAAGCTGGGGGCGCTTTGCGCCCTTTTCGCGACACACGGCCGCTCCTACAGGGATAGCGCATGTCCTGAATCCTGCGCGATCCCTGTAGGAGCGGCCTTGTGTCGCGATGGGCTGCAAAGCAGCCCCAAATTCCCACAGCCAACATGGCCCCGCTCAGTCAATCATCCTGCACCGGCTGCTTCGGCGGGTCCTGGCGCAACCCCGGTAATGGCTGGTCCTTCGGCGGCCCGGGTACCGGCATCGGCGGTAACAGTGGCGCCCCCGGCTGGCTGCCATAGGCCTTGGGCGGCGTACTCGGGGTAATCTGCGGATATGGCGTAGGCGTAGGCGTACCCGGTGCACCGGGCACCGGCGTGTTCAGCCGGGGTGGCGTGCTGGCAGCTTCGGCCATGGGCAGGCCGGCCAACATCAGCAGAGCGAGGATCGCGCGAAACATCAGCAACCTCCTGTCGGGAACCTTCCTACAGGCTACGCCTAAAACAAAGCTTTCGCCTGTCCGCCTGGCCCGCAAGCGCGCTAGACTCAGTGGCATAACCGTCATTTGCCTGATCAGAACAAAGGAAACACCATGAGCTCCACCTCTTCCGCCGCCGCCACCGCGCGCCTGGACCGCATCCTGGCCGATGCCAAGCGCGACAAGGAAATGGGCTACCGCGACAAGGCCCTGAAAATGTACCCGCACGTCTGCGGCCGCTGCGCCCGCGAGTTCTCCGGCAAGCGCCTGAGCGAGCTGACCGTGCACCACCGCGACCACAACCACGACAACAACCCGCAGGACGGCTCCAACTGGGAATTGCTGTGCCTGTACTGCCACGACAACGAGCACTCGCGCTATACCGACCAGCAGTACTTCAGCGAAGGTTCCACCAGCACCCCGAGCATCGCCAAGGCCACCCACAACCCGTTCGCCGGGCTGGCGGGCATGCTGAAGAAAGACTGACCATCGATTCGCCCCCCGCTGCTGCCGGGCAGCCCGTATAATCGCGCTTTTTTTCGCGAAGGGCCCCGGTACGTGGCAAACAAACGATACAGCTGCATCGGCCTGTTCAACCCCAAGTCGGCAGAAAACGTCGGCTCGGTGATGCGCGCCGCGGGTTGCTACGGCGTCAATTCGGTGTTTTACACCGGCAAACGTTACGAGCGTGCCCGTGACTTCGTCACCGACACCAAGCGCGTGCACTACGACATTCCGCTGATCGGTATCGATGACCTGCAGCGCATCATCCCGCTGGGCTGCACGCCGGTAGCCGTGGAATTGGTGGAAGGTGCGCGGCCATTGCCGGAATACACCCACCCCGACCGTGCCATCTACATCTTCGGGCCCGAAGACGGCAGCCTCAGTGCCGATGTGCGGGCGTGGTGCGAAGAGACCATCTATATTCCGACCGAGGGCTGCATGAACCTGGCAGCGACGGTGAACGTGGTGCTGTATGACCGCATGGCCAAGGGGCTGAATACCCGTTCAGGCCCCAGGTTCAAGTAACCGACTGAACGATGACGGCGGCCGACAGGTCACCTGCATACACTTCAGACGGAGGCCTTGCCATGCTCGATATCCATTCCGCGACTGCACCGTCGCAGCACAATGTTCATGGGCTGGAACGGGTCAGCTCGCTGGCCGGGGGAGCACTGATGTTCAGCAAGGGGCTGCGCCATGGCGGCCTGGTCGGCTTGCTGCAGATGGTGGTGGGAGGTTTGGCGGTGGCGCGCGGGGTCAGCGGGCATTGCTCGACCAAGGCCTGGTGGCAGCGCCATCGTCAGGAATACCAGCGGTTGCGTGCGGACATCGAGCGCAGTGCGGCGGAGCTGGAGGCGTTGAAGGCCAGCGCCGACGCGGCAACGCAGGGAGTGACGGTGACCGGGAAGGATCCGTTGGCTGGCAGTTGATTTTTCGCTGCCTGTGCTGGCCCTTTCGCGGGTAAACCCGCTCCCACAGAGACCTCACCGTCTTGAGGGCAGTACATTACCTGTAGGAGCAGCCTTGTGCTGCGAAAGGGCCAGTATGATCAAAGAGGGTCTGTAGCTGTAAGTGCCTCTTCGCAGCACAAGGCTGCTCCTACAGGGCAACAAAAAACCTGTGGGAGCGGGTTCACCCGCGAAGAGGCCGGTACGGGCGAAAGAGATGCTCAGCGCAACGCCTTGCTCTGCAACACCTCGGAGCGCCGCCCCAACACGTTCTCGCTGATCTGCACGAAGTCTTCGGTGCTGACATTGGGCAGGCGCATCAGCCCGCGTGCGACATCGTCCAGTGAGCGTTTGGCCTGGGTGTGGATGCGGATTTCCTTGTCCAGCGCCTGCAACAACATCACTCCCCGCGCCACCTGCGCCGGGGTGGCATGCTCGCCCTTGAGCCGGGTGACCTTGGCGCCCTGCTTGCTCAGGCGCGCCTGCCAGGCCTGGTAACGGTCGTCACTTACCCCGCCCGAGCGGCGCAGCAACTCGCTGGCGTAATAGTCAGTCAAGCTTTCCACCAGCCAGTCATTGCCATCACGCCCATGGATCTGCGCAAACAGTTGCACCACTTCGCGCAGCAACGGGCTGCTGCCATTCTCGCTGACCATCGGTCGCCCACTGTGCAGGTACAACGAGCCCTGCGCGGCCATCGCCCCGCGCCACATGCCATCGCGAGCACCGACCAACAGCAGCTTCGGCGGGTTGCGCGGGAACACCGCCTGCAATTGCGGCCAGACAAAGGTCAGCATGGTCAGGTTGTCCATGCGCCGCATACCCTGCCCCACCGGTGCTGCCACGGTGACCTCGGTTTCGCCCAGGCGGGCGCGGCGGCTGCCCAGGTCGCCGGCAAGCATCCAGCCGGTGGGGCGGTCGAACAGGCGCGAAACGTTGTCGATGCGGAACTTGTCCTTGCCGATGCGTGGCCAGGAGGTTTCGATGCTCTTCCAGCCTTCAGGCAGGTCAAACGCCAGCCGCGCCACCAGCTCGGTGCCATCCTGCTGGTCGAGGCGTGCAGGCGGCACCAGCTGGTCGCCGAGGAACAGCGCCCAATGCGGAGTGATGCGCGACGAATAGGCGCCGCTGGCGCGTTTCTGGTCCAGTTGCACGCGGTAGCTGAGGCTGGTCTTGCCGGCCGCCGGTCGCCACACGCCACGCTGGCCCTGCAATTGCCATTGGCCATCTGCCTGGAAGCCGCTGTAGGCCCCGGCCTTGCCCAGGTCGAAGTCCAGGCTGCGCACGGCACTGCCCTCGGCCAAGGTGAGGCGGACTTCCGCCTGGCCACTGGTTGGCAACAGCCGCACCTGGTAGTCGAGGTCGACCTTTTTCGCCCAGGCCGGCGAACTGGCCATCAGGCCCAACAGCAACAACAGCTGGCAACGCATACAGAAACTCCTTGTTTCCCCATGGCAGCGGGCCGCGCCGGTCAGCTGGCCCGGAAGATCAGGTGGTCTTCCCAGTCGTCTTCGTGCACATCGTGTTCACTGAGCATGCGCCCCGACTGGGAAATGCGCTGTTCATGGACCTGCTGGCGATCACCGCAGACCAGGTGGTGCCAGGCCGGCAGGTCCTTGCCCTCGCTGACCAGGCGGTAGCCGCAGGTACTCGGCAGCCACTTGAACTGGTCGGCCTTGCCCGGGGTGAGCTGGATGCAGTCTGGTACCTGGGCGAAGCGGTTGGGGTAATCGCTGCACTGGCAGGTATCCAGATCCAGCAGCTTGCAGGCGATGCGCGTGTAGTAGACGCTGTTGTCGTCCTCGTCCTCGAGCTTTTGCAGGCAGCACAGGCCGCAGCCGTCACACAGCGACTCCCACTCTTGCGGGCTGAGTTGCTCGAGGGTCTTGCGCCGCCAGAACGGCGCGTTTTCAGCGATCATCACACGGGTTTCCTGCATTCATCTTGGGGCCACGGCGCGCGGCGGCGCCAGTCTAGAGCCTGGCCTTCGGCAAAGCCAGACCGCTTGTCAGTCGCGACGCGACGCAGTAGCGTGCGCGTTTCCCGTCCTTTTGCAGGAGCCGCCATGAGCGCCAACCCCCGCATTGCCGATTACGCCATCAACGAGCAGTTCATCAACCGCTGGTCGCCACGTGCCTTCACTGCCGAGCCGATCAGCGAAGAAACCTTGCTGAGCTTCCTCGAAGCGGCTCGCTGGGCGCCGTCGGCGAACAACTCGCAACCTTGGCGCTTCCTCTATGCCCGCCGTGACACGCCGAACTGGGAGCGTTACCTGAACCTGCTGGTGCGGGCCAACCGCAGCTGGGCGCAACAGGCTTCGGCGCTGGTGCTGGTGATTTCCAAGACCACCTACGCCGCCCCGGGCGCCACGGAAGAAAAACCGGCGCTGTGGCACACCTTCGACACCGGTTCCGCCTGGGGTCACCTGGCCCTGCAGGCCAGCATCAGCGGCTGGCATACCCATGGCATGGCCGGTTTCGACCAGGAACTGGCGCGGCAGGAGTTGAAGGTTCCTGAAGGCTACGTGCTGCATGCCATGGTGGCAATCGGCAAGCTGGGTGACAAGGCCAGCCTGAACGAAGCCCTGCAGGCGCGTGAAGTGCCGAGCCCGCGCAAGCCGCTGAGCGAGCTGGCTGCCGAGGGTGATTTCAGCCTGTAAGCCTTGCATTGGCTGTACCGGCCTCTTCGCGGGTAAACCCGCTCCCACAGGGATCTCCACTGCCCCGTGGGGCCTGTGTTGATCCTGTGCCAGCACAGCCAACACCAGCCTCCCACAGGACCTGTGGGTAGCGGAGATCCTGTGGGAGCGGGTTTACCCGCGAAGAGGCCGGTACAGGCACTACAAAATCAATAGCCCCGGGCGAAGTCCACTTCCCCACGCAACCCCTGCCCCGCCACATACGCCCGCACATTTTCGACAAACAACCGCACCATCGCCGCCGGCGAGGTGGGCGCCGAGCTGTGTCCGGTCAGCAGCAAGCCCCACGCCGTCCAGAACGGGTGTTGCCTGGGCAACGGCTCCTGTCGGCAGACATCGATCACCGCCCCTGCCAGGTGCCCTTCCTTCAGCGCCTCGACCAGGTCAGCGTCGACCACCGCCGCCCCACGCCCGGCATTGATGAACAGCGCCGTGGGCTGGAAGCACTTGAACAGTGCCGCGTCATACAGGTCGTGGGTAGCCGGGGTATCCGGCAGCAGGTTGAGCACATAGTCGACCTGGCCAACCATGCGCGGCAGGTCGGCCAGCGCCGCTACCTCGACGAAGGGCGCCTGCTCGCGGGCGCTGCTGGCAACGCCATACAGCACCACGCCAAACGCCTGCAGGAACTCGGCCACCCGCTGGCCAATGTCGCCAGTGCCGACGATCAGCACCTTGCGCCCTTCCAAGGTACGCCCCGGGCGGTCATCCCAGCGCCGCTCGACCTGGCTGACCAGGCGCGATAGCACCTCGCGCTCATGGCCGAGCATGTAGGTGAGCATGTACTCGGCCATCACCTGGCCAAAGATGCCCACGGCACGGGTCAGGCGATAGTCACGTGGCAGGCCCTCGGCCAGCAGCGGGGTGATACCAGCCCAGGTGGACTGCATCCAGCCCGGCTTGTGGCCCTGGCGCAGCAGGCTTGCCAGCAGGTCCGGCTGGCCCAGCCACACTGGGCACCGTGCCGCCTGGCGGGCCAGTTCGGCGGAGTCGCCGCTGGTCAGGACTTCCAGCTCAGGCGCGGCTGCGCGCAAGATCTCGGCGTATCGAGCATGATCATGCTCAGCAATCAGTACTCGCATGATCAGGCAGGGTCGTTACGGCGCAGCAACTCTTCGGGCAGGTGCTCGATGTAGTCGTCTTCCGGCGGCGGCATCTGCAGGTGGTAACCCTGGTTGTCGAGGTTTTCCAGCACCTTGGCGATGTCCTCGCGGGCCAGCTTGCGCTCGGGGGTCAGCACCAGGTCGAAGGCGTGCTTGGGGGTGCCGAAGAACGGCAGCAGGCCTTCGGGCACACGGTCCAGGCCGTCGGCCTTGAGCACGTACAGGTACATCTCGTTCTTGCGGGGGCTCTTGTAGATAGAGCAAATGCGTTTCATCGGGTCTCTCCGGCGCCTGCCAGGCTGTCCAGCAGGGCCTGGCCCATGCGCTCACGGCGCCAGCCGCGCAGCGAATCGGGCAATTGATAGGGGCCATTGGGGTAGCCGCTCTTGAGCAGCGCTTCCAGGGCTTTCTTGCGCAGCATCAGTTCAGGGGCAATGCCCAGGCGCTCACCTTCGGCCTGGCCGATGGCACGCAGCTGCTTGAGGATGCCTGCGGCCTCGATCGGCAAAGGCTCGGGCAAGGCCTGTGGCCATTGTTCGGCTGGCAGGCTGGCGGCACGCTTGATCAGCTGGATGAGGAACTCACCGTCCTGACGAATGGTGCGCGGATGCATCTCGTCGATCTTGGCCAGCGCCGACAGGTTGCTCGGCTGGCTCTTGGCCATGGGCCACAGCGAGTGCTCCTTGAGGATGCGGTTGCGCGGCACGTCGCGGTTGCGCGCTTCACGCTCGCGCCAGGCGCACAGCTCGCGCAGCACTGCCAGTTGCTGGGGTGCCAGCTTCCAGGCCAGCTTGACGTCGCGGTACAGGTTTTCGGGTTCGACTTCGCGGCGCAATGCAGCCACCAGCTCGGCGCCGTCCTCCAGCACCCAGGCGTACTTGTCGTCATTCAGGCGCGGGCGCAACACGGTGAACAGCTCGGCCAGGTGTACGGCATCCTCGGCGGCATAGCTGACCTGGGTTTCCGAGAGCGGCCGCTGCAGCCAGTCAGAGCGGGTTTCGCCCTTGGGCAGGTCGATACCCAGCACTTCCTGCACCAGGCGCGAATAGCCCATGGAGAAGCCCAGGTTCAGGTAGCCAGCGGCCAGCTGGGTGTCGAACAGCGGCTGTGGCAGCTTGCCAGTCAGGCGCAGCAGCACCTCGAGGTCTTCGCTGCAGGCGTGCAGCACCTTGACCACGCCGCTGTCATCCAGCAGGTCGGCCAAGGGTTGCCAGTTACCGATCAGCAACGGGTCGATCAGGAAGGCACGCAGGCCATCGCCGATCTGGATCAGCCCGGCTTTCGGGTAGAAGGTGTCGACCCGCATGAATTCGGTGTCGACGGCGACAAAGGGCAGCTGGTGCCAGTCGCGGCAGTGTTCGGCCAGGCTCTGGTCGTCACGGATCCAGTGTATTTCGATGGCCACGAGGCTCTCCCACTAACATTGGCGCGCAGTATATACGGCGCGGGCACTGCTGGTGAAACCCGGGCCATCCTTGATATCGATAAGCGGTGCTGTTGTGTATGTTCAGGCCGCAGCAACTCTCGTGCGCGTAATCCCTGTGGGAGCGGGCATGCCCGCGAACACGGGCAAAGCCCGTGCCATGCACCGCGTCGCCTGCTTCGCGGGCATGCCCGCTCCCACAAAGACCGCGCATGCCCAAGTATGGAAGGCGCTTCGCCTCAGCGCTTGGCCGCCAGCCAAGGCCGGCAGCTGGCGAACATGTCCAGCGACTGCTGGTAGACCTCGGTGCGCACCTGCAACAAGCCGAGCATCGAGTGGAACAGGTTGTCCTGCGACAGCGGCGCATCGCTGAGCTTGGCCAGGCAGTCGGTATCGACGCCGAAGTCCTCCTTGTAGCTGTCGGAGAACCAGGTCAGCAACGGCACGTGCTTCTGCTGCTCGGGGGCGATGGCGTAAGGCGTGCCATGCAGGAACAGGTTGTACTCACCCAGCGACTCGCCATGGTCGGACAGGTAGATCATCGCCGTGTCGACCTTGTCCTGCTTGCTGCGCAGGGTGTCGATCAGCGAGGCCAGTACCTTGTCGGTATAGGCCAGGGTGTTGTCGTAGCCGTTGATGATTTCCTGCTCGCTGCACTGGTCCAGCGCGTTGCTCTGGCACACCGGGGCAAAGCGCTGATCGGCGCCGGGGTAGCGCTTGAAGTATTCCGGCCCGTGGCTGCCCATCTGGTGCAGTACCAGCACGGTGTCCTTGTCGAGGTTGTCGATCAGCTCAGCCAGGCCCTGCAGCAGGATCTGGTCATGGCACTCGCCATCAGCGCACAACTGCGGGTCCTTGAGGTTGCTGACATCGATGAATTGCACGCGGTCGCAGGTGCCCTTGCAGCCCGACTGGTTGTCGCGCCACTGCACCGCCAGGCCGGCACGCTGGAGGATGTCCAGCAACCCTTCGCGGTTCTTCGCCACGCGGGCATCGTAGTCCTTGCGCGTCATGCCAGAGAACATGCACGGCACCGAGACAGCGGTTTCCGTGCCGCAGGAGTGCACATCGGAGAACGCCAGCAGGCCCTGTTCCCTGGCAAGGTTCGGTGTGGTATCGCGGTTGTAGCCAAGCACGCCGAAGTGGTCTGCCCGCGCACTTTCCCCCACCACCAGCACGGTCAGCGACTTGCGTTCATGCTTTTGCCAGGCGGCATCACGCTTGGCATCTTCGCCATAATGTTGGAAGGGGTGCGATGCGGTGCCGACACGCTCGCTGACATAACCGATGGAGGCACCCACGATATTGCTGGGGGTGAGCATCAGGCGCAGTTCGTGGTGGTTGCGAAACAGCGATGACAGGCCCTGGTAGTTGACCAGTGCCACCGAACCCAGGGCCACCACGCAGGCACCGCCAACCACCAACTTGCCAAGCAGTTCACGGTGCCAGGCGCGATAGGCGACAGGCGCCTTCCACAACAGTACCGAAGGCACTACACCCAACCCCAGGATATACAAGGCGAACTTCAGCGAGAGTAAGTCGCGCACTTCCGCCACATTGGTTTCTGCCATATTGCGGAACATGCCCGCATCAATAAGTACACCGTATTGATTCATGAAGTAAGCCACGCCCGCGCCGCTCATGAACAACACGATAAGTACCGGTTTCAATACATAACGGAAGGCAACCAGTGTAAGGATCAGGTTGAACGCGAACAGCATCAGCACGGCAAACGCCAGGCTCAGCCAAAGCCCAGGCAAACCGGGCGGCACGACCTGTTCAAGATGCTGCCAGAGGAAGACATTGAAGCCGATCAGCAGGTAAAGGCTGGCCAGCAGCGTGACCCATTCAGTCCGCAGGGATTTGAAGTTGAGCATCGGTGTTCGCAATCAAGAGTGATTATCAGCCCGAGGGCCTGCGCGGCACCTGGGAAACTTGGCTGAACTCTAGAAAGCGTGCCATCAATATTTCGTGAAAAAGACGCCAACAAATTCGTGAGCCGACGCCTTTTCTACATTAAAAGAAGTTCATCCAGCGCTTGTTCAGCCGCGCAGCCGAGCCTTGGCGTAGGGCTCGCGGTCGATGTCCAGCACTTCCACGCACAGCTGGATGTCCAGCCCGGGTTGCTCGGGGATGGCCTCTCGCAGCACATCCAGCAGGCTGGCGGACAGTTGCGTCTTCACCTCGGGCGAGCGCCCGCTGAGGATGGCAAGGCGCA
Source organism: Pseudomonas inefficax (assembly GCF_900277125.1). GTDB lineage: Bacteria > Pseudomonadota > Gammaproteobacteria > Pseudomonadales > Pseudomonadaceae > Aquipseudomonas > Aquipseudomonas inefficax. Next base: position 46,320 of record NZ_OPYN01000200.1, read on the forward strand.
CGTGGGCAAAGGCACGCTCGCCGGGCGCGGTGCCCACCCGATAGTGCTTGAAGGCTTCGGCGCGGCTTTTGATATCGGCCTCGTCGGCGAACTGGCCGCTGCCGACCAGGGCGTGGTTCAGACGCAGCAGCAGGACGTCGACATTGAGCTCGCCCAGGTTGTCGCTGTATTCCAGATTCACGTGAGGCATGGCGCAGGTTCCGGGTAAGGGGAGATGCGACAGCCTACCCCAGTCCCCTACCTGCGCAAAGACGGCTATCCTCAATGGTCAGAACCATCCGCCAACCCTGACAGAGGTGAAGAAATGCCAGTTCCGCATGATCTGCTCGCTGACCTGCACGTTACCGCTGATGCATTCCAGGCGCTCATCGACAAGGACCAGACGCTGCACTCACTGCACAAGGAATACAACGCAAAGGACAAAGAGGTGGTAGCCGCCGAAGGCAACGGCACCAACGACGAAGCCGTCAACCGCCTGCGCAAGGAGCGGTTGCTGATCAAGGACAAGATCGAACGGATCATTCATCCGCCCAAATCCTGACAGGAATTCATTGAACTCGATGGCCTCTTCGCGGGCTTGCCCGCTCCCACAGGATCAACCCTGCCCTCAAGACCGGCGCAGTACCTGTGGGAGCGGGCAAGCCCGCGAAGAGGCCGGTTGCCCTTACACGGCAGCCGCAGCCCTCAACGCCCCATTCAGGTCTTCGATCAGGTCGCGATAATCCTCGATCCCCACCGACAACCGCAGCAGGTTCTCGCTGATCCCCATCACACCTTTCTGCTCCGGGCTCAGCGAGCAATGCGACATGCTCCAGGAGTGGTTGATCATGCTTTCCACCCCGCCCAGCGAGTCGGCCAGCACAAAGATCTGCAGCGCTTCCACCAGGCGGTTGAGCGCGGCCCGGTCGCCCTTGACCTTCATCGCCACCACCGCCCCGCCACTGCGCATCTGCCGTTTGCACAGTTCATGCTGTGGGTGGCTTTCCAGCCCCGGGTAGTACACCTGCTCGACCTGCGCGTGGCTTTCGAGGAAGCGCGCTACCTGCAAGGCATTGGCACACTGGCGCTCCATGCGCACATCCAGGGTCTTCAGGCCGCGCAGGGCCAGGTAGCAGTCGAACGGCCCCTGCACCGCGCCAATCGCCATGCTGATGCGGCGCAGGCGCGCCAACAGCGAATCATTGGCAGCTACCACCACGCCTCCGGTGAGGTCGGAGTGACCACCGATGTACTTGCTGGCCGAATGCATTACCAGATCCACGCCCAAGGTGATCGGGCGCTGGTTCCACGGCGAGCAGAAGGTGTTGTCGATGCAGGTAAGGATGCCCCGCGCCTTGGCCAGGTCGCACACCGCCTTGATGTCGACCAGGTGCAGCAACGGGTTGGTCGGCGATTCGATCCAGATCAGCTGGGTTTCCGGCTTGATGGCGGCGGCTACCGCCTCGAGGTCGTTGAGGTCGACGTAGGTGGTGGTCAGGCCCGATGTGCGGCTGCGGTAGTCTTCCATGATGCGGAAGGTGCCGCCGTACACGCCATTCATCACCACCACGTGGGCGTCCTTGGGCAGCAGCTCCAGCACGGTGGCGGTAGCGTTCACACCCGAGGCGCAGGCGACGGCGCCAACGCCCTCTTCCAGGGCGGCGACACAGGTTTCGTAGGCATGCCGGGTGGGGTTGCCGACGCGGCTGTAGGAGTATTCCGGCTTGTCGTCCAGGCTGCGCTTGGTGAACGAGCTGGCGGTAACGATCGCCGGGAAAATAGCATTATCGGCAACGCTGAACTGCTCACCAGCGTGAATGGTACGGGTGGCGAAATTGCGCGGCTTGTCGGACATGGTCAGGCCCATTGGCAGAGTGAAAGTTGCCACTATCGCACAACCCAAATCTTCTGGCCTTGGGGTAATCTGTGAAATATTTTTCGCCACGGCCCACGCGCTATATGGACAGCTTCGACCAGCACATTCTCACCCTGCTTCAGCGCGATGCCTCGATCTCGCTCAAGGACCTGGCCGAGGCCGTTAACCTGTCTACTACACCGTGCTGGAAACGGGTCAAGCGCCTGGAGGAAGACGGCTACATTGTCGGCCGTGTTGCGCTACTCGACCCGGAACGGCTGGGGTTGGGGCTGACGGTATTCGTCCAGCTCAAGACCCAGCGCCACGACAGCGCCTGGCTGGAGCAGTTTGCCGCGACCGTGACAGGGTTCGAGGAAGTGATGGAGTTCTACCGCATGTCGGGGGACTGGGATTACATGCTGCGGGTGGTGGTGGGGGATATTGCGGCGTATGACCGGTTTTACAAAAAGCTGATCACCAGTACCGACGGGCTGTCGAACATCACATCCAGTTTTGCCATGGAGCAGATGAAATACACCACGGCTTACCCGGTGCATCGTTCCTGATCGGTACTGGATTCTTCGCGGGCTTGCCCGCTCCCACAAGGATCACCTTGGCCTCAGGCCTGTGAGGTCCCTGTGGGAGCGGGTTTACCCGCGAAGAGGCCGGTACAGGCAGCCCATCATTCCGAAGCAAGCACCGCCGCAATCCGGTTCCCCGCCTTGGCTTTCTCCACCTTGATCGCCACAAACTTCGAGGTCGGCGTATAGGTCCCCTCGCCATAGCTTTCCAGCGGCACCAGCGGGTTGGTCTCCGGGTAATAGGCTGCCGCCTGCCCCTCGGGTACGTCATACGCCACCAGGCGGAAGCCCGACACCCGTCGCTCCATGCCATCCTCCCACAGCGACACCAGGTCCACATGCTCGCCCGGCTCGAAGCCCATACGGCGAATGTCCACCTCGTTGACGAACACCACTTCACGCAGGCCGAACACCCCGCGATAACGGTCATCCAGGCCATACAGGGTGGTGTTGTACTGGTCGTGCGAGCGCAGGGTCTGCAAGATCAGGTCGGGCTTGTCACCGCGCGCCAGCACCTTGGCATTCACCAGTTGCTCCGGCAACTGATGCGGGCTGAAGCGCGCCTTGCCTGTGGCCGTGCGCCAGGTACGGTCGGCGGCGTTGTTGCCCAGGTGGAAGCCGCCCGGGTGCTGCAGGCGCTCGTTGAAATCGGTAAAGCCGGGGATCACATCGGCGATCATGCTGCGGATGCGGCCATAGTCGGCAACAGCGTATTCCCAGTCGATCGGCTGCTTGCCCAAGGTCGCCTGGGCCATGCCGGCGATGATCCACGGCTCCGAGCGCAGGTGCGGCGAGCGCGGGCGCAGCTGGCCGTGGGAAATATGCACCATGCTGAAGGTGTCCTCCACGGTCACGCCTTGCGGCCCGCTGGCCTGCATGTCGATTTCGGTACGGCCCAGGCACGGCAGGATCAATGCATCGCGGCCGGTGACCAGGTGCGAGCGGTTGAGCTTGGTGGAAATCTGCACGGTCAGCGCGCAATTGCGCATGGCCGCATGGGTGCGCGGCGTATCCGGCGTGGCCTGGGCAAAGTTGCCACCCAGGCCGATGAACACCTTGGCCCGCCCCTCTTCCATGGCCTTGATCGCCAGCACCGCGTTGTGCCCATGGGCACGCGGCACGCGAAACCGGAAGCGTTTTTCGATCGCATCGAGCAGTGCCGGCCCGGGCTTCTCGTCGATGCCCATGGTGCGGTCGCCCTGCACGTTGCTGTGGCCACGCACCGGTGACAGGCCGGCGCCGGGCTTACCGACGTTACCGCGCAAAAGCTGCAGGTTGACGATTTCCTGAACGGTCGGCACCGAGTGGCGGTGCTGGGTGACGCCCATGGCCCAGCACATGATTACCCGTTCAGCCTTGCGGTACATGCGCGCGGCCAGTTCGATCTCGGCCTGGGTCAGGCCCGATTGCTCGACGATGTGCGGCCAGGGTGTGGCATCCACGGCTTCCAGGTACGCGTCGATGCCACTGGTATGCTCGGCGATGAAGGCATGGTCGAACACCGGCGGTTCGCCGTTGGCCTGGGCTTCGCGCTCCCACTGCAGCAGGTACTTGGCAATGCCGCGCATCACTGCCATGTCGCCGCCCAGGGCCGGGCGGAAGTAGGCCGTGTTGGTTGGTTCAGAGCCATTGCTGAGCATCTCAAACGGGTGCTGCGGGTGCTGGAAGCGCTCCAGACCGCGCTCTTTGAGCGGGTTGAAGCAGACCACCTGAGCGCCCCGCTTCACCGCCTCACGCAACGGTTCGAGCATGCGCGGATGGTTGGTGCCGGGGTTCTGGCCGATGACGAAGATGGCGTCGGCCAGCTCCAGGTCGTGGAACACCACGGTGCCCTTGCCCACGCCGAGGGTTTCCGACATGCCCACGCCGCTGGCTTCATGGCACATGTTCGAGCAGTCGGGGAAGTTGTTGGTGCCGTAGGCGCGAACGAACAGCTGGTAGAGGAACGCCGCCTCGTTGCTGGCCCGGCCCGAGGTGTAGAACTCGGCCTGGTCGGGCGATTCGAGTGCGCGCAGGTGTTGGGCAATCAGCACAAAGGCTTCTTCCCAGCTGGTTTCTACATAGTGGTCGGTGGCCGCGTCGTAGCGCATCGGGTGGGTCAGGCGGCCCTGGTATTCCAGCCAGTAGTCGGTCTGCTCGGCCAGCGCACTGACGCTGTACCTGGCGAAGAACGCCGGGTCCACCGAACGGCCGGTGGCCTCCCAGTTGACCGCCTTGGCGCCGTTTTCGCAGAACTTGACCATGTCGTTTTCCGGCGACTCGCCCCAGGCGCAGCCGGGGCAGTCGAAGCCGCCGTTCTGGTTGGTCTTGAGCATGGCCCGCAGGTTCTTGAAGGCATTGTCGCTGCCCAGCCAGCTCTTGGTCACGCTCTTGAGCGCCCCCCAGCCGGCGGCGGCGCCCTTGTAGTCCCTGATGTGTTGGTCCTGGCTCATGCGATGAATCCTCACGCTTCGATGCTTTTTTCCAGCCTATGGAGCGTGGGGTAGAGCCGTCCAATCGAAAGATCTTACGGCGTGATAAGCGGTTTCGATCATGGGCTGAAACCGCGGCGTGGCCTTCGCGGGTGAACCCGCTCCCACAGGGATCCCACAAGTTTCGAGGTCCTGCGCTTTACCTGTGGGAGCGGGTTTACCCGCGAATTGGGCGACGCGGTCAACACTTTGAAATACCTGGCCTGCAGCCATGATAGAGGCCATCGATCAATCAGTCGGACAAAGCAATTTGACGCCCCGGCGCCCAGGTTATAGCTTGAATCGAGTCCCTACCCTTTCGAGCGCGAACGTGGAACAGAACAGCCGGGCCCTGATCGACGGCTTCAACCGGAAAATCGACTACCTGCGGATGTCGGTCACCGACCGCTGCGACTTCCGCTGCGTGTACTGCATGGCCGAAGAAATGCAGTTCCTGCCGCGCCAGCAAATCCTCAGCCTCGAGGAACTGTTCCAGGTGGCCGAGCGCTTCGTCGCCCTCGGCACCCGCAAGATCCGCCTGACCGGTGGCGAGCCGCTGGTGCGCCAGGGCATCGTCGACCTGTGCGGGCGCATCGCCGCCCTGCCCGGCCTGCGCGAATTGTGCCTGACCAGCAACGGCTCGCAACTCGGGCGCCTGGCCCAGCCGTTGTTCGACGCTGGCGTGACGCGCCTGAACATCAGCCTCGACAGCCTGGACGCCGACCGTTTCAAGCAACTGACCCGCACCGGCGACCTGCATCAGGTGATCGCCGGCATCGACGCCGCCCGCCAGGCCGGCTTCAAGCGCACCAAGCTCAACTGCGTGGTCCTCAAGGGCCGCAACGATCATGAACTGGTCGATCTGGTGCGCTTTGCCATCGACCGCGAACTGGACATCACCTTTATCGAAGAAATGCCCTTGGGCGTGATCAGCGAACATGAACGCGGCGAGTCGTTCTGTTCCAGCGATGAAGTACGTGCGCTGCTGACCGAGCAATTCACCCTGGTCGAATCGACCGAGTCGTCCCAGGGCCCGGCCCGCTACTGGCGCCTGGCCGAAGCCGCCAACACCCGGGTCGGCTTCATTTCGCCACACAGCCACAACTTCTGCGCAACCTGCAACCGCGTGCGCCTCACCGTCGAAGGCCGCCTGCTGCTGTGCCTGGGCAATGAACACTCGGTGGATCTGAAGCAGGTGCTGCGCGCCCACCCCGGCAACCCCGAACGCCTGGAAAAGGCCATTCGTGACTCGTTGCACCTAAAGCCCTATCGCCATCATTTCGAAGTCGGTGGCGACGTGCAGATCCTGCGCTTCATGAACATGACTGGCGGCTAGGCAGCCGTCTCTGGACTTCCATGATCGTCCACCCTACCCCCGATGTGCTGCGTGTGCTGTTCACCCTCAAGGGTTCGATCGTCAAGCGCATTGCCCTGCGCTGCCTGACAATCACCCTGCTGGCCGCGCTGATCGTGTTGGTCGAGCGGCATTTCCCGGCGTTCTTCTACCCGGTCAGCGCCACGCCGTTCACATTGCTTGGCCTGTCGCTGTCGATTTTCATGAGCTTTCGCAACAACGCCTGCTACGACCGCTGGTGGGAGGGGCGCAAGGCCTGGGGCAAGCTGATCATCGAAACCCGCTCGTTCGTACGCGAAAGCCTGGTGATTACCGATGAACCTCTGCGGGCCGAACTGTTGCGCAGCCTGTGCGGCTTTGCCCATGCGCTGAATGCACGGCTGCGCAGCGAGGACGAACTGGCCGCCGCCCGGCCCTGGCTGGCCCGGCCCGAAGCGATCAGCCCGCACAACGTGTGCGACGCCATCCTGCGCGAAATCGGCGGGCACTGCTCGCGGCTGGCCGAACAGCAGCAGATCAGCGACTGGCGCTACAGCCTGCTGGAACAGCGGCTGGTGGGCCTGACCGAAGTGCAAGCCACCTGCGAGCGGATCAAGGGCACGCCGTTGCCGTTCCCCTACACGCTGTTGCTGCACCGCACCATCTACATCTTCTGCCTGCTGTTGCCGTTTGCCCTGGCCGAGCCGCTGGGCTGGCTGGCGCCGCTGTTCACCACCATCGTGGGGTACACGTTCTTCGGGCTGGATGCGATTGGCAACGAACTGGAAGACCCGTTCGGGCGCGACGAGAACGACCTGCCCACCGATGCCATGGTGCGGACCGTGGAGCGCGATGTGCTGGCGGGGTTGGGGGAACAACAGCTACCGCCGGCGTTGCTGCCGGTGGACCATGTACTGAGCTGAATGGTTGGGGTTTGCTGTGCCGGCCCCTTCGCGGGTAAACCCGCTCCCACAGGGTTCGAAACCTGTGGGGTCCCTGTGGGAGCGGGTTTACCCGCGAAAGGGCCAGAACAGGAGAGCACTCAGCCCCGGCTGGCACACGCCTCGATCGGTTTCAGGTGCTTGACGAAGTTGCACGGCCGGTGCCGCGCATCCAGTTGCTCCGCCAAGATGCCTTCCCACGCTGTACGACAGGCCCCGGTGGACCCCGGCAGGCAGCACACCAACGTCCGGTTGGACAACCCGGCAAGCGCTCGGCTTTGCACGGTCGAGGTGCCGACATCGAGAATCGACAACGCACGGAACAGTTCGCCAAAGCCATCGATGCGCTTTTCCAGCAGGCACTCGACCGCTTCCGGCGTGCTGTCACGACCGGTAAAACCGGTACCGCCGGTGATCAGTACCACCTGCACCTGCTCGTCGGCAATCCAGGCGGCGACCTGGGCGCGGATCTTGTATAGATCGTCCTTGAGCAACGCCCGCGCCACCAGGCGGTGGCCAACCTCCACCGAACGGCTGGCCAGCAGTTCACCGGAGGTGTCGTTGTCATAGGTACGGGTATCGCTGACAGTCAGCACGGCGATGTTGAGCGGTACGAAGACCGCGTCGGGTTGGACGCGCACGGTGGGGCTCCTCGAGTGGCATTGCCGCCACGCTAGAGGCATGGCCCGGGGGCGTCCAATCGATATGGCGTACCGACTGATCAATGACATCTATCGCAGACGTGGGTTAAGGTCTGCATAACCCGATACCAGGCACTTCCATGGACATCAAGCAGCTCAAATTCCTCATCGCCCTCGACCAGACCCGCCACTTCGGCCAGGCGGCGGCGTTGTGCCATATCACCCAGCCGACGCTGTCCATGCGCCTGCGCAACCTGGAGGACGAGCTGGACCTTGTGCTGGTCAAGCGCGGCCAGCGCTTCGAAGGCTTCACCGAGGCCGGCGAGCGCATCCTGGCCTGGGCCCGTACCCTGCTCGCCGCCCACGACGGCCTGCAGGCCGAGGCCGCCAGCTGCCGGGGCCAGGTAGTCGGCAGCCTGCGCCTGGGCACGGTGCCGCTGGCCAGTTTCAACCCCATGCACCTGCTGCTGCCGCTACGTGAAAAATACCCCGAACTGCACTTCCAGATCAGCTCGCTCAGCTCGGAACAGGTCATCGACGGGCTCAGCCGCAACCAGCTCGACCTGGGCATCTGCTACCTGGACCAGGTCAACACCAGCTTCTTCGAAGTGATCGAACTGGGCACCACCACCATGGGCCTGCTGCACGATACCCGGCACTTCCAGTTCGCCAGCGACACCCTGCGCTGGGACGAGCTGGGCGACATTCCGCTGGGCCTGCTGAGCAAAGGCATGCACTACCGCCAGTCGCTGGACCTGAGTTTCCGCAGCCGTGGCCTTGAGCCGAACGCGGTACTGGAAAGCGACTCGAGCTTCCAGCTGATCCAGGCCATCAACGCCGGCATGTGCTGCGCGGTCATGCCGCTGGACTGTGGCCTGGAAGACCTGAGCGAGCACCTGCGTATCCTGCCGGTGGCCGACGCTGCCATCCACAGCCCGGTCGGCCTGCTGCTGCGGCGCAGCGAACCGCGTTCGGCAATTGCCGAGCAGTGCTTCGATGAGGCGCGGCTATTGTTCGCCAATGCCTGAGCTTGGCCCGGCAAGCAGAACTTTCCTACAGGCAACTCAGAAGCTTCGCTAACGACAGGTCAGATTAAGCGCCTTTATCATCGTCGCTTCATCGGACCCGCCGGCCGGCAGCGCATGCACAAGGCCAGCTTACTTCGTTAAAGGAGCTGACATGAACACTTCCACAAACCTGGCCTCATCCTTCTGGAGCATAGAGAACCTGGCGCCCTTGGCCGGCATCGGCGCGCCCATACTACTGGGGATCCTGTTGTGGTTTATCTACAGACGAGCCGGTTCGCTGTACTTTCTTCGAGACCTCATCTGGCGCATCTTCGGTGGCACCACCGAATTCGACAACCACTCGCAGTTCGACAACCTGCGCAAGGAGCTAAGGGAAATCGAGTACTTTCGCTATGAGTTCAACATCCCCGCGAAAAACCTGCACGAGGCCAACCTTGCCCATCGCTGGATCGTCGACAACGGCTTGGCACCCGGCGACCTGAGCCGCAACCGCGCCTACATCGACTGGAGCGACTTCAACGCCCCCAGGTTCGCTACCGGCAAATTTTCTCCGAAACGCTTCAGGTGTTTCATTGCACTGCTGGCCATACTGGGCGTGCTGCTGGCTCCCCTGCCCATGGCAAGCCAATCGCCGTACATGATGGTATGGCTGAAAAACGAGCCGGACTCACCTGCATTTTATCTGTCGCAACAGGACATCAAGTTTGAAATGTGGTTTCCGGATGACAAGCTGACGCTGGACCAGTGCCGGTCTTCGGAAAGACTGGCGCCCTTTACCCGCTACATGCCGGAAGAAAATCTGGACACCATCTGCTCTTTCTTCATGGCCACCGACTACGCAGTTGAAGTTGAAAAGGGCCTGAAGGGCCAGCGTCGGTTTCTGGCGGTTGTGTCCGCGATACTGTTTCTTGGCCTGGTGCTGGTAGTACTGAAGCTGTCACGAATGCAGCGCGCGCAAAACGTTTATAACCGCTTCATCGCGTCTACTACGCCGTAGCCTGGCGGTACTGCCTCGGAGTGAAGCCGGTCAGTTGCTTGAACTGGCGGCTGAAGGCGCTGTGGTCGGTATAGCCGCAGCACATCGCCACTTCGGTGATCGGCAGGTCCGAGTGCAGCAAACGGTGGGCGTGCTCCAGGCGCGCCTTGTGGATCATCTGCCGTGGCGTCAGGTGGAACACCCGCTTGCAGTAGCGCTCCAGCTGGGCCACGGAAATGCCGGCGATACGGGTCAGCTCGCCCATGCTGATCGGCTGGTGAAAATGCCGGCGGATATGCTCGTCCACCGCCGCCAGGCGCTGGTAGGCGGGGTGGCTGTCGGCGGCTGACTGCAGGTCGACCGAGATGCCCACCAGGCCGATGATCTCGCCGGCCTGGTTGTACAGCGGGCGCTTGTGGGTCAGGCACCAGCCAGGCTCGCGGCTACCGTACAGGTGCAGTTCCAGCTGGTCTTCCAGCACCAGGCCTTCCTTGAGAACACGACGGTCCTGCTCGGTGTAGCCGGGGCCCAGTTGTGCCGGGAACACTTCGGCACTGGTCTTGCCCAGCAGCGGTTGCAGGCGCTTGAGGCCGCAGCGCTGGACCAGGGTGGTGTTGGCCAGCACGTAGCGGGCGGCCGGGTCCTTGATGAAGATCGCGGCGTTGGGGATGGCGTCGAGGATCGGCAGCAGCAGGGATACGCCGGCGAGCAAGGCCTCGAGGCTGGTGGGGCGGTGCTGGTCGAGGGACTGGTAGAGGGTTGCCAGGGGGGTGTCGGTCATCTGCTCTAGCTCGGTTTGCTGTGTCGGCCTCTTCGCGGGTAAACCCGCTCCCACAGGTACTGCGCAGCCCTCGAAAGCTGCGGAGATACCTGTGGGAGCGGGTTTACCCGCGAAGAGGCCGGCACAGCGAGTAAATGTCTACAACCCTTATGCGGTATGGCTTACAGCCTATCCACCGCCCTTCCCTCCCACCACTGTTTTTTTGCAACTGTGCCGATTTCGTCATTCCCCCTGCAGAAAACCATCAAGAACCGTCGCCCCGATCGGTCCACTCTATGCCCCACGCAAGCCGCCCCAAGTCCTACAAGAGCGCGGCCCAAAAAGCCGCATCTCGTGACATCAGACCTGCCTATCCAATAACCAACAAAAAGGCGAACCCATGTCAGGCAAATTCAAAAAACAGTTGTCATTGCTGGACCTCACCTTCATCGGCCTAGGCGCCATCTTCGGCTCAGGCTGGTTGTTCGCCGCCAGCCACGTCTCGGCCATCGCCGGCCCGGCCGGCATCCTGTCCTGGTTCCTTGGCGGCTTCGCCGTTCTGTTGCTGGGCATCGTCTATTGCGAACTGGGCGCTGCCCTGCCGCGTGCCGGGGGCGTGGTGCGCTACCCGGTTTACTCTCACGGCCCGCTGCTGGGCTACCTGATGGGTTTCATCACCCTGATCGCCTTTTCCAGCCTGATCGCCATCGAAGTGGTCGCATCGCGCCAATACGCCGCCGCCTGGTTCCCTGGGCTGACCAAGGCCGGCTCCAGCGACCCGACCGTGCTCGGCTGGCTGGTGCAGTTCGCCCTGCTGGGGCTGTTCTTCTTCCTCAACTACCGCAGCGTGAAAACCTTCGCCAAGGCCAACAACCTGGTCAGCGTGTTCAAGTTCATCGTGCCGCTGCTGGTAATCGGCGTTCTGTTCACCTTCTTCAAGCCAGAAAACTTCGAGGTCCAGGGCTTTGCCCCGTTCGGTCTGTCCGGCGTTGAAATGGCGGTATCGGCCGGTGGCATCATCTTCGCCTACCTGGGCCTGACGCCGATCATTTCGGTGGCCAGCGAGGTGAAGAACCCGCAACGCACCATCCCTATCGCACTGATCCTTTCGGTACTGCTGTCCACCGCGATCTACGCCCTGCTGCAACTGGCCTTCCTTGGCAGCGTGCCGACCGAGATGCTGAGCAACGGCTGGGCCGCAGTGACCAAGGAACTGGCCCTGCCCTACCGCGATATCGCCCTGGCCCTGGGCGTGGGCTGGCTGGCCTACCTGGTGGTGGCCGACGCGGTGATCTCGCCCAGCGGCTGCGGCAACATCTACATGAACGCCACCCCGCGCGTGGTCTACGGCTGGGCGCAAACCGGCACCTTCTTCAAGTACTTCACCCGCATCGACGCCGAGTCCGGCATCCCGCGCCCGGCACTGTGGCTGACCTTTGGCCTGTCGGTGTTCTGGACCTTGCCGTTCCCGTCCTGGGAAGCGCTGATCAACGTGGTTTCCGCCGCCCTGGTACTGAGCTACGCCGTGGCCCCGGTCACCGTCGCCGCCTTGCGTTGCAACGCCCCCGACATGCCGCGCCCGTTCCGGGTCAAGGGCATGGGTGTGCTTGGCCCGCTGTCGTTCATCATCGCCGCGCTGATCGTGTACTGGTCGGGCTGGAAGACGGTGTCCTGGCTGCTGGCCCTGCAGATCGTGATGTTCGTGCTGTACCTGCTGTGCGGCCGCTTCGTGCCGACCCAGCACCTGTCGCTGGCCCAGCAAGTGCGCTCGTCGGCATGGCTGATCGGCTTCTACGCCGTGACCATCCTGCTGTCGTGGCTGGGCAGCTTCGGTGGCCTGGGCGTGCTCGGCCACCCGTTCGACACCGTGGTCGTGGCCGCCTGTGCGCTGGGCATCTACTACTGGGGTGCTGCCACCGGCGTACCTGCACACCTGGTGCGCCTGGAGGGCGACGATGAAAGCGAAGCCTCCTCTGAAAGCTACCCAGGCCAGCGCCCTGCCGCCGTCGTCTCCTGACCCACTCTCGAATGGATATGCCCATGAAACACGTTCACGTCATCGACTCGCACACCGGCGGGGAACCTACCCGCCTGGTGATGAAAGGCTTCCCGCAACTGCATGGCCGCAGCATGGCCGAGCAACGTGACGAGCTGCGCGAGCTGCACGACCAGTGGCGCCGCGCCTGCCTGCTGGAGCCTCGTGGCAACGATGTGCTGGTCGGAGCGCTGTACTGCCCACCGGTATCGGCCGACGCCACTTGCGGTGTGATCTTCTTCAACAACGCTGGCTACCTGAACATGTGCGGCCACGGCACCATCGGCCTGGTCGCCTCGCTGCAGCACCTGGGCCTGATCGCACCGGGCGTGCACAAGATCGACACCCCGGTGGGCCAGGTCAGCGCCACCCTGCATGAAGACGGCGCCGTCACCGTCGGCAACGTGCCGTCCTACCGCTATCGCCAGCAGGTGCTGGTGGACGTGCCCGGCCATGGCCCGGTGCGCGGCGACATCGCCTGGGGCGGCAACTGGTTTTTCCTTGTTTCCGAACACGGCCAGCGCATCGAGCTGGGCAACCGCGAGGCGCTGACCGAGTACACCTGGGCGATGCTCAAGGCCCTCGAAGCCCAGGGCATCACCGGTGAAAACGGTGCGCCCATCGACCACGTCGAACTGTTCGCCGACGACGCCAACGCCGACAGCCGCAACTTCGTGATGTGCCCCGGCAAGGCCTACGACCGCTCGCCCTGCGGCACGGGCACCAGCGCCAAGCTGGCCTGCCTGGCCGCCGACGGCAAGCTCGACCAAGGCCAGACCTGGGTACAGGCCAGCATCACCGGCAGCCAGTTCCAGGGCCGCTACGAGCACGACGGCGATCGCATTCGCCCGTTCATCACCGGCCGCGCCTACATGACCGCCGACAGCACCCTGCTGATCGACGAACAGGACCCGTTCGCCTGGGGCATCTGACCCCGGCTTTTTCCAAAAAAATCGAATATCGCGAGGAGTGACAACAATGACCAACAACATCTTCACCGGCACCATGCCCGCCCTGATGACCCCCTGCACCGCCGAGCGCAAGCCGGACTTCGACGCCTTGGTGCGCAAGGGCCGCGAGCTGATCGAGGCTGGCATGAGCGCCGTGGTGTACTGCGGTTCGATGGGTGACTGGCCACTGCTGACCGAGGCCGAGCGCCAGGAAGGCGTGGCGCGCCTGGTGGCCACCGGCATTCCGACTATCGTCGGTACCGGCGCGGTGAACACCCGTGAGGCGGTATCCCACGCTGCCCACGCGGCCAAGGTTGGCGCCGCCGGCCTGATGGTCATCCCCCGCGTGCTCAGCCGCGGTGCCTCGCTGATTGCCCAGAAGCACCACTTCTCGGCCATCCTGGCAGCCGCACCGAAGCTGCCGGCGGTGATCTACAACAGCCCGTACTATGGCTTCGCCACCCGCGCCGACCTGTTCTTCGAGCTGCGCCGCGAGTTCCCCAACCTGATCGGTTTCAAGGAGTTCGGCGGTGGCGCCGACCTGCGCTACGCCGCCGAGCACATCACCTCCAAGGATGATGATGTGACCTTGATGGTCGGCGTCGACACCCAGGTGGTGCATGGCTTCGTCAACTGCAACGCCACCGGCGCCATCACCGGCATCGGCAACGCCCTGCCGCGTGAGGTGCTGCACCTGGTGAGCCTGAGCAAGCAGGCGGCCAAGGGTGACGCCAAGGCCCGCCGCCTGGCGCGCGAACTGGAAGCGGCGCTGGCGGTGCTGTCGTCGTTCGATGAAGGCTGCGACCTGGTGCTGTACTACAAGCACCTGATGGTGCTGAACGGCGACAGCGAATACAGCCTGCACTTCAACGAGACCGATGTACTGACCGACACCCAGCGCAACTATGCCGAGCAGCAGTACGCGCTGTTCCGCACCTGGTACGCCAGCTGGTCGGCTGAGCAGAACCTGGCCTGATCACCTGATTCCAGGCCGAGCCGCAGCCCCTGTGGGAGCGGGTTCACCCGCGAACACCGGCGAAGCCGGTGCCAGGCACCGAGTCGCCTGCTTCGCGGGTAAACCCGCTCCCACAAGGGCTGCGTTCTCCCTTGATATTGATTCCAAAGGAGGCTCCATGACCCTCACAGGCAACCTGCTGATCGGCCAGACGCCGGTAACCGGCAGCCGCGAAGCCATCCGTGCCATCGCCCCGGCCACCGGCCTGGCGCTGGAGCCGGCCTACCTCGGTGGCACCGGCGAACACGTGGCCCAGGCCTGCGCCCTGGCCTGGGCGGCGTTCGATGCCTACCGCGAAACTTCGCTCGAACAACGGGCACAATTTCTCGAAAGCATCGCCACGCAAATCGAAGCCCTCGGCGATGCCCTGATCGACCGCGCCGTGGCCGAAACCGGCCTGCCCAAGGCGCGCATCCAGGGCGAGCGTGGCCGCACCTGCACCCAGCTGCGCACTTTTGCCCGTGTGGTGCGGGCCGGCGAATGGCTGGACGTGCGGGTCGACAACGCGCAGCCCGAGCGCCAGCCCCTGCCACGTGCCGACCTGCGCCAACGCCAGGTGGCCCTGGGGCCGGTGGCTGTATTCGGCGCCAGCAATTTCCCTTTGGCCTTCTCGGTTGCCGGTGGCGACACCGCCTCGGCCCTGGCCGCCGGTTGCCCGGTGGTGGTCAAGGCCCATGGCGCCCACCCGGGCACCAGCGAGCTGGTCGGCCAGGCAGTGGCAAAGGCTGTGAAGCAGTGCGGCTTGCCGCCCGGTGTGTTTTCGCTGTTGTACGGCTCCGGTCGTGAAGTGGGCATTGCGCTGGTCAGCGACCCGCGCATCAAGGCCGTTGGCTTTACCGGCTCGCGCAGTGGCGGCATTGCGCTGTGGCAGGCGGCCCAGGCCCGCCCGGAACCGATCCCGATGTACGCCGAAATGAGCTCGATCAACCCTGTGTTCCTGTTCGACACCGCCCTGCAGACCCGCGCCGAGGCACTGGCACAAGGCTACGTCGCCTCGCTGACCCAGGGTGCCGGCCAGTTCTGCACCAACCCCGGCCTGGTGATTGCCCGTCAAGGGCCGGCGTTGCAGCGTTTCATCGACGCCGCCAGCGAACATGTGCGCCAGGCTTCGGCGCAGACCATGCTTACCCCGGGCATTTTCAGTGCCTACCAGGCTGGTGTTGGCGCCCTGGCCGCAAACGCCAATGCCCAGCCCGCCGCCAGTGGCCTGGTCGGGCAAGGCCCCAACCAGTGCCAGGCGCAGCTGTTCGTGACCCAGGCCGAAGCGTTCCTCGCCGACCCGGCGCTGCAGGCCGAAGTCTTTGGCGCGGCGTCGCTGGTGGTGGCCTGCGCCAACGATGAGCAAGTCCGCCAGGTGGCCGAGCATCTGGAGGGCCAACTGACCGCCACTCTGCAACTGGACGATGCCGACATCACCAGCGCCCGCGCGCTGCTGCCGATCCTCGAGCGCAAGGCTGGCCGCCTCCTGGTCAATGGCTGGCCGACCGGTGTAGAAGTATGCGACGCGATGGTGCACGGCGGGCCATTCCCGGCCACCTCCGACGCCCGCACCACCTCGGTGGGCACGGCGGCGATCCTGCGCTTCCTGCGCCCGGTGTGCTACCAGGACTTCCCCGATGCCCTGCTGCCGCAGGCGCTGCAGCACGGCAACCCGTTGCAACTGCGGCGTCTGCTCGACGGTAAACGGGAAGGCTGAGCATGGTCGAAACCGCTGAAACCGATATCGCCGTGGTCGGCGCCGGCATTGTCGGCGTCGCCTGTGCCCTGCAACTGGCCCGCCAGGGCCGCCGGGTGACCCTGGTCGACCGCCAGGCACCCGGCCATGGCGCGTCCTACGGCAACGCCGGGCACCTGGCCACCGAGCAGGTATTCCCGATTGCCGACCTGTCGATTCTCAAACGCCTGCCGCGCATGCTGCTGGACCCGATGGGCCCGCTGCGCCTGGACTGGAAGTACCTGCCCAAGGCCATGCCGTGGTTCACCCGCCTGCTGCTCAACCTGCGCCCAGGCCCGTTTCAGCGCAGCGTGGCCGGCATCCGCACGTTGAACGAAGGCAGCCTGGGCGCCTGGCAGCGGCTGCTGGGTTCGATCGGGCGCAGCGAGCTGTTCCAGGAAGATGGCTCGCTGCTGGTATTCGAGCGGCCGGAGTCGCGCCAGGCCCTGGAGGCCTTGCGCGCACGCATGCAACAGCAGGCGGTGGCGGTAGACTTCTGGTCGGCCGACACCGTGCGCGAGGCGGCGCCGCAACTGAGCCCGTCGTTGCAGGGTGGGCTGTTCTTCCCACGTACCGGGCACTTCATCGACCCCTACCGGGTGGTGTGCGAACTGTTCGAAGCGGCCAAGGCCAGTGGCGTGCGCTTTATCCAGGCGCAGGTCGACGGCGGGCGGCTGCACAGCGGCGGGGTCAGCCTGGCCAGCGACCAGGGCACGCTGGAGGCCCGCCAGGTGCTGATCAGTTGTGGTGCGCATTCTGCGCGGTTGACCGGCGCGCTGACCGGCAAGCAGGTACCACTGGACACCGAGCGCGGCTACCACCTGATGTTGCCTGGCGAGCATCAGCGTTTGCCGTTTGCCGTTACATCGCTGGAGCGCAAGTTCATCATGACGCCCATGGCCGAGGGCTTGCGCCTGGCCGGCACGGTGGAATTCGCCGGGCTGGACGCGCCGCCGAGCATGCAGCGGGCGTGGCAGTTGCACCGCTTGAGCAAGGGGTTGTTCCGGCGGGATTTGAGTGTGGAGGGAGCGACGCCGTGGATGGGCTTGCGGCCTTCATTACCGGACTCGTTGCCGGTGATTGACCGGGTGTGTGATGGGCGGGTGCTGTTGGCGTTCGGGCATCAGCACCTGGGGTTGACCCAGGCGGCGGTGACGGCGGAATGGGTGGGGCGGTTGGCCGAGCGGGCCGGTGGACCGGAGATGGGGGCTTACCGGTTGGATCGGTTCTAGATTCGGGGGCCGCTTTGCGGCCCTTTCGCGACACAAGGCCGCTCCTACAGGGGACCGCGTACGCTTGTAGGAGCGGCCTTGTGTCGCGAAAGGGCTGCGCAGCAGCCCCCGGCATCACTCAGCGATAACGCTCAAGCCAGTGCGCATAAGGCGCCGGCAAGGTCCAGGAGGCTTTCTCCACCCCCAACTCTTTGGCCGCAAAGTAAGCCCAGTGCGGGTCGGCCAGGTGCGCACGCCCAACCGATACCAGGTCCAGCTGGTTGGCCTGCAGCGCCGCTTCCGCCAGTTGCGGCGTACCAAAACCCCACGCCGAAGTCACCGGCAGCTTCGCCTCACGACGCACGCGCTCGGCAATCGGCCCCATGAACGCCGGGCCCCACGGGATCTTGGTGTCAGGAATGGTGAAGCCGACACTCACGCTCAGCAGGTCGAGGCCGCCAGCCTTGAAGCGGCGCGCCAGTTCGATCGACTCTTCCAGGGTCTGCTCATCACGGCCGTCGTATTCCAGCACACCGAACCGCGCAGTCAGTGGCAGGTTCTCTGGCCATACCTCACGCACCGCTGCCAGGGTTTCCAGCAGGAAGCGGCTGCGGTTGTCGAAGCTGCCACCGTAGGCGTCGGTACGCTTGTTGGAATGCTCGGAGAAGAAGCTCTGGCCCAGGTAACCATGGGCAAAGTGCAGCTCGATCCACTCGAAACCGGCATCGCGCGCACGGCGGGCAGCATCGACGAAGTCCTGCTTGACCCGGGCGATGTCTTCCAGGGTCATCTCGCGCGGCACTTGCGGCAGGTGCGCGCCGAAGGCGATGGCGGACGGGGCGATGGTTTCCCAGCCGCGGGCGTCGTCGGCGGCAATGTGGTCATCACCTTCCCACGGGCGGTTGGCGCTGGCCTTGCGCCCGGCGTGGGCAATCTGGATACCCGGCACGGAACCGGCGGCCTTGATTGCCTGCACCACCGGCACGAAAGCCTGGGCGTGGGCATCGCTCCAGATACCGGCGCAACCGGGGGTGATGCGCCCTTCCGGTGCCACGGCAGTGGCCTCGACCACCAGCAGGCCGGCACCGCCACGGGCCAGGCCGGCCAGGTGCACGTGGTGCCAGTCGTTGATCATGCCGTCCTCGGCCATGTACTGGCACATCGGCGGAATGGCAATGCGGTTGCGCAGGGTGACGTCCTTGAGGGTATAGGGTTCGAACAAGGCGGACATGGGCAAACTCCCGAGCTGGTTGATTACGATAGTTCGATCATAATCGAACTATGGCAATTAATGATAGCCCCGTTATCATGACGCCCATGCGAGCCTATCAACATCCCAATTCTGAAGACCTCACCCTGGAACGCCTGCTCTATGCCCTGAGCGACCCGGTGCGCCTGGGTATCGTGCGTCACCTGGCGGGCGTGGCCGAAGCCAGCTGCGGCGAGCTGGACGGCGGCCGGCCGAAGTCGAGCATGTCACACCATTTCCGCGTGCTGCGTGATGCGGGGTTGGTGCATACCCGCAATGTGGGGACGACCCATATGAACTCGTTGCGTAGCGAGATGCTGGGGGAGCGGTTTCCAGGGTTGCTGGACTGCATTCTGCGCCAGCAATGATTTGCCTGTGCTGGCCTCTTCGCGGGTAAACCCGCTCCCACAGAGGTCGCACAGGTCTTGAAGGCAGTGATTATCCTGTGGGAGCGGGTTTACCCGCGAAGAGGCCAGCACAGGCAACATCAATCTTCTTTCTTGCCCAGGGCAAACCGGCACACCAGCCCTCCCCTGAGCATGCACTCCTCATGGCTGACCTCGCCTCCACCCAAGGCCCCGATCAGCGCCAGGTCCAGCTCGCAAACCACCGGGTGCGCCTTGGCCAGGTGATGAAACACGCAATTGTGCGCAACGATCTGCGGCTCGCCCCCCGAGCGGAAGAACACCTGCGCTTCGTACCCGGCATGGTTCATGTGCTCGACGATGCGCGCCTCATCCACCACCTGGTGCTCAAGGTCCGCCGCCAGCTTGCGCCCCAGCTGGCGCATCAGCGCCAGCAACGCCTCCTGCCCCAGCAAGCCGGCCACTTGCGCAATCAGCAGGTTGGCCAGCAATGGGTACTGCCGCGGGAATAGTTCGCGGGCATGTTCGGTCAGCTCGTGCAGCTGCTCCGGGCGGCGCCCGGTGGGCCGGGTAGCGCCACGCCTGATCAGGCCGTCGCGCTCCAGCGCTGCCAGATGCTGGCGCACGGCCGTGCGGGTGATGGCCAGGGCCTGCGCCAGGTCGTCGATGCTCATGCCGGATGGCTGACGCAACAACGCGTGGAGCAGGTCCTGTTGGGTACGGCCCAGGCCTTCGAGCATCAGAATTTGTCCGGGAACTGTTTGACCAATGCCGCAGCCAGGGCATCGGACAATGTCAGGATATGCTCGCGCATCATCGCCCAGGTGCGCGCCTCGCCCACGTAGTCAGCAGCCGCCTGCTGGTCGATCTGGGCCACGTGGTGCCCGCCGTGGGCGCTGAGCAGCGTCAGCAGGGTCGCCTCGGGCAGGTTCGGGTTGGCCTTAGCCAGGAACGCGGCGATGGCCTTGGCATTGCTGGTCAGCTCATTGACCGCGGCTTGCTGGCCCTTTTTGTCCTTGGCCACGGTGGCGTCGCTGTAGTGCTTGATGGCGCCCCAGTGGCCGGCCAGCAGTTTCAGCAACTGATCGGCAGCAGGCTGGCCGTACAGCGGGGCAATGCTGTTGGCGATCCTGGTGGCGTCGGTGACCACTTCCTTGGCGGCGACTTCGGCCTCCTTGGCATTGCCGGCCTGGTTGGCGACGGCATAGTTGCGCACCCAGAAGATGTGCTCGACCCACAGGTCACGCAGGGCCATGCGCGTGGTCATTGCAGCAGCTTCGGCGGGTTTGGCGGCGGGGGTTTCGCTGGAGTAGGAGTAGCTTTGGCTCAATGTCGGCTGGGCGCACAGGGCGAGCAGCAGTAAGGTGGCGATCTTGATGTTCATGACAGCACCCTCCTGGAGGGGATCGACTGACAAGATTAATTTAAGCATCAAAATATGTTTTTATTAGGGCTGAGCAGGGTTTCCGATCAGTGGTTTCCTGAACTGGCCTCTTCGCGGGTAAACCCGCTCCCACAGGGATAGCGCCAAGCCTGTGGCCAGCGCGGTCCCTGTGGGAGCGGGTTTACCCGCGAAAGGGCCGGTACAGGCAACAAAAAAGCCACGAGGTCTCCCACGTGGCTTCTTCACAACAATGGCCAATTACAGCGCCATGTCATTCTCAGGCTTGCTCTCGACCGGCTGGCTCGGTGCAACCGTGGTGCCGACGCTCTCGTCGATCACCGGAGGCTTCTCGAGCTGCAGCACTTCAGCGGTGTAGTTCCACTCCTTCTGGGTGGCCGCCGCCGAGTCGTTCAGCTTGGTGCCGTAGCTCGGCACGATCTGCTTGATCTTGGCCTGCCACTCAGGGGTAGCGACCTTCTCCTTGAACACGGTTTCCAGCACGTTCAGCATGATCGGTGCAGCAGTCGACGCACCTGGCGATGCACCCAGCAGGCCGGCGATGGTGCGGTCTTCGGAAGCGACCACTTCAGTGCCCAGCTTCAGCACGCCACCCTTCTCGGCATCACGCTTGATGATCTGCACGCGCTGGCCGGCCTGCCACAGGCGCCAGTCTTCCTTCTTGGCGTTCGGGAAGTAGGTGCGCAGGGCTTCAAAGCGGTCGTCGTCAGACAGCATCAGCTGGCCAGCGAGGTACTCCACCAGCGGGTACTGATCGATGCCGACCTTGGTCATCGGCCACACGTTGTGGGTGGTGGTGCTGCTCAGCAGGTCCAGGTACGAGCCGTTCTTCAGGAACTTGGTCGAGAAGGTGGCGAATGGGCCAAACAGGATCACGCGCTTGCCGTCCAGCACGCGGGTGTCCAGGTGCGGAACCGACATGGGTGGCGCGCCGGTCGAGGCGATGCCGTAGGCCTTGGCCATGTGCTGCATGGCCACGGTCGGGTTCTCGGTCACCAGGAACGAGCCGCCCACCGGGAAGCCTGCGTATTCCTTGGCTTCAGGAATGCCCGACTTCTGCAGCAGCTTCAGTGCGCCGCCGCCGGCACCGATGAACAGGAACTTGGCGTCGGTGGCCGACTCGCTACCGTCCTTCAGGTTCTTGTACTCGACGTGCCACGAGCCGTCCTTGTTGCGGGTGATGTCCTGCACTTCGCTGGACAGCTTCAGGTCGAAGTTTTCCTGGGTTTTCAGGTGGCCGACGAACTGGCGGGTGATCTCGCCGAAGTTGACGTCGGTGCCGATTGGGGTCCAGGTCACGGCCAGCTTCTGGTTCGGGTCGCGGCCTTCCATCATCAGCGGGACCCACTTGGCGATCTGCGCGTGGTCCTCGGAGTACTGCATCGGGCGGAACAGCGGGCTGGCCTGCAGCGCCTCGTAACGCTTCTTCAGGAACTTGATGTTGTCATCGCCCCACACGAAACTCATGTGCGGCGTGGTGTTGATGAACGAGTGCGGGTTCTTCAGCACGCCCTGGCGCACCTGCCACGACCAGAACTGGCGGGAGATCTGGAAGGCCTCGTTGATTTCGATGGCCTTGGCGATGTTGACGTTGCCGTCCTTGTCTTCCGGGGTGTAGTTCAGCTCGGCCAGCGCGGAGTGGCCGGTACCGGCGTTGTTCCAGCCGTTGGAGCTTTCTTCGGCCACGCCATCCAGGCGCTCGACCATTTCCATCGACCAGCTTGGCTCCAGCTCGTGCAGCCACACGGCCAGGGTCGAACTCATGATGCCGCCGCCGACCAGCAGCACATCTACTTTCTTGGTTTCTGCGGCGTGCGCTTGCATGACGCTTGCAGCGACAGCCAGACCCAGCAAGGTCTTGCCAGCTTTCTTGAACATTGATCGATTCCAGTCAGGAGAACAGAGGGTGGGCCTGTGGCTGGCCCAGGTAAAGCGTGTTCTGCAGCGCAGGCTTGTTGTTGATCATTGTTCAGCAGCCAGAGAACCAGAAAACGACTCGGCCTTTTGTCGAATTGACCGACAAGGCTGAATCGTTTTTCCGATTGTAGCTTAAATGCCAGCACAAACAAATTGCCGGCCTGGGAGTCAAGGTGACGGGTTGTCTCACGCCTGTACTGGCCTCTTCGCGGGTGAACCCGCTCCCACAGGTACCATGCCGCACTCAAGTCCGGTGAAATTCCTGTGGGAGCAGGTTCACCCGCGAAAGGGCCGGCACAGGCTGAAGTGCGCCACAAACAAAAACCCCCGGCCATGTACATGACCGGGGGCCTTGGATCACGCCGCAAGCGTCGCGATCAGGGTACCGCCAAGATTACTGCTGCTGAGGCAGTTTATCGATCGGGCCGCAGCCACCGATGATCTTGGAGATGGAAACCGAAGGGTGGAACAGGTAGTCGTAGCTGCAGTTTTTCGGCTGGTTGTAAACCTGGCCAGTGCAACCCGACAGCAGGGCAACACCCGAAACGACAGCAACGGCTACGGTAGCCTTGAACAGCTTTTTCATACTAAGTCCTTTAAATGAATCATCTTCGGCCATCATTCTGATGGCGCCGGGATGATACAGAACATGAGCATTGGATCCAAGCTGCAAAAGTGCACTGGCTGGTTGCACGCGCGCTGCAACAAGTTGCCTTGCAGGAAATGTCGCGCACTTCTGAAAACAAGAGCTTGCTTCCAATTTCCTGGTAGACGGTTGAAAAGCGGGCCGGTGGCGACGATAGTCTTGAACTCTGCCTACGCACTACCAACAGGAGTTTCCCATGCTCGGCGTCACCGACTACGGCGCGTTCGTCATTGCCTTCATCATCGTCCTGGCCATCCCCGGCCCGGGCAACTTCGCCCTGATTACCGCCACCGGCAAGGGCGGGATCAAGGCCGGCATGGCCGCGACCTGTGGGGTGATCCTGGGTGACCAGGTGCTGCTGTGGCTGGCAGTGGCTGGCGTTGCCACCCTGCTGGCGGCCTACCCTGCTGCCTTCCATGTGGTGCAGTGGGCCGGCGCCGCGTACCTGGCCTACCTGGGCCTGCGCATGCTGCTGAGCAAACCCGGTGGCGCGCCACGGGCCAGCCGCATGGACAACGGCCAGTACCTGCGCCAGACCATGATGATCACCCTGCTCAACCCCAAGGCGATCATGTTCTACATGGCGTTCTTCCCGCTGTTCGTCGACCCGGTGAAACACCAGGGGCTGGTGACCTTCGGCTTCCTCGCGGCGACAGTGGCGGTGGTGACCTTCCTGTACGGGTTGATCGCCGTGGTGCTGACGCACCAGTTGGCCGAACGGATGCGCGCCAATCCGCGGGTTGCCAATATGTTCGAGCGGTTGGCGGGGGCTTGCCTGGTGGGATTCGGCATCAAACTGGCGGCAATGCGCTGAAGGCCTTGGGGGGCGCTTTGCGCTCCCGGTCCTACAGTTGAAACTCAGAATAATCCCCTTCCTTGTAGGCCATTTCCCAAACATACTGCCAAACCGCTCAAACTGTTGCGACGGATTGGGTCGCGCTCTAGTCTCGGCTTGTCGTTGTCAACTCAACGACCGGCTTTGACAGGCCGACAACTTCTCCGTGCACGTACACCCGTTATGGCGGCAGTACGTGGGGCACCTCGTGTGCGCCGAGTCTCCGGAGTCCTCGGTCTGTCAACCCGCGTACCGCTGCCACCCTCTTGTTTGACAGCAAGTCCGTAGCAGCTCGACTGACTCTAGAGCTAACTATGCGCAAGATGGTCCCCGATCCACCCCACTCCCTCGACTCCACCCAGGCTCTGCAAGACACACTGGTCCAGTCCTCCGAGTACGTACTCTGCGCCCTGTTCGTGGCCCGCCAGTCCGTGCAACTCAAACCCACGGCCCCAAGCTCGGTCGTGATGCAGGCCGTGATCCATGAAATGGAGGCAGTTCAGGGCCTGGTCGAGTCGGCATTGATGCAATTGCAGATGCAGGCCCATTTACCTGCTGAGCCGTACACCCTGCATTAGCAGGCCAGGCCTCTTCGCGGGTAAACCCGCTCCCACAGGTACGGTGCCGCATCGAAGGCAGTAGTAATCCTGTGGGAGCGGGTTCACCCGCGAAGAGGCCGGCCCAGACAATCAAGATTCCAGGGAGATAAAACAATGCCCACCGACGACACAAAACAACCCACCACAGTCGGCAAGACCTGCTTCTACCAAGGCGAAAACAACACCCACCCGCTGTTCCGCATCGAACCCGGCATCCCCTGCCAGGACGCCCGTGAACAGGCATCCGAACTGATGGGCTACGTCCGCGACCTGATCATCACCGGCCTGATGGACGGCGACCAGAAACTGATCTGGGCATCGCACTACCTGAGCGCGATGGCAAAGGCGCTGCTGGATGATGCCGAATTGGGGATGATGAAAAAATAAGGCAACGAGATAGCCTCTGGAGACATAACCATCCAGGGGCATCATTAGACGCCATGTAGTCCATTTCCCAAACCTAAGCCAAACCCTGCTCAGGCTATTGCTGTGCTCCACTCGTCCCCTTAGCCTCATCGCGGAGCACGCGGTCGCTCACTCATCGACAAGGAGTAGCCAGTAGGCTACATTGAAGGCATGCCGAATCAGCTTGACACGACGCCAGAATTTGACGATTGGCTGGATGACGTCAAAGACCCGATCGGCAGAGGTGCTATAACCTCAAGAATCGCCCGAGCAGAAAATGGCAGTTTCGGCGATATCGAATCGGTAGGCGACGGTGTCAGTGAAATGCGCGTGTTTGTCGGGCCCGGATATCGAATCTACTTCGTACGAACGGGCTCGACCCGCTACCTGATGCTGTATGGCAGCGATAAAACGGATCAACCCAGAGGCATCAAGCGAGCCAAGGAAATTCTTGATGCTGTACGAGGTAAACAACGATGAGCGACAAATTCACTTCCGAGGACATGCCAATCCTTGAGCTGGACTTGAGCAATACCAAACGGTTCGAGGCTTCCCGGTTTCTAGACAGCCCCGAAACCATCGCGGCTTTCCTGGCAGAAGCAATGAAGTCTAACGACGCTCAAATTCTGATGCATGCCTTGGGCGAAGTGGCAAAAGCCAAGGGAGTGAACCAGTTTGCGCAAGACGCGGGGGTTAATCGCGAATCCCTTTACAAGACTCTGAGGGGTGGCGATAAAACACGCTTCTCCACTATTCAGAAGCTGATGCTGGCCTTGGGGGTTGAGCTGACAGTGAGGCCACTCCAGAAGCTTCCAGCCTCTTAATAGATCGTCCACCAAACGGGTTGTCTGAACTACCCGTTGGCTCTAGAACGAAAAAGCCCCTGGAAACTTTCGTTTCCAGGGGCTTCATCTTGTATGGCGGAGAGATAGGGATTTGAACCCTAGGTACTGTTGCCAGTACAACGGATTTCGAATCCGTCCCGTTCGACCACTCCGGCATCTCTCCAATGCCGCGCATCATACCAGCGTTCTTTTGAAACGCAAATCTTTTTTTCAAAAAAATCGCGTGGTATCAGGCGCTTGCGTGAACGCACCGCTTACAGCGGCACGCCCAGGCGCTTGGCAACTTCTTCGTAGGCTTCGATCACGTCGCCCAGGCCCTGGCGGAAGCGGTCCTTGTCCATCTTCTTGCGGGTCTCTTTGTCCCACAGGCGGCAGCCGTCCGGGCTGAACTCGTCGCCCAGCACGATCTGGCCGTGGAATACGCCGAACTCCAGCTTGAAGTCGACCAGCAGCAGGCCGGCGTCATCGAACAGCTTGCTCAGCACTTCGTTGACCTTCAGCGACAGCTTTTTCATTTCGGCCAGCTGTTCGGCGGTGCCCCAGCCGAACGCGACAACGTGGGACTCATTGATGAAGGGGTCGCCCTTCTCGTCGTTCTTCAGGAACAGCTCGAAGGTGGACGGCTCCAGCTTGATGCCCTCCTCCACGCCCAGGCGCTTGACCAGGCTGCCGGCGGCGTAGTTGCGCACCACGCACTCGACCGGGATCATGTCCAGCTTCTTCACCAGGCACTCGTTGTCGCCCAGCAGCTTGTCGAACTGGGTCGGCACGCCGGCTTCTTCCAGTTTCTGCATGATGAAGGCGTTGAACTTGTTGTTCACCATGCCTTTGCGGTCGAGTTGTTCGATGCGCTTGCCGTCGAACGCCGAAGTGTCGTTACGGAACAGCAGGATCAAGCGGTCGGCGTCGTCGGTCTTGTAAACCGATTTGGCCTTGCCGCGGTAGAGTTCGTCGCGTTTTTCCATGATTGGGCTCCGCTTGCTTGAGGTGTTGGGCTAGGCGATTTCGCGCCAGTCGAGCCCGTGTTCCTGATTCGCCACCTGGAGCCAGTCCGGGTCGCACCCGAGGGTGTCGACGAAGCACTGGCGGGCCAAGTGTGGCAGGTTGTTCTTGCTGCTGAGGTGGGCCAGCACCAGGTGTTGCAGGTTGCTCCAGCCCAACTCGTGCACCAGGCGCGCGGCCTGGTGATTGTTCAAATGCCCTTGCATGCCGCCCACCCGCTGTTTCAGGAAGGCCGGGTAGTGACCGCGTGCCAGCAGGTCACGGCAATGGTTGGCCTCGATCAGCAGTGCATCCAGGCCCTGGTAACGCTCCAGCAGCAGCGCGTCGTACGAGCCCAGGTCGGTCAGCATGCCAAAGCGCCGCTGGCCATCGCTGACCACGTACTGCAGCGGCTCGTAGGCGTCGTGCTCGACCCGCGCCGCCGTCACTTCCAGGCTGCCGATACGCAGGCTGTCGCCACAAGCGAGAAAACCGGCCACCTCCACCGGCTTGCGCATGCCGCGCAAGGTCCCCTGGCTGAGGTAGACCGGTACATTGTAGCGCCGTGACAGCAAGCCGACCCCATGCACGTGGTCGGCATGTTCGTGGGTGACCAGTACCGCACTGAGCTGGGCAGCCGACACGCCGAGCAGCGCCAGGCGCCGCTCGGTCTCGCGCAGGGAAAAACCGCAATCGACCAGGATGAACGTGTCACCACGGGCGATCAGCGTGCCGTTTCCCTGGCTGCCGCTTCCGAGTACCGCGAAGCG
Organism: Pseudomonas inefficax; assembly: GCF_900277125.1. Taxonomy (GTDB): domain Bacteria; phylum Pseudomonadota; class Gammaproteobacteria; order Pseudomonadales; family Pseudomonadaceae; genus Aquipseudomonas; species Aquipseudomonas inefficax. Next base: position 73,803 of record NZ_OPYN01000200.1, read on the forward strand.
CACTTAGCCCAGGTGGTCCTGAATGGCGCTCAGCACGCGGCGGGCGACATCGGCCGGGGCCACGGTGTTGATGTTCTTCTCGACGGTGACCTGCACGCTCTCGCCAACCTTGCTCAGGCGAACCTGATAACGCTCAGCACGGGCTTCACGCTCTTCCTTGGTCGGCTCGCTGCCGAACATGCGGCCAAAGAAACCAGGCTGGTTCTGCTTGTCTTCAGGCTTTTCGGACAGGTTGATGTAGTACAGGCCCAGGCTGCGGTTGATGTCCTCGACACGCCACTCGCCACCCTGCTCCAGGGCACGGCCCACGCTGGACCAGGCGCGGTCCAGGTCGGCGCCAAGGTACAGCACCGGGTTGCCGCTGCCGTCTTCGCTTAGGCTGACGCGGCTTGGCGCGTCGAAATCGCGCGCGGCCAGCAGCGACACCGAACCGCCCTTCTCGGCGCTGCGGTTCATGCTGGCAAGCATTTCGTCGACCAGCAGGGCATCGGCGCCGCTGTTGCTGGAGGTGGACGGGAAATCAGGCTCGGCAGTGCTGCCGGCCGGGCGCTCGACGCTGACCACATACACCTCGGAGGTGTTGCGCTGCACGCCAGGCTCCATGCGTACCCGCACGCGCACTTCGCTATCAGCGCTGCTGGCAGTGCTGGCCAGGCGCTGGCCGAGCGATGCCGACAGTTCGTCGAAACGCTGCCAGGTGGTGTTGAATTCGCCAGTCTGCGGGCGCTCTTCGGCGATGCGGAAGCCGTTGTCCTCGAAGAACTGGCGAGCCACCGGCCACACTTCGGCCGGCGAATGCTGGGCCAGCACCCAACGGCTGCTGCCGCTGCGCTGCAGGCTGTAGTCGGTAACCTGGGCGCCGCTACCGGTCAACGGTTGCGGGCGCGGCACCTCGTACTCACCGGTGGCGCTGTCGTCGGCGACGTTGCGCGGAATCGGCAGCAGCGGGTCAAGGCGCTTGACGTTGCTGGCGTCCGGCGGCAGCTGCATCGGCGCAGTCGGGCGCGCCTGCAGGTAATCGCTGCCGCGGTCGCGGAAATAGCCATCCTCGCCCCACAGCCAGCCACACCCACTGGTGCTGGAGATGATCAGGGCAAGGGCAGAAAGACCAGCCAGTCGCTTCATGCGGTGTACTTCCTCTTAAACCAGTACGCCGGACTGGCGCAAGGCAGTACGGACTTTTTCGTGGCAGCCTTCGCTCAGCCAGGTCAGCGGCAGGCGAATGCCCTTTTGCATCAGGCCCATTTCGACGAGCGCCCATTTCACCGGGATCGGGTTGGCTTCGCAGAACAGGTCTTTGTGCAGCGGCATGAGTTTTTCGTTGATTGCGCGGGCCTTCTCGGCATTGCCCTCAAGGGCGGCCTCGCACAGGTCGGCCATTTCGCGCGGGGCGACGTTGGCGGTGACGGAGATGTTGCCCTTGCCACCCATCAGGATCAGCTCGACGGCAGTCGGGTCGTCGCCGGACAGGACGATGAAGTCGCTGTCGACGCCGTCGAGGATGGCCTTGGCGCGTACCAGGTCGCCGGTGGCTTCCTTGATACCGATGATGTTGTCGACCTTCGACAGGCGGATCACGGTATCGGCCTGCATGTCGCAGGAGGTGCGGCCAGGTACGTTATAGAGGATCTGCGGGATGTCGACGGCTTCGGCAATGTGCTTGAAGTGCTGGTACAGGCCTTCTTGCGTCGGCTTGTTGTAGTACGGCACCACCAGCAGGCAGGCGTCGGCGCCGGCATTCTTGGCGTTCTGGGTCAGGTGCACGGCTTCGGCAGTAGAGTTGGCACCGGTGCCGGCGATGACCGGGATCGGCTTGTTGCTGCGCTTGACGCGCTCGACCACGTGCTTGATGACCAGGATGTGTTCTTCGACATCCAGCGTGGCCGACTCACCGGTGGTGCCGACAGCGACGATCGCATGGGTGCCGTTTTCCAGATGGAAGTCTACAAGTTTGTCGAGGCTGCCCCAGTCCACACGCCCTTGTGCATCCATGGGTGTGACCAATGCCACCATACTGCCCGCAATCATGTAACTGCTCCTGCCGGAAAAAGAGAGCGGTAATGGTACTGGGGGCATCGGCCTTGCACAAGCGAAGCAGGCAGGCGGAGCATTCCCCTCGGCGGCTTATTTCGCTACCCTTGATGCTTTGATCGGTGCAGCGCGGCCCGCCGGGCCGTCGACCTTGCTCCCCGCCAGCGTCCACGACCTCGCATGCGAGCCCCGGGCCCTGCCGACAGGAGGCTTTCGCCCGTCCTGTGCCGACCGCTCATCGCTTTAGGAATGCTGCATGTCCACCCCCACCGTCCGCGAACAATTCCTTGTCATCAGCGCCCTGGGCCCCAACCCCATGGAGCTGGCCAACGTCCTCAGCCGCGCTGCCTTCGAAAACCGCTGCGCGGTGGTCACCTCGCGCCTGAGCCGCCACGGCGAGACCAGCGCCCTGGTACTGCAGGTAGGCGGCAGCTGGGACGCCCTGGCGCGCCTTGAATCCACCCTGCCGGGCCTGGGCAAGAAGCACGGCCTGACCCTGGACGTGGTGCGCAGTGCCGACCAGGAAGTGCGCCCGCAGGCCCTGCCTTATGTGGCCTACGTGAGCGCCGCCTACCGCCCGGACATCATCAACGAGCTGTGCCAGTTCTTCCTCGACCACCGCGTCGAGCTGGAAGCCATGACCTGCGATACCTACCTGGCACCGCAGACCGGCAGCAGCATGCTCAATGCCCAGTTCACCGTGATTCTGCCGGCCGGCACCCAGATCAGCTGGCTGCGTGACCAGTTCCTGGACTTTGCCGATGCCCTGAACCTCGATGCGCTGATCGAGCCATGGCGTCCACAGAACCCAATGTAAGGAAACCGACCATGGCTGTAGCACTCGACCAACCCGTTGCCGACTTCCAGGCCCAGGCCACCAGCGGGCAAACCGTCAGCCTGGCCGAGCTCAAGGGCCGGCAAGTGGTGGTGTACTTCTACCCGAAGGACAGCACCCCGGGCTGCACCACCGAGGGCCAGGGCTTCCGCGACCAGCATGATGCCTTTGCCGCGGCCAACACCGTGGTGTTCGGCGTGTCGCGCGATGGCATCAAGTCGCACGAGAACTTCAAGGCCAAGCAAGGTTTCCCGTTCGAGCTGATCAGCGACAAGGACGAAGCCCTGTGCCAGCTGTTCGACGTGATCAAGCTGAAGAAGCTGTATGGCAAGGAATACATGGGCGTTGACCGCAGCACCTTCCTGATCGACAAGGACGGTGTGCTGCGCCAGGAATGGCGTGGGGTGAAGGTGCCGGGGCATGTGGATGCCGTATTGGCTGCTGCTCAGGCCCTGAACAAGGCTTGATATTGATTGGGGCTGCTTTGCAGCCCATTCGCAGCACAAGGCTGCTCCTACAAGGGTTTGAGCGATCCCGGTAGGAGCAGCCTTGTGCTGCGAATGGGCCGCAAAGCGGCCCCAGTTACATCAAAGCATCGGCGAGACGCTAGGCTCCTGCCGCGGCCAGGCATCCAACACCGCCTTGATCAGCGTCGCCAGCGGGATCGCAAAGAAGATCCCCCAGAACCCCCACAACCCGCCAAACAGCAGCACCGCGCAGATGATCGCCACCGGGTGCAGGCTCACCGCCTCGGAGAACAGCAACGGCACCAGCACGTTGCCGTCCAGCGCCTGGATGATCGCGTACACCGTCATCAGGTAGATGAACTGGTCACCCCAGCCCCACTGGAACAACGCGATCAACGTCACCGGCACGGTCACTACCACCGCGCCCACGTAAGGCACCACCACCGACAGCCCTACCAGCAGCGCCAGCAGCGCGGCGTAGTTGAGCCCCAGGCTGATGAAGGCGATGTAGGTGGCAATGCCGCAGATCAGGATCTCGATGCCCTTGCCGCGGATGTAATTGGCGATCTGCCGGTTCATCTCGCTGCCCACCCGGTTCAGCAGGGTGCGCTGGCGTGGCAGGTAACCGCTGACCCAACGGCCAATCAGTTCGCGGTCCTTGAGAAAGAAGAACACCAGGATTGGCACCAGCACCAGGTAGATCATGGCGTTGACCAGCAGCGGCAGGCTCGATAACGAGAAGGTCAGCGCCCACTGACCGAACTTGCCGATTTCCCCGCGCACCGACTCGATGGCATGCAGCACCTGCTCGTCCGACACCAGGTGCGGATAGCGCTCGGGCAACAGCAACAGCAGCGACTGCCATTTGCCGAGCATGCCCGGCAGTTCATTGAACAGGGTGATCAACTGGTGCCACAGCAGCGGCACCAGTACCAGCATGAATACCGCCAGCGCGCCCATGAACAGGGCGAACACCAGCAGCACCGCCAACCGGGTCGGCACCCGTACACGCTCCAGGGCGTTGACCAGCCCCTGCATCAGAAACGCCAGCACCATACCCGCCAGCACCGGCGCAAGCATGCCACCCAGGGTGAGTACCGCAGTAAAAGCCAGGAACAACAGGACCGCCAGCACCACCGCTTCCTCATCGGAGAAGTAGCGCTGCATCCAGTCGCGAAGCACTTTGAACATTGACGATCCTTGGAAAGGCTCAGGCCTTGCGCAGCCAGTAAGTGTAGGTGCCGGCCTCGGCCGTTTCCCGCAGCAGGGTATGACCTGCCAGCTGGGCGAAAGTGCGGAAGTCGCGCTGGGAACCAGCGTCGGTGGCGATTACCTTGAGCACCGCGCCGCTGGCCAGGCGGTTGAGCTCCATTTTTGCCTTCAGCAGCGGCAAAGGGCAATTCAGCCCGCTGGCGTCCAGTTCGGCGTCACAGGTCAGGGTGTCACTCATTGCGGGGCTCTCCAAAAGGCATTGCCAGGCTGTAACTGGATTTGGCCGGCTAGGATAGCGCCACTGGTCGCCAACGTGTGAGCCCGCTACAGTAGGTATCTTTGACCGACGCGAGCTTCATGCATGAATCTACTGCGCCCTACCCTGCTGACGCTGGCCTGCCTGTTGGCCCTCCCAGGCCATGCTGACGACCTGCCATCCCTGGGTGATGCCAGTTCCGCGATCGTCTCGCCGCAACAGGAGCACCAGCTCGGCCGTGCCTGGCTGAGCCTGCTGCGTGGCCAGGTCAACCAGCTCAACGACCCGCAGCTCAAGGACTACGTCGAAACCAGCGTGTACCGCCTGGCCGAAACCAGCCAACTGCAGGACCGCCGCCTGGAATTCATCCTCATCGACAGCCGTGAGCTCAACGCCTTTGCCGCCCCGGGCGGTATCGTCGGGGTCAACGGCGGGCTGTTCCTCAACGCCCAGACCGAAGGCGAGTACGCCTCGGTACTGGCCCACGAACTGGCGCACTTGTCGCAGCGCCACTTCGCCCGTGGCGTCGAGGCCCAGCAGCGCATGCAGTTGCCGATGATGGCGGCGTTGCTGGCGGGCATCGTGCTGGCCGCCGGTGGCGGCGGTGATGCCGGTATCGGTGTGATCGCCGGTACCCAGGCGGCGGCAATCCAGGAACAGCGGCGTTTCTCGCGGCAGAACGAACAGGAAGCCGACCGCATCGGCATCCAGAACCTGGAAAAGGCCGGCTACGATCCGCGCAACATGCCGACCATGTTCGAGCGCCTGGCCCGGCAGTATCGCTACGACGCCAAGCCGCCGGAATTCCTGCTGACCCACCCGGTAACCGAGTCGCGTATCGCCGACACCCGCAACCGTGCCGAGCAGGCGCCCAAGGGCGGCGTGGAGGACAGCATGCGCTACCAGCTGATCCGCGCCCGGGTGGCACTGACCTACGAAGGCACCCCGGGGCTGGCGGCCAAGCGCTTCCGCGCCCAGCTGGACGAAGACCCCAAGCTGGACGCCGCACGCTACGGCCTGGCACTGGCGCAGATCAAGGGCGGCCAACTGAACGAGGCACGTGAACTGCTCAAGCCGCTGCTGGCCAAGGCGCCCAACGACATTACCTACAACCTGGCGCAGATCGACCTGGACATCACCAACAACCGCCTGGCCGACGCGCAGCAGCGCGCCGAACGCATGCAGGGGTTGTACCCGGGCAACTACCCGCTGAAGCAGGTGCGTGCCGATCTGCTGGTGAAGCTGAACAAGCCCGCCGAGGCGGAAAAGGTGCTGAACGAACTGGTGAAGAGCCGGCCGGATGACCCGGACGTTTGGTACGACATGGCCGAAGTACGGGGCCTTTCGGGCAATACCATTGGCTTGCACCGGGCGCGGGCCGAGTACTTCACCCTGGTGGGCGATTTCGACCAGGCGATCCAGCAGCTGGATTACGCCAAGCGCCGGTCGGGTGGCAACTTCCCGCTGGCAGCACAGATTGACCAGCGCCAGCGCGAGATCATGGAGCAGCAGCGCATGGTTCAGGAAATGATGGGGCGTTGAGGGCCTCTTCGCGGGTGAACCCGCTCCCACAGATACTGCACCGCCCTTACAAGCGGCGCAGTACCTGTGGGAGCGGGTTTACCCGCGAAGAAAGCGACGCGGTCTGAAGTCAGGCGTTCCCGGACAGCTTCAGGCGCGCCGCCTGGGTAAAGTCCAGCATCCGGTTCAACGGTTTGATCGCCTTGGGCACCAACGCCGGGTCGACAAAAATCTCGTTCGTGCCGTTACGCAGGCAATCCAGCACACGCTCCAGGGTGTTCATCGCCATCCACGGGCAGTGCGCGCAGCTGCGGCATGCCGCGCCGTTACCGGCGGTGGGGGCTTCGACGAACTCCTTGTCCGGGCACAGCTGCTGCATCTTGTAGAAGATGCCGCGGTCGGTGGCGACGATGAAGGTCTTGTTCGGCAAGGTCTGGGCAGCCTTGATCAGCTGGCTGGTGGAGCCCACCGCATCGGCCAGCTCGATCACCGCTTCCGGCGACTCGGGGTGCACCAGAATCGCCGCATCCGGGTACAGCGCCTTCATGTCGGCCAGCTGGCGCGACTTGAACTCTTCGTGAACGATGCAGGCACCGTCCCACAGCAGCATGTCGGCACCGGTCTGCTTCTGGATATAACGCCCCAGATGCTGGTCCGGGCCCCAGATGATGGTTTCGCCGTTGTCCATCAGGCTCTCGACGATTTCCAGCGCGCAGCTCGAGGTCACCACCCAGTCGGCACGGGCCTTCACGGCAGCGGAAGTGTTGGCGTAGACCACCACGGTACGCTCGGGATGCTGGTCGCAGAACGCCGAGAACTCGTCCACCGGGCAGCCCAGGTCGAGCGAGCAGGTGGCTTCCAGGGTCGGCATCAGCACGCGCTTTTCCGGGGTGAGAATTTTTGCGGTCTCGCCCATGAAGCGCACACCGGCAACGATCACGGTTTCGGCCGGGTGGTTCTTGCCGAAGCGGGCCATTTCCAGCGAGTCGGACACGCAGCCGCCGGTCTCCTCGGCAAGCGCCTGGATGACCGGGTCGCAGTAATAGTGGGCGACCAGCACGGCGTTCTGGGCCTTGAGCTCGGCAGCGATGGCCGCACGGTATTCGGCCTCCTGCTCGGCTGTCAGCGGGTTGGGCTGCTTGGCGTCGAGGTGGGCCTGAACCAACAGGCGTTCGGAAATCTGGGTCATGATCGCTGGACCTGCAGGCGCGTGCGCGCGTCGAATCGAGTGTATCACCCGGCCCTGACAGATCGGCTAAGGGTGCCGGACGGCACGAAGGCCGCCACGGCCCTCTGCGGGCGCGGATTATTATCGGAGGCCGAAGGCTACAGACAATCCAGCGATTTCTAAAGCGGTTTTTGTGTTGCTTGTGCTGGCCCTTTCGCGGGTAAACCCGCTCCCACAGGAATTGTGCAGACCCTGTGGGAGCGGGCGCGCCCGCGAAGAGGCCGGGACAGGAGAAACGATCAGCCCTGCGGCGAAAGGGCCGCCAGGTGCGCCGCCATGAGCATGGCGAACTCTTCCACGGTCATCTTCTTGCCATTGAAGTCGACCATGCCATCGGCATAGTGCAGGCTGCTTACCACATCATTGCCCTGCACGGTGGCCATGCCGCTCTGCAGCGCCATCATGCCGACCATTTCCCCGGCCTGGCTCGATTGCATGGCAATGGCCTGGGCGTCGGTCTGGCCATCCAGCAGTGCCTGCAAGGTTGCCAGGTCACCAATCATCGGCTTGGACAACGACAGCTTGCTCTTCACCTCGGTGATCAATTGCTTGCTCAACTGGTCTGGCGGCAGGTCGAAGCTGGCCGGGGCGGCGAAGCCCATCGACAGGTCAAAGCGGCTTTCGCCATTGGCAGTCCTGAACGAAAGGTTTTCCACCGCCACCCGGGGCTTGGCAGCCAGCAGTTTCTGCAGCTCGCCCTGGAACCTGGCCTTCTCCTCATCGTTCATCTGGATTTCCGGCACCGGCTGGCCAGCGGCAGCTGCGGCCTCGAATTCCGGCAGGTGCGCCTGATACCAGCTCGACAGCGCCTGTAGCGCTGGCGCGTTGACCGAAGTGATGCTCACCGCCATCTGCGCCTTGCCCACGGCACGGCCATCCCAGGTGATATCCCCGACCTTGTACTCCACGCGACCACCCACGGTATCCGGGCCGTCAAGGGTTTGCAGGGCGTTCTGCTCCAGCGCCTTGATTACCAGCACCTGTTGTTTGGGCCCAAGGGTGACCTTGGTTTCGGCCAGTGCCAGATCGACGTTACCCACATAGATGGCCTCATGCGCGGTGGCCGCCAACTGGCCGCCGACTTTCAGGCCGTTGAGCTCGAAGGTGGCTGGCGGCTGGTCATCGCGTACCAGTTTCATCACGAACCGGTCGGCCTGGCCGTGGAAGTTCGAGGCCTTGCCTTCCTGGTCACCACTGACTTGCAGTTGCATCCCCGAGAAGTCGAGGCTGTTGCCATCCGCTTCGTCGAGCTTGACCGGTGCCAGCTGAACCTGGCTGACCACTTTGCCGTCGTAGCCCAGGCTGGTCTGAGCGCTGACCGGGGCCTGCTCGCCCGCTGCGGCGAACCACGGTGCGGTGGTGTCGTCCTTCTGCAGTGTGCTGTTGCTGACTGCTAGCACCGGCATCAGCTTCAATGCCTTTACCCGTGACCAGGGAAACGGGCCGTGCTCGATCTGGTCGGTCACGCCCACATCGAAATTCATCACTTCGCCTTCGCCCAGGTTGATATCGCGGGCCTTGAGCCGGTACTGGGCGGTACTGCTGAAGAAGTGCTGCTCCAGCGACACCCGTTCGATGCTCATGCTGCCACCGGTGCTCACCAGGGCTTTCTTGAGTTCCGCGTTGCTGCGGACCAGGGCGTTGTCCAGCTCTGCTGGCAGCTGCTTGCCGGTGTACCAGGCGCCAGCGGTGGTTGCGACGGCGATGGCGATAGCCAGGCCGGAAAGGATGCCAACTGATTTCTTCATGAATAGAACCGATTGCTGTCCATAAGGGCTTCGTAGGCGGCCAAGGGCCACACAGGACGCCAAGAGTACCACCGCAACCCAGCCCTGGCGCTGGCCAGGCTCAAGAAATCCCGTTTTTGGGAAGCGCCTGACACGCTTCCAAGCAAGACCGGCATTCGTTAATTTTTGCGAACACCAGAATTGATCAAAACCGCAAAAAAACGCGCAAAAACCGAACAAAACCCCACTTTGATCGATAAATATTTCAATCTAGCAACATCTTGTCATGTTTAACTTGACACTCTGCTACCCATCGTTTTTTATTTTCACCACTTTGCGCGCTCCCCGCGTCCCCGCTGCTCCAACAATAAAAGGTGAACAACATGGAGCCCACCCGCTCGCCCTTGTCGCATGCGCAGTACCCCGTGCCCGCCGTGTACGCCCAGCCGCAGGAGCCATGCCAGCATGCAGCCTGACCACAGCGCCTCCGGCAACGGCCAACTCCGCAAAACCCTGCGTCTGTGGCACGTGATCATCATCGGCCTGGCCTACCTGACCCCGATGACCGTGTTCGACACCTTCGGCATCGTTTCCGGGATAACTGCCGGCCACGTACCCAGCGCCTACATCCTGGCGCTGGCCGGGATCCTGTTCACCGCCGTGAGCTACGGCACCCTGGTAAAGCGCTTCCCGCAGTCGGGCTCGGCCTACACCTACACCCAACGGGCGATCAACCCGCACGTGGGCTTCCTGGTCGGCTGGTCGTCGCTGCTGGACTACTTGTTGCTGCCAATGGTCAACGCGCTGCTGGCCAAGCTGTACCTTTCGGCCATGTTCCCGGAAGTACCGGAATGGATGTGGGTGGCCGGCTTCGTCACCTTGATCAGCCTGATCAACATGCGCAGCGTGAACCTGGTGGCGCACTTCAACCTGCTTTTCGTGGCCGTGCAGGTGGCGATCATCGCCGTGTTCATCTACCTGTGCGTACGCGGCCTGGACCAAGGTGAAGGGCTGGGTACCGCCTGGAGCCTGCTGCCGTTCGCCGACGACCAGACCCAGTTCAGCGCCCTGGCCGCCGGTGCGACCATCCTGTGCTTCTCGTTCCTTGGTTTCGACGCCGTCACCTGCCTGTCCGAAGAAACCCACAACCCGAGCAAGACCATCCCACGGGCGATCTTCCTCACCGCGCTGATCGGCGGCGTGGTGTTCATCACCGTGTCGTATTTCATCCAGGCTTACTTCCCGACCATGGCGCGCTTCCATGACCACGAAGCGGCACTGCCGGAAATCGCCCTGTACGTGGGCGGCAAGCTGTTCCAGTCGATCTTCATCGCCTGCACCGTGATCAACACCATCGCCTCGGGCCTGGCTTCGCAAACCAGCGTGTCGCGCCTGCTGTACGTGATGGGCCGCGACAACGTGCTGCCGGCCAGCCTGTTCGCCCGCCTGCACTCGCGCTACAAGACGCCAGTGCTGAATATCGCGGTGGTGGGGCTGATTTCGCTGTCGGCGATCTTCTTCGACTTGGTCACCGCCACCTCGATCATCAACTTCGGTGCGCTGGTCGCGTTCAGCTTCGTCAACCTGTCGGTGATCAACCACTGCTACCTGCGCGAAGGCAAGCGCCAAGGCCTGGCCAACCAGCTAAAGTACCTGGTACTGCCGACCATCGGCTTCTGCATCATCGTCTCGCTGTGGCTGGACCTGAACGCCCACTCGCTGTTGTTCGGTGGCGTCTGGGCAGTGCTCGGCGTGCTCTACCTGGCCTGGCTGACCAAGGCTTTCAGGAACGCGCCGCCTAACTACGTCGCTGAATGACCGTCGCTGAATGACCCATGCTGCCGACAACGCCCGCGCCTGATCGCGGGCGTTGCATTTGATCGAAAAGGAAAGCCCTCATGCCGCTGCGTCGCCTCTCCATCCAATGGAAGATCACCCTGCTCGCCGGCCTCTGCCTGCTGGCCATCGTCGCCCTGCTGGTAACCACATCGCTGGCCCAGGCGCGGCGCAGCGCGGCGTTGGTCAACCAAGCCAACACCGAAATGCTCGACAGCAGCGCACGCCTGCGCCTGCAGGCCCATGCCCAAACCCAGGCCCTGCGCATCCAGCGCTATTTCATGGACGCCTACCAGTACGGCAATGGCTTTGCCCGCCTGGTGCAGGTGCTCAAGGCCCGTGGCGGCAACGACCTGCGCGCCGAGCTGACGCGCCAGGCCCGCGCCAGCCTGGCTGGCAACCCGGATGTGATCGGCCTGTACCTGGTATTCCAGCCCAACGCCCTGGGCCCGGACAGCCAGTACCTCGGCCAGGATGCCATGGGCAGCAACGAGGCCGGGCGCTTCTCGCTGTACTGGTCACAACCCAGCCCAGGCACCCTGGAGCTTGAAGCCATGCCGGAATCGATGCTCGGCGACGCCAGCATCGGCAGCAACGGCGCGGCGAAGAACCGTTGGCTGACCTGCCCGCAGGACACCGCCAGAACCTGCATGCTCGAGCCATACCTCGACGAAGTGAATGGCCGACAGGTGCTGATGACCAGCATCGCGCTGCCGCTGCTGGAGCACGGCAAGGTGGTCGGCGTGGTAGGCCTGGACATCGGCCTTTCCAACCTGCAGCAGTTGAGCCTGGACGGCCGCCGGGAGCTGTTCGATGGCCAGGGCCAGGTCAGCATCGCCAGCGCGGCCGGCCTGCTGGCCGGCAATAGCCGCGACGACAGCAAGCTGGGCGAGCCGATGGACAAGACGGTAGCCGGCGGCCTGCTGCGGGTTGCCCACCCGTTCACGCCAATCCCTGACGCCGCCCCTTGGCAGGTATTGCTGGAACTGCCGGAAAGCGTGCTGCAGGCGCCTGCCGTGGCCCTCAACCAGCGCCTGGACACGCACAACCACAGCGCCAACCTCACCAGCCTGCTGGTTGGCCTGGGCGCTGCGGTAGTCGGTTTGCTGCTGGTGTGGCTGACCGCGCGCGGCGTGACCCGGCCAATCCTGGCCGTGGCTGCGCGCCTGGAAGACATCGCCAGCGGCGAAGGCGACCTCACCCGCCGCCTGGATTACGCCCGCCAGGACGAACTGGGCCAGCTTACCGGTTGGTTCAACCGCTTTCTCGACAAGCTGCAACCGGTTATAGCCCAGGTCAAAGGTTCTCTGCGGGAGGCCCGCAGTACTGCCGACCAGTCGGCAGCCATCGCCAGCCAGACCAGCAACGGCATGCAGCAACAGCACCGTGAAATCGAACAGGTGGCCACCGCCGCCAATGAAATGAGCGCCACCGCCCTGGATGTTGCGCACAACGCCTCGCAGGCGGCCCAGGCCGCACGCGCTGCCGATCAGGCCAGCCGCGAGGGCCTGCAACTGATCGACAGCACCCGCCAGGGCATCGACCGCTTGAATGCCGGCATGAACACTGCCATGGACGAGGCGCGCGCGCTGGAAGGCCGCAGCGGGCAGATCGGTTCGGTGCTGGAAGTGATCCGCACCATTGCCGAGCAAACCAACCTGCTGGCGCTCAACGCCGCCATCGAAGCTGCGCGCGCAGGCGAAGCCGGGCGTGGTTTTGCCGTAGTGGCCGATGAAGTGCGCGGTCTGGCCCAGCGTACCCAGGTGTCGGTGGAGGAAATTCGCCAGGTCATCGAAGGTTTGCAACAAGGCACCCAGGATGTGGTGGGCGCAATGCACGAAGGCCAGCGTCAGGCCCAGGACAGCGCCGCACGGATGGAACAGGCGGTGCCAGCCCTACAACGCATTGGCGAGGCAGTGGCGGTGATCAGCGACATGAACCTGCAGATTGCTTCGGCGGCCGAAGAGCAGAGTGCGGTGGCAGAGGAAGTAAACCGTAATGTGGCCGGCATTCGTGATGTGACCGAATCGCTCGCCGGCCAGGCAGACGAGTCGGCGCGGATCAGCCAGGCCCTGAACCGGCTGGCCAACCAGCAGCAAGCGCTGATGGAGCAGTTCCGCGTCTAGCCTGTCAGGGCCTCTTCGCGGGTAAACCCGCTCCCACAAGGTCGGCGCCGCCTTCAAGGTCAGAGCATAACTCTGTGGGAGCGGGTTTACCCGCGAAGAGGCCAGCACATACAACACAACAGCAGGGCTATTTACCGAGCACAATCATGCAAACCCCAACCAGATCTTCCTTCTTCGACATCACCAGCGAACAGGGCCTGCTACGCACCTCGATCGCCGTCACCCTGTTCATCGCCGTCATCGGCATCGCCTTCGGCTTGGCCTCGGGCTCGTTCTCCATCGTGTTCGACGGCGTCTATTCGCTGGTCGATGCCAGCATGAGCGGGCTGTCACTGGTGGTGGTCAGGCTGATTACCGCGCACACCACCAGCGTGCAGATGTCACGCAAGCTGCGCGAGCGCTTCACCATGGGCTTCTGGCACCTGGAGCCGATGGTGCTGGCGCTCAACGGCATCCTGCTCAGCGGCGTGGCCATTTATGCGCTGATCAACGCCGTCAGCAGCCTGCTGCAAGGCGGGCGCCACCTGGAGTTCGGTATCGCCATGGTCTATGCGGTGCTGACCGTGATCGCCTGCGTGACCATCGCCATTGTCGAGGCCCGCGCCAACCGCAAGCTGGGCTCGGATTTCGTGCGCATGGACGTCAAGGGCTGGGTGATGTCGGCCAGCATCACCGCCGCGCTGTTGATCGCCTTCTGCTTTGGTTATGCGGTGCAGGGCACGTCGCTGGAATGGGTGTCGCCGTACATCGACCCGGCGGTGCTGGCGCTGGTCTGCCTGGTGATCGTGCCGTTGCCGATGTCGGTGGTGCGCCAGGCCCTTTCGGAAATCTTCCTTGTGACCCCCGGCGACCTCAAGCTGCACGTCGATGAAGTCGCCAAAGCCTTCGTTGCACGCCATGGGTTGCAGTCGTACCGCGCCTATGTGGCCAAGGTCGGGCGCTCGCGGGAGATCGAACTGTATTTCATCGTGCCGAAGGCCATGGCCGCGAAAACCATCGATGAATGGGATGCGTGGCGCAACGAGATCGGTGATGCCGTGGGGGGGGAAGGGCCGGACCGTTGGCTGACGGTGGTGTTTACCGGGGATCCGGAGTGGGCTGAATAAGCTGGGGGCGCTTTGCGCCCCTTTCGCGACACAAGGCCGCTCCCACAAGGTCCTGTGTACGCCGATCATTGTGTCGCGAAAGGGCCGCAAAGCGGCACCAAAGCGCCGAAAACGAAAAAGCCCGCCACCGTTGCCGGTAGCGGGCTTTGACGTACTGAGTATGGTGGGTCGTGTAGGATTCGAACCTACGACCAATTGGTTAAAAGCCAACTGCTCTACCAACTGAGCTAACGACCCGTTGGATGGCGCGTATAATACTGATTTCTAACGGGAAATCAACACCCCATCAAACTTTTTTCAAAAGTATCGCGTCGGGTCTTCGACACCAGCTGCCTTGAAGCCGTCGGCACGCAGGCGGCAGCTGTCGCATTTGCCGCAGGCGCGGCCGTCATCATCGGCCTGGTAGCAGGAAACAGTCAGGCTGTAATCCACGCCGCGAGCCATGCCGGCCTGCACGATCTGCGCCTTGCTCATGTTCTGCAGCGGCGCCTGAATACGGAAGCCCTGCCCTTCGACGCCGGCCTTGGTCGCCAGATTAGCCATGCGCTCGAAGGCTTCGACGAACTCCGGGCGGCAATCGGGGTAGCCGGAGTAATCAACGGCATTGACGCCAATGAAGATGTCGCGAGCTTCCAGCACCTCTGCCCAGCCCAGGGCCAGGGACAGGAACACAGTGTTGCGCGCCGGCACGTAGGTGACTGGGATACCTTCACCTGGGGCTTCCGGCACATCGATGCTGCTGTCGGTCAACGCCGAACCGCCGATGCCGTCCAGGTTCAGGCCAATCACCTTGTGCTCGACCACGCCCAGGTCGCGGGCAACGCGGGCGGCGGCGTCAAGTTCGGCGCGGTGGCGCTGACCGTAGTCGAAACTCATGGTGTAGCAGCTGTAGCCTTCGGCCTTGGCCATGGCGACCACGGTGGCCGAGTCCAGGCCGCCGGACAACAGGATTACTGCGCGTTTGTCGGTCATGTGTGCTTGCTCCTCAATCAACGTCCGGGTTCGTCGTTCCACAGCAGCTTGTGCAACTGCAGCTGGAAGCGTACGGGAAGGTTGTCGGCGACGATCCAGTCCGCCAGCTCGCTAGCGTTTACCTGGTGGTGGCTGGGCGAGAACAATACCTCGCCGGCGCGCTCGGCCAAGTTGTACTGGATCAGCTTGGAGACCGCCCAGTCGTAGTCCTCACGGGAACAGATGACGAACTTGACCTGATCGTTGCGGGTCAGCTGCTCGATGTTCTCGTAGCGGTTACGGTGCGACTCTTCGGAGCCTGGGGTCTTCAGGTCGACCACGCGGCTGACGCGGGTGTCGGTGCCGGCAATATCCAATGCGCCGCTGGTTTCCAGCGAAACCTCGTAACCGGCGTCACACAGGCGCTGCAACAGCGGCAAGGCGTTGGGCTGGGCCAATGGCTCACCACCAGTGACGCAGACGTAGCGCGGCTTGAAGCCGGCGACCTGCTCGAGGATCGAATCGAGGGTGCGAATGGTACCGCCACTGAAGGCATAGGCACTGTCACAGTACTGGCAGCGCAGGGGGCAACCGGTGAGGCGCACGAATACCGTGGGCAACCCAGCCGTTCGCGTTTCACCCTGCAAGGAGTAAAAGACTTCGGTAATGCGTAATGTGTCTTGCATGCTCGCCACGGGCGTGACAGCTAAACAGGCTGCCCGCCTCCGTCAGGCACTGCCGCGGACTCGACATAGCGTTATCCGCAGCAGCGTGTTTACGAAAAAAGGGCAGTGATTCTAACGAAAAAACCCGCGACAGGCGCGGGTTTCTTTCAAACGGTGCTGCTTAGAGCTTCTGCAGGTCACGCTGAGCCAGTTGCGCGGCCGAGGTGCCGGGATACTGGGTGATGACCTGCTGCAGGATACCCTTGACCTTGTCGGTGTGGCCCATGCGGCGCTCGACGTCGGCCAGCTTGTACAGCGAATCCGGCACCTTGCTGTGCTTCGGATACTTCTGGCTGACCTGGGCGAAGGCCTGGCTGGCGGCCGGCAGGTCGCCCTTGGCCAGGTTCACTTCACCCAGCCAGTATTGGGCATTGCCGGCGTACTGGCTGTTGGGGTACTTGCGCAGGAAGGCGTTGAACGCCTGGCTGGCCTTGTCGAAGTCTTTCTGCTTGATCAGGTCGAAAGCGGCATCGTAGTAGAGCTTTTCTTTCGCCGGATCACCGGGCTCGCTACTGGCGGCCGGTTGTTGCGCAGCAGCACCTGCTGCTGCATCGGGGGCGGTACCGGATGCACCACCACCGGAGGAATTGTCAGGGGTCGCGGCAGGCGCGGCGCCACTGTTGATGCGACGGTCCAGGTCCTGGTAACGCTCCAGGTTTTCCTGCTTCATGCGCGACACATCGTTCTGCAGCTCTTCGATGATGCCTTGCTGGCGGGAAAGCTGATCCTGCATCTGTTGCAGCTGCATGAACAGCTGGCCCTGTGCAGAGGCAGGGGCCGAAGCCCCTGACCCGGCATAGGCGCCGCTCGTGCCATAACCCGCAGGCGGATAGCTGCCTGCGTTGTCATCTACTACAGGGACCTCAGCCCAGGCCGCGAGCGGCAGGCTGAGTGCGAGGACGGTTACTACACGGCGGCACATACGCATGAGAACTTACTTACGCAGTTCTACGCGACGGTTCTGAGCCCAGGACTGCTCGTCGTTGCCGGTGGCAACTGGACGCTCTTCGCCGTAGGAAACCAGTTCCAGCTGAGCAGGGGAAACGCCCTGCAGAACCAGGTAGCGCTGAACGGCTTTCGCACGACGCTCACCCAGAGCCATGTTGTACTCGCGGGTGCCGCGCTCGTCGGTGTTGCCTTCCAGAACAACGCGGTTGCCGTTGGACTTCAGGTCCTTGGCGTGAACGTCCAGAGCGCGCATGGCTTCTGGCTTCAGGTCCGAGCTGTCGTATTCGAAGTAGAAGGTGGTGATTGCGCGCAGGGCAGCTTCTTCGCTCAGGGAGCCGTCAACAGCGCCAGTGTTGGCACCGTAGCCAGCGTTCGGATCTACAGCAGCGCCTTCGCCTGCGTTGTCACCGCCCTTCGAGGAGCAACCTACAGCTACGGCCATGGCCAGAGCCAGCGCAGCAAATTTACCAAACTTCAGCATTTCCATCGTGAAACTCCTAATGAAACCCCAGTGTGTTAAGCAAAAGTATTACGCCGCAATCAGTTCAGGTAAGGGGACCAGGACGGTTCTCTGACTTCGCCTTGAGCGGTAGGAAGTGGGAGCCTCACGCGGCCATTAAGCGACACGAGCATCAAGACTCCCCGGCCCTGCTGGCGGGTGGCGTAGATTAGCATGGTGCCGTTTGGCGCAACAGTGGGAGACTCATCAAGACTCGTTTCCGAGAGAATCTTTACACTTCCGCGCTGCAAATCCTGGGCCGCAACTTTGAAGTTGGTGAAGCCCTGCTGGCGATGGATCATCACCAGGGTCTTTTCGTCCGCCGACAGTTTCGGGTTGGCGTTGTAGTTACCCACGAAAGTTACACGCTCGGCACCACCGCCACTGACCGACTGCTTGTAGATCTGCGGCTTGCCGCCACGGTCGGAGGTGAAGTACAGGGTGTTGCCATCCTTGCCCCAGAACGGCTCGGTGTTGATGCCCGGGCCGGCGGTGACACGGCTGATCTGACGCGAAGCCACGTTCATCACGTAGATGTCCGGGTTGCCGTCCTTCGACAGCACGAACGCCAGGCGCGTGCCGTCCGGCGACCAGGCTGGCGCACCGTTCAGGCCTTCGAAGTTGGTGACCTGCTCGCGGCGGCCGGTATCGATGTGCTGGACGAAGATGCGCGGGCGCTTCTGCTCGAACGAGACATAGGCAATGCGCTTGCCATCCGGAGCAAAGCGTGGCGACAGGATCGGTTCACGCGATTGCAGCAGGGTCACCGCACGTGCACCGTCGTAATCCGAACGCTGCAGGGTATAGCGGGTATTGTTGGTGGAGAAGCGCTCGGCCGTCACGTACAGCATGCGGGTGGAGAACGCACCCTTGATGCCAGTGAGCTTCTCGAACGACTGGTCGGCAATATAGTGCGCCATGTCGCGCAGCTGGTCGACGCTGCCGGCCACGCTACCGGTCAGCACTTGCTGCTCGGTGGCGACGTTGAACAGCGCGTACTGCACCTGCAGGCGACCGCCCGACGGCACGATGCTGCCAACCATCACGTACTGCGCGCCCAGCGCTTTCCAGTCACGGAAGATCACTTCGCTGGCCTGCGAGGGCTGGCTGATCATGTTCTGCCGCGGAATCGGCGAGTAGTAGCCGGAGTTGCGCAGGTCGTTGCCGATGATATCGGCCATGTCTTCCGGCAACACGCTGCCGCCCTGCAGACCGAACGGCACTACCGCGATGGGCGTGGCCCGGTCGCTGCCGCTGGTGACCAGGATGTTCTTTTCCTCTGCCACGGCCATGCCTGCCACGCAGCACAGCATGACCAGCAGTCCTCTCAGACGTTTAATCACAACGCTAGATCCTCAGGTGTAAATGTCATCTTGAACGAACGATATTGGTTGAAATCGCTCGGCTTCATACCCTGCATCTCGGTCAAGCGACCGATGTTCTTCACAGCTGCCACCGCCGAGCTGTCGTACGGGCCGTCACCACTGGACCGGGCCACGCTGACGCTGGTGATGGTACCGTCCGGCAACATGTTGATCTGCAGGACCACCGTCATGCCCTTGCGCGCGGAAGGCGGACGTGCCCAGCCCTCGGCCGC
This sequence comes from Pseudomonas inefficax, assembly GCF_900277125.1. Lineage (GTDB taxonomy): Bacteria > Pseudomonadota > Gammaproteobacteria > Pseudomonadales > Pseudomonadaceae > Aquipseudomonas > Aquipseudomonas inefficax. The sequence goes on from NZ_OPYN01000200.1 coordinate 92,868, forward strand.
GCGCATGCGGATCAGGTCGTCGAAGTCGCCGGCCACCTGGTCACCCTGCTCGTCGGCCAGGGCCTGCTGCCGTTCGGTGGTGTCGGACAACAGCTCGGCCAAAGCCTGGGCTTTCTTGTCTTCCGCCGCCTTGCGGGCCGCTTCCTGTGCCTTTTTCTTCTGGGCGTCTGCAGCGGCCTTCTTCTTGGCCTCTTCAGCTGCCTTCTTCTTCGCGTCCTCGGCCGCCGCTTTCTTCTTGGCGTCCTCGGCTGCTTTCTTCTTGGCCTCTTCGGCAGCCTTTTTCTTGGCGTCCTCGGCGGCTTGTTTCTTCGCCTCTTCAGCGGCCTCTTTCTTGGCCTCTTCTTCGGCTTTCTTCTTTTCTTCCTCGGCCTTCTTCTTGGCGATGTCGGCCTGTTGCTTCTCGGCAGCCTTCTTCGCCTCTTCGGCCTTCTTGGCTTCGGCGGCTTTCTTGGCCTCGGCGGCTTCGGCAGCTGCCTCGGCTTTTTTGGCTTCGGCGGCCTCGCGGGCCTCTTCGGCCTTTTGAGCAGCGTCGGCTTTCTTTTGTTCCGCGGCCTTCACGGCCTCCTGCTCGACCTTCTTCTGTTCCAGCTGCTCGACCTCGGTCTGGCGCGAAGCGGTTTTCTTGGCTTCCCCGGCAATCTTCTGATTGGTCTGGGTAGTCGCCTGGCTCTTGGACTTGAGCTGGTACAGGGTAGCCTGGACGATCGGCTTGGATGGCGGCAGCTCAGGCGTCATGGCAAAACTGACGAACAGCAAGGCGAACACCAGCACATGCAGGCCGATGGCCCAGATACTGGGCCAGAAGTAGCTTTCCGAGGCGGATGGCTCTCGCTGTTGCATCAGGGCGCCTCGGTAATCAGGCCAACGTTACCGACACCGGCCTTCTGCAACCCGCCCATGGCACCCATGACCGCGCCATAGTCGACAGCCTTGTCGCCACGAATGAACACCTGGGTCTGCTTGCCCTGGTCACGGCCGGCGGCGATGATCTTGGTCACCGCGTCGGTCATGGCAGGCAAGGTCATGGCCTTGTCCATCTGCTTGTCGGTATCGACTTCGCTGCCGAGGTTCCAGTAGTAGGTCTTGTCGGCCTTGATGGAGATGGTGAGGATCTGGACGTTGTTGTCCTGCGGCAAGGCTTCACTGGAAACCTTGGGCAGGTCTACCTTCACGCCCTGGTTGAGCATGGGCGCCGTCACCATGAAGATGACCAGCAGTACCAGCATCACGTCGATGTAGGGCACCACGTTCATCTCGGCGACGGGCTTGCGTTTGTGGCGAACTCGGGCCATGGGCTTCTACCTGATTACTCTTCGCTGGTGTGCACTTTGCGGTGCAGGATCGCCTGGAACTCGTCGGCGAAGGTGTAGTAACGGCCGATCAGCACTTCGCTGCGGGCCGAGAAGCGGTTGTAGGCGATGACCGCCGGGATTGCCGCGAACAGGCCGATGGCGGTGGCGATCAGCGCTTCGGCGATACCCGGGGCAACCGTGGCCAGGGTGGCCTGCTGGGCGCTGGCCAAGCCGCGGAAGGAGTTCATGATGCCCCATACGGTACCGAACAGGCCGATATACGGGCTGGTCGAACCGACGGTGGCCAGGAACGGCAGGCTCTGCTCGAGCTTTTCTTCCTCGCGCGAGATGGCTACGCGCATGGCACGGGCAACACCCTCCATGACCGCATCCGGGTCAACACCCGGCTGCTGGCGCAGGCGCGAGAACTCCTTGAAGCCGGCACGGAAAACCTGCTCGACACCGGAATCCGGGTCTGGGTTGCTGCCTGCCTGGCGGTACAGCTTGGACAGGTCGATGCCCGACCAGAAGCGCTCCTCGAAGGCATCCAGCGCACGACGACCGGCGCGCAGCATGGTGCTGCGCTGGAAGATCATGACCCATGAGGTGACCGAGGCGGCCACCAGGGTCAGCATTACCAGCTGTACCAACACGCTGGCATTGCTGACCAGACTCCACATGGAGGTATGGTCGACGACGTTAGCTTCCACGCTTATTCTCCTGCATTCGATTGAGTACCCGAGCCGTCCGCCGCAAAGGCGTCACGCAGCTCCGGGGGTATGGCTCGGGGTTTGAAAGTGTCGGCACGCACGGCGGCCACCAGGAACTGCCCTTCGCAGAGCAGCGTTTCATCCTTTTCCCGCCAGACCTGCTGCACGAAGCGCAGGCTGGCGCGATTGAGTTCAAGTACTTGCGCGGTGACCCGCAGTTCGTCGTCCAGCCGCGCCGGCGCGTGATAGCGCGCTTCGCTGGAGTGGACCACGAACAGCAGGTTGTCTTCGGCCAGCTGCGCCTGGGAAAAACCCAGGTGCCGCAGCCGCTCGGTACGCGCGCGCTCCATGAATTTCAGGTAATTGACGTAATACACCACGCCACCGGCATCGGTATCCTCGTAATAGACGCGACAACGGTGTGCGAAAGGTTCCAGGCCATTTTGCGCGCGCATACTCTAGTGCTTACTCCTCAGCTTGCCAATCCGCTGTGGCAACTGTTTTTTCTTCATTAATGTCTTATTGCCAGCGCACCCTCGGCATGCCAGCGGTAGGACCACGAAAAGCCGTTTTCGATCTGTCACTCATCGCCCGTTTCGGAAAAATCCCCACCCTCCCCCAGGCGCCCGGGCACGTTCAGGCCAAAGTGCAGGTAAGCATGCCGGGTGACCACGCGGCCGCGCGGCGTGCGCATGATGTAGCCCTGCTGGATCAGGTACGGCTCGAGCACGTCCTCGATGGTGTGACGCTCTTCACTGATGGCTGCCGCCAGGTTGTCCACGCCAACCGGGCCACCGTCGAATTTCTCGATCATGGTCAGCAGCAGGCGGCGGTCGGAGTGGTCGAAACCGCGCTCGTCGACGTCCAGCAGGTTGAGCGCCAGGTCGGCCACGGCCTTGGTGATCTGGCCCTTGCCGCGCACCTCGGCGTAGTCGCGCACGCGGCGCAGCAGGCGGTTGGCGATACGTGGCGTGCCACGTGCCCGGCGGGCGATCTCGTAGGCTCCCTGGTCCTCGATGGCCAGGCCGAGGATGCCGGCCGAACGGCTGACGATGGTGGCCAGGTCCTTGTCGCTGTAGAACTCCAGGCGCTGGACGATACCGAAACGGTCCCGCAACGGGTTGGTGAGCATGCCGGCACGGGTGGTGGCACCCACCAGCGTGAACGGTGGCAGGTCGAGCTTGATCGAACGGGCCGCCGGCCCTTCGCCGATCATGATGTCGAGCTGGAAGTCCTCCATCGCCGGGTACAGCACCTCTTCGACGACTGGGGACAACCGGTGGATCTCGTCGATGAACAGCACGTCATGCGGTTCGAGGTTGGTCAGCATGGCCGCGAGGTCGCCCGGGCGCTCGAGGATGGGCCCCGAGGTGCTCTTGACCGACACGCCCATTTCCTGGGCGATGATGTTGGCCAGGGTGGTCTTGCCCAGGCCGGGCGGACCGAAGATCAGCGTATGGTCGAGCGACTCGCTGCGACCACGGGCGGCCTGGATGAACAGCGCCATCTGCTCGCGCACCACCGGCTGGCCGATGTACTCGTCCAACCGCAGCGGGCGGATCGCACGGTCCTGGACTTCTTCACGGTCGCGGCCACTGGCGGCGATCAGGCGGTCGGCTTCGATCACTTGGTAATCATCCCTTTCAGGCTGCGGCGGATCAGTTCCTCACTGCTCAGGCCGGCCTTGTCCTTGATCGCGGCGATTGCCTTGCTGGCTTCCTGCGGCTTGTAGCCCAGCGAAACCAGGGCGCTGACAGCATCGGCTTCGGCTGTGGATGCGCTGGCGGCCGGCAGCGGCCCGTCGGAGACCAGGGTAAACATGGCCGGGGACGTTTCCCAGGCCTTGAAGCGGTCCTTGAGCTCGACCAGCAGGCGTTCGGCGGTCTTCTTGCCGACACCGGGCACGCGCACCAGGGCCGAGGTGTCCTGGGCCTGCACGCAGCGCACCAGCTCGTCCACCTCCAGGCCGGACATGAGCGCCAAGGCCAGCTTCGGCCCTACGCCGTTCAGACGGATTAGCTCGCGAAACAGCTCGCGCTCGCGCTTTTCGGCAAAACCGTAGAGCAGGTGAGCATCCTCGCGCACCACCAGGTGGGTGTGCACGGTTACGGGTTCGCCCACCTTGGGCAGACGGTACAGCGTGGTCATGGGAACTTCCAGTTCGTAACCCACGCCGTTGACGTCGATAATCAGGTGCGGCGGCTGTTTTTCCGCCAGGGTGCCGCGCAAACGTCCAATCACGTTCCGATCCTTCCTCTCGGGGAGCCGGTCAAAGACCGCTCAACCCTATCAGCAAATGCAGCGGGTGAATGCATCACCCGAACAAAATGTGTATCAGCGCATGAAGCCCCTAAAGACGCAAGCGCCCGCCGCGTCGCCGCGCCGTAGCCAGGCCATGCGGCACCAGGCTGGAGCGGGTATGGGCGTGGCACAGGGCGATGGCCAGGGCGTCGGAGGCGTCGATCTGCGGCTTCTGCGTCAGTTTCAGCAAGTGCATGACCATCATCATCACCTGCTCCTTGTTGGCCCCACCAGTACCGGCTACCGCCTGCTTGACCTGGGTGGCGCTGTATTCGGCGATTTCCAGGCCGGCTTCGGCGGCTGCGACGATAGCCGCGCCACGGGCCTGGCCGAGCTTGAGCGCCGAATCGGCGTTACGGGCCATGAATACCCGCTCGATGCCCATGGTTACCGGGCCGTGCAGGGCGATGATTTCACCCACGCCACGAAAAACGATCTGCAGCCGCTCGTGCAGCTCGCCGCTGCCGGTACGAATGCAGCCCGACGCCACATACTCGCAACCACGGGCGGTCTGGCGTACCACGCCATAACCGGTGATGCGCGAGCCGGGGTCGATACCAAGAATCAGAGTCATAGTGCCTGTCGTAAATTGTTGCTTCTTTGCAAACTGTACCGGCCCTTTCGCGGGTAAACCCGCTCCCACAGAGACTGCACCGCATTCGAGGTCGGTGCATTACCTGTGGGAGCGGGTTTACCCGCGAAAGGGCCGATACAGGCACTGAAATATTCAAAGCCCCTGCCGGGGTCGCCAGGACACCTTAGCCGAGGTTTTCCATGATCTCATCGGAAATCTGGGCATTGGAGTAGACGTTCTGCACGTCATCCAGGTCTTCGAGCATGTCGATCAGCTTGAGCACCTTCTCGGCACCGTCCTGGTCGAGTTCGGCGCTGGTGGTCGGCTGCATGATGATTTCCGCGTCAGCGGCCTTGAAGCCCGCCTCTTCCAGGGCATTGCGCACGGCGTAGAAGCTGTTGAACGAGGTGAACACCTCGAACGAGCCGTCGTCGTTGGCCACCACATCGTCGGCATCGGCTTCCATCGCCGCTTCCATCAGCGCGTCTTCTTCCACGCCCGGGGCAAAGCTGATCTGCCCCTTGCGCTCGAACAGGTAGGCCACCGAACCGTCGGTGCCCAGGTTGCCACCACACTTGGAGAAGGCATGACGCACGGCGGCGGCGGTACGGTTGCGGTTGTCGGTCATGGCCTCGACCATGATCGCCACGCCACCCGGGCCGTAACCTTCGTAACTGAGCTCTTCGACGTTGTCGCTTTCGTTGGTGCCGGCACCACGGGCCACGGCACGATCGATGATGTCGCGACTCATGTTGGCGCCCAGGGCCTTGTCCAGCGCCAGACGCAGGCGCGGGTTGGATGCCGGGTCAGCACCACCCTGCTTGGCAGCGACCGTCAGTTCGCGGATCCACTTGGTGAAGATCTTGCCTCTCTTGGCATCCTGGCGCTCTTTGCGGTGCTTGATGTTCGCCCACTTGGAATGACCAGCCATAACGACTCCGAATCCTTTGAATCACAAACAGCCCCGCCCCTGTACGGGGCGGGACGGGAAATTGCCTGCGCCGAAACGCAAAGGCGCATCCATGTGGATGCGCCCGGGGACTGCTTACTCGACCTTGGTCTGTTCGCGCAGTCGGATGTGCAGCTCGCGCAGGGCCTTGGCGTCGACCATGCCAGGGGCCTGGGTCATGACGCACGCGGCGCTCTGGGTTTTCGGGAAGGCGATCACTTCACGAATCGACTGGGCGCCGGTCATCAGCATGACCAGGCGGTCCAGGCCGAAGGCCAGGCCACCGTGCGGCGGTGCACCGAACTTCAGGGCGTCGAGCAGGAAGCCGAACTTCTCTTCCTGTTCTGCCGCTTCGATGCCCAGCAGGCGGAACACGGCCTGCTGCATCTCTTTACGGTGGATACGGATCGAACCGCCACCCAGCTCGGTACCGTTCAGGACCATGTCGTAGGCACGGGACAGGGCCGTGGCCGGGTTGGCCTCGAGCTCTTCCGGGGTGCACTTCGGCGCGGTGAACGGGTGGTGCAGCGCGGTGAAGCTGCCGTCCTCGTTCTCTTCGAACATCGGGAAGTCGACCACCCACATCGGTGCCCACTCGCAGGTCAGCAGCTCGAAGTCGTGGCCCAGGCGGATACGCAGCGCGCCCAGGGCTTCGCTGACCACCTTGAACTTGTCGGCACCGAAGAACACGATGTCGCCGTCAACGGCGCCAACGCGGTCGAGGATGGTGTTGAGGTTGGCCTCGGGGATGTTCTTGACGATCGGCGACTGCAGGCCTTCGACGCCCTTGGCGCGCTCGTTGACCTTGATGTAGGCCAGGCCCTTGGCACCGTAGATGCCGACGAACTTGGTGTACTCGTCGATCTTGCTGCGCGGCATGCTGGCGCCGCCTGGCAGGCGCAGGGCGGTAACGCGGCACTTCGGATCGTTGGCCGGGCCGGCGAACACCTTGAAGTCGACGTCCTTGAGCTGGTCGGCAACGTCGACCAGTTCCAGCGGAATACGCAGGTCCGGCTTGTCGGAGCCGTAGCGGCGCATGGCTTCTTCGAAGGTCATGTGCGGGAATTCGCCGAATTCCAGGTCCAGCACTTCCTTGAACAGCTTGCGGATCATGCTTTCGGTCAGGCCCATGATCTCGCTTTCATCGAGGAAGCTGGTCTCGATGTCGATCTGGGTGAATTCCGGCTGGCGGTCGGCACGCAGGTCTTCGTCACGGAAGCACTTGGCGATCTGGTAGTAGCGGTCGAAGCCGGCGACCATCAGCAGCTGCTTGAACAGCTGCGGCGACTGCGGCAGGGCGAAGAAGCTGCCGGCGTGGGTACGGCTAGGCACCAGGTAGTCACGCGCGCCTTCCGGGGTGGCGCGGGTCAGGATCGGCGTCTCGACATCGAGGAAGCCGTTTTCGTCGAGGAAGCGACGAATGCTGCTGGTGATGCGCGAACGCAGGCGCAGCTTGTCGGCCATTTCCGGGCGACGCAGGTCGATGAAACGGTAGCGCAGGCGGGTTTCCTCGCCGACGTCGGAGTATTCGTTCAGCGGGAACGGCGGGGTTTCCGCTTCGTTGAGCACGTTCAGCTGGTAGCCGAGGATCTCGATGGCGCCGGAAGCCATGTTGGCATTCACCGCACCTTCAGGGCGCTTGCGAACCTTGCCGGTGATCTGCACGACGTATTCGCTGCGCACGCGGTCGGCGGCGGCGAAGGTTTCGGCGCGATCCGGGTCGAACACGACCTGGGCCATGCCTTCGCGGTCACGGATGTCGAGGAAGATCACCCCGCCGTGGTCGCGGCGACGATGGACCCAGCCGCAAAGGGTGACTTCCTGGCCGTCCAGGCTCTCGTTCAGTTGGCCGCAATAATGGCTGCGCATCATGATGGTGGTTTCGCTTCTCGTGATTCGTGTATTCGGTGGAGGCCTTGGCCGCCCGCAGAGGGCTAATACTGCAAGACCCGGTCACAGCATTCAACTCAGTCGGCCTTGTCGCCGCCTGCCAGATTCTTTTTTGCCCCGGTCTTGAAGTCGGTTTCGTACCAACCGTTACCGCTCAGGCGGAAGCCTGGCACCGACAGCAGTTTCTTCAGCGCCGGCGCCTGGCAGGCCGGGCAATCGGTCAGCGGCGCGGCGCTGATCTTCTGCAGCACTTCCATGCGGTGCTCGCAGGATGCACATTGATAGTCATAAAGGGGCATGGGTGTCTCTCGTCAACCACAACGCTGGCTGCCGGGGCAGCAAAAAGCGGGATTATATATGGTTAGCAAGCACTGCGCAGCCCGCCAGGCGATCAGCGCACACTTGGCGGGTCCAGCAGCCAGGCGACGCAGATAACACGGATCAGCCCGCTGAAGTTGCGCACCCCACCCTGTCGCAGGTGCACCTCGCGGTCCACGTAGGACAGCACCGCGCTGACCGAGCAGCGGTTTGCCGCGGCGATGCGCTCCAGGATACCCCAGTAGACGGCTTCCAGCCGCAGGCAGGTGGAAAAACCGTTGAGCCGCACCGAGCGCGACACCGGCTGGGTCTGCAACATGTCGAAATCCGCCTTGAACGGGTCGATGCACTGTTTATCTGGCCAACGCCCCTGGCCAGCCACACGTTTGCTTGCTTGCATCATGCGCCACACTTCCTCGTCACAGGTACCAGGTGGCCTATGAAGCGCTGATCGGCGAGCTTGAAGCAGCGGCAAAATCTTCCTGTACAAAATACATAAGGCCTTAACAGGACCTGTGGGAGCGGCCTTGTGTCGCGATGGGCTGCGCAGCAGCCCCGGCATTCTTTGCTGAGGCTGCAATCTTGGGGCTGCTGCGCAGCCCATCGCGACACAAGGCCGCTCCCACAAGGATCAGTGCAGGCGGACGAATTTGTGAACTTAATTACCGTCGAGCAGCACCCGCAGCATCCACGCGGTTTTCTCGTGCACCTGCATACGCTGGGTCAGCAGGTCGGCGGTCGGCTCGTCACTGACTTTGTCCACCACCGGGAAGATGCTGCGCGCGGTACGCACCACGGCTTCCTGGCCCTGCACCAGCTGGCGGATCATCTCGTCGGCAGGCGGTACCCCTTCCTCCTCCTTGATCGATGAGTGCCGTGCATAAAATGCATAGGACCCGGGTGCCGGGAAGCCCAGGGCGCGAATGCGCTCGGCGATCGAGTCGACCGCAAGCGCCAGTTCGTTGTACTGCTCTTCGAACATCAGGTGCAGGGTACGGAACGACGGACCGGTGACGTTCCAGTGGAAGTTATGGGTTTTCAGATACAGCACGTAGGTATCCGACAACAGCCGGGACAGCCCATCGACGATGGACTTGCGATCTTCTTCACTGATACCGATATCGATTGCCATGAAGTTCCCCTTTCCATAAGGCTTGAGACCCAAGCGGGTGCCGACCACTGTAGCAACACTTGGTGCACGCCGCATGTGACATGGCGCAACACATCGCTCCGCGCGGCCTGCGGTTTGAGTACCCTGCGGCTTTACTGTTAAATAGGCACGGTGCCACCCGTGCGGATTGTCATTGCCGGGTGCATAGGCTGGCCTGTCACGTTTTCGCGCCCTACACCTCATGCGCACCGTGCAGCCCGCTCTTCCTGTGATCGGCCTTATAACTGTGAGCCAACCCCCATGTTCAAGATCGTCCATCTGGTGACGGGCGTGGCAGCCTTGCTGCTATCGCTCATACCCAGCCTGAAAACCGATGCTTCACCCTTCCTGCAACAACCCGACGCGGTCTACCTGGCCCTGCTCGGCCTGCTCAACCTGGTCCTGGCCCCGGTCGTGCCACTGTACTACCGCGGCGCGCGGCAGCAGTTGCAGCACCTGGCGTGCGCCTTGCTGGTAGTGGCCGTGGTACTGCAGACCCTGACACTGCTGGCCCGCCCGGAAATGGGCAACCTGGCCGCACTGGTCTGCGCAGCACTGGCCGTGGCCGTGCACCTGGCCGTGGGCTTTGCCCGCAGCCCGCGCAAGGCCCGCGCCAGCCAACACGCGGCGCAGGATGCCGGCAATCGTGATACCGGTACCGTGAAGTGGTTCAATACATCCAAAGGCTTCGGCTTCATCTCCCGCGACTCGGGCGATGATATCTTCGTGCACTTTCGCGCCATTCGCGGCGAAGGCCACCGCATCCTGGTGGAAGGCCAGCGTGTGGAGTTTTCCGTGATGCACCGCGACAAGGGCCTGCAGGCCGAGGATGTGGTTGCGGTAACCCGCCGCTGATTATCCCCCCTGTGGGAGCGGGCATGCCCGCGAACCAAGCGACGCGGTGCATGGCACCGGCTTTGCCGGTGTTCGCGGGCTTGCCCGCTCCCACAGGGTTCGTGTGCACTCAGCGCAATGGGTGCAGTAGTTTCAGGTATTAGTAATGAGGCGGCGGCGCCTCGTCCCCTTCGCTGCCGTACTGGCCAACCATCTCTTCGTAACGCTTGATCAGCTCGGCCATCTGCAACTGCAGCCGTTCGATCACCCGCCCCTGCTCGACCACCACGTCATTCAGCGCCTGGATGGTGTCATCCTGGAACGCCTGACGGGTTTCCAGCTCGACCATTCGCATTTCCAACGACATATCAGGCCTCTGTGTAACCATCGAGTTTCAGTTCACGCAGGCGTTGGCGAATGGCTTCGACCTGCTCATCGGTATAGGCCACTGCCGGGCACTTGCCCCACACCGGTGCCGGCCAGGCGGCGTCGTCGCGCTGGCGCGCGATCACGTGCATATGCAACTGGCTGACCACATTGCCCAGGGTGGCCACATTCATCTTGTCGGCGCCGTAGCTGGCCTTCAGCGCTTCGGCCAGCAGGGTGGTTTCCTGCCACAACTGCTGCTGCTCCGCGACATCGAGCTCGAACAGTTCACTGATGCCGGCGCGCTTGGGCACCAGAATGAACCATGGATAGTTGGCATCCTTGCTCAGCAGCAACTGGCACAGCGCAAATTCCCCCAGCACCAGCGAATCCTGCTGCAAACGCGAATCGAGGACGAACACGGCAAATCTCCTTCAGGCAGAACCAACCCGCTTCACGCGGAAAACAGGCCTGCAAGGATACCCTGCACATTCCCGGTAACACAGCGCTACTTTTCGCACCAAAATGAGGCTGCCGATACACCTGGCACCACACATGCCACCCCACAGGTGACACTGCATGAACAAGTTGCGGTAACACATTGACTTTCATGACAGCTTTTCAAATTTTAATGATTCTTGACTGTAATACCCCGCCAGGCGGCTCCCGCCCCGTATTTACGGCACTTTCCGACCCCCGGTAGCGGGTTTTGTGAAAATTTCATGAAGCGTTGCGAATTTTGAGCACGCTTGTTGCATTCCTTTCACGCCAAGTCGGCACGACATCTGCATCGACAGGTGTACGCGACAAATAACAACAGCGGCATTGGTTACCAGGGAGTTTCCCAACCGGAATCGGTAGTTACAGATTCATTACGGTGAAAGAAACAGCGCTGGTGTTGAACGGCCCTTGAATCGGGCGTGATTTGCGACATGGAAATACCTGAAAGCGACATGGTGAAAAAGTTCCGCAAAGGATGTTTATACCCATATCGCCAACAACAGTCAGCGTGCTATACATTTTCGCCGACATAACAAGAAAGAGCTGCCCCATATAACTAAAACACTTGGACGCAGCGGTACTCTTCCTAAAAACCAAAGGAGCAAATCACGATGCGCGTGATGAAGTGGAGCATGATCGCCCTGGCCGTTGCGGCAGGGACCTCGCAGTTGGCAGTGGCCTCGTCCCAGGACGAGTCCAAAGGTTTCATCGAAGACAGCAAGCTGAACGTCAAGACCCGCATGCTGTACTTCAGCCGTGACTTCCGTAACAACGAAGGCGGCCAGAGCCGTCGCGAAGAAACCGGCCTGGGCTTCCTCGGCACCTTCGAGTCCGGTTTCACCCAGGGCACCGTGGGTGTGGGTGTGGATGCCATCGGCATGCTCGGCCTGAAACTGGACAGCGGCAAGGGCCGCGCCGGTACCGGCCTGTTCCCGACCGGCTCCGACGGCCGTTCGCAGGATGACTACTCCAAGGGCGGCGGCGCGGTCAAATTCCGCATCTCCGACACCGTGCTGAAAGTGGGTGACCAGTTCACCGCCCTGCCGGTCTTCGCCACCGACGATAGCCGCCTGCTGCCAGAAATCGCCCAGGGCACCCTGATCACCAGCAACGAGATCGAGGGCCTGACCCTGCACGCTGGTCATTTCACCAGCCTGACCGCCCAGGAGCAGACCGACCGCGACAGCTTCCACCTGAAGGAAGCCAACGTGGTAGGTGGTACCTACGCCTTCACCGACAACCTCAGCACCAGCCTGTACTACTCGAAGGTTGAAGACTACTGGCGCAAGTACTACGCCAACGTCAACTGGGCGCTGCCGATCTCGGACAAGCAAGGCCTGGTGTTCGACTTCAACATCTATGACACCAAGAGCGAAGGCTCGGCCGAGTACCGCGCATTCGATGGCGACAAACTGGACAACCGCGCGTTCAGCCTGTCGGGCGCCTACAACATCGGCGCTCACACCTTCACCCTGGCCTACCAGAAAGTTACCGGTGACGGCGACTACGGCTACGGCATCGACGGTGGCGGCACCATCTTCCTGGCCAACTCCGTGGCCCGTTCCGACTTCAACGCCGAAGACGAGAAATCCTGGCAGGCTCGCTACGACCTGAACTTTGCCGAATACGGCATTCCGGGTCTGACCTTCATGACCCGTTATGTACGCGGTACCGATGCCAACGTCACCGGCACCAGCAACGGCAAGGAATGGGAACGCGACGTCGATATCAAGTACGTGCTGCAGAGCGGCCCGGCGAAAGACCTGAGCTTCCGCGTACGTCAGGCTACCTATCGTTCTTCCGATGGTACCTACTACGATTCCCCATCGATCGACGAACTGCGCCTGATCGTGGAGTACCCGCTGAGCATCCTGTAAGCCTGGCTTGCAGTGCCCCGCACTTGAAAAAGCCCGGCGATCACGCCGGGCTTTTTCTTGGCTGACAAGTGTCACGCCCTGGGGCATCCTGTACGCCTTCGTTTCGCCCCCGTACAATGCGGGGTCATTTCAATGTCTTAGGCAATCGACACGGCTCACCATGCGCACCAGTCAATATTTGCTCGCCACCCAGAAAGAAACCCCTGCCGACGCAGTGGTCATCAGCCATCAGCTCATGCTGCGTGCCGGCATGATCCGCAAACTGGCCTCCGGCCTGTACACCTGGCTGCCGATGGGCTTGCGGGTGATGCGCAAGGTCGAGGCCGTGGTGCGTGAGGAAATGAACGCCGCCGGCGCCCTGGAAGTGCTGATGCCCAGCATCCAGCCCGCCGAACTGTGGCAGGAATCCGGCCGCTGGGAGCAGTACGGCCCCGAGCTGCTGCGCCTGAAGGATCGCCACCAGCGCGACTTCTGCGTCGGCCCGACCCACGAAGAAGTGATCACCGACCTGGCCCGCAACGAGCTGTCCAGCTATAAACAGCTGCCGCTCAACATGTACCAGATCCAGACCAAGTTCCGTGACGAGATCCGCCCGCGCTTCGGCTTGATGCGCGGCCGCGAGTTCATCATGAAGGACGCCTACTCGTTCCATGCCGACCAGGCTTCCCTGCAGGAAACCTACGATCGCATGCATCAGGCGTACACCAATATCTTCACCCGCCTGGGCCTGGACTTCCGCCCGGTGCAGGCCGACACCGGCTCCATCGGTGGCAGCTACTCGCACGAGTTCCACGTACTGGCCGAGTCTGGCGAAGACGATGTGATCTTCAGCGACAGCTCCGACTACGCCGCCAACATCGAGAAGGCCGAAGCCATCCCGCGTGAAACCGTGCGCCCAGCCCCTACCGAGGAGCTGCGCCTGGTTGACACGCCGAACGCCAAGACCATCGCCCAGTTGGTGGAAAACTTCGGCCTGCCGATCGAGAAGACCGTCAAGACCCTGATCGTGCGCGGCGCCGAAGAGGGCAAGCTGGTTGCACTGATCGTGCGTGGCGACCATGAGCTCAACGAAATCAAGGCCGCCAAGCTGGAACAGGTTGCCGACCCGCTGGTCATGGCCAGCGACGCCGAACTGCGCGAGGCCATCGGTGCCGGCGCAGGTTCGCTCGGCCCGCTGAACCTGCCGCTGGAAATCATCATCGACCGTTCGGTTGCCCTGATGAGCGACTTCGGCATCGGCGCCAACATCGACGACAAGCACTACTTCGGCGTGAACTGGGAGCGCGACCTGCCGGTTCCACAGGTCGCCGACCTGCGTAACGTGGTCGAAGGCGACCCGAGCCCGGACGGCCAGGGTACCCTGGTGATCAAGCGCGGCATCGAAGTGGGCCACATCTTCCAGCTTGGCACCAAGTACAGCGAGGCACTGAAGTGCCAGGTACTGGGGGAGAACGGCAAACCGGTCACCCTGTCCATGGGCTGCTACGGCATCGGTGTGTCCCGCGTGGTCGCAGCTGCCATCGAGCAGAGCTATGACGACAAGGGCATCATCTGGAACGACGCCCTGGCTCCGTTCCAGATCGCCCTGGTCCCGCTGCGCTACGAAACCGAGGTGGTTCGCGAGGCGACCGACAAGCTGTACGCCGAACTGACTGCTGCCGGCTACGAAGTGCTGCTGGACGACCGTGACAAGAAGACCAGCCCAGGCATCAAGTTTGCCGACATGGAACTGATCGGCATCCCGCACCGCATCGTCGTCAGCGATCGCGGCCTGGCCGATGGCAACCTGGAGTACAAGCACCGCACCGAGCAGGACGCCCAACCGCTGCCGCTCGATGAAGTGCTGACCTTCCTGCAGGCCCGCGTTCGCCGCTGATAACCAATGCACGAGTGATCATGTCCAAGCGAAGTACCTTTCCCCTGGGGGGCGCCGCACTGTGCGGCGCCCTGCTCGTCAGTGGCTGCGCCAACCAGATGTCCCAGCGCAGCGACCATGAGGAGCGCGTCGAGCGCAAACTGCTCGAGCACACCCTGCAGATCGATGTCGGCGAGCCGAAGGTGATGGAGCTTCCGCAACGGCGTGTGCGCGTGCATGAGCAGAAGCGCTTCGAAGTCACCGAATTCGAAGTCACCCGCAGCTATGACCGCTATACGCCTTACCAACCCTGGCGGGAGATCTACGAGATCCCGCTGGGTGCGGTGGCTGTGGTGGCAGGCGTGGGTGCCAACGTGGTCAATGTGTTCGCCCTGGGCAACCTGCCGGAAAGCATCACCCACGACTGGCTCAGCTACGGCGTGGACGGGCTCAACCCGTTCATGAACGTGCCGTCCAACGGCCGTGCCCAACAGAACCTGGCCGGGATCAGCGAAGTGCAGAAAGGCAAGCGTGAGGAATCTACCAGCCTGCCCTGGAGCGAGCGCCTGGTCGAGGTGAAGGCTGGCAAGATGACCCACGAGCTGACCACCGACAGGAACGGCGTGCTGCGCCTGAACCTGCTCGACAGCCCGTTCTCCGAGCAGAACCTCAACCACATCGGCACCCTGCACCTGCAGGTGCTGGACGAGGACAACGGGGTACGTGGCGATGCCAGCCTGCTGGTCAGCGCCACCCTGCGCAACAAGCTGCTCGAAGCCCATGAACTGATCTTCGATGACCTCGAAGATGACGATGTCGGCCAATGGGTACACCGGGTCAAGCGCTTGTCCGAACTGGGCCTGGAAGAGGAAGCCAGTGAAATGGAACAGAGCCTGATCGAACTGACCCGCAACGACCCGGAGTTGCAGCAGGAGTTTCTGCAGTCGCTGACCAAGGCCACTGGCAGGTTGGTGGCTGACCCGGGCGCGCAGTAACTGCTACGCAACGCATTCCCTGTGGGAGCGGCCTTGTGTCGCGAAAGGGCTGCAGAGCAGCCCCGACAATTGATGCATCACTGCTGAATCCTGGGGCCGCCGCGCGGCCCTTTCGCGACACAAGGCCACTCCCACAGGGGGCCGTGCAGCCAGACCCAGGCCTTTTATTCAGGCGCAAACAGCTCCAGCTGCTCATGCGCCCCGCGCAAGTCCCGCAACCTCACGCCCACCCCCAACAAGCGCACCGGCTTGCCACCACGGGCAAACGCCTGCCCCAGCAACTGGCGATAACTCTCAAGGTCCCTGCCCGCCCCCGCCTGCTCCATGGTGGTCTGGCTGAAGTCATGGAACTTGACCTTGACGAAGGGTTTTTCCGGCCGGTAACTACTGTCCATGCGGGCGATACGCTGGTTCAGGCTTTCCAGCAGTTCGGGCAGCCGTGCCAGGCAACTGGCCAGGTCCGGCAGGTCGGTGTCGTAGGTGTTTTCCACGCTGACCGACTGTCGGCGGCTGTCATTGTGTACCGCACGCTCATCGATAC
This sequence comes from Pseudomonas inefficax, assembly GCF_900277125.1. Lineage (GTDB taxonomy): Bacteria > Pseudomonadota > Gammaproteobacteria > Pseudomonadales > Pseudomonadaceae > Aquipseudomonas > Aquipseudomonas inefficax. Next base: position 109,021 of record NZ_OPYN01000200.1, read on the forward strand.
CCCGCGCCAGCCCCCACAACCGCTCGCCAAAGCTGCCGAACTCGCGCACCAGCGCCAGACGCGACCACTCGCGCAGCTCCAGGCAGGTTTCGATACCCAACCGCGCCATCTTGTCTGCCGTTACCTTGCCCACTCCGTGCAACCTGGCCACCGGCAGGGCGGCGACAAATGCCTCCACTTCGTCCGGGGTAATTACGAACAGACCATTGGGCTTGCGCCAGTCACTGGCGATCTTGGCCAGGAACTTGTTCGGCGCCACACCGGCCGAGACAGTGATATGCAGGGTGCGGGCGACGCGGCGGCGGATATCTTCGGCAATGCGCGTGGCGCTGCCTGAGTACCACTGGCTGTCGCTCACATCCAGATAGGCCTCGTCCAGCGACAGCGGCTCGATCAGCTCGGTGTAGTCGCGGAAGATCGTGTGAATTTCCCGCGAGGCCTCGCGGTAGGCCTCGAAGCGCGGCTTGACGATCAGCAGGTCCGGGCACAGTTTCAGCGCGTGCCGCGACGACATGGCCGAACGCACACCGTAGGCACGCGCCTCATAGTTGCAGGTGGCGATCACCCCACGATGGTCGGCCGAGCCCCCCACCGCCATGGGCCGGCCGGCCAGGCGCGGGTCGTCACGCATTTCGATCGCGGCATAGAAGCAATCGCAGTCGACGTGGATGATCTTGCGCAAGGACATGGATGACCGTCAGCACTGTAAATTCATACAGATAGTATCGCATGCGTACTGTTGTGAAACAGCTCACCCGCTTCGGCACACGACAATCGGCCTGAAAGCCCCACCGTGCCTGAGCTGCATTCATTTGAATACGCTAAGGGTTTGAACAAAAAAGGTTTTTTCAGAACTTTTGCTTGACAAGGGAGAGAAAATCCGTAGAATTCGATCTCACAGGCGCGGGATGGAGCAGCCTGGTAGCTCGTCGGGCTCATAACCCGAAGGTCGTCGGTTCAAATCCGGCTCCCGCAACCAGATTCGAGAAAAGGCCACTGTTAACGCAGTGGCCTTTTTCTTTGTGCGCAGAAAACCTCTGCCAGCAAAAAGTGTCGAGAAATCAAACGTTAGCGCTTGACACACTCGCCACAAGCTGTAGAATTCCCCCCACTGACGCGGGATGGAGCAGCCTGGTAGCTCGTCGGGCTCATAACCCGAAGGTCGTCGGTTCAAATCCGGCTCCCGCAACCAGATTCAAGAAAAGGCCACTGTATACACAGTGGCCTTTTTCTTTGCCTCTGAAAATGTGCATCGCTAGCCTGAAGTTCAAAAAGCTTGACAACCAATCGCCAAGCTGTAGAATGCGCCCTCTGACGCGGGATGGAGCAGCCTGGTAGCTCGTCGGGCTCATAACCCGAAGGTCGTCGGTTCAAATCCGGCTCCCGCAACCATATTCGTCAGAACAAACCCCGCCTGTGTAACAGCAGCGCGGGGTTTGTCGTTTTCGCACCTCTGCTTTTTCCTCGCCTCGAATTCCCTCGCCCCCTCAGCCACCCCCTGGCTAGAAAGGGCGTGCCTTGGATGAACTATCTTTAACCCGGCCAGGCCGCTGCAAGCGCCCGAGCCCGGAGTAACATGGGATACGTTTTTCTAAGGGACTTTCACTTGGCCGCACCTTCCCCTCTCCTCGCGCTGCATGCCCGAGGCAACCAATGACTTCGCCAAACCCAGAACCGGCAGCGCCGCTCGCCTCGGCGCTGCCGGGGGCCGTGCAACGCCTGCCCTTGCTCGAGCGCTTGAGCCGCTACCGTCAGCCCATCAGCCTGGTAGTGACCCTGGTGTTGTTCACCATGGCCTTGATCGCCTGCCGCCACCTGTTGAGCGAGTTGGATATCTATGCCTTGCACGATGCCATGCTCAGCGTACCGACCCAGGCACTGCTGGGGGCCTTGCTGGCAACCGTGGCCGGCTTCCTGATTCTGCTGGGTTACGAGTGGTCGGCCAGCCGCTATGCCGGTGTGAAACTGCCGCTGCCCAGCCTGCTGCTGGGCGGCTTCAGTGCCTTTGCCATCGGCAACGCCATCGGCCTGTCGATGCTGTCGGGAGGTTCGGTGCGCTACCGCCTGTACGCGCGGCAAGGGGTCGGCGCAGGCGAAGTGGCGCGGATGAGCGTGTTCGCCAGCCTATCGCTGGGCTGTGCGCTACCGCCCCTGGCCGCCTTGGCGACCCTGAGCGACCTGCCGGCGGCCTCGGCCGCACTGGGCCTGGCGACAGGCTTGCTGGCGGCTATCGCCATAGCCGTGCTGGTGCTGTGCAGCGTGCTGGTGTTCGGCCTGTACCGCCGGCGCCTGGCCGAACAACCACTGGCCGACAACCTGCTGGTGCAACTAGGCCGGCGCACACTGCGCCTGCCCGGCGCCCGCCTGACCGCCCTGCAACTGCTGATCACCGCACTGGATGTCGCGGCTGCCGCCACCGTGCTGTATCTGCTGCTGCCCGAAGCACCGCCATTTGGTGCCTTTGTCCTGGTGTACTTGCTGGCCTTGGCCGCAGGTGTGCTCAGCCACGTACCGGGCGGCGTCGGGGTGTTCGAAGCGATCCTGCTGGCGGCGTTTGCCGACCAACTCGGCGCGGCGCCGCTGGCAGCGGCACTGCTGCTGTATCGGCTGATCTACGTGGTGCTGCCGCTGCTGCTGGCCTGCGTGCTGCTGTTGGCCAACGAAGCCCGGCGCCTGCTGTTCGCGCAACAGGCTATCAAGGCCGCTTCCGGGCTGGCTGCGCCGATCCTGTCGATCCTGGTGTTCCTGTCCGGGGTGGTGCTGCTTTTCTCCGGGGCCACGCCAGAGATCGACACCCGCCTGGAGCACATGGGTTTCCTGGTACCGCACCGCCTGATCGACGCCTCGCACTTCGGCGCCAGCCTGATCGGCGTGCTGTGCCTGCTGCTGGCCCAGGGCCTGCGCCGGCGCCTGTCCGCCGCCTGGCTGCTGACCACCGTGCTGTTGCTGGTCGGCGCCCTGCTGTCGCTGCTCAAGGGCTTCGATTGGGAAGAGGCCTGCCTGCTGACCCTTACTGCCACCCTGCTCGCTCTGTTCCGCCGCTCCTTCTACCGCCCCAGCCGCTTGCTCGAGTTGCCGTTCTCGCCGGTGTTTCTGGTGGCCAGCGCCTGTGTGGTGGGCGCATCGGTGTGGCTGTTGCTGTTCGCCTACCAGGATGTGCCCTACAGCCATCAGCTGTGGTGGCAGTTCACCCTCGATGCCGACGCCCCGCGCGGCTTGCGCGCCGCCATGGGCAGCGCCTTGCTGCTGGCGGCGGTGGCCCTGACCTGGCTGCTGCGCACGGCACCACCGGTGATCCACCTGCCCGATGAACAGGAACTGCAGCGGGCCAACCGCATTCTGCTGGCCTCTGACCAGCCCGACGGCGGCCTGGCCCTGACCGGCGACAAGGCGCTGCTGTTCCACCCTGCTGACAACGCCTTCCTCATGTACGCCCGTCGCGGTCGCAGCCTGGTAGCCTTGTACGACCCGATCGGCCCGGCCCAGGAGCGCGCCGAGATGATCTGGCAGTTCCGCGACCTGTGCGACCTGCACCATGCCCGCCCGGTGTTCTATCAGGTGCGCGCCGAGAACCTGCCGTTCTACATGGACATCGGCCTGACCGCGCTGAAGCTGGGCGAAGAAGCCCGGGTCGACTTGCGCCGCTTCGACCTCGAAGCCAAGGGCAAGGAGATGAAGGACTTGCGCTACACCTGGAATCGTGGCGGCCGTGATGGCCTGAGCCTGGAAATCCACGAACCCGGGCATGCTCCGCTGGCAGAGCTGAAGGAAATTTCCGACGCCTGGCTCGGCGGCAAGAACGTGCGTGAGAAAGGCTTCTCGCTGGGGCGCTTCAGCCCTGAGTACCTGCAGCATTTCCGCATTGCCCTGATCCGCTTCCAGGGCCGCCCGGTGGCTTTCGCCAACCTGCTTGAAACCCATGGCAATGAACTGGCCAGCCTCGACCTGATGCGTGCGCACCCCGAGGCCCCGAAGCTGACCATGGAGTTCATGATGATTGGCCTGATCTTGCACTACAAACGCCATGACTACGCCCGCTTCAGCCTGGGCATGGTGCCGCTTTCCGGCCTGCAGCCGCGGCGTGGCGCGCCCTTGACCCAGCGCCTGGGCTCGATGGTGTTCCGCCGTGGCGAGCAGCTTTACAACTTCCAGGGGCTTCGACGCTTCAAGGACAAGTTCCAACCGGACTGGGAACCCCGCTACATGGCCGTGCCGGCCGGGCTCGACCCGCTGGTGGCACTGGCCGACACCGCCGCCCTGATTGCAGGCGGCCTGACTGGATTGGTGAAACGTTGATGACCCGACGCTTTTGGCTGTACCTGCTAGTTCCCCTGCTGTTGGCCGCCGCGGGAGGCGCGCTGGCGTTCTGGCTATGGACGCGCCCGGCCCCCGAGGCGCGCCTGGAACAACTGAGCATCAATGGCACCCCTATCACCCGCGTGACCCCTGGCGTGCACCCCAAAGCCCGGGTGGCCATCGGTGTCCCCCAGGACCAGGCGCTGACCGACAGGCAGCTGCTGGACCTGGCACAGGCCGGCGAAGCGCAACTGGTACAGGTGATCGTGCCGCCCAACGACTGCAGCAAGCAGCAACAGGCCCTAGACCAGGCCCTGGGCCAGTTGTCGGAGAAGCCGACCCTGGTCGCCGGCATCGGCCCTGGCGCCGCCCAGGCCTGGCGCTGGCTGGCCAGCCAGAACAACGACAAGGCGCGGGCGATTTCCGTGGATTTCAGCCTGGAACAGCCCGGCTGCCAGGCACCGCTGCCGAAGTCGGCCGCCCATGGCCACTGGAACGTCGCCTGGAACGACAACCCGGATGACGCCAGCGCCGCTTTCGTGCGCGACCAGGCCAATGCCGAAACCAGCATCAGCGACTACGACATCCACCTGCCACAAGTGCTCAAGGCCCAGCTCACCCAGGCCCTGGTCGGCCACGATGGCAACGCCCTGGCCATCCCGGTGGTCGAGGTGCCGGCCGGGCAGACTACCGACACGGTCACCCTGTTCCTTTCCGGTGATGGTGGCTGGCGGGACCTGGACCGCGATGTGGCCGGGGAAATGGCCAAGCTTGGCTACCCGGTGGTCGGCATCGATACGCTTCGCTACTACTGGCAGCACAAGACCCCGGAACAAAGCGCCGCCGACCTGTCCGAGCTGATGCAGCACTACCGGCAGAAGTGGGGTACCAAACGCTTCGTGCTGACCGGCTATTCGTTCGGTGCCGATGTGCTGCCGGCGATCTACAACCGCCTGCCGGCCGAGGACCAGCAGCGTATCGACGCGGTGATGCTGCTGGCCTTTGCCCGCAGTGGCAGCTTCGAGATCGAAGTCGAGGGCTGGCTGGGCAAGGAAGGCCAGGAAGCGCCAACCGGGCCTGAAATGGCCAGGCTGCCGGCTTCCAAGGTGGTGTGCGTGTATGGTGTGGAAGAAACCGACGAGAGCGGCTGCACCGACAAGACTGCGGTGGGTGAACGCCTGAAGCTGCCAGGGGGGCACCACTTCGACGAAAACTACCCGGCATTGGCCAAGCGCTTGATCGGCGAGATCGAGACACGCCAGGGCAAGTCGAGTGTGGCTGAGCAGAACTGATAAGACCTTGCGGCCCATTCGCGGGTAAACCCGCTCCCACAGGTACAGCGCAAGCTTTGAAAGCTATGCGGTCCATGTGGGAGCGGGCATGCCCGCGAACACCGGCGAAGCCGGTGCCCTACACCGAGTTGCCGGCTTCGCGGGCACGCCCGCTCCCACATGGGGCGGGTACTGCCTTGAAATCTGTGCTGCTCCTCAGATTTCGACCTGGGTCCCCAACTCGATCACCCGGTTCAACGGCAGGTTGAAAAAGCGCAAGTTGCCGTTGGCATTCTTCAGCAGGAACGCAAACAGGTTGCCCCGCCAGCGCGACATCCCCTCCAGCCGTGAGGCGATCACGGTCTCGCGACTGAGGAAGAACGTGGTGCGCATCGGGCTGAAGTCCAGGTCTTCCAGGTGGCACAGCTTCAACGCCGCGGGCACGTCCGGTTCGTCCATGAAACCGAAGTGCAGCAACACGCGGAAGAACCCGTCACCATAGGCCTCGACCTCAAAGCGCTCTTGCTCCGGCACCCGTGGCCGGTCTTCGCTGACCACCGTCAACAGCACCACCTGGCTGTGCAATACCTGGTTGTGCAGCATGTTGTGCAACAGCGCATGGGGCACCGCATCGGAGCGCGCCGTGAGAAACACCGCCGTACCTTCGACCCGGTGCGGTGGCTGAATGCGGATGCTGCTGATGAACAGCTGCAGCGGCAGCGCGCCTTCGTCGATACGCTCCATCAGGATTTGCTTGCCGCGTTTCCAGGTGCTCATCAACAGGAACAGCACAGCGCCGGCCAGGACCGGGAAGGCCCCGCCCTGGATGATCTTCGGTACGTTGGCGGCAAAGAACAGCCCATCCACCAACAGGAAGCCCAGCAGGATCGGCACCGCCAGCACTGGTGGCCACTTCCATAGCAGCAACATCACCGCCGAGACCAGCAGCGTGGTCATCAGCATGGTGCCGGTCACCGCCACGCCGTAGGCTGCCGCCAGGGCGCCGGACGACTCGAAGCCGATCACCAGCAACACCACGCCAACCATAAGCGCCCAGTTCACGGCACCAATGTAGATCTGCCCCTGCTCATCGCTGGAGGTGTGCTGGATCTGCATGCGTGGAATGTAGCCCAGCTGGATGGCCTGGCGGGTCAGCGAGAACGCCCCCGAGATCACCGCCTGAGAAGCGATCACCGTGGCCATGGTAGCCAAGCCGATCATCGGCAGCAGCGCCCAGCCCGGCGCCAGCAGGTAGAACGGGTTACGTGCCGCCTCAGGGTTTTGCAGCAGTAATGCGCCCTGGCCAAAGTAGTTGAGCACCAGCGCCGGCAGCACCAGGGCGAACCAGGCCCGGGCGATCGGCTTGCGACCAAAGTGGCCCATGTCGGCGTACAGCGCCTCGGCACCGGTCAGCGCCAGCACCACAGCGCCCAGGATGGCCACGCCCATGCCGGGGTGAACCACGAAGAAGTTCACCGCCCAGCCTGGATTGAATGCCTTGAGCACCTCCGGGCTCTGCGAGATGCCATGTACCCCCAGCGCGCCCAGCGCCACGAACCAGGTGACCATGATCGGGCCGAACAGCTTGCCGATCTTCTCGGTGCCATGCTTCTGTACCAGGAACAGCGCCACCAGCACCACCAACGAAATCGGCACCACCCAGTGGTCGATGCCTTCGAAGGCCAACCCCATGCCCTCGACCGCCGACAGTACCGACACCGCCGGGGTGATCATGCTGTCGCCATAGAACAACGAAGCGCCGATCAACCCGCACACCACCATCAACGTGCGCAACCTCGGGTAGGCCGCCGTGGCCCGCCGCGCCAGCGCGGTCAACGCCATGGTGCCGCCCTCGCCCTGGTTGTCGGCGCGCAGGATGAACATCACGTACTTGAACGACACCACCCACAGCAGTGACCACAGGATCAGCGACAGGATCCCTAGCACACCGTCATGGTTGACCGGTACTCCGTACCCGCCGCTGAAGACTTCCTTGAGGGTATACAACGGGCTGGTACCGATATCGCCATAAACTACCCCGACCGCCGCCACGAGCAGGCTCAGCGACCGCGTCGCGCCCTGCTTCCCCTCGTGCCCGCCCTCGGCGTGACTGCTTGCCTGAACCATCGACCACTCCCGCAGACGGCCTTGCAAGGCCAGTAGAATTCCCCATGCGCCAGGTGATACCGATACCCCCGACGCAATGGCGCGAAGCATAGCGCAGCGTTCGTCGCATTTCTGCTGGTCAAGCGACCCTGCGCTCGCTAGAATTGCGCACTTTTTGATCAGAGGCGCCAAAAGCGCCCGTCAAGATCGCCCCCGATTCCGGTCGGGCGACCTGCATTCAATACCGAGGTTAGTCATGTCCACCACGCCCGCCACCCCCAAGGTAGGTTTCGTAAGCCTGGGTTGCCCAAAAGCCCTGGTCGATTCCGAGCGCATCCTGACCCAGCTGCGCATGGAAGGCTATGAAGTCGTGCCCACCTACGAGGACGCCGACGTTGTGGTGGTCAACACCTGCGGCTTTATCGACAGCGCCAAGGCCGAGTCGCTGGAAGTGATCGGCGAAGCGATCAAGGAAAACGGCAAGGTCATCGTTACCGGCTGCATGGGTGTCGAGGAAGGCAGCATCCGTGACGTGCACCCAAGCGTGCTGTCGGTCACCGGCCCGCAGCAGTACGAGCAGGTGGTCAACGCCGTGCATGAAGTAGTGCCGCCACGCCAGGACCACAACCCGCTGATCGACCTGGTGCCGCCGCAGGGTGTCAAGCTGACCCCGCGCCACTATGCGTACCTGAAGATTTCCGAAGGCTGCAACCACAGCTGCAGCTTCTGCATCATCCCGTCGATGCGCGGCAAGCTGGTCAGCCGCCCGGTCGGCGAAGTGCTGAGCGAGGCCGAGCGCCTGGTCAAGGCCGGGGTCAAGGAGATCCTGGTGATTTCCCAGGACACCAGCGCCTATGGCGTCGACGTCAAGTACAAGACCGACTTCTGGAACGGCCGCCCGGTCAAGACCCGCATGCTCGAACTGTGCGAAGCACTGAGCAGCCTGGGTGCCTGGGTACGCCTGCACTACGTTTACCCGTACCCGAACGTCGACGACGTGATCCCACTGATGGCCGCCGGTAAGATCCTGCCGTACCTGGACATCCCGTTCCAGCACGCCAGCCCGAAAGTGCTCAAGGCCATGAAGCGCCCGGCGTTCGAAGACCGCACCCTGGCACGTATCAAGAACTGGCGCGAGCAGTGCCCGGAGCTGGTGATTCGCTCCACCTTCATCGTCGGTTTCCCGGGCGAGACCGAAGAAGACTTCCAATACCTGCTGGACTGGCTGACCGAAGCCCAGCTGGACCGCGTAGGCTGCTTCCAGTACTCGCCGGTGGAAGGCGCCCCGGCCAACGACCTGGGCCTGGAAGAAGTGCCAGACGACGTCAAGCAGGACCGCTGGGACCGCTTCATGGCCCACCAGCAGGCCATCAGCGCCGCCCGCCTGCAACTGCGCATCGGCAAGGAAATCGACGTATTGATCGATGAAGTGGAAGAGCAAGGTTCGGTTGGCCGCAGCTTCTTTGATGCCCCGGAGATCGACGGCAGCGTGTTCATCGATGGCGACCACGGTTTCAAGCCGGGTGACAAAGTGCGTTGCCGCGTGGTGGATGCCGACGAATACGACATGTGGGCCGAACCCATCTAATCGCGCTGGAACAGTTATGTAATTTGGGGCCGCTACGCAGCCCCGTTAACGCTATCTGACAGGCATTACCGGGTCAGGGGCTTTTTCGTCAGAACGCATGAAAAAGCATCAGGCCGCCCTCTGCATCCGGGCTGGCATCCGAGAAGCCTTTGACCGCATAGAGTTGCACTTTCCACTGCTGGTTGAGCTTGTGGGTCAGGAACAGGGTAAGTTCCCTGATCTGCGCGCCCGTCGAGACGACCTTCTGCCGCCAGTCGTAGGAAGCGCCCGCCGAAGTGCCTGCAGCCACGGGCATGGCGAAGCCGAGGCTGGCAAATATCGGGTCGTCGAAATCGCTGTCGGGCGGGTCGCCGAACTTCTTCCAGCCCAGGGTCGCGAAGCCGGTCACCGGGCCAAAAGCCTTGGCGATGTCGACCTGGCCGGTGTAGTCGTATTCACCCGTGCCCAGGCACTGGTCTTCATCGGCAGTGGGGAATTTGACCTTGCCGATCAGGTCCAGCATCAGGCCGCCGCCGCTGCCATCGAGCAGGGCGTAACCGGCGCTGGCGACCGTGTCCCCCAGCCCGCTTTCCACGTCCCGGCAGCCACCGGGCAAGGGGTCACCGTTCGGGCCCACCTCTGGGTTGGTTATGCGCAGCCAGGGCACGGTGACCTTGTAGGTCATGGGGCCGGTTTCATACTTGCCGACCACCGGGACATACCAGATTTCCGAGGTTGTATCCGTGCCATAGTCGCCACTTGAATAGTCCATGCCTATGGCGGCGCTGAAGGTGTCGCCCAGGACCGACGCACTGGCGCATGACAACAAGCAGGCGAAAAGAGGGAAAGTGGGTCTCATCTGCACCTCGGTATCCCGAGCGGGAAGGGTGATGGCACTTACCCAGCCTAGTTGGCTAATGCCCGGATCGCTCTGGGTGCTCCACTTTTTCGACTTTCTCTATTGTTTCGGGCCTTTCGACCTTTTCAATCTTCTCGACTTTCTCGACCTTCTCAGGCTTTTCGATCTTCTCGACCTTTTCGGGCTTCTCGGTTTTCTCGATCTTCTCGACTTTTTCTACTTTCTCTACCTTTTCAACCTTCTCTGCTTTTTCAATCTTTTCCACCTTTTCCAGCTCGACCTTCTGTACCCGGTCAGAGCTTCCACTATTGCTGCTCTCGGGTTGCTCCACGGTCTCGACATGTTCCGACTTTCCGGACTTGTCCACGCTTTCAGTACTGTCCCGACCACTGGAATCGTCAACACCGTCGTGCCCGCTGTGGTCATCACTGACTTCAATGCGATCACTGGTCTCATCACGCCCGCCATGCCCGCTATTGCTGGAGCCTTCGGCGTCAATGGTCCCTTCAGCGTCACTGGCATCGTGCTCGCTGCCACGCCCCGAATGCCCTCTGTCCGGGTTGACGACGCGGTCATCATGGAACTCTACGCGAGTTGCCCGCAGCTCATGTTTGCCACTGAACACCCCGCTCACCCGCACACGTTGATCGAGCGCCAATGCCGCGGACTGTTTGCCGACGATCACGGTGCCCTGCCCCAGCGTCACCTTGATGCCTGCCACCACCAGTTGTTGAGCGTGGCTGCGCTGTACCAGCCCCTCGATCACCGCCGCCTGCACACGGCCAGCAAAAGGCAGGCTCGGGTCTGGACGGGTTTGCGCCACTTCCAGCTGGCGCCCGGTCCACTGCCCACGCACCAGCACTTCCCGCGCGGGTGCCATACGGGTTCCCAGCTTGAGCCCTTGAAGGCTGCCAGTACGATCAACCGCACCGATGGCACTGGCCTCCCTGAGCCCAGGCGCCCGTTCGATACGGCTGGCTACCACTTCGCCCTTGGCATCACGCAGGCCACTGACCCTGACCGGCTCGCCCGGGCGCAGCCCTTCAGCCACCCGCGCCCCTGCAGCAAGCCGCACAGGTTGGCCCATGACCCGCAGGGGGGCCGAAGCATTTGGCAGTGCCGTCAGCGGCCCCTCGTAAACGTTGATAATCGAGATGCGCCCTGCTTGCAGGCCGCGCTTGCCGGCAAATGCCTCCACCGCGACAACCTGGCCGATTGCCAGGTGAGCGCTACTGGCAGGCACACCGTTTTCACTCACCGGCACATCCTTGCCAAAGTGTACTTCCAGCCCATTGACGCAGATCGAGGCGAACCCGGTGATAGTGCCGACGATGCCCGTGCCCCCGGTACCGCCCGGGCGCAGGTTCGGTGCGCCGGTACCGCCTACCCCGCCATTATCGATGAAGGTGCCGTCCACACCGTCGGCCACCGCACCAGTCCCGCCCGTGCCGCCGGGACGCTGCGGCAGCGGCGCACCGGTGCCACCCACTCCGCCGTTTTCGCTGCGCACACCGGTACCGCCGACACCGCCCGTCCTGGCGCCGGTACCACCAATACCACCCGGAAACTGCAAGCCCGCCGCACCCGCCATACCCACTTCGTCACGGCTGACACATACCGGCGCTGCGACCACCTCGCCAGGCGCCATCAGGTTCAGCCCGAAACCCAGGATCAGCGTGACAACACTGAGGCAGCGCGCGAAGGAAGTCATGGGTCTGATGTCTTCGACAAATCGGGGTCGGTAGTCTCAGTGTAGAAATAAAGCCCGACAGTGATGCGCTGACGTTGCTCTGCGCTGGGTACATCGACCTCTTCCAGGCCCGATGCGAGCCGGCTGAAGGCAAGCAGCACCTGCATGCCATCCTTTTCCACTGCTGCACGCAAGTGGTCGACGCTGGCCGGGCTCAAGGCGTCGTAGTGCACACTGCGTTCAAAGAACGGCTGGCCGTCCCCACTCAGGTTGTGCACTGCTGCACAGGCATGGTCATGCAGGTTGTGGCCAAAGTACGCGGCCTTTTCGTCGAAGCCTTTCTGCGGCACGAATGCCTGGGCTTCCAGGTGCACACAGTCGTGCTCGTCGAGCCGGACGATACCCAGGCGCAACCACTCATCCAGCACCACCCGCCCGCGAATGTCGGTGCTGACTTTCGCCACCAGGGCATCGAACGAGAGATCGCCGCCGACACTCGCCAGGCGCGGCAACGGCAGCGCCTGGCCAGGCTCCGAGCAGAACGGCTTGCCAGTGGTCCACATATTGACCAACTGCGCACCTAACGTGATGTTTTCCGGCAACGCGGCGAGCGATTCGCCCTCCTCGCTGCGCAGACGCCGGACATCCTTGCGATGCACGCCCGTGAGCAGGCTGATGCGGCTGTCGGTCGGCACTGTACCGTCCAGGCGAAATTCACGATGAGCCACATCGACGAACACTTCCTTGAGCAGGTCGGCGAACATCGGGAAAGTGACCCCTTTGCGCAGCATCAGGCGCACCAGAGGACGCATGACACGCCGCAAAGCGCTTAACATCGAGGGGGGGATGGTAGGCGATTGCATTGAGCGCATTCCTTGACAGATGAACCCAGTATACGACGCGGGAAAAGATCCCACACCAACTGTGACCATATCCCTGACGAGATGAGGGATAGTCGTCGGCGCTCATTGCATTTCGCATAGAGTGGGGCTGCCGTGTATCCGAACCTGGCCTCATGCAGGCCCGCCCCGTAGGCGCTGCATGAGACCGTTCAGAGCCAGTCAGCTCCTGCTGTTGTCATCACCCGGTTCGCCTGCGGCATGCTCACCGCGGTCATCACCAGGTTCGCCACCCAGATGGTCGCCACGATCATCACCAGGCTCACCACCAACGTGATTGCCGTGGTCATCGCCAGGCTCACCGCCAACATGATTGCCATGATCGTCCCCGGGCTCACCGCCAACGTGATTGCCATGATCGTCACCGGGCTCGCCGCCAACGTGATTACCGTGATCGTCCCCAGGCTCACCGCCAACGTGATTGCCATGATCGTCACCTGCTTCAGCGTGGTTGCCGCTGCGCCCAGAGTTCGAGGAACCGTCATGGCCGCGCCCACTGTTGCCGGCATGGCCATCTCCATCCCCGCCAGCGCCGTGGCCGCCGCCTTCACCGCCATGGCCACCGCCACCACCGTGACCACCGTGACCACCGCCGCTACCGCCATGGCCACCACCGCCGCCACCGTGACCACCGCCGCCACCGCCATGGCCACCACCGCCGCCACCGTGACCGCCGCCTCCACCGCCGCCACCGTGACCGCCGCCGCCATGGCCACCGCCACCACCACCGTGACCACCGCCACCGCCTCCTCCGTGACCGCCGCCTCCACCGCCATCCTTGGCGTAGGCGCTGGAGCCACTGGAAATCGAGTCAGGGATCAGAACGATGGAAGTCGACAGCACGCCAGCAACGGCTACAGCCAATAGAGCCTTTTTGAACAGCACATGGATTTGCATATTTCGTCTCCAGGTTGTCGCCATGAGAAACGCCAGATCAAGCCGGGAATCCTGAGTTCGGTTGTTGCCTTTCGATGCGTGGGAATTTTTCCCACGGAAAAGTAATAGACCGGCAAACGCTGAGGTTCAAGCAGCGCACGGACAAGCCGACCAGTGGTTGGCCTGCTATGTTTGCCTTATCGTCATGGAGGAACACCGGCATGCATTCGGTACTGACGCTGCAAACCCCGCGCTTGGGTGACTACGGCGAACTGACACAGGTGTGGGAGGACTCGGTACGAGCCACCCACGACTTCCTGCCGGATTGCTACATCGTCCTGCTGCGCGACCAGGTACTGCGTCGCTACCTCGACGCAGTGATGCTGATCTGCTGCAAGGACCGCCAGCGCATCTGTGGTTTCGCCGGGGTCGCCAACGGGCGCGTGGACATGCTGTTCGTCGCACCGCACTACCGTGGCAAAGGGGTTGGCAAGCGTCTGCTGCGCTATGCAATAGACGAACTGAATGCCGAGCGGCTGGATGTCAATGAACAGAACCCGCAAGCCTTGGGCTTCTACCTGCATGAGGGCTTCGAGGTGATCGGTCGTTCGGAGACCGACGGCCTGGGGCAGCCCTACCCATTGCTGCACATGCGCCTGCGCAAAACGGCGTAAATGACACAGATTCCCAGCCCCTCGGCCGCGCGGGCAGGTACAATGCAGGTCTTTCCCTGCCTTTGCGAATTGCCGTCATGTCCGAACCCGTCCGCCTGTCCAAACGCCTTATCGAGCAGCTTGGCTGCTCCCGCCGCGAGGCCGAGCAGTATATTGAAGGCGGCTGGGTCACGGTCGATGGCGTGGTGGTCGAGCAACCGCAGTTCAAGGTCGAGCAGCAACGCGTCGAACTGCTGCCGGGTGCCCGTGCCGAAACGCTGGAACCGGTAACCCTGCTGCTGAACCAACCGGCCAGCGTGGACAGCGAAGCCGCCCGCGCCAGCATGAACATGAGCACCCTCAGCGAAGCCCACCGCGAAGGTGTGCGCGCCTTGCACGGGCATTTTGCCCGGCAGGCCTGCGTGGCGCCGCTGGAACGCGGTGCCAGCGGCCTGCAGGTATTCACCCAGGATTGGCGGGTAACCCGCAAGATCGACGCGGACCTGCGCCGCCTCGAACAGGAATTCATCGTAGAAGTGCGCGGCGAAACCACGCCCCAGGCGCTGGAACGCCTGGCGCGCGGTGCCACCCGCAATGACCGCGAGCTGCCTAGAGCCAAGGCCAGCTGGCAGAACGAGACCCACCTTCGCATGGCCCTGAAAAACCCGCAGCCAGGGCAGATTGCCGAGCTGTGCGCCTACCTGCGCCTGGAGCTGGTCGGCATGCGCCGTATCCGCCTGGGTGGCGTGTCGATGGGCAAGTTGCCCCTGGGCCAGTGGCGCTACCTGGCCACTACCGAACGTTTCTAAGCAATACGCCGCGCCCACAGGCGCGGCACCTGAACAGGATTCTGCAACAATGAACCACAACGACGTCCTGCGCAGCCTGCGCTACATGCTCAAGGTGAATGACGCCAAGATGGCCGAAATCATCGGGCTATCTGGCCTCGACGTGCATCCCCTGGTACTGGCCACCTACCTGAAAAAGGAAGACGAGGAAGGCTTCGTGCGCTGCCCGGAACGGGTCATCGCGCACTTTCTCGACGGCCTGGTGATCCACCGTCGCGGCAAGGATGACAGCCGCCCGCCGCAGCCGATCGAGCTGCCAGTGACCAACAACCTCATCCTCAAGAAGCTGCGGGTGGCTTTCGAGCTCAAGGAAGACGACCTGCATGCGATCCTCAAGTCGGTCAACTTCCCGGTCAGCAAGCCCGAGCTCAGCGCACTGTTCCGCAAGGCCGGCCATGACAATTACCGCCCCTGCGGCGACCAGTTGCTGCGCAATTTCCTCAAGGGCCTGACCCTGCGCGTGCGCGGCTGATTGGCGATGCAGCACACGGTTACCCCGGTCGGCATCATCCGCTCCTGTTTCAAGGAAAAGTTCGCCATCCCGCGCCAGCCGCAACTGGCGCCCGCCGCACGCGGAGTGCTCGAGCTGCTGCCGCCGTTCGACCAGGGCGATGCGGTCGAGGGGCTGGAACAGGTCAGCCATGTCTGGCTGCTGTTCCTGTTCCACCAGGCATTGGAAGACAAACCCCGCCTGAAGGTGCGGCCACCGCGGCTGGGCGGGAACAGGAGCATGGGTGTGTTCGCCACCCGCGCCACTCACCGGCCCAATGGCATCGGCCAGTCGGTGGTACGCCTGGAAGGCGTGGAACCCGGGCGGCTGCTGCTGTCTGGTATCGACCTGCTGGACGGCACGCCGGTGCTGGACATCAAGCCGTATGTGCCGTACGCCGATAGCATCGCTGGCGCCAGCAACCAGATGGCCAGCCAGGCGCCTGCCGCGATCGCCGTGCAGTGGTGCGACAATGCCCTGCTCCAGGCCCGCGAACATGCACTGCGCCTGGGTGAACCGTTGGTGGAGCTGATCGAGCAATGCCTGGCGCAGGACCCACGGCCGGCCTACCAGGTGCCGCCGGCGGAGCGGGTGTATGGGGTGAAGTTCTGGGATGTGCAGGTGCGTTGGCACTACCCGCAACCGGACGTGATCCGGGTGCTGGAGGTGGTGCTGGCCTGAAGGCTGTGCGCAAACCTTGTGGGAGCGGCCTTGTGTCGCGAAAGGGCTGCGCAGCAGCCCCGGCAATCTTGCAGGATGGCTGATACCCTGGGGCCGCTGCGCGCCCCTTTCGCGACACAAGGCCGCTCCCACAGGGAACCGTGCGCCGCACAGACATGAAAAAGGCGACCCTGAGGTCGCCTTTTCTTTTCACCATCCTGCGATCAGCGAGCCGGGCCTTCAGCCACGCCCAGGTCGTCGGTCGGACGGGTATCGACCAGCGGCGCACCACCGGAGGCCAGCTCCGATGCCAGCTTGTCGTTGTCCATTTCCTTCACCCACTTGGCCACGACCACGGTGGCAACGGCGTTGCCAACCAGGTTGGTCAGGGCGCGGGCTTCGGACATGAAGCGGTCGATGCCGAGGATCAGCGCCAGGCCGGCAACCGGCAGATGGCCAACAGCCGAGAGGGTGGCGGCCAGCACGATGAAGCCCGAGCCGGTAACGCCGGCAGCACCCTTGGACGCCACCAGCAGCACCAGCAGCAAGGTGATCTGGTGCGTGATGTCCATGGTGGTGTCGGTGGCCTGGGCGATGAATACCGCAGCCATGGTCAGGTAGATCGAGGTGCCGTCGAGGTTGAACGAGTAACCGGTCGGGATGACCAGGCCAACCACCGACTTCTTCGCACCCAGGCGCTCCATCTTCGCCAGCATGCGTGGCAAGGCCGATTCCGAGGAGGAAGTGCCAAGTACGATCAGCAGTTCTTCACGGATGTAGCGGATCAGCTTGAGGACACTGAAGCCGTGGGCGCGGCAGATACCACCCAGCACCACCAGCACGAACAGCAGGCAGGTGATGTAGAAGCAGGCCATCAGGTAGCCAAGCTGCACCAGCGAACCAACGCCGTACTGGCCGATAGTGAAGGCCATTGCACCAAAGGCACCGACCGGGGCCAGCTTCATGATCATGTTGATGATGTTGAACATGACATGGGCGAAGCGGTCGATCATGTCCAGCACCGGCTTGCCGTAGCTGCCCAGGCGGTGCAGGGCGAAGCCGAACAGCACGGAGAACATCAGCACTTGCAGGATGTCGCCGTTGGCGAAGGCACCGACCACGGTGTTGGGAATGACGTTGAGCAGGAAGCCGACAGTGGTCTGCTGCGCGCCGGCGGCGGCGTAGGCAGCCACGCTGCTGGCGTTCAGGGTGGTGACGTCGATGTGCATGCCAGCGCCCGGCTTGACCACGTTGACGACGACGAGGCCGATGATCAGGGCGATGGTGGAGACGATTTCAAAGTACAGCAGCGCGTAACCGCCGGTCTTGCCGACCGACTTCATGCTCTGCATGCCGGCGATGCCGCTGACCACGGTGCAGAAGATGATCGGGGCGATGACCATCTTGATCAGTTTGACGAAGCCGTCACCCAAGGGTTTGAGAGCGACGCCCGTCTCCGGGTAGTAGTGGCCGAGCAGGATGCCGATGGTGATGGCGACCAACACCTGGACATACAGGGATTTATACAGCGGCTGACGTGTCGTCATGGCTAATTTTCCTCGAGTGTGCCGGCTCACCCTTCCCAGGGCGATGGGGCACCTGAATCGCTAACCCTCCTGCACCCGGAGGGATTTGTCGTTGTGTTCGAGCTGCCTGGGCAGGCCTCTGCGAGGATCAATAGCAAGGGTGGTGCCAAAATGCCCACGAAGGGTGCAAGGGCCGTATTTGCAAGGGATAAACGCCCAACGACGGGGCGACTTGCCTGAGGTGGGCTGGCGGATTTCCGCCCGATGGCGGGATTTGTACAGAGGTATTGGCGGGAATCCGCCCATTGTGGGTTGCCTGTGCCGGCCCTTTCGCGGGCTTGCCCGCTCCCACAGGCACCGCACTGGCCTGAGGCCCTGTGCAGTACCTGTGGGAGCGGGCAAGCCCGCGAAAGGGCCGGCACAGGCTAAAAATCAATCCAGGTTGAATGTGATCCTGAACGCCGCGCCCCCCAGAGGAGAATCA
Organism: Pseudomonas inefficax; assembly: GCF_900277125.1. Taxonomy (GTDB): domain Bacteria; phylum Pseudomonadota; class Gammaproteobacteria; order Pseudomonadales; family Pseudomonadaceae; genus Aquipseudomonas; species Aquipseudomonas inefficax. The sequence goes on from NZ_OPYN01000200.1 coordinate 127,246, forward strand.
CCCAGGCTCAACTCGGCGTCATAGCTGTCGACGATGTCCTTGACCACCGCCAGCCCGATCCCCTGCCCGGGATGCTGGCTGTCCAGCCGCTCCCCACGCTCCAGAATCCGCTCACGCTGATCCACCGGCACCCCCGGCCCGTCGTCCTCGATGCACAAGGTCAACTGCCCAGGCGCCTGCTCCAGGCTCACGCGCACCTGGCCCAGGCTCAGTCGGTAGGCGTTCTCCAGCAGGTTGCCCAGCAGCTCCAGCAACGCGCCCTGCTCCATCGGCACCTGCGCCGCCTCTGGTAGTTGCAGGGTCACCTCCACCCGCTTGTCCCGGTACACCTTGGCCAAGGTGCTGCACAGGCTGTCCAGCAGCGGTCGCAGCAGCACGCTGTGGCGTACCAGGCCGCTCTTGCGCAGGCTGGCGCGTTGCAGCTGGTAGTCGATCTGCTGGCTCATGCGTTCGATCTGGCTCTGCAGCACGCGCGCCTGCTCGCGCTCGCCGCTACGCTGCTGCAGGCTTTCGCCCACCCCCTGCAACACCGCCAACGGCGTCTTCAGGCTGTGCGCCAGGTCATCGAGCGAATCACGGTAGCGCTGGCGCTGCTCGCGCTCGCTGCGCAACAGGCGGTTCAACGAGCCGGTCAGGCGCAGCAGCTCACGTGGGTGTTCGCCGCTCAGGCCATCGCGCACGCCCGACTCCACGTCGTCCAGCTCGCGACTGAGCCGGCGCAACGAACGCAGGCCCCAGGTCAAACCGGCCCATAGCAGCACCAGCAGCGCCAGCAAGGCCGCGCCAAAGCCCAGGTAGAGCTTTTCGCGCAGGCCATCGAGAGTGTGCTGGTATTCGCGCACAGGTTGCAGGGCAACGATGCTGTAGGCGGCGCTCTGGCCACCCAGCAGCTTTATCTCGACGTCATAGACGAAGAACTCTTCGCCATCGGCCTGGTGAATACGGGCAAATTCATTGCCACGGCCGTCGTAGCGCGGGCGGTAGTTGATGTTCTGCGCGGCGGTAGCCCGCGACTGCCAGACCAGCTTGCCGTCGCGGTCGAAGATATAGCCGAGCAGGCCGGTGTACGGCAGGTTGTAACGCTCGTCCGGCAGCAGCGTAGGCATCTGCAGTTGGCCATGTTCGATGCGCGCAGCCGAAATCAGCGTGGTCACATCCGAAGCCAGGCGTTGTTCGATCGACTCCTGCAGGGCCAGGCTGAAGGCTTTCTGCAAGGCCGGCAGCAGCGCCAGCATGAACAGCAGCGCCAGCACCGCGGCCGCCAGCATCAGGCGCACCCGCAGCGAACGGATCATCGGCAGCGCTCGGTGAACAGGTAGCCCAGGCCGCGCACGGTGTCGATCGGCTTGAAACCGTGCTCGCCCTCGAGCTTGCGCCGCAGGCGGCCGACCAGCACTTCGATGACATTGGGGTCGCGCTCCTCGTCACCCGGGTACAGCTGCTCCATCAGGCGGTCCTTGGCCACCACCTGCTGGTGATGGCGCATGAGGTATTCGAGGATGCGGTATTCGTAGGCCGTCAGGGCCAAGGGCTGCTCGTCCAGCGTCGCCTGCTTGCGGTTGAGGTCGAGCACCAGCGGGCCGGCGGCAATGGTCGATTGGGTGAAGCCGCTGGAGCGGCGCAGCAGGGCGTTCAGGCGCGCCTCGAGTTCTTCGAACTGGAACGGCTTGACCAGATAGTCGTCGGCACCGGCGGCCAGGCCTTCGACCTTGTCCTGCCAGTTGCCACGGGCGGTGAGGATGAGAATGGGGAAGGTCTTGTCCTGGCTGCGCAGGCGCGTGATCAGTTCCAGCCCGCTGATGCCGGGCAGGCCCAGGTCGATGATGGCCAGGTCGAAGTGGTACTGCCCGGCCTGGTACAGCGCCTCTTCGGCGTCGGCGACCGCCTCGACCACATGGCCGCTTTCGCCCAGGCGGGTGTAGAGGTGATGGCGAAGCAGGGCTTCGTCCTCGACCACCAGCAGTTTCATGTGCAGCTCCTTGTTTGTATTGCCTGTACCGGCCTCTTCGCGGGCACGCCCGCTCCCACAGGGATCGCACTGCCCCGGAGGCTTGTGCAGTACCTGTGGGAGCGGGCGTGCCCGCGAAAGGGCCGGTACAGGATAACCCGGCTCGCCCGTCAGAACTTGTAGCTTGCCGCCAGGTAGGTCTGCGCGCTGCTGGTCAGGCGCAGGGTGCCATCCTTCGGTCCGCCGTGCGCACCTACTTCGGTGGCGGCGTTGGTACGCAGGTAACGGTAGCCCAGCTCCACCGAAGCCTTGTCGGTGATGTCCTGAATCACGCCGGCCTGCAGGCCATACGCGTAACCGTAGTCGGTATCCCGGCTGGCGCCCGGCGAGTCTTGGGTCAGCTTGGTCACGCCCAGGCTGCCGCCGCCGAACAGCTTGGTGGTATCACCCACAGGCAGGAACAGGTCGTAGCTGCCCAGCAGGTTTTCCTGGCGCAGCTTAAGGCCGCTGTGGTCGCCCGAGACATTGTCGTAAGTCATGTAGTAGCGGCCCTGGTCATTGATCTTGCCCACTCGTACGCCCCAGGTGTCGTCCTTGCCGATGATGCCGTCGGCGTTGAGGTGGTCGGTGTTGCGCTGCAGCAGGCCGGACTTGCGAACCTTGTCGCTGGTCTGGCCGTAGGTCAGGCTGGCGAAGTTGTCGTCAGCGGCCTGGGCAGTGGTGATGCCAGCGGCGCAGACGGCCATGGCGGCAAGCAGGGTGTTGAAGGTTTTCATGGCTGGATACTCCAGTTGGGTGCGCTGTTTCGGTCTGGAAGCTAGAGTAAGCAGGGCACCCTGAACCGCGCCTGAACCCTGGCTGAACCCCGGCTGAACGAACCGTTTGCAGAACAAGGAGTAGTGACCATGCGTGCCCTGCTGGCCTTGACCCTGATGTGCAGCGCCGCCCTCGCCCAAGCGGCGGTACAAACCCGCGAGATCCCCTACCAGGACGCCGACGGCAATCGCCTGGTCGGCTACTACGCCTATGACGACGCTGTCGAAGGCAAGCGCCCCGGCATTGTCGTGGTGCATGAATGGTGGGGGCTGAACGACTACGCCAAGCGCCGCGCCCGCGACCTCGCGGCGCTGGGCTACAACGCGTTGGCCATCGACATGTATGGCGACGGCAAGCAAACCGAACACCCTGCCGATGCCCAGGCATTCATGGCAGAGGCGCTGAAGGACCCGAAAGCGGCTGCGCGGCGCTTCGATGCCGGCCTCGAACTGCTGAAACTGCAGCCGAACACCAACAAGCATCAACTGGGCGCTGTCGGCTACTGCTTCGGCGGCAAGGTGGTGCTGGATGCCGCACGGCGCGGCGAAAAACTCGACGGCGTGGTGAGCTTCCATGGCGCGCTGGCTACCCAGACCCCGGCCAGGCCTGGGGTGGTTCGCGCGGATATCCTGGTCGAGCATGGTGCGGCGGACAGCATGGTTACACCGCAACAGGTGGAGGCGTTCAAGGCCGAGATGGATGCGGCCAAGGTCAACTATCAGTTCGTCAGTATCGACGGGGCCAAGCACGGGTTTACCAACCCGGATGCAGACCGTTTGAGCCATGGCGAGCATGGCGGGCCGGATATCGGCTACAACAAGGCGGCGGACGAAAGCTCCTGGGCGGACATGCAGGCGTTCTTCAAGAAGGTGTTCAAGTAGGGATTGCCGGGGCCGATGTGGGAGCGGCCTTGCGTCGCGAAAGGGGCGCGCAGCGCCCCCGGCGATTTTGCAGAACGGCTAAGA